>DATJVU010000024.1:0-105473 GCA_035501655.1 Candidatus Solibacter sp.
TACGCACAGCTCGAGGTGGTTCCACCTCAGGAATTAGCCGCGATTTTTTCAAGCGGCCGTTAGGCGCGTTTTGATGTTCGCCCGGTGGCGCGCTTCTCTCGCCACGCACGCGTGGGATCGTCATCCGGGTCCGGCGTCTCCTGCGGCGGTCGCATGTTTTCGGGAACGTGTCTCAGATTCACGCGAATGCGGGTCCACGTTGAGGAGCGGCCTCGCATGCTATCGATCAAGACGTCATCCACAGCCAGCAGAGCCGCGACAGCCGCGTGTTTGGCCTTCCAGCGTTCGAGCCCCGCGACGGCGGCCGCTTTGTCCGGTGAATTCGCTATCACGATGAGCGGCATCTTACTGCGTACCGCCCGTTTCGCGCGTGAAGGCGCCACTCGGGAAGGCTCGTTTTCCATTTTGCGAAAGTGGGGAGGCCAGGGCGCGTCCGCAAGCCCAGCGGATTGGTCGGCGGCCGCCAGTTCGAGCAGTTTTTCGAGCGATCCCGGTTTTTCGTTCATGCCGGCGTGCGGATCACCGATTTTGGCGAATCGCGCCGGAACAGTGAGCACGGTGAAATCGGCCGGGTCGCAATCCGGAACTTCATCCCAACGAAGCGGAGTGGAGACGCGCGCGTCAGGAAGTGGCCGTACCGAGTAGGCTGAGCAAGTGGTGCGGTCCTTCGCATTCTGGTTGTAGTCGAGAAACACGCCGTGCCGCTCTTCTTTCCACCACTTTGAACTCGCCAGCGACGGCGCCCACCGCTCCACTTCCCGCGACAACGCCACCGCCGCCCGCCGCACCTCAGTAAACGTCCAGCGCGGCTCGATCCTCACGTTGACATGCATGCCGCGCGATCCGCTTGTCTTAGGCCAGCCGCGCAACCCAAGCTCTTCGAGCAGCGCCTTCACTTCCAAAGCCACACGCCTCACATCGTCCCACTTCACGCCGGGAATCGGATCAAGATCAATCCGCAGCTCATTCGGATGATCGAGATCCTCAGCCCGCACCGCGTGCGGATGCAGCTCAATGCATCCCAAATTCACGATCCATGCGAGCCCGGCCGCATCGTCCACCACAATCTCCTCAGCCGTTCGTCCCGAAGGAAACGACAGCGTCACCGTCCGCAGCCACTCCGGCCGCTGCTCCGGCGCACGCTTCTGATAAAACGCCTCGCCCTCCGCGCCATTCACAAATCGCTTCAAAACAATCGGCCGGTCCCGAATCCCACCCAAAGCCCCAGGCGCAACAGAAAGGTAATAACGCACCAAATCAAGCTTCGAGATCTTCGCCTGCGAAAAATAGACTTTCTCCGGATTCGTAACCCGGACCTCCCGCCCCTCGATGAAAAGCGACTCGCTTGCCGGTTCTTTTGCCACGAAAACAGGCTATCACTCTCGGCGGGCTGTGCAGGATTGGCTGCCGTCGGAGAACTTCCGTGCCTGAGTTTGGCCAGTTGCCGGCTCCGCTGCTGTACTAATGGTCACCCCGCTCACGATACTTCTGAGCCGTCTCCGCGGGCGCATGTCGAGCTATGGTAGTTCTACGTGCCGCTCCGCCCCTTCAGTCCAACTAACTCCTCGCAACAGGAGGCCGCGTGCCATGCTGATTGAAAATGTTCCAACCCTCCGGCGCAGTTCCCGGGTGCCGACCGAACTGCCGATCCTCGTCACCAGCCTGACCGGAACCCACTTTTCGGAAGTGTGCCAAACCCTGGTCGTCAACGCGCACGGCTGCGCCCTGGTGTCGCCCACAAAGCTGGAGAACGGCGTCCCGCTGCGTTTTCACAGCAAAGATGGCCGCGAGACCACAGCCCATGTCGTTTCCTGTCAGCCCTACGCCTCCGACAATGCCAGCTGGATGCTGGGAGCGCGGCTCGACCGGCCGCAGAACTTCTGGGGCCTGAGCGATTGTCCCGAGGATTGGACACTCACTCCAGTCCCGCCGTCGACCAAGCGCGTCTCAGCCAGCGGGCCGGCTTCGCAGAAGCCGGCCGCCCAAGTGATCCCGCCAGTCGATATGGTGGTGCGGCAACTGGAAGCGCCAGTGCGCCGGATCATCGCCGACGCCATGCGCCCGCTCCAGGCCGAAGTTATCGCCTTAAAAGAGAAGCTGGCGCACCGCGAAGCGAATCCCAGCCGCTTTGAAGTATCGGTTCTTGGGCTTCCTCCTGAGCTGGAACAACAACTCGGATTGCGCCTGCAACAGGACCTCGGGCCCAAAGCCCTGGAGGAAGCGCGTCAGCAATACGCGCAGTTGCTCGAAAGCGCCAAGTCGACGATTGACCAGAGAACCAGTGAAAGTTACGAGACCTTTGTGGGCCGCGTTGCCGACGAATTGAAAGCTGTCGACCAACGAGCCCGCGCAATTTCGGTCGACATCTCCGCTCACGCGCAGGCGACCATGCAACGCGGCCTGGAAGACTTTCACCAGCGCCTGCTGGAGGGCGGCAGTTCGCTCCAGCGCTTAAGTGAAGAGCTGTTGGAGTTCCTCCGGCAAAGTCTGAACGCCGAGCACGACGCCCGCCGTGGAGACCTGGAGCAACTGCGCGCTGCAGTCTCGTCGGAGTCGTCTCGCATGCAAGAACAGATCGAGCACCTGGATCGGCGCATCGCCCAACTGGACAAATCCGTCCGAGCCCTCGAATCTGGCCTCGACCAGCGTCTGGGGCAAATGTCCAGCAACACCGTAAGGGAGACTCGCGGGCAGCTGGAGAATGCAGCCGGCGCCGTTTTTGAGGAACTCACGGCCCGCAGCGACAAAGCGCTGGGAACTCAACTGGACACGGCGAACGAGAACATGAAGATTCTTCAGAGAGGAATCATTGCCTCAGTCTCCGAGTCGCTCAAGGCCCAATCGGCGAATACCCTGGACACCGTCCAGCGCTCGATCGAAGAACTGGCGCAGCTTTCCGTCGAACGCTGGCGAACGCGGCTGGCCGGTAGTTTGAGCGCCATGGCCAGAAATCTTGGCGAGAACTTCCAGTTGGCCGCCGAGCCCGGTGACGATGGAGAAAACGGAAAAGAACGTTGAAGTTGTGTTTTGGCGGTCCTATGCCGCCCGACGGGCGCCATCTCCCGCTCACCGGACGTACCAATCTGAGAACTGACCACTGACCACTGGCCACTGAGCACCGCTTTTCCGTATAATCAAAAAACCGTGCCTAAGTACTCCATTGTGGTCCCGCTCCACAACGAGCAGGAGAACGTCACCGACCTCTACGACCGTCTCAAGGTCGTCATGGAGGCCGCCGGCGAATCCTTCGAACTCGTTTTAGTGGACGATGGCTCGAGCGACCACACCTTCGCCATGCTGCGCGAAATCGCCGCGGTCGACAGCCGCGTAACGGTCGTGAAGCTGCGCCGCAACTTCGGCCAGACCGCCGGCCTCGCCGCGGGATTCGACCACGCGCGCGGCGAGTACATCATCGCCATGGATGGCGATCTGCAGCACGATCCCAACGACATTCCACTGTTTATCGAGCGCATCGCCGCCGGTTACGACATCGTCAGCGGCTGGCGCAAGAATCGCATCGACAATTTTTGGATGCGCCGCATCCCCTCGCGCATCGCCAACTGGATGATGGCGAAAATTTCCGGCGTCGACATCCACGACTTCGGCACTACGTTCAAAGCCTATCGTCGCGACATTCTCGAGCAGGTTCCGTTGTACGGTGAACTCCACCGCTTCATTCCGGCGCTCGCATCATGGCATGGCGCATCGATCTGCGAAGTGCCCATCCGCAACGTGAACCGAGAGCGCGGCGTTTCGCACTACGGCATCGGACGCACCTTCCGCGTCTTCTTCGACTTACTCACGATCCGCTTCCTGCTGCGCTACCTCTCCCGCCCGCTGCACTTCTTCGGTGGATTCGGCATGATGAGCATCATGGCCGGCAGCGCTGTTGTGCTCTGGTTGGGAGTCGAAAAATTCCTGCGCCACGTCCCGGTCATGGCCAGCCACGGCCCACTCATGATGGCGTCTCTAGGCCTGCTCCTCGGCGGCCTCAACCTTCTAGCCATCGGCCTGCTCGGCGAAATGCAAGTCCGCCACTACCACGAACCCAGCCGCCGCGCCCCCTACTCCGTCGACCGCATCCTCCGCGCCCAAAGCGAAGAACACAGCGTCTCGGAATAATCCAAATTTCTTTGGAGCGGCGGACGCATTCGTCCGCCGAGTTGAGCACAGCTCGACAGCAAATGCACCAAAGATTTTCTTGTCATTTTGCCAAGCGAGCTGGGGGCAACCTGTGCTTAGCTGCCCTCAAAAGCCCTCAAATCTTCCGCGCCCGCGCCAGCAAATAATCCTGCCGCACCAGATTGTCGCGATAATACTGCTCGACGATGTCATCGAACTGCCTGCGGTATTCTTCAAGGCGCTCCGGTGCGCTGACGCTCAAAGTCTCCACCATCTTCCGCACCGAACCGACAGTACGCTCGGCGTGTGCACGGTAATGCCTCACGGAAAGCGCCGGGACCAGCAAAGCCGCTCGCTCAAATGCGAGATCCTTCACCCGGTCGCCCAGCTGCGTTTGTACGAAATGCGTTTCTCCCCACAGGCTCGGCGGCGATACTCCGGGAGGCAATGGCGGCAGGTACTGTGCTCCCAGCGCCATGGACTTTCCCACCAGCAAGTCCGGCGGCCAGGTGGCAAAGGCGATCGTTCCCCCAGACCGCAGTACGCGCAGCATTTCGCCCGTAACCACCTGAGGACGCGGCGCAAAAATGTGCGCGAACTGGCTCAACACAACATCGAATTCTCCATCGCCAAATGGCAGTTGCTCAGCATCTCCTTCCTGCCACTGCACGCTCACTCCGGCCGTGATTCCGTTGGCCCGCGCCCGCTCCAGCAGTTCGGGCGTCAGATCGATCGCTTCTACCTGCGCACCGGCGCGCGCCGCGGTAAGAGCCACGACACCAGTCCCGCAACCCACATCGAGCACCCGCATTCCTTTGCTGACTCCAGCGAATTGCACCAGCCGCGCCGCCGCCGCAACAGTGATCGTTTCCAGCGGAGCAAAACTCTTCCACCCCTCTTTTTGCATTTCCTTGAATTGACCAAGTGTGTCCATGGTTCTCCGCTTTCGAGATCAGGCTTCCAGCCAGCCGCTGATCGTGGTGTCTCCGCTTACTCCCACCCTGCGGCCGGTTGCTCCTGGCTTACCCACAAAATGAAATCTGTAGTCGGCGGCGCGCCGCCCATCTCGCGCAGCCGCGTCGCATTCTGCGCACGATGATATTGGCTGTGCATGACCGCCTGCGTGAGCGCGTGCCGCCGGCTGAGACTTGTCAGCCGCTTCGACCACGGAATATCGACGATCTCTTCCAGCCACTCCGGCGCCGCATACGGCAGGAGCTCCCGCAAACCAAGATGCCCGCGCCGCGCATAGTCTTCAAGTTCTTTGGAATCCGCGAAGTCCTCCCGGAAAACGAACTCCGTCTTGCGCGGGCCCGCCACCCACAAGAACGCATGCTGCACCTGGTGAATATGCGTCAGGCGCTTTCGGATCGTATCGTCGCTCAAGGCCGCACCGTGCGCCTTCAAGGCCCGCCAGTGCTCCGCATCAGCCCACTCCTGATGTGCGATAAGCTCGTCAAGATATGTCATGGCAGGATTCTATCTGTTGTCAGTGTTCCTCTGTGATCCTCTGTGCCCTCTGTGGTGAAACCCTTTCTCGCCAAGACTGAACTTAACCCCGGCGTATAATTCTCCGTTTGCCTTTTGCCGGAGTATTGCAATGTCCAGAGCCACCCAACACGAACTGCAACTCGCCCGCCGCACGTCGCGCCTGGGCACCGAAACCGCTTTCGAAGTTCTGAACAAAGCCCGCGCCCTCGAGCGCCAGGGCAAAAGCGTCATCCACCTCGAAATCGGCGAGCCCGATTTTGACACGCCTGCCAACGTAATCGAAGCCGGCGTCAACGCCTTGCGCCAGGGATGGACCCACTACGGCCCTTCCGCCGGCCAGCCCGAGCTGCGCCAGGCGCTAGCTGAATATGTCAGCCGCACTCGCGGTGTGAAAGTAACGCCTGAAGAAGTAGTGGTCGTCCCCGGCGGCAAGCCAATTATTTTCTTCACCATTCTCTCGCTCATTGATGAAGGCGACGAGGTCATCTACCCGAACCCCGGCTTCCCAATCTATGAGTCGATGATCCACTACGTCGGTGGCCGCGCCGTTCCCATCCAACTGCGTGAAGAGCGCGATTTCTCGCTCGACGTCGACGAACTCGCCTCGCTCATCAACGACCGCACCAAGCTAATCATCATCAACTCGCCGCAGAATCCCACCGGCGGTGTTCTCGAACGCCACGACATCGAGCAGATCGCCCGCGCTATCGGCGACCGCAACATCCTCGTCCTCTCCGACGAAATCTACAGTCGCCTGCTCTTCGACGGTGGCCAGCATTTTTCCATCATGTCGGTGCCCGGCATGCAGGAACGCACCATCCTGCTCGACGGCTTCTCCAAAACCTACGCCATGACCGGATGGCGCATGGGCTACGGCGTCATGCGCCCCGATCTAGCCGCGCACATGACGCGCCTGATGACCAACTCCAACTCCTGCACCGCCAGCTTCACCCAGGTCGCCGGAGTCGAAGCTATCCGCGGCGACCAGAGTTCGGTCGACCACATGCGCGACGAATTCCAGCGCCGCCGCGACGTCTTCGTCGCTGGACTCAACAAGATCAAAGGCTTCTCCTGCCGCATGCCCAAAGGCGCGTTCTACGTTTTCCCCAACATCAAAGCCACGGGATGGAAATCGAAGCCACTAGCCGACGCGCTGTTGGAGCAAGCGGGAGTAGCGGCATTGTCAGGAACGTCATTCGGCGAATTCGGTGAAGGCTACCTGCGCTTCAGCGTAGCCAACTCGCTTGAAAACCTGCAGCAGGCCCTGGACCGCATCGACCAGTGGACGAAGAAAAACTTGTAGGATCAATTGAACTCTGTCCGATGTCATCCTGAACCCGGCGGAACGCCGGGTGAAGGACCATACGGCAGCATGAAGTGCCAGTGCAGTTGAAAAGGTCCCACCGCACTGCCGGCCGCATGCAGGACCCCATTGATGTCACAACCCGGCGTAGGGCTGACGTAAGGTCCCTCGCGACGGCTTCGCCGCCGCTTAGGATGACATTGCCTTTGAGCCGATCACTTCCGCAATTACAGAAAGAAGAGAGATCGATGCCAACAAAGTCGTCAGAAAATCCGCAGTTCTCTCACGGCAGAGCTTCGTAGTCCCCGGACAATAGATTGGCGCACTGCACGCTGGTTGCGTTCGCAATGTTCGCGGTGCCCGCAATCTGCGATTTGGAATCGCAGAACAAGTCCGCAGCGTTCCCGCTAATCGTCGTCAGAGCACTGCCCTCCGTTGCTCCGGCCGTCGACAGGTTGACCACGACCAACCCTCCATGTGCGCCGCCAGTGATGCTGGAGCCGGCCAAAGTCGCGTGAGAATTGTTGGCCACCATCACGCCCTGCCCCTGGCTGCCTGACACAATGAGATTCGCGCCGGCGTTCATCGTCGAGCCGTTGGTAACCAGCACCGCCCCAGTATCCGAACCATAGGACTGCCCGGCATGCGCGATGCGCAACTTGATGTTGCCCAGGTTGAGCGACGATGCATCCGAGACGATCACCCCGTTTAGGTTCGTACCTGCGGGATTGTTGATGATCACGTCATGGGCTGCGACGATGCTGTCAAAATAAACCAGATCGACGCTTCCGCTGCCATCAATGCTGATGCCTTGCTGCATGTCGCGAATGGTTGTCCCCTGCATGGTGATATGGCCTGAACCGACGGCGATGCCCGCGTAGAAGTTAGAGTCCGCGGGGCGTCCGATCGATCCGTTCACAATGTGGACGTCGGACTTGTCGTAGGCCGCGATGCCTGCATAACCGGATGTAATGTTGACTGTGACGTTCACCAGCCACACCTGGCAGGCCTCGTACACCACGATTCCCCAGGAGCCGTCGGTAGCCACATTTTGCAGGCGAATACCATGGCTGCCCCCGCCAATTCCGATGCCGGAAAAGATGGTGGAGAGCGAGTTCACGGCAAGCCCGTTGACGGTAATGGCTTGCGAGTCGTAAATGGACAGGACATACGCATTGCCCTGCGGATTCGAAGCGGGCTGCTGCAAGGCTGCTCCCGGCAGGCCATTCAGCGTTAAGCCGTTGAATCCCTCGACTTGCACAAACTCGGTGCACGTTCCTTTGACTGTCACGGTTGCCGGTGCAGATTTGTCTAGCTTCGCCAGCGCGGCGCTGAGCGACCGGCCCGCGCCGCAATCCACAGTGATTGCGACCGGATCCGCTGTAGCCCAACTGGCGGCGAGCAGCAAAGTTGCCATTGCAAATGTCCGGAACATATCGGTACCTCCTGATGTCGGCGAGTCGGAGATCTTCGCCTCGGGGGATGTCTCGGGGAAGGAACTGCTGCAGGGAGGCGGAAATCCTCGAGCGTGATATTAGGCGTAGAAGCCTGTACTGTCAATAGCTTCTAGCATATATCTGACTAGCCGAACCCGGCGTCTGGCCGGGCCTTTGCCGCACTTGTTCCCGCGAACGGTACGGAGTGCACGCCCCTTCGCCTGGGGTGAGAGACCTGGAGTGAGAGAATGGTTGAAAGGCACGGACGTTAATCGAATACTCCTCCGTGCCCAGACAGCGACGACAGGTGCCGACCAAAGATGCCGACCAAATCCAAAAGTCCCGCCTCCTCCCGCCCCCACGCCCCCGGCTACGGATTCCCCAAAAGTAAAAAAGGCCTGCTCCCCTGGAGCTGGGCCGAGCAGCGCCTGAAAAAATCGCACAATTACTGGATATGCACGATAAAGCCCGCAACTACCAAGCCCGACGGCTCCCCGCACGTGATGGTCGTCTGGGGCCTCTGGCAAGACGGACGCATTCTCGTGAGCACCGGCGCCACATCGCGCAAAGCGCGCAACCTCGCGGCCAACCCCAACTGCATCATCTGTACTGAGCATGCCCACGAAGCCATCATCGTAGAAGGCGTCGCCGAAATCGCCGGCGTAGCCGCCCGCCGCAAAATGATTCCCGCCTACGAGCGCAAGTACAAATTCGATTTATCGAAGATGAAAGAAGACATGCTCAACATGAAAGAGCCAGTCTTCGCCGTGCGCCCCCGCGTGGTCTTCGCCATGTGGGAAAAACATTTCCAAAACAAATCCACGCGCTGGAAGTTCGAGTAGTGGAAAAAGCAAGAAGTGAACGGATCCCTTCCCGAACGACCACAAAGCTTGACACCACCTCGCCTTCCCCCTTAGGCTCGAAGCCGTTCCCGTGGGGCACTCCGGCACTTCCGCCGAAAGGGCTAGGCCCGCCCGCTGAAAAATCTCAGCAGGAGTGTGCACATGCCTACCCTCGAAACTTACCGCAAACAAGCAAAGTTGTTGCTGCGCTGGCATCGCGAAGGCGACTACTCCATCGGCGGAAAGGTTCGTCAACTCGAACGCTATCGCACGTTGAGCGATCGCCAGGTGCTGGCGCTCAAATTCACTCTCGCCCTGGCGCAGGAGATCGTCGCCGTGGAGGCCGGCCGCCGCAGTTGGGCCGAACTGAAAACCGCCGCCCCCGGTGTGCCCAAAACGCCGCGCGCTCTTTCAGCGCCACCGTCACTCAAGCTCGCGGTCCCGATACTGCTCGTGCGTGATGTCGAAGCTGCCGCGTCGTTCTTCCGGGAGAAGCTTGGCTTTGCCACCGACTTCCTCCACGGTTCGCCCCCGTTTTACGGATCGGTATCGCGTGACGGCGTCTGCCTGCATCTCCGCTTCGTACGCGAGCCCTTTTTTGCGCAGGCAGCCGTTCACGAAAAATCGTTGCTCGTGGCCTCCATCCAGGTCACGAATGTTCAAGCTCTGTTCGAAGAATTCAAGGCCCGGGGCGTCGAGTTCGCTCAGAAGCTTAAGAAGCAGGCGTGGGGCGGAACCGATTTCATCGTCCGAGATCCAGACGGAAACAGCATTAACTTCGTTACATTTGGATAAAACCGCGAGCGCTTTGCACCCCAAGCTTCACTCCTTCGGCGCGTCGTTCCACATCTCCTGCTTGATCTTCCACTCGCCATTTTCCCGATGCAGCACCAGCGCCAGCTTGCCGTAGCCATCGTGCGCAGGCTTGCCGGGAATCTCCACTACCTGATGTTCGGTCGCCCACTCTGACGCCCAGTCCCCTGACACCGCGATGTCGTGAAACTCCAGGTCCTCAGTGGTCACCTTGTGACCGGCGATTTCCTTTTGCACCTCCCCCAGCCAGGCCGCGATCGCTTTCTTTCCGATCAGCGGAGCCTCGCCCGGCATCAGGTCCACGCCATCCTCGGCCCACATGGCCAGAATGCCGGCGTGATCCATCTTCAAATGCAGAGCGGCAAATTGTTTGTTGAACGCCGTGATTTCGTCCGCACTGCTTCCGGGAGCCGAACCCAGGCACCCCATGAGGCACAGCATCACTGCCATTTCCCATCCCGTTCGTATCCTCACCCACCTCTTGCCCATCGCACTCTCCTCTGTCCCCGGACGACTCTGTTCCAATTTCCGGACAAAGCCCACCATGTAACGGATTTCCTCTCTCTTCCTGCGTACAATAGCGCCCCTCTGGCTAAAGCAGGTTGAAATTTCAGAGCGAAAGGACGAATCAAGATGACATCGAAGAGACTGGGACTTGTTCTAGCTCTCGCCGTGGTACCGGCGATGGCCCAGGTTCAAAGTTCCAATGTTCAGAATCCAAACCCCCCCGACCAGAGCGCTTCAATAACCGGCACATCCGTGACTCCGCGGCAGCACTATCCCCGGCAACGCTATGGAACTGCGCCGCGCATCGTCGACAACGTTACCGTGGAAGACAGCACCAACTGGAGCGGCTACGCCGTCGAAGGCACGGCCTTCACCCAGGCGCTCGGTTCCTGGATCGTTCCCAGCGTGAACTGCTCCACGACGCCCAATACCTACTCGTCCTTCTGGGTCGGCATCGACGGATGGACCTCCAGCACTGTCGAGCAGACCGGAACCGACTCCGACTGCAACGGCCGCACGCCCTCGTATTACGCATGGTACGAGTTCTATCCGGCGGCCTCCGTTCTGATCTCGAGCGTTCCCGTTTCGCCCGGCAATGTCATTTCGGCCACGGTGAAGTGGAACAGCGGTTCGTCATTCACGCTGACGCTCACCAATCACACCACCGGCAGAACGTTCACCAAAACGGGCAACGTCTCTGGAGCGAAGCGTACCTCGGCGGAGTGGATCGCCGAAGCGCCCTGCTGCACACGGCGCGGCGGCATCCTGCCTCTGGCCGACTTCGGCACCGTCGACTTCGGCCAGGACTACTCCGGCGTAAGCAGCACCAACGACGCCACCAGTTCCGGCGTCTCAGGTGCGATCGGCGCCTACGGCAGCAACGTGTTCGAATCGATTATGGTCAACGGTTCGACCGGAGCCAACGAGGCCGTCCCGTCCGCTCTTACCGGCGACGGCACCAGCTTCACCGTCACCTGGGATTCGGAGTAAAGCCTGGGTTCAGTTCGAAGAAGACAACTCCGAACCCAGCGCGTGAATTAAAGGCACGGTCATCCCTCGGAGGGCGCAAGCCCTCCGAGGGATCTTTCAACAATCTCCAGCTTCAATGCCGCGAAGAGGATGACCACTGCCGCCCTCCTCGCCCGCACGCCAGCCTCTGGATCTACAACCCCGCCTCGACCTCATCGTCGGCTGCAGAGCCCGGTCCGCGCCGCGTTGCCAAAAGCATCGTTTCGCGTCGAACGCCGCATCCTAGCAGCTAATTGACACTGTCGTACTCCCTGCAGAACAATTAAGTATTCTTACTAACCCAATCGTTATGCTTCCTCAGGAGGGAAGAGTGTATGGCTGAAGGCGATCAAATCCCAATGGAAACACAATCGACGGCTGGCAAATGGATTCTGACCGTGCTTGCAATTCTAGTCGTGGCGGGCTTCGGCTATGCCCACTATGCCACGCATACCGCCATCGAAGGCCTTAAGGCCGACTTAAGCGGCAGTCAGGCGCAAGTGAAGGAACTGCAGAACCGCATGCAGACAGCCGAGGCGCAGGAGGAAACCCTCGCGCGTCAGGCCGGCATGACCAAGAAAGAACTTGCCCAGCGCACCGCGGACCTGATCTCTGCGCAGAAGGCCGCCGAAAGTCGTTTGGAGAAAGAACAGAAAGAGCAGATCGGCCAGGTGAACGGCCAGATCGAAGGCGTCAAAACTGATGTTGGCGGCGTAAAAACCGATGTCGCCTCCACCAAGGCCGACCTCGAAGCCACCAAGGCCAAGCTGCAAAGCGCTGTCGGGGATCTCGGCGTGCAGAGCGGCCTTATCGCCAACACGCGCTCCGATCTCGAAGTGCTCAAGCACAAGGGCGACCGCAATTACTACGAGTTCACCCTGCTGCGCGGAGCCAAGCCGCAGCCGGTTTCAACCGTGAGCCTGCAGTTGAAGAAGGCCGACTCGAAACGCGGCAAGTTCACGCTGAACGTCACCGCCGACGACAAGACGATCGAGAAGAAAGACCGCAACATCTCCGAGCCGATTCAGTTCTACTCCGGCCGCGACCACTTGTTGTTTGAGCTCGTCGTGTGGACCGTCGACAAGAACAAAGCCACGGGATATCTGAGCACGCCCAAAAACGCGCCGGTACCGGTGACGGCCAACTAAAATGCCTCCGGCATTTTTTCCCGGCGCGCACGTGTTGTTGCAGATCGTATTGCGCACCGGAGTGATTTACCTTCTCGTGCTGATCGGCGTCCGTTTAAGCGGCAAGCGCGAGGTCGGACAGATGACCCCGTTTGACCTCACGCTGCTGCTCCTGCTCTCGAACTCCGTGCAAAACGCGATGACCGGCCCCGACACGTCACTGTCAGGCGGCGTGATCGCAGCCTGCACGCTGCTGATCCTGAATCATTTCGTCGCCAACCTTACCGGCATCAACCGCCGCTTCCGCCGCGTGATCGAAGGCCAACCCACGCTGCTCATCCACGATGGCCAAACGATCGAAGCGCACATGGCGAAAGAGCACGTAAGCGTTGATCAACTGCACCGCGCACTGCGCGAGCACGGCATCGAGCGCAGCGATCAGGTCGCGTTAGCTGTCCTCGAAGTCGATGGCTCGATCAGCTGCCTCAAATACGACGAGATCACTCCCAACGCCAATACGCATCTAGCCCGCCGCAAGGGAATCCAGAAAAAATCGTAGGCAGAGACACGCTCAGCCACGCCGTGAATAGCGGAGCCCCAGGTAGCGGTGTCATCCTGAGCGGAGCCGCATTTCAGGCGGAGCGAAGGATCTCCCGCGCATATGCACGTTGGGTGAAAGGACGCCCCTCGGCGACTCGAGCAAGCGAGAAAAACTTCGAGGCCCGGGCAACGTCCAACTCGATTGCACCGAAACGGGAGCAATTCATCGCAAGCCGATGAACGGAAGGGAATTGGGCGCGATAAGCACTGTTGAAATAAATGAGTGTAAGTGCAGTAAAATCAATCACTTAAATTCGCAAGTTAAACCGATTTAACAAGCGGCTGCGTGAGCCGAAAATTCCCGCGGCCCCAAGGTCGACTGCGACTGAGATCGTCAAAATGCGAGGCCGCAAATCGCGGCAACGGCCATCGCAGAGAGCGCCCAGCTTCCTCACCAAGCAAAAAACATCCGACACGATTGTCATCCTGAGCGGTGGCGAAGCCGGCGCGAGGGACCTTACGTCAGACAATAGCTTCGGTGTAGTTGTCGAGAGCCTCGCGTCGGCCGCGGCTGTCTAGCCCTCGCCTACAGCATCAACGATCGACGCCATCGTACGGTCCCTCACCCGGCTTTCAGCCGGGTTCAGGATGACAACCGTTTTTACTTCCACTTCAAAACCAAGAACTTCACGCAGACCGGCGACGGCACATGCAGCACGGTGCCGGTGCTGTGAAGCTTCCCTGTAGCCTCATCAATACCGAAGAAGAGCAGAGTGTCCGACTTCTCGTTCTCGGCAACGAGGAGCGTCCCGGTCGTATCGATCTCGAAGCTGCGTGGAGTTTTTCCGGCCGTCGATACCATCTCGACCAGCTTCAGCGGTTCCGCACTCGCTTTTTCATCGACGGCATATACCGAAATGCTATTCGCGTCCCCTCGGCTCGAGGCATAAACAAACTTACCCGAAGGATGCATGCGAATCTCGGCGTCCTCGATCTCGCCAGAGTAATCTTTCGGCAGCGTCGTGATTTTCTGCAGAAAGTGCATCTCGCCTTTGGCAGGCGAGTTCGAAAAGGCGTTCACGGTACCTTGTATCTCGGTGAGCACGAACGCATGGCTCTCATCGGGCGAAAACGCAATGTGCCGCGGCCCCGCTCCCGCGTCAACCTTAGCAAATGGCGGATCGTTGGGCGTGAGCTTGCCGTTCTTCTCATCGAATTTGTAGACGAGCACTTCATCGAGACCGAGGTCGTCGACGTAGGCGAAGCGATTGTCATGCGACAGATCGATCGAGTGCGCGTGCGGACCTTCCTGCCGCTTGGGATTCGCGCCATGGCCTTTGTGCTGGATGAAGTCCGACGCCTCGCCCAGCTTGCCATCGTCGCCGATAGGGAAGACCGCGACGCTGCCGCCGGTATAGTTCGCCACCAGCGCCCACTTGCCCGTCTTGTCGATGGTGACGTAACAAGGGTCGGCGCCGCGCGTGGCGACTTCATTTAGAAACGTCAGCTTGCCATTGGGGCGGTCGTTCTTGTCGCGATCAATCGCAAATGCGCTCAAGCCGCCGCTGTTCGGGCCTTTGTAGTTGGGCACCTCGTTGACCGCATAGAGAAACTTGCCGTTCGGGCTGATCGCCAGCCACGAGGGGTTGGTTGTCTCCGCGGCCACGCCAAGCGAGTCCATCTTTCCTGCGGCGGGATCATAGTAGTAGGCGTAGATGCCTTTGCTGCTGGTGGCTTTGCCTTCGTCGTTGGTGTAGGTGCCGACGAAGAAGAGGTATTTGCTGGTGTCGGCGGCGAACGCGAGCGTGGCGAGCAGAACGAACACAGGGATGACAAGAAGGCGGAGAATTTTCATCCCGCTATGGAAACGCATTTGGCGAATTCGCGCAAGCTGGCACGCGATGCTGTCAAGAATCAAAGGGGATGTCATCCTGAACCCGCCGGAACGGCGGGTGAGGGACCGTATGACGACTGATATCACAATGCGGTAGAGGAGATTCGCTCTGGTCGTCGGCAGCGACGTTGGTCTTTTTGGCGGTAGCGGTGCTGTCTGCAGACGTAGGCCCCTCGCGCCGGCTTCGCCGCCGCTCAGGATGACAACACTTTTGGAAATTATTACTTCGTCATCACTACCGGAACGGTTTGATCGTAGGGCTGCACGACTACGCTGGTCGATTGCCGTGCATTGAATGCATCGAGCGTGACGGGAAAGGCCACGATGATGGTGCGCGCTGCGGTTTCGCCCGGCTGAATTTTCGTTTCGGGGGTGAGCGCGGGCTGGGCTCCGGCTTTCAGCGTAGGGAACGCCTGGAAGTAGCGGTCGAAGTCGATGGCGGAAACGGCGTCGGCCGAGGTTTCGCCGTTCGATGTTTTGATTTTTCCTTGCAGAGTGCGCACGTAGAGAATCGTGTCGCTGGTATTACGCAGGGTGAAAGTCAAGGCGGCCATGGTGGAGTTCTGGCCGGGGATCTCGACCGCGACGACGTTGTCGAGCGAACCGGAGGCCTGCGGCTTGGCGCGCTTCACAAACGACGCGATGACAACGACGACCAACACGGCGGCGATGGCGATGAGCAACATCTTTGCCGGCGGAAGGTTTTTTTTCGCCGTGCCGAACTCCTCGCCAATGCGGATGGTCGGGCCGGAGGCAGTCGGTGCGGGGACTGGCGTTGCCGGCGGCTGCGAGGCAGTCGCCGGAGGCTGCGGTGCCGCGGGTGTCGGGGGCGTGGGTTCGCTCATAAAGTGGTAATGACGAAATCAATGTTTGGGCAAGTCCGTGATGTCATCCTGAGCGGCGGCGAAGCCGGCGCGAAGGACCTTACGGCGGCACACAGCGTCGGCGCCGCCGAAAAAGACCACCGACACTGCCAGCGATCAAGATGAACTCGCTTACCGCACCGTGACATCCGCTGTCGTAAGGTCCCTCACCCGTCGTGCCGACGGGTTCAGGATGACATCGTGGTGAAATAGCATGCCCCCGATTCTACGCTTATGCTGCGGTTTCGTCGTCGCCCGGGGCCTCTGGCGCCGCTACCACGTTCAGATCATGGTCGCCGCTGGCCCAGACTCTCGGACGCGTGCTCGGTCCCATGATGATGCAGCCCTTCGACGCAGTGCCGGGAAAGTCCTTGTTGTCGCCGTGCATAAGGAATCCATCGCGGCCGAAGGTGTTGGTTCCGTTCACCGGTTCAAGCCGCAGCACGTTCGGTCCGTGATCGGGCGTGTTGAAGGGAGGTCCGAAGATGGTCCAGCGGCCTTGCGGGATCGGACCCATGTCGTGCACGGCCTGCATGGAAGGATTATTTTTGCCTTCGTCGCATCCGGAGTAGCCGGTGTCGACGACGGTTCCGTCATCGTCCAGAAGTTGGCCGTTGACTTGGATGTACGTCCACATAGTCAGCCTCGACAGTCTGCCTGGAGCCAACTCAGTCCATTGACCGCACAGTATTGACCACACAATGCTGAGGCTGGGTACTCCACGCTCCGAGAAATGAAGAGCAGGGCCCTGGTGGTTGAGGACTATAGCGCGTTCGGTGGGGAGCGACAAGATGGCGTGGGGCGGGTAGCTTAGATCAGATGTCATCCTGAGCGGCGGCAAAGCCGGCGCGAGGGACCTTACGTCGGCGGGCAGTAAGTGTGCTGTTTGAGAGATCTGCGTTGCTCCATGGCATACAGGGAGCCTTTTCCGCCGCATCGCCGCTTCATGCCGTCGTACGGTCCCTCACCCGGCTTTCAGCCGGGTTCAGGATGACATCACTTTAAGAGCGATTGCATCACCACCCGTGCTTAATCACCACCCGTGCTTCATCGCTTTGGCGAATTTTTGCGGTGGAAGCGTGTTGAGCACGTCGTCTTTGGTGAGCCAGGCACGTCGCGCTTGCAAAATGCCGAAGCGGATTTTTTCCATGTGCGAGGTGTGGTGGGAGTCGGTGTTGATGACGATTTTCACGCCCTGTTGCTTGGCCTGGCGCAGGTGTACGTCATTGAGATCGAGGCGGTCTGGATAGGCGTTGAGTTCCATCGCGACTTTGTTTTTCGCGGCGACGGCGACGACCGCGCCGAAATCGAAGGGATACGCGTCGCGGCGGCCCTGCATGCGGCCGGTGGGATGGCCGAGGAGTGAAGTGTTGGGATTGGAAACGGCTTTAATCAGACGATCGGTCATCTTGGCCGCTTCCTGATTGAAAACGGAGTGGACGCTGGCGATGACGATATCCATTTGCGCGAGCACGTCGTCGGAGAGATCGAGGTCGCCGTCGGCAAGAATGTCGACTTCGATTCCGGCGAGGACGGTGATGCCGTCGATCTTCTTGCCGGCCTCGCGAATGCGGGCGATGTGCTCAACGGCGCGTTGGTCGTCGAGACCGTTGGCGAAGGCTAGATTCTTGGAGTGGTCGGTGATGGCCATGTACTTGTAGCCACGCGCCTTGGCGGCTTCGGCCATTTCTTCGATCGTATTTTTGCCGTCGGTTTCGACGGTGTGCATGTGGACGTCGCCTTGAATATCTTCTTGCGTGATGAGATTGGGCAGCGCGTGCTTTTCCGCGAGGTCGATCTCGCCGAGGTTCTCGCGCATCTCGGGCGGAATGTAGTCGAGCTTGAGCTTCGAGTAGATTTCTTCCTCGGTTTTTCCGGCGACCGGTTTTTCGCCTTCGAGCGTGGCCAGGCTGTATTCGTTGAGCGTGTATCCCATTTTGAGCGCGCGCATGCGCAGGGCGACGTTGTGCGCTTTCGATCCGGTGAAATATTGCATGGCCGCGCCGAAGGATTCCGGCGGCAGCAGGCGTACATCGACCTGCATGCCGTCGCGCAAGTGAAAGCTGATCTTGTTGTCGCCGCGCGCGATCACGTCCATGAGTGGAGGATATTTGGCGACGTGGTCGATGGCTTTCTGCCGGCCTTCTTCGGTCGAGCAGATTTTTCCGGTCACGAGAATGTCGAGATCGCCAACGCTCTCGCGGCCGCGGCGCAGCGAGCCGGCGGGCGTGATCTTGTCGACGCCGGGAAAGTTTTCGATGTACGCGATGAGCTTTTCGGCCTGCTCTTCGGCGATGTCGATGTTGAATCGTCCTCCAATGCGGCGATAATCGGCGATGGCCTTGAGCAGCTTGGCTTCGTGCTTCTCGCCCATACGCGGCAGTTCGCGGATTTTGCCTTCGCGGGCGAGTTTTTCGACGCCGTCGACGTCACAGACCTGGTACGCGTCCCAGATGAGCTTGATCGTCTTGGGGCCGAGACCTTGAATCTTGAGCAGCTGGAGCATCGACGGATGGTATTTCTCCAGCAGTTCTTTTTGTGTGCTGAGCTTGCCCTCGGTGAGAAGCTCCTGTAGGTTGCGCAGCATGCTCTTGCCGATGCCGGGGATCGCGAGCACTTGCTTGGGGTCGGCGATGAGATCTTTGATCTGCTGCGAGTGATTCTCGATGGCCTGCGCGGCGTTGCGGTAGGAGCGGATGCGAAAGGAATCCTGTCCGTCGATTTCGAGCAGGTCGGCCGTCTCGAAGAGAACGTTGGCGATGGATTTGTTGTCCATGATCGTGCTGCAAAGACAAAAAATAGATTAAACAAATCGCGGGCGAAGGGCCAGTGAGCTGGGTCCCGCGGGGGAATGACCTGCGCGTCCGGGCTAGAGTCGACGCACGGAAATAGTCGTGGAACTGGCTGCGAAAAGCTTTTTACCGCAGAGTTCGCAGAGAACGGCCGCAGAGATCGCTGAGAAGACCTCGCTGTCACGATTGAGAGCGGGTCTGTGTGAAAGTCGGGACAGCTTCCGCCTCAGGCTACACTCATGGCCAGCGACGGACAGATTAAGCGAGCGCGTCGTACGTAGCGGCGGAACTTCTTACGAGGCCTTGGTCACGTTGGCCGCCTGCGGGCCTTTTTGACCTTCGGTGATTTCGAACTCCACCTGGTCGCCTTCCTGCAGGCTTTTATATCCTTCCGAAGTGATTGCGCTGTAGTGAACAAACACATCCGGGCCATCCGCGCGCCCGATGAACCCGTATCCTTTGGCGTTATTGAACCACTTGACGGTTCCTTTCAGTCGTTCCACGTAACCCCCACCTTCTGCACGTCCCTCATAGGGGGCCCAAGGACGTGCCCGCATTTCAATAGGATGCATTTTCCGGCGAGGGGGGTAGGCTGTCAAGAGAAGAAGAAGTGGCCAGTGGTCAGCCATCAGTGGCCAGTGAGAGGCGGGTTCCTCGCGTGCTCTATCGCTTTTTCCAGGCGTGGGCGAGCCAGAGGATCGACGAGATAGTTTTCGCGTCGCGGATCGTGCCGTTCAGCGCCATGCGCACGGCTTGCGGCAGGGGAACGAGGCGGGTCGCGATGTGTTCGTCGGCTTCCGGTTGCGCTTCGCCGGCAGTCAGTGCGGTGGCAAGATAGACCGACATAGTTTCGGCGACGAAGCCGGGGCTGGCGTAGAACTTGAGAATGCGCTTCCATTTTTTGGCGCAGTATCCAGTTTCTTCGAGAAGTTCGCGCTGGGCGGCTTTGAGTTCGGGTTCGCCGGGTTCGATGCGTCCGGCGGGAAGTTCCCAGAGAAAATCGTTAGCAGCGTGGCGATACTGGCGTTCGAGCAGCACGCGCGGCGTGGCGCGGGAGTCGTCGACAGCGAGGACGACGATCGAGCCCGTGTGGTGAATGATGTCGCGGCGGGTAGTGATACCGCCGGGTTCGCGGACGTGATCGGTGGTGACGGTGAACACCGGTCCGCGATAGGCGACGTGGGATGAGATGAGTTGGGCTCTTTTGTTACGGGAAGTCTTTGGAGAGGACTTGCGAGCGAAGGATTTGGGCATCAAGACAATATAAAGCACGGGTGATGGGTGGTTGGTGTTGGGCTTCGGACTTCGGGCTTTGGGCATCAGACCCCGGGCGTCGGGCGATGATTCCCGATGGCTGTGCAGACTCAGGTTTAGCAGTTGGGAGTTGGTGATGCGCGATGGTGGAGTCTGGAATGCAGAAGGCTCTTCTCTGTCTGCATCGGGGCCGCTGACTGATCTAAGGTCTCTCGCGGCGGTGTTGCCGGCGCTCAGGATGACAACACGGGGTAAGTTGAATGCTCTTTGGTTTCGGGTCCGACGTCTGAAGTCCGAAGTCCGCGTCTGACGCAGGTTTTCCTGCTATTCTCCTCAGATGGCGGAGAAGCCGCGAATCGCGATCGTGGGCGCCGGGAATCTGGGCGCGGCGCTGGCGGTGTCGCTCTTTCGCGCGGGATACGCGGTCGAGACGATTGTCGCTCGATCGCAGGGTGCATCGCTCCAAAAGGCGCAGCGGCTAGCGAAGGAAGTGCGAGCGCGAGCGAGCGTTGATCTGCCGAAGGCATCGCGCGCGAAAGTCGTGTGGTTCTGCGTGCCCGACGGCAAGATCGAGGCGGCTGCCCGAAATTTGGCAAAGCGCAATGACTGGCGAGGCATAGTTGCGCTGCATTCCAGCGGCGCGTTGACCAGCGATGAACTTGCCGCGCTGCGCGAGCCGGGGGCAGCAGTGGCGTCTGTGCACCCGCTGATGACTTTTGTGCGCGCGTCGCGGCCGTCGCTTGCGGGCGTGCCATTTGTGGTAGAGGGGGATGCGGTTGCGGTGCGTGCGGCACGCGGCATCGTGAAGAACCTGCGTGGGCAATGCTTTCCGATCAGCAAGAAGGATAAAGTGGCTTATCACGCCTGGGGAACGTTCGCGTCGCCGCTGCTGACTGCGTTGCTGGCGACGACGGAGCAGGTCGCGGGATTGGCGGGAGTTTCCGCGACGGCAGCGCGGCAACGCATGATTCCGATCCTGATGCAAACGCTGGCGAATTACGCGTCCTTTGGGGCGGCGGGCGCTTTCAGCGGGCCAATCGTCCGCGGCGACGTGAAGACGGTGAAGAAGCATCTGCGGGCGTTGCGCGGCGAGAGAAAGGCGCGCGATGTGTATGCGGCGCTGGCTGCGAGCGCAATCCGTCTGCTGCCGACCAAGAACCGGCGGGCCCTTGAGAAACTTATCGACTGAAGTCTTGAGCGAAGCATCGATCGAAGAAAAAGAAACAGGTGAAGTGGCACGGTTCCCCAAACGCGCGCTGCTCGCTCTTGTCTTCGTCGTGGCGCTGGGGACGAGCTATTTCTACTTCGCGCTGCTGCTCCCTGGCGCTGCGCGGGTGGGCGTCGCCAACCAGATGATTGGCCGGTACGGTTTCGGCGGAGATTTCTATCCCATCTGGCTCACGGGACGCGCAGTATTTCAGAACCGCACCGATCCTTACACACCGGAGATGACGCGGGAGATTCAGACCGGGCTTTTCGGACGCCCGATGGATCCTAAACGGCCATACGATCCGCCGGTGGAGTTTCGCGCGTTCTCGTATCCCCTCTATGCCGATCTGCTGGCTGCGCCACTGCTGCCGCTGCGCTTTGATGCCGTGCGCGTGATTCTGAGCGTGCTTCTTCCTGTGCTGACCGGCGCAAGTTTGCTGTGGTGGCTGCGCGCTTTCGGATTGCAGGTTTCGGGAACCGCGGCGGCGATTGCGATCGTTCTGCTGCTGGTCAGCTATCCCGTGCTGGAAGGGCTCTACGCGCAGCAAGCCGGACTGATGTGCGGAATTGCTCTGGCGGGTTCGGCGTTGCTGCTGGCGCGCGGACGCATGTTTGCGGCAGGGGCGCTGCTGGCTTGTGCGTCGGTGAAGCCGCAACTGGTCTGGCTGGGCGTGCTTTGGCTGATGGTCTGGGCGGCCAGCGATTGGGCTCAGCGCAAGAACTTGATCTTCGGCTTCGCTGCCGCGATGTCTGCATTGCTGCTCGCCAGCGAGTTGCTTCTGCCCGGATGGTTCTTCGGCTGGTGGAGAGCGTTGACAGGGTATTCGCACTATACGTTGCCGCCACTCACTCAGTTGGTGCTGGGGAAATATCCGGGAGCGGCTGCCGGAGTTGCGACGCTGGCGCTGGGTATGTGGATGGCGTGGAAGGTACGGCGCGATCCCGCGGATTCGGAGAGGTTTACGCTGGCGACCAGCTTCGCGCTTGCGATTACTGTTCTGCTCGCGCCGACCGGGGGAGCGGTCTATGACCAGGTCATCTTGATCCCGGCGGTGCTTTGGCTGGCGTGCCGAAAAAAAGAAGTCCTTGCCGGGAAGGTCGCCATACGCGTCATCGGGATAATCGCGGCGGGAGTGTTGTGCTGGCAGTGGGTTTTCGCGTGCGCCGTGGCGATGGCATCGATTGCCGCGTCGCGCTGGGCTCGCACGCCCGCGGTGCTGGTGTTTCCGACGCGTATGGCTGCGCCGCTGCCGTTTCTGATTCTGGTGCTGCTTGGTTTTTTTGTGATTCGAGTCCTGCGAGGGCTTCGTCTTCGGGCAGAGCTAGCCTGACGTGAACAGGTGGCCGAGTTTTTCTTTCTTGGTGCGGAGATATTCTTCGGCGTGGGGGCTGGGGGTGACTTCGCAGGGGACGCGTTCGGCGACGCGGACTCCGGCGCGCTCAAGCGCCTCGACCTTTTCCGGATTATTGGAGAGCAGGCGCACGCTGGTTACGCCCAGCGCCTTGAGAATTTCACCGGGGAGGGTGAAGTCGCGAAGGTCGGCCTTGAAGCCGAGTTGAACATTGGCTTCGACGGTGTCGAGTCCGGCGTCTTGCAACTCATAGGCCTGGAGTTTGGCCATGAGACCTATGCCGCGGCCTTCCTGCTGTTCGTAGATCAGAATGCCGGCGCCTTCGTCGGCGATCAGCGACAGAGACAGTTCGAGTTGCTGGCGGCAGTCGCAGCGCAGGGAATGAAAGACGTCGCCGGTGAGGCATTGTGAATGCACGCGCACCAGCGGCGGCGCGGATTTTACATCGCCCATGACCAACGCGACGGCTTCTTCCACGCGGTGACTGCCGTCGGAGCCGATGCTTCCGCGAAAGCCGTAGATGCGGAACTGGCCCCAACGCGTGGGGAAGTAGGCCGAGGCTACCTGCTCGACTCTACTCTTGTCTGCAACTTCCTTCTTGCTCACGTTTCCAATTATATCGGGGAAATGGGGCGGTGCCGTGCGTTGACAGGGTTTTGACAACTGCAGTTTCGGCGGGATCAGCAACGGCGGGCGAGGGCGCCAGCCGCTCCACATGCAGTACCGATTTATCCGCGGGCGTGGAAGGGGAAGACCGCATCCTGTTTAGAAGGGATGGGCGCGCCGTTGCGGGTGGCGGGATGAAAGTGCCATCCCTCGAGGGCCGCCAGGCATTTCGTATCGATGTCGGGTCCGAGGCTGACTAGAACAGTTTTCTTCACGATCTCGCCGCGCTCGTCGATGGTGATTTCGATGACTTCATTGCCGGGAGAAGTCGGCAACTGCCAGGGCCAGACGACCGGATCGGAAGTTGCGATGGGCAGCGCGGGGCGGACTTCATCTCCGTAGAAAGGGCCGTGGGTGAGCGTGCCGTAAGTTGCGCCGGCCTGCGCTCCGTGGCCTTGGGCAGAGAGCGTTTGTGTTTCAGATTTATCCTCCGCGCCCTCGCGTGCCAGCGGATTCTGCGGCGCGAGTTTGGCGAGCTTCGGGGGCGCTTTCCAGGTCAGCTTCTCGTGGCCCATGTGTTGATGACGGTAGCGCTCGGTGGCTTTGTCGGAGGAACTCGAAGAGCTGTCGTCGGGCGACTTTGCCCGCCAGTAAAGTCGCGTGACCGACTTGCCGTTTTCGCCACGGGCGATCGCGTTCAGGTTCAGCAACATCGGTTCGGGCTCGTGCAGGAGCCAGGCGAGAAGGAGTCCGTGGAAGCCGAGCGAACCCCAGCGCAGCCAGTTCTGGCGGCGGTCCCGTTGCGGATTGAGTTGCGTGAACATCTCGTAGAAACGCGGGGTTCCCCTACGAGACAGTTAGACGTATGGCGAGCGCCTTCGTCAAGGCCTTTTTGCACCGGTGTGAAAGACGGAAGAGCATGACCACAGAGGACACGGAGGCCACGAAGGAGGGCTTTTTTAGGACTTTCTTCGTGTAACGTCGTGACCCTTGTGGTGCATGTATTTGGCGGTGTAACGGCAGTTTGGTGCTGATCTGAGAAGGCTGTTAAGATAGACGAGCACTGCAACCATCCCACCTCAAAAAGGGCCTGTAGCTCAGCTGGGAGAGCGCATCGTTCGCAACGATGAGGTCGCCGGTTCGATCCCGGCCAGGTCCACCAAAGGTTCGCCGAAAAATGACCGCTCGCTGTGCTCACGATTTCCACACCGGGCGGTAGGGCGCGCAAGCAAAGGGTCGATCGGACCTTCGAATGAATATCCCAGATAAATACCTTCGTGATTCTCTCTGCCTTGTTTCGCGTTTTCTTCCCATCGCGAAGCTGGTAAATTTGTAGTTTCCCCTTGTGAGTTTGGTGTGGGCGTACGTGTGCTCGGGCTTCGTGCCGAAGCGACGGCGATCATCATGCGCGACTTTCTCCAACTGCTGCAACGCAACCGGAACTACCGCTATACCTGGATGGGGCAGGTGGTGAGCGAGGTCGGCGATCATTTCAATAATGTCGCCGTGTTCGCGCTGGGGCTCGCGCTGACGCACTCGGGGCTGGTGGTGACGGGCATCATGCTGGCGCGCGCGATTCCGGCGATGTTCGTGGGACCGCTGGCGGGAGTCGTGCTCGACCGCTTCGACCGCAAGCGGATCATGATCGCCAGCGATCTGCTGCGCGCGGTATTTGCCCTGGGATTCATTCTGACGGTGCGGCATCCGCGGACGTGGGTGCTTTATGTGTTCAGCGCGCTGCTAATGGTCGCTTCGCCGTTTTTCACGGCGGGGCGGTCATCCATTCTGCCGACCATTGCCAATGAAGCTGAGATCCACACGGCGAATTCACTGACCCAGACCACACAATGGATGACTCTGACGATTGGAGCTTTTCTGGGTTCGACGGTCGTGACTGTGGGCTACACGCTTGCGTTTGTGTTCAACGCGTTATCGTTTTTGTTTTCGGCGTGGGCGATCTGGCATTTGCGGGCGGCCGGCAGCGCAGGATTTCGCGTGGAGCGAAAGAATCTCACCGAGACGGAGGTCGTGCGGCCGTGGCACGAGTACCGCGAGGGGTTGCAGTATATCCGGTCAGTGCCGCTGGTGATGGCGATTGTGCTGCTGGCGGTGGGATGGGCTACGGGCGGAGGCGCGGCGCAGATTCTGTTCGCACTGTTCGGCGGCATTGTCTTCAATGCCGGCGCGGCGGGGATTGGCGCGCTGTGGGGATGCGCCGGGATCGGGCTGCTCGTGGGCGGCGTGATCGGAAATACGATTGGCAAGAAGCTGTCATTTGCGGCTTACAAACGAGCGGTATTTGTGAACTATGTGATTCATGGCGGGGCTTATGTGCTGTTCAGCCTGGCTCCGCGATTCGATCAGGCGTTGTTCTTCATCGCGCTGTCGCGGGCGGCGATCGCGGTGAATTCAATCCTGAACTACTCGTACTTGCTGCGCACGGTTTCCAACCAGTTTCGCGGGCGCGTCTTCGCCACGATGGAGACGCTGACGTGGACAACGATGATGCTCTCCATGATGGGCGCGGGAATTGGGTCGACGCACTACAGCCCGCGCGTGATTGGGACGGTGGCGGGACTGCTGAGTTCTTCGACGGCACTTTTCTGGGGATTGGCAAACTGGACCGGACGCCTGCCGATGCCGGAGCGCGCCGGCGTGGAGATGGACGAGATTGAGGTGCACGGCGATCCGGTGACATAGTCGACTACCTGGCAGGATCGATGCCGTACTTCGCGCTGAGGAAATTCCGCAAGGAAGATGGGAGCGCGGTAGCAAGTTCCTGCCAGGTCATGACGCGGAGGCGTGTGCGCAGGGAAGCATCTTTCACGCACTTCATCACGCCGAACCAGGCTTCGATGAGATCGGGGCGGCGGGCATCGAGCAGGACGCAGAAGCGGCGTCCGGTGGCGTGCGCCGCCAGCACATTGCGGAGCAGTTGGTAGGAGAGATAGTGGGTTTCGGTCTGCGGCAGATCCTCCGTGGTGAAAACCTCGGCGAAATCGCGATAGACGGCGAGCACGGATCTCTTCGCCTTCTGAAAATTTCCTTCCGTTAGTTTGGCCTCGACTAGAAAATCTCCCAGGCGCATGTCGATTTCGGTGCGGTCGCAGCCGCCATCCAGCAGAGGCACGCGCGCCGGGATGCCGAAGCGCGGCGAGTCGCCCGGTTCGGCACCAAGCAGGGCTGCAATATTTGAACTTCGCAGAGTCATAGGGTGGCAGAAGATATTCATCAGCAGCGCGTCGGAACTGGTGCAGGCGTCGAGTTCTCTCCAGCCACGATGTCCAAATGAGGGAAGCGAGCGGCGGGACGTATGCGCTTTAGTGAGGCGCCTTCGCCAGGAGGGATTGGAAAGGATCGCTCTATAGCTGGTGGGATGAAAGTTGCCATGGGCTGAGTTGTCATCGGTGAAGCAGACGATGGGTTTTTCGGCGAGGCTGAAGTTGTGTGATAGAGAGTACTTCCGGGCGAACTTGAGTGCCAGGTCGGCGAGCTCGCGGCGCAGCGGGGCAGAAAAGTTCATGGCGAATAAAAAACGAAACAACTATAGCAGATTCGCTTGAAGCGCAGAAAAAGCCAAAACCTTCACAACAGAGGACACAGAGGGGCACAGAGGAAAGCCGGGGAAGAAAAAAGCCGCACAGTGGTGAGCTGTGCGGCAAGGGTGAGATGCGTGCGAGGGTAATACCGAACGAGAAGTCTAGGTCTTCGAAAACTTGCGGCGCGCGGCAGTGGCTACAGCGATCAGTCCGGCGCCGAGTAAGGTCAATGTAGTCGGCTCAGGAACGGTGCCGTAACCGATGTACTCCTGCGGTCCCATGCCAGCCTTGGCGCCGATCGGCGTATACAGCAGCAATCCTGCATACGCGCTGTTGGGCGCGTTCTGCGCCAGCGTTAGATACTGGGCGTCGATGGCGGCTCCGCCGATCGTCGTGAAGTAAGGATTGTTCTGCGCGTTAGCCGAGAACAGGCCCCACACAGCCCACTGCGCCTGTGTGGTCGTCAGGTTTCCCGCCAACATGCTTTTGAAGATCAGGCCCGCAGCTTTGTAGTCGAGCGTCATCGAAGGCCCGAACATGCTGTTGGCGATCCCTTTCAGAAAGGGAGAGACGGTGGCCTTGAAGGTCTGGCCCAGGGTGACGTTGTTGTCGAAGCTATCGCAAAGCAGGGGCGTGAGCGTGGAGCTGCCGTTGATCGAGTAATAGTAGGGATATCCGATGAAGGGCGAACCATTCTGCGCAACCACGCCCTGATGACCCTGGTAGGTCATGGTCACGGAGTTGGCGAAGGCGGTGTGCGCCAGAACCAGCGTGGCCAGAGCCACGAACAAGACGAGAGAGAGGCGGCGAAAGCGCATTGTTTGCTCCCAACCCCGAAAGTCTGGTTGCCGCGAACCGCGCGGCATAACTGCTTTTTCTACCGGGGGTATACGCTGAAAACCTGAGGGGGGTAGGTCCAGCTGGTAGCGCCGGGAAACCGGCGAGAACTGTTGACTCCAGTAACCATAGCCATGGTACCAACGGCGGCGGAGGGACAAAATGGCCCGTTGGTGGCGTTACAGAAGTTATTTTTGGCTGCTAGTGTCGAAGGAAACGCTGGGTAGACAGATTCAGAGGAAACGCGGAGGCAACTCGGGGCGACGAATGTTCCGGCGCAGCGTCCCGTGCAGGTTCGCTGTCGGACATATTTTGTGCAACGGGATGCACTGTTTGGTGTAGCATGTTGCCCATCGGATCGGTGAGCCCCTGTGTTTCCGGCAGGTTGCGCGCGCGCCGTTGGAACCAGAACTGCAACATACAGGCTGCGTGTCCGTGTGTCTCCAGCAGGCCCTGTGGGCCGGGTTAAGGTAGGTAGGAGTTGTCGACTCAACCGGAAGAGAATGTGGTAAGGGTTGTGCGGCGGCGCCGGAGTCGCCGTCATCGCCGGAACCGGATGGTCCGGCGCTTGTGGATTGTTCTGGCCCTGACCTGCCTGACGCTGGCTTCTGCCGCAGTTACTCTCCGATTTCTCAGTCCTTCGCTATTTCGTGCCTCGCAGTCGGTCCAGCCGGACCGGCAAGCCGATCAGATCAGCCACGATGACTTTGTCCAGGTGCAGCAGGATGCGCTGCGCGACATGGAAACCCGGCCGGTCTATCCCTATTCGATCGTGCCCGGCGGCGTGAAAGATGCGAGCGAGTTGAAGTGGGCTGCAGATCATGATCCGGTAGTCCGCGAGCATTACAGAGGCTTTGATTTCGAACACGCGCGCGTGGTGAAGCTGGTGCTGGCGCAGACGGTGTATCTCTCATACCGCATCGGCAAGAAGGTGTATTGGACGCGGCACCGGGTGACGCTCAAGAAGGGTGAGACGGTGCTCACCGACGGCAAGATCACGGCGCGCACGAAGTGCGGCAATCGTGTGGAAGAGATGCCGCAGCAGGCGACTTCGACTTCAGAGCCACCGGCCTTCAAATTCGATCAGCCCATGCCGGTTCAGCCCGGTCCTGCGGCTTCGAATCCTCCGGTTGCGTTCCAGTCGGCGCTGATGAATCGTCCGCCGGTGCCGGGACTGGGTCCAGCGCCGCCACTCAGTTTGTACGATCCGATTGGAAATGGCTTGTGGACGCCGATGTCTCCGCCACCGCTGCCCGGCGTGTGCGGAGTCGGCGGCAAGAAAAAGAACGGCACCGGGACGGGCACCGGAACCGGCACGGGAAAGAAAAAGAAAAGCGGCAATCCGTGCGGGAACGGTGGCGGCGGTGGGGAAGTTCCCGAGCCCGGAACTTGGGTCATGATGATCTCCGGAGTGGCCGCAATGGCCTGGATGATGCGCGGACGGTTTGTGCGAGCGTAGTCTTCCGGCGCTAAGTATTTTCTCGCAACAAACGAACATTCAAAGCTTATGTCATCCTGAACGCGGCGGTACGCCGGGTGAAGGACCTTACGACGGCCGATGATCCGATGCAGTTTACGAGCGCGTGCATCGCACCGGTACCTTGTGATCCTGCCGGCTGCATCGTCGCAGAAAATGACGTAAGGTCCCTCGCACCGGCTTCGCCGCTGCTCAGGATGACATCGCTTTTGGGGCTAGTTATCACATGTTCGGTGTGAGCTAACACGCACTTCTTGCGCACCTCTAACTTCTTCCGATAGCCTTCTCGTTTGCTCTGAACAGACTTGCGGCGAATCTACCTGTGGAGGTTCTGTGCACCCTGTTTTCTTTTGCCGGCGCTATGCGTGTCTCCTGTCGCTATTACTGCTGACTTTTTCTGAATTTTCGAATGCGCAGGTCATCCGGCTGCATGTCGATCTGACAGATGCGCCGCGAAACATTTATCACGCGAAATTGCAGATTCCGACACACGCTGGCGAAATGTCGCTGGTGTTTCCCAAATGGATTCCGGGAAATCATCGGCCGAGCGGGCCGATCGCAGGGCTGACGGGAATTCGCATGGAAGCGGCAGGGAAGACCATCGCCTGGCGCCGCGACGACGTCGAGATGTATGAATTTCATGTCGATGTTCCGGTGGGCGTCGATCGTATGGATGTGTCACTGGATGCGATCACCCTGAACGACAGCGCCGGCGGCGGAGGGCCGGCAGCCTCCAGCGACATTCTCGATCTGAACTGGAATGCGGTGCTGCTTTATCCCAAGGGCGTGCGATCCGACGATGTGACATTTGCCGCGTCGGTCACCTTGCCTGCGGGATGGAAATTCGGTACGGCGCTGCCAATCGAGCGCGCCAACGGCGACGAAGTGGAGTTCTCAGAGGTGTCGCTGACTACGCTAGTCGATTCGCCGCTGATCGCGGGCGCTCACTATAAGAAAGTGGAACTGACGAAGCCGGGAGAATCGCCCGTTCATGTAATGGACCTGGTGGCCGACGACGAACAGGATCTGGCGATGTCGGACAAGGACGTTGCCGCGTATCAGAAGCTGGTGGCTGAAACGGGCGCGCTATTCGGAGCACGGCATTATCGCAACTACCACTTTCTGCTCACGCTGAGCGGACAAGTAGGCGGTCACGGGCTGGAGCATCACGAATCGAATGACAGCGCCGCCAGCGAGCGCATGCTGCTCGATCCGGATGTGCACATGCTCGATGCCGCACTGGTGCCGCACGAATTCGCGCACTCGTGGAACGGAAAATATCGGCGGCCAGCGGGGCTGGCGACGCCGAATTATCAGGAGCCGATGATCGGCGATCTGCTGTGGGTGTATGAAGGGCTGACGGAGTATCTGGGCAACACGCTCGCCGCGCGCAGCGGACTGTGGACTGACGAGCAGTATCGCGAAGCGCTGGCGGAGACGGCGGCGAATCTCGACCACCGCACCGGCCGCGAATGGCGTCCGCTGGAAGATACGGCGCGCTCGGTGCAAACGCTGCGCATGATAGGCTCTGCGTGGACGAACTGGCGGCGCTCGCTTGACTACTATCCCGAAGGCGAACTGATCTGGCTGGAAGTGGATGCGATCATCCGGCAGCAGACGCATGGGCAGAAATCGCTGACTGATTTCTGCCGCAAATTTCATGGGGGCGAGAGCGGGCCGCCGAAAGTTGTTCCTTACACTTTTGACGATGTAGTGCGCACGCTCAACGACGTGACTCCATATGACTGGGCCGCGCTGCTTCGCGAGCGCGTGGGCGCGACCAGCACGCATGCGCCGCTGGGCGGCATTGAACGCGATGGATGGAAGCTGGTCTACAACGACAAGCCCAATGTTTTTTCGCAGGCCATCGAGAAGATGTTCCATGCGTCGGATTTTTCTTACTCACTGGGATTCACCTTGCGTGACGGCGGCAAGATCGATGACATCGTTGTCGATTCGCCGGCGTACAAAGCGGGCCTCGGGCCCGGGATGAAGCTGATTGCGGTGAACGGTCGCGAGCTCTCTCCGCCGTTATTGCATGCCGCGATCAAGGCGGCGCAGGGAAATGGCCAGCCGATTGATCTGCTGGTGGAGAATGCGCAGTTCTTTAAAACATACAGGATCGATTACCGGGAGGGCGAGAGGAATCCGCACCTGGAGCGGGTTTCGGACCAGCCGGATGTGCTGACCGAGATGCTGCAGCCGTTGAGCCGGTAGGCCCTCAGGGGCGAAAAGCACACCCCAGGCGCTGAAGCGCCCGCACATTGGGAACGCTTAGCGGCACGAGTGGAACTCGTGCCCTTCCCGTTTCGTGCCCGACTCCAGAGTTGTTCCGCCACCTCTAGCCGTGCGCTTTCCGTAACGTTTCCCAAAAACGGTAGTGCGAATCTGGGGGGCTACTACCAAAGTAAGCGCTGCACAGGTCAATCGCTGCTAGAATCGGCCTAGCACTTTAGACACTGCCCAGGCGTAGGTGTTCATGCGCGGCGTTTCCGGAATTTTTGCGAACAGAATGCTGCGGGTGGGACTTTTTGTCCCGCTGGCGGCTTCGTGTCTTTGCGCGCAAGTCTCGGTGAAGAAGGTGCATGTGCTGGGCGGAAAAGACGCGGTCGAGATTGAAGTGGAAGCGAGTGACCGCATCACGCCACAGACACAAGTTTTGACCGGGCCGGATCGGCTCGTCGTCGATTTTCCCAATGCCACTCCCGGTGGCGATCTGCGCAGCCAATCGGTGTATCGCGGACAGGTGAAAGACCTGCGGATCGGACTATTTCAGTCGAAGCCTCCGGTGACGCGGCTGGTGCTTGATTTGAACAGCGCGCAGAATTACCAGGTGTTTCCGGGGCGAACCGTCATCATCAAAGTGCTGGGTTCGACGCCGGGGACGGTGTCGCAAGTGGAAGATTATCCCGAGCCGCAGACTCGGCCGGGGCTGGTTACGACCAACTACATTACGGGGCGCGAACGGGTGAGCGTCGATGCGCCGAAACTCGACGCACCGGTTCCGAAGCCACTCGATGTTTCCTTCCGCAACGGAATGCTGACGATTGTCGCCAACAAAGCGACGCTCTCCGACGTTTTGTATGCGGTGCAGCAGCGCACCGGTGCTGAAATTGGCATTGCAGCGGGGGCGGAGCAGGAAAAAGTAGTTGTCGATCTGGGGCCGGCGCCGGCGCCCGAAGTTTTGGCGCAGCTGCTGAACGGATCGCATTTCAATTTTCTGATTTTAAGTTCTGTGAACGATCCGCGGAAACTGGATCGCGTGATTCTGACCCCGCGGCAGGAGGGTTACGTGGCCAACGCGCCGCTGCCTCCGATGATGCCTCCGGATGACAGCGACGATGACTCGTCGCAGGAACCGGTGCAGCCACCTCCGGCGCCGGTGCAGGTTGCACCCAAAGCGCAGCTGCCTCCTCCGCAGATGCCGAATCCCGCGCAGCTGCCGCCCACCCAGCCGGAGATTAAAAACGACGGGGATCCCGAGCAGTAGGAATAACCGAGTCGATCAGCGACGCTATCCATTCGAGTCCGCTACGAAACCCGCGGCGTCCGTTGAAGCGGACTCGATTCTTTCCACTTTTGCCTTCCCCGCACTTACACGAGCTGGGCTAATGAATCCGTCGCGTTTGCGACTCCAGCGGAATCTTGTGCGGGGTTTTCATACCGCCTAGTGTCGCTTGTGCGGATTAAACGCGAAAATTTATTCTGGATCACTTCGCCCAAAATACTCTGCTGAAAGGACTTGCGGGTTTTCGAGTTATGTTGCTATCGGCAAAGTCTTGAGCCAGCGCAACTTACAGCCAAAATATTGAGAAAGAGCAACTTGGCTGATTCGACTTTTGCCGATCCAAGCACCCTGAGGCCCTTCCAGTTTCCGATGTTTGGGCTGTGGACGTCTAGGACATGCGTCACATCAGATTGTGGAAATTTTGCAAAAGTTAGGGAGGGGTGATCAAACGCACGGGTACGGGAGAAGTGCCGGAGACGGACGCCCCGGGTGCATTATTCGAGCATCCGGAGACGTTAAGGACTGTCACATTCGGATTTCCAGCCACGTCAAGTCGATTGATGAAGACCTGAAGGAAGCCGAGGATTGTGACTTGTTGGTGATCGGTCGCGAAAGTCGAGGCGGCGGCGCTGTCATAAATCGGAATGTTAACGATTGAGCTGCTGCTCGTGATGATGTCGTCGTTGTTGACACCGGTACCGAGCTTGACGATTGGATTGTCGAGGCCAGCCTGGATTTGGAACGGGAAAACGGCGCTGGGCCCACTCGTGAGCCGTAGAACGTCCTGCCCCCCGGTAGAGCTATGTATGAGGCATTGGACGGCAGTGCCTGTGTCGCCAGTGAGGACTGTGGGCGTCACTGGCGCCCAGTCTGCCAGATCAATGTTGGCTCCGTTCGGTACTCCGCACTGGTACTGAGTCTGCTGATCGCAGCCATCGATTGCCTTCTGAAAGTCGTTTGTATTGGGACAAGTCGAAGTGGTTGTTGGGACGGCGGTGTAGGGAGACGCTTGGATGTCCGCTGGAACGTAGTCGATGTTGCCGCCAGTGGAATTAGGAGGGTTATCCACCAGATTGCCGGTAGCGATGGTACAGTCGGCTGCTCCCGGCTTGCACGCGGAAGTGATCGTGAAGCTCTCTCCGATGACGCCGCCTCCGAGTTGTAAGACTCCTTTCTTGTTGATGTCGCCGGTACTCGGGTCGACAAAAACGCCACCGGCACCAGTGGGATCCCGGTTGGGTATCAGCCAAGGCTTTACGCAGCGTGGTTGGATGGGAATCATGCCGTTAGCGGCAAACGCACCGGAGTTCGATGAGTTATATGCTTCTGCAGTGGCGCTGGCGCTGACCGAATTGCTGCTTCTTCCCCAGATTCGGGCGAAAAAGCTGGGCAGGTTGGTGCGTTGTACCCTTACGGTCACCTCGGGGTTCACGCCGAACACGGGGGCCGACCCGCAACCGGGGTTATTGGGAAACGTCACCGTTATCTGCGCAGGGGGTAGCGCTTGACCTGCAATCGTGTTTTGTTGTGCGATTACTGTGGCAATCTCCGTCGCGGTTGTACACGCGGCGCTCCAACTGCTGGTTGCGTTCTGTGGATCTCCAGTGATGCCGGAAATGGACAGCACTCGGGCTGCTGCCAGGGCGGCCGTGTCCGCCGTACGTTGTGCTTCTTCTCGAGCCAGGTAGAGAGTCACAGCATCGATGGAAAGCGCTGCGATGCCGAGAATGGCAATCATCGAAACCGCGACCAACACCATGGTGACCCCGCGTTCTTGATTCTCCGGACACCGCTGCCCGGCAGAACGCGACGATCTCGAAAGAAAAGGAGTCTTCATGGACTTTCAGTTCTCGTTAATTGCAGTCGCCGATGCGCTCAAAGTTGTCATGCTGGCATAAGTGGCGTTACTTACAAGCACGGAAATAATGCGATTAAAGTGCCAGGCGTATGTGTATTGCAGAGTGACTTTGGTCGAGATGATTTTTGTCTGAGTGCCTGAGATGACCTGTGTCGTAGCAAGAGCTCGATTGATTGAAATCTGGGAGAGGCCCGCAGCTGGTGGGCATCCGGGAGCAGTCGCAGACCAGACGAGATTCGCGGCCGCGAGGTTGCTCTGAGTAATCCCGCAACTGCTGAGATGATTTGCATCCAGATAGTTGCTGACGACCTGAAAGGCGTCCGCAACAGAAGCCGGGACCGTGGCGTTAGCGATGTCGGTTGCAGGGTCGGCGGCAGACGCGCGCGCCGCCTCGCGCGCCACATTCGTGAGTTTTTGCTTCAGCGTGAAGGCACCGCTGAAGTCGAAAATTCCGATCACGAAGACCATCAGCAGGGGCAGCGAGACGGCAAATTCGACCATCTGTGCGGCGCTGTCGGCGCGAGCCAGTTGTTTGAGTGCGGCAGCTGGCGACATTGGTTACCTCGTCTCCATCGGGGCCTGCGCTGAGGCGTTGATGAGAATGGTCTGTTTGTTCAACGATGCGAACGGTAGCCAGAACTGATACCGATATTGAAAGTGTACCGAGACACCACACACACCTGCACCGGCGGTATTTCCGCCCGTCTGCACGTTGCTTGAAAGAGCCACTCCCTCTTGCACACAGACGCCGGTATTGGCGTTGTCGCAGTCCACTGGGGCCGATAGCGAAGTGCAGGAGGTGAGTGAGGGGATGGCCACGGCGGGATTTTGAAGATTGCCTGTGCTGAGGTTTGACGCTGACATCACGGTCTGAATTGTGTTAAACGCGTTTTGGGAGCGGGTTTGCCCGGCAGGGCACGTGGTGCAAGTCTGCTGTGAGGCTGCCGTTGCGCCTTCTTGCGCGGCGCGGGTGATGGTGCCGTAGATGCTGAAGGCTTGTCCGAACCAGAAGATGCCGAGCAGGACCATGAACATGAGGGGCAGGACGGCGGCGGCTTCGGCGATTTCCTGTCCGTGGGTGTCGCGGGCTAAGGTCCCGACGATTTTTTTCGCGGCGCGCGGGATATGGTTTCGTTTCACGTTATGCGACTCCCCGCGCGTGGGCGGCGGCGTAGAGAACTACCGTACACGCCAGCGCCACTCCGTAGGGAACCTTGAGCGAGTCGGGGTTGTCTAGCGTTACTCGCTCGCCCGGCAGGCGGAAGGTTACCAGCGAAATGATGATGTGGCCGATATTGCGTAGCGTTTGCCGCAAGCGTCCTTTGTAAATTACCAGAGCTAGAGCCATTACTCCGGCTACGAAGACCGAGCCCAGCAGCAGATCGGTCAGCAGGCCGGGGCCGGTGAATGCGCCTAGGGCCCCGGCCAGTTTCCAGTCGCCTGCGCCCAAGCTTCGCAGCAAGACGAACGGGAGCAGTAGTGCCAAGCCTAGTCCCACGCCTAGCAGGGAATCTTTCAGTCCGTGCAGGCCGCTTAGGGCTACGTTCACTGCTACGCCTATTGCTGCGGCTGGAACCGTTAGCCAGTTGGGGATGCGGCGGCTGCGAAAATCGGTCCATCCTGCGATGGCTGCCAGCAGTACTGCTCCCGCTAGAATGATGGGCTTCACGTTGGCCGAGTCGATCCCGTTACCCCAGCGGCTGAAGCCGCGAATTCTTTGCCGCGTTTTGCGGCACGAGTGGAACTCGTGCCCTTCCCGAAACCGTTCGAAATCGAGTTTTTCCGCAGCCTCTGAAGTCGTGCCCTTGCCGTTCGTGCTCCAGCGACGTATCCATGATATTGAAAAAGAGCTCAATTGTGACGGTTTTGAACGTCTGGGGGAGGAGAAAGTAACTCCTGGGGCGGATTTTGGCATGGAGTTGGGGGGAAGTCAACGGATTGGGTGTTGGGGCTTGGGTGGTGGGTGTTGGGTCGAGGCCTTCTTATGCCTTCTTGTTTCTTTGTGGTTTGTGGCTTTTTAAAATCTTTCACCACAGAGGGCACAGAGGGGCACAGAGGAAAACTTTGTTTACACCCGGAGTGCATTGTCGCGGGAGATCCTTCCGACCCGCTGGATAGAACGCGGGTCGTCAGGATGACGCCTTGGTTTAGTGTGGGACTCCAATCGCTTGGATATGAGGCCTACACTTACGCCGCCTAAGACCTAACGCCTACGACCCAACACCTAACTAGCGATTGAAGGCTGGGGCTGTGTTGTGCTCGGCTACTATCTTTTTTGCGTTTTCGGCTAGGGCTTTGGCTTGGGGGAGAAGCTCCAGGCCCTTTACTACTTCTGGGTCGGATTCGGCGCGGACTTTCATGCCTTCATCCTGGCCGAAAGCGTCGACGAAAATCTCCGACTTGATGTTGGACTTGATCCAGTCGGCGTTGTCGATGAGATCGGATTGGGTGTAGGCGATGTTGGCTTCGTCGAGCGACTTGCGGAACTCGGCGACGGTTGCGTCGTCGACTTCGAAGCTCTTGGTCGGGTGATGATCGACCACGTAGCGCTTGGCGAAGTTGAAGAACGCGTAGTGCTGCAGGAGCGTGTCCTGGAAGTGGTTGGTCTTGACGGGCGGAATGTTGACGTCGGGCGTGATGCCGCCGCCGCCGTAGACGGTTCGTCCGCTGTCAGTGAGTTTCACTTCGCGGTTGGCCAGGTTTGGATTATCGGCTTGGTCGCGGTTGTAATAGTAGTCGTAGAGCGAGATGTTTGAGTAGTCGCGCTGGATTAGGCGTCCGCTGGGCGTGTAGTAGTGCGCCGTGGTGAGCGCGAGGCCGGTGTTTTCTGACAACGGATAAACCGTCTGTACGAGGCCTTTGCCGAAGGTGACTTCGCCTACGATCAGGCCGCGATCGTGATCCTGAATCGCGCCGGAGACGATCTCAGCTGCTGACGCGGTGAGGCGATTTACCAGAACTACGATGGGATAATCTTTGCCGCCGTTGCCGTGCTGCGCTACGTAACGCTTTTCTGGTGAAGATCGGCCGTGATGCGAAACGATTAGCTGGCCTTTCTTCAGGAATTTGTCGGCTACGCCTACGCCTTCGCTTAGCAGTCCGCCGGGGTTGCCGCGGAGATCGAGAATGAGGCCCTTCAGGTCGCCGAAGGAATCTAGCGCTTCGGAGACCTCGTGCTCGGTGGTCTCGTTGAATCCGTTCACGTGCATGTAGCCGACGCCGGGCTTGATGATGAAGTGCACGTCGACCGAGTAGCGCGGGATTTCGTCGCGGACGAGCGTGAACTCCATGGGCTTCTCGACGCCTTCACGCGCGATGCTGATGTGAACGGTTGTGCCCTTGGGTCCCTTGAGCAGATCGGCGACGTCGCCGGTGCTCATGTTCTCAGTGGACTTGCCGTCTACGGCGATAATCACGTCGCCGGGATGAATGCCGGCTTTATATGCGGGCGTTCCGACGAATGGGTAGATGACGATGACTTTGTTGTTGCGCGGGCCGACGGTCATACCCACGCCGTAGTATTTGCCGCGCTGATCTTCGCGCATGAGCGCGTAAGATTTGGGATCGAAGAAATTGGAGTGCGGATCGAGCGCGTGCAGCATGCCCGGGATGGCGCCGTTGTAGATCGCCTTGTCGGCATTCACCGGCTCTGCGTAGTTCTCTTCGATGAGCGAGTACACGTCGGTGAATTGCTTGAGGCTGTCTTTGACCTCGGAGTCGCCGGTCATGGACGACTGCTGGCCGGAGCGCTGGGCGAAGAGGATGCCCAGGAATCCGCAGGACACGAGGAAAAAGAGTACGAGGAAGAGTGATCGGCGAGAACTACGTGCCATCTTGAGATTTCCTTTGGTTCAGGGTTGCTTTCACCCCAGCTACCGCGCTGAATAAACGCAGTATATCACCACTTTAGACTGCCCCGGACCGGGATAGTCACCAAGGGTAACTACCCCAATCCCAACAGTTTCTAAGATGCACGATCTCGCGTTTCAGGGCTATTTTCTTTTCGGACGGCGAGGCGTATGCGGGAGCTCCGGCTGTTGATGAGATCGTTCCGAAGTCGGCTGAATGGAGGTTGCCGGAGCCAGAGGGTCGGCTTCCCGGCAGTCTGGATTGCCATCGGATTGATCGCAGGGAATCATCGCGAAAGCGTGCTCGTCGCCATTGGGAAGGATGGCGCGGCCCACGATTTCTCCGCGATCGTTGATGAAATTCGGCTCCTGCAGGATGATGCCGGAGTTCGGCGGGAGGAAGCGGGCCAGATCGATGATGGGGCCGCGACCGTCCCAAAACCAGGAGTGGCCGCCCACGCCGCAGGGGCCGGAGCCGCCTATGACCTGTCCTATTGAGTTGACGATGAACGCGGAGCTGCAGGGATCGCCATCCACCGTGCCGAGATCGAAGACCCTGCCATCTTTCCAGACTGTAGCGTGGTGAACTTGACTACCCGGCAGATCTGCTTCGCCGACGATGACGCCACTATCGTTGATCCAGCCCGCCTGGCCGTTATCGCCACCGAGAGTTCCCAGGTCGACCATTGCACCGTGGGGACCGGGCCAGAGGAATGGGTGGGCGGTCGAGTTGCCGTTCAGAAGTGAGAAGCCGACGACTTGACCACGTTGATTGAGGATGAAGGGCGCGGCATAGTCGCCGCCGAGAGTGCCGAGGTCGCGCATGTGTCCGCGCTGCCAGAGGAATGGGTGAACTGGCGGCACGGAGCCATCGCACCATAAGCCGGCGGGCCCCGGAGTGAAGCTGGTGTAGGAAACTCCGATGACCTGGTTGGCTTCGTTGTTGTAAAAGGCGAAGGCGTCGGGGCCGCCAAGAGTCCCTAAGTCCTGCATTGCGCCTCCGTTCTGGGCAAAGGCCCGGGTCTGGGTGCCAAACGAGGCACAAAAGCCGGGATCGGGAAACGAATCTGGTTCGGAATTGGCGGCCATGCCGATGATCTGGCCGTGCGAGTTGGTTTCCAGGGCCAAGCTCTCGTAGCCGCCGAGAGTGCCGAGGTCAATCATTTTGCCGTTTTTCCAAAGGACGGCGCGAATGGCGGGAACGCCTGCGATGGGATCGAGATCTCCGTTTTCTGAAAACCCTGAGATAGTGCCGGCGGCATCGATCCAGACCGGAAACGAATTGAATCCGCCGGGAAGCGCTCCGAGATCGGTGAGGACGCCGTGACTCCAGAGCGCTGCGTGGTTCACATACGCGTCCTGGCCAAGGTACGGGTTGAAGTTGTTGAAGTTCGGGTTCTGGATGGACAAGTCAGCGTTTGGGATGAACATTCCCCGGTTGTTGGCGGTTCCGCCGCCGCCATCGATGGAACTCGTCGGTCCGCCGAGCGTTCCCAGGTCGACGTAACGGAACCGGTGAGGTTTAGTTTTGGACTGCTGTCCGACGGAAGCGATGGCCAACGCCATCACGATCAGGGCGGACGAGAGCAGCGCGAACGAAAGTCTTGCGGTGAATCTCTTGGTTTGCATAACAAATATCTCCAGAGTTGTTTTTCGTGAGGGGAAGCGCTGGCGAACGGCTCTCACTTTGGGATACGCCGCTTTTGGCCGCAATGGCGGACTGCTGACTTTCTCCTGACCTGTTTCTTCCCTCAAAGTTCCCTCGATAAGTGAATTACTTACGCGCAACATCGATCGGTCTGTCGGCATGCGCGGTGCTACACTGCTGCCACCTCTCGGGTGTGCTCGCATGAATCGACAAGTCAGATCTGCGGGAGTGGCTCGCTTCGGCAGCTTCGAACTCGATCTGCAAACCGGCGAACTGCGCAACGATGGGAAGAGGATCGTCCTGCCGGGCCAGCCTTTTCGCGTGCTCACTACGCTGCTGGAGCGATCCGGGCAGTTGGTGACGCGCGAGGAGCTGAAAAAAGAGCTTTGGCCGCTCGATACATTTGTAGAGTTCGATCAGGGACTCAACAAAGCCATCAACCGCCTGCGCGAATCGCTGGAGGACGATGCCGGCGAGCCGAAGTTCATCGAGACGCTGCCGCGCAGGGGATACCGATGGATTGCGACGGTCGGCTGGGAGCGCGACCCGCAAGAGTCAGTTCAGACAGAGCAGAAACCTGCTTCATCCGAGCAGGCTGCGTCTGGCCAGATCTCTCCATCGAATTTGCGAGCCGACTCGGGCGCGCGACTGAAGCGGCCTCGAATGGCGGTTTTAGCCGTCGCGCTGGCTGTTCTTATTTCCGGCGGCGCCGGACTTCTGGCGGGACGCAAAATCTGGCAACAGAAACCGCCTGAGTTTCACCGTTTGACCTTTCAGCGTGGTTACATTCCTGCCGCGAGGTTTTCTTCCGACGGAGAAACGATCGTTTACAGCGCGGCGTGGGAGGGTGGGAAACCGGAGCTGCTTTCGACGCGTCCGGATTATCCGGGATATCGGAGCCTTGGGCTGAGCGATGCAAATCTGATTGCGCTGTCGTCGACTGGGCAAATCGCCTTGACGCGGGCCATCACTGGCTCGGCACATGTCGGCAATTTTGTGGGGACATTAGCCCTTGCGCCGCTCGCTGGTGGCTCTGCGCGGGACGTGCAGGGCAGCGTCGTGTGCGGGGACTGGACGCCGGACGGCGCAAGAATGGCGCTGGTACGCATCGAGAGCGATTCATATCAACTGGAATTTCCTGCCGGCAAAGTTCTGTATCGCAGCATCGGTTACATCAGCAACCCTCGCATTTCTCAGAATGGAAAGTTGGTTGCATTTCTGGACCATCCGCAAAGCGGCGACGACCGCGGCGCGGTCATGTTGATCGATGCAGCGGGCAAGGCGCGAGCACTGACTGGTCTATGGATGGGAGGAGCGAACGGGCTGGCTTGGTCCGCTGATGGAAAAGAAATCTGGTTCACTGCCGCTTCAGTGGGAAGCGGTAACGATCTTCTGGCGGTGGATTTGAATGGGCATGTGCGAGCGATCCTGCGGGCGGGAATTCGGTTGGTGCTGCAGGATATTTCTGCGCGCGGTCAGGTTCTGCTCACCGAAGAGAACGAGCGTTTCGGAATCATCGCTCAGTCCGATGCGGGTCAGCGCGACTTGAGCTGGCTCGACTATTCGTTCCTGACCGGCGATCTTTCGCCGGATGGGAACTCGATTCTTTTCAGCGAACAAGGCGAAGGCGCTGGCCCGAATTATTCGGCTTGCATCCGAAAGCTGGACGGCACACCCGCCGTGCGTTTGGGAGAAGGCATGCCCACCAGCATTTCTCCGGATGGAAAATGGGTCACGTCGGTTCTGCCGGATTCTTCGGGGAGAGTTGGGCGTATCGAATTGTTACCGACTGGCGCTGGACAGCCCATAAGCGTAGTGAGTAAAGGAATCCAGCAGCGCTGGGGAAGTTGGTTTCCACGCACGAACCGAATTCTGATCACGGGCAAGGAACCGGGTAAGCAATTGCGGTCGTATGTGCAAGCGATGGACGATCCTACTCCCAAGCCTTTCACGCCGGAAGGAGTGGTCGCTGTTCTGATCTCGCCTGATGAAAAATATTTTCTCGCCGAAGCGACTGACGGAGGCTGGGATTTGTATTCGATTGATGGACGAAATCCCAAACATCTTTCGATTGGAGCAGACGAGGTGCCGATGCAGTGGAGCGCAGATGGAAAGTCTCTGTATCTGCGCCGCGGAGATCTGCGTGCCGAGATTTATCGATGGGATCTCGCGACAGGTAAGAAAATACTGGTGCAGGCCATCGCACCTGCCGATCAGGCGGGATTGCTGGCGGTGGACGCGATCATTGTCGGGCGAGACGAAAAAACTTACATCTACGGATACGCGCGCATCACCTCCGACTTATTTCTGGTCGACCGGGTAGACGCTCGCTGAGTTTCGTCGGTTCGTCACCTCGCATGATCTGATTTCGCGGAGTTCGCGATGCGGATCATCGCTGCCAGGCTTTTCTCGACGTCATCGTCGGTTGTGGCCCAGCTGGAGACTGAGATGCGCATGGCGGTGTGACCTTGCCAGACAGTGCCGCCGCACCAGCAGGTACCGTCGGTTTGAATGGCGGCGATGGTGGCGCGGGTTTCTTCCGGCGTGCCGAAGGAAACTAGCACTTGGTTCAGGACAACGTCGTTGAGGATTGTGAATCCGGCGGCGCGGAGGCCTTCGGCGAAGCGGCGGGCCTGGCGGCAGTTGCGCTCGATCATTTCGCGCAGGCCTTTGCGGCCTAGTGACCGCATGGCGGCCCAGAGTTCTACGCCGCGAGCGCGGCGGGAGGCATCGGGAGTGAACTGCCACGGTTCGCGCTCGCTGCTCTGCGTGAGGTACGCGGCGTTTCCGGCGGAGAGCGCGCGGCTCAAATGCTCGGGATCGCGCACGACGACCATTCCTGAGTCATAGGGAACGTTAAGCCACTTGTGGCAGTCGATGGCCCAGGAGTCGGCAAGATTGAAGCCATCAAGAAGCGCAGCAAATTCCGGCGAGACTGCGCCCCATAGTCCGAATGCGCCGTCGACGTGCACCCAGGCTCCGGCTTCACGGGCTCGCTGGCAGATTTCTTTTGCCGGGTCGAAGGCGCCGGTGTTGACGTTGCCAGCTTGCAGGCAGATGACCGTGCGATCGTCGAGCGCGGGGAGTTGATCGGCGCGCATGCGGCCCTGGCCATCGGCGGGAACGGTGACCACGCGCGAGCGGCCGAGGCCTAGCATGGTGAGCGCGCGCAGCAACGAAACGTGGACCTCTCCGCCAACGATTACGCGAATCGGCGGCGCGCCGAAGAGCCCGTCTTCTTCGACGTTCCATCCAGCGCCTTGGAGTATCGCTGAGCGCGCGGCGGCGAGGCCGGAGAAGTTCGCCATAGTCGTGCAAGTGACGAAACCGATACCGCTACTTGCGGGCAGACCGAGGAGATCGAGCGACCATTCGCGAACGACGTCTTCGAGCTTTGCTGCGCCGGGAGCCATGACTCGCATGGCGGCGTTTTGATCCCATGCGGCGGCGAGCCAGTTGGCGGCGAGCGATGCGGGAAGCGTGCCGCCGATGACGAATCCGAAATAGCGGCCGCCGGTTGTGGCGACGGTTGCGGGCGAGGCGATATCGTCGAGCAGCGCGAGAACTTCGGCGGGGTCTGTTGCGGCTTCGGGTAACGAGCCGCCCAGGCGGTCGAGATTAGCGAGCGCTTCGGCGCTCGGGACTACGGAACGCTCGTCCAGTTGGCTGAGATAGCGAGCGGCGCGGTTTGCGGTTTCGGCTAGAAACTCGCTGACAGGAACGTCCTTTTGCCCGGTTGAGATCATGGGGGTGGTTCACTTCCTGCTTCTGGCATTCATTCGAGCCGGGAGCGGTGGCGATTTTTACTGAAAAGCTTTTTACCGCAGAGGGCGCAGAGAAAAGCCGCGGAGTTCGCGGAGAAAAACTTGACCGCTTGATGAAGAATGTTTTTCCTTCCAGGCCGCGTCCTTCGTCTGCTTGCCCGCCAATTGGACGCTTGGCCATGGCGATCGGTCACAAAAATCCATCATGACTCAAGCGGGCGGCGGATGAAGTCGACGTAATGGCGAAGTTCGGCGATCGACGACTCGGCGACCAGCGAGAAGGCGAGCACGCGGCAGCCTTGGGGGAGTTCGGCGGCGGTGAGCGTATCGCACACGACAGCCGCCGTTTGTTTCAACCCACGTTGCCAGTTCGCGATGCGGGCGTCGCGAAAGACCAGCGAGTCAGGATGAAACCCGGCGGCATTAAGTACGGTACGCGCCAGTTTCAGGAATTCGGCGCAGCGCGAGGCCACTCCGACCAGAGCGCCTGCCGGAGCCGGAAGATAGGCGGCGAGCGATGCTGGAACCGAGCGCAATTGCAGCGTCAGCAGATCGGTTTCTGGAGACAGCAATTTGCGGGCGGCCGCTTCGCGATTGACGAGGGCAACCGGAATGCCGCCTTCCAGTCCGGCGATGCGCTGTTCGGTGCCGCAGGATTTCACCGGGAAGGCGACTGCCTTCGAAATCTCGGCAGACAGAATCCGGCGCAATTCCTCGTCGGGTTCAATGAGCAGAAAGTGATCAGGGGGTTGAAGGTCGATCCAGCGGCGCAGGTGCGATTGCAATTGCGTGCGCGAAATGCCGAGCTGTTGTGCCGAGCGGAAAAGCTGCGCGATCATCTGGTCGAGCGCGAACGCTGGGGCGAGGGCGATGTCGGGTTTTGTGGAGCGCACATAGACGCCGCTGCCGCGGCGGAACTCGACCCAGCGGTCGCGCTGCAGCTGGCGGTAGCCCGCGCTGACAGTGTTGGGGTGCAAATGGAAGCGGCGCGCGAGTTCGCGCGTGGAGGGGAGGCGTTGACCAGGCGCGAGATCGTCGCTCAAGATTCCAAGAACGATCTGCGTAACCAGTTGTTCGCGAATAGAGACGTCACTGCCGCGGGCAAACCAGAGTTGCATGGCGGCAACATCTTAAAACAGTGGGCAGTGGTCGGTGGGCAGTGGCCAGTCCTGGCGTCGACTTTTAGCTTCTTAGAAAAACGAAGCTCGAACTGGCTTGGATGAATCTCTGGATCGATGGTGCTGGCCAGTTCGGCTTCAAATTTCGCAAACGTTGAGCTTTTAAACGCTTACTGAAACCGCTGCTATCGCTGGGGAGAGCGCGTCGCCTTGGCTTGGGCTTAGGTCGAAGCTTTCCAGATTTTGTTGCAGCATGGCGAAGGTTTGTTGGGCTTGTGTCAGGCTGCCGGATTGAATCTGCCGGCCTAGCTGATCGAAGAGATCGCTGACTGGATGCGACTGCGAATCGGATTGGCTTGAGCCGAATTGATTCGAGGCGAAGCTGGATTCGTGGTGGTGATGGCCGTGGCTGGCGGGGCTCTGGGGGGATTGCGTCTGAAGGTCCTGCTGCAGCTTGGTGTAATCCTGCTGCGCGGCTGAGATGTTGCCGGACTGGAGATCTTGCCCCAGCTGGTTGAACTCCTGCTTGAGGGTTTTAATGCCTTGAATCGGTGACGCCAACGGCGGTTGCAGCGCGATCGAGTGCAGTTCGACCAGGTCGGGCTGAGCGGCGTTGCTGTTGCCGGATTGCAGATTGGTGGTCAGCAGCGGGAGTTGCTGTTGAAACTGCGGGAGCGGATTATTAACCAAGTTGGAGATTGCGGAAGTGGACATGGTGCCTCCTTGTAAGTTGGAGCTCACGCCCCAGGAGCTTCACTGAGATGGGGGCACGTCGCGTGCCGTAGAGCGTTGGGATCGGCCATTCGTTTGGGGCCTTGGCATCTTGAGCAAGAGAAGATAGTTTCCATGCGCTGGGTGAAGGGAAATATGTCCGCCGAGCCTGAAGAGGCGCGTGTTGCTTTCGAATTTTGCCGAACGACTCGGCAGCTTATGCCTATTCCGATACGCGAGCTCTGGGGAGCGGAGCGTTGTGTACGTGTCACGAAGATGTCTCGTAACGCGTTGCCGCTTTTCCCGCTGCGGCAGTATGATGAAGCCCATGAGCTTTTCCGAGACGATCTTCCTGTTCTTCCTGGCCCTGGTGATTTTTGGGCCCAAGAAGTTGCCGGAGATCGCACGCCAGGTAGGCAAGGTGCTCAACGAATTCCGCCGTGCCTCGAACGAGTTTAAGTCGCAGATTGAGCAGGAAATCGCGCACCTGGAAGTCGAAGAGAAGAAGAAAACGATCCTTGCGCCGAGCCAGGCGCCGGAAGGCACGGCGAGCCGCACACTGAGTTTGGGAACGACTGAATCTGCGAGTGTCGAAGCTACTGCTTCGGAGGCTTCGACTTCGCCGGCAACTTTGGCTGCTACTGAGAATAATGTGAGTCCTTCTTCGACCGAAAGCTCTTCGACCGAAAGCTCATCGACCGAAACCCCTTCGGCCGAAACCCCCGGCGCCACAGCCGTCCCCGCGGAGCAGGCCACCGAAGCTTTGACGCCCGAAGCAGTTACCTCCGCTGTGTCGCAGGAATCGCATGCCTAACTGGTGGGCCGCGCTAAGTGGCGGCCAGGGCGAATCGGAGTCCATGCCGACGATGGGCTTCCTCGAACACCTCGAGGAGCTGCGGAAGCGGATCGTGCGCTCGATCATCGCGGTGGCGGTCGGCACGGGGGCGTGCTGGTTTTTCCGCGAGCGTATTTACGACTTGATGCAGAGGCCCATTGTGCAGGTGCTACACGAAAAGCATCTGCCCGAGAAGCTCGTTTATCTGAACCCGGTTGATCCCTTCAACTTGTACTTGAAGATCGCGATGTTAGCCGGTTTGTTCCTGACGTCGCCTTTTGTGCTTTATCAAGTGTGGATGTTCATTTCGCCGGGACTCTATCGAAACGAAAAGCGCTACCTTCTGCCTTTCATGGCATCGACCATCACCCTCTTCGCACTGGGCGGTTACTTTGGCTACAGCATCGCCTATCCGAGGGCGCTGGATTTCTTCGTCATAAAGTTCAATGGTCAGTTCCAGCCGATGATCACGATCAGCGAGTACACGCAGCTCTTTCTGAGCATCGTGCTGGGCATGGGGCTGATCTTCGAGATGCCGATTCTGGTCTTCTTCCTGGCGTTCCTCGGCATCATGTCGCCATCGTTCATGATCAAGAATTTCCGCTATGCGATTCTGGTGATTTTTATTATTGCGGCAATCGTTACGCCTACGCCTGACATCGTGAACATGTGCGTGTTCGCGGCGCCCATGCTGGGGCTATACGCGCTAAGCATTGGAGTGGCGTGGCTGGTCCATCCGAAGCAGCGCAACGCGCGCAAGGAAAAAGAGAAGGCGCAAGCATCATGAGGTTGAGATTGTTTTGGTGGGTGGTGCTGGCCCTGGCCCTGGTTGTGCTGGCATGCGATCGGGATAACGATGCGGCAGTGAAACAGACGGCGCCTTCGGCTGCCGCGTCCACGGCTGAGCCTGCCAAGCCGCAGCTGAATTTCCCCGCCGATAACGGCCCGCCTCCTGCTTTCGATGGCGACCGCGCCATGCAGTACGTGAAAGAAATCGTGAAATTCGGGCCTCGGCCGCTGGGCACGGCGAATCACAAAAAAGTCGAGGAATATCTCGGTGGACGCCTGAAGGGCGATCAGGTGGAAGACGACGTTTTTACCGCCGATACGCCGGTGGGGAAGTTTCCCGTTCACAACATCATCGCCAAGTTTCCGGGTACGAAAGACGGCATCATCATCGTCGCCAGCCACTACGACACGAACTATCCGCTGCGCGACACGTCGTATGTGGGCGCGAATGACGGAGGGTCGTCGAGCGCGGTGCTGCTTGAACTCGCCAATCAGTTACGGGGCAAACCTCGCGACGGTTACAGCGTTTGGCTGGTGTGGGACGATGCGGAAGAGGCTATGAAGCCCGACACCGAGATGCCGTTTATGGATGACAGCTTGTACGGCATCAGCCATCTGGCGGAGAAGTGGCAGGCGGACGGGACGCTGAAAAAAGTGAAGGCATTTCTGCTGGCCGACATGATCGGCGATGCCGATCTCGAAGTCGAGCGCGATTCGAATTCCACGGTGTGGTTGGAAGGCGTCGTGTACGAGGCCGCCACGCGGCTCGGATACCAGTCGCACTTTTTCACGCGCAATAATCAGGTCTCTGATGATCACTTGCCGTTTGTGAAACGCGGCGTGCCATGCGCCGATCTCATCGACTTCACTTACGGATACAACAACGTCTTCTGGCACACGCCACAGGACACCGTCGACAAGATTAGTCCGAAGAGCATGCAGATTGTGGGGAGCGTGATTCTGGAGTCTGTGCGCATGCTGGATAGGATGGAGCCTTTGCCTCCGAAGTGACTTTCACTCCGAACAGAAAATCTTTCACTACAGAGGACACAGAGGACCACAGAGGAATTCTGAGCCTGTTTTGCGATTTTTTAGAATTTCATTTCTAATGCAGCCCATATGCGAATCGTGAAGACTTTGTTCTTCTTTTGCATGGGGCTCTTTTCTCTCGCCGCATTTTCCCAGGTCGACATCAACTCCGAGAATCAGGTCATTCAGGCGGCTCTGCAGCCTTCTCCGCTGGAAGACAACCTTCGGCATTTGACGGACGACATCGGCGGACGCGTGCCCGGCTCGCTCGCTATGCAGCATGCGGTCGAGTGGGGCATGCAAGCTTTGACCGCGGCCGGAGCGGACAGCGTGCATCTGGAGGGATTCGCGATTCCGAATTCGTGGGCTGAGGGCGCGACGGAATTTGTGGCGACGTCTTCCTATGAAATCGGAGCGAGCAAGGTGGGCGGAACGGCACTCTCGGTTTTCAAAGTGCACGCGGTCTCGATGGCGTGGGCTCCGGCGCTCGCTCCGGTGAAGCATGTTCCCGTCGTCGATGTGGGCGAAGGGACGGAAGCCGATTTTCAGAAAGCAGGCGAAGTTGCGGGAAAGGTTCTGTTGGTTCACACGACGGTCCTCAAGACCTGGGAAGATCTATTCGCCGAATACACGAATACTCCCCCTATTGTTGACCGCGCGGTGAAGGGGAAGGCGAAGGCGATCGCTTTCCTGGCCACGCGTGAGCACGACATTCTTTACCGGCATTCGAATTCTTCAACGGGAGAGATCGACAAGCTGCCCATGGTGATAGTCGCGCGCGAGGATGGAGAACGGCTGGCGCGGCTGCTTGCGTCGCATCATTCCGTCTGGGCTGATTTGTCGATTCCGAATCAAATTGGTGGGCCGATTCGAGCCTCGAATGTGGTGGGAGAGATCAAAGGCAGCGAGAAGCCGGACGAGTTTGTGATTCTGGGCGCGCACCTGGATTCATGGGAACTTGGTACTGGCGCGCTCGATAACGGATGCAATGCGGCGCTGGTGATAGATGCGCTGCGGGCGATCAAGGCATCGGGCGTGCAGCCCAAGCGCACGCTTCGCTTCATTCTTTTTTCCGGCGAAGAGCAGGGTCTGGTCGGCTCGCGAGCCTATGCGTTTAACCATCGTGCGCAACTCGACAAGGCCGCCGGAGTGGTCATCTTCGACTCGGGCACTGGGAAGACGACCGACTTTGCCGTCGGAGGTCGCAAAGACATATTGGACAAGGCGCGGCAGTTGATTGTGCCGCTGGCGCAATTCGATATGAAAGAGTTGAAGACGGACATGGAGTGGGGAACGGATCACTTTGACTTCATGCTGGAGGGTGTGCCGACATTTGTCGCCGATCAGCAGGAGGCGAACTATTTAGAGAATTATCACGCCGTCTCCGATACCTACGACAAGGTCGACTTCGCACAACTCAAAAAACATGTCGCCGAAGCTGCGGCCTTGACGATCGGCCTGGCAAACTTGCCGGAAAAGATTGGTCCGCGCCTGACTCACGAGCAGATCGACCAGACGATTCGCGACAGCAACAGCGTGGAGATGTTCAAGAACTTCGGCCTTTGGGACGATTGGGTGAATGGGAAGCGGGGAAGGCAGAAGTAGGAAATTGTTGATTGTTGATTGTTGATTGCTTCGAGTTTAGTTGCGGCGGCTGGCAGTTCGTTTTTTTATTCAACAATCAACAATCAAGAATCAACAATTTCTGTTGATCACGAGATCGCAATTTGCTCTATTTCTGGGTCCTCTTTAACGCGTTCGCGCTGGGTATGCTGTTGCTGGACTTGCGCGTCTTTCATCGCGCGGGCCGCAAGGTTTCGCCACGTGAAGCGCTGGGTTGGAGCGCCCTGTGGATCGGCCTGGCCGCAGCGTTTGCTGCGATTGTCTATTTCTGGCAAGGGCATCAGACGGCGCTCGAGTTTGTAACCGGATACGTTCTTGAACTTTCCCTGAGCGTCGATAATCTTTTCGTTTTTCTGTTGATCTTCCGCTATTTTGCCGTGCCCGAAGAGCAGCAGCATGGCGTGCTGTTCTGGGGAGTGATCGGGGCGCTGATTCTGCGCGGAATTTTCATCCTCGCGGGTGTCGGTTTGATCGAGCGCTTCCACTGGGTGCTTTATATTTTCGGCGCGCTGCTGATCATCAGCGGGCTGAAGTTTCTGCGCGGGGAGCAGAAGGTCGATCCGCAGAAGAATCCGCTGGTCAAGGCGCTGCGGCGCTGGGTCCCAATGACCGACGCGTACCAGGGCGGCAAGTTCTTCGTGCGCGGATGGAAAGGGAATCCCGGCCTCTATGCGACTCCACTGTTGGCCGTGCTGCTGATCATCGAAACGACCGATGTTTTGTTCGCGGTCGATTCCATTCCTGCGGTGCTGGCCATCACGCTGAACGCCTTCATCGTTTACACCGCGAACGTCTTCGCGATTCTCGGCTTGCGCTCGATGTACTTTGCCGTGGCGGAGTTAATCAAGATTTTCCGCTTCCTGCACTATGGTTTGGCGGTAATTTTGATTCTGGTGGGTGCCAAGATGATCGGCGCCGATTATGTTCACATCCCGATTGGAGCGACGTTAGGTGTCGTTGCAGGGATTCTCGCGATTTCGCTTACGGTCTCAATTGCGTTTCCAGCGCCGAAAACTTCGTAGGCTCGGCCAGGGGCGGGAAGAGAACTTTTTCCCCGCGGACAATCGAGTGCTTGAGGAACTTGCGGTCATCATGATCGGGGTAGTCGATGCGATAATGTGCGCCGCGGCTCTCTTCGCGCGCTAGAGCTGATCGGGCGACCAGCAGCGCTGCGGTGTGGATGTGCAGGGCTTCGTATCCGCGGCGGGTTTTGGGATGCGCCAGCTTCGCGGCCATCTCCTGCAGAGTGTTTACCGCTTTCTGCATGTTGGGCCGCATGCGGACGATTCCAACCTCGTTCCACATCAAGTCCTGAATCTGACCGATGAGTTGATCGACTCCGGCATCGACCGGGCCGTTGGAGTAGACGGCTTTCGGCTCCGAAACCGGCCGCGAAGCCGATTTCGCCTCGTCACGCATCGCCTTTCCTGCGCGCGCGCCAAAAACGAGGCTTTCGAGCAGAGAATTGCTCGGCAGGCGATTCGCGCCGTGAACTCCCGTCGCCGCGGATTCACCGGCAGCGTAGAGCCCTGCCACGCTCGTTTTGCCATCGAGACTCGTGCGCACGCCGCCGACCGAATAGTGCGCAGCCGGTCGCACCGGAATGAGGTCCTCCGTGATGTCGATGTTGTGCTCCATGAAGGTCTTGTAGATACGCGGGAACCGCTTCTGCACTTTGGAGGCGTTGAGATGGGTGACGTCGAGATAGACGATCGGTTCCTTGGCGCGGCTGACCTCCATTTCGTGGATAATCGCGCGTGCCACCAGATCGCGCGGCGCGAGTTCTCCGAGGGGATGGTACTTGCCCATGAAACGGTCAAGTTCAATGTTGCGTAGATGCCCGCCTTCGGCACGGAGCGACTCCGAAAGCAAAAAGCGCGGCGCCTTTTTCTGGTAGAGCACCGTGGGATGAAACTGCACAAACTCCATGTCGCTGATTTCGGCTCCGGCGTGGTAAGCCAGCGCAATCCCGTCTCCCGTGGCGGCCTCGAGATTTGTAGTGTTGCGGTAAATCTGTCCGATGGCTCCGGTGGCGAGTAGAACCGCGGCGCAGGCGATCTCGTGCGGTGTACCTTTGTCGTCGAGCACAGAGACGCCCGTCACGCGGCCATCTTGCACGGTCAGTTCGGTAGTGAATACGTGCTCAGCGAACGAAATGTTTTTTAGCGTGTGAGCCTTCGTATTCAGGACGCGAAGAATCTCCATGCCGGTGGAGTCGCCCGAAGAGTGCAGCACGCGGCCCTTGCTGTGTCCGCTCTCTGGGCCGAACACCAGCTTGGTTGCTGGTTGCCCCCACGCAATCAGTTCCTCGATGCGCCCGGCGCCTTCTTCCACCAGTAGCTTGACCGCGGCGGGAGTGCACAGGCCGTCGCCCGATGTGAGCGTGTCCTGCAAGTGGAGGGTGATTTCATCTTCGTCGCTCAACACCGAGGCGAGGCCCGCGGCTGATTGTGGTTTGGCGACTTCTTTTTTTGCCAGGACGAGAACCCGTCCGGCGCCGGCCAGGTCGATGGCGGCGCGCAGTCCGGCGACACCGGCGCCAATGATGACGAAGTCCGTCTCGGCTGGAAGACCCTTCATAAACGGGGAAATGTTACCACCGTAAGGTCGGGCAGTCACTCGGGGGCTTACGCTATCATGGAGCGGCATGCCGCAGGTGACGGTTCACGTTTTGCCCCGGCCCTATCAGGCCATCATTGAGAACGGTGTGCTGCTGCGCGCGGGCTCCGTGCTTGCCGAATTGCTGCCGCAGGCGAGCCGCCTTTTCGTGGTCACGGTGGCCCCGGTGCGTAAGCGCTGGGGAGCCAAGCTGATCAAGTCGCTCCGGACTGAGGGATTCGAGCCGCAGGTTCTGCTCATGCCCGACGGCGAACCTGCCAAGCGCCTGGCCACCGTGGAGACGATGGCGGAAAAGCTGGCTAAACTTGGCGCGGACCGCAAAGCGGTGATTCTGGCGCTTGGCGGCGGCGTGGCGGGCGATGTGGGCGGATTGTTGGCATCGCTCTACATGCGCGGCGTGGAACTGGTGCAGGTTCCCACCACGGTGCTGGCGCAGGTGGACGCATCGATTGGTGGGAAGACCGGCGTGAACCTGGTTGCTGGAAAGAATCTGGTCGGAACTTTTTATCATCCGCGGGTGGTGCTGATTGATCCAACAGTATTGAAGACGCTGCCCGACCGCGAATTTCGCGCCGGATTGTATGAAGCGCTGAAGTGTGGCGTGATCGGCAACGTGGAGCTGTTCCTGCGCTTCGAGCAGAATCGAGACCGGATCCTGAAGCGCGATCCAGCGGAATTGGAATGGCTCATTGGGCAGTCGGTGCGCCTGAAGGCGGAAGTTGTTTCTGCTGACGAACGCGAGGGTGGCTTGCGGCGGGTGCTGAACCTCGGCCACACCATCGGACACGCGCTCGAAGCGGAAACGGGCTACCGGCGCCTGCTGCATGGCGAAGCGGTGGCGTGGGGCATGATCGCGGCCACCAACATCGCACTCAATGTTGGCCGCACCGACAGCGTCACGGCGGGACGCATCGCCGATGCGGTCTTCAGCATGGGCCGGTTGCCGGAAGTGAACGTGAATCCGAGAAAGGTTCTGGCGCGGCTGCAGACGGATAAGAAAACGCAGAATGGCGTGGTGCATTTCATCCTGCCGCGCGAGATCGGCAAAGTCGAGGTTTCGGCCGATGTGCCGGTGAAGGCCGTTCTCGATTCGGTGGAAGAGTTGCGCCGTCTCTCGCGCGGCGGAAAAATGTGGGGAAGGTCGTAAGGAGAAGCAATCATGCAGGAAACAGCTCAGCAGTATATCTCGCGCATTCTTGGCAATGTTGAAGGCCAGGATGCCTTGGCAGTGCAGAAATCGACGCCCGCAAGATTGAAAAAGGCCACGGCGCGGCTCACCCCGAAACAATTGCGTTGGAAGCCGGCGCCGGAGAAGTGGTCGATCGCAGAAGTTCTAGCGCATCTCGCCGACGCCGAAATTGTCGGCAGCTGGCGCATGCGCTCGGTGGTGTGCGCCAGCGGGACGACGCTTCAGCCTTACGATCAGGACTCCTGGGCGGCGGCATTTCAATACGGCAAGCGCGAGGCGAAGCAATCGCTCGAATTATTCCGTGTGCTGCGCGAGAACAATGTTGCCATGCTGAAGTCGCTGCCGCAGGAAGCTTGGGACACGCACGGCATGCATCTTGAGCGCGGGAAGGAAACCCTCGCCCACATCGTGCGCATGTTCGCAGGCCATGACGTGAACCATGTGCGGCAAGTTGAGGAGATCGCCGCGCAATTGAAGAAGAAGCGGAAGTAGCCTCGATTGCCGGGGACCAGCAAAGCGAGTGCCGTTGGGGCCGCGCCGGAAGGCGCGCGGGACCGGCAATCTGCGGCGCGCGCCGTGCGCGAGATGTTTACCTCGATCGCGCCGCGCTACGACCTGCTCAATCATCTGCTTTCATTCAACGTCGACCGCATGTGGTGGCGGCGGACGGCGCGTGCTTTCCGAGAAATTCTGGCGCGGCCGGACGCGCGGGTGCTGGACCTGTGCTGCGGCACCGGCGACATGACCTTTGCTCTGCGGCGTCAGGCTCGACAGGGCGCTCCGCAAATCGTTGGCGCCGATTTCTCCCATGCCATGCTTCAGCGGGCAGTGGGGAAGTCTGCGTCGGCAGGACCTCGCGCTCCTAGTTGGATTGAAGCCGACGCGCTAAATCTTCCTTTCTCCGCTGAGCATTTCGACCTGGTCACATCGGCCTTCGGATTTCGCAATCTCTCCGACTACGATGCGGGGCTGCGCGAGATCGCGCGCGTGCTGGCGCCGGGCGGCGAATGTGGCATCCTCGATTTCGGCGAGCCTTCGGGAGTGATGGGTGCTTTTTACCGCATTTACTTCAAGCAGGTTCTGCCTCGTGTGGGCACGCTGATTTCTGGCGTGCGCGGGCCTTATGCTTATCTGCCGGCTTCGGTGGAGCGCTTTCCCGCGGCAGACGAGATGCTGAAACGGATGAAGGCAGCAGGATTTACCGAGGCGTCGTGGACTCCCTATACATTTGGCATTGCGGGTTTGTATCGCGGGAAAAAGTAGTGGCTGAGGCGCGCGCATTGTGCGCGCCGAGGCGATCTATGGAGTTGTCGAAAGTGTTGCCGCTACCGGCGAGTTGCATAGGCTCTTCGCTCCACAAAAGGCACTTCGCTCAGGATGACACCGTCAATGGGCAGGACGCTTCTCACACTAGCCGGCATCGCGCAGCAATCTACCCAGTGCTTGAATATCTTCGGCGCTGACGTCCCCCACAACAAAGTAGCGCAGGCCATTCTGGCTCCAGTTCTCCATGTTGAATGACTGGGCGCGCGTGCCGTTGGATGCGGCTGCGGTGGTCGCATCACCGCTGTCTGCGAAGATGAAAACCGAAATCTCATGCTTGCGGAGTTGATAGATCAAGTGCGCTCCCGGTGTCTGCCTCAGGTAGGTGACCCGGCCGCCCAGAAGAGTGAATTCTGTCCCTTGCAGCTCGGGCAGATTGAAGCTGAAGGGGATCTTTCCCTGAAACCAGGGCTTCACGGTATGACGATCGGTCGAAACTACATCGACCGGCGAGGTGCTCGCCAGCGCACCGACGTGGAGATCGGCGAGTTCACCGTAAAGGCGCTGCCGGCGGGATGTCTCGCGGCCGGAGTACCAGTTCACACCAAGTGAAATGACGAGGACTGCGAGGGCGGGCGCAATCAGGATGCGCCACCCCCATCGCGGCGTTTCTTGCGGCTTCGCAGCGATTGTCTTTGCGATCTTCACACGCAGCTGCGCGCTGGGCTCGTACCGTTTGCCCGCAGCAGCGATGGATCGTTTCAGTTGAACGCGCCGCAAGGCGTCCGCGGCACACGAGGCGCAACCAGGCATGTGGGCGCCGATTGCGCCGGCTTCGGCAGGAGCAAGTTCGCCGTCGAGATAGGCATCGAGCTTGCCTCGCCACTGATCACAGGCCATGCCGGTCTCCTTTAAGCTTTGCCTGCAATATTTCGCGCAGCGCCTTACGCGCACGGAACAGCCGCGACATCACCGTCCCGATCGGCACTGCCAGCGCCTCGGAAATATCCTGATATGACATCTCCTCCACCTCGCAGAGCAGGAGAATCTCACGGTGGTGCACCGGCAGTTGCTCCAGCGCTTCCTGCACGAGTTGACGGTTTGCCTGGGCCAGCAAAACGCTCTCGGGACTCGCGCTTGCCGTCGCAGGCACAGTGTTTGAATCTTCTTCGTCGAATACAACCATCGTCTTCATTCCGGTGCGCGAACTCAAAAATGAATTCCGCAGGATGCGATACATCCAGGCGCGAAAGTTCGTGCCTGCCTGGAAGGAAGAAAATCCGCGCAGCGCTTTGACATACGTTTCCTGCACCAGGTCGTCGGCCTCGCTCGCGTCCTGCGTGAGCCAGCGAGCGAAGTTATACAGCTGATCGAGCAAAGGGAGGGCCAGATCTTCGAACGTCGATGCGGTCAAGCGCTGGTCGGGCACCTTCCTAGCATAAACTCACCGCGCTCCAGTTTTATTCCCTCAGTCACGAGAAATATTCTTTTCGAGGGGACGGGAATTTTCGTGCGCCCTTCCAGTTATCCCAGCACGCGGATGACGAGCGGGCTCGAAGGCGCCAGATCATCCGCGATCAATCTCAGCGAATCACTAAGAAAGGGACTTCGAACATGAAAAACATATTTCATTGGCTGGCCAATCCGCCGACCGATGGCCCTGCGTCAACGATCTATCTGCGCCTCATGGCGGGAGGCGTATTTTTCTGGGAGGGAATTCTGAAGTACGTTTACACCAACCAGGGAATCGGGCGATTCACTAAGTTGGGCATGCCGTTTCCGCATTTCACCGCGAACTTCGTGGCTTGTTTCGAGATTGTCGGCGGCTTGCTATTGCTGAGCGGACTGATGACGCGGTTGATCGCGGCGCCATTCATTATCGAAATGATCGTGGCGATTCTTTCCACGAAAATTTCGCTTTACCTCGGTACGTCGCCTCTGCCTTTGCCGCCGGCGCCTCCCAAAGTCGGGATGTGGGCCGTGCTGCATGAAGTACGGTCAGATTACGCCCAAATCATGACATCGGTGTTCTTGCTGATCAATGGGCCGGGAAAGTGGTCGCTGGATGCTCTGTTAAAGAGAAAGAAGACGACGGAATACCGACCAGCTCATGCTGTGGCGGCTCTGGCGCGGAAGGAGTCCGCGAAGGCGTCGGCGATGGTGTAGCGGATGACGTGTTCGTATTCGGGGCCTAGGAAGCGGCGCAAACGATCGGTGTTCATGATGTACTGGCCGGTCATGTAGGGCAGAGCCTCTGGCGGAATCGCCGAGACCTGGCGGTTCCACAGCAGTCGGAGGACCTGTTTCATGAACCACGGGCTGGGTACGCGAATCACCTTCGCGTTGGCCATCTCGACACAACGGCCAAAGGTCAGGGGCTCGCCGCGCCCGGCGACGTTGAGCACGGTGAGCCGCTGCGTCTCCGGTTCACGCTGCAGAATGTGCTGCAGGAGCCGTGCCATGTCGTCGACGTGAATGAACTGAATCTTGTTGTCGAGATATTTCTGCCCGCGAGGAAACATGGCGGGCAGCCGCTTGCCGGCGGCGCGCATTTTCTGGGCCCGCGGGCCCTTGCCGTTGGGCGTGCCATGGAAGGCGCCCATCAGGTAATTCTGGACGCTGGCGCCAGTAAAAATATGCGGGCGCAGAATATACACGCTGCATCCGCGGAGCGCCGGTGAGCGCTGCTGCACCACCTGATCGGACTCCTGCTTGTGAATGGCGTAGGGCAGCGTATGAGCGCCCATCGGCGACTCCTCGGTCGCGGGCGCCGGCAGGTCAGGGCCGTAGACCGAAACACTGCTGGGAAAGATGAACTGCTTCACACCATCGTCGGTGCTGCGGTTTGCCTCGGTCACCGCCTCCATCACGCGCGCAGTGCCGGCGACGTTGATCTGCCACATGCGATCGACATCGAGGACTCCGTTCCGTACCGGATCAATCACGAACGCCAGGTGTGCGACCGCATGCGCATGGGTATCGCGCAGCAGTTCGTAGAGCGGCCGGGTAGAGGATTCTTCGCCGAGGTCCAGCTTCTCGAACTGCATCTCGGAGTCGGTTGAGGGTGGACTTACGTCCACCCCGATCACCGAATAACTCCCCAGCAGCGGCAAGAGCCTGGAGCCCAGATTGCCGGACACACCGGTCACAACTACAACAGGCTTGGGCATTAGTTCGGTTTTTCAGCCGGAGCTTGCGCCGGCGGTGCAGCTTGCGGCTTTGCCTGCGGCGATGTAGGCGCCGGAGCCAAGCGAGGATTGGGCAGATGTGGCGGCGGTTGCATCTGCGGACCGCCCGGGCCAAAGTACGCTTCGTTGGTCTCCGATTTGAAGGAATTGTTCACCTTGTCCATCATTTCACGCGTGCGCTGATTTTGCAGCGTGCTGTGAATTTCCGTCTTCACCTGATCGAAAGGCAGCACTTGTTTGCTGTTGACCTTGTAGATGTAGTGCCCGCCCGAATCGTTGATCACTTCCGAGACCTGGCCTGCCTTCAATTCGAAAATCGCAGCATGTCCCGGTGGCAGACCGGTGCGGCGAACGGTGGGGAGATTCACGGTTGGAGAGTCAATCTTCATCCCGGCGGCTTCAAAGGCCTCTTTCTGCAGTTTGGGGAAGTCCTCGCCGGCGGCAGCGCGAGTGTGAAGCGACTCGGCCAGCTTGGTCATCTCCTGCTCTGCAGCCTCGGTCTTGGTTTTCTCTTCCGCCTCTTTGGCTTTTTGTTGTTCTTCGGTCAGCTTCTGATCTTTTTCGTCCTTCTCGCTCTCGTCTTTTTCTGCTTCGTCATTCTGCTTGGTGCGCGGCACAAAGAGGCGATCGAGATTGTATTGCTCGAAGGCTTCAGGATTGTCTTTGTAATGCTTTTCCAGGTCCGCGTCGGAAATCTTAGCGGCCTGCTCCTGGATGCTGCGCTGCAATTCCTGGGTCAGGATCTGCATCTTGGCGAACTTGACGGTCTCTTCGAAGCGCGGAGTCTTATCCAGTCCCCGCTTCTTGGCCTCCGCCGACATAGCGATAAAACGCGGCAGAACGCTGGCCAGTTGCCGCTTCAATTGCGGAGTGACGGTGGGCGCTATTCCGGCGGCGAGTTTCTCGAACTCGGCCTTGGTGATTACCGTTTTGCAATCGGCAGCCGGAGCCTTGGCCACCGGCTTGGCGGCTGCAGCGGCGGTCTTAGCTGCGGCAGGTTTCGGCTGCGGGGAGCAAACTCCATTCACGGTGATCACGGGAGCATCGGCAGGAACCGAAGCCGATGTATCGGGCGCAGCCGCTTGCGGCGCCATCCGTCCCGGTGTCGGAGCCGCTTGCCCCGGGGGAGGCGTGCCCGGAGCGGCTTGTCCCCAAGCCAGCGTTCCCAACAAAGCACACACCAGCCAACTCTTGCGCATAAACAATATCCTCCAGGATTGGTCCATCAGAAGTTGAAAAATGCCAAGCAAGAAATCGTAGCATACGAAGCGCTGGAATGGAGACCCGGACGCATTCGTCCGGGGAGGAAGCGCAACCACTGTCGACCCGCAAGTTCCTGGGTTCCCTGGGCGGAACCTTCAGCTACGCTTCAGGGCAAGCCGCGTCCGCCCTCCATGGCCGGGAGTGCTTGTCGCATTTTGCGCGCAACGGCGATAATGCCAGCATGTCGGGGAGCCCCGCTGTGTCTTCTTCCGAGTTGATGCGCGCCGAGAAACGTTCGGCGGCGGGGAATTCCGTGGTCGCTGCGGTCGTGATCACTGGATTGAAGATCGTGGTTGGAGTGACAACGGGCAGCCTCGGCATTCTCTCGGAGGCGGCGCACTCTGGGCTGGACCTGATTGCCGCGGTACTCACCTATTTTTCGGTTGGCGTTGCCGACAAGCCCGCCGACGCCGACCATCAATACGGCCACGGCAAGGTGGAGAATTTTTCCGCCTTCGTGGAGACCGGACTGCTCCTTGTCACCTGCGCATGGATCATCTACGAAGCCGTTTTGCGGCTCTTCTTTCGCCACATAGAAATCGAGCCATCGATCGCCGCCTTTGCTGTAATGATCTTCTCGATGGGCGTGGACTGGTGGCGTTCGCGGGCGCTGGGCAGGATTGCCAGCAAATACGACAGCCAGGCGCTGGAGGCGGATGCACTGCATTTTTCCACCGACATATGGTCGGCCGGAGTGGTCGTGCTCGGTCTTCTATTGGTTATGCTCGGGCGCAACTATCACATCGACTGGCTGCGCGATTCCGATCCGCTGGCCGCGTTGTTCGTCGCCGGGGTGGTGATTTCGGTGAGTTGGCGCCTGGCGCGCCGCACCGTCGATGCTCTTCTCGACGCGGCTCCTCCTGGCGTGCGCTCGCAGATTTACGATGCAGTGTCTCATCTGGATGGCGTGCTGGAAGTCGATCGCGTGCGCATTCGCCGCGCCGGGAATCGTTATTTCGCCGATCTTGCCGTCGGGCTTGCTCGCACTGTGACCTTTCAACGATCCGGGCAGCTGACCGAAGCTGTTTCCGCCGCGGTACACCGTATCCTTCCCGACGCCGACGTAACGGTCGCATCCTTGCCACGTGCGCAACACTCTGAGAACGTTTTCGACCGGATTCGTGCCGCGGCCACGCAGAGAAATCTCAACCTTCACGACGTTAGCGTGCAAGACCTCCACGGGCAGTTGCACGTGGAGCAGCATGTCGAACTCGATGAGCGCATGTCGCTCAAAGATGCTCACGATCAGGTCACCGAACTCGAAGCTGATATGCGCCGCGATGTGCCTGAGATTTCAGAGATTCTGACGCATATCGAGAGCGAGCCGGCGACGATCGAGAAGCCGGAAGAAGTGGTCACGGACGCGGAACTCGAGCACCGCCTTAGAGCAGTTGCGTCGCAGTTTCCCGAGGTTCTCGACGTGCACGATTTTGTTATCAAGCGAGTGCGGGGGCGGCTTTTTATTTCATGCCACTGCACTCTGCCGGACGACTTGTCGCTGGCTCGTGTCCACGATATTCAGACGGAGCTCGAGATTCGCTTCAAGCTTGATGCGCCGGAGTTGTTTCGCGTGTTAATCCACCCGGAGCCGAGCACCGATAACCGCAGATAGCAGGAATTGTTGATTGTTGATTTTTGATTGTTGAATGGAGGGACACTGTGGACCATCCATCACTTGAGTTGAAAGAGCGCACCAAGAAGTTCGCACTGCGCGTGATGCGCGTTGTCCGATCTCTGCCCAACAACTCTGAAGGGCGACAGATTGGCCAACAATTACTGCGTTCCGGGATGTCGGTCGCGGCGAATTACAGGGCTGTTTGCCGAGCTCGTTCCCGGGCGGAGTTTCTGGCAAAGATGTCGATTGTCATCGAAGAAGCAGATGAGTCCTCGTTCTGGCTCGAGCTACTCGTCGATGCGGGCCTGATTCCAGAGACGAAGCTTAAGGAGCTAAAGTCCGAAGCGAGCCAGCTTGTGGCAATCTTCAACGCTTCCCGGTTCACGGCCAAAAAGGGTTCTCAATCAACAATCAACAATCAAAAATCAACAATTCCCGAAAAGAAAGCGTCATGATTTCAGCAAAAGCTATCTGGACTGACAACGAACGCTACATCGGCGAGGCCGATTCACGGCACGCACTGGTGATGGACACGGCCAAAGAGAAAACGGCCAGCACTCCTATGGAACTCGTGCTGATCGCGCTGTGCGGCTGCACCGCGGCCGATGTGGTGGGCATTCTGAAAAAGAAGCGTGAGCCGTTTACCAGCATCGAAGTGAGTGCGAATGGAGAACGCTCCGCCGACTACCCGGCGGTTTATACGGAAATCAAGCTGGTCTACCGCATTGGTGGTAAAGTGTCGCGCAAGGCGGTGGAAGACGCCGTGCGTTTGTCGAAAGAGAAATATTGCTCGGTATCGGCTATGTTGAGCAAGACCGCCAGGATTTCGTACGAAATTGAAATTCACGGCTAGCGCCGCTTCGCCATGACCACGCGCATTATCATGTTCACCCAACCTGGCTGCATCTCGTGCGAACTCACCCGGCTTTTTTTTGAGGCGAACGAAGTTGCCATCGAAGAGCACGACATTAGCCGAGACATGGACGCCCGCCGCGAAATGATCGACGATCATGGCAGCACCGAGACACCGACGGTTGTCTTCGTGTTCGAGAAATCCCTCGAAGTCGTGGTCGGCTTTGATCCGACGCGCCTTGACCAGTTGCTGCATGCGGCTTGATGATCGAGTGCGGTGACCGAAACTGACCTCGCCCACTCCCAGTAAAAACCTGCACCCGCTACGCGGATATTTCTTCATCGCGTTGGCGGCGTTTCTGTGGGGTGTCTCCGCGGCGCTGGGCCGCGCCGTGTTTACCGGTAAGTTGCCACTGAACGGGGAAGTGCAGCATCCCATCGACCCGCTGATTTTGTCCCAGACCAGAACGTCGTTCTCCTTGCTGGTTTTGCTTCCTGTATTGGTCGGGCGGAGCGGATGGCAGCGCATCAAGATGCCCACGCGCGATCTGATTCAATGCCTGGTGCTCGGTATGCTGGGCGTGGCCGCTTCGAATTATTTCTATTACGTCGCAATTCAGAAAACGAGCGTCGCAATCGCGATCGTTGTGCAATACACGGCGCCGGTCTGGGTGCTGCTCTACGTAGTCGCGCGCCGGCAGCAGAAATTATCTCTGCAGAAAATTGCCGCCGTCGGCGTGGCGATCACCGGCATCGCGCTGACGATCGGCCTCGTCGGCGGCAAGTCGTCTTCGTTGCGTCTCGATTCCTACGGTTTCCTGGCCGCGCTGCTGGCCTCGTTTTCGTTCGCCTTCTACAACGTCGGAGGCCACCGTGTGTTGGCCCGCTATGATCGCTGGCGGGTGCTGACGTGGACGCTGACATCCGCCGCAGTGTTCTGGCTGGTCGTGAATCCTCCGTGGAAGGTTGCGTCGGCGCACTACATGCCCGCGCAGTGGGCTTTTCTGTTTGTCTTCTCGATGATCTCGGTTCTGGGATCGTTCTCGCTCTACTTCCTCGGACTGCAACACCTCGAACCCACGCGTGCCATCATTGCCAGTTGCCTCGAACCGGTGTTCTCCATTCTGCTGGCAGCGGCGTTTCTCGGTGAGGGCGTGCAGCCGATACAGACTTTGGGGATTGTGTTGGTGCTGGCGGCTATCGTGATTGTGCAATTGCCGGGACGGGGCGCGACGGATCAGGAATCGGTTGTGGTTGATCCGATCGAATAAATAACCTGGGTTCATCCAACGTGCCGTAGTCCCTGCACGATGTTGATGCGCGAAGAGCGGCAGGCGGGAACTGCCGCGCTCAGCACCCCAACAAGACCAGCCACGGGCAGCGACACCGCCAGAGTGGTGAGGGGAATCTTCAGCAGCACCGCAAAAGGTCCCCCGGCGCGTGAGTGAACCAGAGCAAAGACAAGACCGTATGCAGCCAGCGTTCCAAGAAGCCAGGCGCACATGGCCAGCGTGATTGTCTCGACTAGAAACAGCGCCTGGAGTAATCGGGGTGCAAACCCCAACGACCGCATCATTGCGACCTCGCGGGTTCGCTCGCGAATCGAGATCGCCATCGTATTGCCGCAAACCAGAAGCGAAGTAAACAGCACTGCCACGCAGATGCTCAGAATGAATGCCTTCACATTTCCAAACATTGCGATGAGGCCGATGTCAAAGGCTTGCTCGGCCTCTGTTCGCGTCTGCTCGGGAGCATTGTGGAACATCCGATCCACGGCGTTAGAAATTCGGCTGACACTCTGCGGCGAGTCCGCCTGAATCAAATAGAGTTGATCTTTCTGATAGTGAGCGGCACTCTGCACGTAAGCCCAATTGAAATAAATCGCCCGAACCGGAAAAGGAGATTTGAATATTCCCCGCAGGTTCAGTTCGAGATGGACCGGCAATTGCCCACCTTGAATTGTGAGGCGCTCACCCAGCTTCCACTTATGTTCCAAGGCCAGCTCGCTGCCCGCAATGGCGCCAGCCGGATCTTTTTTCCAAGCCACCACTTGCTCCGGAGCAATCTGATATTCAGGGTAAGCGTTCAGATATTCGTTCGAATCAGTGCCTATCTTGGAAAAGTTGTCGGGAGATGCGCCTATATATTCTGCGTCAAAGAGATTTAGCGGAATTACATCCCTCACACCGGGAATTGCGCGAATCTTGTCACGATAATAAGCGGGCAATGGCACCGCCAGAGACGCGCGGTGCCGGCATACAATGTGTTCTGCGGAAACCATGCTCCAGGGATCGATGTAAAACGTTCTCCAAATCGTCATCATGAGCGTGAGCAGAAGAAAAGAAAAACCGAGGCTCAGGATGGTGAGAACACTCCTGCGTTTGTTTCGCCAGACATTCCGTGCGGCAAATTGCACGAGAGTCATAGACGCGCTCTGAATTCACAGACACCGGACGGACGAAAATCGATCCCCCTAAACAATCACTCCAGGTGTTTCCCTTTAGTTTCTGGCAACTGGGTAGTCATCAGCGCTGCTAGCAGATACGATGCCGCGCACAGGTAAAACGCCCAACTCAGCCCCTTTGCCTGACCGAGGCGGCCAATCACAAGAGGGGCGAGGGAACTCATCGTTCGCGCGCCGTTGTACGTGAAGCCGAGCGCCCGAGCGCGCACCGCGGTTGGGAAAATTTCGCTGCCCATGATCCCGGAGCCAGAAAAAATTCCCGTCCCAAAGAATGCGACCAGGGTACCCAGCACGAGCAGCACCGCCTGCGACCGCGCCATGGCATAAAGTGGAATCAGAAAAGCTGCCACTAACGTATAGACCAGAAAAGCCCGTCGCCGCCCCAGGTGATCGGCCACCCAGCCAAAGCTGGCGTATCCGGGAAACATGCCTGCGATGTTTAGCACGACCATTAACGCGGTCATGCCGAGGACGCCGAAGCCTCGCCCGCCCTGCTCCACCGGCAGCGACAGATACGGTGGCAGCCAGGTGAAGAGTCCCCACCAGGCGAACATCCCGAAAAAATTGAATAGCAGCAGTGCGATCGTGTGCTTGCCGTACGGCGGAAGGAAGATATCGCGAAAGCGCGTACGCGGGCCTGTTTCGGTCGTTGGCTCAAGCACTACAGGTTCACCCACTCTTCGTGCTCGCCACATTTCTGATTCCGGCACGCTGTGCTGAATCCAGAGCGTGATCACCGCCGGTAAAATTCCTACGAAGAAAACCGCGCGCCATCCCCATATCCGCGCCACGGGTCCGGCCACGAGCGCCGCGGCGGCGAATCCCAGCGCCCAGGAACTTTGCACAATGGAAATTGCCTTGGCGCGGAACTCCGTCGGCCAGGTTTCGGCAACCAGCGTCGCGCCAGTGTTCCATTCGCCGCCCATTCCCAAGCCGAGCACAAACCGCGCGACGGCTAGCATAGTGATGCTAGTTGCGAGGCCGGAGGCGAACGAGCACACGGAATACGTCAGAATGCTCGCCATCAGTGCATGCTTGCGCCCGATGCGGTCGGCGAGAAAGCCAAACAGTACACCGCCGATGCCCGAGGCTAACAACGTCAGCGTCCCCAGCGACCCTGCGACCGTTTTACTCATCCCCAGGTCGCGCATGAGCAGCGCGAGGACCAGCGAGTAGAGCATGGCATCGAAGGCGTCGAGCGCCCAGCCCATCCCCGCCGCCAGGAGGGTTCGCCGCTGGCCGGATGTCGCCTGCCGGATCAATTGAATGGGGCCGATCGTCATGAACTCGCCGTGAGTCTGGCGGATTGTATCGGTTGAGCGCGTTTTCGAAAAGAATTTGAAAACGAGCTCGGAAAAGTAACCGTGCAATGAGAGAAACGGCGGGTTGTGACCGGTTACTTTGGTTTGCCCTTGTTGACACGGTTTTAACAACAAGGCGGTTGCGATTGGGTACGCTTCTACTATCCCCCGCAGAACGATTTGAGGATAGGTCCATGAGAGTTCGGTCCACAGTCTTCGTGTGCGCGTTTCTGTTGGCGTGCCTGGCTCCGTGCTTTGCCCATCACACCGCGGTCGTTGTAAACAAAGGCAACACGGTCGAGAATGTCAGCTCCGCTCATCTGGCCAAGATTATTCGTGGGGAAATCAAATATTGGCCGGACGGAAAGAACATCCTGCTGATCTTGCACAAGGACTCAGCCGGAGAAGCCGAAACCCTGCAGCGGCTGAACAAGATGACAGCCGGCGAGTGGCACGCTTTCGTAGCGGCGCACCAGGAGTCGATCCAGTTCGTCGATACCGACGCCGACGTCTTGAAAGCTGTGCAGGCTGAACCGGGTGCTGTAGGGTTGATTGAGGTCCATTCCATCGACAACAGCGTCAACGTGGTGCACGTGGACGGCAAGCTGCCGATGGAACTCGGTTACCTCCCTCACTGAGAGGCGGGCATTCCACTCTCGAGGCGCAGCAGGTGGAAGTACCTCCGCGCCTTTCTCACGTCGCGTGCAATTTGCTCGCGGAGCGCATCCACTGACGGGAACTTGATCTCGTCGCGCAGGCGGTCGAGGAAGCAAATCTCCACTTCTGTTTCCGGCGTCAGTTCGATTGGGTGAAAATTCAGCAGGTGCGTTTCGATGGCGAAGAGCTCCGCCCCGAATGTGGGACGATTGCCGACATTCGTGACCGACTCGAACCGCTCAGTGCCGACCCGCGTCCACGTGATGTAAACCCCGTCTTGCGGGACCAGTTCTTCGTAGCGCGCCAGATTGATGGTCGGCACGGTGTACTTCGAACCATATCCACGCCCGCGACCGGGAACTCCCAGGATGCAGAAAGGCCGTGCCAACAGATGTCGCGCGCGGCTCACACGGCCGGCGCTCACCAGTTTGCGGATCGCGCTGCTCGAAACCGATTCGCCGCGCAACTTCATCTCCGGATAAGTGATGACTTCGAATCCCATCTCGCGGCCGAATTCGGTGAGCATCTGTGTATCGCCGGCGGCTTTGTGTCCAAAGCGAAAGTTATAGCCTTCGTGCACCTCGCGCGCGTGCAGCTTTTTTTTCAGAATGCGCTCGGCAAACTGTCGCGGAGTCATTAACGAGAGATCGCGATTGAAAGGAAGCAGAAGCACTGCGTCGACGCCGGTTTCCGCCAGCAGGCGAAGCTTTTCTTGCGTCGGCGTGAGCAGCTTTAGGTTTGACTCAGGGCGCAGAATCCGCGCCGGATGCGGCTCGAAAGTTACCCCTACCGCCTTGGCGCCGTGCGCCCGCGCCCGCGAAACAATTTCACCGAGTACATGCGCATGAGCGCGATGAACGCCGTCAAAATTTCCGACACTCACGAGCGTGGGCCCGAAATCTGCCGGAACTGCGTCCAGGCTGTGGAATACTTGCATAGACCTAAACTAGTGCCTATTTCGGCCGAGCAGCCGTGTGCGGAGGCCTGATGCCTGACGCCAGCCGCCTGATCTCAGATTTCAAACTCCAGCTTCATTCCGTCAAACGCTAATCGCACGTTCCGCGGCAACGTCGCGTTCGTCTCCTCATGCGGCAGATCGTGGCAGATGTGCGTAAAAAACGCGCGTCTCGGTTTCAGCCGCTCCACGATGCTCAAGGAATTCTTTACGGTTGAGTGCGTAGGATGCGGCTTGTGCCGCAACGCGTCGAGAAACAGAATGTCCAGACCTTCCAGCTGGTGCAGCGACGACCCCGGAATCTCGCTATGATCGGTCAGGTAGGCTGCCGAGCCAAATCGATATCCGTAAATCTGCGTCTCGCCATGAATCAGGACGATCGGCTCGAATTGCACTCCGAACACATCAACCGGACCGTCGATCGGCCTTAGTTCGAGCAGAGGCAAGCCGCCAAACTTGTAGTCGGCGTCGAAGATATACGCGAACATCTTCCGCAGGAACGCCGCCGCCTCCGGACGCGCGTAGAGCGGAAGTCTATTTGGCTTGTGCGCGTAGCTCAAGGGCCGCAGGTCGTCGATCCCCAGGATATGGTCGGCATGCGTATGGGTGTAGAAGACCGCGTCGACCTGAGTGATCTTTTCGCGAATCGCCTGTGCATAAAAGTCGGGTGTCGTGTCGATGAGCACGACCTTGCCGCCATACCGGATCATGATCGAGGGCCGCGTGCGCCGGTCATGCGGATCGTCCGAATGGCAGACGGCGCAGTCGCAACCCAACGTGGGTACGCCCATCGACGTCCCGCTGCCCAGCACCGTAAGGGTCGCTTTCATTTTCCCCGTGTTCCGGTGGCGGGGCCGGGCTGCGGCGGCCGTGCCAGCGCGTTGGTCACCTCAACATAGGCCATGCGTAGCTCGTAGAGGCTGTTTTGCAGGAAATTTTGTTCCGTGGGAGTTAAGTTACCCTTGGTCTTCTCGCCGATCAGGCTGAGCGTGTCGATGGTCTGGCGCGCGCCAATGATGTCAACCCGCGGTTCTTCGTCCCGCTGCCGCATGAGGCCAAGCTGGAGCATCGCGGTCATATACAAGGAGGCCATGAAGCGCTCGAAGGTCATTTCGAAATCTTTGGCGGAGTGGCCGCTCAGTTCGACTTCGGCGTCGAGATCCTTTGACGATTGCTTGTAAGCGGCTGCCTGCGCATCCTGCTCGGCGCTCGTTGGTGGGACGGGCATCTCGCGGTCTGCGTTACCCGCGGCAACTGGCGTCGGCATCTGTTCGACCGGTGCTGCTTGTTTTGGGGCGGTATCTGGTGGCTTCGGCGTCTCCACTTCTTCCGCAACATCCATACGCAAGTCTCCTTCGGATGTGAACAGCCGCCGGTCCGTCACTTTAAAGCTGGATTGCTCCTGCTTCTTCTCAGCCATAAATCTTCCTTTTCCAAACCAATCTATGAGTTCGAAAATACTTTACGATCGACCAGTCCAAGCCGACCAAACTACGCGCGCCGATGTTCCAGTAGCTGATCCTCTTGCCGGCGAGGGGCCACCTCCGCGGGCAATGGCGCCACAATCGCATTGATGCCTGCGATCGAAACCTCGCTTCCGGGCACGCCAGCTTCGCGCCGGATGTAACCCAGCGCGATCGTCTTTTCCGCGCCGCCTAGAGTAAGGGAAGCGGCGCTGGTCACTTCGCCGACCTCCTTCTCGCCAGAAACGATTCTCATATCCGCGGCAAACTGCACCTTTCCTTCCGCCACAAATCCCGTGAACTTTCGATGCACCGCGCCCCGCGAACGAATCCGCTCGACGATCTCCTGGCCAATGTAGCAGCCCTTGTTGAAATTGAGCGCGCGCGCCTGCTCCGTCTCCTGCGGCAAGTCGCGCTCACGGATGTCGACCCCGTATTGCGGAATCCCTGAGGCGATGCGCAGGAGTTCCAGTGCTTCGGAGCCTATATGCGTCGCTCCTGCTCCGATCAAAGCATCCCATAGCGGACGCACGTTGCCAGAATCAATCCAGATCTCGAAACGCGGCACTCCTTCGTCCTCGGCGCGCACCAGGCAACATTCGCCGCCGGACCAGGTCGTCGCCTGCAATTGAAGCGGCTCAAGGTACCCGACTTTGATCCCGGTTGCAGCCATCGCTTCCCGCGATCTTGGGCCAGCCACACCAATAGCAGTCATCTTCCCGCTTAGATCTGCAACCTCCACATCATCCATGATGATGTAGTGGTCGAAGGTTGCGAGAATCTTCTCCCGTTGGGACTGGTCCGTATCGATCAGGATCGAGTCGCCGCGATTGTAGGCGTACAGATCGCCCAGAATATGCCCCTGCGGATTGAGCAGGAAGGCATAGACGCCGTGTGCGGCCGCGAGATCTCGAATATTGTTCGTGACCATCCCATTCAGCCAGCGCACGCGGTCGCTGCCGGTGAGCTGAATCTTGGCGCGGTAGCCGAGGTCGTAGACGCCGCATCCAGTGCGAAACTCATCGAACTCGGCCTGCGGGTCGCTAAAGCGAGCCGCCGTGGTAGCTCCGCGGTACTCGCCGGTCGTGTACTGGTTGAGTTTCGCGCCCAACCCGGCGCCGCTCGCCTGTAATGCCGTGTTCATACCTGTAGTTCGATTATAACGATTGTGTTAACGTTCCTGCCGTGGACCCAAAAAACGCAGGCAAGAAAAAGCGCATCGCCGTCATCCCCGGCGACGGTATAGGTCAGGAAGTGATTCCGCAGGCGGTGAAGGTCATTCAAGCGTCCGGCGCCGATGTAGATCTAACCGATTTCGACTGGGGCGCGGACCGCTATCTCCGCGATGGAACCACCGTACCGCCCGACGGCTTCGCCATGCTGGCCCGCGATTTCGATGCAATCTTCGTCGGAGCCTTCGGCGATCCTCGCGTGAAAACGAACATTCATGCGAAAGAGATTCTGCTGGGCATGCGCTTCAAAATGGACCTCTACGCCAACGTGCGCCCCGTTCGCTTGCTCGACACGGCGCTCTGCCCGCTGAAAGGCGTCGAGCCGAAGGATGTCGACTTCGTCGTTCTCCGCGAGAACACCGAAGGCGTTTACACCGATGCGGGCGGCGTCTTCAAGCAGGGAACTCCCGACGAAATCGCCACCCAGGAAGACATCAACACACGCAAAGGCGTGGAGCGCATCATCCGCTATGCTTTCGAATATTGCGCACAGCACACCAAACTCGATGGCTCGCCGCGAAGCAGAGTGCTGATGTGCGATAAGTCCAACGCCATGACCCACGCCGGCGGCCTGTGGCAGCGCGTTTTCAAAGAAGTCAGCGCCGAGTATCCCAAAATCACCGCGCAGCACATGTACGTCGACGCACTCTGCATGCAGACGGTTCGCGACCCGCGCCAGTTCGACGTCATCGTCACCAATAATATGTTCGGCGACATCATCACCGACCTCGCCGCCGGACTGCAGGGCGGCCTGGGCATGGCCGCCAGCGGCAACATTCATCCCGGCAAGACGAGCATGTTCGAGCCCGTCCACGGCTCCGCTCCACCGATCGCAGGAAAGAACGTGGCCAACCCCTTCGGAGCGATTCTGACCGCTGCGATGATGCTGGCGCATTTGGGATTCACGAACGAGTCAGTGAAGATCGAAGCGGCAGTGCTCGAAGCCGTGCGCCAGAAGAAGACCACCGAGGACATCGGCGGTTCGCTCGGAACGAGGGAGGCGGGCGAATGGATCACGACCCGAGTCGGACGCTATTAGTCTTATCATCCTGCCCGCAGTCGAAGGATCCCTTTCATGCAGGCGGCGTTGCAAGGGGTTCTCTCAACGGAATGTAAGAAGCAACTCCTCAGCCGCGGTAAATGCAGGGATCCATCGACTAAGCGAAGTAGTTCACTTCGTGAACTACTTGCTTCTCGCTCAGGATGACATTGGAGAAGGGGCGATACCCGTGATGTAACTACCGCCGTACTCCAGCCAGCAGCGCCAACTCCCGCCACTTCCAGTGGCAGTCGACATCTACGAATCCAAGCTCGCGCAACCAGCCGAGCTGCGTTTCCACATCCAGCAGTTTGTTGGATGGGTCCTCGCTCTCGACCGTAAAGCCGATTCGCTCCAGAAATTCCTGATGCAACCGGGGCGAAACTGACGCCACGTGCTCCAAATTGCAGAAGACGCCTCCGGGATTCAGCAGCCGAAAAATCTCCGCATACAGGGCCCGCTTGCGCTCATGCACCAGATGATGGATGGCAAAACTCGAGATCACAGCATCAAACTTCCCTAGAGACGGCAGTGGATCGTCAAGATTGTGGGCTACGACCGAAACGCGGGAATCGCCTACAAAGCGCTGTCGCGCCGCTTCCAGCATGGCTGGAGAAAAATCCAGCGCCACTGCATCGGTATTCGGGTGCGCCATCCGCACGATCGAAAGCAAGCGGCCATCGCCGGTTCCGAGATCAAGAATGCGGAGCGTGTTCGCGGGAATGAATTCCAGCAGGGCTGCTTCTCCCTCGGCGCGATGCGAAATGAGGTCGGCCCGCTCCAGGTAGTCGCGGACATGGTCCGCGGATCGCCACAGGTTGACTGGGTTACTTGTGGTCATCAGAGAAAAATACAGGAAACGTATAATCGTCTTAAATGAATAAAGCCGAGTTGTATTCCTGGGGCGTCGTACGGGCGATTTTCGCGGTTGTGCTGGCCTTCTGTTTGTATTGGCCGGCGCAAGCTCAAGACCAGAACCCGGACGAGAACTCTCCACCCGCATCTGCTCAAGAAGCGCCCAAGCCTGCTCCAACGCAGCAAGAGCCGCAGCAGGAAAAAGACCAGGACAACAAAGACAAAGACGAAGTCAAGATCACGCCGCGTCAGGCCGAGGAACTCTTTCACTCGGTCGACGAGATCCTGCAGTTCGACAGCCGCGAAACCGGGCTTCCCATCAAGCGCGAGGTGAAGCGCAAGCTGACCAGCCGCGATGAAGTTGTTTCCTATCTCACCAAGCATGTGAACGACGAAGACACGCAGCGCCTGCGCCGCTCGGAACTTGTTCTAAAAAAATTCGGCCTGCTGCCACGAGATTTCGATCTGGAAAAATTTCTGGTTGCATTGCTGCGTGAAGAAGTCGCCGGCTACTACGATCCGAAAACCAAGACTGTAAATCTGCTCGACTGGGTGCCGATGGAAGAGCAGGAGCCGGTCATGGCTCACGAGTTGACGCACGCGTTACAAGATCAGACCGTCAACCTGCAAAAGTGGATGCGCAAGGGCGATAAGGATCTCGGCGAGATCAAAAAAGACCCGACGCCGGCGGACATTGAAAACGACGAAATCGACAACGCGCGAGAAGCGGTGCTCGAAGGCCAGGCGCAGGCCATGATGATTCAATACGCCATCTCTCCGGCGGGCAAGTCGATCACCACCTCGCCTCAACTGGTCCAAATGATGGAAGAGGAAACTCTCACTGGCACGTCTGGAACGAAAGTGTTCAACGAGGCGCCCATCTTCATGAAGGAATCGCTGACGTTCCCTTACAGCTACGGCATGGAGTTCGTGGTCAAGCTGATGCAAAAAAACGGCAAGGAAAAAGCATTTGCCGCGGTGCTGCAGAATCCTCCGCACACCACGCGGCAGATCATGGAGCCGGATAAATATATGTCCGGTGAGCGCATTGAACCCATGCGCCTGCCCGACTTCAAGCACGACTTCAAGGACTACCAGAAGTTCGACATCGGCGCGATCGGCGAGTTCGACGTCGCGGTGCTGGTCGAGCAGTATGCAGGCAAGACGGCTTCGCGCCGGCTGTATCCGGAATGGCGCGGCGGATATTACTACGCGGCGAAACACAAGCAGGATGCGGGCTCCGATGCTGCCGCCAATAACCCGCTCGCGCTGTTCTATGTCTCGCGCTGGTCTGGCGCGGACAAGGCGGCGGAGTTTGCGCACATCTACGCGGAGTCACTCAAACAACGTTACAAGAAAGTTAAAGAAGACAACGACCCCGCTCCGCGACCGGACGCTGACTCGTCGCTGCCAACCAACGAACTGAAAGGTCGCCACTCCTGGAAGACAGAAGAAGGCGAAATCGTGATCGACGAGCAGGGAGACACAGTGCTGGTCACAGAAAGCCTGGATGCGGCCACAACGGGCGCGCTCGAAAAAGAAGTGTTCGCGAAATAATAAGTGGAGCGGCGGACGCCTTCGTCCGCCCGGGCGGGTAAGCGGCGCACGGCTGCTCATGTCATACGTTCGACAAGGGCGTCATCCCGAGCGGAGCCGTTTTTCAGGCGGAGAGAGGGATCTCCAATAAGCCACTCTTCGGCGCCTACTACTACTTCTTCTTTTCCTTTTTCGTACCCTCCTCCGCCTCACCCAAAAAATGCCGCACTGTCGCCGGCACAACGAATTCTTTGCCCGCTCGTTCGAGTGTCAACTTGCGCTCCTGCCCCGGCGTGCCGCCGAGCGACTTCCAAACTTGCCCCATGGATGACCCTTGCACTGGAAGCCCATCGACCGCGATCAGATGATCTCCCGCCTGCACTCCATCCGCGCCCGTCGGTAGCGATGGCTTGCCGTCGAAGTCAACAAGGCCGAGCACCGCGAATCGCCCATCGTCCTCCGGGCGCAAGACCAGGCCGATCACATCGAAATCAGGGAAGTTGAACAGCCGGCCAATATCGAAGTAGACCGTCGAGTGCGCGTAGTCGAGGCCAATGCGATAGTTGAGAAACACCTGCGCGCCCAGCAAACCAGCCGTGGGCACTCCGGCCCGCTTGCTGAAGAATTCCATCCGGTCTTTTGGAAAATCAACGACCGCAACGTTCGTAAGATAAAGCGGTCCATACTGCACGCGGTCCACGCGCAGCAACTTCCACTTCGGTTCCTCGTCAACCCCCCACATGTTCGCGGGACCCTCGGCTCCGGTCATATGTGGCCAGTCAGCATGCGTCGCAGCCAGCGCATCGAACAGATCTTCCGAAAGAAAACTGATGCTGGCCCCGACGTCCAGCGCCAGATTGTATTTTTTATTTTCAATCCGGCTCGGAACCTGGATGAGTCCATTCTCGGCGTTGACCAGCACTTTGCTGCTCGATCCGAGAAAATGAATGCTCCCCGGCGGCCCGATGGAAAATTTGTGCTCGGGAAAATCGATCAGCACGTCGTAGTTGCGCAAGACGATGGAGGGAATATTGATCTCGGCATTCATCCCCGGCGCCATCACCGCAGCCGCACTCACCGGTTTCAGTGGAATCTTCGCTTCTTTCGCCGCGGCCAAAGGAATCTTCATGCCGCCCACGACAATCTCGCGCGGCGCTGGCGACGAGCATTCGTGCTCGCTGCACGAAACGGAAAGGCCCAACACAGTCGCAAGATGACGCGACATCTCGAGTTCGGCGTTGCCATTGTCGATCCAGGCATGAACCCGTTGCGCAGATCCGTCAGGAAGCGGCAGTTCCGCATCGATCACGACGCGGTTGTGATCAATGTTCGCCGGGACAGTGACTGCAGAGTTGCTAGCCTTGTCTTGTGCGCTAGCGAGTCCACACACCAAGAGAATGACGCCACTAAATGAGAAAAACTTCATGCTGCTCAAATTGTATCGCCGGGTTCGGCGAACGTATGCATGTCTCCAGCCTGAAAAATTCGTCCTGTATAATCACACGTTTGACTCGATGGCTTCGCGGGCTCTGGAGGGAGCATTGCCACAGGCGGAAATCGGCATCATCGGCGGCAGCGGCTTGTATTCCATGCCCGGTCTCGCGAAAGTAAAAGAGGCGCGTGTCAAGACTCCGTTCGGCGCGCCCTCTGACGCCTACGTTTGCGGCACGCTCGAGGGGCGCAAGGTTGCATTTCTCGCCCGCCACGGCCGCGGCCATCGCCTCCTGCCCAGCGAGCTGAATTTCCGCGCGAACATTCACGGCTTCAAGCAGCTCGGCGTGGAGCGCATCGTTTCGATTTCCGCGGTAGGCTCCTTGAAAGAAGAACATAAGCCGCTGGAGTTCGTGATTCCCGATCAATTCTTCGACCGCACACGCCATCGCGTCGATACATTTTTCGGCGGGGGAGCGGTCGCGCACATTTCTTTTGCCGATCCCGTCTGCGGAGAATTGGCGAGCGTGGTCGCAATGGCGTGCCGGCGAGCCGGCGTCGTCGGAAAGCGCGGCGGAACGTATCTCTGCATGGAAGGGCCCCAGTTTTCCACGAAGGCCGAGTCCAACGTCTACCGTAGCTGGGGCATGGACGTGATTGGCATGACCAACCTGCAGGAAGCTAAACTCGCGCGCGAAGCGGAGCTCTGCTACGTCACTGTCGCCATGGTCACCGACTACGACTGCTGGCATCCGCATCACGACTCGGTCACGGTCGATCAAATCGTCACTGTTCTGCTCAAGAACGCCGAAAATGCCACGAAGGTAATTCGCGCCATGGTGGCCGCCATGCCGCGCGATCGTTCCTGCAAATGCGGATCGGCCCTGGCCCACGCCATCCTGACCGACCTCAAGAAAATTCCCGCGCCGACGAAGAAGAAACTAAAGCTGATTCTCGGCAAATACGTAAAGTGATTTTCCTCTGTGTTCCTCTGTGCCCTCTGTGGTGAAAGCTTTTTGCCGATACCACCGAAGTAGCAGAAGAATAGAAAGGCCTCATGAGCATCCTGGTAGTCGGTTCGGTCGCATTCGATGACGTAACCTCGCCCTCGGGCAGCGTAATAAATATTCTAGGTGGCGCGGCCACTTATTTTTCTCTGGCCGCCAGCTACTTCACCGACGTGCGAGTAGTAGCCGTGGTAGGCGACGACTTCGGCCCGGAGCAGGAGCGAGTCTTCCATCAGCACCGCATCGACACCCGCGGCATCGAACGAGCTAAGGGAAAGACGTTTCGCTGGGGCGGCTCCTACACCGACAATCTCAACGAAGCCAAGACCGATTACACCGACCTGAACGTCTTCGAAAAATTCCATCCGCAAATTCCCAAAGAATACGAAGACACCGAGTTTCTTTTCCTAGCCAACATCCAGCCCACGCTGCAAGCCAACGTGCGCCGATCGATGAAACGCGTGCGCCTCACCGGTTGCGACACCATGAATTACTGGATCAACCGCACGCCCACCGAACTCGCCGAAACGCTGAGGCTCGTCGACGTGCTCCTCATCAACGACACAGAAACCAAGATGCTCGCCCATGAAACCAATCTTCCGCGCGCCGCCAATAAAGTTCTAGCCATGGGTCCCAAGGCGCTGGTCATCAAGCACGGAGAATACGGCGCCACCATTTTTTTTCGCGAGGGCGCATTCGGCGTCGGCCGCCATCCCTTCCGCGCCCCCACGCTTCCCATCGACGAGGTCAAAGACCCGACCGGCGCCGGCGACTCGTTTGCCGGAGGCTTCATGGGATATCTTGCGTCGCAACCTGAGTTAAACCGCGAAGTGCTCAAGCGCGCTCTCTTCTACGGCGGCGTGATGGGTTCGTTCGCGGTCGAGCGTTTCGGCACCGAGCGCCTGCAGTCGCTCACCCGCGAGGAGATCGACGCCCGCTTCCAGATTTTCCGTGAACTGACGCACCTCGAGTAGGTTCACGCCTCGACTGCCGCTAGTCTTCCGCCCGCGAATCTGACAAACTCATCGTTCGAGCCGCGATGCCCAGAAAACAGAAAACGAAGGCGCCGCCCGCCGTTTCCCGCTGGGATTCCGAGACGCAATTCGTCCTCTGGCTCGCGACGTGCATCTCGGTCATTTCCGCGCTCTTCTACTTTCAGCGCAACGAAGTGCTTCTCTACGGAGACGCGATCGCGCACATCAACATCGCGCGCCGTGTCTTCGACTCCAGGACTCCCGGCCTGCTGCAACTCGGCACTGTCTGGCTGCCGCTTCCGCATCTGCTAATGATTCCGTTTCTTCTCTCGGATTCACTCTGGCGCACGGGTCTCGGCGGCTCATTTCCATCCATGGCTGGATATGTGCTCGCCGTGGTGGGGATGTTTCGCCTCGTGCGCGCAATGTTTTCTGGTGACGCCAAATACGAAACCGCAGCGCGAGCAGCCGCGTGGAGTGCGGCTCTGGTCTTCGCGGCCAATCCCAATCTCATCTACATGCAAGCCACCGCCATGGGCGAGTCGCTCTATCTCGCATGCTTCATCTGGGCGGTCGTCTTTTTCAGCGAAGCGGTCCGAGGTGATTCCAAAGGCCTCACGATATGTGGACTCTGTCTAGCCGCCGCCTGCCTCACCCGCTACGACGGATGGTTTCTCGCCGTCGTCATGTCAGGCGCAGTCTTGCTGCTAGCGTTCTTCAAAAAAAACGCGCAAAACACCGCTGCCATCTCACGCGCAGCCATTGCCAAGTTCCTGCTGATCAGCGCCGCCGCTCCGATTCTCTGGCTCGCCTACAACGGACTCGTCTACCGCAATCCGCTCGAATTCGAAAACGGTCCGTACTCGGCTAAAGCCATCGAGCGCAGAACGCAGATCGCCGGCAATCCCGGCCACCCCGGCAGCGGAAACGTGTTTGTTTCCAGCTCTTACTTTCTGAAAGCCGCCGAATTGAACATGGCCCACAACGAGTGGCTGCAACGCGGATGGCTGTTGCTCACTGTTGCAGCGGTTGGCGCCGCTCTGGCTCTAGGTTTTCGCTTGGATTCGTCGCCACAATTAGCTGCGTACGCACCGCTGATCTTCTTCCTGATCCCCATCGCTTTCTACGCGCTCTCAATCGCCTATGGCGGTGTTCCCATCTTTCTCCCGCCCTGGTGGCCCTTCAGCCATTACAACGTCCGCTACGGATTGCAGCTGCTCCCTGCGCTTGCGGCCAGCTTCGCCGTCCTTGTTTTTCTGATTCGCCGCGACGCAGACGATCGAAAGCTGCGCGTGGCCGCGTTCCTCGCAATGTTTGCGCTCCTCATCGCCAGCTACGCATCGGTATGGCAAACGACACCAATTTCGCTGAAAGAAGCGCAACTCAACATGCGCACGCGCAACATCCTCGAGGCGCAAGTCGCCGCCTGGCTCCAGAAACTGCCGTCGGACTCCACGCTCCTCATGTACCTAGGCGACCACGTCGGCGCGCTGCAGCAAGCGGGCGTCCCGCTCAAACGCACCATCAATGAGGGCAACCATCGCGTCTGGATGCAGCCCTCCGACCCCGATGGCTTATGGGAGCGCGCGCTCGCCAATCCCGCAAAATACGCCGACTACGCCGTTGCCGCGGAAGGCGATCCCGTCTGGCAATCCCTCCATGAGCGCAGCCTGCCCGAGATCGTCGAACTCCACGTGACCGGGCAGGCGCGTGTCGTCCTCTATCGCCTGCGGTAATCACTCCGGTAACGCGGCAGCGCGCGCTGGCGATGTTAAAATCCGGCCATCCGATGGATTTTTCGAACAGGCACACGTCGCGATGAACTGGCACCGTTTTGTCGATCTGCTACGCGGAGAAATGACCAGCGGCCTGGTCGCGACTTCTATATTGCGGCTCACGCTGGCAGCGGTGCTCGGCGGTCTGATCGGCCTGGAGCGGGAATGGAAACACCGCGCCGCCGGCCTGCGCACCAACATGTTCATCTGCTTCGGCGCGGCATTGTTCACGTTACTTTCGCGTGCCCTCGCCGCTGAGCCTTCCGACTACACGCGCATCGCGGCGCAAATTATTCCCGGCATCGGATTCATCGGAGCCGGTTCGATCCTCCACACCCGTGGATTGACGACTGGCCTCACGTCAGCCGCCACGCTCTTCGTCGTAGCCTCCGTAGGAATGGCCGCTGGCGGCGGGCTTTACGCCACCGCGATGTTTGCCACCGCTCTCGTTTTGCTGGGATTGTTTCTTCTCGGTCACTTGGAAGAAACCTTCAACCTCAAGCTTCTCCTGAACACTTACGAGGTTACCGGCGCCAATATTGAAGAAGTCAGCAACGAGGTCAACCGCATCCTCGAGGGTAATCATCGGCTGATGCAGAATGTCGCCAGCGGCAACACCGGCCAGCACGTCCGCCTGCAGTTTGATGTCGAAGGCTGCAATCGCGAGCAGCGGGAATTGTTGAAGCACTTGAAGGGCTCAAGCGTGCTCGAATCCGCCGTTTCGCTCGGCCGGGTGGAGCGCGAGTGAGCGGCCTTTCCATCCCTTTTGTGAAAGCCAGCGCCTGCGGCAACGACTTTCTCTTGATCGACGGCGCGCTGGCTCCGCCGGATGTTTCTGCCTTCACCCGCCGCGTCTGTGATCGTCACGATGGAGTCGGCGCCGATGGCGTCGAGTGGATGCTGCCGCACTTCAGCGCCGACGTTGAAATTCGCCTGATCAACGCCGACGGCTCTGGCGCAGAGATTTCCGGCAACGGCACCCGCTGCGTCGCGGCTTATGTATGTTCGCAGCAAAAGAAAGAGCGCATCTCCATTCTTACCGGTGCCGGTACGAAAATCTGTGCGCTCATCAGCCGTAGCGACTCTGAATTCGAATTCGAAATGGAGATGGGCGAAGCCACGGTGGGCGAGGAACTAGTCGTACATGCTGAGAGCAGGGAAGTGCGTGGCATCCCGGTCTCCATGGGTAATCCGCACTATGTCGTCTTTGTGTCGCAGTTTCCCGCCGATTGGCAGTCGCAGGCGGAAAGAATTCAGCGCTCGGGTTCATTTCCCGAAGGAGTAAACGTCGAATATGTTTCCCTGGCCGGCAAGCACGATGTGAAAGTCATGTTCTTTGAGCGCGGCGTCGGTGAAACCCGCTCTTCGGGCACAGGATCGTGCGCCTCGGCCGTGGCGGCGGTCGCAACTGGCCGGGCCGCATCTCCAGTGAAAGTGCACGCGCCCGGAGGCACGCAAACCGTGCGCGTCGAGAGCGGCAAGGTTTTTTTGCGTGGCCCGGCGCACCTAGTCTGCAAGGGAGAATTCTTTTTGAGTTGAGCTATCGCGGCGCGCCCGCGATGTCTGCAAACCATGCCCTCGAACCCTTCCCAACGCGTCAAGCCTCCCGCGCTTCGCCCCGGCGATACGGTTGGCATCGTCGCGCCAGCGAGCAGCGTCAATCGCGCCGACTTTCTCGCCGGATGCGAAGCGCTGCGCCGCGCCGGATATCGCCCCTTCTACTTCGAATCTATTTTCGACCGCGATTTATTTTTCGCTGGAGCGCTCGACCGTCGCGTCCGAGAACTGGAAGAAATGTTCACCCGCGACGATGTCCGCGCCATCATTTGCGCGCGCGGCGGCTATGGCGCGAACTATCTACTTTCGCAATTCGATCTGGAAAAGGTGGCTGCGCATCCCAAGATATTCGTCGGCTACAGTGACCCCACCTGCCTGCTGACCCATTTTCTCGACGCTGCAGGCCTCATCACCTTTCACGGGCCCATGGTCGCAAAGGACTGGCTGGACGATGGCGGAGTCGATCTCTCATCGTGGCAAGCGTCTGTGACCGGAACGCCCGCATGGGAGGTGGCGATGGCCAGCGATGTTGTTGGACTGGCCGACGGCGAAGCCGAAGGCGTTCTCTACGGCGGGTGCCTTTCTATCCTCGTCGCGTCGCTCGGAACGCCGTATCAAATCAAAACCGCGGGCACCATTTTGTTTCTCGAGGATCTCGCGGCCAAGCCCTACCAGATCGACCGCATGTTGATGCAGTTGAAGCTGTGCGGCTTTTTTGCCGATGTCCGAGGCATAGTGTTCGGCGAGATGCTGGATTGCGTTCAGACGGCAAGCCAGGGGTACACTCTGCAGGAAGTCGTCACCCGCATCGTCGGCGACCTCGGCGTGCCCGTCGCTTATGGCGTCCGCTCCGGCCACGTCACCTCCGGCAACATCACGCTTCCGTTTGGAGTGCAGGCGAAGCTCGCTGTGAAGAGTGGACAAGTGAAACTGCAAATTCTGGAAGCAGCAGTCAGCGGATAGATGGATGCGGGGAACAAAGCTAAACCGGACAGGTTCAGTCAGTTGTGCGAATCGTCCGAAACGAAACGGGAAGGGCACGACTTCAGTCGTGCCGTAACCGCGGCGAAAAACGCGCGGCTTTAGCCGCTGAGGGCAATCGAATCGGCGCAATTACTGGCCTCGCTTCAACAGTGCAATCTCGGGATCACGATGACCGTCTCCAAACACATCCATCTCATCGGCATCTGCGGCACGGCCATGGCCTCGCTCGCCGGAATGCTCAAGCAGCGCGGCTTTCGCGTCACCGGCTCCGATGCCGCCGCCTATCCGCCGATGTCCGATTTCCTGAGCGACCTTGGCATCCTCGTGTCGCAACCGTTTGCCCAGAAGAATCTCGAACCCGCGCCTGATCTAGTCATAGTCGGCAACGCCTTCTCGCGCGGTAACGTCGAACTCGAACACATCCTCGATCGCCGCATCCCGTTCTGCTCCCTGCCGCAACTTCTGCATGACGAGTTTCTCCGCGGCAAAGAAGTCCTCGTGGTTGCCGGAACTCACGGCAAAACAACAACGACCTCGATGCTCTCCTGGATTTTCCATTCCTCCGGCATGCAGCCGTCGTTCCTGATCGGCGGCATTGCAGAAAATTTCGGTTCCAGTTTTCATCTCGGCCAGGGCAAGCACTTCATCATCGAAGGCGACGAATACGACACCGCGTTCTTCGACAAAGGCCCGAAGTTCCTGCATTACTTTCCCGACTCCGTCATTCTGACCTCGGTCGAGTTCGACCACGCCGACATCTATAAAGATCTCGACGCGGTGGAAACCGCGTTCAAGCGCCTGGTGAATCTTGTGCCCGGGCGCGGCCGCATCATTGCCTTCGACGGCATCGTAGGCGAGGCCACCGGAAGCGCAAGCCTGGAGCGTTGCCTGAGCAAGCCATTTTGCCCAGTCGAACGCTATGGCGCGGGCCTGCACTCGAATTGGCAAGTAACCAACCTTCGCCTCGATCCCGGCCGTACCACCTGGAAGGTTTTCCACGACGGTCACCACTGGGCCGACTTCGAGTTTCCCCTCGCTGGCGACTACAACGTCTGGAATGCAACCGCTGCTGCAGCGCTGGCCACATCCTGTGACATCCCCAAAGAAGCGATCGCCGCCGCGCTGAAAACCTTCAAGAGCGTAAAGCGCCGCCTCGAAGTCCGGGCGCAGGTGAATGGCATCACTATCATCGATGACTTCGCCCATCATCCCACCGCCATTGCCGGGACGCTGCGCGCACTGCGCGCCCGCTATCCCGGCTCCCGTCTGTGGGCGATTCTCGAGCCCCGCTCCAACACGCTTCGCCGCCGCGTGCTGCAAAGCGACCTCGCGCGCAGCCTCGCCGCTGCCGATGAGATTGTGGTTGCCGGAGTCTTCCGCTCCGAGGCAGTCCCGGAAAAAGAGCGCCTGGAATTGCCTGCGCTCGCCGAAGAAATCCAGCAAAACGGCCGCCGCGCGCGCCTTCTCGCCGACGCCGACGCCATCGTTGAAAATGTAGCTCCCGAAATGCGCAGTGGCGATGTCGTCGCCATCCTCTCCAACGGCGGCTTCGGCGGAATTTATGAGAAACTGCCAGAGCGCCTGCGTGCGCTATCGAAATGAAATTCGGCCGTCGCGCTCTTGTTCATCAAATTGCATGGTGTCTTTTGCTCGCGGCATGCGCGCGCGCGCAATCGCAGGAGATTTCCTACACTGTTGCGCTCTCGTCCCCGGCCGATCATCTGGTCCACATACAAATAGCCATCCCGCCGGGCGCCGCGCAGCGGGATTTGCAACTTCCCGTCTGGAACGCTCTCTACCAGATTCGCGACTTCGCACAATACGTCCAATTCGTGAAAGCCACGGATTCTGCCGGCAAGCCGCTTGCAGTCCACGCGGTCGACAAGAGCCGCTGGCAAATTCAAGGCGCGGATAAAGGTGCAATCATCGACTACCAGCTGTACGCCGACTCCGCCGCGCCCTTCGGAGCGCAACTCAACCCGGAGCACGCATTCTTCAATCTCGCCGAAATCCTGATGTACCCCGTCGACGCCCGCGCCGCGCCAGTGCGCGTGCACTTCAACCAAGTACCGCAAGGGTGGCGCATCGCCACACCGCTCACTTCCTCCGGCGAAGATTTCACCGCGCCCGACTACGACCGCATGGTCGACTCGCCCGTCGAACTGGGAGAGTTTCGCGAATCCGACTTCGACGAAGCCGGCGGCCACTATCGCGTCGTCGTCGACGCCGATCCCGCCGACTACGACATGGCGAAGATCGTCGAGTCGCTGCGCAAAATCGTCGTCGCCGCCACCACCTGGATGAGCGACCGCCCCTTCGATTCCTACATGTTCCTCTATCACTTTCCCCGCGGGCCGGCCGGCGGTGGCATGGAGCACGCTTACTCCACCGCGATCGGGATCAGCGCCAATTCGATCAAGCAGACTCTTTTCCCTTTGAACGTAGTCACGTCTCACGAATTCTTTCATCTGTGGAACGTCAAGCGCATCCGTCCTCAAACGCTCGAGCCGATCGACTACACGAAAGAGAACTTCACGCGCGCCCTGTGGTTCAGCGAAGGCGTGACCAGCACCGCCGAAGGCATCATCCAATTGCGTGCCGGATTGATCGACGAAAAGCGTTATCTCTCCGGCCTGGCCGACGAAATCGGCGAGTTGCAGCGGCGCCCGGCGCATCTCACCCAGTCTGCGGAAGACTCGAGCCTCGACGCCTGGCTTGAAGGCAACCCTTACTATCGCCGCCCCGAGCGCAGCGTGTCCTATTACAACAAGGGCGAGTTGCTAGGCGTCACGCTCGATCTCGCCGTGCGCCAGGCCAGTCGCGATCGCGCATCGCTGCGCGAAGTCCTCGAATGGATGAATACGAACTACGCCAAGCAAGGCCGCTTCTTTGACGACTCCAACGGCGTGCGCGCCGCGGCCGAAGCCGTCAGCCACGCCGATCTCGGATGGTTCTTCACCAAGTACATCGCCGGCACCGAAGAAATTCCGTGGAACGATTTCTTTCGTTCCGTTGGCCTGCGCGTCGAAGAAATTCGCAACGAGGTCGCCGATCCGGGCTTCGTTGCGTCCCGTAGTTTCGATGGACCCATGGTCGCGACCGCTGTTACTCCCGGCAGCGAAGCCGAGCGCGCCGGACTGAAAGTCGGCGACACCATTCTCGAATTGCAGGGCAAGCCCGCCGGGCAGGATTCGCGACAAGACCTCAACCGCATGAGTCCCGGCGATGAAATCACTATGAAAGTTCGCAGCCGTGGCGCAGCCCAGCGCGAACTGAAATGGAAGGCCGGCAGCCGCCCCGAAATAGCATACGAAATCAAAGACCTGGATCAGGTAACTTCCGAACAGCGCGCCCGCCGCGCCGCATGGCTCAAGGGCGAAGCCGGATTAGCATCTCCGAAAGAAAACGGGGCTTCGAAATCCGGGGTGTCGAACGAATGATCCGCACCCTCGTCATGCTGACGTTCTGGAGCCTCTCCGCGCCCATCGCCGCGCTCATCGGATTTCCCGCGGCCTACATCATGGGCGACATTCGCGTGCTCTATCAGCTTTTCATGTGGGGCGCGCGCGCCGGCATCCGGCTCGCCGGAGTGCGCGTCGAAAGCGTCGGCCTCGACCGCCTCGACTTCTCCCGCAGTTACATCTTCATGTCGAATCACGTCTCCAATCTCGATCCGCCCATCCAGATTCCCGCGCTGCCCAAGCGCACTTCCGTGATGGTGAAAAAAGAACTCTTCAAGGTTCCGATCCTCGGGCAGGCCATGCGCATGGGCATGCTCGTCCCCGTCGATCGCGGCAACCGCGAAGCCGGAATCGAGGCTGTCCGCGCTGCCAAGGCCGTCGTCGAACAAGGCATGAACATGACGATCTACGTCGAAGGCCACCGCTCCTTCGACGGCAAACTCCTGCCCTTCAAAAAAGGCCCGTTCTATCTAGCGATGGAATGCGGAATCCCCGTCGTCCCCGTGACGATTGTCGGCACACACCACGCCTGGCCCAAGGGACGCTTCTCCATCAAACCTGGCCGCGTGCAGGTGATCTTCCACGCACCCATCGAGCCCAAAGATTTCGGCGGCCGCGAGGAGTTGATGGAAAAAGTACGTGCGGTGATCGAGAGTGGCTTGCCGGAAGAGTATCGCCAAAACGCCTTCACCACAGAGGGCACTGAGGTCCGCAGAGGAACTGCTTAGAATTCGCTCTGTGCGACTCTGTGCCCTCTGTGGTCAATGCTTTTTTCTTCCGCACTGTCCAGGGCCGACCCAGGTACATCGTTGAGGCAGCCTCAGTTCTTCTCTGAGAAAAACTTCTCCGCTTCCTCAAGTTCTTTTCTATACGGCTTGTCGGGATGCTCGCAACCTTTCACCAGCTCGCGAAAATACTTCTGGCTCGCAACGGTGTCTCCGCTGAGCCGGGCCGCGTGTCCTGCTCCATACAGCGCGCGGAACCGTTCCGGCTCTTTTTGCAGTGTGGCTTCAAACTGCGCCAGCGCCGCGGCGGGCTGATTCGTTTCCAGCAGCATCTCGCCAAGCAACTCTCGTGCTGGGGCGATAGGCCCCGGCGTAACAGCACTCTTCTCGGTTCCATCCTCAAGTTCCGCCGCGGACTTCATCTGACTCAGCCCTTCTTCTCGCTTTCCATCTGCGAAGGTTGCCCAAGCAGCAACCTCGGTCTCTTCGATTTGCACCTGAAGTGCCCAATACGTCTCGCCGGAATCCGACAGCCGCTCGCGAATTCGTCTCAACGCTGCCTCCGATTCATACGCCGACTTCGTCTGCCCAAGCCGCGCCGCGCCCAGGCCTCGCGCGAACCATGTAATCGCTTCGGTATGCGGAAATGGCGTCGCCCGTGGGATAAGCTCTGCTGCCTGTTTCCAATCCCCCCGTTCCAGCGCGTATCTCGCAGGGATCGCCGCCAGCGCAAAGTACGCCACGGAAGGGCCTGCCGCGCCGCCGACCACTTTGTCCGGATCGAAACGCTGCCCGATCTCCGGCAGCGAATTCCGTATCCGCTGTGCCGCAGCATCCTGCCCGCTTTGCAGATATGCATAGATTTCGTAGTCGCTGGCGTGCAGCTCCTCGGCCGTTTCTCCCTCTCGCCTGGCGGCTGCGGCCGCTGCCACATTGCTCTTGATCGATGCCTGCCAGTCTCCGGTCCGCGTAAAGGTGTGAGACGGCATATGCAGAGCATGGGGAGCGTCCGGAGCAATCTCGGCATAACGCCGTGCCGCCTCCAGCGCACGACCCGCCAGCGGAGGCACGTCGTAGGTGTGAATGATGTAGTGCGCCAGCCCCGGATGATTCGGCTCCTGCTCAAACAATTTCTCCAGGATCGCCCCGGCCTTCAGCCGTCCAGCGTATGTCTTGTCCGCAGAATCTTCCGATTCGGCAATTGCGAGCGCGTAAAAAATTTGTGCCTCGTGGTCTGAGGGATTGTTCGCGGCTAAATTTCCCATTGCGTCGCGATACGCCAGCAGGCGCGCGGACTGAGGCTTGTTTTCAAAGTCGTTGTATAGATTCGCGACCGCCGAAATGTAGGCGCGCTCGCGCTCGGTCTTCGCGCCCTCAGTCTGGCCGAGTTCCGCGCTCGCCCGGCCTGCGGCAAGTTGCCGGGAATCCTTTTTCCCTGGCGCAAACGGATTACTCCACTGGCTGAGCGCGATGCCCCAATGTGCGATTCCGCAACTCCCGTCGCTCTTCAGCACTGCGTTGAATCCATCAATCGCGCGGCTGAACTCAAAGGAATGCAGCAGCGCTACCGCGCGGTCGAATTCCTTCTGTGCTGCTTCGTTGCACGACGTGGAGAAGTGAACAGTTCCCAGCTTCTCGCCGCTGCCGTGTGCATGCTCTTGCGCCATGCCGGTGACCGCCGTGAGGATCACAATGCATCCGAGCGTCTTGAGCCCAAGCAATAAAGTCCCCGTATATCTGGAAATGCACTTCAAAAAAACACGCTCGACTGACCCTACTCTTTCTTCCGCAGCCCCCGCACCAACTCAGGCAGCTTCGGCAGAATCGCCGAATACTTCAGCCAAGCCCGGTGGTCCACTGCCGGCGATCCGCTCACGAACGCGCCCGCGGGAATGTCATGCGCCACGCCGCTCTGCGGAGTCACAATCGCGTTGTCGCCAACCGTACAGTGACCAACCACTCCCACCTGCCCGGTAAGAATCACCCGATTGCCAATCACCGTTGACCCTGCCAGGCCAACCTGCGCGCAAATCAGCGAGTCCGCTCCCACCTGCGATCCATGCCCCACCTGCGCCAGGTTGTCGATCTTCACCCCGCGCCCAACATGCGTTTCGCCCACGCTCGCCCGGTCGATGCACGAATTCGCCTGCACTTCCACATCATCCTCAATCACCACCGGTGCCGGCTGCGGAATCTTGTGCCAGCGCCCCTCGGCAGTCTTGGCAAATCCAAATCCGTCCGCGCCAATCACCACGCCGTTCTGCAAAATCACGTTGTTCCCCAAGCGACAGTTCTCGCGCACCACGGAATGCGCATGTGCAAGAAAATTATCGCCAATCTTCGCCCCGCGATAAATCACCACATGCGCCAGCAGCACCGCATTCGCGCCAATCTGCACCTCCGGCCCAATCACCACATAAGGCCCAATATGCGCACCAGCCCCGATCTTCGCGGACGAATCCACCACCGCAGTCGCATGCACCCCAGCCTCATACCGCGCCGCCGGATGAAACAGCTCCAAAGCCCGAGCAAAACTCAAATACGGATCCTTCGCCCGCAACATCGCCGCCGAAATAGCAGGGAAGTCCTCCGCCACAATCACGGCCGCAGCCCGCGTAGTCCGAGCCGCCGCCGCATACTTCGGATTGGAAACAAAAGTCAGCTCGCCCGGTCCGGCCTGCTCAATTCCATTGAGCCCGGTAATCTCCGTCTCCGGCGAGCCGTTCTCCAGACGCAGATGTAGCTCAGATGCAATCGCAGAAAGTTTCATGAGAAATGATCGTACACCAGCGCGTGCTCCGGCCTGGGTCAGACCGGTGGCTGGCCGTCAGCTCAGATCGGATGGTGTGTGCTATTGAATGTTCATCGACAGTTGAGCGCTGTGCGTAATCGGACCAATCGTCGCGTTCATATTGGCCGTAAAGTATCCCGTGGGCGTGCCAGTCACAACCGCGAAGTTCATGGGAGCTGACGGCCCTCCGCCCGGAGCCGGATTCGAAACCACGACCGGATACGAACCCGTTGAGGCCACATCGTCCGGCCCCAGCGCGATTTGGATCTGCGTCGAACTTTGCAGCGAACTGTTATGCAGAGTTCCGTTGTAGGTCACGGTCGAAGTGCCCATGAAATTTGTACCGTTCACGTACAGACTGTTTATTTGCGATCCTGCTGCTACCTGGGTCGGGTTCAGCGAGGTAATAGAGGGCACGGGATTCTTGGGTCCACCACCGCCGCCCGACCCGCCGCCTCCGCAACCTGGCAAGACCGCAATAGCCGCCACCAACATCAACGCAACTGCGCCTCGCCCGGCACGGCCCCGCGAGAACGGTGTTGCAATCAGGCAACAAGCCAGCAACATCATCGACCCCGCGATTCCCCAGTTCGTGGCGCGCAGACCGTTCAACCCCTTTTGTGACTGCCCAATCGCAGTGGTCGTAACCGTCAGCGTCGTTGAAACGCTGCCATTGCTCGGAAGCGTAACTTGGCTGGGATTAAAGCTGCACGTCGTTTCCGCCGGCAAATTGGAGCAACTGAAATTTGCCGCGGTCCCGCTGAGCCCGTTTACGCTGTTGAAGGTAATGGTCAGGTTCTGCGACTGCCCGGCCGTTACCTGCACCCAGCCCGAAGCGCTGAAATTGAAATCGGGCATCACGATATATCCATAGTTGGTCGCAGCCGGAAAGTTGCTGTCTCCGCTGTACATCACGTTGAACGAACCGTTAGACGTGACTGTAAATGTCGCGACCGCCTGGCACGCATAGTAGCCAGACGAATCCTTCGCATTGGCGCACGCGATCGGGCCGGCCAGAGTTGCATTGGTTGCCCCGTCAACAAAAGTTACGGTACCCGTCGGATAGACCGTCTTATTGGCCGTATCGATCAGCGCCGTTACGTTGGCGGTGTTTCCGTAGGAAACGGTCTGCGAATACGGAGTCACGTTCACGGTCGGCCGGGGATAGATCACCGATATTGTGTCTGCACCCGATGTCGACGTGCTGTAGTTGGCGTCGGCGTTGTAGGTTGCCGTGATGTTGTAAGTCCCAGCCGCAGGAAATGCGTTGCTGTCGGACGTGAGCGTGGCTTGAGTGTACGCGTAGAATCCCGGAAAGCCCGCCAATCGGTTATAGCTTACCGTGCCGTTGAGAGCGGTGCCATTTGCGTAGAAACTGACCGTGCCCGACGGAGCCGCGCCATAACTCGTGGTATTCACGTAAGCCGTAATGGACACCGGTTGGCCGACCGCGGCAGGTCCAACAAACAGATTTGTGATCGATGTCGGCGCCGGCGTGATGGTGATCGTATTCGTCGCGACGCTGGAATTAAAGCTGTTATCCCCCGGGTACGCGGCCTTCACCGCGTGCGTGCCGCCGGTGAGCTGAATCAGCTGGTCCTCGAAATATCCGAAGCTGTTCAACGAATACGTTCCCAGATCGAGCGCACTGCCATTGTCGGTAAGCGTGATGTTTCCACTCGGGCATCCGGTCGCAGTTGAACCAGTCGGCGAGCACAGCGCGCCTGCCGAATTCTCCACGTTTACGCGTAACAGATACGGCGACGCATACATCGCCGTCGTCGCGTTATTGCTTAGCAGCTGCCCGCTCGTGTTGAACGTCACCAGAAACACCTGGCTCTGGCTGTTCTCTTTTCCCACGGTCACGCTGATCGGGCTCGAGTCGCTCGGGCCGTATGTCGAATCGCCCGCATAGTGCGCAATCACCGAGTAGCTGCCGCCGGGCAACAACTCCGTACTTCCTGTTGCCGTTCCACTGCTCAAGTTGAAACCCGCGATTCCTTGGGTGTCGCTCGTCGGGCTTCCTTCCAGCGAAATCTGTCCCGTCGGCGTCCCGCTTCCGCTTTCCGGTTTCACCGTCACGGTAAAGTTCACCGCCTGACCGTGCGTGATCGTTGTCGGGTTCAAGCTATTCAGCGTCGTAGTCGTCGGCAACGATGAGACGGTTGTCCACTGGTTCACCAGATTGTTCACGTTCACTGAGCCCAGTCCGGTTGCCAAGTCATATCCCGCGCCAGCGCTGTAGCCGGTCATCACGCCATAGGTATCGCTGCTGGTATTCGTTGTGCAGTTCGGACTGCCCTTTTTGCAGGGCATGGCAATCGTGCCAGTGTTCACGTCGTTGAAAATGCAGCTGCTCGCCTCTGTGCTGCTCGACGTGCAACTCGCACCCGATTTCGCCGCCAGCTTATAAAAAACGTAATTCGCATTCCCTTGCCGCTCGCCGGTCTTCTGTACCACCAGCGCCATGATTCCCGCAAACGCCGGCGACGAAACGGACGTACCACCGAATCCCAAAAAACCATAAGGACAGTCGCCATCCGGCTGGTCAGCTTCGCAAATCAGATACGCATTGCCCACAAATCCATTACTGGCAAACAAGGAAACGTCGGGAATGTCGCGCTTTCCGTCCGTCGAAAACGTGCCGCTGCCCGTTTGCCACGAGGGTCTCGGATACCCTCCAGAACAAGTACCCAATTGCTGACTGTTCGTCGTACATGTGCTCGATCCGCCCGATCCGCCCTCGGGTATGACGAACCCTACAAGTTGCGAGTTGTTGCAGTTTGTTTCCGCGTTGGTGCTGAATCCAATCGTGCCGAAGATCGCATTCGTGCAGGAATCGTTCCACGTCGTCTCCGGAATGTAGCTTTTCGCCGACTGCTGCGTGGTCGGATTATTCGTCGTATTCCAGTAATTGCTGGAAGTCGTGAAGTCGTTGAAGTCGGTTCCACCCACCGCCACGTTGTACGGCGTTGAGGCAAATCCGCTCACTTGCAGCCCATACTTCGCCGCAGCCGGCCGATATGCGTTAAAGTCGTCGCAGCCCGCCGATCCGTTGTCTCCCGCAGAGATAAATACCGTGATGCCTTGTGCTGACGCCTGCTGCCACAGCGCGTTATAAAACGCATTCCCGGCTGTCCCCAACCCCAGTTCGCAAAGGCCGTAGCTCTCGCTCATGATCGGCGCGAGATTTTGTTCCACGATATAAACCGCCGAGAGATCGATGCCCGCGGTTGTTTCCGTCGACTCTGAGATCACGAAATCGATGCTCGCCCCAGGCGCAGCGCCCCCTGACCACTGCACGTCGATGTCAGCTTCCGATTCGTCACCCTGAATTCCGGGATCCGGGCCATTCCAGATGAAAGTCGGATCGTTCGCCGGTAGTCCAAAATAGCTGCGAAATGACTGCACGTCGGAAAGTTGAATGTCCGTCTCGCCGACAATCGCAATCGTCACGCCCGCGCCGGTAATGCCCGCATTCCACAACGGCAACTCGTTGTAGATGGTCGCGAAGTCGTAAGGCGTAACTCCGTAGCATTCCTGAATCTGATTACAGTTCCCTGGAAAAGTGAGAAGCGGCCGCACCGCGTGAATCCTTCCGGTTTTCTCATCGCGCTCATATGTGCCGCCCGGAACGTTCATCGCCTTTCTCGGAAAGTTATTCAGCGAATCCACGCCCGCCACCGCCCCAGCTAGCGCCGTAGGAATCTGTGGGTCGCTCGCGTTCGCCCAATGCTGCTCGCCACTCACCAGATATTGGTGAATCGAAGTGTGGAACGCTTCCTGCACCTGCCCAGCCGTGCCGGAAAATTCCAGCACGGTTCTGCCCTTGGTCGACCCAACTTCAAACCCATGCGACTGCAGCCACGCCGTAATCGTCTGCAGATCGGCGTCGCCCGGGCCAAACTGTTTTCCAAACTGCTCCGGCGTCAGCCACTTGTGATAATTCGGCGACGACTTGTCCTGCTGATCGTCGAGCAATTTCGCGAGTTCGGCTTCCTGCTCAGGGCTCCGCGTCAGCACCAGCAGCATCCGCTTCGTCGGCAGGTCCGCCGAAGCCGTACCCAGGTCGAACTCCGGCCGCGCCAGCGGATGCGTATTGCCTTTCAGCGTGGTAAGTTGCGACTCGTCGATGGGTTGCCGAATCAGCGGTTGGCGAATCTGCGTCTCAGCGCCCGTGGCATCCTGTGCCCCGGCGGCAAGAGTGAGACTACTCAAAAGGAGCGCGGCAACGGCCGAAACCAACAACGCAGACCGCAGGACAGACGAAGGCTGGAACGAAGCAGACGCCAGGCGCATGGCGGGTTACCTCGAAATTCGAGTTGGAGACCGATACCGGGAGGAGGAAGGTGGGAGTCCGATTAGGTCTCTGCGGGACAAAGTTACCCCGTACGGGCGTTACAGTATCCCATAATGCCAGGCCATTGCAATGCGTGAAATCACATCACGCCCGAGGCCATCTATGTACAGCTGCCTCGGTTGTCTGGTATAGCGACGCCCGACAAAACGCCAATCGTTACTCGATCTTGTCATCCTGAGTAGCGGCGAAGCCGGTGCGAGGGACCTTACGACCGCATGAATCGCTGGTGCAGTCGGCGAGACTCACGTGCGGGACTCACGCTAGGAAATAAGTCAAGTGAGGAGTTGACTCAAACAACTAATCCCTGCCCACTCATGCACTTACCTCCTGACATTCACTTGAGCCGCAATGCATTGCCGCCAACAAAAGCAATCGGCGATACGTGTCGCCAAATATGTGGCGAGTAATGCTTGCACTGGTTCTATTGCCCGCAATCGCGTCGGCACAAGTCATGGATGTAGCGCCACAGCGAGGCGACGGCGACACCCCTCGGCAATCTCAACATAGAGACAACCTATGGGTGGAAACCGCTCAATCGTGGGAACTGCTGCGGCAGGGAAGCGACGAAAAGATAACCGTTCTCCTGATAGGCGCAGCATCTCTAACTACCCAGCGTTCACCCGTGCAAGGTGTGATTCCTCTGACTCTTCAACTCGATTCCGTGGAGGGTTTCGTTATCGGTGCCGTCCAATATCCTCGCACAGTTCAGCGAAAATTTTCATTCCGGACTGGAATGACACCAGTCGCCCAGCGGCACGAGTTGGAGTTCAAGCTGGGTGCATCGGAGGACGCGCCAATAGGAACGCACATTCTGACCGGACGCTTGATCTTTCAGACCATCACTGACGCGGGAGTCTCGCCCGTGCGGCAAGTACAGGTGCAAATCCCAGTTACGATCGTCGGTCGCAGCCAGAAAGCGGTTCGTAACAGGCACTACCCATCCCGGACTGCCTTGGATAGAACCGACGGCGTAGGCGTGTTTCTGCGAGTCATCTCACTTCCCGTGCTTCTGCCGCTGATGCTGCTCGCTTCAATCGTCTGCGCTGCGACAGGCCAAGACTGCAGTTGTTGAAAAGCGGGTAAAAAATCGAGGCTAAAAACATCGAAGCTAAAACATCGAGGACAGAAGCCCTACAGGGTGAGTCCCGTCGGCGTCCGCTGTCCTCGCAAAACATCAAACCTTTCGTCTACGCCGCCAATTCTTCCTCTCGCCGCCAGATCGCCATAGTCTCAGATCCCCGAGCCAACACACCAAGCGTCTGCAACAATCTCCCCGGCACTTTCAGAGGAGCACTCGCCGACACGTTTCTCACCAACACGTCCGGTCCGGTAGTCTTTCCCGCCAGAATCGGCTTGTTCGGCAGATCCTCATACGCATAACCGCTAGCAGTTCCCGTAAGCGGCGTGCCCACAGTCATGCGCACCCACCCGAAGTGCGGCTTCCCATTGATCAGAAACTTCACGCCTAAATACTTATTCGTCTGGTTCTGCCACAGGCCGAAGTCGAGACAGTACGAGTGGCAGCCGGCCACTCCGGTGATAAACGCGCGGTACGACTTGAACTCCAACTTCCACCCAATCCGCGAGAGAAAAGGCAAGGGTAGCGCTCCCGAAGTGTGACCGTTATTGCCGAACGCAACTCCACCACCCGTGCCCGGATACGCATTCGAAAACGCGCCATGATAAGTGTAAGAAATCTTGAAGTGAACATCGGTAACTCCATCCCCGTTGAAATCAATCGCCAGATTCTTGATCGGCACATTCGCCAGCGGCGTGTAAACAATCTTGGCCTCCGCCGATTGCGCGACGGCCAGCAACCCGACCCCGGCAGCCCCAGCCACCACAGCGTAGCCGAGCAGTTGTTTTTCAAGTTTGGAATTGATGTGAACGGTTGCGCGCTGCTTACCGGAGCGAACGACTGCAGTCATAGGCATCCTCGCGATCAAGATTGATACAGCAGAACGAGTGGCACTATCCGGCTCAAGGTGTGGGGTAGAAGCCAGGGTGAGGAAGTATCCTCCGCGAAGCTTCGCTCGTCAAGACGGAGTATTCCGTAGACAAGGTGAACTTGGAATCCCTGCGAGAAAAGCTTCTCTATTTGGTGGGATGTGTTAAGAAGTTGCGAGGAAAGTTGCGACGCGAACGCCTTCGTCTACTCCTCAAACATCGGCACCTGCCGCTGATCCTGCGGGCCGCGCCGCTGCCGCCGCGCTGCACCAATTACCGCCAGCACCGTCAGCGACTCCAGCGCCGTGCGTGGCACAAAAATGCGCTGTGTATTCGACCGCTGATCCGGAGGGCTCACCAGAAATCCCTCCGCCATCGTCTGCATCAGATCGGCCGGCATCAATCCTTCAAGAATTTCGCTGTCTTTAAATCGCAGCCGTACCCACAAACCTTCCGACCGCGGCCGCGACGTAAACGTCTTCCGCACCAGCGACTCCGAGTCGCCAAACTCCCGCACAAAATAAACGCCCTTGATCTCTCGCAGATCAATCGCGATCACCGTCCCCGAAGTATTCAGCAACTCCAGCTTGCCCTCATTCACAAACTGCGCCGGAGACACGTATCCCGATACCGAATCCCGGTCCATCTTCCGGACAATCACTTTTTTATGCGTAGAAGGCATAAGAAGCAGTGGCCAGTGATCAGTGCCCGGTGGCCAGTAAATGCTGACCACTGGCCACCGACCACTGGCCACTGCATTTTCCCACTTTTCCTCCCCATCTTCGCGGAATCCGCCTATGCAGTAGCCAAAATATAAACGTTGTGTTATTTTCTTAAGCTTGCTACGAGCTTTCCACTTTGCCTAAGTACTTTGTAGTAAGTGACTTGCGCTTGTGTCCCGCGCTGGCACGTAGCTTCGGGACCAAGCCTGTGGAAAACCTGTGGAAAGCATCGTGATGCACGCAAGCGAGTTGGGAAGGGCACGGCTTCAGCCTTGCCGCCGGAAGCCCTACTCCGCGTGGGCTTTAGCCCCTGAGGGCCGTACCTGTGGTGGTTTGCGCAGTCGTGCCAAGAACATGGCCTCCGTTGGCCGCCTAAGACCGAATGGCTGATTACATTTACACGATGGAACTCCGGTTGACGCCGGATCAACTCAAGGGCGTCAACCTGATTCAGGACGTAGCCCGAGCCGCAGGCCTCAATCTTTATCTCACCGGCGGTGCCATCCGCGACATCATCAGCGGCGGCACCATCCGCGATCTCGATTTCACCATCCAGGGCAATCCACTCAAGCTGCAAAAGGAACTCGAGAAAGCCGGCGCCCGCATCACTGCCATCGACGAAGATGCGCGGACGATTTTCATATCGATGCCCGGCAACGCGCGCGCCGAAATCAGCATGGCACGCACCGAGCGCTACGAAAAGACCGGCAAGCCGCCCATCGTTACTCCGGCAACCATCCATGAGGATCTCCGCCGCCGCGACTTCACCGTCAACGCTATGGCGCTCTCGCTCAATGAAGGATCGCGCGGCCTCCTCCTCGATCCCTTCAACGGCGTCGCCGATATCGAAGCGAAATTAATTCGCATTCTGCATAACTATTCGTTCCTCGAAGATCCTTCGCGCCTCATCCGCGCCACGCGTTTTGCCGCGCGCTTCCACTGGCCGCTCGAAGAGCGTACGCAAGCCCGCTACGACGCCGCCCGCGAAGGCAAATACATCGATCACATCCTCCGCACTTCCATCGGTCACGAAATCGCCGCGCTCGCCCACGAAGATGATCCGCTCCACGTCGTCAAGATGCTCGAGAAAGAAGGCTGGCTCGAGGTCCTGCATTCCCACTGGACCACCGCCAAGGTCGATACCAACGGCATTTCCGCGCTGATGAAAACGCGTCAGCAGATGGTCGATCTCGGCTACACGCCCGACGCCGGACCCGCCGTGATGTACTTCCTCACCGGTCGTCTGCCCGACAAAGATATCTCCGAACTGCAGAAGCTTATCCCGCGCAAAGATCTCGTCGAAGCCTGGCGCGACATCGAAGATCACGCCAAGGATTTGGCCAAGCGTCTCACTGGAAAAGAAGCCGCGACGCCCTCCCGCACTTGGAACCTGTTACAGGAGTCGCGTCCGGAAATGGTGTTATTCCTCGCTGTAACCGCGAAGCAACAAGCGGTCGAACAAAAAATAAAGAACTACCTGACAAAGTGGCGCCAGGTACAGCAATCGCTGCCGCTGCCAGAAATGACGGAGTTGCTGATCACGCCGCAACTGCCCGAGTATCCAAAAATCGCGAAAGATGTTTTCATGCTGTTGCTCGACGGAAAGATGCGCTCGCGCACCGAGCGCCTGAAATTCTTGAAGCCTCTCGCGCCGCCGCCGCCTCCTCCTCCGCCCGCGCCGCGCCGTGGACGCGCTGCCAAAGCTGCCGCCGAAGCCGCGGCCGCCGCAGCTGCTGCCGCCGCACCGGGAAAAGGGAAGGGCAAGAGGGGAAAAGCCGCCGCGGTTGCACCGCCGCCGCCAGCCCCCACGCCGAAAGCCGCAGAAAAAACCAAGCCCGCCAAACCCGAGCACAAGCCCACGGCAGCTAAGCCAGCGGCCGTTAAGCCAGCAACCAAAGCCGCTCCCAAGGCTGCGCACAAAGCAGCGCACAAAGCAGCGCACAAACCTGCCCCAAAGCCGGCAAAGCCCCAAAAGAAAAAGAAGAAATAGATTTTCGCTAGTGGATCAGTGGCACTCACGCCGCTCTGGCACTTACGCTGCTCTGTCATCCTGAGCGAAGCCGTTCTTCAGGCGTAGCGAAGGATCTCCCGCGCAACTGGCCCAACGCGCAAGCCAAAACTGCACGCTTAATTTTTCCTGAAGGTATGTCGCGCAAGACCAGCGCCCAGAAAGAATCTAGCTAGCCTGTTTTCCGTCTGCGCCGCGCGGCGGATTTTTATCTGCTTTCAATCCGCGACTCTTGACGATCACGATATTCGGAGAAAAATTCTCTACTCCATTCTCCGCAATCGCGTCCAACTGAATCGGATCCGGCTTCGTCGCTCCAGCCGCGAGAACTTCTTTTACTGCCGCGATCAGCGTCGTGCTCTCCGATTTCGAAATCACTTTCCTCACCCCGAGCCGCATTGCCTGTATCTCCACCCGCGGAGACCAATACAGTGTGTGAATCAAAACCGGAATCTCCGGCTTGCTCTGCCTTAACTCGCGCGCCGTGCGAAAGCCGTCCATCAATGGCATCGCCAGGTCGAGGATGATCAAGGCCGGCTGCGCTTCCTCAGCCCGTTCGATCGCTTCTTTGCCATTCGCTGCCTCAATCACTTCCCAGTCGCCGGAAGCTTCCAGAACATCGTGCAGCGCCCTGCGCACCAGCGCGTTATCGTCGGCAATCAGAATGCGGATCGACATGCAGAAAAAGCAGGAAAAATTAGGCTGCGAAGTTGGCGCATGCCACACTGGCGCCGTTTGTGTGATGCCCTGCAATTAAATCGATTAACTCACATTTGCCGGGCCACTCATATCGGGAAAAAACTGTATAGGAATGCTACAACCTGATCCAGCAATTCAACGGCGAATTCACGTTGAGATAGTCGGCGCCTTAGGGACTAGAATGCCGATTGCGCACGCGACGCCGATCCCTCCCAAAGCCTTGTCATTCCGACCGTAGCGCTGCGCAGGGAGCGGAGTGGAGGAACCTGCTTCTCGCGTGTAGCAGCAACCAACTCGATTCCGCATCCACTTTCTTGCCATCGCTGCGCTCACCCCGTATCATGGCTCCCGCCCCCCGGCACAACTCACCCTGAACTTGGGAACATTAAACAAATGAGCAGATTCAGAAAAATCCTGCTGATTTCTCTCTGTGTATTTTTTCTCGCGCTCCTCTTCGCGATCAATTCCACGATCGGCTGGCGTCCGTTCCTCGGCCCGAGGAAGCGTGCCACCACCAATCGCCAATTTGAGCGCACTCCCGAACGCGTTGCCCGCGGCCGCTATCTTGTTTACGCAGCCCTCGACTGCGAATCCTGTCACTCGCCCAAAGACTGGACGCAGCATGGTGGCCCCATTCCCCCAGGAATGGAGCTTTCAGGCCAGACCGCCGATCTTCCCGGCTTTCCCGGCAACCTCGTCATCCCGAACATCACTCCTGATCCGGAAACTGGCTCGGGCAAATGGACCGACGATCAGATTGCCCGTGCCATCCGCGAAGGCATCAAGCACGACGACACCACTTTGTTCCCCATGATGCCCTACGAGGCCTTCAAGAACATGTCCGACGAGGACGTGGCTTCGATTGTGGTGTATCTGCGTTCCATTCCTCCGGTGAAGCATCCACTGCCGCCGATGAAGATCAATTTCCCGGTGAACTATCTGGTGCGCGGAGTTCCTGAGCCTATCACCCAGCCCGTGCCCGGCCCGAATATGTCCGATCCCGTCGCGCGCGGAAAGTACTACGTCAGCATGGGCTGCGGCTGCCACAATACCGTCGACAAACTTCCTTACGCCGGCGGCGAGCGCCTGCAAGGTCCTTGGGGAGATGTGGTCAGCGCGAACCTTACCCCCGATCCCTCCGGCATCAGCTACTACAGTGAAGGCACCTTCATCAGCGCCATGCGCACCGGATACGTCGGCGCCCGCAAGCTGAATTCGATCATGCCCTTCATCCAAATTAAAAATCTCACCGACGACGACCTGAAAGCGATCTTCGCCTACCTGCGCACGCTAACTCCAGTCAAACACCGAGTCGACAACACCCTGCCGCCAACATACTGCAAACTCTGCAAACAGAAGCACGGCGCCGGCGACCAAAACTAAGTTCGATGACAAACTAATTTCGATTACCAGAACTAACGTCGATCAAGATGTCATCCTGAGGCGGCGTCCTTTGCCGCCGAAGGACCTATGCAACCCGCCGGCAGCATGGATACTGTGTGGGAGAACCGCATCCAATCTGACTGTGTCCCTCACCTCTGTGCTCCTCTGTGCCCTCTGTGGTGAAAAGGTTTTTTTATTCTTGAATCACCCTTCCAAAACAAGCCTATAATGTAGTCATGCGGCGCTGGGCCACCATCGCGGCGTTCGGTCTCTTCCTGGCAGTCCCTCTCTGGGCGCAACACGGCGGAGGCCACTCCGGCGGCGGTCATGCTGGCGGAGGATTTTCAGGCGGCCATGCAGGCTTCAGCGGCGGCCACGCCTCCGGCGGACACTTTTCCGGAGGCCACGTCTCCAGCGGAATGCACAGCGGCACGCGCAGCTTCAGCCATCCCGGATTCTCCACTCGCAGCTTCCGCGGACCCATCATCACCAACGGCTTCAATCGCTTTAACCGTTTCAATCGCTTTGGGCGCGGCTTGCGCCGCTGGGGCTTCGGCTACCCAGCTTGGGGATACTACGATCCCTACTGGTGGTGGGATTCCGGCTCGAACTACGACGAAGATTACGAGCGCGATCGTGCAACCGCCGCGCAGATGAACGCCGAGAATCTCGAAGAGCAGCGCATGCTCCGTCAGGAAGAAGCCGACGGCGATCAGGACGCCTACGCGCCATCGCGCAGCGCAAGCAATCGCAATAACAATAACGACCAACCCGGCGCGCCCATCATGCCCGCGACGGTCCTGGTCTTCCGCGATCAGCACAAGCAGGAAGTCCAGAACTACGCCATAGTAGGCCAAACTCTCTGGAGCTTCTCCCCGCACACCCAAAGAATCCCGCTGGCCGATCTCGACCTAACCGCCACCGCCGAAGCCAACGACGACCAAGGCATCACCTTCCGCATCCCAGTCAACCACGTAGCCCAATAGCTTGTGCGGTTAACCGCCGCCGTCACTGGTCCCTACGATGTCATCCTGAGCAGCGGCAAAGCCGCTGCGAGGGACCTAACGTCCGCCGCCATCGTCGCTGCTGCCGAAAAGAATCAAAACGTCCGCCCGAATCAACCACTTACCCCACGAACCACCCAAACCACCAAGCCCCCGCCGCCCAAAATGCTAAAATAAGAAACACTGACTATGCCCTTAAAAACACTGTTCCTAAACCCCCCGTCCTTCGAGAATTTCGACGGAGGCGCCGGCTCCCGCTGGCCCGCCACCCGCGAGATCGAAAGTTTCTGGTACCCGGTGTGGCTCGCCTATCCCGCCGGCATGCTCGAAGGCTCGCGGCTGCTCGACGCGCCGCCGCATCACATCAGCGCCCAAGAGACGATTGAAATCGCCAAGGGTTACGAGTTCCTTGTGCTGTTCACGTCCACTCCAGGATTTCCCGGCGACGTGCGCATTTCGCAGGCCATCAAGCAGGCGCATCCGACTATCAAAATTGCATTCGTTGGTCCGCACGTGAGCGTGCTGCCCGAAAAATCTTTACGCGATAATCCGGTTATCGATTTCGTCTGCCGCAAAGAATTCGACTACGCGATCGTTGACTACGCCAAAGGCAAGCCTCTGGAAGAAATCCCCGGCGTTTCTTTCTTAAAAGACGGCAACTGCGTCCACAATCCCGACGCGCCCCAAATTCAGGATCTCGACGCACTCCCGCACGTCACCGACGTCTACAAGCGCGACCTGGACGTCACCCGCTACAACGTGCCATTCCTTCTCAATCCCTACGTCTCGCTCTACACCACGCGCGGATGCCCCGCGCAGTGCACCTTCTGCCTGTGGCCGCAAACGCTCAGCGGACATCCCTGGCGCAAGCGCTCCACCGACGACGTGGCCGCCGAAATGTCGAAGGTCAAAGCCTTGTGGCCCGACGTAAAAGAATTTTTCTTCGACGACGACACCTTCAACATCCAGAAAGCACGCACCATCGAACTCTGCGCCAAGCTCAAGCCGCTCGGCCTGACGTGGTCGTGCACCTCGCGCGTCACCACCGACTACGAAACTCTCAAGGCCATGAAAGAAGCTGGATGCCGCCTGCTCATCGTCGGCTACGAATCGGGCGACCAGCAGATTCTCAAGAACATCAAAAAGGGCGCGACCGTCGAGCGCGCGCGCCAGTTCACCAAAGATTGCCACAAGCTCGGACTCGTCATTCACGGCGACTTCATCATGGGCCTGCCCGGCGAGACGCACGAAACCATCAACCGCACCATCGCCTTCGCCAAAGAACTCGACGTCGAAACCATCCAGGTTTCCGTCGCGCACGCCTATCCCGGCACCGAGCTCTACGATCACGCGGTGAAAAACGGATTCATCGTCGGCGACAACAAAATGGTCGACGAAGGCGGACACCAGCTCGCCCACATCCAATACCCCGGCCTCCCCGCCGACGACATTCTTTCCGCCGTGCACCGCTTCTACGACGAATACTATTTCCGCCCCAAGGCCGCGTGGCGCATCGTGAAAAAAGCCGTCTTCGACAGCCAGGAACGCAAGCGCCTCTACAAAGAAGCCAAAACCTTCTGGAAGCTCCGCTCCGCCAGAAACAAACTGGTCAAGAAGCACGCGGAGGCAAGCGCTGCAGCAGAACCAGCCAAGGCGTAACTTCCTCGCCGCAGATCCACGCGGAACTACGCAGATAAGTTAGAACGGGCCGCGCGCCGGCGCCCCAGGGAGAGTCTGGCACCCTACACAGCTTTGTCATCCTGAGCGAGGATTGTGCTCCGGCAAAGCCGGAGCACAACCGCAGTCGAAGAGCCTGCCCTGAGCTTGTCGAAGGGATCCCTGCCCTCTGATGGCGCTGAAGTTGACGCGAGACCTAGAGCGCGTGTGAGCACAAGCCATACAGAACCAGTCGGACAGAACCGGCCCCTCGATCTCCGTGGAAGAGCGGCCCTTCAGGGCCGCGTTACATCGCCCCACAAAGCAATCTGGGCTTTAGCCCCTGAGGGCACGCGCAATGTCACGTTCGATTCATTGATTAGATCGTTTCTTATATCCTCGACACAAGCCGGAGCGGCTTTTTCGAATCCCGCCATGTCCACTCTCCCGTATGTGGAGGAGTTTCTCTACGAGCGGAAACGCAGAGATAATCTCCTCAAGTAACTTGACACTGATTTGGGCTTGACCAATACTGAGATAGACCGAGTGCTTACACTACGGATTCTAACGATGGCCCCGAACACTCGGGGCCATCGTTATTTGCGGCACGGAGATGGGTGCCACGTTGCGTTTGTGCAAGGGGGGGCTACCTGTGCCATGGGATTTCGGCCCGATTCAAAACCTAGAGCTCTCGGCAGCGCTGTTCCCACCCTTCGCAAAAATCGCGAAGAGTGGGGCACCCCGTTTATGGTTGCTCCCGCGGAGTTAAAAGGCCGGGCCACCCCCCATTCAGATGGATGGAGACGTTGCCTATGAACCGGGCGTCTTCACGTCAAGCCAACCACTACTAAGCGGAGGAGGTGAATATGGAATCGGCGAACGAACGAAAGGCCTGTGCAGCTCCAGATGGGGTTGAGATCGTGTATTCGGCTGCTGGTTCCGGCGAGCCAGCCCTTGTTTTCATCCATGGTGGCCTCGCGAACCGAAGCTTCTGGGATGGTGAAGTGGAGACTTTTGCATCGCGGCATCACGTGATGGCGCCCGACTTGCCGGGTCACGGGGAGTCGGGAACGAACCGCCAGAAGTGGGGCATACCGGAGTTCGGTGCCGACATTCGCGCGGTCATTGAAGCTGAGCATGCCGAAAAAGTGATCCTGTTCGGAAATTCACTCGGGGGCGCAGTCGCTATTGAAGCGGCGCTTCTGATTCCTGAAAGGGTTCTCGGCGTCGTTGGCGTGGACACGTTCCACAGTCTGACATACAGCGTGAGTCAAGAGGAGGCTACAAGGATGGCGGATGCGTTCCGCAATGACTACGCTGACAGTCTTCGAAAAATGGTACGGCAGCTCTTTCATAATGACGCCGATCCAGCGATCGTTGCCGATGCCGAGCGGCGAATGGCTCACACTTCCCCCATGGCGGCCTACAGCATGTTCCTATGCATCGCGGGATATAAGCCAAGTGAATCTGCCAGTCTTCTGAGAGTTCCTGTTCGTGCCATCAACGGTGATCTCTTTCCAACCGATACTGAGTCGGTCCGCAAGATAGCACCCGATTTTGATGTCCTTCTCATGAGTCATGTAGGTCACTACCCGATGCTCGAACAGCCGCAAGAATTTGATCGGCTCGTCGGACAGACCATCAACTCTCTCACGAAGTGAAGCAGTCGAAGAAACGCTTGCGAGTGAACCGGTCTCGGAATTTGAAAGCACGAGGCATGAGTTGCAAGAGGCAAACGGGACCGACGCTTTCAGGAAGCGTTGGCGTAGGGAGCGTAAAGGACGTCTATGACTGACCTAGATGCTGGGAATACTCCGCGAACTACCTCCCACACCCCAAGGTTACCTCGTACTGCCGCGGTGCTTGTGGCGCTGATCGCCATCGCTAAACTCATCCTGCATCTCGTCACGGATGGGCGTTACGGCTATTTTCGCGATGAACTCTACTACATTGCGTGCAGCCGCCACCTGGATTGGGGATACGTAGATCAGCCGCCGCTGATCGCCCTGGTAACCTGGCTGGAACTGCACGTTATAGGTTCGTCGCTGCATTCGTTGCGCTTCCTGCCCGCAATTGCAGGCGCGGCTCTCGCCGTGTTGGTTGCCTTTCTGGCTCGAGAAATGGGCGCAAGAAAGTTCGGGATCTGGTTTGCTTCCCTGGCTACGGCCTCGATTGGGGTCCTCTTCGTCATGCACTATCTGCTAACGATGAATGCCTTCGAGCCCCTGTTCTGGACAGGCTGTGCGTACATCTTGGTGCGCCTTATCAACACCGGCAACCAGCGGCTTTGGGTGTGGTTTGGCCTGTTGGCGGGCATCGGCCTGGAGAATAAGTACTCGATGGGAATTTTTGGCTTTGGCGTAATCGTTGGCCTGCTGCTTACAACGCACCGAAAAGCGCTGGCCGGACGATGGATTTGGATTGGCGGAATGGTGGCCCTTCTGATTTTCTTTCCGAATCTGGTTTGGAATGTCGAACATCACTGGCCGTTTGTGGAACTGATGCGCAACATCAAGGCGAGTGGCCGTGACGTGGACCTAGGCGTGCTGAAATATCTGGCTGAGCAAATTTTTTTGGTTACGCCGCTCCCGCTGCTCGTGGCGGTGATTGGTCTTCTTTATCTATTTCTCAGCCGGCAGGCAAGGCACTATCGCGCTTTGGCCTGGGCTTTTCTTGTGACGCTCGCCATCGTCGTCGCGATGAAGGGCAAAAATTACTATATCGTTCCCGCTTATCCCATGCTTCTTGCTGCGGGTGCAGTGGCGATTGAACGCTTCACACAGCGTGGGCATTGGGTGTGGCTCAAGCCGGCAATTGTCACTCTGATGCTCGTGACGCTTTTGGCCGCACTTCCGCTAGGAGTCCCGATTCTATCGGCAGAGGCTTTCCTGCACTACGAAATGAAGCTCCCGTTTGCCTTACCGGTCAGTGAGAAAGGTCACCTCGGAGCGGCAATGCCGCAATATTATTCCGATCAGTTTGGGTGGGCGGAGATGACTGCGACGGTGGCTCGAGTGTACAACTCCCTACCGCCAGAGCAGCGGAGCCAGGTATGCATTGGCGCCGGCAATTATGGGGAAGCAGGAGCGATCGATTTTTTCGGTCCGAAATATGGATTGCCAAATGCGATCAGCGGACATCAAAATTACTTCCTCTGGGGTCCCCGCAACTGCACCGGGAAGGTTCTGATTCTGATTGGAAATCGCCCGGACCAATGGGAACAGCGTTGCGATCGCCTTGAGGTCGCCGCAGAACTCTATCATTCTTACGCGATCAAGTTTGAGAACAGACCTGTTCTTGTGTGCTACAGGCTCAAGGCGAATCTCGAAGAGATCTGGCCACGAGTCAAGAATTGGGACTAGCTACGCTTATTCTTGAGGCTTGCTATGCCGGTTGGCAACGGACTTGGCGCGCAACGTCTTGTTGCGGAAGATGAATCTCGCACGCATGACGGCGCCGCGCGCGGAAAGGCCGGATCACAGCGGCGCCATCAGGCCGACAAACGCGATTCGTCGCTGTTTGTCTGAACCTTGGAAAGAAGTCTTTGAGTGGAATGCCACCACTGGTCTATGGCTCTGCAGCCGGAAGTCGTCCTCCCCTTAACGAACGTCTTTCGCATAGAGCGCATTCCAACCCGATGGGGATGACACTGCGGGCGGGTGGCCCAGCCTTTGAAAGCCGACGCGACCACAACAGTGGGTGCCCCGCTCTTGCGTTGTTTGTGTTCAGTCTCATGACATCCTTTCCAAAACGTC
>DATJVU010000025.1:0-2673 GCA_035501655.1 Candidatus Solibacter sp.
GGCCCTGGGAGCGGAGCGGGTGCGGATCACACGGCAATTGTTAACGGAAAGCGTCTTGCTCGCACTGCTGGGCGGAGTAGTGAGTCTTGGGATGGCAGAAGCCGGACTCATTCTGCTCAAGTACGCGCTGCCGCCCGACACCCCGCGGCTGGCGAATGCGTATATCGATTGGCGCGTGATGCTGTTCACCGGCGGACTCGCCGTGCTGACAGGACTGTCGTTCGGAATTGCCCCGGCAATTCAATCTTCACGAGCGGGATTTGCGCAATTACTTAGATCGACGGAGCGCGGCGCTACCGTTTCCGTTTCGCAACGTTTGCGCAGCGCGCTGGCGGTCGCGGAAGTTGCATTCGCGACTTTGCTGATCATTGCCGCCGGGTTGTTTATTCGAAGCTTTTGGGAGCTCTCGCATATTGATCCAGGATTCGAGACGGAACGCATCGTTACGGCGCGTATTACGCCGAATGAAAATTTTTGCAGCGATTCGGGCCGCTGCCTCTCCTTTTACCGCAGTCTTCTTGACCAAACACAAAATACGGCTGGAGTGCGCGACGCTGCCCTTATCAACACGCTGCCGCTGGGAGGCAGGGTGGCCAAGCGGTCACTCGATGTTGAAGACTACGTCGTTCCGCCGGGCAGAACTTCACCGCTTTTCTGGCTCAACGTGGTCACACCGGACTATTTCCACGTTATGGGAATTCGACTTCTCGCGGGGAACGGATTTCCAAAGGATGCGGAGTCGGGAAATCCGGCACTCGCGGTTGTGACCGAGTCGACCGCGCGCCGCTTCTGGCCGGGACAGAACGCCATCGGCAAACACGTTCGCTTCGTCGGCGACGCAGAATGGCGTACCGTTGCGGGAGTCATTTCCGATGTCCGCGCTTACAACCTCGAAAGAACATTACCTGACTTTTTCGAAGGCACGGTTTATGTGCCGCTCGCACCCAATGCGACGCAAGAAGACCGTCGCGTACCAACCGAGATGACTATTGCAGTCCGCACCACGCTTGACGAATCGCAGGTGGGCCCGGCGCTGCGGCGAATCGTTGGCGGACTGAACCACCATGTGCCGGTCAGCGAAGTGCGGACGATGAGTGCAATCGTTTCCGAGGCCGCCTCGACCCCGGCTTCGACGACCTCACTGTTCGTCACGTTCGCTGGGCTGGCGCTCGTTCTCGGATTGGTCGGCATCTACGGCGTGCTCGCCTTTCTGGTTTCGAAGCGCACTCGCGAGATCGGCGTGCGAATAGCGCTCGGCGCGCAGTGCAGAGATGTTTTGTGGTTGGTCCTGCGCGAAGGAACCAAATTCGCAATCATCGGAATCGGCTTGGGTTTGATCAGCGCGTTCATGGTGACGCGCTGGCTTTCGAGTCAGCTTTACGGCGTCAGCTCGCTTGATCCGATTACCTACGTTAGCGTCGCTGTGCTGATGCTTTTCATCACCATGCTCGCGTGCTATGTGCCCGCGCGCCGGGCGATGGAAGTTGATCCGTTGATCGCGCTGAGGATGGAGTGAGTATTGATAAGGACAAGTTATGAACGGACTAACGCAGGATTTTCCTTACGCAGTGCGGCAGTTGCGCAAGAGCCCGGGATTCACAATGGTTGCAGTGCCGACACTCCATCCGAAGCTCTGCGAGCGGAGTGAAAGGGACCAGAGGAAATAATGATCCGACTCAAAAACCTCGAACGCAGTTATAAAACCGCGGCAGGGCAATTCTTCGTTCTGCGGCGGGTGAATCTCGAAATTCGAGAAGGCGAGTTCATCACCGTCATGGGGCCGTCGGGGGCAGGGAAGTCTTCTTTGTTAAATGTGCTCGCCCTGCTCGACGACGGCTGGTCGGGCGAGTACTGGTTCCGCGATCAGGCGGTGCACGAAATGAAACGCAAACAACGTGCCGACGTTGCGAAAAAGAACGTTGGGATGGTCTTTCAAAGTTACCACCTGCTCGATGACCTCACGGTGCGCGAGAACATCGATCTTCCGCTTTCGTACAAAGACATTCCGGGCAAGCAACGGCAGGGCATGGTGGCGGACACGCTGGACCGCTTTCAGATCGTGGCGAAGAAGGATTTATTTCCCAGCCAGCTCTCAGGTGGACAGCAGCAGTTGGTCGGCGTGGCACGCGCCGTCATTCACAAGCCCGCTCTGTTGCTCGCCGACGAGCCCACCGGAAACCTGCACTCTTCGCAGGCCAAGGAAATTATGCAACTCTTTAGCGAACTCAATCAGCAAGGCACGACGATCGTTCAGGTCACCCACTCCGAAACTAACGCCGCTTACGGCTCGCGCACGATCCAGTTGAAAGACGGCTGGGTGGTCAGCGACACCGCCAATCCGCAGCTTCAAGCCTACGAGGCGGTGAAGTCATGAGGATCTTCGAGCGGCTTCAAAAACTGCTGGTTTGGATTCTGGTAGGTCTCACTGCGACCGCCTCAGCGCAGGTCGATGCGCCCGTTCCGCTCCAGATGCCAAAATCGCGCAACCCATTCAGTGCTTATGCTCCCACCTATGCTCCCGAGCCCTCGCTGACGAATTCTCCCGGCCTTGCGCAACTGATCCGTGATGGCAAACTTTATTTATCGCTGAAGGATGCGATCCGCCTTGCGCTTGAGAACAATCTCGATATCGCAATCGCACGTTACAACTTACCGATCGCCGAGACCGACATC
>DATJVU010000026.1:0-2141 GCA_035501655.1 Candidatus Solibacter sp.
AGAAAACTCGAAAAAGACACTAGAGAAGAGAATTTCGGCCGAATGGAACGCCTTTATGGCGCCTTCGCGAGATCCTTCACGTTCCCGAGCACGGTGGACCTAAAAAAGATCGCGGCCAGTTACAGGCACGACGTACTGGTATGGTAATTCAGATGCCTAAACGCGCCGACGCTCGGCCAAAACAAAGCAAAGTGAATGTGAGCAAGGCCCTGAAGGCTGCGTAGCTGCGAGGGCGAAGCCCTTAGCAGCCCGTGGTGCAAGTCTGGATACCTGAAACAAAAGATGGCGTGATCCACAGGGAGAGTTCGTAGAATGCGCGGATGGCGATGAGCAAGCGGAGTGGCGGGGAGAAGCAAGAAGACATCTGGATTGCGCACACGGAGTTGGCGGTGGCGCCGGGACATCCTTTCTATAAGCAGTTGAACGAGCTACTGGAGGGTGCCGGGTTCGACGAGTTTGTAGAGGGATTGTGTGCGCGCTTCTATCATGCGCGACTGGGACGACCCTCGCTGCGGCCTGGGATTTACTTTCGGGCGCTGCTGGTGGGGTATTTCGAGGGCATCGATAGCGAACGTGGGATTGCATGGCGGGTGGCGGATTCGCTGGCGCTACGACGGTTTCTGCTGATTGGACTGGATGAGCAAACCCCGGATCACTCGACGATCTCGCGGTCCCGGCGCTTGATCAACATCGACACGCATCGCGAGGTGTTCGCGTGGGTACTGGCACTGTTGGCAGAACGGGGACTGCTGAAGGGACAGCGGATGGGCATCGACGCGACGACGTTGGAAGCGAATGCGGCGATGCGGTCGATCGTGCGGCGGGACACCGGGGAAACGTATGACGAGTTCTTGCGGGGATTGGCCAAAGCGTCTGGGATGGAGACACCGACCCGCGAGGATCTAGCGCGACTGGACCGGAAGCGCAAGAAGCGGACATCGAACAAAGAGTGGAAGAGTCCGGCAGACGAGGACGCGCGGATTGCAAAGATGAAGGATGGACGGACCCACTTGGCGCACAAGGCGGAGCACGCCGTGGACATGGACACGGGTGCCATCGTGGCGGTGACGCTGCAAGCCGCCGACCAGGGGGATACGAGCACGCTGGATGAAACGTTGTGCGAGGCGGGGGAGCAGGTAGCAGAACAGATGCGACGGGAAGCCGAGTTCCGGCCCCAGGACAAACCGAAGGTTCACCTGCAAGGGATCGAAGAACTAGTGACGGACAAGGGCTACCACAGCGGCGCGGTAGTGCAGCGGATGAAAAGTTATGAGGTGCGCAGTTACATTCCTGAGAAGAAGCAGAAAGGACGTCGCGACTGGCAAGGCAAAAGCGCCGAGCAGCAAGCGGTGTACCAAAACCGACGACGGGTGCGGAGCGAGTACGGCAAGAGCTTGCTCCGCCGGCGCGGGGAACTGATCGAACGCAGCTTCGCGCACTGCTACGAGACGGGCGGAATGCGACGCTGCCATCTGCGGGGACGGCAAAACATTCTGAAACGACAGTTGATCCATGTGGGAGCATTCAATCTGAGTCTGATTCTGCGCAAATTGCTGGGAGCGGGAACGCCGCGAGAACTGAGAAATCGTGCGGGGCAGGCAGTTTCGCGACTCTCGCGCTTTGTGATGTGCCTGACGACCGCAATTTCACCGGCCCGACGATTTACTGCCGTTGTTAGTCAGCGCCTCGGATCATCGTTCCGTTGCCGCAGGCTTTGTCACAGGTCACGAAACATAAGCAGTTCCGCCACGGGCTGTTAGGCTCGGCCGCGATCGTGGACGCGATTGAGCTGACCTGGCCGAGTGGCATCAAGCAGGTCCTGAAGAATGTGAAGGCCGACCAGATCCTCACTGTCACGGAAAGTGCGCGTTAATTCAATCATGTTTTTCACGCCCGCCGGATTCACAGCTTTCCGTATCGCCGGCCCTGACGAAGGTCCGCCGAGATATCGGCTGAGTTGATCATCTTCGTCAGCCGCGTGTGCCACGACTTGTCGCATGATCACGCCATACATTCAGAATGCCAGCCGCTTCGCCAGATCGGATTGCCCGTTGCGGTTGAGAAGATCGATCAGACCTCGCATGACTGCAGGCTTGTTCTTTGCGTATGCTGCCATTACTTCCGCATTGAGATTCGCTTCT
>DATJVU010000027.1:0-2848 GCA_035501655.1 Candidatus Solibacter sp.
TCCGCGCTCCGCGCCCCAATGGCTTTCCTCACGCCAATCTCTCGCGTGCGCTCGGTGACCGAGACCAGCATGATATTCATCACGCCCACGCCGCCGATCAGCAAGCCGATCGAGCTGAGCACAATAATCGCCACCACGGTACTCTTGATGATGTCGTTGAATTGCTGGGCGGTCTCCTGGTTCGTCTGAATGAAGAAATCGTCGGGCTTATCGTAGGGCACATTGCGGCGCCGGCGCAGAACGTCGCGCACTTCGTCCACGGCCTTGTCCACCCGGCCCGGATAAGCCAGAAAGCGGATGAAAATCTCGAACGCCGCCGGATAGATTTTTCGAAACGTGTAATACGGCAGAACGACGCGGCGATCCTCATCGTTCGTCCCGAATCCGCCCACAGGTTTCTGCAACACGCCGATCAACTGAAAAGTCGAACCATCCACTAGAATATTCTTCCCGATGGCGTCGGGTATCGTGCCGTAGAGCGCCGTGGCGATGTTTTCGCCCACCACTGCCACGTTATCGCGGTGTATGTTCTCCGTATCCGTGAAAAAGCGTCCCGCGGCCATCGTTGCATTCGAATACACCTCGAGAAACGCCGGAAAAGTGCCGCGGAATTCGATGCCCTGCACTTCGTTGTTCTGATAGCGCACATTGTGCGGCGTTTCCCACTGAAAGATCGATACCGCCACCTGCTTCACCGCCGGGCACGATGGAAGAATTGCTTCGCCGTCCTCTAGTGTCAGCGGTTTTCTCTCGCGCTCTTCTTTTGGCCGCCGCGCATTGTTGTTGAAATTCTGGTTGAAGCGCTGCACCCAGGCGGTGTCGATGCCCTCTTGCGTTATTTCGTCCTGGATCACCATCTTGAAGCCGTCCACCAGCCCGACCACCAGAATAATCAGCCCGACGCCGATCATCACGCCAAGCACGGCAAGAAAGCTCCGCAGCTTATGCGTCCGCAAAGTATCAAACGCCAGCGCCAAATTTTCTTTGTAATCCTGCTTCATTCCCACAGCCTTTTTTAGCGCCGCCCTTTAAGGGCGGCATCCAACCCAACCACCCACGCCCCGATCGATAGTGCCTTGTCAGGGCACGAGTTCAGTCGTGCCGAAAATGCAGCAAAATGAAATCGGCTTTAGCCGCTGAGGTTTGTCGTATCGCGTTCTCACGCACACTCAATAGTCCCACACCACTAATTCCTCACCCCTCAGCCCGCAACGCTTCAATCGGATCCAGCCGCGCCGCCCGCATCGCAGGATAAATCCCAAAGAACAACCCAACTATGGTCGAAAGCGACAGCGCAATCACAATCGTGAAAATGGGCGTCGAGAATGGAATCGAGGTGGCTGACCGCACGATCGCGGCCAGCGCCAGCGCCAGCAGCACTCCGATACTTCCACCCAGCGCCGCCAGCAGCGACGACTCCACCAGAAATTGCAGAAGAATATGCAGCTTTCGCGCCCCCAGCGATTTTCGCAAGCCGATCTCCCGTGTCCGCTCCGTCACGCTCGCCAGCATGATATTCATGATCACGATTCCGCCGACCACCAGAAATACCGACGTGACCCATACCGCTATGCCGAAGGCATTCCCGGTGATGCGATTCCAGATGCTGGTAAGCTGCGTTGGTGATACCACTCCAAAATTATCCTCGGCGTCATACGGCACGTGCCGGCGCGCCCGCAGCAGCACGCGCGCTTCATCTTCGGACGCCGGCATCAGGTCGGGCGTAGGCGCCTGAATAAACATGGACACGGAATCGAGAGGCGCAAGCCACCCTTTGCGGTAAGTCGAGAGCGGCATCATGATGAAATCGTCGAGCGACTGGCCAAGCACCGTTCCCTTCGCCGCCGCGACGCCCACAACCTCGTATTGCTCCGCCCCAGCCCGGATAAGCCGGCCGATGGGATCACCCGATGGAAAAAAGTAATTCGCAACGTCCGCGCCGATGATGCAGACATTCGAACGATGATCTTCATCGGTGCCGGTGAGCAGGCGCCCGGTCGACGTCTCAACGTCCCTGATTTCCGCGTAGCTCGGCGAAACGCCCATGATCGTGACGTTCTCGCGCAGGTCGTTTCCATAGCGCACATCAGCGATGGTCTGCATGAACCCCGCGATGTTGGTCGCGAGTTTCATGTCCGCCTGCAGCGCTTCAAGATCCTCCATTTGCAGCGGGGGTCTCTTCCTCGCCCTGTTCCATTCTTCGAAATTGGTGACCACTCCAACGCGGTCAATGACGTACGCGTTGGCGCCCAGATTGGCCACCTTCTCCGCGACGTAAACATTTAATCCGTTCAGGACCGACATCACTGCAAGCAACGTGGCAACCGCCAAGATAACTCCGAGCAACGTAAGGAAGCTCCGCAGTTTATGGGCTCGCAACGTGTCTACAGCAATGGCCAGCGTCTCGCGCAGCGCCACGCGCGCTTCGCTCGCCTTCATTGCCATGCGGAAAGGAGCCATGTATCTAGTATAGACGGTTGTGGCTACAGAAATGTTCTCGGGAGCGCTCGATATTGGGGGGCCGCAAACCGATAGAATAGTCTACGAAGGAAGCCTGCTTGCGCCACCATCCGGGCGGGCAGGCGCTCGCAAATCGGAGAGGTGCCAGCCTTCGGGTCGTCGCATCATGAGACGTTTCGCGATACTAGTAGTTTACGTACTGACCTCAATTCTCGGCTTCGCCAGGCCGTCGAGCGCTCAAGGCGTAGCTCGCAAACCCCCGACCACGAAGCCTCAAGCTCAACCGCCGGGTACCGGCTCGAGCGATGCCCAGATTCACGATCTGGCGGAGCGCGTGATTGCCGCGCAGCATGCCGACGACGTAGCTCTTGAAGAGTTCGATCGAATC
>DATJVU010000028.1:0-198185 GCA_035501655.1 Candidatus Solibacter sp.
GCTCGCGACTGCTCGGTGGTCGCCGGGCAAATATCGGGCTTCTTTTCCGGATTGAAGTCCGTGGCAAGAACAAATCCATGTTCGATGTTGTCGATGCCAAGTTCAGCCGCCTCCCGGTATGTGATCGAACAGAGATGCCCTGTCACTTTCAGGCCGCGCTTATGCGCTCCGTCAATCACTGCGCTTAGCTCAGCCGTGGTGATGTGCATGAACGCCTTAAAAGAAGTGATACCCTGATCGGCCCAGAATTCGACATTCTTGCGGGCGTCCTCAGGGCCGCTGAGTTCGTGGACGGGCAAACGAAAATTGCCTTCACCCTCCAGATACGGCCCGGTTACGTGGATTTTCGGGCCGGGAATTTTGCCAGCATCGATCCAGTTCTTCAGGTTTAGGTCCGCATATGGCTCCACGCTGGCGGTGGTGCGTAGGCTCGTGACGCCGGCAGCCAGATAGAGCCTTGGAAAAGTGAAGCTGGACTGCTGCTCGAACTGGAGTGCTCCTCTTACTCGTTGGCCTGCCAGGTTCACGGGCTGGGGATAAAACATGTGATCATGCATCCCGACAAGACCTGGCATAACGGTGTGATACGGAAGGTCGAGGACTTTCGCGCCCGGCGGAATCGACGTCGAGCGCGCCTCTCCGATTGCCACGATCGCCCCGTCGCGAACAACTAGGATCTGATCATCAAGGGCAGCCTGTCCCGTGCCGTCGATCACGCGGATGTGGGTGAGCGCGATGACGGCGTCGTCGACTTTCACGTACTCTCTCACCTCTGGTGCAAGCTTCGTTGTTAGGCGAGCCTGTGCTCTGGACAGAGCGACGGCAGCGCCGGCCACAGCGACGAAGGCGCAAATGAACCGTGCTACGTCACGTCCGTCCCGCATATCGTTTTCTCGCGACAAGAAGACGCCCCTTTAATGTCCGTGCCGCTTAATACTTACCTGCTCGGTTCAATGCTGCGGCGGTATAAGCGCAGACCCACTGAAGTCCGCCGGTAGGATTTCGATATTCATGACTTTCAAGATCGTGCTTCCGCGATTGTAAGCACGATGCGTGACATCGCCGGGCTCGAAGAAGGCGTCTCCGGCTTTGTAGACGGTCGTCTTGTCACCTTTCACGTAGGTGAACTCACCGGCCATGATGACCCGGATGCCGGGACCCGCATGATTATGGTCGCCCACGTATCCTCCCGGCTGGTAGGTGACTTCCGAGACACGAAATTTGTACTTGCCATTCAGTTCTGTAACATGACCTGCGATAACGTGCTCAAAACGTTGTACGGGCTGCACGTCCTTTGTCTCGACACGTGTGTTCTGCCCGAACGAAAGTACGACAAACAGCGGGATCGCCATACTCAAGACGCGTTCCCATTTCATAAAGCCTCCTTCGATTTGCGTCATCGGTGCTAAGGAACTCAGCTTCAGGTTAGCGACAAATTCAACTCCAGCGCGCGTAGCATTCGCAGGTCGCACGTGGGGCTCAGACTCTTTCCCTACACTGGGCCCCAGTGATAACCGGTGACCAATGTTGTCCTAGCGGATCGGGGCGGCGCCAAAAATCGGGCCGGGATTGGGAACGATGTCGGCCACCTTACTGGTTTTGCCCGTTCTCAGATCCAGCTTCACAAGTTCGGCGTGCCCGATGGGCACGTTGTAATTGAAATCGAACGAGTCAAACACGGCTTCGAAAGCATAGAACTGCCCGTCGCTCCCCACGATGGCGCTCACTTGCCAGTCGGTGTTGGCGGCGAAGGTTGCGGCTCCGGTGCGCGGATCGATCTGCCACACATACGGAGACATGTATTCGTGGGCCCTCGTGGGCGGCGTGTGGTTGGGATCGATCGCGAACGAGTCGAAGGATGCATAGAGCTTTCCATCGAAACCGTAGAGACCCTCGTCGCAGAGGTTGAATGTCCCGTCGCTATTGAAAGTGAAAGGAATGTTTGGATCGGGTCTCAAACCGGTGGTTCCACCGCTGTGTCCAACAGGTCTTGCAGCGCCGGTCGCAAAATCCACGGCATAGAGATTGTTGCTGAAGTCGGTCACATAGAGTGCTCCGCCGACTTTGGCAAGATCGAAAGCGTTGAACCCCAAGGGTTGCCGGTTGTACGTAATTGCACGGAGGACCGTTTCGCCGCCTGTCGCGGGATCGATCTTAACCAGATAGCCAGCATTGGCGCCCGTCGTTGCAAGGCTAATTAATGACCCGTTCCACCAGACGAGATTTGACATTCCGTCCGGCGTGGGGCTGCCAATGGGAGTAAATTGACCGGTAGCCAGATCAACGGTGCCAAACTGCTGGCTTAGGGTGACGACGTAAACATTAGGTGCGGCACTGGCAGAGACAGCAAGCAAGCTGCACATAAAGAAAACAACCAGCGACAATCGAGCAAATGTAGCCACTGGGCGACCACAAGCTGCCCGGTTCGCCCACCACAAGATGTTGGACTTCATAACTCCTCCTTTTCACTTTGCGCGATTAGGCGCGAATCGGTTTTGGATTTCTGTACACGTTTAAGCAGGGAGTTCAGGCAAATCAAGTGCGTGCCATCAGGGGCCTGCGAATGATGAATGGCCTCGCATTCGAGCCACTCCTGCACCTCTGATGGCGTCAGGTTCGAAATCACTCCGATGCCGTCGAAGGGAATGACTTCTCCCTCAACGGCACATTTAGGACACCAGCCTCGCAGTGAAACTGTTCCACGCATGACTAGTAAGGAATCGGTTTCGATTGTGATCTTCGTCTGCTTTGTCATAGTCCTTTAGCTGTGGCCCCCATTCGCTCGCTTGTTCGATCAAATTTCGGGGAACCTGCTGGGAGCTTGCCCAAAGCGAGGGGAAATAGTCCTTACAAAGCCCGTGACAATTTCTGATAGTCTCTCGCATCGACGTAACGAACTGAAAAAACAAGAGTTACTGCGTGCGCCGATGAGCGGACTGCAACCTGAATCAGCGGTAGACCGTGCTAGAATCTCCCTCCAAGCTCGCCTTTCCTCCCTTGGAGCAAAGTGCATCCGATGGCCACGACTCCAGAACAAAGGATGAAACGACTGTTCGAGTTTGGCCCTTTTCGGGTTGACCCGGAGAAGGAACTTCTGCTTCGTGGCGATGTAACCGTCCCGCTGACGCCAAAGACCTTTCAGATTCTTCTAGTCTTGGTACGACACAGCCAAGAAGTCGTGACCAAAGACGATCTGATGAAGACGGTTTGGCCCGACACGTTTGTCGAAGAGGCTAACCTCAGCCGGAACATCTTCCTATTGCGTAAAGCCTTGGGTGAGACTCCACAGGACCATCAGTACATCGTCACAGTTCCGGGGCGCGGTTACCGGTTCGCAGAGGACGTAAAACTCACACCGGGCCCGGAACTAAACGTCGTCGCCGCAAGCCATACCAAACTTCAGGTGCAGGTGAGTCAGTCCAGCCCGTGGGGCTGGATCGCCGCTGGGGTCGTTCTTCTGATTGCCGTGGCTGTAGGTACCTTTCGGCTGTTCTTCTATCCGTCCCCCCCGCTCAGCGCAAAAGACACTCTCGTAGTCGCCGATTTCGCGAACTCGACAGGCGATCCAGTTTTTGAGGGCACATTGCGGCAGGGGTTGTCAGTGCAGCTTGAGCAATCGCCGTTCCTGGGTCTGGTTTCCGATCAACGGATTCACGAAACGCTGCGCTTGATGGGCCAACCAATTGATGCTCGTCTTACTCCCGAAACTGGCCGGGAAATCTGCGAGCGCACCGGAAGCGTCGCCGTATTGAGCGGTTCCATTGCCACCCTTGGAAGCCAGTACGTCCTGGGGATGAAGGCTGTCAATTGCCGCAACGGTGAGGTTCTTGACGAGGAGCAAGTGCAGGCCGCTCGCAAGGAAGAGGCCTTGCATGCGCTGGACCAAATCGCACGGAGATTCAGGTCACGCGTTGGTGAGTCGCTCGCAAGCGTAGGTCAACACAACACGCCACTGGCGCAGGCCACGACTCCATCATTGGATGCGTTGAAGGCGTACAGCAGAGGGTGGCAGTTAGCCTTTTCCGATCCGCCGGCCGCGATCCCCTTCTTCACCCAGGCGGTGGAAATCGATCCTCAATTCGCTATGGCACATGCCGCCCTGGGTCTCATGTACGGCCACACGGGAGAATCTGCACTCGCAGCCGAACACACCGGCAAGGCCTACGAGTTACGCGATCATGCCAGCGAGCAGGAGAAGTTTTTCATCACCGCCTACTATGAGGGGAGAACGACAGGAAACCAGGAAAAGGCGCAGCAGATTTGCCAGGCGTGGTCACGATCGTATCCTCGTGAAGTGACTCCGCACGATTTCCTGGCGGGCTTCATTTACACCGGATTGGGCAAGCATCAGAGAGCGGTGGAAGAGGCCGAGAAATCCATAGAACTCGATCCCGACGCCCCCATCGGATATTTCAATCTTGCTTACGACTACATCTACCTTGATCGTTTCGGGGACGCCGAAGCGGCCCTTAAGAAGGCCGAGGACCGTAAACTGGAAATGCCAGACTTTCACGTTGTGAGATACGACCTAGCGTTCTTGAAGCCTGACGATTCTGCAATGGCGCGTGAGGTATCGTTGAGCCAACGTGACTCGGAAGCAGAAGATTGGCTCTCGCATCACGAGTCATTTGTGCTGGCTTACACTGGACGACTACGGGACGCGCGGAAAATGTCGTTGCAAGCGGCAGAGTTGGCGCAGCAGGCTGGACATGGCGAACGAGCCGCTCTGTTCGAAACCGGAGCGGCCCTGCGGGAAGCATTTTTCGGCAATGCTGCCGCCGCCACACAGCGCGCGTCATCGGCGCTTGCGCTCGCGAAAGATCGCGAAGTTGAGTACGGCGCTGCCTTGGCCCTGGCTCTGGCGGGCAGTTCTTCGCGGGCAGAAGCTCTGGCTGACGACCTGGAGAAGAATTTTCCTGAAGACACTTCCGTCAGGTTTAGCTACCTGCCCGCGCTTCGTGCGATTCTTGCGCTAAATCGTCAGCAGTCTTCACAAGCAATAGAAGTGCTGGAAAGCGCCGCTCCTTATGAACTGGGCACGCCACGCAGCAATCTACAAGGATTCTTCGGCGCACTATATCCCGTGTACGTGCGCGGCCAGGCCTATCTGAGTGCCCATCAAGGCGCCGAAGCCGCTGCGGAATTCCAGAAAATTGTCGACCATCGGGGAGTCGTGGCGAGTGATCCAATTGGAGTTCTTGCGCGCCTGCAACTGGCTCGGGCGTTCGCTTTGTCAGGAGATATAGCGAAGGCAAAATCCGCTTATCAAGATTTCCTCACGCTGTGGAAGAATGCCGATTCCGACATCCCCATTCTGAAGCAAGCGAAGACGGAGTTCGCGAGGCTGCAGTAGCTGGAGTTTGCGGCGGGAGTCGCGGATCAGAAGATGTGTATTAGATGAGTTGTAGGCTTCGTTTTGGGAAGCAGCATGCCCAGCGTGCAAAGAAACCGGTCAGGGTTTCCCTGCGGCTCGCTGCGCTCGACCTATGACCGAACTCTTGCTCGCTTGCCGAATTTGCTCCGCTAAGAAAACGAAGGCATGACGTCGAAGTCTCCCGAGGACACAAGTCCATTTCTTCCCCGTTTTTTCCTGGCCGAGCAGGAGCGCAGAGGGGGCGGGTCAAGCCCGCGCATTTTTCTCAGCGCGCCGCCCACCGGTCGGAGCGAAGCGGAGAGGCTTGACGCGGCTCCCGCGCTCCGTACAATCGCGCGGGAAAAGATGGTTTTTCGGCTTATCCGAAGAAATGTTTATGGGCGGTGTATGTTGTGACCCATCGAAACTGTCTGCTTCATTAGGACGCGTTTAGCGACCGCTTACGTTTGTAAACGGCATTTTTTGCAACTGGCTCATTCATCGAGCGTTGACCGAACCTGAGCGAAAGTTTACGAACGTGTACCCTTTCAGGGGTGGAGTGTCGAAAATTCTCCCGGCGCGAAGCACCGCAAGCACAACGCAACGGATACGATCGAGCACTCCGATGACTGGCGAAGGTGTGGAGCGAATCCCGGCGCATGGCGCTGCAAGCATTACAAGTGAGTTCTCCACGACTCAGGGAGCCAAAAAGCGGCAACTAAGCAGTGTGGATTGGGGCAATAATGGCCGCAATAACGGGCCCCGCAATCGAGCCGCATGTGCTAGTTCCCCGAAGTCAAATTAACCTGCTTTGCGATCTGTAATATCCTCTTGATCCTCAGCAATATCGGTGCGGTTGACAGCTGCCTTTTCACCCCATAGGATGCCGTCTCAAGCGCCGAATGAAGCGTCAATCGGCAGTGCGGGACGAGTGAAACCATGAGCCTTCGAGACTTCTTGTCAAAGCAGTTTATTGATGTAATCGAATGGGTCGAACCAGCAGAAGGGATTCTCGCTTACCGTTACCCGATGCAGGATCGGGAGATCCAAAATGGCGGCAAGCTGACAGTGCGCGACTCGCAATTGGCTGTGTTTGTGAACGAGGGCAAAGTTGCAGATGCTTTCGGTCCTGGTCTGTACACGTTAAATACGAACACTCTGCCGATTCTCACTTACCTGCAAAATTGGGATAAAACGTTCCAATCTCCATTCAAATCGGATGTCTATTTTTTCTCGAGTCGGCTACAGACGAATCAACATTGGGGAACGCCGAATCCGATCACGATCCGCGACAAGGAATTCGGAGCAGTGCGAGTTCGGGCCTTTGGTATTTACACCTACCACATCGCCGACGCGAAGCTGTTCTATTCGAAGGTGAGCGGCACGCGCGAGCTCTACACAGTTCCCGACTTGGAAGGTCAACTGACGAACACGATCATTGGCCGAATGACAGATACGTTTGCGAACAGCCAATTGCCATTTCTCGATATGGCGGCGAACCAAGTGGCGCTTGCGGAAAAGATCGTCGAACAACTCAAGCCTGGCTTCACACAGCTGGGGCTTTCATTGGATAGTTTTGTGGTCGAAAACCTGTCTCTTCCCGATGAACTGCAGAAGATCCTGGACCAGCGTATTGGAATGAACATGGTGGGCGATATGGGACGTTATACGCAGTATCAAGTGGCGCAGTCGATCCCGATCGCAGCGGCTAACGAAGGCGGTGGCGCTGCGGGTGTCGGCGCTGGCCTTGGCGCCGGCGTGGCCATGGGACAAGCGATGATGGATGCGCTGAAGAAAGCTGGGTCATCCGGGGGAGAAACTGCCGCGAGCGTCGGCGGTGCGACGGCAAGTGCTGACACCAAGTTCTGCCTTAACTGCGGCAAGCCGATCCCAAAAGCCAGCAAGTTCTGCCCGGGTTGCGGCCACGCGCAGCCATAGCAAAGTCTCTACACATTATGAGTGGGATGGAATGGATCATCGATGCGCAGGGGTGTAGCGCGGAGGCACTGAGGGACGCCGGATTGTTGCGCAAGCTCTTCGAAAAGATCGTTGACGATCTGGAACTGCATACCGTTGGCGAAACTCACTGGCATCAGTTTCCCGGCACAGGGGGAATTACAGGACTTTGTCTGCTCTCGGAGTCCCATCTCACGTGCCACACTTTCCCTGAATATGGATCTCTATGCCTGAACCTATTCTCTTGCGTTGCTCGTCCACAATGGGATTTCGAGAAACACATCATTGAATTCTTTTCTGCCACCTCAGTCGACGTTCGCAGGATCGAGCGGGAATATGGTTTTTCCGACGTACTTGAAGCGGCCGTCGCAATGGAGGAGACTCGCCTCAAATGACGCAGCCCTCTGCGAATTGTCCGAATTGTGGGGCAAAGATCACCTTCCGTTGGTCTGCCAGCGTGCAGACGGTTTGCGAATACTGCAAATCCATTCTTGTTCGCACAGATGTAGATCTTCAGAAGGTGGGTCAGGTCGCTGACCTCCCACCGAACAGTTCTCCGATCCAGATCGGCACGGAAGGTATTTACGGAGCGCATTCCTTTGTGGCCATCGGCCGAATCGTCTACGAATACGATCAGGGCAACTGGAATGAATGGCATCTGATGATGAACAACGGTTCAAGCGGCTGGCTCTCCGATGCCCAAGACGAATATGCGGTCACTTTCGCCGCTCCCGGCCGCAAACTTCCGGATCAATGCGAGGTCGGTCAGCAATACAGTTGGGACAATGAAAGCTATACCGTGAGCACGATCACTAAGGCCCATTATTGCGGAGTGGAAGGAGAGCTGCCATTCCAGTATTGGGATAAGTCTGACGTTGTTTTTGCTGATCTCCTTTCGCACTCGGGGAAGTTTGCGACCATTGACTACAGTGATGAAACACCGGCGTTGTATTTGGGGGAAGCAATCGAATTTGAGAGCCTCAAATTGAAAAATCTGCGCAGCTTCGAGGGATGGTGATGAGTCCGAGCGGGCCGACGCCTTCGGGTACACCTCAAATCAAGTCGTTGAATTGTCCAAGCTGTGGGGCGGCGTTGACCCTACGGTCGTTCAGCCAGGCGGTTACAGTTGTGTGTGAAAGTTGCCATTCGATTCTGGATGCGCAAGATCCCAAGCTTCAGATCCTGCAGAAATTTAAGGTGGCCGAAGGAGAGGATCCGCCACTGATCCCGCTGGGAACGCGCGGGACAATTCGCGGAACGGCGTATGAAGTGATTGGGTTTCAGCGCCGCACGATTCATGTCGAGGGCATCTCTTACAGCTGGCATGAATATCTGCTTTTCAATCCGTTTAAGGGATTTCGCTATCTGACGGAGTACGACGGACACTGGAACGATGTCAGCACTCTGCGGTCGCTTCCGGAAGTCAGTCCAGGTGGAAGTTCACTGACCTACTTGGGAGAAACCTACAAGCACTTTCAGACGGCCCAAGCGGCCACGACTTTTGTGTTGGGAGAGTTTCCGTGGCGAGTGAGAGTTGGCGAGGCAGCAGATGTTTCGGACTACGTCGCCCCGCCGCGCGTTATTTCGAGCGAAAAGACGGGCAAGGAAGTTACATGGTCGATGGGGGAGTACATTACTGGGCGCGATTTGTGGAGGGCGTTCAAACTGCCGGGAGATCCCCCGGTGCCAATTGGCGTATACGAAAATCAGCCATCGCCGATGAGCGCGAACGCCAAGGCGGTATGGGGACTGGTCGGACTCTTCCTTATTTTGTTGGTCGTACTCCTGATCGGCGCTTACTCGTTGGCGCGAAATGAACAAGTGTTTGAGCAATCCTACGAATTCGACACGAGTGCGAAGGGTGAAGCGTCTTTTGTCACTGATACTTTCGAACTGAAGGGACATACCGCCGACGTTGAATTAACGACCAGCGCCCAATTGAACAACAACTGGATCTACCTGAACTATGCGTTGATCAATGCTGACACCGGCCACGCCTACGATTTCGGCAGAGAAGTGAGCTACTACTACGGTTATGACGAAGACGGATCGTGGACTGAGGGCAGTCCGAAAGACGAAGTCACGGTTCCGAGTGTTCCACCGGGAAACTACTACTTGCGGGTTGAGCCCGAGGGCGAAGCGCGGCACGGCACAATCCCCTACACGATCACTGTGAAACGCGATGTCCCGCAGGTCAGCTTCTTTGGGCTGGGCATATTGGCCTTGTTGCTGCCGGCGTGTGTGCTCACCTGGCGGTCTTTGAATTTTGAGCACCTGCGCTGGGCTGAGAGCGACTACGGTGGCGCGCCCGATGACGGCTCTTTGCTGGGCACGGCCGAGAGCATTGTGGACTCGGTGAAGGGTTCGATGTCTGGAGACGACGATGATGATTAAAAGCTATTTTTTGATCTATGGACTGCTCGTGCTGTCGGGGGTCGGGATGGCGGAATATCGGGGATGGACGCTCAGCAGCGTGGATGAAGTGAAGAACGTGCCGAAGTCCGTACGCGACAATCCCGGCTCTTACCGTTCGGTCTATGGTTACTACCACCACTACACAGGAGGCAAGTAATGGGCGTCCAGTTGAACAACGTGGTCAATGCAGTCCTTTATGCGGCGATCGGCATTGTGATTTTTGCCGGTGCATTTCTGGTCATCGACAAACTAACGCCCTACAACCTCTGGAAAGAGATTGTGCAGGAGCACAACACGGCTTTGGCGATCCTGCTCGGAGCCATGTCACTCGGCATTTGCGTGATCATTGCGGCGGCTGTCCACTAGCGTGGGTATTCTTCTTTTCATTACCGTGCTCTTGATCGCCGCCTGTGGGCTCATCTACGAGCTCATTGCAGGGACGTTGGCCAGCTATTTACTTGGCGACAGCGTGCTTCAGTTTTCGACCATCATTGGCTGCTACCTGTTTGCGATGGGAATCGGGAGCGCGCTTTCGCGATATATCGATCGCGGACTCGCTTACCGATTTGTATGGATCGAACTTCTCCTGGGTGTGATCGGAGGATTCTCTTCTGCGCTGCTTTTCCTGGCATTCGCCTACACGCAGGGATTCCAGTTGCTGATGTACGCCTTGGTAGTCATGATTGGCGTTTTGGTGGGGCTGGAGATCCCTCTGCTGATGCGAATCATCCGGGGACGATATCACTTTCGCGATGTCGTGGCCCATGTTCTCACGTTCGACTACCTGGGAGCGCTTGGAGCATCGCTGCTATTTCCGATCCTGCTTGTACCGTATCTAGGCCTGGTGCGTTCGGCGATGCTATTCGGGATCGTGAATGTTGCGGTCGCTTTGTGGAGTACTTTCCTGTTTGCGCAACAATTGGCAAAAGCGAACGCACTGCGGCTGGTGTGCCTGGTGACGCTGTGCGGGCTGGGAATCGGTTTTGCGGAGGCAAAACACATCACCATTGCGGCGGAGGACAATATCTACGCGGACGAGATCATCTTCGCCCGCGACACCCGCTACCAGCATATTGTGCTCACGCGTTTCAAGGATGACATTCGTCTATTCCTGAACAGTCACTTGCAATTCAGCTCGCGCGACGAATATCGCTACCATGAAGCGCTGATTCATCCGGGTTTGTCGGCGATTCCGGCGCCGCGGCGAGTGCTGGTGTTGGGAGGCGGCGATGGATTGGCAGTGCGCGAGATTTTGAAATACCCACAGGTTGAGAGCATCACGCTGGTAGATTTGGATCCGGAGATGACGCGCCTGTTCTCGACTCACCCGATGCTGACGGGCCTGAATCAGAAGTCGTTCTTGTCACCCAAAGTTCGGATCATCAATGCTGATGCATTTCCGTGGGTCGACTCCAACACAGACAGTTTTGACTTCATCGTCGTCGATTTTCCCGATCCGACCAATTATTCTCTGGGCAAGCTCTACACGACTGCGTTTTACAAGGCTGCCGCGCGCCACTTGAGCGCGCAGGGATTGATGGTGGTGCAGAGTACGTCGCCGATGTTCGCCCGCGATTCGTATTGGTGTATTGCGGAGACGATCAAACAGGCTGGGCTGCGAACTTATCCTTACCACGTTTACGTTCCTTCGTTCGGCGAGTGGGGATTTGTGATTGGCAGCAATCGCGATTACGAGATGCCGAGCACTTTGCCCGCTGGCCTGCGGTTTGTCGATCTCAAGAACCTACCAACACTTTTCCAATTTCCTCCCGATATGGCTCCGTTGCCCATGCCTCCCAACCGGCTGAACGATCAAGTACTGGTGCGCTTGTACGACCAGGACTGGAAAGACATCAGTCATTGAAATCCTCGCGCCGGGAGTTCCTGCAGTCGGCGAGCGCCGCCTTGATCGGGCTGTCGGTAAAGGGTGACAGGCCGATCGCCGGTTCATTCGTGAATGACGCTTTTCCGCAGGGGCATCGACTACGCGATTATGCCAGCTTTCCTGCAGCGAAACAGACGGTGAAAGTTCCCATCGTGATTATCGGCGGCGGAATCGCTGGTCTGAGTGCCGCATGGCGTCTCCAGAAGAAAGGATTTACGGATTTCGTCTTGCTGGAAATGAACGATCAGGCGGGCGGCAATTCGAGGTGGGGAGAGAACGAGATTACCGCTTACCCGTGGGCGGCGCACTATGTGCCCGTGCCAGGACCGAAAGCTGTCTATGTTCGAGAGTTGTTCGAAGATTTGGAAGAGCTGAAGAATGGCCACTGGGAGGAGCGCTATCTCTGCTTTGCCCCGCAGGAACGGCTGTTTCTTTATGGGCGCTGGCAGGAGGGTATTGAACCAGCGATTGGGTTGAACGAGAAAGATCGGGAACAGTTTCGCAGGTTGGAGGATAAGATCCACAGCTTTCGCGCAACTGGCAAATTTACGGTGCCCATGGAACTCGGTTTGTCGGAGAGTACCGCGCCACTTGATCAGATGTCATTCGCAGATTGGTTACTTGAACAGCGAATGGATTCGCGAATTCTGAACTGGTACATGAATTATTGTTGCCGCGACGATTACGGAGCAACCATCGAAGAAACTTCTGCTTGGGCTGGCATTCAATACTTTGCCTCTCGTGAACCGGAAGAGAAAGGTCCACTGACTTGGCCCGAGGGCAATGGCTGGATTGTGCGGAGACTGCTTGAACGAGTACAAAAATTCGTCCGCACAAGCGAGATGGTTCATAGGGTCTTACCTTCGAAAACGGATGTTAGGGTTTTTTCTGGTGAAACCGAATACCGCGCTCAATTCGTAATCTTTGCTGCCCCTACGTTTCTGGCGCCTTATCTTGTGCAGGATCTGCCTCGGTTGAACGACTTTGAGTACTCGCCGTGGCTGACTGCAAACCTCACGCTCGAACATTTGCCTGACTCCTACGGCGGTGACCCAACTTGGGACAACGTCTTTATGGAATCGCCGACTCTCGGATACGTAGATGCGACCCACCAGAGTCTCCGCACCCATGTTGATCGCACGGTTTGGACGTTCTACTGGGCTCTCGCCGAAGGCACACCGGCGCAGAGTCGGCAACAGCTTCTCGACCGGGACTGGAATTACTGGAAGGAGGCCATATTGCGCGACCTCGAACGCGTGCATAGTGACATTCGACAGTGCGTGTCCAGAGTCGACATTATGCGCATGGGGCACGCTATGGCTCGCCCCAAGGTCGGAGCAATCTTCTCATCTGAGCGCCGAGCCTTAACAAAATCGCAGGGGCGCATCCTATTTGCAAATTCTGATCTGAGCGGTTTTTCCATATTTGAGGAGGCCCAATATCGAGGGGTAGTTTCTGCCGATCGGGCTCTCGGGCTTCTCGGTCGGTAGGCACCAACCAAGTGGAGCGGGTCGGACATATTTGGTTATAAACTGATATAAATGGATATCGCTTGCGATTGCCACAAATCGGATATAAATGGATATCCGTAGCGTGATCGGCAAACAAAGATAACTATTACCTGGCGTTGCGGCGTACCCAGCAGGTCCTCCGCAAAGGAAAGCAGAACTGGGAATACTGGCTCGTGTTTTTCCTCTGGACGATGGTGAAGCAGAAGAACAACCTTCCCGCGAAGGTTGAGGAAGAACAAGCTCTGCGTTCGTCCCTGCCAGCGCTCTCACGCCAGATATTGGAACTCGCCAAGACGCGAGGAGAAATCAGTGTCAGGGAAATCGAGGAATCGACCGGAGCGAACCGCAACACGATCAAAGCGCATTTGCGAAAGCTGGCCAGCGATAACTACCTGACTCAAGTCGGGGAAGGGCCGCGGCACACGGTAGATGCTAAAGTAGACGGCTAATCGGCCGACAGTTAGCTGCCCGAACCAATTAAGGATGCCAAAAAGGTGTGCCGTAAGTGTGCCGAGCGCTTCGATCCGCTATGGGCTAAATCGAGCCTTTTCAATACCTCATCCGTTCTTATCGGTGCGACAGTTTGTTCAGCTCTTCCTCGATGACACGGGAAAATTCACTCTCTGGCTGAGCTCCTGCCAACGGCCGTCCGTTGATGAAGAATTCGGGTGTGCCTTGAATCCCAAGCCGGTTGCCTTCATCTTCATCTTTTTGCACGGCGGCTTTGAATTTCTCGCTGTCCATGCACTTCTTGAAATCGGAGGAGTTCAGTCCGAGTTGGGAGGCATAAGCTGCCCACTGCTCCGGCCCTGTCGGTGCGTTCTTGTAAAGCAGATCGCGGTACTGCCAGAACTTTCCCTGATCTTCCGCGCATCGAGCCGCTTCGTGTGCCTTGGGGGCAGTCGGATGCAATGGTGCCAAGGGAAAATCGCGATGCACCAATCGCACCTTATCTCTGTAGCGAAGGAGCACTTGCTCAACCGTAGCTTGGGCCTTCTTGCAGAAGGGACACTGGAAGTCTTCGAACTCAATGATCGTAACCGACGCGCCAGCCGCACCTTCGCTGGGTCCTTCCACGCCCAGAACAGCTCGAAAAGGAGAAGGCGGTTCCAGATAAATCGTAACCCTCGCCTTCGCGCGCAGGGTGTTGGCAAATTCATGCCGTCGCGTCGCAATATTCTTATCTAGCAAAGCGGAGCGCAGCTGTTCTTCGACGTCGGCCTCCGGCCTTTGTAATTGAGCCTTGTTCAGTTCGTAGACCCTGTGAATTTCTTGCGGGGTGATTTCCGGAAGCTTGGCCGTAATTTCAGTGTTGATCAATTCTTCCAGAGAGATACGACGCCGCTGCGCTTCGCGCGCCAGGAGGCGGTCGTCAATCATTTGCTCCAGTTTTTCCTGCTTCAAGCTATAGGCTTGTTGTTGCAGCGTCGCCAAGGATTGCCCGGCGGCCTTATTCAGCTCTTGCAACGAGATTTTCTCGCCATCGATTTCAGCGACGGTTTCCGTCGGGGCGCCATCCTGACCGAAAATCATTGAAGGCAGAAATGGGTTCGTAAGTAGCAAAAAAAGCGCCCAGCATTTCATTCTGTCAGGCCCTCGTGGCTTCTAAAAATATGTGCCGGGAACCCTGCGGTCCCGGCACATTCGTCTTGCTCCAAATTCTAGAGGAGAACGCCTAGTACTGTCGCTGCACAACGATCTGCTGCAACTGGCACTGAGTCAACCGGAAGTCCGTCGGCGGATAATAATGAGGGTTATCCTTCACAAGTATCCGGTAGTAGGCATTCGGATTGTTGCCCGTCGGGTTCAGAGTCTCATTGTCCAGGTGGTAATAGATGGTGTTGCCGCACACATTCGCCGGCGGTTGCAACGGAGCAGGTTTAAGGGACTCGTTGAACGGCGGCGTAATGTTCGTGGTCGTCAGGATTAAGTTTGCCACTGAGCTGATTGGTTTGTTGAGCGTATCCACAAGCAGGATCCGAGTGCCGCTGTGATAGGCGGGTTCGCCGCAGAGGGCGGCCGTGTCATCGGCAATCACCGGGTCGTTGCTCGTAATTTGAAGCGTTCCCGTCTGCTGGTCCGGAGCAGTTTGGTTCTGATCGGTCAGGATTTTCGGAGCGAAGCGAACCGTAATCGGAACCGGTTTTCCGTTCGGATTCAGCGTAATCGGCAGCTTGGTATTGACGACGTTAAACTCAAGCGGCGTGGGTGGCAAGTTCAGACCTTTGCCGTCCAGTCCATTCACAGTCGTCACTTTCGGGATAATCAACGGACAGATCCCGGTATTACTCACCGTGATTTGCTTGTCGGTGTGGCAGCCCAGAGTCCCCGACGGATCGGACACGGTGGCAGAAAAGTCGTTGACGCCCGTCAGATTCAGCGGCCCCAGCACCAGCGTCGGGCAGCCCTCGATCCCTTGCACGGGCGTTACCAGAATCGGGTTGGTGGGATCGTTGCTGGTGATGTCGATATTAGACGTCTCCGGCACCGTGTTGCTGCAGGTTACGTAACCCGGGCTGCCGTAGGCTGCGGGCTGGAATGCCACGGGCAGAGTGACATTGGCATCAGCACTCAGCACCAGGGATCCACCGGGCACTTGGAATTGCGCACTGCTTGACGTGATGCTGGAAATATTGAGATTGCACTGGCCAGTGTTGAGGATCTCCAGGTTCAGATCGGATACTTTTCCAGAGCAAACGTTGCCGAACACCCCATTGTTGGCCATCACGGAGCTGATCTTGGGGCATGGTACCGTTCCCTCCAGACCAATTGTGGTGCCCAGAGTCTGGGTCGGATCGTTGCTAAAGACTGTAACCGTGCCTGTAACCGGAACGGTATTGCTGCACGCCTGCGAAATACTGGGAGCAAACGTCAGAGGCAGGGCGACGGTCGCATCTGCAGTCAAGATCAACGGCAGGGTGACGGTGGTCGGCGGCAGGAAACCGGCGCTGGTAACGATGTTGTTGATCACCAGGTTACAGGAGCTCTGGTTGGTCACGTTGAGATTGATGCTCGACTGCCCTCCCGGACAAACACTGCCGAAATTTCCGCTGTTTGCAATGGTGGCGTTAATGCTGGGAGCAGCTGCGCTTCCGGTTGCCGTGAGATCGACAAAGGGAGCGCTCGGATCGTTGCTGGTAATCCGGATGTCCGCGCTCGACACTTGCCCGGCCGTCGGCGTGAACTGCACCGTGAATGTTACCGACGAGTCGGGACTGATGCTGATGGGCAGGGAGACATTGTTGACAATGCTGAAGCCGGTGGAGTTGAACAAGTTTTGCACGTTGTAAACGATCAGGTTTTGCGTACCTGTGTTGATGACCTCGAAGGTCTGCGTGGAGTTGACCCCTGTGCATACAGTTCCGAAATTCAAACCGTTGGTTACATTCACCGAAATCACAGGCCCGTTGGGTTGCGCGAAATCGAAGACGCCGCGGCCATAAGTAGCGGCGCGCAACACGCCAGCCTGCGGGTTGATGCGCAATTGAGTCACGGGTGCGTTCGGCAGATGCAGATCATCCAGGGTGGACCAAGTGAGGCCGCCGTCGAAGGAGCGGAGTACGCCAAGGTCCGTTCCCACATAAATCCCGGTGGGATTTGATCCACCGTCCAGAGCGATCGTATTGTAGGGCACGTTCAGGGCGGGCGTAAGGTCGGTCCACGTCGAGCCATTGATTGTGGTTTTCAGAACGTGGCTGAAGCTGAATCCAGACAGGGTCGCATACAGGGTGGTCGGATCGTTGGGATCAAAAGCCAGCTGAGTTATTCCGTTGAAGCCGGGAAGGTTGCGGGTGATATCGGTGAAAACCACGCCATTCGGGGGGCCCACTGTGGGAGCCAACGCGTTTGTGCTGAGATAAACGTGGCTCGCCTCAACGACCGCAACAATGTTGGCGTTCGCGGGTGCGACCGCCGTTGGCCCCGCACCACTGTTGGCCGTAAAGCTCGTAATCTGGCGCCAGGTTCCTCCGCCGTTCATGGTCTGGAACAACTGTCCGGGCATCAACGTGCTACATCCGCTGGGCTGGTTCGAGGTGCCGCCGAAGTAGAGGTAGCCTGCGTTGCTCGGATCCACGTCGAGCGTGTTGCTGAAAGTTGCGACTTGATTGTTGCAACCGCTGTGCGGGATGTTACTGGTGATATCGCTCCAGGTTGAGCCGCTGTCGGTGGACCTCATCGGACCACCGTCATTGACCGCGTACGCCAGGCTCTCATTCGCCGGAACCCCGGTCTGGTCGAAAACCACGATAATGCCGTCCCCGCCGGCCGTGTTTGTCCAGGTCGGAGAACCTGTGTATTGCGCCGTACCGTTGTCCTGAAGAGCGATCAGGGTCACGCTCGCGGTGGAGTCGCGCTTCACATCCATGTGATAAATCAGACTGGTTTGCAATCCGCCTGCGTTGACGGTGAGAGGAGCCAAAGCGCCATTGGTACCGGACCAGACTGTTCCGTTGTCTGTGGTCCGCCAGATTCCGCCGTCATTCCCTGCGTATCCAATCGACGGAAAGGAAGGTTGCGGAAAAAAGGCAAAACTGTGACTGTCAGCGTGTATGTTGTTGGTCACATCAGTGAAACTGTTGCCCGCGTCGGTGGAAATAAAAGTGTCGGTCCCACCCCAGTAGAGAATGTCGTTAATGCCGTCACCGGGAGACCCGGGATCCACAGCCAGAGTGTTGGTGTAGAAGCACTGACAGGCGCCACCTGCAGGGAATAGTCCTGACGCCGCTCGCTGAGTCCAAGTCGCACCCTGATCAGTGCTCTGAAAGATACCCAGGATGTTGTAATAAGGATCGTTGGGGATGGGGAAATTTCCGCCCGTTCCCTCCAGAACCACATAAACGACCTGCACGCCCGCCGGATTCGCTGGTGAGGCTGGCGGGTCCAGAGAAACGATCACCTTACCGATGCCCGGAGCCGGTTGTCCCAACACGACATGCGTGGCGAGCGCGGCCGCGACGGCCGGGGTCGAAGTACTGAGTGCCTGAGACCAACTCGCTCCCCCGTTGTTCGACTCAAAAACGCCCTGGCTCCTAACGCCGGCAAAGATCACGCGGCCGGCGGCCGGCGAGGAGGCATCCATCACCAGCGACTGCCCGTAGCCCAATCCATTGATCCCTTGCGTCCAGTTATTTCCTCCGTCGGACGAGGTAAACAGACCGTTGCTTGCCGCCAGATAAACGATGTTGCTGTTGGCGGGGTCGACGGCGACTCCATTGATATTTTGACCTTGGAAAATGAACGCGTTTCCATTGTTGGAAGACGGGAAACCGGAGCCGAGGACGATCCAGCTGCCGCCGCCGTCGGTGGTTTTTAGCAGACCCACGGTCGTGGCCGAGTCGTTTGTGTAGTTGGAGCCTCCGACGTAGACCGTGTTGGTATCGTTCGGATCAATAGCGATCGAGTTGGGCTCGCCGATTGCCAGCGAGGGTTCGTGATCGATCAACGGTGCCCAGCTGTTGCCCGCATCGTTGGTGCGCCAGACGCCGCCTGAGCTCGCGCCCTGGAAGATCTCGTTAGCATTGTAGGGATTCAACGCGATGCCGTTGGTGCGACCGTTCCAGAAGCTGTTGCCCGCCTGAATGGGATTCGGTCCGAGCGCCCGCCACACTACGCCGTTAAGGCTGGACCCCGGCGTCAATGCCTTGCCATGGGCTCCGCCGCCCGACTTGGGCAGCTTGTCCCACTGCTGCCTCTTCGCCTTGTCGTACACGTTAGGCGGAATCGGGCCCCCGCGAGTGCGGTCGGCCCAGAAATGCTTTATGCCAAGCCTGACATCATCCCATACCTTTACACCGGCGGCCTCATCATCCGAGCTCTCGCTGCGCGTTGTCGTGGAGGAATTTGAAGTGGAGTTCTGCTGCCCGACTGCCAAACGTAGCGCAGGGAGTGTCAAGCCAAGCAGAGCCAAGAAGAGCAGATTTTTTCGATACATCTCGTATCCTCCCACCCCGTCGATGAGGGTTCCAATTTGTAAAGAGCTGCGAATTCTCGCTTAGAAAAATTGCAACTATAGCCGCAAGCGCCCAAAAACGGGAAGGAAAGTCGACACTGTTACGTTGCGGATCTCAGGTGAGGCGAAATGATTAGCAGACGAGAAATGCTCCAAAGCAATCACCCCACAGAGCCAAATCTTTCTCCCAGGGATTCGGAGCCCAACTGCAAAAACGAGAACGGGGGACCCGGCAGGCAAGAACTCGGCTGCCAGTGTCACTGTCCGGAAGAAAAACACGCAAACCCGGACAAAACGTGTGGTGAAAGAGTTTGCTGACCCTGGCCGAAAGCTCAATCGCTGGCGCTTACGGTTCGTGACGTCGATTTCGTCGCAGGGCGCCCGAACCTGCTGGTCCGATCAGCACCTCTCCGACTCGATCACCCCAATTAGTCGGCGTATTGTCAGTCCGGTTTCATATGGCTGTCTACTATACAGATGTAGTAGTCCATGCAGCTAGGAAAGGCCTCTCTGAGGGATGTGAGAGCCAGATCGAGCCGTAAGAAAGAAAGCCCAGACTATCGTCCGGGCCTTCTTTTTGAACTTGCCGTTAAAGTCTGATCAGTCGCCAGTGCCGCAAGAGCACGTGCCATGTCCGCTGCCGTCCAGCTGAATCGCATAACACTCGCTCAAAAGATTGTCGTTCCACAAGCCCAGTGACCGATCCTGATAGTCACTCTCGGTGATGGTATAGCCGGTCCCCAAGGGATAGATATGGGTTCCCCACGCACGGATGGTCGGCGAGACAATGTTGTTAAGCGGGCTGCAGTTGGTATTGAAGGTGGAGCTGGTATAGCCGGAGATGATCGTCACGGATCCGCTGGTCAACTTGACACTGGTCAGCGGATTGGATGTCAAATCGTTATTAACCGAAAGCGTGCGCAGGCCATTTGGTGTAACCAAGCAGGCGCAGCACTCGGTAAGTTCCTGGTCCGGATCGGAAACATAAATCTGAGCACAAAGGTTGCCCGTCGGGGAACCGGGGTTAGTGATCTGAACGATTCCGTCTGGCGCCCCTGAGGTGTTTGCATTCGAGAAGTAATTGACCTTCAAGAGATCGGGCGCTCCAGTAGAAGCTATTTGAGTCTTGGAACCTTGAAGTGCCCAAATGAACTTCTGAGCGCTGGCTGTCTCCGTTCCCAGCACCACAAGGGCGAGAACCGCAAGGGCAAGGATCGAACGAAAGGGTCTCATTGGCATTCTCCTTGAAGTCTTCACACGAGCCTGGGGGAGCGCAGCGATGTCTTTCTGTTCATTGCCCGTGCGTTGCACAGGGCATCCGAGCAGACGGACTGTATAACAACTCCAGGGGGGTTGATACTAGCATAAAGAACTAGCTACTTGGCCTAACCCATCGGGTTATTTGACCTGTTCCTGCTCTCGCTCACGCAAGAATGTGACAACTTCCCGCTCCCCTGATCGACTACGATGACACCTTTGTCGCCATCGAAACTTAGGCGAAGGAGATTCTGACCATGGCCAAGGAATTGGCTACGGTCGTCGAGCCGTAGATCGCGAAAACTCACGCTTTGATGAAAGCACAGGTTTTACTGCCAAAACAAGCCGCGCCGAAACAAGAGACTAATTAGAGACTGGGGACTATATGGGTTCCCCGATTAGTACAAATAAACACAACAGGCGTTTAAATACCGATTGATAGTGATTCGACTGCTTAAAAGGCAATTTTTATGCGTGTTGGTCGGCTAAGAATTTTGTTACAGGTTCGCCTGATCCGCGACGCCTCGATATGCCGTTGGGAGCACGCTGACTAAGAATCTTCATTTCTGCTCCGAACATCCGAGTCAATAGAAGCGCATGTCCCTTTGCCAGCCAGTTGTTGTCCTTCCGGGTTGGTGATTTCCACAGCTGATGCTCAAGTTTGCGTGTAGCACGCCGATGAGTGCACCGGCGACGATCACACGCCGTGTCCGCATAGGGGACATGTGTGTCTCTTGGTCGGGCGGGCGGTTCGTGAGGAGGCGGGCGATGGCCAGCATTGCAGAAATCGTTGCTGAGAATCCTCAAAACAAGTTGGCTTGGCCTGGGCGCAAACGCGACTCAGAGCCTGACTCTCCTGGGCTTGACCAAGCCGCCCTGCGCGTTCTGGTCGTCGAAGATCAACCGGAGGACGTCGAACTCGAGCTGCACGCCCTGCGCAGCGGAGGCTTCGTGCCCACCAGCGACATCGCGCAGACCATGGACGAATTTGCGGCACGAATCAGAAAGAACAGCTACGACGTGATCCTCGCCGATTACGGCCTGCCGACGTGGAACGGAATGGAGACAGTCGAAGTGCTGCGTTCCGAAGGGCTGGATATTCCTGTGATCGTGGTCTCGGGATCGCTGGGAGAGATTCGCGCCGTCGAGTGCATCAAGCAGGGAGCTGCGGATTGTGTGCTGAAAGATCATTTGCCGCGCCTGCCCGAATCGGTGCGCCGCGCCATTCGTGAGAAAAAACTTCGCGAAGAAAATCGTAAGGCACTCGAAGAGCTGGCGCGCTCCAACCGCGACCTGGAACAGTTCGCCTACGTTGCCTCCCACGATCTGCAGGAGCCGCTACGCATGGTGGCCGCCTACACTCAGTTGCTGGCCGAGCGCTATCGCGGAAAGCTCGACGCGAACGCCGATAAGTACATTCATTATGCCGTGGATGGCGCGACGCGCATGCAGACTCTGGTCCAGGATCTGCTCGCTTTTTCGCGCGTGGGCCGCAACGGGACCGAGCCGAAGCTCGTCGACTTGAACACCGTCGTCGAGATCGTGAAAAAGAATCTGAGCGCGTCGATCGAAGAGACGAAGGCGCAGATTACTTCCGATCGCCTGCCCGAAGTACTTTTTGATCCTTCGCTCTGCGTGCAACTGATCCAGAATCTCGTGGCCAATGCCATCAAGTTTCGCGGACCCGATCCGCCGGCAATCCGCATCAGCGCGGAAAAGAATGCAAACGAATGGCTCTTCTCCGTCAAGGACAACGGCATCGGCATTGCTCCGGAGTATGCCGACACCATCTTTGTAATTTTCAAGCGCTTGCACACGCACGATGAGTATCCAGGCAGCGGCATCGGGCTGGCCATCTGCAAAAAGATCGTCGAACGGCACGGAGGGAGAATTTGGGTCGAGTCAAAACCGGGCCAGGGCGCCGAGTTCAGATTCACACTTCCCCTCCTCAAAAATTAGGAGGGGAACTACGGTCGCGTCGCTGAAAACACCGGCGGAGTTGCTGCTCGTGGACGACAGCCCGGCCGACATCGATTTGACGTGCGAAATGTTGAGCCGGTGCAAATTGCAGTTCCACGTCAACACGGTGTCTGACGGAGTGGAAGCGATCCGGTTCCTGCATCGCGAAGGGAGCTATGCCAATGCGCCACTTCCAGACTTGATGGTGCTCGATCTCAACCTGCCGCGCAAAGACGGACGCGCGGTCTTGAAGGAACTAAAGTCCGATCCCAATTTGTCGAAGATTCCTGTAGTTGTCTTCACGACCTCACAGGCGCACTCCGACATCGCGAGCTGCTATGAACTGGGAGCGAACTGCTACTTGCACAAGCCGGGCAACCTCAACGATTTCATGGCGGTAATCGAATCGATGGTGGAGTTCTGGCTCGGTTACGCGAGTCTGCCACAAAGGGAGAAACGATGACCAATTCTTCACCCCATGTGTTGCTGATCGAAGACAACCCGGGAGATGCCGACCTGGTGCGCTTGCGGCTGGTGGAAAGCAACCCAACCGTCGACGTGAGCTGCGTGAACCGCCTGGCCGACGGAATTGCGTCGTTGAAAGAGAAGCCGGCCTCTCTCGTGCTTCTCGATCTGAATCTTCCCGACAGCCACGGCGCGGAAACCTTCCGCCGGCTGCTCGACAAGGCGCCGGACGTGCCCGTGGTCATTCTTTCAGGGCAGGATGACGAAGCGCTCGCGATCAAGGCGCTGCATCAAGGCGTGCAGGACTATCTGGTCAAAGGCGGTCTCACCAGCAATGAACTCGACCGCGCCATGCGCTACGCGATGGAGCGACAAGCCATGCTGCGCACGCTCGAAATGAGCCGCAAGCAGCAGCTCGAGTTCAAAAACCAGTTCCTTTCTCATGTCTCCCACGAGTTGCGCACGCCGCTGACCTGCATTCACCAGTACGTCACGATCTTGCTCGACGGCCTTGCGGGAGAAGTGGCGGGTGAACAGCGCGAGCATCTGAACACGATTCTGAGAAGCGTAAACCAACTCGGAGCCATGGTTCGCGACTTGCTCGAAGCGGCACGCGCCGAGTCCGGCAAGATCACGCTCGAACTGCGCTGCGTCTCTATCGGCGAAATCGTGCGCCAGGCCATCGCCATGATGCAGGCCACGGCCAACCAGAAAGGCGTGGGATTGGAAGCCGGGATTGAGACGGGAATTCCCTTCATCAACGGCGACCCGGACCGCATCCTCGAGGTGCTGATCAATCTCATCGACAATGCCATCAAGTTCACGCCCAGCGACGGCTCCGTAACCGTGCAGGCTTGCCGGGTGCCCACCGATCCGGATATGGTTTGCGTTTCCGTCGCCGACACCGGGTCGGGCATCAAGGCCGAAGCGCGCGCCCTGATCTTTGAGCGTCTCTACCAGGATCCCAACGCTGTCGACAACAGCCGCAAGGGGCTTGGTCTCGGCCTATACATCGCAAAAGAGCTGGTGTCGCTGCATCACGGCCGCATCTGGGTGGCCAGCGACGGCGCCAGCGGCAGCACCTTCTCTTTCACTCTGCCTTTGTATTCGCTGCCCAAGTTGCTGACCCCAGTGATCACCTATCAGGGGCAGTTGCGCAACGCGCTTGCTCTTGTGCAAGTGGATATGCATCCGCGCTTCACCCCGCCGCGGGGCAACTGGAAAGACCTGTGCAAGCAGAGCCGCGAGATCATCGAGCGCTGCGTCTACCTCGACAAGGATCTCGTCCTGCCGCCTATGATGGCCACCGGCCCGGAGCAGACGTTCTTCATCGTTGCCTCCACCGATCTCCAGCACGCCCCCATCATGACCACACGCATTCGCGAGCAGTTGGAGAAGATACCTGAACTCGCAGCCAATGGGGAGTTCCGCGTGTCGGCTAAGGCGATCAGCCTTCCCGACGCATTCTCCGGCCAAACGCTCGATCAGCAGGTGATGGAGGTCGCCGACAACGTGACCGAAATGATTGAAGGCGCCATGGCAGAAATCAGCACGCTTCGCAAAACCCAATCCGTCCAGAACAAGGAGAAAAACAGCCAATGAGCTCAGCCAAAATTCTCATCGTCGACGACGATCCCGATCTTCGCCAGGCCCTGCGCCTGCGTTTGCGGGCCAACCACTACGAAACGGTCAATGCCGTCGATGGCTATTCGGCCATCGCACAGGCGTACAAGGAGCGCCCCAACCTGATCATCCTCGACCTCGGCTTGCCCGCGGGTGATGGTTTCGTTGTGCTGGAGCGCCTGCAGCAGGATGACAAGCTCTCGATGATTCCAGTGATTGTGCTGACCGCACGCGATCCGCAGACCAGCGAGCGCCGTGCCTTACGCGCCGGAGCCTCGGCATTTTTCCAGAAGCCCGCCGATAATGCTGAGCTGCTGGACGTGATTCGCGCCACGCTTTCACAGGTTGCGACCACCAGCGCCCTGCCGTCCTGAGAGGCGCCGCTGACCCGAAGCGGTCGGTGCTCAGGGATATCTTCGTTCCCAAATATCTTGGTCTCAGATAATTTCGTCCCAGAGGTCTTCGTCGCATGGATACCCGCATTCTTTTTCAAACCAGCTCAGCGCACGAACGGTTACAACCCGGAAGGAGGCCGGCAATGCTGCTCGAGACCCAATCTCGGTCGAAAGCAAACTATCCGAACGGAGGCGTGCAACGCCATCCGAGAGCCTTGTTCAGTGTTCCGATCGCCATTCGCCATCTGATGGCGGGCGGAGTGCAGACCACCCGCGGGGTCAGTCTGGACATCAGCGAAAGCGGCCTCGGCGCACTGGTGCAGGGAGTGCTCCACGTCGGAGATACGGTGACGATCAATATGAATTTGCCCGAGCACACGCTGAATGCGGTGGCCATCGTGCGCCACAGCTCGACCGTGCGCTCGGGGTTCGAGTTTTTGGGCCTCAGTGCGGATGAGCGGGCGCGGCTGGCTAAGTCGGCGGCGCGAGTGCCGGCACGCTGAGCGATCAAAAACAAGAAACAACCTCCGGGATACCTGGCACGGGTTCTCTGCGGCAGCGAACGCGGCACTGCACATAAAACCCAGAAAGGCGAAGATGGGGGGGAATAAAGCACGTGGAGCTGGGGCCGAGCTGCGGCTCTGGTCGATCGCGGGCATCGCCGTAGGTATCCTGCTGGCCGCCGCAGGCGGACTGGACTCTCTTCTCAGTCTGCGGCAGGCGAGCGAGAGCGCCCATTGGGTCTCTTTCACGGAAAAGAGCGACGCCGCCTTGGAGCACACGCTCGCCCACATGGTCGATATCGAAGCCGGCAGCCGCGGCTTTGCCGCCACCGGCGACTCCACATTCCTCGCCCCGGTTCAAGCTGGCCGGCGGGGAATCACCGCCGACCTTGACCAGCTCGAATCCCTGACCGTGCACGACTCCCTCCAGCACGAACGGCTCGAGCTTCTCAAACGCCAGATCAGCGAGCGGCTACAGACCGCGGGGGACACGGTCGACGAACGTCTGCAGACGGGCAAGGTTCCATCCCGCCCTCTCTTTTTGCTGGGGAAGCAACGCATGGACGCCGTCCGTGCCACCATCGCCGAGATGCAGTCCCAAGGGCACGCGGCCCTCAATCAGCACATCGTCGACGCAGAGTTGGCCCGGCGCAGAGCTTTGCGGGTTACCTGGACCACTACCGTTACCGGCATCGCCATCCTGCTGTTCGCCGGTTTCATTATGCGTCGCGAGATCACCCGCAACTGGGCCATGCAGGCCCAAGTTGAATCACTGAATGCGGAACTCGAACACCGCGCGCAAGAGCGCACGCTCCAGCTGAATGAAAGCCGCCAGCGTCTGCAGGGCATCATCGAGTCTGCCATGGACGCGATCATCACCGTCGACGAACAACAGCGCATCGTGATGTTCAATCCTGCCGCTGAGAAAATGTTTCAGCAATCCCGCGAAGCTGTGATGGGACGCCCACTGTCGCAGCTCATCCCCGAACGCTTCCACGGGCGGCACGCCGACCACATCGCGCACTTCGGAGACACAAACCAGAGCCGCCGCATGACAGGAAATCTCGGACAGCTCTGGGGACTGCGCGCCGACAGCAGTGAGTTTCCCATTGAAGCTTCCATTTCCAGAATCGAGGTATCCGGGAGGAGACTCTTCACGGCCATCGTGCGCGATGAAACCGATCGCATGGCCGCTGAGGAGGCGCTACTCAAGAGCCATACCCGTATGCGCTTCGCGCTGGAGACGGCCAAGCTGGGCGACTGGGAAGTCGACCTGCCCACGCGGCGCGCCATTGGCTCGTTATTGCACGCCCAGATCTTCGGCTATCCGCTTCCGCCACAGGATTGGACTTTTGAGAAATTCGTGGAGCATGTCCACCCCGAAGATCGCCCGGGGGTTCTTGCCCATTTCGATCGTTGTGCGGTCGAAGGAAAACGCTCCGAAGTGGAGTGCCGGATTTATCGCACCGATGGCGAACTCCGCTGGATCTGGTCGTGCGCCGACGTTTACCGCGATTCGCAGGGTTCGGCACGAATGTTCGGCATCGTCAAGGACATCACTGACGCGAAGCAGGCCGAAGAAGCACTGCGCCAGAGTGAGGAGCGTTTCCAGGCCATGGTCAACGGCATCCCACAACTGGCCTGGATGGCCGATCCCGACGGTCATATCTTGTGGTACAACCAGCGCTGGTACGACTACACCGGTACGAACTTCGAGCAGATGGAGGGCTGGGGATGGCAGAGCGTTCACGAGCCGGATTTTCTACCCAAGGTCCTCGAGGGATGGAGAGCGGCATTACGCGACGGCGGCCGATTCGAGATGGAATTTCCATTGCGCCGCGCCGATGGCACATTTCATATGTTCCTTACTCGGGTCATGCCGTTGAAAGACTCAACCGGGCGCGTGGTTCGCTGGTTCGGAACCAGCACTGATATTTCCGAGCGCAAGCTGAATGAAGAGCAGTTAGCCTTGCAGGCCGAAGAGCTCAGCCGCCAGGCAGACGAGCTGCGGCGCTCCCAGGCCGCACTTCAGGCTCAGACCCGCACTCTGAAGCTGGTTCTCGATAGCATCGATCAGGGCCTGATTGCGGCAGACGAACAAGGCCACTTCCAGATCTGGAATCCAGCGGCGGAAAAAATTCTCGGCCGCGGTCCCAGCGCAATCGGGCCGGAGCAATGGTCCCCTTTCTACAACCTCTTTGAGCCGGATGGGGAAACGCAATTTGCGAGCGAACGGTTGCCACTGGTGCGGGCGATCAAAGGCGAAGCGGCCGACGAAGAGTTCATCGTCCGCAATCCACAGACCAATGAAGAACTTTGGATCGACGTCAGCGCCCGCCCGATTCGCGACGAGAGCGGACAAGTCAAAGGTGGCGTTGCCGCCTTTCACGACGTGACGGAGAGAAAAAAGGCGCAAGAGGCGCTCGCCGAGAACTCGCGCCTACTGGACCTGACGCAGGTGATGGTTCGGGATATGGACTCGCGTATCGTATTGTGGAGTTCTGGAGCGGAAAAACTCTACGGCTACACCCGGCGGGAAGCGCTGGGCAAAAGCCCGCACGAACTCTTTAGGACCATTTTTCCCGAACCGGTTGAGTCGATCGAAAAGCAACTTCTCGAAACCGGCCACTGGGATGGCGAGCTGGTTCACCACAAGCGCGACGGCACTGCGCTGGTGGTCGCCAGCGTCTGCGTGCTGCATCGCGACGCGAAGGGTCGCCCATGCAGGATTCTCGAGGCCAACATCGACGTCACCTCGATGAAGGCGGCCGAGCGCGAAATACGCAAGCTGAACAACGAACTTGAGTTGCGGGTGCAGAAGCGCACTGCACAGCTTGAAGCCGCCAATAAGGAACTCGAGGCCTTTACCTACTCCGTCTCGCACGACCTGCGTGCGCCGTTGCGCCACATCAGCGGCTTCTCACAAATTCTGAAAGAGGAGTACGGCACAACTCTGCCGCCGGAGGCGCAGCAGTACGTCCAAAAGATTCAGGATGGTACGCGCCGGATGGGCCATTTGGTCGATGATTTACTTAACCTGGGCCGTGTGGGACGGCAGGAGGTCCGCTTGCAGGTGACCGGCTTGACGTCGATCGTGCGCGAGGTTATCTCCGAATTGCAGCGCGACTGCGAGGGGCGGCAGGTGGAGTGGAAGATCGGGGATCTTCCGTTCGTGGACTGCGATCCCGGCTTGGTCCGCCAGGTGTTTCACAATTTGTTGGCCAACTCCGTCAAGTTCACGCGTCCGCGCAATCCTGCCGTGATCGAAGTCGGCCAGAGCGGAGAGGACCGTGCGCGCGCCATCTTCGTTCGCGACAATGGAGTCGGCTTCAGCATGAAGTATTCGAACAAGCTATTCGGTGTCTTCCAGCGCCTGCACCGCGCCGAAGACTTCGAAGGCACCGGCGTGGGGCTGGCCACGATTCAGCGCATCATCAACAAGCACGGTGGCCGCATCTGGGCGGAAGCCGAACTCGACCGGGGAGCTACGTTCTATTTCACCCTGGCGAACAGCGAGAGCGGAAATGTCTCCACTAAATCGATTTCCGCTGGAGGAACATCATGACGGAACCCATTGCGGAAATCCTGCTGGTCGAAGACAACGAGGAAGACGTGGAATTGACCATGCACACGCTGCGGCGCGAAAAACTGGCCAACCGGATTCAGGTTGCGCGCGACGGAGAAGAGGCTCTGGACTTTCTTTTTCCGGAAGACGACCTGGCACAAAGATCCTGCCCGCTGCCAAAGCTCGTCTTGCTCGACCTAAAGTTACCCAAGATTGACGGCATGGAAGTGCTGCGTCGCATGAAGTCCGATCCGCGCACCCGCAACATTCCCGTCGTGATCATGACTTCGTCGAAGGAAGAACGCGACCTGGTCGCCGGCTACAATTTAGGCGCGAACAGCTACATCCAGAAGCCCGTTGACTTCGATCAATTTCGCGAAACAGTAAAGACCGTCGGACTCTACTGGCTCCTGATCAACCAACCCCCGGTCCGCAAACCGATGACCTACATTGCCAGCCGGGGATAGGGGGACTCGAAGGTGAGCAATCTTAGCTTTGAAGTTGTTAAGCCTTGCAGCATGCGGCGTGTGCGCCAGATTTTGCGCACATAGCGAGACGCACCTCGATGCAAAATCCCGCACATTCTTCACCAATCTTTACTTGCAAATGCCGGCGTCGGCACGACATATTGATGAGTTTCGTGTTTCCATCCTCAAGCCCCTTGTACACGAGAGGTGATTTCGATGGACACACGATCCACTTTGTCGATCTGGCCGAATTGCTTTCGAAGCGCAGGTCTTTTGTCGTTGGGAGCCTCGCTGCTGGTTCTCTGTGGCTGCACGCGGATTCAGGTCCGCATGGGCTGGAAGGTTTACCTCGACCGCACGCCGGTGAATTCGATCGAGGCTCGCCTTCCCAACGGTCCTGGCATTGCGCCGGGGCAGAAGTCGCCGCTCGTCGTCGCCGTGACGCAACCGGACGGAAAAGTATTGCTGACCGAAGGCAAAGGCGGCGGCAAAGTCATGTGGAAGGAACTTCAGGTCACGGGCAGCGTCGTCTCCGTGAATCAGAAAGGCATTATCACGCTTGCGAAAGATCCGAGAGTCAGCGACGGAAAAACGGGCCACATCACTGTTACCGTGCCCAGCCATCCCGATTTGCGCGCTGACCTCGACATTCCTTTTCGCTACGACATCCGTTACGTTTCGAATTTCTCCGGCGCAAACGGCACCAACGGAATGGATGGAACCGACGGAATCAGTGGCACCGACGGCAGCTCAGGTTCGATGGATCCCAACAATCCGTCGCCGGGAGGAAACGGCAGCGACGGCGGCAACGGGTCCGATGGCTCCAACGGCGGCGATGGAGGCGATGCGCCGCCGGTACAGGTGCGCATGACAGTGCAACCCGGCAGTCATCCTCTATTGCAGGTGAGCGTTTCTGCGGCGGGGAAACAAAGGCTCTACCTGGTGGATCCGCAGGGAGGTTCCCTGACGGTACTTGCCGATGGCGGAGCCGGCGGTAACGCTGGAAAAGGCGGCCGGGGCGGCCGCGGAGGATCGGGAGGCTTAGGATCACCCAGCGGCAGCAGCGGCAGCAATGGCTCCGATGGCCACGACGGCATGTCTGGATCCGACGGAAGGGGTGGGCTGATTACCGTAACCTATGACCCGCAGGCCAAGCCATTCCTGCAAACAGTGCATCTCTCCAGCAAGAATGGGCCGGCGCCGGTTCTTAAAGAGGAAGCTGTGCCGCTGCTCTGGTGAAAAGTGTTGCGATGGAGCACACGCATTCGCTGCAACACGAAGACTCCAGCCTCTTTGGGGCTGTGCTTTCTTCTCATATACTGAATCTCACGCGTATCCCGGCGAATCCATTACTTACACAGGGGCGCGTACTCGGAACGACTTTGGACCCAAACCGGGTCTGACTTAGAACAATGTGGATCGTTGCACTAGCCCTCAGGCGCCCGTACACCTTCGTGGTTATGGCGATCGTGATCATCCTCCTCACGGGGCTGGTCATCTTTCGCATGCCCGTCGATGTTCTTCCCGACATTAATATCCCCGTCGTCAGCGTGGTCTGGAGCTTTGCGGGCCTGTCGCCCAATGAAATAGCCGACCGGATCGTGACCAACTCCGAGCGCGGCCTTACCATCACCGTCAACGACATCGAACACATCGAATCGCAGTCGCTGAACGGGATCGGCGTCATCAAGATTTTCTTTCAGCCCACCGCCAATATTCAGACTGCGTTAGCCCAGACGACGGCCATGTGCCAGACAATGTTGCGTGGACTTCCTGCCGGTACCGTCCCACCGCTGATCATCACTTACTCCGCGTCCTCGACCCCAATTGTCCAGCTTGGCCTGAGCAGCAAGACTTTGCCTGAGCAGCAGCTTTTTGACCTTGGACAAAACTTCCTGCGTACGCAGTTGGCGACTGTGCCTGGGGCAGCAACGCCCTATCCCTATGGTGGAAAAATCCGCCAGATTCAAGTCGATCTCGATCTTCCGCGCCTGCAGGCGAATGGGCTCTCACCCAATGACATCGTGAACGCGCTCAACGCACAGAATCTCATTCTGCCCGCGGGTTCCACCAAGATTGGAGCGCTCGAATACCAGGTCGAGATGAACGGGAACCCCGAGACCATTGCCGAGTTGAACGAGCTTCCTGTCAAGACGATCAACGGCTCGACCATCTACATGCGCGACGTCGCCCACATTCGCGACGGCTTCGCTCCACAGACCAACATCGTGCGCATGAACGGCGAGCACGGCGCGCTGATGTCGATGCTGAAAGTCGGCAGCGCCTCGACCATCACGATTGTCGAAGGCGTCAAGCGCATGGCGGAGCGGGCAGCGCAGTCCCTCCCGCCGGAGATGAAAATCACGCCTTTGTTTGATCAGTCGCTGTTTGTGCGCGCTTCGATCAAAGGCGTCGTCATGGAAGGCCTGACGGCTGCCGTGCTCACCGCCTGCATGATCCTGTTGTTTCTCGGCGACTGGCGGCCCACGATCGTCATCTCCATTTCGATTCCGCTCAGTATTTTCGTCTCGATCATCTTGCTCAGCGCGCTGGGCCAGACCATCAACATCATGACGCTGGGCGGCCTGGCGCTGGCCGTCGGACTTCTGGTCGACGACGCGACCGTTGAAATCGAAAACATCGAGCGCAACCTGGCCCAGGGCAAAGAAATGAAGCAGGCCATTCTGGATGGCGCCGCGCAGATTGCCGTGCCCGCGTTCGTTTCTACGATCTGCATTTGCATCGTTTTCGTGCCGATGTTCTTTCTTACCGGCGTAGCGAAATATTTGTTCGTGCCGCTGGCCGAAGCCGTGGTCTTCGCCATGCTGGCTTCGTACTTTCTTTCGCGAACGTTGATTCCAACCCTCGTCATGTACATCATGCGCGGGCACGAGCATCGCGCGGCCGGGCCGAAGACGTTCATGGGCCGCTTCCAGCGTGGATTTGAGCGTGGCTTCGAAAAATTTCGCAACGGCTATTACCAGCTTCTCGAAACCACCATCGCCCATCGCAAACTCTTTGCCGCCGTTTTCCTTGTGTTTTGCGTGCTCTCGCTGGGCTGGATTTTCTTCCTGGGCCAGGATTTCTTCCCGTCGGTGGACGCCGGCCTGATCCGCCTGCACATGCGCGGCCGCCCGGGCCTTCGCGTGGAGGAAACCGCCCGCCTCTGCGATCAGGTCGAGCAGTATCTGAAGCAGGATCTCGGCAAAGGGGAGATTGCCACCATCCTCGATAACATCGGCCTGCCGAACTCGAGCATCAACCTGTCCTACAGCAACTCTGGAGTTATCGGCAGCAGTGACGCCGAAATTCTTCTGGGGTTGAGTGAGAATCATCCTCCCACTGAGGAGTTGGTCCGACATTTGCGGCAGCAGTTGCCGCGGCAGTTTCCGGGCACCGAATTCTTTTTCCAGCCCGCCGATATCGTTACGCAGATTTTGAACTTTGGCCTGCCCGCGCCTATCGACATCCAGGTCGTCGGCGCGAACATGCAGTCCAACTACGCAATCGCACAACAGATTGCCAACAAACTGCGGCGCGTCCCCGGCACGGCCGATGTTCACGTGCAGCAACTGCTCGGTCTGCCCACATTGCGTTTGAACATGGACCGCGATCTGGTCACGCAGGTCGGGCTGAATCCGCGCGACGTGGCGCAGAGTGTGCTGGTCTCGTTGAGCGGCAGCTTCCAGACGGCGCCCAGCTTCTGGCTCAACCCTAGAAACGGCGTGACCTATTCCATGGCGGTTCAGTCGCCGCAGTACCGCATGACTTCTCTGCAAGACCTGATGAACATGCCGGTCAACGATCCTGCGGTCCAGAACTCGCAGGTACTGGGAAATCTGGTGCAGCTCTCGCCGACGACCCGTCCGGCCGTGGTCTCGCATTACAGCGTTGAGCCCGTCATCGATATCTATGCCAGCACGCAGGGCCGCGACCTCGGCGCTGTCGCGAAAGAGACAGAAAAAGTTCTTGAGCCCTTCAAGTCGCAACTGCCGCGCGGATCGCGCATCGTGATCCGCGGGCAAGTCGAGACCATGCGCTCGTCGTTCTTCGGCCTTGGCATCGGTCTGCTGGGCGCCATTCTTCTGGTCTACTGCCTGATCGTCGTGAACTTCCAGTCGTGGCTTGACCCGTTCGTCATCATCACCGCGCTCCCCGGAGCGCTGGCCGGCATCGCGTGGATGCTCTTATTTACGCACACTACCTTGAATGTTCCGTCGCTGACCGGCGCCGTCATGTGCATGGGCGTGGCCACGGCGAACTCCATTTTGATGGTGTCGTTCGCGCGCGACCGCATGCAGGTTGGCGTACCCCCAGTGCAGGCCGCTCTGGAAGCAGGCTACACTCGTATTCGTCCGGTTCTTATGACCGCGCTGGCGATGGTGATTGGCATGTTCCCGATGTCGCTGGGACTGGGCGAGGGCGGCGAGCAGAATGCCCCGCTCGGCCGGGCGGTGATTGGCGGCCTCTTGTTCGCCACCTTCGCGACTCTGTTCTTTGTGCCCTGTGTTTTCGCTATCGTGCACAGCCACCGCGCGGCACGGGCCAAAGCGATGGTTTGACCAAAAGACCGTTTGATTTGTTGAAAGTGTGTGATTTCTAAGCATCGAATTCTTAAGGGCCACGTCCAATTCATATGACAGATCGTGAAGAGAATCGACTCGGCGGACACCGCACTCCACCTGAGGTAACTCCTCCACCGGAACTTCCTGCGGCGCCGCCTCGCAAGGCCATCGTTATTACTGTGCTCGTCATCGTGGTTCTGGGCCTGTGCGGAGCCGCCAGTATGTTCAGCCGCATCCGCGCCGGACGGGCGCTGGCCAAGGAAACCGACGCCGACTCTGTCGCCACGGTCGTCGTGGTCCATCCTCTGGCGGAAAAACCCGACGAAGAGCTTGTTCTGCCGGGATCGTTGCAAGCCTTCGAAGAGTCGCCCATCTACGCCCGCACCAACGGCTACTTGCTGCACTGGACCAAAGATATCGGCAGCCGCGTAGAAAAAGGCGAATTGCTCGCCGACATCGACACTCCCGAAATCGATCAGGAGTTGTCGCAGGCGCGCGCTGCTCGCCAGCAAAGCGCCGCCCAACTCGATCTCGCAAAAATTTCCGCCGAGCGCTGGCAGAACCTGCGCAAGACCGATTCCGTCTCGCAGCAGGAAACCGACGCGCAAACCAGCGCCTACCAGCAGGCGGTCGCGAACGTCGCTGCGGCCGATGCCAACGTTCGCCGCCTCGAACAACTCGAGTCATTCAAGCGCGTTTACGCCCCTTTCTCCGGAGTGCTGATCAAGCGCAACGTTGATCCCGGTGCGCTGATTACAGCCGGCGGCGCAGGAACCGAACTCTTCATCATCGCCAAGGTCGATCCCCTGCGCGTCTACGTGAATGTTCCTCAGGCTTATTCCCCGGCGATCAAGAACGGCATGCCGTCTTACGTCACACTGTCCGAGATTCCGCGCCAGAAATTCAAGGGAACGGTAGTGAGAACGGCTGATGCCATCGACCCCGCGACGCGCACGCTTCTCACCGAAGTCGATGTGCCCAACAAAGACGGTCACCTGCTGCGCGGATCCTTCGGCGAGGTTCACTTTTCGCCGAAGATCGATCTGGAAAAAGTCACCGTGCCCGTGAACACCATGCTCTTCCGTCAGGAGGGCCCACGCGTCGCAGTGGTCGGCTCTGACAACAGAGTTCAGCTGCGTCCCATCGCCATTGGGCGCGACTACGGCACCACGCTGGAGGTTCTGCAGGGCGTCAGCCTCCAGGACCGCATCATCATCAATCCCTCCGACTCGCTCGAAGAAGGCCAGACGGTCAATGTCGCTCCCGATCAGGCTCCTTCTAATCAGGCTGCTCCCAATCAGGCAGGCAATCACTCATGAAGTGGTCGGCTCCCTGTTTGATCGCCAGCGCAGCCGCCGTGCTCGCGGGATGTTCCGTCGGCCCGAAATATCAGCGCGCGTCCGTTCCCACGCCGCCCGCCTGGAAGACAGAAGCGCCCTGGCGCGAGGCTGCTCCGAAAGATTCGATTCCGAAAGGCGCCTGGTGGGAACTTTTCCACGAAGAAGAACTCAACCGCTACGAACAGCAGCTTCTCGCGGCCAATCAGTCGCTCGCCGCCGCGCGCAGCCGACTCGATGAAGCCCGCTCTCTGGCCCGCGTCGCTTCCGCCGGATTGTTTCCAGTCGCCAGCGTCGATCCTAACGCCTCGCGCAATCGTTACTCCGGCAATCGTCCGGAAGTCAGCACGCCCGGGCCGGCGGTCACGCAGAACGCTTTTGAAATCCCGTTTGCTCTGAACTACGAGGTCGATCTCTTCGGCCGTGCGCGCAAGACTCTGCAAGCCGCAAATGCGAACCTGCAAAGTACAGCCGCCGACCTGCAGAACGTGCAGCTCGTTCTCTCGGCCGAACTCGCCGCCGACTACTTCAGCCTGCGCGAGCTCGACTCCGAGACGCAAGTCGTCCAGGAGTCAGTGAAGATTGAGCAAGAAGGCCTCGTGCTCGTCAATCATCGCCATGAGGGCGGCATCGCGTCCGGCCTCGATCTGGCGCAGCAGCAGACTTTGCTCGACTCGACCGTCACGCAGCTTCATCTCATTCAGCAGCAGCGCGCACAATTCGAGCACGCCATGGCAGTACTGACGGGAAATCCCGCCTCGACCTTCAGCATTCCAGTCGCACCGCTGGTCGTGGCTCCGCCGCCCGTGCCGCTCGGCATGCCGTCTGATTTGCTCGAGCGTCGTCCCGACATCGCCACGGCAGAGCGCAGCATGGCGCAGCAGAACGCCCTGGTAGGCGTGGCGAAAACATCCTTCTATCCGCAATTCACGATTGCAGGTGCCGGAGGATTTCAGAGCATCAGCCTGAGTTCGCTCATTACCGCGCCCAGCGCCTTCTGGTCGCTCGGCGGAGATTTGTTGCAACCCATTTTCAACGGCGGGAAGAATCGTGCGAATCTGGCGGCGCAGAAAGCCGCGTACGACGAGTCTGTGGCAAACTATCGCGAGTCGGTGCTGACCGCGTTCCAGCAAGTCGAAGACGGCTTGTCGGACCTGCAAGCACTAGCGCAAGCCGCCGACAGCCAAAGCGCCGCCGTCACCGACGCCCGCCGCGCGTTAGACATAGCCAACAACCGCTACACCGGCGGCCTCACCACTTTTCTCGACGTGATCACCGCACAGACGGTCCTGCTAAGCAACGAACGCCTGTCAACGCAGCTTCTAGGGCAGCGAATGGTCGCTTCGGTTTTCTTGGTGAAAGCCCTAGGCGGTGGCTGGGACGCATCCTCACTCCAAAACGAGCAAGTCCACCCGCAAGCCAGTCAGATCGTCCAGCAGTAGTCAATAGCTCTTAATTAGCTTGTCATTCCGAGGAGCGAAGCGACGAGGAACCTGCTTTTTCTCGCCACGCAAGCGAAGCGGAGTTCTCCTCGCTTGATTCGCAATTTTCTCGCTCCGCAATCGTAAAAGGATGTCATTCCGAATCGGCGCAAAGCGCCGGTGAGGAACCTGCTTTTGCTAAGGCCCGCCGCCCAACGCCCGCCCCTAAGCGATCCCCATCTCCCGCTGAATCTCCTCCAGCGGCACGCCCTTCGTCTCCGGCACCATCGTCTTCACCCAAATCAACTGCAGCACCATCATGCCGGTAAAGAACGAAAACACATATCCGGGAGGAAGCTTCGCCACCATGGCAGGGAAGAACGTCGTAAGCAGCGCGGCAAAGACCCAATGCGTAAAGCTGCCCAGGGTTTGCCCTTCCGCGCGATGCCGGTTGGGGAAAATCTCAGAGATGAAGACCCAGATCACCGCTCCCTGTCCGATGGCATGGGCTGCGATGAACGCGAAAATGCACACTGGCACAATTGAATAATGCTGACTGAAAAATGCCCACGCGGTCGTCCCTAATGACGCGATGTAGCCGAATGATCCGATATACAGCAGAGTCCGCCGCCCCAGCCGATCGATCAGCCACAGGCCGACGAACGTAAACACAAGATTCGTCACGCCGATGCCGATCGACTGCAGCAGGGCGGCCTTTGCCGCTAATCCGGTCAGCTCGAAGATGCGTGGTGCGAAATAAAGAATTGCGTTGATGCCGGATAGCTGATTAAAAAACGCTATCAGAAACGCCAGCAGAATAGGCTTCTGCAGCCGCGCGCTCCAGAAATCTCCCGATGAAACCTGCTCCGTCGATGCCGCCTTGATCTCATCCGCCTGCGCCGCAATTTCCGCCGCCGAAAGCTCCGGCTCGGTTCGCGCCAGAACCTTCAGCGCCGCTTCACGATCGTTTTTCCGGCTCAATAGCCAGCGCGGGCTCTCGGGCAAACCGAGGCAGAAGATCGCATAAAGCAACGACGGAAACGCCGCCACGCCCAGCATCCAGCGCCAGGCATTTTCGCCGACGCCCGCCAAAAGATAGTTCGATGCGAACGCGACCAGAATGCCAAACACAATGTTGAACTGAAACATCCCCGCAAGCCGCCCGCGATGTTTCGGCGGCGCGATCTCCGAGATGTACATCGGCGCCACGACAGTCGAAATTCCAATACCGAGCCCGCCGATCACGCGCGCCGCAATAAACGTCTGGACATTCGTGGCCAGCGCCGATCCCACCGCGCCAACAAAATAGAGCACACCGATCCACAACAGCGTCGCCTTGCGCCCAAAGCGGTCCGCGGGCCAGCCGCCCAGCAGCGACCCAACCACAGTTCCATAGAGCGCCGAAGCCATGGCGATGCCATGCAAATTCGGACTCAGGTTCCACAGCGCCTGTATGGTTTTTTCCGCGCCTGAGATGACGACCGTATCGAAGCCAAAAAGAAAGCCGGCCAGCGCAGAGGTAAGTGACCAGAAGAAGATGCGACCGTTCATAGTAGGGCCGCGCGCAGCTTATCACAAACCGGGCATCGGGCTTCGGCCCTCAGCCCTCGGCCGAACGTGCACATCTTTTGCTGAGCCCGACGCCGGATGCCGACGCCCGATCTTACTTCACCAACGGAAACCCCTTCTCCCGCCAATCCCGAATCCCGCCGTCCATCGAGATTACATTGGTGTAGCCCATCTTCTGCAAGTTGTCGGCGGCCAAAGCTGAGCGAAATCCGCCGCCGCAATACAAAATCATCTCCGTGTTTAGCTCCGGCACGCGCGCCTCGATGTCCCGCTCGATGATTCCTTTTCCCAGGTGAATCGCGCCCGGCAAATGATCTTTCGCGTACTCGCTTTCTTCACGCACGTCAACGAGCACGAATTTCTCGCCGCGATCCATGCGCGACTTCACCGTCGGAACATCGGTTTCGCGCACGCGCGACTTGGCGTCGTCCACAATCTTCAAAAATCGCGGCGGATGCTGGTGTGCCATGAAAACTCCTCTCGAAATTCGTTCCACCTATCGTATCAATGTAATTTCAATTCTTAAATGCACTGTCATCCTGAGTGGAGCGCATTGTGCGGAGCGAAGGACCTATGCAACCCGCCGGGAGCGTCAACGCTTTCGACAATTCCATAGATCCTTCGGCGCGCTCAAAACGCGCGCCTCAGGATGACAAGTGATAAAGCTAAAAAACTCCGCGCGAATATCAGCCGCAGTCGTAGGACCCGCGCCACCAGCCCTGACCACTGGCCTCGCCAGGAATTCTCTCGTCGGACACTTTCCATTAGCATGGATGCGTGCCCGCTTCCCGCCGCATCGGCTTAGCCCGTGCCCTCTCCAAACTTGGCTACTGCTCGCGCTCGCAAGCAACCACACTCATTCGCGCAGGCAGCGTGCAACTCAACGGTTCCGTTTCGCGCAACCCGGAAGCACCTGTCCATCTTGAAAAAGACCGGATTTCCATCGAAGGCGTCAAAGTAGATGCGTCTAAGAAAATCTACCTAATGATGAACAAGCCGCGCGGCCTCGTCACCACCGCCTCCGACGAAAAACGACGGGGCACCGTCTACGATGTTTTGACCAAATCGGGGGAGTCGCTGCCCTGGGTCGCGCCCGTTGGCCGCCTCGACAAGGCCAGCGAAGGCCTTTTGCTGCTCACCAACGATTCCGATTGGGGCGCTCGCATCGCCGCGCCGGAGACGCATCTGGAAAAAACCTATCATGTACAGATTGACCGCTTGGCCGATGATGCGCTCATGCGTGCGATGAGAAGCGGCATAACCAGCGACGGCGACCGCCTCCACGCCCGTTCCGTACGCATCTTGCGCACGGGCGAAAAGAACTGCTGGCTCGAAATCACCCTCGACGAAGGCAAGAACCGCCACATCCGCCGCATGATGGAAGCGCTCGAAGCCGAAGTCCTGCGCCTGGTCCGCGTCGCCATCGGCCCGCTGCAACTCGGCGATCTGGACAAGGGAGCTTTCCGTCCCTTGACGCCGGAAGAGAAGCGATCGCTCGATCAAGGGATAGGACGCAGGCCTGCGACAGCCGCGAAGCGGCGACAGAATGCAGCCCACGGCGCAAGCCGTGGGTAGTCAGACGAAAGGTGAACCAGCCCCGAAGGGGCGATAGAAGCCTGGGGGCGCTCGGAAGGCGCGCCACTTAAACAACGAAATCCATGAATGACCTAACTCTTCTTCCCGCCACCGAACTAGCCGCGCAAATCCGCGAGAAAAAATTCTCTCCCGTCGACCTCTCCGAGGCACACCTCGAAAAAATCGAGCGCCTGAATCCGCAACTCAACGCCTTCGTCCAGGTCGATCCCGACCGCGTCCGCCGCGACGCTCGCGCATCCGAGCAAGCAGTAGCCACCGGCCAGCCGCTCGGTCCCCTGCACGGCGTCCCCATCAGCATCAAGAGTTCGGTCGCCGTCGCCGGCATGCGCTGCGAAGCAGGCACGCGCCTGCGCGCGGGATTCATCGCAAGAGAAGACGCGCCGCTGGTCGCGCGCCTGCGTCACGCCGGAGCCATCATTCTGGGCGTCACCAACACTCCAGAAATTCTGATGGCGTGGGAAACCAACAACCTGCTCTACGGCCGCACCAACAATCCCTGGAATCTCGATCGCACGGCAGGAGGCTCCAGCGGCGGCGAAGCAGCCGCGATCGCGTCCGGCATGTCCGCGGGAGGCGTAGGCAGCGACGGTGGCGGCTCGATTCGCGTGCCCGCGCATTTCTGCGGCATTTGCGGACTCAAGCCAACTCCCGGACGCATTCCTTCCACCGGCCATTTCCCGCCCTCCGGCGGCCCATTCTCACTGCTCGGCGTCGTCGGCCCCATGGCGCGCACCGTCGCCGACGTGCGCGCGCTCTTTGAAGTCATGCAAGGCCCCGATGACGCCGACAGTTGCGCCGCGCCCGTGCCGCTGCGCTGGCCGAATGAAAACGAAGTGAAGAACTTGCGCATCGGCTACTTCGAAGACGATGCCCGCACACCAGTAACCGCGGAAACCCGTGCCGCAATTCACGCCGCCGCGAAAGCTTTGCGCGACGCCGGATTCCAGGTCGATCCATTCCGTCCTGAAGGCCTTGAAGAAGCGCGCGTGCTCTGGAAAAAATTCTTCGTCACCTGCGGCGGCATGCTCCTCCGACCAATGTTTCACCAACGCGAATCCGATCTCAGCCCAATCCTCAAGCAATTTCTCGAATGGTCCGCCGCCGAGCCGCCACTTACTGCCGACTCGCTGCTCGAAGCCTGGATTCGCCGCGACGCCCTCCGCGCCGACGTCCTCGCGCAAATGCGCAACTATCCCATCCTGCTCTGCCCCGCCGCAGCGATCCCCGCGTTCCGTCACGGCGAACGCGAATGGCAGATCGACGGAAAAACCGTCCAGTACCTTGACGCCTGGAGCTACACCGAATGGTTTAACTTGCTAGGAAACCCCGCGGCTGTCGTGCCAATCGCCAGATCGGTCGAAGGTCTACCCATCGGCGTGCAGATCGTCGGCAGGCCTTGGGAAGAAGAGCAGGTGTTGTCCGTAGCCGCAACACTCGAGCGTGCCCGTGCATCCGGTCCGATGTCATCCTGAGGAGCGCGTCAAGCGCTCCGATGGACCCTACGTCGGCATGCAGCAACGTTGCGGATGAGAAGCCCCATAGTGACGCGCGAAGCTTATCGACACCATCGGTGGTACCAGCCCCTCACGCCGGCTAGCGCCGCCGTTCAGGATGACATTGTGCTGAGTTCTTCGTGAACCTGCGCGCCTTTTCTGGTTACAATCTTTAACGAATGCTCTCCCGAACCGCAGCCGCCTTCGTAGCAATCACAACCCTGGCTCTTCTTACCGCCGACTCCAAACCCAATCCCCTCGAAGCCGCGCGCCAGAACAATCTCGGCTGCGCCTACATGAACCAGCAGCTCTTCGAAAAAGGATTGAAATCGTTCCAGCAAGCGCTCGAAGCCGATCCCAAGCTGACCATCGCGCGGCTCAACGAAGGCATCGCCTACCTCAACCTGCAAAAGGTCGACGAAGCCAAAGCTTCGCTCGAAGCCGTACTCAAGCAAGACCCCAAGAGCACCCACGCCTGGTACAACCTCGGCCTGCTCGCGAAAAATTCCGGCGACGCGCCCGCCGCCATCGACGCGTTCAAGCACGTCACCGAAATCGACTCCACCGACGCCGACACCTGGTATTTTCTCGGCACAGCCTACGTGCAGGCCAAGCAGTTTCCGCAGGCCATCGAATCTTTTCAGCGCGCGCTGCAAATCAACCCGCTGCATGCCTCGGCCACGTTCGGACTCTCGCGCGCTTATCAGCAGTCCGGCGACGTGGAGCACGCTCGCGAGCATCTCAAAAAATTCCAGTACATCACGCAAAACAAAATCGGATCGCCCATGAGCCTCGCATACGGCGAGCAGGGAATGTATTCCCGCGCGGTAGAGTCGCAGTCAGCCGTGCTGAAAGCCCCGGCGCAGATTCCCGTGAAGTTCGTAGATGTAACCAAGGAGTCCGGGATCGTTTACGGGCCTAGAAGTGTTATTACGGAAATTGCCGATAGTAACTCGGCAACAACATACGGTCCGGGCGCTTGTTTTCTAGACTACGACGGCGATGGGAAGATCGATCTCTTTCTTTCAGATAATGGGCCTGAGGGCGGAATGGCCTTGTACCACAATCTTGGAAATAAGCTTGAAGACGTGACCAAGAAAGCAGGGTTCTATTCAAACCAGCGAGCGATCAGTTGCACTGCTGGCGACTACGACAACGACGGTGCGACAGACCTAGCTGTCAAAATCGGTAGCGGAATTGCCCTTTTCCACAACGAAAAGGATGGCACATTTCGCAATGTAGCTAGCACCGCTATCCTAAGCAACGGGCTCCAGGGAATTGGAGTCGCGTTTATTGACTACGACCACGACGGCGATTTGGACCTCTACGCCACGAGTCCCGCTGCCGGACTAACCGGCCCTGCCGGGGCTAACGCTATTGTTATGGGTCTTAACACAATGTGGCGCAATAATGGTGACGGGACGTTTACGTCCGTAACTGGCGAAACCGGTCTGTCGGACAACATCTCCGTTAACGCAGTGGGCACGGACTTTAACAACGACCGTGCCGTCGATCTTGTAGTAACGGGTGGCAAGACACCAAAGATTTTTGAGAATCCCCGCGAAGGTAAGTTTCGAGATCGAAGCGACCTCACCTCCTTTATGCCTAGCAGGACGAATGGCGTCGCCGTTCTCGATTTCGATCACGACGGTTGGATGGACTTTGCATTCACGAGTATGGGCCAGCCAAGTCTTTCCCTCTGGCGCAACAACCACGCCAAGTCCTTCGATCCAGTAAAGCTCCCCGAGACGAACTGGGCCCACGCCTACGGTGTCGCCGCCTTCGACTACGACAACGACGGCTGGGTCGACCTGGTCGCGGTCGGCGAAACCAAAGACGGCAAAGGCGAGATCAAACTCTTCCGCAACCTCGGCCCCGACGGATTCAAAGACGTCACCGCCGACGTCGGCCTCGACAAGATTCATCTCGAATCCCCGCGCGCCATCATCACCGGAGACTACGACAACGACGGCGCGGTCGACCTGCTCATCACGCAGAACCACGGCCCCGCCGTGCTGCTGCGCAACGAAGGCGGCAACAAGAATCACTGGCTGCGCCTCGCGCTCAAGGGACTCAACGACAACAAGTCGGCGATCGGAACGAAAGTAGAAGTCTTCTCCGGCGGCAACCGCCAGAAATTTGAAATCTACGGCTCCAACGGATACCTCGGCCAGAACTCGTCCTACCTCACCGTCGGCCTCGGCGACACCAAAGAAGCCGACATCGTGCGCATGCTCTGGCCTACGGGCGTGCTGCAAGACGAAATCACCATCGCCGGCGACAAGCAGCAAGACTTCCTCGAAATCGACCGCCGTGGCAGTTCCTGCCCCACGCTGTTCGTCTGGAACGGCGACCACTACGAACTCGTCGCCGACATGCTCGGCGCCGGCGTAGTCGGCCACTGGATTGGGCCCGGTCAGCGCGACATCCCCCGCCCGGTCGAGTGGATCAAGATTGATCGCAGCACGATTCGAGAAAAGGCGTCGGGCGTCGGGCGTCAGGCGTCAGGCGTGTGGCCCAAGATTTCAAACACTGGTGCCGAAAGCGAAGGGGTGCGGCCGACGTCCGACGCCCAACGCCCGACGCCCGCCTTGAGCTTCCGCTTCATGGAACCTCTCGAAGAAGCCGTCTACCTAGACCAAGTACGTCTGCTAGCGGTCGACCATCCTGCCAACACTGACGTCTATCCCAACGAGTACTTCGCCTCCAACCCACCGTACCCAGAATTCAAAGTCGTCGTCAGCCGTAACGCCCGCCCGCCCGCAGGAGCGTGGGACGACCACAACCACAGCGTCCTCCCCGACTTGCTAGCGCACAAATTCGTAGGCGACTTCGGCATGACACAGTTCACCGGATTCGCCCAGCCGCACTCGCTCACGCTCGATCTCGGCGAACCCTACAGCGGAGGTCCGCTCTGGCTGCTGCTCCACGGCGAAGTCGAATACTTCACCGCCAACAGCATGTACGCCGCATCGCAAGCCGGGTTGCAAGCCTACGCTCCGTACGTTGAAGCACTCACAGCCAACGGCAAGTGGCAGCGCGTCATCGACGACATGGGATTCCCCGCCGGCGGCCCGCGCACCATGACCGCCGATTTGTCTGGGAAGTTGCCGCGCGGCACACAGAAGATTCGCCTGACAACGAATCTGCAAATCTATTGGGACAGCATTTTGATCGACCGTACCCAGCAGGCAGTGGCAGGGGAGATCCCTCGGCCCGCTGGTGAAAACGCGAGCCTTCGGGATGACGCCGTGGATGCTGCCGCTAATAGTTCAAGTGGGCGTCATCCTGAGCGCAGCCGCACTTCAGGCGGAGCGAAGGATCTCCCGCTCAACCAAACCCTGAGGCTAACCACCATCCCGCTAGTCCGAGCCAACCTGCAATTCCACGGCTACCCGCTAAAAATCGAAGGCACGCCCCCAGGCAACGTGAAGTACGTCTACGAAAAAGCCAGCGCCACCGGCCCCTACACGCGCCCCGTGGGAACCTACACCCGCTACGGCGATGTTCTCCCGCTGCTCACCGACAACGACGACAAACTCGCCGTCTTCGGCTCGGGCGACGAAGTGCAACTTGACTTCGATCCGTCACATCTGCCCGCGCTGCCGCAAGGCTGGGTGCGCGACTATTACTTCGCCGCCAACGGCTACGAAAAAGACATGGACTTCTACGCCGCCGAAGGCAACTACGTAGCGCCGCTGCCGTTCCTCAGCATGGGAGATTATCCGTACGCCACGCCCAAAGCATTTCCGCTAGACGACGCCCACGTGAACTACCTGCTCGAATACAACACGCGCCACATGTCCGGCAACGAGCAGCGGGGCTACGCGTTTGACTACGGCGACAAAAAATAAACACATTGCGACGGTCGCCTCAGCTGTCCGCACCTAACTCAGTCGAGGCCGCACTTCTTACGTCGATGTGACTTTAAGAGCGATGTCATCCTGAGCGGCGGCAAAGCCGGCGCGAGGGACCTTACGACGGTAGGCAGCAAGATGCAGCGGGACGGGCCCCGAGGCGCTGCATACAGCGATAGGCGATCTTCCTTGGCGCTATAGGCGGCGCCATCGCTTGCGAAGGTCCTTCGGAGCGCTTGGAGCGCTCCTCAGGATGACAATCCTCAGGGAACCGGCTTTTCAATAGGAAGCGGGCTTTTCAATCGCGCGATCACCCGATCACGCAATCACCCGATTCCTCAGTTATCGCTGAAGTCGATCATCACCGGCGCCGAGCGGAACCAGTTGGTCTTGAACCCCACGTAAATAATGCCGATCGCGAACCAGATGCCGCCCACGGTCTTAGCGATGATGTTCAGGTTGATCCAGATCAATCCGCAGAAGAGGAATCCAATCAGCGGCAGGATCGAGTCGCCCAACAATCGCGACTTTCCGCCGGCGCGTTTCGCGATCACGCTGAATTGCCAGAAGCAGGCGAGGTTTACGCCCATGAAGGCGAGGAAGGCGCCGAAGTTGAGGAGTTCTCCCGCATGCTCATAGGCGCTGCCAATGTAGTTCAGAGCGATCGCGCCGAGAAACGACAGCGCCCCGATCAGCAAAATGTTGTTCGTCGGCGTGCTGGTACCGGGTTTGAGTTTTCCGAAAAATTTCTTGGGCAGCACATTGTCGCGGCCCATGCCAAAAAGCAAGCGCGCGGCGCCCAAAGTTCCGGTAAGCCCGCTGCCGAACGCCGCCACGATCAGGATGAAGCCCATCGAGTTGAATAGAACCTTGCCGCCGACACGCGAGCAAATATCCATGAACGCGGTTTCAAGATTCGGGAACGACCGCCAGTCAGGCCATACTCGCGCCCCAAGATAAGCCTCAATCCCGCTGCACACGCCGGCAAAAATGCAAGTGAGCACGACTGCGAGCAGAACATTCCGCTTGGGATTCTCTACGTCTTCAGCCAGCGTGGTAACACCATCGAAGCCGATGTAGGTGAGCGCCGCGAACGAAGTTGCCGTTAGAATCTTCTGCGAATCAAAAGTCTTCGGGTCATAAATCGGCTGCAGAGAAAACAATCCCGCCCAGCCCTGCCCGCCGTACAAAAATTTCAACGCCAGCACAATAAAAGCCGCCACCACCACCGACATGATCGCCAGCAGCACTTTGTTGGCGTTGGCTGAAGCCTTTACGCCAATCAGGTTCAGCACCGTCATGATTCCGGCAATGATCAGCGCCCACACCACGAAGGGAACTTGCTGCACATATCTCTCATGGAGCGCAGTGGAAATCCACACCGTGTTGATCAGCGGCTGCAGCAGGTAGTCGAGAATCATCGCCCATCCGGCAAGGAAGCCGAGATGCGGATTCAACCCCTTGCCAACATAGGTATAGGCCGATCCCGCCGTGGGATAAAGCGTGCCCATGCGCCCGTAGCTCACCGCGGTGATCAGCATGGCGAACAGCGCAATCAGGATGATGGTGACGAAGTGTCCGTCAGAGAGTTTCTGCGCCACGCCGTACAGCGGGACCGGGGCGATCGGCTGAATCAGAACGATGCCGTAAAAAATCAGGTCCCAGAGAGTGAGCGTGCGGCGCAGGCGCGGGACGGCAGAGGTGGAAGCGGTCGAAGTTTCCATGCGTCCGGCTATTGGATTATGCGCAGGCCCAGAATGTCAAATATTAAAACGATTCTGTAAGGCTATTGTGGGAAGCCGACTTTGTGAATTAGTTCCACGAAGCGTGGATCGGAGTGTAGTAGATCAAATGCCGGGTCCACCTTCACGAAGGTGATCCCGCCTCCCTCTTGGTAGCATCGCTCGAGCCACTCCAGCGTCTTCTCTTTGTCACCCAACCGCGCATAGTCCATTGCGACTTCGTAGGGAAAATAGAGATCCCATTGCTTTGGATCGCTCATCTCACGGATCCGCGCCAACAAAAATCCCTTGCACCCAGCCGTGTCATACGCCTTTTTGGCTTTTGCAGCGTTGTCTGCGGACTCCGTCAGGTCCATCCTCTTCATCGCTTCCTCCACACCTTTGTCGCACATGCCTTTTGCAAAATAGTCCATCGACAAACTGCCGAATGTATCGGCGTAGTTGGGATCAATGTCTATGATTTTTTGATGGATCCGGATCGCTTGATCAAAGTCCCGCGCAAAGTAATATACATCTCCTTCCCCTGAGCCTACCTGTTGTGCCAGCGGGTCCAGGTCCTGAGCTATTCGAATCTCCTTTTTGGCATCGTCAAAACGCCCGAGCGATTCCAAATACCAGAAGTAATACAGATGAACAAAGGAAAGATTCGGATTGAATTCGATCGCTTTGCGGTACTCCGGTTCAGCGTGCTGAAAATCGAGAGTCATCCAGTACAGGTTGCCGAGAGCAGTGTGTCCTTCTGCAGAGCGAGGGTCCAGCGACAATGCGCGTTCCGCGGCAGCGCGCGCTTTTGGATATGCCTCTTTCGGTGGAAGGTCGTAATAGTATCCGAGCACTGCGACAGCATCCGCTAATCCCGCATAGGCAGCGGCGTAGGTGGGGTCGTTGTCCACCGCTTTCTGGAAAAATTCAGCAGCCTTTTTCCAGGCGGCATCGTTCCACAAATCCATTTGGCGCCGACCCTGCAGATAGGCCTGGTAGGCTTCTGCGTTTTCGGTGGGGCGTTTCCCCAGCCGCTGCTTATCGGAGCCATTGAGCTTCAGCCGGAGCTTCTCCGACATATCGCCGACGATCTCCTGCTGCAAACCGGAAATGTTGGCCAACTTTTCGCTGTAACGCTGTCCCCACAGGCGAGTGCCGTCGGCTACTTTGACCAGCTCCGCGTTGACCGCCAGCGTATCGCCCAGCTGCATCATGTGTCCGGTCAGCACGGCATCGACTTTCAGATCGCGTCCAATTTGCTGCGGGTCGCTACTGCTGCCTTTGTAGCGAAACAGAGAGTTGCTCGACATGACTTTCAGGTTCGGCATTTCCGAGAGAGCCTCAGTGACGCCTTCGGTGACTCCGTCCTGAAGAAATGCGGCGGCAGGGTCAGCGGTCGAGCCCGAGAAAGGCAGCACGGCAACAGACGCAATCCCTTGAGAGCGCGTGGACGAACGATAAACCGCGAAGCCAATTCCAGCTGCGAAAAGAAGAACAAGAGCGAGTGCCACCCACAACCTTCGATCTAAAAATGGATGCTCTTTGTGTGGACTCGCAACCACGATTGCATTTCCCGACACGCTGTCGCGACGCAGGCGTTTCAAGTCAGCGCGAATATCGGATGCGTGCTGGTAGCGGGAATCGCGGTCTTTCTCAAGGGCCTTAGCGATGATTTCTTCCCAGCGGGGTTGCAACTTCGCGTTGACCTGCGTTACCGGTACGGGATTTTTCTCGAGGATGGCGTGAAAGAGAACGCCGGAAGTATTCCCCGAAAAAGCCTGCCGCCCCGTTGCCATTTCGTACAGAACAGCTCCGAAGGAAAACAGGTCGGTGCGGACGTCAAGATCTTGTCCTTCGACTTGCTCCGGGGACATGTAGGCGACCGTGCCCACGGTCTGGCCTGGAGCGGTCAGGTTCCGGTCGGCGCTGATAGTCTGATCGTCAGAACCGACGGCTTCCTGGGCGAGTTTCGCCAGGCCGAAATCGAGAATCTTGGCCTGGCCGTCCGCGGTAACAAAGATATTTGCAGGCTTGATATCGCGGTGCACGATGCCCTTGTTGTGCGCCGCATCAAGAGCTGAGGCAATCTGAGCCGCCAGTTCAACAAAACTTTCCCCATCGAGCGGCCGGCCGGCGATGCGCTGCTGCAAGGTCTGCCCCTCCAGCAACTCCATGGCGATGAAATGCCTGTCTTCGGAAACGTCGATCTCGTAGAGCGTGCAGATATTGGGATGACTCAGTGCCGAAGCAGCGCGGGCCTCGCGCTGAAAACGATCCAGGGCTTGCGTGTCCTTAGCAAGTTCATCGGGCAGAAACTTCAGCGCGACGTGACGTCCCAGCTTCAGGTCTTCGGCTTCGTAGACAACACCCATCCCGCCGCTGCCCAGCTTGCGGAGAATCCGATAGTGGGAGATGGTCTGGCCTACCAACGGCGCGCCCCCTTGCACTTGGGCGATGATGTTAGGCCAGTACCGATGCCAAGGTCAATTTTCTCGCCGCAGTCTCGCGGGGTGAATTAGCCCTATTCCACATTCCAGCCGCTGACTTCTGCCGTTGGCTTCGCTGTTCCTAACTCAGCTGTGTGGTACGTTGCGCTTACTTCCCGTTTCTCTCCCGGCAACAGCAAGATGTAGTTGTCCTCCCACACGACGGGAAGAATTTCTTCGCCCTTTGCGCCCTTGTCGACTTTCAGGCGCACGAAGAACGCGAGGCTCTTGCTGGGATTCTCGATCGTTACGTGCGTGACTGAGTCTGCGCCCTTGCTTTCGGTGTGCTCGGTGACTTTGAGTTTCACTTTCGGCAACTGAGAAAGCGCGGTGAAGTCGGCGAATTGGGCGGTTGGCGTCATCCACCAGTTGCTCTTTGCCCAATCGATCGTTTCCTGTTTGGACGAGAGCCAGTAGAAGTTCGATCCGACTTGTTTTCCCGATCCATCTTCCAACTTCAGCACCAGGAAGTACGTCGGGCTCAGACCAGCGACGTCGGGCAGCGCGAAAATTCTCTGCGTACTGTCAGCGCCGGCGTCGAGCGTGCTGGTTTTGGAAAATTTCTCCGTTGCGTCGAGGTTGTAGATTTTCGTGGTGAGCTTCAATCCCTTTACGTCTTCGTATTGGCTGCTGACGACCCAGATCGACTTGTCGTCGTAGCCGTAGATGGGATGCAGCGCTTCCATGGCGTGCTTGGCGCCGAAATATCCGCCGCCGGGGCGCATGTAGTAGTCGTAGAGATGCCAGATCATCGAGGGCCAGGCGTTGTTGAGCATCCACTGGATCACGCCTGTCGCCTGATACTTGTTGCGGCTGTAAGCCTCGTACATGGCGCGCACGCCTTCGTAGGTCTGCATCTGCGACTTGGCGGCGAAATCTTCGACGTTGTCGGATTTGCCGTAGCGGTTGGTGAGCGCGTCGGTGAAGACGCCGATGGTTTTGAACTCGCCGCCGCCCGCGTGGTAGTTCCATGTGTCATCGATAGGCCACATGTGATCTTTGCCGACCATGGCGCGGATGCTCTCGATCGGCGGAACGGCCGGACCCATGCTGGTTTCGGTGTTGAAGCGGTAAGCGCCTCCGCAGCCGCCCGGGTTGCAGAGCTTGCGGTTGGGCTGGCCTTCGGGCGTGTCGACGGTCCAGTAACCCGGCGCGACATATTCGTACGGACCGCTCATCTTCACGCCGCTGTCACCGGTTACGCTGGTTTTCTTTCCCGTCGCCGATGAGACGACCGGGTTGGGCCAGAACAAATCTTTTTCTACGTCGAGATACATCTGCTCCACGTCCGGTGGAGGAGGATTGTCGCTGCCGTTCAGCCACATGACAATGCTGGGATGGCTGCGCAGGCGATAAATCTGATCTCGCAGCGACATCTTCGCGATATCAAAATCTTTCGGCTGCCACTTCGGCCAGCGCTCCCAGAAGTCGCAGCAGCACCATCCGGCCATGACGAGGACGCCGTCGTGATCGGCGATGTCGAAGAACTCCTGCGTCTCGAGTTTGCCTTCGAGTCGCACGGTGTTCAGGCCCATGTCCTCGACGTATTTGAATTCGTCATGCAGGCGCTGCGAGCTCTCGCGCAGCATCATGTCGGGAGTCCAGCCGCCGCCGCGGATGAGGATGTTTTTGCCGTTGATGTGGAATTGGCGGCCGCCGATGGAGTTGAGGTCGGAGGTTATTTCGCGAATGCCGAATTCGCTGGACGAGTGATCGCTGACCGCGCCGTTCACTTCAAACTGCATGTGCAGCGGATAGAGATTCGGTTTGCCCATCTGGCGCGGCCACCACAAGCGCGGGCTGCCGAAGACAAGCTGCGAGAACTTGTCGGACGTAAAGGTGACGTCTTTGGCTTCGTTCGCGACGAGGTCGACTTCCTGTTCGAATTTCACATCGCCGATTTCGCCTTTGAGTTGTCCTTTGACGGGCTGGTTGGTTCCGTTCTTCACTTGCGCGGTTACGGTGAGCTGCGCGGAATCGTTTGCCGGAGAATTCAGTTTCGATACGACCGTGGGATAGCGCAGCGCAACCGAGCCGCTGGTCGTCAGATACACTTCGCGCCACAGTCCCATGTTCTTGTCGGGAGGCGCGGGATTCCAGTCGACGAAAGTGATGGCGAGATCGTGCTCGGTGGGGGAGAAGACCTGCACGGCCAGAACATTTTCTGCACCTGCTTTAGCGGCATCGGTGATATTGAACTCGTAGGTGCGCCAGGCTCCGGCGACTTCGTCATCTTTCGCGATCTGCTTGCCGTTGAGAAAAATGTTGGCGCGATAGTTGATGCCGTCGAACTTCAGCCAGATCGTCTTGCCCTTATACGCCGCGGGAACTTCAAAGGCCTTGCGATACCACCACGAGACCGCGTAGGGGCTCTCGGGCTGCATAGGGATATTCGAAAAATTTCCGCCGATGGGATACGTCACACCGGCGAAGCTGCGCAGGTTCATGCCGAAGAACGGGTCGGGGAAGGTTTTATCTTTCACCAGCGCGGCGACAACCGTGGTGGGCACGGTGGCCTGATGCCATCCTTCGGGCTTGAACTGCGGCGTCGAGATGGCCTCGCCCTTCGCCTCGACTTTGGCTGAGGTTTGCAGCGACCAGCCTTCGTGGAGGGCGAGTCTGTTTTGCGGCGATTTCTCTTGTGCGGCGAGGGATGAGATTAGAAAAACTTGAGCCAGAACGACGGGGACGACGACCCAACGGTTGCCTGAGTGCATGGGGCTCCTGGTATTGAGTGCTGTTCGTGCGTAAACAGGGATAACACTTCTATTAATTCGTTTCAATAGACGATTTTCATGGGGTGGAGCGGATTTGCGGCCGGTGGACGGTTCAGAGCAGAGGTCTTGGTTTCGGGAAGGAAAAGCTTTGGACCGCTGGCGCCTCGATTCTTGCTCTTGGCCGCCCACGATCGTCTCAAGCTCAGATCATTTGACCTCTGCGATCTCTGCGGATTTTCTCTGCGCTCTCTGCGGTTAAAGTCTTTTTACGCCTCGGCTGATGACCCGGAAAAGCAGGTTCACCATGGGTTCGGGGTTCCATCACGAGAGATAGGGTGCGCGGCTGGGGTGCATGGCTTGCACGGCAGTGTGCGAGCCTCCGTGGTTTATAATCAATGATTCGCCTTTCTCTCTGAATTGATAAGCCAAGCGCTGGAGTGATAAGCCAATGATTCGATTTTTGCAAACGTCTGGGCAGGCCACGAAGATTATTCTCGGCGGAATCCTGCTGATTATCTGCGCGTCCATGGTCATCACGCTGATTCCAGGCGGGATCGGCGGAGAAGTCTTCGGCGGTGGCCAGCCGGCGCGCGGCGTGGTCGCCAAAGTGGAGGGCACCGACATCAGCGCCGACGAAGTGCGACAGGCGGCGCGCCAGATGCTGCAACAGCAGATGCCTCAGGGCGGCGCCAACATGAGCATGCTGCTGCCGTTTTTCTCGCAGCGGGCGGCCGAACAGTTGATCACGCGCCAAGCGTTGCTTGCCGAGGCCGGGCGCATGGGCTTGCGCGTTACTTCGGAAGAGATCAAGGACGAACTGCAGCATGGCCGCTATGGTGCGACGTTTTTCCCGGGCGGAAATTTCATCGGGCAGACGGAATACGAAGATATGCTGACGCGGGCGAACCTGACTCCGGATAAGTTTGAGCGCCTGGTGGGCAATGACATCCTGCTGACCAAGCTGCAGGCGTTCATCTCCGGCGCCGCAAGTGTGAGCGAGTCGGACATTCGCGACCAGTTCATCAAGCAGAATTCTAAAGTTAAGTTTGACTATGCCGTTCTAAAGCAGGACGACATCAAGAAGGGCCTGCATCCCACCGAAGAAGAACTGAAGTCGTTTTACGACAGCCACAAGGCGAGCTACGCCAACTCGATTCCCGAAAAGCGCAAAGTGAAGTACGTGATCGTCGACACCGGCAAGGCCGAAGCGGACGTAAAGATCACGCAAGACGATCTGCACACTTATTACAGCGATCATCGCGATCAGTACCACGTTCCCGAGCAGGTCAAGGTCAGCCACATTCTGATCAAGACACCTTCGCCGGGTCCTGACGGCAAAGTTGACGACAAGGCGGTTGCCGAAGCCGAGCGGCGTGCCGAAGATTTGCTCAAGCAGGTAAAGAGCGGCGGCAACTTCGAGGAACTGGCGAAGAAATACTCTGAAGATCCGGGCAGCGCCAAGCAGGGCGGATCGCTGGGATGGATCGGCAAGGGGCAGACTGTGCCGGAGTTCGAAAAGGCGGCATTCTCGCTGCCCAAGGGCCAGATCAGCCAGCTGGTGAAGAGCAGCTTCGGATTCCACATCATCCGCGTCGATGACAAGCAGGATGCTCACACCAAGCCGCTCGACGAAGTGAAGGGCGAGATCGAGCCGATTCTCAAACACCAGAGAGCACAGCAGATCGCCCAGAAGCAGGCGGAAGATTTGCTGAAGCAGGCGCGCACGCCGCAAGGACTGGACGCTGCTGCGGCAGCCGCCGGAGACCAGGTGATCACGTCGGACTTCTTTGGCCGCAAGGATATGCTGCCGGGCCTGGGGCCGTCGCCGCAGTTCATGGATGCGGTTTTCTCCGCGGCGGAAAAGTCGCCGCCGGATATCGCTTCGGCTTCGCAGGGAATCGTGGTGTTTCAGCTGCAGGCCATCAAGCCGGCCTCGACGCCAACGCTGGAAGAGATTCACAGCCGCGTGGAAGAAGAATTCAAGAATGAGCGTGCGTCGGTTCTGCTGTCGCAGAAAGTGCAGGAACTTTCCGATCGCGCCAAGGCGGAGCATGACTTGAAGCGCGCCGCGAAAGAGCTGGGCGCGACCCTAAAGACGAGCGATCTGGTGCTGCCGGACGGGCAGGTGCCCGATCTCGGTTCCATGTCGGGGCAAGCGGCCGTGGCCTTCACCATGAAGCCGGGAGAGATCAGCGGGCCGATCGAGAGTGGTTCGAACGCCGTAGTGCTTTCGATTCTGGAAAATGAAAAGCCCTCCGACGCCGACTTCGCCGCCAAGCGCGACGAGATTCGCGATCAATTAGTGCAGGGCAAGAAGCAGGAACTCTTCCAACTCTTTGTCTCGAATCTCCGCGACCAGATGGAGAAGTCGGGCAAGATCAAGATTAATCAGGAAGAAATGAAGGCTCTGGGCCGCGGCGCAAGCGAACAGGGAATGTAGCGGCGGTGCCATGTCCTTTCCCAGAGCCGCAGGAATTCTGTTGCATCCCACGTCGCTGCCCTCGCGCGGCGGCGTCGGCGATTTTGGCCCGGCTGCCTACCGCTTCGTAGATTTTCTCGCCTCGGCGCGGCTCGGTCTGTGGCAGGTTCTGCCGCTGGGGCCGCTCGGCTACGGCAACTCGCCGTACTCCTCCATCTCCGCGTTCGCGGGAAATCCTCTGCTGATCAGCCTGGAGCGTCTGGCGGAACGCGGCTGGATTGATGGCGGCAAGCTCTCCAGCCTCTCTGAAACGTCCGCTCCCGTCGAGTACGACCAGGTCTTCGCGCAGAAGATGCCGCTGCTGTTTGAGGCGGCGCGGAACTTCCTGCGCACGGGACCGAGCGGCTCGCAGCAGCAATTGCGCGACTTCAAAGAAAAGAACGCTTGGTGGCTGGACGACTTCGTTTTGTTCGACGCGCTGCGGGCGCGGCACAAGCTGGAGTGCTGGAACCGCTGGCCGCGGCAATTGGCACAGCGCGATCCCACGGCGCTGCAGAAGGCGCGCGAGGAACTGGCCACCGACCTGGAGATTCGCAGCGCGCTGCAATTTGCTTTTTACGAGCAGTGGCGCGCCCTGCGCCGTTATGCCGCCGGAAAGTCGATCCGCATTGTGGGCGATGTGGCTATCTTTGTAAACCACGACAGCGCCGACGTGTGGACGCACCGCGAACTGTTTCGCTTGAATGGATCGCTCGATCCTGAGGTTGTGGCGGGAGTGCCGCCGGATTTCTTCAGCAAGACCGGACAGCGCTGGGGAAATCCGCTCTATCACTGGGACGTGATGAAAGAGCGTGGGTACGAGTGGTGGATTCAGCGGCTGCGCTGGGCCACGCAGAATTGCGACTACATCCGGCTCGACCATTTCCGCGGCTTCGACCAGTTCTGGGAGATTCCTGCCGCCGACGACACGGCTGTGAATGGCCGATGGGTGGACGGTCCGAGGGATGATTTGTTTGCGAAGGTGCGCGAGGCGCTGGGCGGCCTGCCCTTTTTTGCCGAAGACCTTGGCTACATCACGCCCGAAGTGCATGCGCTGCGCGATCGGCTCAAGATCCCGGGCATGGCCGTGTTGCAGTTCGGATTCGGCGACGAGGGCGCGCACATATATTTGCCGCACCGCGCCAGCGGAAAGATTGTCTACACCGGCACGCACGACAACGATACAGTCGTGGGCTGGTGGAAGTCTGGCGCGGCGGAGCACGAGCGGCGCAATGCCGAGGCTTACCTGGGCCACTGCGATGATGGCATTCACTGGTGCTTCGTTCGTGGCGCGCTGTGCTCGCCGGCCAGCATGAGCATTGTTCCTCTGCAAGACGTGCTGGGGCTGGGCAGCGACGCGCGCATGAATACGCCCAGTCTGCATGGTGGAAATTGGCGGTGGCGCTTCCAGGAGAGCCAGCTGCGCGCGGAGGATGCAGCGAAACTTGCGCAGTTGGCGGAATTGAGTGACCGCTTGCCCAAGCCGGTCGACCAGGCGGCGGATGACAGTTTTGCGGCCTGAGTTCGATCTGAATCCCAATAAGGGTCCGACTATTCGAGGAACTACCAGCAAAAATCCCCACTTCTGCCCAATGCGGGCAGAAGTGACCCGTCCAGATCATCGGTTTTCGCTCGTTTGAATTGTGAATGCTGTGTTACAGGCACTTTGCGGGTGTGGGCGAATCGTGTATAGAGAAGAGCGGGGAGCATCTTGTGAGCGACGCGGTCATTAGCGAGGCGATCATCGAGGGCGTGGGAATTGAGAAGTCCTATCTGCAGCCGGATGGCACCCGGATTCAGGTCGTGGGTGTTACCAATCTGTCGGTCGAACCGGGAAAGATCGTGGCGCTGCTCGGCCCCTCGGGCTGCGGCAAGTCTACCCTGCTGCGCATGCTCACGGGATTGTCACAGCCATCGTCCGGCACGCTGCTGTGGCACGGCAAGCCGCTCGATGGCCAGGCGCCGAATGTGGCGATTGTATTTCAGAGTTTCGCGCTCTTTCCCTGGCTTACGGTCCTGGCCAACGTGGAAGCGCCGCTAGAGGCGAAAGGCGTGGACGCGGTGGAGCGCCGGAAGCGCGCGCTGCGGACGCTCGACGTCGTCGGTCTCGACGGATTCGAGACTGCCTATCCCAAGGAACTTTCCGGCGGCATGAAGCAGCGCGTGGGATTTGCCCGGGCGCTGGTGGTCGAACCGGAAGTCCTGTTCATGGACGAGCCCTTTTCCGCGCTCGACGTTCTCACCGCCGAAAACCTGCGCAATGAATTGCTCGAACTGTGGCTGAGCAAGAAGATGCCGACCAGCGCGATCTTCATGGTCACGCACAACATTGAAGAGGCGGTGATGCTGGCCGATCGCGTGATGGTGCTGGGAAGAAATCCGGCGCGCATTCGCTCGGATTTCAATATTCGCCTCAAGCAACGCCGCGACCGCAAGTCGGCAAGATTTGTGGAACTGGTCGACTACATCTACAAGGTCATGACCGAGCCGGAGCTCGAGCACGATTTGCCGGATGCCGAGACCACGGCCGAAATCATTCTCCCCCGAGGTGGGCTCACGAAAGAGACGCTCAAGAAACGGGAGGCGCCGGTTCGAACGGCGCGCTACCAGATGCTGCCGCACGCGCGCGTGGGCGGCATCGCCGGACTGATGGAATTGCTGCACGACCGCGGCGGGCGCGAGGATTTGTTCCGCCTGTCGGAAGAGCTCGTCATGGACGTGGAGGATCTGCTGCCGATCATCGAAGCTTGCGTTCTACTGGGCTTCGCGTGGCTGAAAGAAGGCGATGTGCAAATCACGCCGCAGGGCGCGGCCTTTGCGCAGGCTGACATCCAGCAGCGGAAGATTCTCTTCCGGCAGGCGTCGCTGGAGCGCGTGACCATCCTGAAACAGATCGACAGCATTCTGAAGCGCAAGTCGGATCACTCCATTGCGGACGAATTTTTCCACGACATCCTCGACGAGCATTTCGCCGAGGACGAGGTGCAGCGGCAGTTTGAAACCGCCATGAACTGGGGCCGCTACGCCGAAATTTTCGATTACGACCGCGAGAACAACCGGCTGGTGCAATCCGAGCCGCCCGCACCGGGGTCAACTTCAGCCGTCGAGAATCCGGATCCTGCGTCTGCGTCCAAGTCTTCCTAGCCGGTTCGAAGAAGCCTGATCAAAGAAGAAAGAAGTCTGCTCGAAGAACACCGATCGAAGAATATGAAGAGAACTTCCAGCTTCCGTGGATTCTCGGCATACCGTCTCTGGACGCAACTGCCGGCATTCGAGATCTCCTATCTGCCGGACATTCTCATGTTCGGCGCGGCGATCGCGGTGTTCTACGGATTGCTGGTTGTGAGCCGCATCTGGCTGGGGCCGCTGACGCCGGAAGTTGAGATTTCGCCGAGCCCGCTGGCTTTGCCCGCTTATGCCGGTTACTCGCTGCTGCGGATCGCCATCGCCTACGTGCTGAGCCTGGCGTTCACGCTGGTCTACGGTTACATCGCCGCTTACAATCCGCGGGCCGAGAAGTACATGATCCCGCTACTGGATGTGTTGCAGTCGATCCCCGTACTGAGTTTTCTTCCGGGCGTGATGCTGGCCATGGTCGCATTGTTTCCGGGCAGACAGCTGGGTGTAGAGGCGGGGGCGATCCTGCTGATTTTTACCGGCCAGGTGTGGAACATGGCGTTCAGTTTTTACGCCTCGCTGAAAAGCATCCCCACGGAGATGCGCGAGGCGGCCAAGGTTTACGGCTTCAGCGGCTGGCAGAGATTTATCCAGATGGAGCTGCCGTTTTCGGCGATCGGCCTGGTGTGGAATTCGATGATGTCGGTCGCGGGTGGCTGGTTTTTTCTGATGGCCTGCGAAATGTTCGTGCTGGGCGCGCGCGACTTTCGCTTGCCGGGGCTGGGATCGTACCTGCAAACCGCAGCCAGCGCCGGCGACACGCGCTCGATTCTGTGGGGTGTCGCGACGATGGTTGCCGTGATTGTGCTGCTCGACCAATTCGTGTGGCGACCGGTGATCGCGTGGGCGGAAAAATTCAAGATTGAACAGGTGCAAAGCACGGATGCGCCGCGGTCATGGGTACTCGACCTGCTGCAGCATTCGCACGGGCTGAACCGGCTGCGGGAAAAAACCGTGAGGCCGTTGGGCGAGCGCGTGATGCTGTATTTTTCGCGCCCGGGCCGCGAACAGAAAACGGAACAGACGAGCGGATGGAAAATCTGGCTCTCGCGGCTGCTCGCTGTTGCAGCGCTCGCAGGCGTCGCTTATGCAGTGGCGCGTGTGGCGATGATTCTTGCCGGATTGCAAAAGGCCGGATGGCAGGAAGCCGGGATCGGATTGTTGGCTACGTTCGTTCGCGTGAATCTCGCGCTGGCGATCGGTGCGTTGTGGACGATTCCCGCGGGCGTTGCCATCGGTTTCAGTCCGCGGCTGGCGCGCATCGCGCAGCCGCTGGCGCAGATCGCCGCGTCGGTTCCGGCCACGGCGCTGTTTCCGGTCGTGCTGCTCTTGCTGATTCGCGTGGGCGGCGGCCTGGGCATAGGATCGATCGTCCTACTACTGCTCGGCACACAGTGGTACATCCTGTTCAACGTGATTGCCGGGGCCATCGCGATTCCGACGGACTTGAAAGAATGCTGCTTCGTCTTCCGCCTGGAGGGCTGGCAGCGCTGGAAGAAATTGATCTTGCCTGGAATTTTTCCCTATCTCGTTACGGGGCTGGTGACGGCGTCGGGCGGCGCGTGGAATGCGAGCATCGTCGCGGAATACTTTCACTTCAAAGGACACATCTACACTACTGCGGGATTGGGTGCGACGATCTCGCAGGCCACCGATGCGGGCAATTTTAATCTCTTGCTGGCGGCAACCATGATCATGGCTGCCACCGTGGTGACCATCAACCGGCTGGTGTGGCGCAGGCTCTATGCGCTGGCGGAAACGCGCTTCCGGCTGGAGACGTAGCGCGCTGCGATCTTGCGCCCTTCGCGGTGGAAGGCGCACTTGCGACCGGTGTCATCCTGAGAGTCCGCGTTTTTCTTTGCGGCGCGAACGATCTCCACCACGAGGCTTCCGATTGGGGAGATCCCTTCCTCGGCCTGACGAACGGCTACGCTGGGAATGACGCCGCCAAGAAACAAGACGCAGGATTTCAAACTGGGCCATGAACATCACATTCGTGCCTTCCCCTTGCACAACACTCTGGTTTACTCTGAGTACACAACTTCTCCGCATTGGCCGGGTTCGAAATCTTCGGAGGTCTCACCATGTTCAGCAAAGTTCTCGGTACGGCTGCGTTGCTCGCTTGCGTACTGCCGCTCGCCGCCCAGACATCTTCTCCGTCGGGCGGTCAGTCCGGCACTTCCCCCGGCACATCCCCCAGCCAAACCGGGCCCGCGCGGCGCGGCAACACTCCTTGCTGGCAGCAGGCCGGCATTGAGAAGTCGGTGATGGAGCAGCGCTGGTCGATTGAAAAAGAGACGCGCTCACAGATCGAAGCCGTCTGCACCAATTCTTCGCTGACTCCGCAGCAGAAACATCAGCAGACGAGAGATCTTCGCCAGCAGGCCCGGCAGAAAATGGAAGGCCTGGTCACCCCCGAACAGGAGAAAGCGCTGACGGCCTGCCAGGAGCAGCGCGGCTTCAGCCATCCGGGAGCGGCGGGCATGCAGGGCGGGTGCGGGGAGCGCTTCGGCAACGGCCAGCATCCTAATGGTGGGTCTGCCGGAAATGGTGGCAATACGAATCCGCCGCCGAGTTCGTCGCCACAAAACTAGTTCTAATAAGGAATTGAGGCCGCTCGAAAGAAGCCTGGGAAATTTCTGCCTACTTCGGAAGTAATGTTCCCAGGAGCATGCCTGCCGAACTGAGAGCGCCGCTAGGGGCGCTGGCGCGCTTCCGCGGCCAAACCGTCAGACGACTCGCTGGCAGCGGGACGGCGCGGCGGCAACTGCCTCGGCATGGGCGGGCGGTGTTCGATGGTGCCAATCACTGGCGCCTCCTCCATATGATCCACGTAAGCGATGGAAGCGAAGCGCTGCTCGCTGCACATGCGGTCGATCATGCGCTGCTGACGGCGGCTCAGAACGGCGTGCGGCAAGATGGGGAAGTTGCGGAACATCCACAGCAGGTACACGCGTTGTGCGAATGAAGGAACGACGTATCGCGGTCCGAGTGGTGTCTGCACCTGCACCACTCCTGCCGCGAGCTTATCTATCAACATGATTTTGGGCCCCACCTAATACCTGAAATTGCCCTGAGCAATTCCAGGGCCGTCATTATTGCACCGAAGGCGATGCATTGGGAAGCCTTTTTTCACAGACTTACAGGCGATTCCTAGGAAACGCTCACCAATCTGCCATCACGTGTGAAATTTTTATGAATAGGACTTCCGAATTGAGTACCAGAAAGGGCCGTGGGCAGGGCCAAGAAATAGGGGCTAGGCTGTCACTTCCGGCAGGATATCCATCCGCTTGATCTGCGCCGCCACGCCAAACTCTGAGCCGGCTTCCTCGACCCGCACGATGGTCGCCTGGCAGCATACCCAGCATTTCTCGCCCGAGGTTAGCTCCGGTGGCAGAATCAGCACCAACTCCACCTCATTCCCGGCTTCCATGCGCGAGTTGGTGTAGAGGAAGACTCCATTGGCGCTGACGTCACGGGTCTGGGCGGAGTGATCGGCGCCGTGCGCCGTGCGAAGCCGTGTGGGAACGCGGGCGGCGATTCGGGTTCCGGCGCGGCGCTCGGAGTTGCTTGCCATGAGTAAGAACGTCGAAACGTCCAACTACTCTACACCAGGCAGTCAAGCGAGACGAGAATTCAGAACCTGATTCGCCAACTGAAGGTCCAGGCCGGGTTCTGTTTTGGAATTGTGGTGTCAGCCTAGATGACCGGCCGCTTGGCGCGCTCCGCCGGCACGATCAAAGCCTGCTCCATCGTGGGCACATTCGTGCCGCGCAGCCGGGCCTCGATCTCGTGCAGTTTGTCGGTCTGCATGGTCTGGTAATAAGCCTGCACCAGCAGCTCCATGGTGAAAGGATTGTCCTGGTCTTCTTCGAGGTGGGCGATCGCTTCCTCGTATTTTTTCTGCGCCATGAGGAGCGAACCCGCCGCACCCTGCCACGAACTCTGGATCACTCGGTTGCGGCTGCCGTTGGCCAGAGTCTCGAGCTCATGCAGCGACTTATCGGCAAGCGCGGTATTGCCCGCAGCCGACGCGCGCACCGCGCGCACGCGCAGAATGCGCGATAGCTCTTCGTCCCGGTCCGACGGAGAAATCGTCGGCCGGTGGCTGAGCGATTCTTCCGCCAGCTTCAAATGTTTCAACGCGACGGCATCGTCGGCCTGATACTCCGCCATGTGGCGCAGCGACTGCGCTTCCTGCAAATCCTGTTCTTTCGAGTGTGCTGTTTCCGCGATCACTAAGAATTGCTTGTCGGCTTCCGCATAGTTGCCGTCGCGTACGTAGGTCATCGCTTTCTGCATGCTGTAAGTCAGGCGGTCGGCTTCGTTATGCGCATAGCGGACGGCCTTATCGTATTCGGCGCGCGCCAGCTCCTGATTGCCCATGAGCGCGTACGTGTCGCCGAGGCCAAGCTGCGAGGTCACGAAATCTGGGTCCATCTTGAGCGCCGCGCGGTAGTGCGTGAGCGAGCTCTCGAAATCTCCCGCCATGCGCTTCAGCTCGCCATAGGAGTCCTGCGGATTGGGCTCGGTCGGCAGCAGCGCCACGTAGCGGTCCATGGCGTTGAACGCTTTGTCAAACTGCCGGTTGCGCGCCTCGGTGTATGCCAGATCGTTCAGCGCGGCGGGAAAGTTCTTGTCGATCGCCAGAGCCTTCAGCATGAAGCGCTCAGCCTGATCGGTTCCGTTCTCACCCATCAGCCAGTTGCCCGCGAGATAAAGCAGATGCTTGTCTTTGGGATACATCTCGAGCATATCGTTCATCGCGCTAATGCCGCCGAGGTAGTCGCCCTCCTGCACCTTCGAAATCCACGCGATCATGAGTTGCTCGCCCGGCGTGAGCTTCGGCGCCAGCGCCTTGGCCTTGGCGCGCGCTTCGCTGACTTCCTGCGGATTACCTGAGTTGAAGGCAATCCAGGCCCACGCGACCGCGAGATTCGGATCTTCTTTCACCGCGTTGCGCCAATCCTCATTGCAGCGCTCGAGATAAAGATTCTCGTAGTCCTGCATTCCCTTTTCGTACAGCTCGCGGGCCTTCGGCGACGAAGTAGTCACCGTCATCGTTGCCGATTGCCCTTTCTGCACGTGATGCGCGTGCAGCGGCGCAACGAGGAACATTCCGAAAGCGAGAGCAGCACCACTGAGAACGAGACGAGTGTTGGAACGAAGGTCAGTGGCAATCTTCAGGAAAGACGCGTGGCGCATCAGGTTCTCCAGAACAGAGTTGTTGTGGGGAGGAATGCCAAACAGAGGGTAACATCGGCGTAATCAGCCGACGAGTGACGAAAGACATAGAACTGGGCGCTACATCTTCATCAGGAAAGAGCGGAGTCGCGAAGATCGAGCTTCGACAAAATGCGTTGACCAACTTGGATGAACCCAAAGCTGAATGGTGACGGTGCAAAGTGCAACCAGCCGGGGGACCCGCCGCTTCAGCTCGGGTGCGAAAAAAATTGATATATACAACTTCCCCCAAAATACAGATTTCAAAGAACTTACGCGCGATCTGGATCCATAAGCCCCGACAAAATCCTGGGCTGCAATCACTTACAGGCAAAATATTGAAACCCAGCGACTTAGCTCACAGCCTTCCTGCACCGCTGTCGAGCGCAATCGACGCGCCTTCTCATCATGGGCTGAATGAGCTGTGGATGACAAGGACATGCGTCACATTGGGTTGTGGATTTCCATAAAAAAGAAAAGCCCATGCCGAAGCATGGGCTCGAAGAAGTTGCTCGATCCGTTAGAACTTCAGCACTGCTGAGAACTGGATCCCGCGCGGCCCTCCTCCGCCAAGGAACGGGTTGCCGATGCCGACATCGCCAGTAGCTTGCAGCGGGAAGAAGCCGCTGTGTTGGCCGGTGATCCCGTCCGGAGCCCCGATGTCAGCGATGAAGTTGGGCAGGAACGGGTTTGCGAAGTTCGGATGATTCAGCAAGTTGAAGAAGTCAGCCTGCAGGGTCATCTTCACCCTCTCCGTGAGCTGTGTGTCTTTGAACACCGAGAAGTTGAACTCCTTGAATGTCGGGCCTTTCAGGGCGTTGCGTCCGAGATCACCGAAGTGGCGGGTTCCCGGGATGCAATTGCTCTCGTCCGTCGCTCCGGGATTGAAGCCGAACGTGCAGGGCACAGCGAACGATGAAAGATTGAGATACTGCGCCGGGTTGCTCGTGTTGTACTGCAGCGGCCCAATCACATCGGGGCGATCGAATCCTTCACCGGCTCCGGAGTAATCACCTTCGAATTCGTAGTTGAGGTGCCACGGCTGGCCATCCTGCAGGTTGAGAATTCCGTTCAGCCCCCAACCGTCGGTCAGGCGCGCCATGTGCCCATGCATCTTGGGGAATTGATAGACGAAGTTCCACGTGAAGCGGCGGCGAATATCGAAGCTCGAGTTCCCACGGTCGCCAGCCGGGAAGGTGCTGTTCTGTGGCTGTGCCTCGTTCGGCTCGAAATCTTCCAGGTCGCTGGCGTCGTCGATTGAATGCGACCACACGAAATTTGCCTGAGAGCTGAGACCGTGCCATCCACTGGTTTTCAGACTTACCTGGAGAGCATGGTAGATGGAGTTGGCCGCCGATTCTTCCTGGTTCAAGTAGAAGAAATTCGGCGCAACCGCTCGTGGCACACCGTAGCTATTGATGCAATCGCAACCCATATCCGCCGCTGTAATGGCTGCCTGGCTGGGCTGATTGATATCGAGGAACTGGAATAGCTTCGTTCCCTTAGATCCCACGTAGCCGATTTGCAGGACTGCCTTGCTGCCGAGTTGTTGCTGCAAGTTAAAGTTGAAGTTCTGGATGTAGGGCGTCCGCATGTTCGGATTAACCGCGAAAAAGTCGCCTTCGGGGCCGTATCCGCTATAGACGGGTGTTCCCGCAGTTAGGACCGCACCGCTTACGGCACCCGTGGCGAGGGCGTTCGGTCCGAGTCCTGGATACGCAGGCCCAGGGCAGAATACGCAGTTCCAGGGCAGGTGGCCGAGGAACATGTCCTGAGAGAACGCGTCGTAGAACAATCCCCATCCGCCACGGACCACGGTCTGACCTTTACCCGTAATGTCGTAGGCAAAGGCTACACGCGGGGCAAAGTTGTTGAAGTCCTTGGCGTAGAGTTGGCTGGTCTGAACGTTGTCTCCCCCGCTCGCCAGGTCGCCCAGGGTGTAGAACTGCCCGTTCTTTTCGCCTGTGACGCCGAAGTAATCCCAACGGACGCCATAATTCAGTGTCAGGCGCGAATTCAAGCGAAATTCATCCTGCAAAAAGAAGGCGTGGCTGTTCTGGAACGTATGGCGCTCCGAGTTTCCAGTAACTTGCTTGCCGCCGTCCGGAATCATTTCTAGGAAGGCTTGCAGCGAAGTGAGGGGGGTCGTGCCGTCGCTCGGGCTAACGACATCATTGCCGAAACTCAGAGTTCCGCGGAAGTTGTGATCGATTACCTGCATGATGGTAGTACGGCGGAATTCGTAGCCGAACTTCACATCGTGCTTTCCAAACTTCCATGAATAGTTGTCGACGAAATGCCAGTTAGAGTCGACGCGATTGCGAGGAATCGAACTCGTCGCGCCGATTTGCGAGAAGCCGCCGACGCTGGTCGCAGGCAAGCCTCCGTCATAGTTGCCCACGCCGGTGTCGAGACCAATGGAGTTGGGATTGAACGCCTGATCCTGCGGGAAGAAGCCTTCCACGAAGCGGTTCCATCCCAAACGTGCTTCATTCACCTGCGCGGAGTTGACGACCTTCACATAGGAAAGCGAAATCAACTGCACGCGGGTCGGAGTTGTCGTGTTGAAACCGGGCAGCAAGCCTCCGGCCAACTGCGCGAACGGAAAACTCTGGTTGCTGTCGCCGATATAGTAGCGACCGGTCAGCATGTTGTTCGGGTTGAAATTCTGATCGATCTTGCCGATGAAACTATCAACCCGATTGAAGAACTGCGTCGAAGTGGATAGGTTCGCGGTGTCGCAACCATTCTCAGGATCGCTCTGCGTTCCCGCAATGTTCGGCGTCGGCCAGGGGTTGCGAGCCAGCAGCGCGGTCGCAATTGGGCTCACGCTATCCCCCAGAGTCGCGATTTCAGTTTCCGCGTTGGCAATGGCCGCGGGATCAGGGACGCACGTCGTTCCAGCCTGTCCACCATTTTCCCGCTGGCCTTCATAGTCGAGGTAGAGGAAGGTCTTATCTTTGATCAGCGCCCCACCGAGCGAGCCGCCAAACTGATTGTTGTTGAATGGGCTCTTTGGATCAGGAGCAAAGTTGAAGTAGTTTCGCGCACCCATCTTTCCGCTACGGAAGTACTCCAGCGCCGAGCCGTGCCAACTGTTCGATCCGCTCTTGGTCACGATGTTGATCACCGCGCCGCTGTTTCGTCCATATTCCGCTTCGTAATTGGAAATGACTCGCAACTCCGCAACTGCATCGATCGGCAGAATCGTCGCCGGATCGCCGAACACGCCTGCTTCGTTAATCGCGGGATCGTTGCGGTAGCCGTCGTTCATGTCGGTGCCGTCGAGCAAGAAGTTGTTTGAGCGGCCACGCGAGCCGTTCATCGAGAAGGTTCCGTAAGAGCCGGGTGAATCGGAAATCTGGTCAGGAGAACCCGCGATGCCAGGGTTCAGATAAATCAGCTTCTGGTAGTCGCGGCCATTGACTGGCAAACTCTCAATCGTGTCCGCCGTCAAAGTTCCGCCCAATTCAGCGGAGGTCGTTTCCACCTGGGGCAAGCTCTCGCCAGCCACTTCCACCTTGGTGGCGACTTCGCCGGGCTTCATGGCTGCATCCACGCGGCGTTCGGTGGCTACGTCTACTGTGACGCCGCTGGCTACGAAGGTCTGGAAGCCGGTTTGGGTCACGGTCACGGTGTAGGTGCCGATGGGCAGCTCGGGCAGCGAGTAGCTGCCGTCGGCGCTGGTTTCGGTGGAGCGCTCCAGGCCGGTGCCGGTATTCTTCACGGTCACCTTGGCTCCTGCGACTACGGCGCCGGAGGCGTCGGTCACAGTTCCGAGGATGGTTCCGCGGAAAGTCTGCGCCGACAGGCCCACTGCGGCCAGCAGGACAAACACGAGGATTGAAGCCAGAACAATGCGCGCTCTCATTGGATCTCCTTAAAGCTTTCTAGTTGTGCGGGAAGTATCGGTTCTTTGCGGGGAGCTCAAGTGCCCTCGTCTGGGAAGGCCTGCAATTCCTTGCATGGTAATGACATGCGCCGCCCTGCCCGCAAAGGTCAGCCATCCCACGTTATCGAATGGCCATCGCCAGAGTCAACCAAAGAGTTATTTATGGATTACCAAAGATTTTACCTATAAGGCACTCCCAAAACAGTGCTCAGTGGCCGGTCGTCAGTGGTCAGCGGAAGTCGGTTCTGCGCTGAAGTTTACCGCCATGCAAATGAGGGTGAAAGTTGGGGGGCTTCTACTGCCCACTGGCCACTGTTCTTAGAACGTAAACGACACCCCGCCCCGCACCGAGCGGGCGGACTGGACGAGGTAGACGGTCTGGCCATCCTGGCCGAGGACCGGGACGTAGCCCTGCGCCAGCAGGTTGCGCAGGTCGATCATGGCTTCGATGCGGCCGCTCAGGCAGGGCAGCGGCTGACGGACAAAGACGTTCAGGAACGGATCGCTCTGGCCCGGCGAAAAATTGAACATATCGACCGGCGTCAGGGCTGTACCGTTGACCCAGCGATAGCTGGTGATCCAGCGAGTGTGAGTGCGCGGGAGCGTGCCGCTGAGCTTGCCGCCGACTGCGTTCCTGTGGTGCGTCGTGATGAAGTTCTGCGCGTTCTGCAGGGGAACATCGGGCTGCGAAAGGTCGAGCACGCCACCGTAGCCGTAGTCGAGCGTCGCCGTTAAATCCGACGAGAACTTATGTTGCAGCACGATGCGCAGCCCGCTGGTGTCGAGAGTCTTTCCCGCGTAGCTGAAGGTGCCGGAAGAAAGATCGGGCAGCAGGAAGCCGCCAGCGGCAGTTCCCTCCCCGAGCCCGGTCAAAGCCGGGTCCGCGATGCGGTCCACAAACGCAGCCATCTGCACGTTCGTGTTGCCCATGCGGTGCGAGAGGCTCACTTCCTGGTGATGCGCCCGCTCGACTTTCGTCGCATAGTTCAGCAGGCTCACGCGCGGATTCGATTCGCTCAAATCCGCGGGTGAGGAATCGAATCCTTTTTCGACTCGCGTGTCCGGACGATTTGTTGTGTAGTCGTATTCCAGGACGGTGTTCGGTGAGAGATGCAGATCGGCCGAACCGTAGGGACGGAACGCGGTTACGCGGCCGAGGAACTGGATCGTCTGCAGTTCGCTGCCGAACTTCAACTCCACCACATCGCCCAGCGTGATGTCGTCGCCTGCCGAGAGCGCAAAGGCCTGCAGCGCAGCGTTGTGCAGGTTCGGATCGGATGCCGCGAAGCGCTGCACTGTCACTGCAAACGAGGGATTCGAGCCGTTGGCTAAACGGTGGGAGTAGCCGGCGCGAAACGCACCCGCCGGAAGCCCCTGATCGACGCCGTATCCGACGTTTCCACTGAAGGCCAGCATCCCGTCGGAGAAGATGGACTTCTCCAGCGTGAAGCCGGTGCTCATGTCCGAGCCTGTGCCGTAGCCCTCGGCGGCGGAGCCGCCAAAAAAGGAGAGCGTACCGCGCAGTTCGTGATCCTGCTTTTCTGCGGCGGCCAAAACCGGATCGTCGAAAACCCGCATCACCGGGCGATTCGCCACCGAGCGCAGCGTCCACTTCCAGTCATCGTCGTCAGAAACCTGACGCATGGGGCCAAGTTGCATCATGCCCAGCAAAGTTTTCAGGGTGACGTTGACGTTGAGGCTCGATCCCGGATGCACGCCGAGCTTCTCGCGTAATGCCGGAAGAAAAGACGGAGCGGAAACTTTGAGGGTGTAAACGCCCGGCAGCAATCCGGTTGCGATGTAATGTCCGGCGGCGTCAGTGAATACGGTGAAGGTGCGGTCGCCCGCGAGCATCTGCACTACGGCGCCCATCTGCGGCGCACCGGTTACGCTGCGCACGTAGCCGGAGATCGTTCCGGGCTGCTCCACGGCGCACACGGGCAGCGACAGGCCCAACAGGGCCGCGCATATTCCGAGCGACGTTCCGAACGAAGTTCCGAGCGATCTCAGTTTCGTTCTCAGTTTCAAACCGCCCCACCCCCTGGGGGAATTGCAGGGGTTACTCTACGGCAAAGACCGCCGATGGATCAACGGTCTGCTTGGAGATATTGTCGTTCACCTTGATCTGAATCTTGTACACGCCGGGTTGCAGATTGGCCGCGGCAATCGACTTTTGCAGCGTCACCTGGTCGCCCACGTTGCCCATCGTCTCGGTAGATTCCGTCTTCTGCACGATCGGCTTGTTGGTGGCGACGTTTACGATGTTGTATTCGAATGTGGCGGAAGCCTTGTGGGTCTTCTCATCCACGCCGAGATTGTACACCTGCATCCAGAAATTCAGCTTCTGATCTGTGTCGCGCTTGAATAGGGCGGGCTTGCCGTTGGAGGGCGCCACCCGCGGACGCACCTTGGTGGTTCCGATCACGAAATTTCCGCTGCCGATTGACTTGGTTGGAACCGGCTCCATCTGGTCGGCTACGATCAGGCTCGAAGTGGCCAGTTTGTCGTCCGAGTATTCCGGCACCACAATGCTGCGGCTCCAGACGCCCTTGCGGTCGCCGTTTACGTCCTTCACCGCGACGTAGAGTTTGTAGCGGCCCGGCTTCAGCGGCAGCGCCTTGTAATAAACCGCGGCGTTCTCTGCCCTGCGCGGCAACTCTTCGGGCATGACGTCCACCTGAACCGTGTCTTCAAATGTTTGCGCAATCTTTCCGGTCAAAGTAGAGAGCCGGCCCAGAACGTTGACGGTTCCGCGCATCACGCCATCTTTGTTGTTGAAGGTGATGTCGCGATTCTTCATCTGAACCGTGATCGGCACCAGCGCCGTGTCGCTCGTGACCTTGATGTAGTCCACGTGCACGTCGAAGGGCATCGGATTCAAAATGACCTTCGTGTTGACCTCTTCGAGCAGGTCGGTGAACTTGACCTGCGGCGCCTGCTGCAACTTCGCGAACTGCTCGAGGCGGTCAAACTGCTTTGACTGCAGCATGCTGCTTTCCGGGCCGGCACCGAGGCGCTCGATTCCGTTTCCGGTGAAGCGTGACGCCTTGCTCGCCATGCCCATCTGCTCCCAGAATGTCAGGCCGGCGTTCGGCGTGTAGAGCAGCGCGTCTTTTTCAGAGCGGTCCATCGTCATGTGATATTCACCGCACATGCAGGTGTCGACGAATTCAATGATGATTTCCTGCCCAATGCCTTCGAGGTAGCGATAGCGCCATTGCTCAAACGGGAAAGTTGAAGTTTCGCCGCCGCCCTCTTCCATCGGGCGTTCATACGTTCCGCCTGAAGGATGCGACTCGATTTCATCCGGCTTGCCATACATGATGTACATGCGACCGCGGTCCGTCTTCCACCCCGGAACGCCCGCCGCAAAATGCTCATTGGCGTAGGCGATGCGCTGGTAGTGCTCTTCCTTGTATTCGTTCTCTTCGGTGTCGGGCGTGGGATCGCGGCGCTGCCAGAAAGCTTCGATAAAGTTGTCGCGCTCTTCGTCGTTGGAGAGTTGCTTGAACGCGGTGCGCTCTTCGTCGGTAATGATGTAGACGACGTCTTCGTCCAGCCACTTCTTGTAAGGACCCTTGATTTCTTTCGAGTAGTCCTTCATCTGCTGCTTTTTCTTCTTGGCGTTGATGGGGCGGCTGAGCGGATCGACGTTATCCTGCGCCTGCGCGTCGGTCGGCGCCTTGGCGTCCTTCTTTTTCGAATCTTTTCCCGAATCGGGCTTGGCCGTATCCGCGGCCTGATCGGGTGGCGCTTGGCTGTCTTGCGCCGCTGCAGCCGGGGTGGAGGCTTGCGCGGGATTACCTTGCGCAGGTGCATCCTGTGCCAGGGCGGCAAAAGCCGTCAATCCTGCGGAAGCCAGCAAAACTCTGAGAAAAGAGTGAAACGAAGTAACCCGGACCATGAGAGGGACTCCTGCCAAGACAACAGTCGTCTTTCTATTTTAGGCCGTTAGTTATGCGAAAGCAAGGTTAAGTCGTGCCCGGAGAAGCGATTAAAGGCATCCCAACGTCTGCTTAGAAGCCGCCGGTTCTGCTTCGAGTTGCCCAAGGCGCAGGAATTAGGTCCTGAGTGGCGGGGTGGTCAATCGTCAGGTCAAAAAGCGGAATCGGTGGCGCAGCATAAAACTGATCACTGGCGAGTGACCACGACCACTTTTCCCCAAACCGCTTGGCGCTAACAAGGCTATAATGTCAGGTTCCGGGGGCAGCAAGCATCTCTACGCCGCAAACGGGTCAGCGCCACTCCGAAACTTCCTGATCGGGAACTTTCTCGGTTCAAGGATCGTAACAGAGAATGTGTGTCCGTCACCCTTTTGTGGGCGGCAGCGAGCCGGCCATAAGTCCCGTTGGGAGCTAGGGTTGGCCGCTAAGGCAATTATTCGTCCCCGGTAGTGACGGAAATCATGAAGCCTTGGAAAAAAATTGCAATCGGCGCCGGGGTTGTGATCCTGGTCGCAATCCTGATCGGTCTCACCGTTCTTCAGAGCAGCAAGAACCTGGTAACGGTGCAGACCGGCAAAGTGCAACGGCAGGATCTGGCCACGGTGGTAAGCGCTTCGGGCGAAATTAAGCCCAAGACCTACGTCAACATTGGCGCCAACGCCTATGGAAAGATCACCCACCTGTACGTACGGGAGGGTGATCAGGTAAAGAAGGGTCAATTGCTCGCGCAGATCGACAACGTGCAATCGGCGGCGGACATGAATGCGACGCAGGCTGCGCTGCAAGCGGCGGAGACGGACTCCGCGGCTGCCGATGCCGCGCTCAAGACGTCGCAAGCCGACTTGCTGCGGGCGCAGGCCGACTACGACCGCAATAAGCAAGACTGGGATCGGGCGCAGAATCTGTTCAAGGACGGACTGATCGCGAAGTCCGACTTCGATATGCGCAAGAACAACTGGGCTACGGCTGATGCCGGACTCACGCAGGCGCAGGCCCGCGTGGCGCAGGCCAAAGCACAGCAGGACTCCGCCACCAAACATGTGTCGCAGGCCAAAGCAAATCTGACCCGCGTTACTGACGTACTGCAGAAAACGACTTACGAGGCCCCATACGACGGCGTGGTCACGAACCTGCCGGTGCGTGAGGGCGAGTCGGTCGTTGTCGGAATCCAGAACGCCCTGGGCAGCACGCTGATGACGATTGCCGATATGTCGGTGATTACCGCTGAAGTAAAAGTCGATGAGACCGATATCGTAAACGTGCACCTCGGGCAGCCTGCGGAAGTCACCATCGATGCGATTCCGAAGAAGACCTTCCACGGAAGCGTTTCGGAAATTGGCGACAACGCCATTGTGCGCTCCAGTGGTGTCTCTACTTCACAGTCCGCCACTGCCAGCGAGGAAGCCAAGGATTTCAAAGTCGTGGTTACCCTGACCGATCCGCCGAAGGTGCTCCGGCCCGGCCTTTCGACGACCGCGAAAATCACCACCGCGACCAAGAGTAACGCGCTCGCGGTTCCGATCCAGGCGCTGACACTGCGTACCAAGGATCAGATCGATCAACAAAATAATGCGCCCGGATCCGTGCATGCCGCGCCACCCGCGAGCACGGACTCCGCATCCAAGACAAAAAAAGGCGAGGATATCCAGGGAGTCTTCGTCATTCGCAATAAGAAAGCGATGTTCTCGCCGGTGACGACGGGAATCACCGGAATGACCGACATCGAAGTACTCGATGGTTTGAAGGAAGGCGACGAGGTCATCACCGGAAGTTACAAGGTATTGCGCACGCTGCGGCCGGGAAGCAGCGTGAAGATCGACAATTCCGTACCCAAGAAGGCTGACGAGGAGTCGTAAACCTTCGGGGGTTTGGAACGTCCAAGAGGTAAGGGTCAGTCTGTCAGCAGTCGGTAAGAACAGGGTTTCGTAACTTGCAGCGGCTGGGGTCTCGGAATCAGGTGGGTTCTGACTTACTGACCACCAAACACTGACCACAGGCCACTGAAAAAAGATCGGAGAGGTCAGTGGCATCCGACCAAGTTCAGCAAGACAAGGCTCGGCAGGAGAAAAACATGGCAACCGCAGAACTCATCAGCATGCCCAACACCAACGCGCCAGTGGCGCCCCCGGAGTCGTGCATGATCGGCGCCGAGGATCTTTGGAAGACCTATGACATGGGCTCGGAGCAGCAGGTGCACGCGCTGCGTGGCGTCAACTTGCGCATTCGGCGCAACGAATACGTCGCCATCATGGGACCGTCGGGCTCGGGCAAATCGACGCTGATGAACCTCATCGGCTGTCTCGATACTCCGTCGCAGGGCAAATACTGGCTCAATGGCCAACTCGTCAGCGAACTCGACGATGACGAACTGGCGCGCATCCGCAACAAGGAAATCGGATTCGTTTTCCAAACCTTCAACTTGCTGGCCCGCGCCACCGCGCTGCACAACGTGGAACTGCCCCTGATCTATGCCGGCGTTCCCACCGAAGAGCGCATGGAGCGCGCCAAGGGTGCGCTGGAGGCCGTGGGTATGGGCTCGCGCATGAGCCACAAGCCCAACGAGCTCTCCGGCGGCCAGCGGCAGCGTGTGGCCATTGCCCGCGCCCTGGTGAACAAGCCCTCAATCATTCTCGCTGACGAGCCAACCGGGAACCTCGATTCGCAGACCGGTCTCGAGATCATGGCGCTATTCGATCGCTTGCAGACGGAAGGCAACACCATCATCCTAGTCACGCACGAGCACGATATCGCTGAGTACGCGCATCGCGTGATTCACATTAAAGACGGCGTGATCGCCAGCGACGAGAGCAAAGGTCCAAATCACGGCAACTAAAGGGAACCCTGGACGATTGAGCCCCGGACGCCTTCGTCCGGGGAGGAAGCGCCGAAAACTCTCAGCTGCAACTCTCAACGAGATAGCGCACAACTCTCAACCCCAGATTCTCTGCCGCCCCCAGGGCGGACGTATGCGTCCGCCACTTCATAATCATTCCTAAGAGACATTATCCGTGGGAGTTGACTTAGGTCCTACCCACTTCAGCCGGAGACGGTTGAGTTTCCTCAACTGCCGGAAGATCGGCGACAACCACTCTGTCTCTTCCCTCGCGCTTGGCGCGATAGAGCGCCGCGTCGGCCAGTTCCAGCAGTTCCTTGGGCGCGGTGCCATGATCGGGAAGCGCCGCTACTCCAATGGATAGGCTGATCTTTCCCAGGGATTGCCCCTGATGCAGAACGGCCAGTTCGCTCATTTTCGTGCGAATGCGCTCGGCCCGTGCTTGCGACGCTTTCAGATCGGCCATGGGCAGAACGATGACGAACTCTTCGCCGCCAAATCGGCAAACGATGTCCTCCGCCCGTACGCTCTTCGACAGCAGCACCGCGGTCTCGCGGAGCACCGCGTCGCCGGCGTCGTGTCCGTAGGTATCGTTGAACTTCTTGAAATGATCGAGATCGAGAATCAGTATTCCCAGCCCGTACGAGGCGCGCACCGCGCGCCGGGCTTCTTTCGCCATCATCTCCTCCAGATAGCGCCGGTTGAACAGCCCGGTGAGCGGATCGCGGATCGATTGCGTCCGCAGCGCCTCGCGCAGCCGGATGTTGGCGATGGAAAGGCCGACTTGCCCGGCAAAGGTATTTTTCAACGAAAAATCGGTGTCGAGGCTGGGATGTTCGTCCGTCGCCTGAAAGTGGAGGATCCCCAGCGCTTCTCCCTGCGCCAGCACGGGAATGCATAAGTACGTGTTCTTCACGCCCAGCGCATGGGCGCAGGGCGCAGTCGTGTCTCCGGCCACGACCAGATGCGGGTGTCCGGTGCGAAGCGCCCAGCACGAGGGGATTTCGAACGCCGACTGTGGCAGCCCGCAGTCGTTCCAGCTCCCTGCAACTTCTGCCAGATTGTGTTCGCCGTTCAACAGAAACAAAGCGCCGCGGCGTGTGGGAAAAATCTTTGGGGCAAAGCCCAGCGCCGCGGCAAAAACCTCGTCTTTGCTCACGCAGCTTTGCATCAACTCGCCCATCTTCGCCAGCATGGTGGCACGCTGCGTACGCTCCGTGAGTTCTGACATCATCTTCTCGTTTTGCTCATCGAGCTGGCGCCGCGCCAGATCTTTCTCCCACATCTCCTCCTGCAGGCGCGTATTCGCATCGGCCAATTCTTCGGTTCGCTCTTTAATCTGCTGCTCCAGGATCTGCTGGTTGTGCCTCTGATCGTCGATGTCGGTGCAGGCTCCAAACCATTTCGTCACCACTCCGGACGCGTCCCGCATCGGCGTCGCTTGCGACAGATACCAACGGTATTCTCCACTGCGGTCTCGCAGGCGGTACTCCATCTCAAACCGCGATCCGTTCCCCATGGCTCGCTTCCACGTCTCCATAACCAGGGGAAGGTCGTCCGGGTGCACGGCGTTGCTCCATTTGTCCCCCATCGCCTCGTCCACGCTCAATCCTGTGAGTTCCGACCAATGATCGTTGCAGTAGTCGAGGCCTCCATCCGGGCCAGCAGTCCAGACGATCTGCGGAATCGCTTCCGCCAGAATGTGGAAGCGGGATTCGCCATCGCGCGCGGCGCTGACCATCCCCTTCTGTACGGTGATCAGTCGATCGATGAACGCCGTCAGGATCGCCCCCGCCAGGATCAGAACACTCGTCGCGGAAATTACAAACAATCCCATGGAAGTGACGTGGACCGCATATTCCGGGCTGAATGGCATGCTGGAGGAGTGGAACTGCACGGCCGCCATCCCGGTGTAGTGCATCACCAGAATCGCGCTGCCCATGACAAATGCGCTTGCGAATTTCCGCAGGCTTGGTCTTTCCTTGCTTCGTTCATGAAAGGCCAGCAGCAGTGCGGCCAGAGAAATCACCACCTCGATCACGATGGAAGCGGCCACCAGATCCCAGCGGTAAGTCATGGTGGCCGGGAGGCGCATCGCGTCCATGCCGATGTAATGCATGCCCGCGATGCCTGCGCCCATCACGACCGCGCCCGCCATGCAGGCGGCGCGTCCCATGTGCGGACGGCTGACCGTAAAAAGCGCGACCGCCGACGCCGCGATCGCGGCCAGCAACGACAGAATCACCGTGGGATAGTGATAGAAGACCGGCACCGGCAGGTTGAAAGCCAGCATGCCGACATAATGCATTGCCCAAATGCCGAGGCCCATCGACGCCGAACCTCCGGCCAGCCAGAAGACGCGATGCCAATGGCGCGACGCCGTGACCCGGCCAGAAAAGTCCAGTGCGGCATACGAGGCCAGCATCGCCAGCAGCGCCGAGAGCACCACCAGGCGAGAGTCGTAGGTTCCCTGCAGAATCACCGAGCCGATGGGCCCTCCCAGCCAAAAATGCAGACGAGCGCCTGCAGTTAATCATCGGCTTGGTGCGGAGTTTCTTTTGGATTAAGGATTGTTAAAGCAGAAAGGAAAACGCCGGCGCAAAACGGAAAACGACAAAAAGGAAAAACGAAAGACGCGGCCGAAGCCGCGTCTCGCGTGGAACGAGTTGCCTCTTACGGGGTCACAGTCTTCGCCGCTGATTCGTCCGCAGGGCCGGCGATGAAAAAGTTGTGGTCGTACATGTTGCGGTACATGCGGCCGGCGATTTCCGCAGCTTTGGGACCGAAGGTCGGCCGTCCGCCCTGCAGGAAGACGACGATTACGACTCGTCCGGCGCTTGTGTTGGCGTACGAAGCGAACCAGCCGAAGCGCGTGCCCGCGTGCGAGCAGGTGCCAGTCTTGCCGAGAATTGACTCTTCGTTGAAGTTCAGGCCCACGCGGCGTGCTGTGCCATACTGCACCGCGCCCGCCATGCCATCAGATATCTCTGGAATCAGCGGAGCGATATCAAGCTGCCGCTTGATGCGCGGCTGGAAGCCAGCGACTTCCTCGGGCGTCGTCGGATGCTGCAGGTAGTACAGCGTTCCGCCGTTGGCAATCGCCGAAACCATCGCTCCCAGTTGCAGCGGAGTCATCGAGACTCCTTCGCCGAAGGAGCACATCTTTCCAACGCCGCCGAGCTTGTCGGGAATGACTTCGTCGGGATATTCACCCAGCTGCTCGCCGGGAATGTCGTATCCGGCGAGTTCGCCGAGGCCGTATTCATGCGCGTAGTACGCAACTTTTTCAAATCCCAGCTTGCGGCCCAGTGCTTCGAAATAGGCGTTATTCGAGCGCGCCAGCGCCGTAGTCATGTTCATGTGGGCGCGGCCACCGATGCCGACTTCGGTATCTTTCGAGACTAGACCTTCGTTCAATGCAGCCAGCGCAACCGAAAGCTTGATCGTGGAGCAAGGCTGTGCCCCGCTCGAAAGCGCAAGCTTTTGGTTCACCATGGCGAGCACGCGACCGCTGGTGGGTTCGATCGCGACGACAGTGCCGTTCATATTGCCCAGCGCGTCGACCGCCGCCTGGCGCACAACCGGATCTTCACCGGCCGTGGTGTCGCCGGCGGTCAAGCCTTCAGCGAACGAACTCATGTAGAAGCGCTCGTGCCAGCGATGCCGGCGGGTTGTGGCCGAAACCGCAGTGACATGCCCGGCAGCCGCGCCTCGGCTGCGCGCCAGATGATGCAGGCGGCGCCGCGTGCGCGTGGTCTCGCTGATCTTTTGGGATTTCTTGGGGGGAGTGTGGGTATTGATGTGGGCCGCGAAACTCACGCCCGCCAGCGGCAGGCTCAAGAAAAATGCGAGCGCGCCACGGAGAAAATTGAGACGAAACAAGCTCGTTCCCTGGAACATCTTTTTGGTTTTACTCCCCGGAATCTGAACTACTACTGGTGCACTTTCCGTGCCAGCGGGCGGTAACCTCCAGCATTATCACCCAACTTCGCGATAGTACGAGACTTAGCGCGTTTCTGGCAACCGTAAAGTTTAGATCACAGCAAACATTATTTTCGCTTTAACCCATTATGGGAAAAAGAGATAGCTAGAAATTACTACTGTTCCCCCACCTTCCGTAATACGTTACCAGGTTACTGGAAAGGTACTTCCCAATAGGAAACCATTTTCACTCAAAAGCAGTTGTCAGTAGCCGGTGCCCAGTGGTCATCGTGTCTCTGCGATTCTGCGTTCCTAACCTGTGTCCTCTGTGCCCTCTGTGGTAAAAGCTTTTGATCTTTACTGGCCACGGACCACTGGCCACTGCTTCACATGACTTCGTTGCGCTTTCTCAGAAACGCCGGCACATCCAGATCGTTCTGATCGAAGTTCTGGATGATCGCGCTGCGCATCGGGTCCATCGGGATCACTTCCGCCGCGCGCTCCTGCGCCACCGGCATGGCGACAACCTCATCAGCAAACGCTCGCTCGTGGCTCAGGATCTCGTGCGCCACCTCCGGCTCAGCCATGATGTGTTTCGGCGGCTCGGCTTGGTGCGGTCCCATGCCGTCGGGGAAGTCCATCGGATCCTCCAGCGCGGCGGCGTGCGCGTGGGAAAACGACGTGTGCACCTCCTGCGTTCGGCGGCGGCCCGTCGGCACTTCGCGGAAGCCGGTTGCAATCACCGTGATCTTCACCGCGTCCTTCATCTTCTCGTCCATCACCGCGCCGAAAATAATGTTGGCGTCTTCATGCGCCGCGCCCTGGATGATCGAACACGCCTGCTGCACTTCGGCGAGTTTCAGCGACGACGAACCCGTAATGTTGATGAGAATTCCGCGCGCGCCATCGATCGCGCCGGCTTCGAGCAGCGGCGAGGCGATCGCCTTCTGCGCCGCGTCAATCGTGCGCTTGGCGCCGCTGGCGGAAGCCGTGCCCATGACCGCATAACCCATGCGCGCCATGATCGTCTTCACGTCGGCGAAGTCGCGGTTGATGATGCCGGGAATCGTGATGATGTCGGAAATTCCCTGCACCCCCTGCCTCAGAATGTCGTCGGCGATGCGGAACGATTCGAAGAAGCCGGCGTCTTCGGCGACCGCGAGCAGCTTTTCGTTGGGGATGACGATGGTCGTGTCGACGGATTCCATCAGCTCCGAGATGCCGCGCTCCGCCTGCTGCATGCGGCGTTTGCCTTCGAATGAAAACGGCTTGGTCACGACGGCCACGGTCAGCGCGCCCATCTCGCTCGCCAGCGACGCAATGATCGGCGCGGCGCCGGTTCCAGTGCCGCCGCCGAGGCCAGTGGTCACGAACACCATGTCGGCGCCTTCGAGTGCTTCAATGATCTTGTCGGAATCTTCCAGCGCAGCTTTGCGGCCGACTTCCGGATTCGCGCCCGCGCCCAGCCCATTCGTCAGCTTCACGCCGAGTTGCAGCTTGACCGGCGCATGCGACATGCGCAGCGCCTGCAGGTCCGTGTTGGCCACGATGAACTCGATACCCTCGACTCCGGCATCGATCATGCGGTTGACGGCGTTGCCACCGCCTCCGCCTACACCGATGACTTTGATCTTGGCGTCGTTCCGTGCCTCTTCATTGAAGCTGATGCGAATGTCGTTGCTCATGTGTTCAGTGCTCCTTAACTGAAGGACTCAAGTTTCAAAGTTTCAAAGTTTCAATGTTTCAAAGTTTCGAGGTTCCAACGTTTGAACTTTCGGGTCTTTGAAACCTTGAAACTTTTGAAACTTTGAAACTCGCTTCTACGCTCCCATCAACATCGCTTTCAATCTCGATCCCAAGCCGCTCTCCTGCAACCCGCGAGCCACGCGCGCCCGCTGGCCGTAGTTCACCATGCCGAGCACAGTCGCGAACTCCGGCTCTGCCAGAGTCGAAGGCATCTTCGCGATGGGCGCCGGCCACGACAGACGCACCGAGCGCCGCAGCACGGACTCGGCCACGTCGAAAATTCCTGGCAGCCGCGACGCGCCGCCGCTCAGCACAATTCCCGCTCGGCATAAGTCGAACATGCCGCTCTGCCGCAGATTCTCGCGGATCATCTCAAAAAGCTCGCGTGCCCGCGGCTCCAGAATTTCCGCCACCAATCTTTGCGACATCAGCCGCGAAGGCCGGTCGCCGACTGAAGGCACTTCCACTTCGTTGCCTTCGGGAATCAGCGTCACGATTGCGTTGCCGTAAATCTTTTTGATTGTCTCCGCCTCTGCCAGCGGCGTGCACAGACCGACAGACAAGTCGCTGGTGAAGTGATCGCCTCCGACCGGAATCACTCCCGTATGCGCCACCGCGCCCTGCTGAAACACAATTAGTTCGGTCGATCCCGCGCCGATGTCGGCGAGGCAAACACCCAGTTCGCGCTCGTCGGCGCGCAGCACCGAATCCGCGCCAGCCAGCGGTTCAAAAACTGTGTCGTCGACGTGCACGCCGGCTTTGTTCACCGCCGTGATCACGTTCTGCGTAGCGCTGGTCGCGGCCGTTACCATGTGCACCCGCACCTCCAGGCGCGCCGCCATCATCCCCAGCGGATCATGCACGCCGGCCTGATCATCCAGAATGAATTCCTGCGGCAGCAGATGCAGAATCTCGCGATCGGCCGGCAGCGGAATCGCACGCGCCCGTTCCACCGCCTGCTTGATCTCATCGCGCCCAATCTCCCGCGGCCGCGTGCCCAGGCTGATACCGCCGTGGCTGTTCACACCGCGCACATGCGCTCCGCCGATGCCGACGGTCGCATGTTCGACCGGCGCACCCGCAATATCTTCCGCGGCCTCGACGGCTTTTTGAATCGCCGCTACCGCCTTGTCGAGTTCCACGATCACGCCCTTGCGCGAGCCGCGCGACTCGGCCACGCCGTGCCCGCGATAGCGCAGCACGCCGTCGACGTTCTCCGTCATCAGCGCGCAAGTCTTGGCGCTGCCTACGTCAATCGCGGTAAGAAAACTTCCCTGCTGGTTCCCCATTCGTTATGATTCCCTGGCTTGCAAGGTAAAAGCTGAGCAAAATTAAAGACCGCGAATAAAATTTCGTTATCAATTCGCGCTCGCCTGCTGCTTGGCGATCGCCGGACTCGGCTTCGGAATCGCATTCACCGCCGGCGCAACGTGCTTCTGCACCGCTGGATTCTGCGCCGGAACGTGCTGTGCTGGAACATGGGTAGCAACCGTCGCCGCTTTCTGATCCGCCTTCTTCGCCACAATTTTCTTCGGAGCCGCGGCTTTTACCTTCTTCGTTTTCACGTGCGCCGCCGGCTTCCTCGCCGCCGTTTTCGACCCGTTCTTTTCCGCCAGGGTTTTCTCCGTCAACTCAAACGCGGGCTTCGGCAGCGACCGGTCGTGCGGATTAATTTTCGTAGTCAGCGCGGCCTGCTTCACTCCCGCGGCTGCGGCCGCCTTCGCCGCCGATAGGCTCAACTGCGCCTGCTTCGGCCGGCCCTCGATATCGGGATTCACGATGACCTGGTTGTCGTAGCGCAAGTTCACCGACTCGAGCTTCTGAAATTGCTGCCGCCACTCCTGCACGTGGCTGACATAAATCTTGTAGCGCTTCAAATAATCTGACGATCCCAGCTCAACCAGCACATCGCCCGCGGGATCGTTCACCCGCACCTTCAGATTGTCGAGGTCGGTGAGATCGACTTCGCTCAAGTCTTGCGAGTAACGCGCGCCGCTCGAATCGAGCGCTTCCACCAGTTCGTTGTAGGCCTTCATGCGCGGAGCCCGCGTCGAAAGCGGCTCGCCGGGATTCATCCCGAGAATCACTGGGAACGAGTACTTGTGCTTTGGGGGAAGCTCCATCAGCGTGCCGCCGGCATCGATCAGCGCGATGCGCGGCCCGACGCGCACAAACGCGACCGGCGTGCGCTCATGAATTTCGACTTTCAACCGGTTGGGGACGAAGCGCATCACGCTGGCCGACTCTACCCACGGAATCTGTTCCAGTTGCGCCTTCTGCTGGGACAGAGGAATGAAGAAGATGTTGCGACCGATGTCGGCGCCCATCACCTCCATGATTTGCGGCTTGGTCACGTTCTGCATGCCGGTGACTTCAATGTTGTCGCTGGATTCGATGCGGAAGCGCCATGAGTGCTGGCCATACTCGTAGAGGGCGCCGGCGGCAACGGCGAGCAAGCCCAGCACGCCGACGGCCATCGCGGCCCACAGCAGACGATTGGCAGTCTTTTTGGGAAGCGAGCCGCGCCGGGCGGAGACGCGCTTTTGCCCGCGCAGAAAAGGAGATTCCTCGTCCACGTCCAGATCCACCAGGCGCGCGTCGTCGAGGGTTTCGCGGGTGCGCGATAAGCCTTCTCGTGAAAAATCAGGCCGCACGGGAGGCCGCGCAAATTCCGCGCGGGAGTCTTCCATGCGCGAGTCGCCATTCCGCGAGTCGGCGCTGGGTGGATACAACTCTTCCTGCAAGATGGAGCTGCCAGATTTCCGCACCATCAATTCAGGTCAGTTGTCGTGAGGAATCGCTTGAGCCTCTTCACTATAGCCGCATTTTTCGCATTGAGATAGACAAAAAAATGTCCGTTTTGCACAGGAGGGAACCGCATTGAACAAGAGGCTACATCCTTGACGCGTCCCCACTCCGGATGTAATTCCGAACCGGCGCGAAGCGGCGGTGAGGAACCTGCTGTACGTGTGTGGCGGGAAAAAGCAGGTTCCTCGCCGCGAAGAACGCGGCTCGGAATGACATGGCTTCAGGGAGGGTTCGAAAATTTGAGAAAGACAAAAAAACAGGCGCGGCTTGTTTTCCGCGCCCGTTTTCCAGGAGGCAAGGCTTACGAACTCTTAGATCGGATCCGAACTGACCGCTACCCGCACATCCGGAATCTTCGGGAGCGAGATATTCGGCGCGCTGATCCGCGGCACCGTGATCTGTGGCACATTCATCCGCACCCGCGGGCACTTCGGGGTGGTTACAAACACCATCGGCTGAAACGCCGCCGCCGGAATCCGGATCTCGGCGACCCGTACTACCTGCGCCTCGATCCGCGCCCGGTTCGCTTCCATGCGATCGAGAGCAGCCTGCTGCCGGTCGCTCATCACTTCAACCCGCGCCCACTCCGCGTCCGAACGCGCAACTTGTGTCTGCACCCTCGCAAACGATGTTGTGAAGGGGCACGAGGAATTTTCCCGCTGCGCCGTCACGATCCGCGCCTGGGTCAGGAACCGGTCCGCATCGCCCGAAGCCAGCGCCAGCACCGCTTCCACGTTGTGACTGGCCCGGCCGACCATCTCATGAACCATCCGCAGCCCGCCGTCGTGATAGCTGGCGTTCAACCCCGCCGCCACCACCCCTGCCATCAGCCATCCCCATGCCTGCTTCATAAATCCCTCAATTTCCGGTCTGCAGGATAGACGGAACTACTCTGAAACCGTTAGCAAAACATCGCTTAACAATGGGGGATACGAACGGGAAGGGGGCCGAGTTCCCACAAAAATGGTCAGCGTGGAACCGTTTTAGATCCTGTCATTCCGACACGCGACGGCGAAGCCGAAGCGAGGAGGAATGTGCTTTTCGCGTGTGGCGAGAAAAAGCAGGTTCCTCGGCGCTTTGCTTCTCGGAATGACATCAACGTTATAAGTAATCGCCTACTTCAACTCCCGCACCCAAATATTCCGAAAGCTGATCGGCTCGCTGGGATCGCCGTGCGCCTGCAGCTTGATGGGCGCGCCATCGAACTTTTTATAAAATGGCGCGCCGATATACCGCGTCTCGCCCTTCAACTCGAAATGATTCTGCACCAGCACGCCGTTAAAAAACGCGGTCACATACGCCGGAGTCTTCACCGATCCGTCGGCGTTGAAGACGGGCGCGGTCCACACCACGTCATACACCTGCCACTCCCCTGGCTTGCGCGTGGGATTTGCCAGCGGAATCGCCTGCTTGTAAATGCTGGCTGCCTGCCCGTTCACATACGTCTTGTTGTTGTAGGAATCGAGAATCTGCATTTCGTATCCGGCGTCGCCTTCTCCCGTTGACGCGAGAAACAATCCGCTGTTGCCGCGCGCCTGACCGCTGCCGGTCACGTTCTCCGGCACGCGCCATTCGAGATGCAGTTGGTAGTTGTGAAAGCTGCGCTTGGTCTCGATATTCCCTGCCGCTTTGTTCACCGTAACGATGCCGTCGGCGACAATCCACTTCGCGGGAGAATGATCCTGCGCCGAAACCCACTCGTCGAGATTCTTGCCGTCGAAAAGCACAATCGCGTCCGACGGCGCCGCGCCGCAGGTTCCAGGAGCGACGATCGCCGGCTCCGGCGACCAGACTTCGGTGTCTTCGGGCTTGGGAGCGGCGGGAGCAGCGGCTTGCTGCGCAAGCAATGGTTGCGCTGCGAAGGAAACAACCAGCACGAAAAGAGTTCCGAGCGAGAGTAAAAGAAGAGTAGAGATGCGCATGACCGAAGAATATACCGGATTGCAGCGAAGCCCGCGCGCCAAACCGTCCGCTGAAATCTGCTTGACCGATTCGGCGGTTTACGCTTGAAATCGCTGCTGCATGCCCCTCGAAATCGGACAGGTTGAAGCCATCTTCCGTTACCCAGTGAAATCGATGGCCGGTGAGCGGCTCGAATCCGCCAATCTCGGCTGGCACGGCATCGATGGCGACCGGCGGGTCGCCCTCCAGCGCGTTGGCAACAGCAGCGGAATGCCGTGGCTCACCGCAGGCAAGCTTCCGGACCTCGTGCTGTTTACTCCCCAGCGCCGCAACGGCACACAGAACGACAACGATCTTCCTACCCATGTTCGTGCGCCGAATGGTGTGGAGATGCCCATCTTCGGAGAAGAACTAGCTAACGAGGTCGGGCGCCGCTACGGCGCTCCTGTCCACATGACGCACTTGAGTAACGGCATCTTCGATGAAGCCAGCATCTCCGTGATCGCCTGCGACACAGTGCAAGAGATCGCGCGGCTCGCGGGTCGCAGCCTCGACATTCGGCGCTTTCGCACGAATGTTGTCGTGCGCTTGCTGCGATCAACGCCCTTTCAGGAGGACGAGTGGATCGGAGGCACGCTCTCATTCGGCGAAGAAGACGATGCGCCCGGTATCGCGGTCACGATGCGGGATCTTCGCTGTTCGATGGTGAATCTCGACCCCGATACGGCAACGCCTGCGCCGGAAGTGATGAAGGCGATCGTCCGCGCCAACCAGAACAATGCCGGAGTCTACTGCACGGTCACGCGGACCGGGCGGCTCGCAGTCGGGCAGAGCATTTTTCTCCGTCGGTGAGATGAGGCTGCAGCGGCAGTGCGAAATCCACGCAATGATTCGCAGGAATTCTCGGGCCTCAACGCATCAGGGCAACTGCTATTTAGCAAGTGTGAAGCTGACGGTGATATCCGTTTGCACTTCGACCGGTTCGCCGTTTTTCAGATACGGCTTGTACTTCCACTGCTTAACGGCCTCAATGGCTGCGGGGGCGAGTTGCGGGTGGCCACTGACGATCTGCAGATTTTCAACGTCTCCGCTTTTGCCGACAATCGCGCGCAACACAACGTCTCCTTCGATGCCCGCCTTCCTAGCCGCATCGGGATACTGCGGATTTACCTTTTTCACGATGTGCGATCGCATCTCGTCACGCGAGACCTGCTGACGATCAGGATTCTCGGCCTGTGCCGTTCCCGCGATTGCTTCCGGCTGGCCGGCGTTGCCCTGAGTTGCGTTGATAAGTCCATATGCGATAGGAGAAGAGATAGCCGCCGCTCCAGCGAGTGTCAGCAGCAGCTTCCGAGTGAAATCGAGTGGGTGCGGAACACGTTCGGTCATGATGTACACCATCCTTTTCTTGAGATCGCCACCGGCCACGCCAGCCGTGCCTGCCAGCGGAGAATCCAGACAAAATTCACAGACTTTCAAAATGCCTTCCGCATACGCTTGCGGCCTCCAGCGCAAAGCTAGAACGGCTTCGTCGCAGGCTCGTTCACGGTCTGTAGCCAGCCGCGCTCCCAGCCACCACACCAGCGGGTGAAACCAGAAAATGATTTGGACGAGCATGTGCAGCGCCGCGCTTAGATTGTCACGACGAAGAATGTGCTCGAGTTCGTGGGCGAGTATGGACTCGAGTTGCGCTTCACTGAGCCGGTCGGAGATTCCTGACGGCCACAGCAGTACGGGACGAACAATTCCGAAAACGCCCGGTTCGAGCGCGGCCTTCGAAAGCAGCAACCGGGTGGCCGCTCTCTTCCCCATGAGGCGTTCGACCCGCCGGAGTGCTTCCAGCTCGCGGCCGTTCAAGAGTTCGCTGGCGCTCCGCGCCGCGCGATACATTTTGCGCCACTCGATGGCTCGCGTTGTCGCAATAACAATAGAGCCCGCCAGCCAGACCGCGATCATCTCAGGAAGCCAGCGGGCACAGGCGGAGAGCGCAGTCGCCGACGCAACTCCCGAGACAACCCGAACCGCGAAATGCAACCGCGTGGCGCCGTCAAACGCGTGCGTTGGCGCGAGATAACCGCCAATCCTGACCATCCCGGAGAATGGAACCAGGAACTTGAGTGACGCTGCCAGCCACACTCCGTAGAGGAGCCGAGCCCGTTGCAGGCGCAGTGTCAGCGCCAGCAGCGCAGCCGCGGCAGCGAAGAGGGTCGATTGCAGCAGGTGATGGGCAAGAGCGGTCAGTATCATTTCGCTCGGTCCCTTCTCTCCAGCTTTCGCAAGGTTTTTTCCGCTTCCTTTACGTCGGCGACGGTGAGCCGCCCCGACTCGATCAGATGAGCCATTACCGGCTGGGTTCGCCCGCCAAAGAGCGCGAGCAGATCATCGATCAGCCGCCGCTGCGCCGCATCCCGCGAAACGGCAGCTTCGAAGACGTGGAAGTTGCCAACCTTCTTCACGCGGCTCACGACCTTTTTCGCTTCGAGGCGATACACGGTCGTCTGTATCGTCGTGTAAGCGGGGCGCTTGATGGATGGAAAATCTTCCTGGATTTCGCGGATGGAAGCCTGGCCGCGAGTCCACAGCACGTCCATGATGCGGAGCTCGAGCCGAGATAACTTGGGTTGCGACATCTAAACTCCTATCAACGTATGTATTGTTACTACATGTGTAGTTTTTATGTCAAGAGCAATTTGGCGCAAGTGAGTTTCCTTTTTTGACCTATCGTCGCGGAATGGGTTGGCCAGTTCCGGCGAGCTGAGCCCGAACTGAGGGCTCGCGCGCTCAGGATTTATCGAGTGCGGTGGAAGGCGCTCGTTCGTTTAGCTTTTCCAGAATCATCGGTCCGAGTTGTGACACGCTGCCCGCGCCCAGCGTCAGGATCATGTCGCCGTCGTTCGCAGCTGCAGTAGCCGCGGCCACCGCATCGGCAAACGAACTCACGTATCGCGCTTTCTCGCCGATCCGTTGCGCCAACGTCTCGCCGTTAATCCCTTCGATCGGCTTCTCGCTCGCCGCATAAATATCGAGCACGAAAAGCGAATCGGCGTCACCGAACGCGCCGGTGAACTCTTCCATCAAATCGCGCGTGCGCGTGTAACGATGCGGCTGAAAGATCACGTGAATCTTGTTGAACCCGCATTGCCGCGCCGCCGCCAGCGTCGCCCGAATCTCCGTGGGATGGTGCCCGTAGTCGTCGATCACGCTGACGCCCGCCGCGCGCCCCTTGAGCTGAAAGCGGCGATCCACGCCGCGAAACTGCTCAAGCGCCGTGCGAATATCGCCCGGCACAATGTCCAGCCCCACGCCCACCGCAATCGCCGCCGTAGCATTCAGCACATTGTGCGCGCCCGGCACATGCAGCGTGAACTCGCCGAGATCTTGCTTACGATACGTAACGTGAAAACGATTCTCTGGGTGCCCCACCCTTGTCGCGCTGTCTGCGACAGGGTGGGGATTTTGACTTGCGTCCGGAATCCGAATCATGAAGTCCGAGCCTCTCTTCGTCCCGTAGGTCACAATCCGCCGCTGTACCTCGGGCAACAACCTCCGCAGAATCGGATCGTCATTGCACGCGACGACCATGCCATAAAACGGCACGCGATCCATGAATTCCAGAAACGTCTTCTTCACGTCGCGCATGTTGCGATAGCAATCCATGTGCTCGCGGTCGATGTTCGTGACGACCGAAAGAATCGGAGACAACTTCAAAAAGCTGCGGTCGCTCTCATCCGCCTCGGCCACCAGATATTGCGACCTCCCCAGCCGCGCATTCGATCCCATGGCATCCACGCGTCCGCCGACAACGACTGTCGGATCAAGTCCGCCCGCCGCCAGCACCGCCGCCACCATAGAAGTCGTCGTAGTTTTTCCATGCATGCCCGCGATCGCGATGCCATATTTCAGCCGCATCAACTCGGCCAACATCTCCGCACGCTGGATGACAGGAATATGCAGCTTGTGCGCTTCAGTGACTTCGGGATTGTCCGCGGCGATGGCCGAACTCGTCACCACCACTTCCGCGCCAACAATATTCTCCGCGCGATGCCCTTCAAATGTCGCCGCGCCCAGTCCCGCAAGCCGCTGCGTTACCGCCGACGCTTTCAGGTCAGAGCCCGAAACCTTGTAGCCGAGATTCAGCAGCACCTCGGCAATGCCGCTCATGCCGATCCCGCCAATGCCCACGAAATGGATACGCTGAATCTTGGCAAACATAAAAAATCAGTGGCCAGTGATCAGTGGTTAGTGGCCAGAATTCTTTGTTGAGACTAAGCGGCTTTACTGGCCACTGGCCTCTGGCCACTGGCCACTGAGTTTCGCCGCCATGGCAGCAATATCCAAAGCGGCATTCGGATGCGCTAAAGCCCGCGCCGCCTGACTCATCTGCTGCAAGCGCCGCGAATCCTGGAGCAGGGTTGCAATTGTCTCTGCCAGCCAGACACCTTCGAGCTTCGACTCCTCCACCACGACGGCGGCTCCGTGCTTCGCCAGCGCCTCGGCGTTCACCCGCTGATGATCGTCCGCCGCGCGCGGAAACGGCACAAACACCGCCGGCTTTCTCGCCGCGGCAATCTCCGCAACAGTACTCGCTCCTGATCGGCACACAACTAAATCCGCGCGCGCAAACGCCGCCGGCATGTCCTCAATGAATTTGAAGATCTCATAGGTAAAGCCCGGCATTGCCGAAGGCGCCGCCGCTGCCAGATTTTCATATCCGGCCAGCGCGTCATTATAGTCACGCTCGCCCGTCTGATGGATGATGTGAATCCCCGGCGCCTCGCACTGCAACACGGGCAGGCAGCGAATCATTGCCTCGTTGATCGCGTGCGCCCCCTGGCTTCCACCGAAAACAAGAACTGCGCGCGATTTGGCCGACCCTTCGCGCTTTTCGAAGGGTGGGGATTTCCCTGCAATCTCAAAAAATGCCTGCCGCACCGGGACGCCTGTCACTTCCGCCTGCCGAAAATACTTCGCCGTCTCCTCAAAATGCACCGCCGCGCCCGAAACGAACTTCGCCACCACACGATTGGCGAATCCCGGCACGACATTCGGCTCGAAAGCCAGCGTCGGAATATGTTTCACCACAGCCGCCAGCATCGCCGGCCCGGAAGCGTATCCGCCGACGCCGATCACCACATCGGGCGCGAACTCATTCAGCATCCGACCCGCGTCCCACACGGCGCGCGGCAGGTCAAACGCGGTCTTGAGCCGTGTAACCAGGCTGACATTCTTGAGTGCACCGACGCGGACCAGTTGAAGCGGAAATCCCGCCGCGGGCACCAGCCGGTTCTCAATTCCGCGCGCCGTGCCGATAAAGAGGCACTCGCAGCCGTAGCTCTTTTTGAGCTGATTGGCGATGGCCAGCGCCGGAATGACATGTCCGCCCGTCCCGCCCCCCGCCAGAATGGCCCGCATGGAGTGACTATAAATCATCTTTTTTCAATTAGCTACGAGCGGAGCATCGGATAATATTGATAAATCATGATTTCTCTTGCACAATATGGCAGGCACTTCTAGGTGGGAAACATGGCTACGACCAAAAAGTTCACTCCCGAAATCGATGCCGACCTCTACGACAAACTGGTTGAGACGGCCGAGCGCAACGGCCAAACCAAACGCTACGTGCTGGAGGAAGCTCTGCGTTTCTACTTGCAGAATGTCGTGCCTTCCCAACACCTTGTCCGGCGCGAGGTCATGGACGCCTTCGAGCAATCCGTCGCGAGCAATCGCGAGCTTCTCGAGCGACTCGCGAAGTAAATGCCCGACCGCGTTTACCTCACCGTGGCTGAGGTCTACCGGATGCAGCATCGCCTCATCGATCTTTTCGGCGGCATGCACGGCGTTCGAGACCGCGCCGCGGTCGAAGCCGCCGTTTTCCGTCCGCAGACTGGCTATTACGATTCAATCGAAGAGGAAGCCGCCGCACTGATGGAGTCGCTAGGGATGAATCACGGCTTCATCGATGGCAACAAACGAATCGCGTTTACCGCCGGCGATGTTTTCCTGCGAAGTAATGGCTTCTACCTCGATGTGAAAACTGACGAAGGCCATCAATTCATCGAGGGTTCTCTCGAACGACAGGAATTTCGATTTGGACGAATCCTGCAGTGGATTCGCGATCACGTTAAACGCGTAGAGTGACGGGGTGCAGCGGCATGAAGGGAAAAACTGATCCGTTTAAATCCGTGGCTAAGTTGTTTTAGTCCGCCTGCTTCGTAATATTCAGCAGCACGCCGATGCAGGCCAGCGTCACAAACAACGACGACCCTCCATACGAAACCAGCGGCAGCGGAATCCCCTTGGTCGGCATCATCCCCAGCACCACGCTGATGTTGATGAAGGCCTGCAGCACCACCATGCTCGTGATCCCCACGGCGAGATAGCGGCCAAACACATCCTCCGTGCGCCATGAAGCCCGCATCCCACGCCATAAGAAGACCGCAAACAGCGCCACCACAAACAGCGCCCCGAGCAACCCCAACTCCTCGGCCGTGACGGCAAAAATAAAATCCGTATGCGGCTCCGGCAGATAAAACAGCTTCTGCTTCCCTTCCATCAGCCCGGTTCCAGTCACGCCGCCCGTTCCCACTGCAATCAGCGACTGAATGATGTGAAAGCCCGCCTTCTGCCGGTCGGCATAAGGATTCAAAAACGCCAGAATCCGATCGCGCCGGAACGCCACGTGAAAGATCAAAAAGTAAAGAGGCGGCAGCGACGCAGCAAAAGCGTAGCCGAAATATTTGAGCCGCATGCCCGCCACATACAAGATGCACGCCGTGATCCCGGCGCACGCAATCGCCGTTCCGAGATCGGGCTGCAGCACGATCAATCCCAGAAAAACCAGCACCGGCGCGGCCGCTGGCAACAGCGTATTGCGCACGTCGTCCATTGACTTGACGCGGCTCTCAAGAAAATAAGCGAGAAACAGAATCAGCACCGGCTTGGCCAACTCCGATGGCTGAAACGAAAATCCTCCGGCGCGAATCCAGCGATGCGTGTTGTGCGAGCGATCGAGAAAGAAAACAGAGATCAACAGCAGCGTCGTGATGCCGATGAACGAAAACACTAGCGCGGGATGCTTGTAACGTTTGTAGTCCACTCGCATGGTCACGGTCATCGCGGCCAGGCCAGCCACGGCCCAGATCAACTGCTTCGACAGAAACGCATACTCCGATCCGAAACGCTCCCGCGCCATCACCGCCGACGCCGAAAACACCATTACCAGCCCAACAAACACCAGCAGCATGGTCACGGTAAACAACCAGCGATCGACACTCACCCGCTTCGCCATGGGAACTTCATTTCACCACGGAGTGGTGAGGACCAAGACGCAGAAAATGTGATCGATGCGTTTTGAGTGTTGATTGTTTTGGTACAGGCGTCATTGCACGATGGATCGAATATCGCGACGTCCGTGCAGGACGTGCAGAATTACAATGTCGGCGCCTTCCACGCGGTAAATGATGACGTATTCACCGACCGTAGTACCGCGCAAACCGACTTTCAAATCATCCCGACGCCGCCCTAGAAATGGGCTTTTGGACAGCAATGCAAATTGATCTGTTATGGAGTCGATCAGACGCTGGGCAATCTCAATGCTGGAACTTTCGGTCGCAGTGTAGTACCAGATGTCGTCGAGCTCTAATTCCGCTTCCGCGCTGACACGAACTCCCATCAACGTCGAGAGGCCCGCTCCGCTTCAAGACGCGCCACGCCCCGTCGCTTAATTTCTTCAGCGAAATCGCGGAGAGACTCTTCCGTTTTAAACACGCGCCCTTCTCCGCGAGCCAGCGATGCTTCCGCGGCCTCGACGGAAGCCAGGATCTCCGCTCGACGGCGTTCGCGCTCTTCCCACAAATGAAGCGCTTCGGCAACGGCATCGGACTCGTTTCGGTATCGCCCAGATGCGATCCCCTGGCGGACGAACGCTTCCTGATCGGGAGTGAGGTGCACTTCCATGGGTTAAGGGTAGGAGCAGAAATATAGAGTGTCAAGGCCCGATCAGGGGCTGTTTAACCGCTAGACTGGCCTCCCGACAATGCCCCGACGATCTCCTTAAAAATCTTGCCTCTCTGCTCGTAATTCTTGAACTGATCAAAACTGGCACAAGCCGGCGCCAGCAACACCACATCGCCTGAAGTCGCTACCGCGTGCGCCTTGCGCACAGCATTCTCTAGCGTTTCGGCGTGCACAACTTCTCCCTTTGGAAACGTAATCTGCGACTCGATCTTCGCTGCCGCCGCGCCGATCGTGTACACGCGCTTCACCCGCTGCCGCAGCAGATTGTTGAGCACGGAGTAGTCGCTGCCCTTATCTTTGCCGCCGAGAATCAAATGAATGTTCGCCGGGAACGACTCCAGCGCCTTGATGGTCGCGTCAACGTTGGTCGCTTTCGAGTCGTTGTAGTAATCCACGCCGTTGATCGTCGCCACAAACTCCAGCCGGTGCTCGACCGCCTTGAAATTCTGCACCGCCTCGCGAATCTTCTCCGGAGCGCAACCCATCAGCGCGCCCGCGCAGACCGCGGCCAGCACGTTTTCGAGGTTGTGCGCACCCTTCAGCGGAATCTCCGAGACCAATAAGATCTCTCGCTGCTCCGATCCGGAACGAAACACCACGTTCCCGTCGCGCACCCAAGCGCCTTGCTCAACTTCTTTCTGCCGGCTGAACCAGAAAACTTTGGCGCGCGTCTTCCCCGCCATCGCCACGCAGGTGGGATCGTCGGCATTCAGCACCGCAAAATCATCGCCATGCTGATTCTCGAAAATCCGCGCCTTGGCCGCCGCGTAAATCTCAAACGTGCGGTGACGATCGAGATGGTCCGGCGTCACATTCAACACCACCGCTACTTTCGGACGAAACGTCTCGACCGTCTCCAACTGAAAACTCGAAACCTCCAGCACGGTTACCGTTTCCCGGTGCGCGCGCTCCGCCAGTAAAATCGCCGGTGTACCAATATTCCCGCCCACCAGCGTCGGCAACCCGCCCGCCGTCATAATCTCGCCGGCCAGCGTTGTAGTCGTTGTCTTCCCATTCGATCCGGTGATCGCCACAATCGGCCCCGGCAAAAACTGTGCCGCCAGTTCGATCTCGCCGATTACGCTCTCACCCAGCGACCGCGCCTGCACCAGCGGCGGCGCATCGACGGGAACGCCAGGGGAGACGACGATCAGATCCTGCCCGCGAAACGTGCGGTCGCCGTGTCCGCCGGTCTCAACCGTGATGCCGTTATCAAGCAGTACAGGGATTTCGTTACGCAACTCATCGCCCGACTTCGTGTCGGACACTGTCACGCGCGCTCCCTGCTTCTTCAAGAACAAAGCCGAAGCCACGCCCGACTTCCCCAGCCCCACTACCAGCACGCGTTTGTCTTTCAGTTCCATTCGAAGTTCATTTCACCACAGAGGCTCACAGGCACGGAGAAAAACGGATTGGGACTATCTCATTAAGAACGTCGGTAAATAATTTCTCATTCAAAACAATAATCTGTCATTCCGACGCGCGCCGCCGAAGGCGGAGCGACGGGGAACCTGCTAATTTGCAATCCACAAGGCGAAGTGAAGTCTTCTCATTGACGCTGAACGACAGAAATTCTTTCTCTGTGCCTCTGTGTCTCCGTGGTGAAAAACCTAGCGCAGCTTCAACGTAGTCAACGCAAATAACGCAAAAATCAGCGATGCGATCCAGAACCGAACGATAATCTTCGACTCCGACCAGCCCATCAGCTCAAAGTGATGATGCAGCGGCGCCATCTTGAAAATTCTCTTCTTGCGCAGCTTGTACGACCCTACCTGCAGGATCACCGAAAACGCTTCAATCACAAACACTCCGCCAATAAACGGCAGCAGTAACTCCTGCTTGATCATCACCGCGACCGTCCCGATCGCCCCGCCCAGCGCCAGCGATCCCACGTCGCCCATGAACACTTCCGCCGGATGCGCGTTGTACCACAAAAATCCAATCGACGATCCGACCATCGCTCCGCAGAAAATCGTCAACTCCGCGACCTGCGGCATACGCTGTAATTCAAGATAGGTCGCAAACGTCGCGTGTCCGCTCACGTAAGTCAGCACGGTCAAAGCGCCCGCCGCGATCACGGTACAGCCAATCGCGAGGCCGTCCAACCCATCGGTTAGGTTCACTGCGTTGCTCGAGCCCACAATCACTAATGCCACGAATCCCATGAACAGCAAAAACGCCAGCGGCCACAGATGCGGATACTTTTCTAAACTCTCAACCACCAGATCCGGATGAAACTGCTTGAAGAACGGCACGATCAGCCGCGTCGAATACATGCCATACGTCTGCATCGCAATTAGCATCGATGCGATTACAATGCTGGCCGCGATCTGCAACCCGAACTTGGCGCGGCTGGTTAGGCCAAGGTTGCGACGGTGCGTCACTTTTGTGTAATCGTCGGTGAAGCCGATCGCGGCAAACGCACAAGTAGAAAAAACCGCAATCCAGATAAATCGATTGCTCAGGTCCGCCCACAGCAAAGTCGGCACTACGATTGCAATCACAATCAGCAGACCGCCCATGGTCGGCGTTCCCGCTTTTTTCTGATGCGCCTTCGGCCCCTCTTCGCGAATGTATTGTCCAATCTGAAAATCACGCAGCCGCCCGATCACCAGCGGCCCGACGATTAAAGCAGTAAAAAGTGCAGTAAGGCTGGCAAAAGCCGTGCGGAAGGTGACATAGCGAAAAATGCGGAACGGCGCAACGTAATGTTGCAGCTTGACGAACAACAGCCAGTAGAGCAATCAGCCTCCGATCAGTGCTCAGTGGTCACTGACTTTCGCTTTCCACGTGTCCAACGCCTTCTCGAGCTTCACGCCGCGCGAAGCCTTCAGCAGCACGACATCTCCGTCGCGTGTCTCGCGCGCCAGCCACTCGCCAGCCTCTTCGGGCGTCGCCACAAATTCCGCGCGCGTGCCATTCGCGCCGGCCACCATCGCCTTCGCCAAGCCGCGCACGCCGATCAGCACGTCAATCTTCTTCTCGGCAACATGTTGCCCTGCGGCGCGATGCATCTCTTCACCCGCAGGCCCAAGCTCCAGCATCTCGCCGGCGACCACGATGCGGCGCGTAGCCTTCATCGCCGCCAGCGCGTCGACCATCGCGTTCAGCGCCTTCGGATTGGAATTGTAGCAATCGTTGATCACCGTGATGTTACCCACTTGGAGAACCTGTCCGCGCTTATCCGCCGGCGCAAGCGTGGCCAGAGCGCCAGCCGCTTCCGCCAGCGTGAGCCCGCGCGCCAGCGCCACCGAAACTGCTGCGAGAGCATTCAGAACGTTGTGCTCACCAACCAGCGGCAGCCGCGCCGCTTCGCGTCCGGAAGCAGTCACCACGTCGAACTGCGATCCCTCCGCTCCCAGTGACTGAATATTTTCCGCGCGCACATCGGCCACATGCTGCGTGCCGTAGAGAATGACTCTTCCCTTGAACCCTCGCCCGAACTGCGAAACATATTCATCGTCCGCATTCAGAACGGCAGTCCCATTCGCCGGCAGCGACTCAACCAGTTCATATTTCGCCCGCGCAATCCCAGCCAGCGAGTCGAAAAATTCCAGATGCACCGGCGCAACATTCGTGACCACGCCGATCTCCGGCTGCGCGATTTTCGCCAGCGCTCGAATCTCCCCCGCCGCGGACATCCCCATCTCGATCACGGCCACATCGTGCTCGGGCTCAAGCTTCAGCAACACAAGAGGAAGGCCAAAATGATTATTGAAGTTTCCTTCTGTCTTGAGCACGCGAAAGCGCGACGCCAGCACATGCGCAATCGCTTCCTTCGTCGTCGTCTTTCCTGCCGATCCCGTCACCCCGACGAGCGGCTTGCCCCAAACTTTTCGCACCGCAGTAGCCAGCGTCTGCAGCGCAACCAAAGTGTCATCGACGGCCAGAAGTTGCGACTGCGATGCGTACCGATGCAACTGGTCTTTTCTAACAACGGCCGCTACGGCGCCGTTCTCCAGAGCCCCCGCAACGAAATCATGCCCATCCAACCGCTCACCCTTCACCGCAAAGAAAAGCTCGCCAGGCCCAATCGTCCGCGAGTCGATCGAATAAGCCCACGCCACGGCGTCAGCCGAGAACTCTCCCGCAGCAGAAATAAACTCAGCGATCTTCCCGAGCGTCAGCTTCATAAAATGTCAGAATCATCAAAAAGGGATGCCCCACGTCTCGCCGAAGTTGCGAGACGTGGGAATTGTTGATTGTTGATTTTTGATTGTTGAACAAGAGTTCCACCCTGCGAAGCTTCGCGAATCAGTCAACAATCAAAAATCATCAATCAACAATTTTCAAAATCCCGCCGCGTTCAGCGCCTCCCGCGCCACTTCCACATCATCGAACGGCAACGATCCGTCGCGCGTCACCTGAACCTTTTCATGCCCCTTGCCAGCCAGTAGCACAATGTCTCCCGGCCGCGCCTCGTTGATCGCGAGCGCAATCGCCTTGCGCCGGTCCGCTTCCACACTGTACTTCACGCCGCTCTTCTGCAAACCCACGAGCGCATCGTTGATAATCGTCCGCGGATCCTCGCTGCGCGGATTGTCCGACGTGAGCACCACAAAGTCGCTGCCTCGCCCGGCCACTTCTCCCATCAGCGGACGCTTGGCGCGATCGCGATCGCCGCCGCATCCGAAAACCGTCAGCACGCGGCCGTGCTCACCCTTCGCTCCGTTGCGCGAAACAAACTCGCGCGCGAGAGCGGTCAAGTTTCGTAGAGCATCGTCCGTGTGGGCATAGTCGACGACTACCGTAAACGGCTGGCCGCAATCGACGCGCTGAAATCGCCCCGGCACGTGCTCAAGCCACTCGACTCCGCGCACAATCGCTGCCGCATCGCAGCCTCGCGAAAAACACGCCGCCGACGCCGCCAGAATGTTGTAGACGTTCACCCGCCCGATCAGGGGCGAGAAGAGTGCAATCTTCTCCCGTGGAGTGACCATATCGAAGCGCGTGCCCCGTGGCGTAATCTCGATCTTCTCGCCGTGAAAGTCGCCGCGCTGCCATCCATAGCTCAGCACCTGGCTGCGCTTGCGGCTGAACTCTGCCAGCTTCGCGCCATATTCGTCGTCGAGATTCGTTACCGCGACGCGCGGAGCGTCCGTGCCGCAGCCCTCGAACAACACGCGCTTCGCGGCGAAGTACTCGTCCATGGTTTTGTGATAGTCGAGGTGATCGCGCGTGAGATTCGTGAACACCGCCACATCAAACGGCACCCCATAGATTCGCTGCTGGGCCAGCGCGTGCGACGAAACTTCCATCACGGCATTGCTGGCGCCCAGCGACAACGCCTCGTGAAACAGCCGCGTAAGCTCCAGCGCCTCCGGCGTAGTATGCGGCGCGGGATAAGTCTTCCCCGCGACGTGGTACTCAATCGTCCCGATGAGCGCGCTCTTGTGCCCCGCCGCGCTCAGAATCGCTTCGACTAAAAACGCCGTCGTGCTCTTCCCATTCGTTCCCGTGATCCCGACAACAGCAATCCGCTCAGCCGGGCGCATATAGAAATTCGCGCTGATCCGCGCCAGCGCCCGCCGTCCGTGCGGCACCACAGCCCATGCAACTCCTTCGCGCGCCTTCTCTTTCCCCGAGTCCGTAACCACTGCAACCGCGCCCCCGTTGATTGCTTGGTCGATAAAGCGATTTCCATCCGACGACTCGCCGTGCATCGCCAGAAACAGAGACCCCGGCTTCACCCGGCGCGAGTCGTATTCCACACTCGTCACGTCCGGGTTCCCGCTCGTGGCAAGAACTTCCGCCCCTTCCAGCAGATGTTGGAAAGTCATTGCAGGAAATTATACAAACGAGTCCTGAGTCCCGGGTCCTGAGTCCCGAGCCGTGAGTCGGCGGCTCAGGACTCGCGACTCGGGGCTCGCCAATTACTTCCGTCACGTTCCGCATCACCGCCGAACCGCGCTACATTCAATCCATGTCTACCGCGACCGGCCCCGCCAAGTTTCGTTGCATGCAATGCGATATGCCCGAGAGCAACTGCCAGTGTGAAAAGTATTGCTGCCTGTGCCAGTCGATCATCGACATCCGCATCTGCGATGACGGCCTCATGTACTGCGAACCCTGCCGCAAAGCGTGCGACTACAAGACTTCTGACTAGCTTCCATTTCAAAAAATCGTTCATGCAGACGCGAGTATGGCGAGTTGTCTCGCACGGTTCCCTCTCTGTCTTTGTGGTGAAAATCCACAACTTAGGATGCTGAATCTTTCAAGCGTGTAGAATCAAAGAAAGAACTCTCCGCCTATTGTTACCTGTGTGATTCAACTCCTTGGCAGGCCGATAGTTTTTAAGGCAGAATAAAGCGTTTTGCTTTAGGCCAAGTTGCGCCGTTTTTCTGAGGAGATTTTCATGGCGACCACGATGCACGTCAGCGATGTAGCTGAGTTGCTCAGCGATGGCCGGACGCATTTCAATCTTCATCCGGCGCAACTGGTCGAGCACGCAATCCGGCGTGACGAGGCCAAACTCGCGGCCAACGGCACCCTCGTGGGCTACACCAACCGCACTGGCCGCTCGCCTAAAGACAAGTTCCTCGTGAAAGACGAAACCACGACGAGCAACGTCGCCTGGGGAACCGTAAACGTACCCTTCGAACCAGAAAAATTCGACGCCCTGTACGAGCGTGTTCTGGAGCACCTCCGCGGCCGCGAACTCTTCGTGCAGGATCTTTTCTGCGGCGCCGATCCCGCGTACCGCCTGCCCGTGCGCATCATCAACGAGTACGCCTGGCACAATCTCTTTGTTCGGCAACTCTTCATACGCCCGACGGCCTCAGAACTGCGCTCGCATCACGCCGAATTCACCGTAATTTCCGCGCCTGAGTTCAAGGCTGATCCACGCCGCGACGGAGTAAATTCCGAAGTCTTCATCCTGCTCAACTTCGCGCGCCGCACCGTGTTGATCGGCGGAACGTCGTATGCCGGCGAGATGAAGAAGTCGATCTTCAGCGTGATGAATTATCTTCTGCCCGCCCGCAACGTTTTCCCCATGCACTGCTCGGCCAACGTGGGCCACAACGGCGTGAGTGCTTTGTTCTTCGGGCTCTCCGGCACAGGCAAGACCACGCTGTCGGCCGATCCTTCGCGCGATCTCGTAGGCGACGACGAACACGGATGGAGCGCCGACGGCGTCTTCAACTTTGAAGGCGGATGCTACGCCAAGTGCATCAAGCTCTCGCGAAAGAACGAACCGCAAATCTGGGATGCGCTGCGTTTCGGCTGCGTGCTCGAAAACGTCACGCTCGATCCCGACACGCGCGTTCCCGATTACAACGACGATTCGAAAACCGAAAACACGCGCGCCGCCTATCCCGTCGACTTCATTGAGAACGCAGTCATTCCCGGCATCGCCGGCCACCCGAAGAACGTTGTATTTCTTACTGCGGACGCTTTCGGCGTGCTGCCGCCGATCTCGCGCCTCACGCCCGAGCAGGCCATGTATCACTTCCTCTCCGGTTATACGGCGAAGGTCGCGGGGACCGAAGCAGGGGTGAAAGAACCGTCGGCGACGTTCTCCACTTGCTTCGGATCGCCGTTCCTGCCGCTGCGCCCCAAGGTCTACGCCGAAATGCTGGGCCGCCGCCTGCGCGAGCACCATGCGCAATGCTGGCTGGTCAACACCGGATGGCAGGGTGGCCCTTACGGCGTGGGCAAACGTATGGACATCCCACACACCCGAGCCATGGTCGACGCTGCGGTTGAGGGCGAATTGATTCACGAAGAATTCGAGATCGAACCGACCTTTGGATTTTCCATTCCGAAATTCTGTCGCGGAGTTCCTCCGCAGATCCTGAATCCGCGCAACGCCTGGCCCGACAAAGCCGCCTACGACAAAGCCGCTGAAGACCTGCGCAATCGCTTCGCCAAAAATTTCGAAATGTTCGACGTGCCCGCGGAAGTGAAGGCAGCGGGGCCTAAAGCGCAACGGTAGATATCTAACTTTCGGAAATCAGCGCGTCGTACGCTTTGTGGTCACCAATCCAGAACCACAGATATCCATTCGTGCGTTTGATGGCGAGCGCGCGATAATTGAGAGTAACGCGAGCCGACCAGACATCGTTGCCCAATCGCTCACCAACTTTCTTGAACTGTAGCGAAGGATGCTGCGGGTTAGCCTTCAGAAGAGAAAACTGTTTCTCGGCGCGAGAACGAATCTCCTGCGGCAGCGCCTGATACAGTTGCCAAAATTCCGCAGTTGTGCGGTGTGGCATGAAGACTAGAGCGGTTGCGTACGGCCGCTTTCTTCATCCTTCAATGCGCGCCGAATGGCCGAGTCAAGGTGGCCCGCCTCAAGATCGGATTGAACACGAACGTCGACCGGGTGCGGGAAGTGTTGCTCCAGCCATGCGTACAACTCCTCAATCTCTCCCGGTCTAAGCGTCCCAATCGCGCGCTCGATTTCTTCAATGGTGTGCAAGGCCATGGCTGAGGTTTATTTTACATGGGCAGATTGAATCGTCTCAAAGTTTGATCGTTGGACAACCCCGGCCGAGAATGCACCGATATTAGTGCGGCCATCGGGAAAGGTCATTCTTTTTTTAGCGTTGGCGACTCTACACCCTGTGCGGAAAGTATCGCGCAAATCATCTGGAATCAACAACTTACATTTCGGAGTTAAATCGATTTAACTCGCCGCTACATGGCTCCGGATTTCGGGTGGCCTTAAGCTTCGAGGTCGTCGTTCCGCGCCGCCGCACGGCCTCGGCAGGCCCGGCATCGGGCATTCCTTGAAACGGGCGGTACACTAATTTCCCAAGCGTGTACCGCTCGCTTCAGAAATCCTAGCTTCACTTTGCAGCCTCGGCGTTGGAGTGCCCAACCTTTTCTTCTATCCTGCTAAGCCTCCTCTTCCCTAGACTTCTTTCTCGCGCAGATACTTCTCGATCTCCGTTCTCCCCATGTGCCTTGCCCAGTCTGCCGGCGTGCCTTGCCACATGATGTCTTTGATGTTGGGTCGCGCGCCGCGCTCGACCAACAACTGCACGAGTTCCATGGGACCGTACCCTGCCGCCTGATGCAGTGGCGTGGAGTGCGAGTGCCCGCGAACCGGATTGTAGCGATTGGGATCTTCGCCGGCATCGAGCAGCAGGCGAACGATCTCGATGCGGCCGTACTGCGTGGACATGGCGAACGTAAGATGTCGCTCGTCCGCGCCGGCTGAGGACAGCATGCGACGCACGTCGTCGATCCGCCCTAAGGCCGCGGCAACAGGCATGTCGAGCTTCGCGCCGCGCGACAGCAGAGTCGCGACCGCCCCCAAACTTCCGTGCAAAGCCGCGGCCTGCAGTTCACTCTGCGGATCGGCGCCATAGTCGCAGAACAACTCGATCAATCCGTTCTGCACACCGCACTGCTGCGGCACGCTGCCCGTAGCAGAAAGCGCAAGAGCATCCTGCAGCGATTTGCGCTCGACGCCACCGTTGAGAACAGCGTCCTCAAGAATGACGCGCGCCACGTCGACGATGTTGGCGGGCAGTTCGCCGCGGCGAATCGGATTCTCCGCGACGAACTCCAGCAGCGAGGGGTTGTGAAAGTAATTCATGCCCTCGAAGATCACGTGCTGGCGCGAGAGTTTGGGATGCTGCTTCAAATGCGCGCGCAGTCCGGCGACGTCGCCGGCATCGATCAAGTCGACGGCGCGGCGGAAATCTGCGTCTTCAATCCGTTCATGATGCGGCAGATCCAGGCGGTCTGCGGGCTTTGGCTTTTCCACGCGGCGCTTGAGCCGCGCCCAACTGGGGAATCCGCGCTCACGGGCGATTGCGAGTTGCGCATCGCTCAGGCTGAGTTTCGCCTCGAAGATTTCGTCATCGCTGGCTTGATGCATCCGCGGATGAAACTCGCGCAGCCGCTGCGCCGCTGCGCGGTCGCGCGCGGCATGCGCCTTGCGCAAATCTTTGGCCTGATACTTGAGTTGGTTGAGATCTGGATTAGGCGGGAGCGGTTTTACTGGCATGGCGAACTTCCTTTCATGTGCCCAGGTCCGCAAGCGTGAGGGCGAAAGTCAGTTCGTATCGCAGGTTGTGAAGTGCAAAGGTGGACTTCTGTCCTTTCCGCGGACCGGACGCGCCCTTCTGCGCTGGTAAGGATGGTAGCACGGACTGCACGAGCGGACCTTGCGGCGAGGATGAGTCCTTGTAAAATCGCGGCACGATGAAAACTGTGACTGTGCATTTCTCTTCACGGATGGTTGGGACTTTAGCGGTGATGCTTCTAGCGTTCGTGTCTGTCGCGCAGAATCGTGATGCTCCCGTGCGCGATCCGAACACGGCGGGATATGTCGCTGCAAAAGACTTGCCCGATGGCGCGAACGCCCCCGCCGATGCCGACGGAAACTTCGTGCTTGGGCCGACACATAACCCTGTGCCGGAAATGTTGCAGCATGATGGCGTGCCGCAGGGCACACTGGTCGAATTCACCATGAATTCCGCGGACAGCAAGATTTATTCCGGCATTGCGCGCGAGGCGGGAACTTTCGGCACGCCCGATCCAAAGGATCCCGCGAAGCTGATCGTCACGACCAGCCATTCCGCGCCGTACTCACGCAAGGTCACGGTGTACGTTCCGAAGCAATATATCGCGGGAAGCGTTGCGCCCTTCATCGTGACCGCCGATGGGCCATTCACGCCTCTTTTCACCGCGCTCGACAACCTAATTGCCGCGAAGCGCCTGCCGGCGATGGTCGCGATTTCAATCGCCAATGGCGGCGGCGACGCACAGGGCAGCGAGCGCGGCCTCGAGTACGACACCATGTCAGGCCGCTACGCGGAATTTGTCGAAAAAGAAGTTCTGCCGCTGGTGGAAGAGAAGGCTCACGTGAAGCTGTCACACGATCCGGACGCGCGTGCGACCATGGGCGGCAGTTCCGGAGGATCGTGCGCGCTGATCATGGCCTGGTATCACCCGGAGTGGTATCACCGCGTGCTCACGTACTCGGGCACTTACATCAATCAGCAATGGCCGTACGATCCTGCAACTCCGCATGGTGCATGGGAGTTTCATGAGCACATCATCCCGAATAGTGCGCTGAAGCCGATCCGCATCTGGATGGAAGTGGGCGACCACGACTTTCTCAATCCCAACAACATGCGCGACGGCATGCACGACTGGGTCGTGGCCAACGAGAACATGGCGCGCGTGCTGGCCGCCAGGGGATATCACTATCAGTTTGTTTTCGCGCGCAACGCCGGACACGTGGATCGAGCTGTGGTTCAGCAGACGCTGCCGGAGGCGCTGGAGTACGTTTGGCAGGGGTATGGAAAGTGAGCAAACAGGGCTAGGGGCTAGCAGCTAGCAGCTAGCAGCTTGCTCTTGCGATTTTCTCTGCGATCTCTGCGCGTTTTTCTCCGCGTCCTCTGCGGTCAAAAGCTTTTTTTCTTGAATCGGCGAAAAGCTTGAACCGCAGAGATCGCAGAGAAATTCCGCAGAGGCCGCAGAGAAGAGCAGGACTCGACAGCGTTTGCGTCGAGATTCCTCGCTCCGCTCGGAGAAAACGCGAGGCTTCGGAATGAAGTCACCGAAGATAGCATCTCGACTGAAATTGTCGCGCTCGCGACTCGGGGCTCAGGGCTCGGGACTCTCACAGCGTCGCTTCGATCTTCAGCCCTTCGATCATCTCGTTGAGTTTTGACTGGGCGGCGTCGCGCTTTTGCTGCAGTTCTGAAATTTCGCGGCGCAGGGCCTGCACTTTGTCTTCCTGCTCGTTCATCTGGCGGACGTAGCGCTCGACCAGCGCCTTTTCTTCCGCGCTGCCCTTCAGCGCCTTCATGTTTTCGCGGACGCGCTGCTGATCTTCAGAAATGGTCGTGACCTGCGCCCGGCGTCCGGTGATCACCGCTTCGATCACGGCGAGATCGTTCTTTTGTGCCAGCAGAGGATGCAGCGCCTTTTCGATCTCCGGGTTGATCATCTTCTGCTCGAGAAAAACTTTCAGCTCGGCGTCGTTCAGGTTCGTGATCTGGTAGCGGTTCACGATCGGCCGGAATTCTTTCACCACGAGTGTCGTGGTTTTCTTCGGCTCGATGTTGATGCGGAAGCGGTGAAACGAAACCGTGCTCTCGACCGGCTTGGCGTCATCGTCGGTGAGCTTCCATCCGGCGCGCGCGGGATGCTCGATCACAACTGACCTGGTCGAGGTGTCGCGGTTGCGGATGGTGTAGGTGTCCTGCTCACGCTCCTGCGTGGACTGCGTCATCACTCCGTGCTCGATGGAAACGCGGGTGACGCGCTGATTGTCGGCTTTCTGTTTGGCGTCGACCAGCACGCCGAGGTCGGCGGCGTACGACAGGATGCGCTTTTCGCCTGGCTTGATCGCGTCCATCAAGCCTTCGCCGGCGAAGGCGTTGCCGTCGAGCACGTTGAAGCTGCCGCCATCGAGCGTGAGGCTGCTCGTGTTGTCGAGCCAGAGGGCACGCAAGACGGCGCTTTCCGACGGATTCCAGACCGAAACTTTTTCGGCGTCGATGCGCGTCTGCAGGATCGGCACCAGCGCCGACTGATTCTTGCGGATGGTCACTCGATCTTTGAGTTTGTATTCAAAGATGTCGCCGAGTTCGTGCGACTGCCCGACTGACGTGCCTTCTTCGAGGGTTTCGGCGACTTCGGTGGCGTCGGGACGGGGCGGCGCTGCGACCATTGGCGCGGCGATGCTTCTGCCGAGGCTTTTCATCGGTGCGGCGTTTGTCGATTGCATCCTCATCACGCCCCCGCCGATTCCACCGGCGCTTCCTCCGGGCACGCCGCCCAGTACTCCGCCCACCACGCCGGTTGGGATGCGCGAGGGAGATGCAAGTGGCGGCGCGCCGTTTTCTGCGACGGTCTCGATTGTGGCTTCGTGGGTCTGCGGCGTGAGCATCGCATTCTCAGGCATCGCGATCACCGGGCGGCGCGTGTAGTACGGCTGCGAGAGTTCCTGCACAAAACTTTGCGGTGCGCCCGCCACCAGTGACAGCTCGACATCTTTCCAGTCTTCGCCGACCGTATTGTCGACGATCGCCCAGCCTTGCAGCAGCGGCTTACCTTCATTGGGCATGACGATGCGGTAGGTGCTCTTCCAGACCGGCACTTCGCTGATGTAGCTGATGAACAAGTCGCGCTCGCCGTCGCCGGCGGTGGAGATGGTCATGCGGCGCACGTCCTTATCGCGCGTGGAGGCGACGAGGCCGAGATATTTGCCGACCTCTTCGTTCACCTCTTTTTCGATGACACGTACGGTAGTCGAGGGCGTGAGGTCAAACAGGTGGACTTCGCCCGAATCGCTCACCAGCGAAACCTGCGTCAGACCAATCTTGCCGGACTTTCCGTCGTCGCCGTCGTCATTCTTTGTGCGCGCGACAATTTCGCGCTCTTCAATGCTCAACAGGCGGCCCGAGGCGGATTGCGATCCGTTATGAACTTCGATGCGCGCGCCGCGCAGAGCATCGAGAAATTGCGCCGTCGTGGGATTTTCGCCGACTGGCAGGCGCAACGAGCCGAGCTGGCGCTCGAGCGGGGCCGTAGAGTTGTAGCTGACGCCGGTGATGCGTCCTTTGCCGAGATCGAGAACGGTGAGCGACTTGAGCACATCGTTGAGCTGCGCGGTGGTGAAGTCGACGTTGACGTCCTGGCTGTCGCGGACGTGGCCGGCGTGCTCGAAGTATCCGACACCGTTTTTGTAGAGGATCACGCGGCTGACGGGCAGACGCGCAGCGTCGCCGGGATTAGCTGGGCTCGATGATTGGCCAAATGAGGATGGGCTGAATGACGACGGGCTGAATGAAACTGTGCCGAGTGCCAGACACACGACCGCAAGGTTGCGCAGAAGCATAGTTCCTCCGGGAAGCGTGCGCTATCTTCCGGAGACTGCGCTCCGGGAGAACACACTGAGAGAACGTTCCGCGCGATGTGTCTTGCGCTTATCTCCCGGAGGGTTAGACACCTGGGAGAAAGGACGGGTTCCTCGGCGCGTCGGCGGGTTGCCTGATACTGGCTACGGCACACGAATGCGTCCGCCGCTCCATGACCCGACGCCTAGGCCTCGGTCCGAGTCCCGGCTCAGAGATCGTTTAGCTTTTCTTGATCCGGGTTTCCTTGATCAGGATTACTTTGATCAGGCTTTTTTCAGCAGGCGCGTAAGCCAGATGAGAAAGACTGCGCCGATGATGGCGACGATGATGGTGCCGATGAAACCTCCGGCGTGGATGCCGAAGAAGCCCATCAGCCATCCGCCCACCACCGCGCCGATAATGCCGAGAACGATATCCATAATCGTGCCGTAGCCGCCGCCCTTCATGATTTTTCCCGCGGCCCAGCCTGCGATCAGACCCACCACCAACCACCAAATCAGATTCGTGATCATTTGCCCCTCCAATGCTGATTTTGGGAGTCCAGCGATTGCCAGGGCAGGAGATTACGAGGGAAGGGCAAGGATGTCAAACGGGCGGGTTCGTTTGCGGGCGAGACGCAGGCGCCCGTCACTTTATGGCCTGTGGTTAAATCGAACTTATGTTTGCCCGCAAAATTCGCGTCGCATATGACGAAAACGGGAAATCCCATCCTTGCCCATTGAAGTGGCTCGACAGCTTTTCCATGCGCAACTTCACCAACGCCAGCGTGTTTGACGATACACTGCCGGTCGCCGACGGCGAGATGGAGATTGGGACAGCGGTGCCGCTTGAGCAGCTTCGCGAGGCGATGGAGGACTGGTTCCGGCGCAAAGGCTATTTGCCGAAAGAGTCGAAGTTGTCACTGGCGGGGAAATAGAACCGGACGCACACTACGCGCATCGGGCTCCATCTTTGATCACGGCAAATCGTTCATCACAAAGGGCGCGGAGGCCCTCAGAAACAGTTTAGAATTCCCGGGCGCGTGCGGGTTTTCTGTACAAATATCGCTTTGGAGATTGAGGCCGGATACTGCGGAGCCCGAGTGAAGGCGGGATTTCGGGTAGAAAGACACAGCGGAGCTGTGCGTTTTGACACACCGTTTTGATACACCATCCGAAAAGTCGAACCATTTCGTACTGGAAGTGCATCTGAATTTGTAGCGGTTAGAAGCCGGGCAGATTGGCAAGCGGTTTGCACATCTCGTTTTGCACAAGTTGAGTCCGGCTAACCTGAAAAGGAGGTGCTTCGTGAGCTACAAAACCGGGCAGCTATCCCCCCAAAGCACCAGCCGTGTAAGGATCGCCGTGAAGAGCCCGTGGAGCGCGTCTCCGCAAGACAAGGGCGACATAGTGTTTCTGCGCTCGTGGCTCGAACTGGATTCGACCGTGGACGATGATGAGCCTCCAACGTCGCGTCTTAATTGGAATGCGGCATTGGGAATCGTGATTACGGTGGGCGTAAGCAGCGCGTTTTGGTTGGGCGCGGCCGAGGTGATCACGCGCCTGACGCGGTGAGTCAGGGAATAACTACAAGCCAGAAGGCCGGACGCAAACCAGCGTCCGGCTTTTTTAATTGTTGATTGATGACTTTTGATTGTTGATTGAAGAACCTGGTCTTGTGATTTCGAGTGCGACGAGGGGAATCTGAGATATTTCAATCAACAATCAACAATCATCAATCATCAATCAACAATTTCCTACTTGTCGTAATGCAGGAGCGACATCACGTCGTAGCCCTTCAGCTTGTTGCGGCCTTTGAGGAAGTCGAGTTCGACGACAAAACCGAGTCCAGCGACTCTTCCTCCGAGCTTCTCGACCAGCTTTGCCGTCGCGTCGGCCGTACCGCCGGTGGCGAGCAGGTCGTCGACGATCAGCACGCTCTGGCCCTTCTGAATGGCGTCCTTATGCATCTCAAGCGTGTTGGTGCCGTATTCGAGGGCGTAATCGAATCTGACGACTTCGGCGGGTAGCTTTCCCGGCTTGCGCACGGGAACAAATCCGGCGTTGAGGCGGTAAGCGAGCGCGGGGGCGAAGATAAATCCGCGGGCTTCCATGCCGAGCACGACGTCGACCTTCTTTGGGATGTAATGCTCGGAGAGCTTGTCGATGATCGTCGCGAAGCCCGTTTTGTCTTTGAGCAGCGTGGTGATGTCGTAAAAGAGGATTCCCTTCTTGGGGAAGTCGGGCACTTCGCGGATGAGTTTTTTGAGTTGATCGGAGGTCATTGGGTTTGAAGTTTCAAAGTTTCAAGGTTTCAAGGTTTCAAAGTGGCAAGGTGACAAAGTGGCAAGGTAAGAGCCTTCGTGGTGTTTGTTGTTGGAGATCCTTCGCTGCGCCTGAAGAACGGCTTCGCTCAGGATGACGCCCTTGTTTTGATCTTATCGAGACTTTGAAACTTTCGAAACTTTGAAACCTTGCCACCTTGTCACTTTGCCACCTTGCCACTTGCTTCTGCTCTACCACGCTCCTTCGATGCGAAATGAACTCAGCCCTACAGTCGGGCTGGCTTCGGAGACTTCTACGTTATCGACGCGGGCGGCGCGCGGGCCTTCACGGAGGCGCGAGTGCAATCCGGAGAGTTGGTCGCGCGTGCCCTGGGCCAGCACTTCGACGCTGCCGTCGTGGTTGTTGCGCACCCATCCGGCGATGCCGAGGATGTGCGCTTCGCGTTCGACGAACCAGCGGAAGCCGACGCCCTGCACGCGTCCGCGGACGAGGTAGAGCTTGGCTTCGATGGGCTTTTCGGAAGTCATTTCAGGTCATTGTTGATTGTTGATTTTTGATTGTTGATTGAAAATCGCACGGGCTGCACTCCGATTTTAATCAACAATCATCAATCAACAATCATCAATGCGTTCTAGGCCCGCGACAGATACGCGCCTTCGCTGGTGTCCACCTTGATCTTCTCGCCTTCGTTGATGAACGGCGGAACCTGCACCACTAGGCCCGTCTCGGTCTTCGCCGGTTTCGTCACGCTGGAAGCCGTGGCGCTCTTCAATCCCGGCTCAGTTTCCAGCACGGTGAGGACGACCGTCTGCGGCAGCTCGATGCCGACGGCCTTGCCGTCGAAGAATTCCACTTTGATCTGCAGGTTGGGAATCAGGTAGTCGACGGCGTCGCCCAGGGTGTCTTTGGTGAGATGGGTCTGCTCGTAGTTTGACGTGTCCATGAAGTAGTAGCTGTCGCCGTCGTTGTAGAGATATTCCATCTCGACCTCGTCGACGTTGACCTTCTCGATCGGGTCGGGCGAGCGGAAGCGGTGCTCGAACATGGCTCCGGTACGCAGGTTGCGCAGCTTGGCCTGGATGAAGGCGCGCAGATTGCCGGGGGTGCGGTGTTCGACTGAAAAGACGGAATGCAGATCATTGTTGTGCTTGATGATCATGCCGGGACGCAGCTGGGTGGCAGGGATCGACATCGGATTTCAGACTCTCCTCTACGATGGCAGTTTGGCGGAGCCGGCGGAAGAAGGCGGGTAGCCACAAGTTCCGCTGCTACTGGGCTAAAGGCTTATTTTACACGCGGCTGTGGGGAAAGGGGAAGCGTAGGCCGACTTGCTGACTACGCACGAAGTTCCTCGTTGACATACTGCCGACGTACTTTGATCTTGCTCTCGTCCTTGAGGGCACGGGCGAGATCGTAGGCCATTTGCATGCGCAGCCAGGTTTCGGCGGTGCTGCCGAACGCCTTGGAGAGACGGATCGCCATCTGCGGACTGATGCCGGATTTGCCGTGGATGATGTTGTTCAGAGTCTGCCGGGTGACGCCGAGAATCTTGGCGCCTTCGGTGACGGAGAGGTTCAGAGGGTCGAGACAATCGTGAAGGACAATGATTCCAGGATGGACCGGATTTTTCATCGGCATGGCACGATCCTCTCAGTGGTAATCAATCAGTTCAACATCAAATGCATCTGTGCCCTCAAACCGAAAAACGATTCTCCAGTTTGCACGCACGGTGACGGACCAGAAGCCCTTCAAATCGCCTTTCAACGGATGCAGACGATAGCGAGGGATGTCGAGAGCCTGAGGTACAGTTGCAGCGTCGAGCACCGACAGTATTCTCTCTACCGTATCCAAGAGGTCAGCGCGAATTCCGCTCTTGTCCTGGTCTTCGTAGAGACGTCTTAACCCCCGGTGCTTGAAGCTCCGGATCACAACCCTCAAGTGTAAAGTGACAATTGTCACTTGTCAATTCAAAAACCCTTTCACCACAGGGGGCACAGAGGATCACAGAGGGGCACGGCCACTTACTTTTCCAGATCCGCTGGCCAGTTCAGTATGATCGACAGCGGGGCTGTGTTCTGCGTGGGGGATTTCGTGTTGATCAGGAATTTCTGCCCGTCGGCGCTCACGTCATAGCTGAAGAAGGTCAGAGCCGAGATCGGCGGCTGGGGAGAGGTCACGAATAACGGCACAGGGGTGCCCAACTCGAGCGTGGTGGTGCTCTTGACTGGGACCGCCATCAGTTTGCGGTCAGGCGTGAGATAAAAAAGTTCTTTCCCGTCGCCGCGCCAGCGGGGCTCCTCGCCTCCGCCGCTGGAAACCTGCCACTTGCCGCCGAAATCAGGGAAAGGCGAGATGTAGATGTCCCAGGTTCCGGTCTCCTGCGTGGTGTAGGCGACATACTTTCCGTCCGGCGAAAACTGCGCGTTGCGCACCGGCCACGGCTTTTCGACGATCAGCGGATGCGTCTGGTGGTCGGCGACGCTCATGTACAGCAAATCTGAGTCTTTGCGGAACATGAGATATTTGCCGTCGCGTGACCAATCCCACGGCGCCTGATACTGCGTGTGCAGGTCGAGGACTTTTTCCACGCCTCCGGAACCATCCGTATTGCGGGAATAGATGCTGAAGTTAATATTCTCGTTCGATGAGTAAACGATCTTTTTCCCGTCCGGACTCCAGACGGGATCTTCCTGCAGGCCGTTGGTGAAGGTGAGGCGCGTGGTGACGTTGCTGCCGATCTCGTAAATCCAGGGATTGATGTGGCGTCCATCGAGGTCGGTCTGATTGACGGCGACGCGGCGCTGGTCGGGAGAAAGCCGGGGATTGCCGATCACCGCCAGCGGGCCGACGGTCCCGAGTTGTTTTCCCGTGCGGTCAAACCAGGTGAGTTGCGACGGGGCGGCGCTGTTACTGCCGCCATTCTGCGCCACCAGATTGCCGGCTGCCACGGTGAAGACCGCATAATTCACCTGGGGAAGGTACAGGACCGCGTCACTGAGGATGTGCGGTTCGCCGCTGAGAGAAAACGTACTGAGATCGAAATGCTGCGCGACCAGCGAGTTATCGCGCCAGAAGAGAAGATATCCGGGCTCGGCGTAGATGGCGTTCGTGCTGGCGTTGACGAGGTTGCGTTTCTCGTCGGAATCAAGCGAGCCGAGCACAATGAAGTTCTTGTCGAGATATCCGGAAAAATTGCAGGCCAGGTAAAGATAGTGGCGGCCATCGGGAAGGAAGACAGGCCAGCGGTGGCTGACCTGGAATTGCGCGGGATCCTCTTTCGTGACTCGCGTTACCGTGCCGCCCGATGACGAGATACGCGAGAGGCCAGTCCAGACGTTGGACGTAAAAAGAATCACGCCATCTTTGTTCCACGCGCCGCCGCGCCCAAACGGGGCATCGGCCAGAGCCTGCGGCGCGCGGCCCGAAGCCACGTCGATGGTTTTGAGTTTTCCCTGGGCAAAGAATCCGAGCGAGCGGCCGTCGGGCGACCAGAAGGGATAGGCGGCGCCTTCGGTGCCCGGCAGCACAGTTGCGCTGCGGCCACCGATTTGCTGCATCCACAACATGTTCTTGCTGGCTTGCGGCGAATACGCGACCAGCGCGAGCGTGTGACCGTCCGGGGCAAGCGCGAGCGAAGTCGCTGAGCCGGGCGCGGCGCTGTTGAAATACATCGATTGCACAGCCGGGCGGCTGCGTGCCCACCAGATCGAACCTGCAACAAGGATCGCGAACAAAGCGGCAGCGACAATCCACCCCAGTCGGTCGCGGCGTTTCGGCGCTACTACGGGAACCGGAAGCTGCCCGCGCGACGAGGAGGAGTGATCTTTGATCCACTGCAATTGCAGCTTGAGATCGTGCGCGGTCTGCAGGCGCTCATCGGGATCCTTTGCGAGGCAGCCTTTCACCGTCGATTCGAGGGCGACGGGAGACAGCGGCTGGACCGACGAAATCGCGGGCGGCTCGGAAGCCATTACAGCGGCGATGGTGGATGCGGTCGTCGCGCCATCGAAGGCGCGCCTGCCGGTGACCATTTCGTACAGGACCGCGCCGAGAGAAAATATGTCGCTGCGCACGTCGGCCTCTTTGCCTTCGAGCTGTTCCGGCGACATGTACTGGAAAGTGCCGACGACAGCGCCTTCGGTGGTCAGCGGCTGCTGCGTGGCGTTCGGCGTAATCACGGTCTGCGTGAGCAAGGAACTGGGCGCGCTCAGCGCGAGCGGCTTGGCCAGGCCGAAGTCCATGAGTTTGGCGCCGCTCTTGGTGAGCATGATGTTGCCGGGTTTGAGGTCGCGGTGAATCACTCCGCTTTTGTGGGCGCGCTCCAGGCCATCGCAGATTTCTGCGCCGTATTTCAGCACATGATCGATCGGCATCGGGCCTTTACGCAGGCGATCGGCCAGAGTCTCGCCTTCGAGGTACTCCATAACGAGATAGCTTGTCCCATCTTGCGAGCCGACATCGTAGAGATGGCAGATATTGGGGTGGCTCAGGCTCGAAATCGTGCGGGCCTCGCGGTCGAAGCGCTGACGGGCTTCGATATTGGACGAAAGATGCGAGGGGATGATCTTGATGGCGACGATGCGGTCGAGGCGCGTATCGCGGGCGCGGTAGACTTCGCCCATGCCGCCTGCTCCGAGCGGCGATTGAATCTCGTAGGGGCCGAGTTTGGCGCCGGCGTTCAGCATGGCATCCTTCGCTGCTGCTCAGGATTTCGCCCGGCGACTCCTACGAGATGCGAAGCGTCCCCCCGCACGCCGCCAAAGCGGGTCCATTATAGCGGTATCTGGTTCAATCCCAACCCCATGCGGAGAAAGAGCATCCAAATGGGCCAGCACGGAAACGGGACTCCGGGCGAACCGCGGGTTCACATTTCCGTCGCCGGATTGAAGTAGCAGGACTAGAATTGACGATGGACGCGCGGCTAGTGAAGTATATTTTCCTGAATACGCCGGGCTTGTTTCTCCCGGGCAGAAATCTGAGGTTTCCATCATGCGCATTGGTCGATATACGTCTTCTTCCGACAACAGCCAAGTCGGTACTGCGATTACATTTCTCCTGATCGGTCTGGGTGCCGGAGCGCTCGCAGGACTCCTGCTCGCACCCAAGAGCGGAAAGGCGCTGCGCAAGGATCTGCAGCGCGGATACGAAGACGCCAAAGACACGCTGGGCGATTGGGCCGACGAAGCCAAGGACCAAGTACGCGCGGCCGGTGAGCGGGTGCGCGACGTGGCCAACCGCGGCGCGGAACTGGCTGACGATTTGCGCGAGCGCGTGGAACCTTTGCGGAAGGTGATCAGCAGAAGCTAGGATCAGTGGCCAGTGGTCGGTGTTCAGTGGCCAGTATTTCTACCTTCGTTGGTTTAGGGACGCAATTAGTCCGTTCAAGATGCGGCCTACTTCCGCGCATTCTCGCAACAGCGCGTCAGAAATTTCTATCTGGAACATGCCCAGATCCTGAGCAATCAGAATCTGGGTTTCTACTTCCGTTAACGAGCCGCGGGCGTGCCCCAGGAATTGCTTGAACTCTCCAGTCGATAGCCGCCCTTGACCTTCCGCAATGTTGCTCGGCACCGACACAGCGGCTCGGCGTAATTGCGCGGTCAATCCGTACATTTCTGATTTGGGAAAATCATGAGTGCGCCGATAAATCTCAATCACCAGAGCGTGTGATTTTTGCCACGCGATCAGGTCGCGGTACGAGCGCGCACGCTTCATCGGCAAGATAGCCATGCGGAATTGTGCACTAGGACAACTGATTCCCGGCCCAGACAGCGCAAATAAATTACCAGCCGAAACCAAATCGGGAATTTACTGGCCACCGGCCACTGACCACTGGCAACTGCTAGTAGAGATGGAAATCTACCTGCACGCCGATTTCTGTGGCTACGGCTTCGCCGTCTAACATGGCGGGTTTGAAGCGCCAGCGCTTGACTGCTTCGATGGCTTTTTCGTCGAGGCCCATCCCTAGGCTCTGGCGCACGCGGATGTTGTAGGTCTTTCCGTCAGTGCCCACCACCAGATAGAGCACCACTACGCCTTGCACTTTGGCTTTGCGGGCTTCGTCGGAGAAGCTGGGTTCGGGATTGAAGATTACCTGCGGCACGGTCACGCCATGCACGCCCGCGGGATGGATTCCCTCGGCGCCATTTCCGAAATGCGGCCCGGAGGAAGCGCCGACGCCATCACAGCATCCCGGGCCGATACCACCAGGACCACCGGGTCCGTCGGAGCGAGTGGAGAACTTCGAGAGCGGGTCGCCCATGGGTCCGCCTTGCGGGATGACAACATCCGGCGCTTCAATGACGGCTGGCTGCACCATGAGCGTATGCATCTCGGTGGGAACCAGCGTTGTGGGCGGAACGATCTGCTCCTGCGCTGCCTGCGGAAGATCGCCATGCGAGGCTGGAAGCTTGTCGTGATTGCCGCCGCCACCGCCGTTGAATCCGGAAAAGATTAATGGAAGCTCAACCACCTCGCGCGGATCGCTGTAAATCTTCGGTCCGACGTGGATGATATATCCGGCGAAGAAGACTACGAGCGCCAGCAGCAATCCCTGCCCCAGCAACGAGAACAGAAACGTCTCACGATTGCTGCGATAGAGATGCTGGTTGTCTTCGGAGAACATCGAGAACAGATTCGGACCGGATGGTCCGGCAGTGGCTGCGGTCATGGCGCGCCCCTCGCGGTGAAGTGGCTGACCTGCGGTAAGACGCGGGGAGCGCGAAAAAGGATAGCTGGGAGAGCAGTGGTCGGTGGTCGGTGGCCCGCGGGGCTAACTCACCTTGCGATGTCATCCTGAGCGGAGAATGAACATCGCATTCGCGATGTTCATTCGTAGTCGAAGGATCCCTGCGATCTTATGAATTGCTGGTGTTCATGCGCTTCCCGGCAGAAAAACGCCAGCCGCTCACACGATTGCAGGGATCCTTTGACTGCGGTTTTGCTCCGGCGAGCCGGAGCAAAATCCTCGCTCAGGATGACAATGAATCGAATCACGTCGCCAAGAAGGATTAATTTCCGTTATTGAAGATCGTGGAGAAAACACCCTTCATGCGATGGAAGAAGCCCTGATGCTCGGCCTTCTTTTTCGCGATGCGCGGCGGCGGGGGTTGGATTACGGGATCGAGGAAGACCTGGCGCTGGGTAAGATCGTCGTCGGGAAGATTCATGGCGGTCTGAATCGGCGCCGGAGGAATGTTGGCGGCGGCGCGGCTCTTCGGCGTGAATACCAGCGGCGCGTCGACCTGCACGTGCACATCACTCGGCTGTGTATTGGGCAGCGGCGCAACTTCCGGACCATTGGAGAGGCGCACCGGAGCCTGGCCCACGGTGGCGTTGGCGGTCACGTTGGGCGGAGCCGCGGACGATCCGCCCAGATGCGCCTTGGTCGGCAGCGACGAATCGGGGATGGCCGGTGTAAGCGGCGTTTCGGTGCGCAGCACACGCGAAGGCGGAGGACATCCGCACTCGAGCGGAACGTTGGCGTCGACTTTGTCGATCTGCCCATTGCGAAAGACGGCCTGATCGGTGGGTCGCACCTGGTAGATGCGATCGCCCATCAGCTCGGAGACAATCGCGGACGATGTGTTGCCGGTGAGCGCGCGCACGCAAGTATTGCCGTGCGGATCGGCGCTGACGGCGAAGTGAAAGTGTCCCGGCCCAGCGAACATGATGCGGAAATCAGGAGTGAGAATCGAATCGGCGGAGGCATCGAGTGCGTAGTGCGTTTCAAGAGCGCCGGTACTCATCGACATCATGAGATCGCGTTTGTTGTGCGCGGGCGTAACAGAAAGCGTGGTGCCAGGGCAGACATGAACCTCGCCGCCGCGGGGCAATCGCAGCACTTCGGTGTCGGAGCCGGCCGTGAAGGTCGCACCCCCGGCCAAACGGCTCGCGGAGAGCACAACGGCGCCCGAACCTCCGGTAATGGGAACAACCACCGGGCTGCCGCCGAGAGAAAGGCTGGAGTCGGTGGGAATCTCTTCCGGCGGACGCTTGCTCGCGTTCGTGTCTTCCGCTGGCCTGAGCCGTACCATGAGCCGGTTGCCGGAGCCATCCCACGAGTAGCCATAGGGCGCCTGCAGGTCAAGCACGATGCGCGTGATGGGCGGCGTCTGCTGGTACTGATCGGCGCGGATGGCCAGGATGTTTTCTTTTTGTACGTCGATTTTTTTCTGGATGAGCCCGAGCTTTGAATTGGGCAGATCGATCACCAGCCGCGGCGGCGTATCGATTTCCTGAATCTCAGGAATCACCGGGCCGCCCTTGGAGACAATCTCGATGGCAGGCGTGCCGTGCTCGTGCACGATGCGAATGCTCTTGACAGTGGGCGGCGGGCCGAAGGTTTGGGCGGTCGCCAGCGACGCCAGCAACAGGACACACACACGTTGGAGCGCGAATCGCGGCACAACAGCCTCACCTGGGGAGCTAAGAAAACGATAACAGGGGTGAGGGGTCACGGGCTAGTGGGCAAAGGGGCACGGAAGAGCAAAGTGGCAAGGTGGCAAGGTGGCAAGGTGGCAAAGTGGCAAGGTGACAAAGTGGCAAGGTGACAAAGTTTCAAGGTTTCAACGTTGGAAGACTCAGTTGCGATTCGCAGCGCACACTTCGAAACATTGAAACATCTGAAACTTTGAAACATTGTCTTCTGCGAAACCTGCCCCAAGCAACTTTGCCACCTTGCCACCTTGTCACTTTGCCACCTTAGGTCTCCGGCAAAAACTCATACTCCTCAATCACCGCGGCCACCGCGAGTTTTCCATCGGGGCGTCCGTTTTCTACGCGAACGACGCGGCCCTTGCACTGTACGCGAATACTCTCGGTGAGCGTGATTTCCGGCGGAAGGGTCAGGGTGAAACCGATGGGCGATCCCTGGTTGACGACCGAATCCAGGAAAAAGCAGATGCCCCGGGCACTGACATCGCGAATCTGGGCGACCTCACTCGCGGGATCTTTCTCGCCGTGCTCGACGGTAACGGGCACGCGCAAAGCAAACCGGCGTGCGGCGCGCTTCTCCTGCTGAGGCTCAGGCATGGGCTGCCTCCAAAGTGGCGTTAAAGTGGCGTCTTTACGCTGGTAATGAGGATGCAGCGCAAAGGCCAGAATGGTCAATACCACGCATGGGTAAGAGTTGTGGCCCATTCAGGGAGTGAGGCGGGCGTCAGGCGTCAGGCGTCGGGCTTCGGGCTTCGGGTTCAGTTTCGGAACGTCAGAGAGTAACTGCGACCTAGAGTGATTCCTTCGGCAAAGCGGTGACAACCTCGTGGCCTCGACGGTGTAATCTGAACTGTGATCCCTAATCGAACAGTGGCCAAGGTTTTGACGCCCGATGCCTGAAGCCTGACGCCCGAAGTTTGGTCTGAAATGATTTTCGTTCTCGACAACTACGATTCGTTTACCTACAACCTGGTGCAGTACATCGGCGAACTGGGCGAGGAGGTTGAAGTGCGCCGCAACGATCAGGTCTCGGTGGAAGAAATCGCGGCCATGCGGCCGGAGAGGATCGTCATCTCTCCTGGGCCGTGTACGCCGCACGAAGCTGGAATCAGCATCGACCTCATTCGCCATTTCGCCGGGAAGGTTCCGGTGCTGGGTGTATGCCTCGGGCATCAGGCGATTGGCGAGGCATTCGGCGGACGAATCATCCGGGCTCCACACCTGATGCACGGCAAGACCAGTCCCGTCATGCACGACAATAAGACCGTCTTCCAGGGACTGCCCATGCCCATGACCGCCACGCGTTATCACTCGCTGATTGTGGAAGAGAAGAATCTGCCCGCCGATCTCGAAGTCAGCGCGTGGACCACCGAAAAAGACGGCACGCGCACGATCATGGGCCTGCGGCACCGCCGGCATGCGATCGAGGGCGTGCAATTCCATCCTGAGAGCGTGCTGACCGACGCGGGCAAGAAGCTGGTCGGGAATTTCCTGAAAATGTAAATTCTTTTCGGGAAAAGGAAACGAAACGCCAGTTTCGTTAACCATCCTATAAGGCCGACTCGAGATGGCAGAGGAGTAGACGTGTTTCCGCCGGCGCATGCCAAGCGTTGCGGAAGCAAGATCTCCGGCCCAGTACGAACAACCATCTCAAGTACACCGAACACAATTGGCCCACCAAAAAATCTCAGGAGGCCGTTATGAGCCCGAATACCGCTATGCGCGTCATTGCCGGCAGCGAGCGCCATCCCCTTGCAGGTTCCGCTCCGGTCGCCGCTGTCGATCCGGAAAAAACTATCAAGCTGACGATTTATGTTCGTCCGAAGAAAAGCGATGCCGAAGTCCCCATGCTGCCTGAAATCGGGCACAGCCCGCACGAACTGAGGCGCTCGGTGGCCGACGAAAAAATTCTGGCCGCGTTTGAAGCCGACCCGAAGTCGTTGCAGGCGGTGCAGAAGTTCGCGCAAGCCAACCGGCTGAAGGTGCTGGAGAGCAGCAAGGTCAAGCGCAGCGTGCTGGTGGAAGGAAAACTGTCGGATGCGATGCGCGCCTTCGATGTGAACCTGGCGATTTATGAACATCCCACGAAAGGCCGCTACCGCGGTCGCACCGGGCCGGTGCATATTCCGGCATCGCTCGAGCACATCGTGGAGGCCGTTTTTGGCTTCGACAACCGGCCCATGGGGCGTCCGTTGTTCAAGAAGGCGGTGCCGCGGTCGACTGCGCGAGCGGCTCGGCAGGCCAACACATATCTGCCGACCGATTTGGTGGACTTGTACGACATGCCGGATGGCACTGACGGCACCGGCCAAACCGTGGCCATTCTGGCTTTCAACGGAGCGATCGGTGATACGGGCGAAGTCGCGACCGGCGGATATTCGCCGACCCAAGTCGCCGACTACTTCAAGAAGACGCTGAAGATCACAACTCCAGTCAGTCTGACCAATGTCGTGGTGCACGGCCCGGGAAATCAGCCGGGAGACGGCACCCAAGAGACGGACGCCACCGGAGAAGTGCTGCTGGACATCTGCATGGCCGGCGGCATCGCGCCCAAAGCGAAGTTCTTCATGTACTTCACCGAGTTCACCGAACAGGGTTGGGTGGATTGCATCACGTCGGCAGTGACGGCGACGAATGCTCCGTCGGTGATCTCGTGCAGCTACGGCAACCCGGAAGACGGTCCGAAGGGCGAGATTCTCTGGACGAAGGCGGCGATCAAGAAAGTGAATGAAGCCTTGCAGCGCGCCGCGCTTGCCGGAATCACGGTCTGCGTGGCTTCAGGCGACCAGGGGTCGACCGAAGAATTGCCGGACAGCCGGCAGCACTGCGACTTTCCGGCGTCAAGCCCGTGGGTGCTGGGATGCGGTGGCACACGCGTTATTGCTTCGTCGGGCGTGATTAGCCGCGAGACAGTGTGGAACGACGGTCCGGACAGCGCGACCGGCGGCGGCGTCAGCCAGATTTTTCCCGTGCCCAGCTATCAGACGGGAGCGGGGGTTCCGGCATCGGTCAATCCCGGGCATCGACTGGGACGTGGCGTGCCGGATGTTGCGTCGCTGGCCGATCCGGAGACAGGCGTGCTGGTGTTGTCGCCGGATGGAAGCGTTCAGCCGATCGGCGGAACCAGCGCCGCAGCGCCGCTTTGGTCCGGACTGGTGGCGCGGCTCAATCAGGGATTGGGCAAGCCGGTGGGCTTCCTCAATCCGGTGCTCTATAAGAGCCTGTCGTCCGGCGTGCTGCGCGACGTCACCGAAGGCGACAATGGCGCGTTCAAAGCCGGCACCGGCTGGGATGCATGCACCGGCTTCGGCAGCCCGAACGGAACGCGTCTGCTCACCGCGCTGAAGAGTCTGGGGTAAACGCGAGCGAAGGGCCTTAAACAATGCAGCCCGGTTCTTACATGATGTCATCCTGAGGAGCGCGCCAAGCGCTCCGAGGGACCTTACGTCCGCGTCAGTTGATTGTGCGGTCGAAAAGGTTATGCCTGCAGAATGCATCTGGAGCATCATTGCGACAGCACCGGTGATATCTGCACTCGTAAAGTCCCTCACGGCAGCTTCGCTGCCGTTCAGGATGACAAGATGTTTGGGTATCAAGTTACTCTGATTCGCGTGGTAGAGTTTCATGCCAAGCGTGCGGGCCCTCGCTGTACTGTTACCTTCCCAACATGATCGGGCAAACGATCTCGCACTACCGCATCGTCGAGAAACTCGGCGGCGGTGGCATGGGCGTGGTCTACAAGGCGCAGGATTTGAAGCTGGATCGCTTCGTCGCCCTGAAGTTTCTTCCTGAACAAGTCGCGCACGACGCGCAGATGCTGGCCCGCTTTCAGCGCGAGGCCAAGGCGGCGTCGGCGCTGAATCATCCCAACATCTGCACCATTCACGAGATCGACGAGCAGGATGGGCGCGCCTTCATCGTGATGGAACTACTTGAAGGCATGACTCTGCGGCATCGCATCGCGGGACGGCCAATCGAGATGGAAACGCTGCTGCCGCTGGCGATTGAAATTGCCGATGCGCTGGATGCCGCGCACGCGGCAGGCATTGTGCATCGCGACATCAAGCCAGCGAATATTTTTGTGACCAAGCGCGGGCACGCGAAGATTCTCGACTTTGGATTGGCGAAGGTCACGCGGAGTGGGAGTTCTTCAAGCAAAATTTCCGACGCCGAGACGCAAACGCTGTCGGACGATGATCCGAACCTCACCAGTCCGGGCGCGGCTGTAGGAACGATCGCCTACATGTCGCCGGAGCAGGCGCGCGCCAAGGAACTCGATGCGCGTACGGATTTGTTTTCTTTCGGCGCGGTGCTCTACGAGATGGCGACCGGCAAGCAGCCGTTTCGTGGAGAAAGTACGGCGACGATCTTCGACGAAATTCTGAACCGCGAACCAGCTGGGGCAGAGACTGTGAATCCTGAAGTTCCGGCGCGGCTGCAGGAGATCATTCGCAAAGCGCTCGAAAAAGACCGCGACGTGCGATACCAATCCGCGGCCGATCTGCGCGCAGACTTGAAACGACTCAAGCGAGATAGTGAAAGCGGCCACGCGACGCCTGCCCTCTCTGCTACCGGCCCGTCATCGGCTAAGAAGTGGAAGCTTCTGGCTGCAACGGGGCTGGGGCTGGCCGCAATTGCGATTGCGTCCGTTTGGTTTCTTCGCGCGCATCCGACGGCAGCCCCTGCAGCGATCTCCGAGCGGCAGCTTACCCGCAGTCCCTTCAATGAATTCGTGGGTGTAGCTGCGATCTCGCATGATGGGCGTTACGTGTTCTACGCCACCTCGTCCGGCAATACACGTATTTTGAATACGCAATCGGGTGAGGAACACGAACTCAATCTTCCAGAGAGCTTAAGTACACGGCTCCTGGACGCCAGCTGGTTTCCTGATGGGGAAAGAATTCTCCTCGGCGCTTTCTCGGAGAACCGGGAAGAACGTACTGCGATTTGGGTCTATTCCATTCTTGGCGGCGACCCCCAGAAGATCAGATCCCACGCTTATCGCGGCCGGGTTTCGCCAGACGGAGCTATCGTTGCCTTTGTTGCAAGCGGAAATGAACTTTGGACGATGGATGTCACGGGGGAACGCGCGCAGAAGATTTTCACCAGCACATCTGGCGATATCGCTTCGTTGGAATGGTCCCCGACCGGGAAGAGGTTGGTGTATGCAGCCACTCACGCCAATGGAGTAGGGATGTCGGTTGCCACGATTGCCCGGGACGGAAGCAATCGAATTCCGGCCTTCGACGATTCGACCATGAACGAGCAACTTGCGGATACAGTCTGGACGAAGGATGGAAGGCTTTTGTTCGCCAAGGGAAGAACCACTCTGGATGACAACAATGAAAATCTTTGGGGTGTGCGCCTTGATCCTGACACGGGCGCTTGCGACCGCACCCCACGCCAGCTCACACACGAGGACGGCCATAACTGGATGTTAGAAGGCGCGAGTGACGACGGGCGCTACATGGCGGTAAGAAAAGGCCACTTATACGCCAACGTGTTCGTAGCTGATCTTCGCGACGCCGGCACTCGCCTGGAAAACCCAAGACGCGTCACCAGCGATGGAGGCTATGACTACACCGTCGGCTGGCTGCCGGGAAACAAGGATTTGCTGTTTACTTCAGATCGCAGCGGCTGGGGCCAGATTTATCGTCAATCTCTCTCGCAAGACAAGGCTCAGATTATTTTGCCCAATTCGAAGGAGGAGACGGATGGTGCTGTCATGCCTGATGGCAAGTGGATCCTGTACCTTGCTGAACCTAGGGAAAGAGGCCCTAGTGGGCAGCCCGATCAGACCATCCTGCGCGCGCCACTCAGCGGAGGCGCTGGCCAATCTCTCATGCAAGTCTCGCCCGGCGACGCCAATCTGCACCTGTCTTGCCCCACACGCGCCGGACGGCCTTGCGTCATCGGCCGCATGCAGAAAGAAGAACTCGTCTTCTACGAATTAGATCCCGTGAAGGGTCAGGGTGCAGAGCTGGCGCGCACCGACGTCGGAAAGCCGAGCGCATGGATGGTGTGGAACCTTTCTCATGATGGCACCCAGATTGCGATAAGCGGGTCGGAGAAACTTGAGAAAAAGATCCGTATCATCGACTTACAAAATCACACCGAGAAAGATTTGACTTCACCGGTAGGTGTTGAAGGGCTCTGCTGGTCGTTCGATGGCCGAGGACTCTATGTGACGGGACAAACGGATCAGTTCATGCTTTTGTGGATCGATTTGACTGGCAAGTCAAAAATCCTTGCCAACAAGGGCCGGGTTCCCTGGTACATCACGCCTGTCGCTTCGCCCGACGGCCATGTGCTGGCCTATACCGAGCAATTTCAGGAAGGCAACGCCTTTCTGCTAGAGCATTTTTGAGCTTTGGTGGTGAATGTTCAACTCATCGAAGAAAGACAGCTGACGGATCTGCGCTGAGTCAAAAGGCTCAGCTTCCGCCTCTCGCCATTTCCACTGCTTTCAGCAGCGCCTGCGCTTTGTTCATCGATTCCTGAAATTCTGCTGCCGGATCCGAGTCTGCGACGAGGCCGGCGCCTGCCTGCAGGTAAGCTTTCTTTCCCTTCATCAGCATCGTGCGGATGGCGATGCAGGAGTCAAGGTTGCCGGCGAAGTCGGCATATAAGACCGATCCGCCGTAGACGCCGCGGCGCGTAGGCTCGAGCTCTTCGATGATCTGCATGGCGCGGACTTTGGGTGCGCCGCTGAGCGTGCCTGCGGGAAAGCAGGCGGCGAACGCGTCGAGCGCGCTGAGATCTTCGCGCAGCGTGGATTCGAGCGCCGAGACCAGATGCATGACGTGTGAGTAGCGCTCGACGTACATGAGGTCCTTCACTTTCACTGACCCGTAGTCGCTGACGCGGCCGAGATCGTTGCGGCCGAGGTCGACGAGCATGACGTGCTCGGCGCGTTCTTTTTCGTCGTTGCGCATTTGTTGCTCGAGGCGTTGGTCTTCGGCTTCATCTTTTCCGCGCGGATGGGTGCCGGCGATGGGGCGGTATTCGAGTTTGCGCCCGGTAACGCGGACGAGCATCTCGGGAGAAGAACCGAGAATGTGCGTGTCGTCCATGCGGAGGAAATACAAATACGGTGAAGGATTCACCTGCCGCAGCGCGCGGTAGAGATCGAAGGGCGCGACGCCAGGAATGAAATCGAGTCGCTGCGAAAGCACGACCTGAAAAATGTCTCCGGCGGCGATGTACCCTTTGCAGCGCTCTACGCCGCGCATGTAATCCTCGCGGCGCGTGCGCCCGTCAACTTTGAGTTTGCCGGCAGTTCCTTTTTTGGGCTTGCGCCAGAGCGCGGGACTCAATCCGCGCGCGAGTTTTCGCTCGATGGCTGCAATGTCGCGCAGGGCGCGATCGTAGGCGCGGCGAGGACTTTCGTTGGAAACATCTGCTGCCGCGACGATGTGAATCTGGTGGCGAAGATGGTCGAAGGCGAGCAGTCGATCGAAAAACATCAGTTCAGCATCGGGGACGTGCAGATCGTCTTTGGTGTGGTTGCCGATTTTTTCCAGCTGCCGTACTACGTCGTAGGCAAAATATCCAACAGCTCCGGCGGTGAACGGAGGCAGGCCTTTGATGTGCGCCGGCTTATGCTCGCGCAGCAGACGCTTCACAACTTCGAAGATATTTTCTTTGGAAGTTTCGCGCCGGCGGCCGCGCTCGATCTCAACTTTTCCCTGCTGCGCGCGCACGCGCATGTAGGGCTTCGCGCCAAGAAATGTATAGCGGCCGATCTGCTCGCCCCGCTCGATCGATTCGAGCAGGAAGGCGTGCGGCTCTTTGTCGGCAATCGCGAGAAACGCGGAAACGGGGGTGAGCAGGTCGGCGCTGACGGACTTGACGACGGGGATCAGCGTGGCCTCGCGCGCGAGGCCGGAGAATTCTTTGAAGTCTGGCTGGAGCATCTGGGATATCGCCGGCCCAACAAGTTACGCATCCGGGCGGGGTGATTCATTATAGGGGACGCCCTCTGGAGACAGTGTCAACGCTAGCGCTAACCGCCGGCTCAGGCTTTCGTCAAAATCCGCAGCAGGCGTATGCTTCTGGCCGAACCTGAAGCACCCTTCTTAAACAGCAAATATGAGCGCAGCCACAGCAACACCAGTCACCAGCCTCAAGACACCCGCCACAACCCGCATCGGTTCCATCGACCTGATTCGCGGTGCAGTCATGATCCTGATGGCCATCGATCACGTGCGCGTCTATTCAGGCCTGCCCGCGGGAGGCCCGACTGCCGGAATTTTCTTCACGCGATGGATCACTCATTTCTGCGCTCCCGCGTTCATTTTTCTCGCGGGCACGAGCATCTTCCTCTACGCCCGGAAGCATGCCGGCGTTTCGCGTTACCTGCTCATCCGCGGACTCTGGCTCGTTCTTCTGGAATTTACATTCCTTCGCCTGGCGTGGACGTTCAACTTCGACTTCCGCCATTATGAGATGGCCGGTGTGATCTGGGTGATCGGCATCTGCATGATCCTGATGGCTGGGCTCGTGAAGCTGCCTTCGGCCGCGGTCGGCACGATCGGCGTCGTCATCATCGCCGCGCATAACCTGATGGATCCGCACGTCGGTAAGCTGATCGAGAATCTCGACAGCAACTCGCTCTCCGGGCTCTGGAAGATTCTGTATGTCGGATTTTTCGCGGGCCCGATTCAGTTCGGTGCGGACGGCCCCAATCTAATCGTTCTCTATTCGCTCATTCCCTGGATTGGCGTGATGGCCGCCGGCTACGCCTTCGGGAGAATCGTGACGATGCCACCGGCGCAGCGAACGCGCATCTGTCTCGCCATCGGGCTTTCGGCGATTGCGCTATTTCTTGTGCTGCGCGGATTTAATTTGTATGGCGACCCGAGGCCGTGGCACATGCCCGGCGCGGCGCAAAATGGAAGGCTGCCACTGCCTGCGCTATTTTCGTTCCTTAACGCGTCAAAATATCCGGCGTCGTTGTCTTTTCTTCTTATGACGCTTGGGCCGATCATCGCCCTGATTCCGATGGTCGAAGATCTCTCCGGGCCGGTTGCTCGCGCCGTTAGTTTATTTGGCCGCGTGCCATTCTTCTATTACATGCTGCATATTCCTCTGATTCACCTGCTCGCACTGGCGGTCTCGAAAATCCGGCTGGGATTCGTCAGTCCATGGCTCTTCACGAATCATCCCATGGGGAATCCCGAACCTCCGGAGGGCTATATCTGGAGCCTCCCAGCCCTTTATCTCGTCTGGGCAATCGCCATCGTGTTGCTCTATTTCGCCTGCCGGTGGTTCGCCGCGGTCAAAACCCGGCGCAGCGACTGGTGGCTGCAATACCTCTGAGATCCCCCAAACTTTGGTCACTTGTTGGCCGGTACCCAAAGAATAAAATCGAAGGATATCCCGAGTATTGTGAGCAGGTTGCATCCGCACCGGGTGATTAGTGCGGGCTGTTCGTGAATTGCTCACGAATCTGGAAGCGAAATTGACGGGATACGGGACGTTTTAGAACATTTGAACTAGGCGCCACCGGTTTTTATGCTCGTAAAGTTTTGGGGCGTGCGCGGCTCCACGCCCACTCCACAGCCCGAGAACATGCGCTACGGGGGCAACACCTCGTGCGTGGAGGTGCGCGTCGGAGATCAGATCTTCATCTTCGACTGCGGCACCGGCTTCCGCGTGCTTGGCCACCGGTTGGAGCGGGAATTTGCCGGGCGCGCATTTTCCGCGCATGTCTTCGTCTCGCACTTTCACTGGGACCACATCCAGGGCATGCCGTTCTTCCGCCCACTCTATGACAGCTCCGACAGCCAGTTTATTTTTCACTCCTCGGGACGCACGCGGCGGCTCGAACAAGTCATGGCCGAGCAGATGGCCGCGCCGTACTTCCCCGTCGACCTGGCGCACATGAAGGCCAAGCGACGTTTTTACGACATTGAAAACGGCTGCCTGCCGATGAACGACGGCGTCAAGATCAAGACGGCATACTTAAATCATCCGCAGGGCTGCCTGGGATTTCGCTTGGAGACGAAAGAGGGTGTGCTGGTCTACGCCACCGACAACGAACCCGGCGACGAAAATTTCGACAAGGCCGTGCGCAAGCTCGCCGAGGGCGCAGACCTGCTCATCTACGACGCGCAGTATCTACCCGAAGAATACGAAGCACGCCGCCGCGGCTGGGGACACAGCCATTGGCGCGAAGCGGTCAACGTTGTGATGGAAAGCGGCGCCAAGGAATTGATTCTCTACCACCACGATCCCGAGCACACTGACGCGGTCGTCGACAAAGTTGTGCAGGACGCGCGCAGTTACTATCCCAAAGTCCGCGCGGCCGCCGAAGGAATGGAGATTCGGCTGGAGAGCGCGCAACGAGCCTCGGCAGCGACGCGGGATTGAGCAGTCATCTTCGGCTCTACCTTCGTCGGCTGTTCGCGACGGAGCCTCTGACGCTACCTCAGTCACCTTGCTTCCCTGCCTTCCGCGCTCATATACTCGGAACGTTTGCCCGCTGATGGCCGTGAACCCAGCTATCGTGAACCTGGCTGCCGTAAGTCTAGTAAACGACCGGGTAAGATCTGACCTGCAATCATACCGGAGACCACTTCTATGACGACGATGACTACCGCCCCGCACGTGGATAAAGAGACCAACCCGTGGGAGTCGCAGCGCGCCCGCTTCGATCTGGCCGCCCAGAAACTCAACCTGGATGAAGGCCTGTGGCGAGTGCTGCGCTATCCCAACCGCGAAATTATTGTCCACATCCCCGTTTCTATGGACGACGGTCATCTCGAAGTTTTTACCGGATTTCGCGTCCAGCACTCCATCGCGCGCGGTCCGGCCAAGGGGGGCATCCGCTACGCGCCCGACGTTACGCTTGATGAAGTGCGCGCGCTAGCGAGCTGGATGACCTGGAAGTGCGCGGTGGTGAACATTCCCTTCGGCGGCGCCAAGGGCGGCGTCATCTGCGATCCGCACAAAATGTCGATGGGCGAACTGGAGCGCATGACCCGCCGGTACACCGCGGAACTGATCGAATTCATCGGCCCGGAAAAAGATGTTCCTGCCCCCGACGTGAATACCAACGAGCAAGTCATGGCGTGGATGATGGATACGTACTCCATGCATATGCGGCAAACCGTGACCGCGGTCGTGACCGGCAAGCCGATCAACATCGGCGGATCACGCGGCCGCCGCGAAGCCACTGGCCGCGGCGTGATGATCGTCTGCGACGAAGCCTGCAAAAAGCTCAACATCGACCGGCAGACAGCGCGCGTGATCGTGCAGGGATTCGGCAATGTCGGCTCGAACGCCGCTCTGCTGATGCACGAAGAAGGCTACAAGGTCATTGGCATCGCTGAAGTCGGCGGAGGCCTGCACAACAAAAACGGTATCGATGTGAAGGCGCTGGTCGAGTTCCGGCAGAAGAATGGCACGGTGCACGGCTTCTCCGGCGCGGAGAAGGCCGAGACTGCCGATCTGCTCACTACGGAGTGCGAAATTCTGATTCCAGCGGCGACGGAGAACGTCATCACCAGCCGGAACGTCGATCGCGTGAAGTGCCGCATTCTCGCCGAAGGCGCGAATGGACCCACAACCTCTGCCGCCGACGACGTGCTCAGCGACAAGGGAGTCTTCGTGATTCCCGACATTCTGGCCAACGCCGGCGGCGTGACCACTTCGTACTTCGAATGGGTACAAGACCGCCAGGGATATTTCTGGAAGGAATCGGTAGTCAACGAACAACTTGAAAGCATTATGAAGTCGTCATTCGAAGATGTAGTCCGCTACGCCCAGACGCACCACGTGAACAACCGCATCGCGGCTTACATGCTGGCCATCGACCGTGTGGCGTACACGATCCGCCAGCGCGGAATCTACGCCTAGACCCAGCGTGATCACCCAACGTGTGCGAGAGACAACCAGCCGGATACTACGGAGGAAAACGATGAAACCGATTGAACGAAAACTGATGGCGCAGATCGCGGTTCTGGTGTTTGCACTTTCGCTGGTCAGCGGCACTGCGAGCAGAACCCTGGCACGCGAGGCGGCAGGCTTGCCCGCGATCAACAGCACCGAGGCCTCGGGACAGTCCTCGATGGCCGCCACCGCCGACAAGCTCGACATCAATAGCGCGACCAAGGATCAACTGAAGGCGCTGCCCGGCATCGGCGATGTCTACTCGCAGAAGATCATCGACGGCCGGCCGTATCGCGCGAAGAATCAACTGGTGCAGAAGAAAATTATTCCCCAGGCGACCTACGACAAGATCAAGGACATGATCATCGCCAAGCAGGCAAAGCCCGCCGCCGGGAAATAGTCCAACCATTTGTACTGTTTCGAAATACCGGCGTCATCCCGAGCGCAGGCGCTTTTCAGCCGGAGCGAGGGATCTCCCGAGCCACAGAGCCATGGGAAGAAGATCCGCCGCGCTAGTAATCACGCGGCCTCGGGATGACGCCCGTACAAATCCTCCGATTTCGGATGTCATTCCGAACCGGCGCAAAGCGCCAGTGAGGAACCTGCTTTTCCTGCCATCGCCCACGACGTTCCTCGCGTCAACACCCATTCAACCCCCGATTTCCCAACTGGCCACTCCCTGCCTTTCCGTGCATTGCGTTCCCACTTCGGCTGGAGCATAATCAACTTGGCTGCCGGAGGGCCACCGGCCGCTGCCCCGTTGCTGTGAACCTGCCGAACTCCATCACGCTCATTCGCATCTTCAGCATCCCTCTGCTGATCTGGATTCTTTCGAGCGGGCGCTTCAGCAGCGTGACTGGCGAAAAGGAACTTTTGGCTTCGGTGCTGTTTATCGCGGCCTCCATGACCGACGGCATCGATGGCTACCTCGCGCGCAAACGCGACCAGATCACCACCATGGGCATTCTGCTCGACCCCCTGGCCGACAAGCTTCTCATTGCCGCCGCCTTCGTGATGCTGGTGCAGCTCAATCCCAGCCTGGTGCCGGCATGGGTGGCGATTGTGGTCATCGGCCGCGAATTTCTGGTCAGCGGCCTGCGATCGATTGCGGCCTCTGAGGGCTTCACCATCCAAGCCAGCGAACTCGGCAAGTTCAAGATGGTGGTGCAAATCGTTTCGGTCGTGGCTGTCATTCTCGACCATCGCTGGAAAGAGTGGCCGGTTTACCACGGATATTTTCTGCCGATTCATTGGATCGCGCTGACAGCCATCTGGTTCATGGTCGGCGTCTCGCTGGTGTCGGCGATCGACTACTTTGTCGCGTTCTGGTCGCGGATTGACCGGCGCGTGGTCAAGCGCCGTCGCGCCTTCGTTCTGAGCCGGAATCGCAAACCGGTGCCGGTGCGGCCCCGAGCCGACGGTGATGTCGCCACTTCGACCTAGCCCCGTTGTGGAATCCACAAAATCCAGCGGAGAGTTCTCTGCGGAAGAGCGCGCCGCGCTTCTGCGTCTGGCGCATGAAGCGATTCTCTCTGGGGTCGAGAATCGTGAAACCCACGCCGAATCTGCGAACCCACACTTCGCCGAACCGCGCGGCGTCTTCACCTCGCTCTATCTGAATGGCGAACTGCGCGGTTGTGTTGGATATGCGCTGCCGACCGTCCCGTTATATCGGGCGGTCGCGGAAACCGCGCGGGCCGCGGCGTTTGAAGATGCGCGCTTCTATCCCGTAACGCGCGAGGAGGCGCCGCTTCTGCAAATCGAACTGAGCATCTTGTCTCCCCCGCAAGCGATTGCCGCCGAAGCCATCGAGGTTGGCCGCCACGGCCTGCTCATCACCATGGCCGGATATCGCGGGCTACTCCTGCCCCAGGTAGCGGCAGAGCGAGGCTGGGACCGAATAACGTTTCTCGAGCAGACTTGCCGCAAGGCCGGACTGCCGTCCGACGCCTGGCAACAGGGCGCGAAGATCGAGGCGTTCACTGCAGAGGTGTTCGGGGAGAAGCACTGATCGTAGCCCGAGCTCGCCATCAGATCTCGGACAGAAGGCGTATACCGAGTATCCGCTTGTAGTGGAGGAAGTCCATGTCCGCTGTGAGAATCTCCCAGTCATAGCGTCTCGCCACGGCGCAAATCAACATGTCCACTGGAGATGCCGCAATGCCTGCGCTTCGACAACGATTACGCGCGCGCGCTGCTTCTTCATAGTCTTCGGTAACAAGCCCTGTATCTGGGAAATCGCGAAGATAGCTTTTCAACCTTTGAAACTGAGATTCCTCGCGCAGTCCGGAAAGCAACTCTTGTCTGACAGAACCGAGTAGCTCAGCTCGACCGTCTTCGACGATCTGATTCCACAAGGTTTTCAGGCGAATGTCCCGGGAACTGAGGTGCTCAGGCTTACGCCGCAACGCCAGAGACCATACAGGTGTGTCGATGAGAATCATCCCATTCGCTTCCGGCGTCGTTCTGCTTTGTAGTCGTATGTAGGATCAAAGTCGAAGGTACCCGCAACCTCCAAGATCCGGCGCTGCCGATGACGACGAATGTATTCCTCAAGTGCCGTGGTTACGGCTTCTTTTTTAGTTTTGTGTCCGCCGGTCTTACGCGCTTCTTCGATCAATCGATCGTCAATTGCAAGATTGGTCGCCATGTGTGAAGTATTACACATGGAAATGTGTAAAACAAGACGTCTTTCGAAGCAGCTGACAAAGGGTTTAGTTCAAAAAAACAAAGCCGGAAACGGTTTCCCGTTCCCGGCTCTCACTCTCTACTCGACAGATTCCTAATTCACATCGTCTTTTTCCACCGAATCACCCGCATGCACATCTGACATCGAGTAAACAACCATGCCGGTGGCGGTGGTCGGTGTAGTACCGATGATCACGATCTCAGCCACGGCGCGCCGCGGCAGGTCGCGCACATGGATGGTGGGTCCATTGGACTTGGTGAAGCGCGCGGGATCGACCGACGGCGTTTTCAGCTGTGTATCTTCTGCGATCGCCGCCTTGAACGAGAGAGAATCCACAGGATCTTTCAAGTCCGCGTCATAGGAACGTACGGCGCGGAAGTAGTCGCCGACGTGCACGCCCTGATTCTGTCCGACGTTGATGTAAAGCTTGTGGCCGGTTCCCATCTGCGAATCAAAATCCTTGCCCATCACGATGCGGCCGGTAAGCTTGTTGCTCGCGGGCAGGAAGCGGTCGAACTTCACCGGCGGGTGGAAGTTGACCGAGAGCTTCTCGGCGAAAGGAATCAGGGTGTCGCCGGGATTGACGCCGTCGCAGGCGTACTCGATCTCGGCGATGGCGGACTTGTTGCGGGTATCGATGATCTTGACCCGGGCCACCTCTTCGTAGGGTTGGCCGGTCTCTTTCTTGAGCTTCTTCTCGCCGGGATACATTTCATACTCGTTGACATCGCGCAGCGCACGCACGATTTCGTACTCGGCTCCCGCGCTGTATCCGGTGCCGTAGAGGTAAATCATGTCGCCACGGGTGAACTTGGTGGTCGTCGGTGTCTCGAGTCCGCCGGAAACGTAGTTGGCGTCGGGCAGGATCTGTTTGTTGATAAAACCGGCGCAATAAATATCGGCATAGGTGGGCGACTGGACGCGCTCGGTCGGAAAGCTATCGGTCGTCGGAGACGTCCCCTGCGGGGTATCGGCCGCGGGCGCATCGGCACCCGACTGGGCCCATGCCGCAGTCGCGAGCAGCAACACTAACAGTCCTGTTTTCTTCATGTTACCTCCGAGAAGGAGCCGCCACGCGTCTCCCTCCCTGTTTAAATGCCAGAAAAGAAAGGCTCAAGCCGGAAGGTAACAAGGGGGTAAGGGAGGGTCAAGGTTACGAGGGTGTGGGTCGAGGCGCAGCCAAAGTTTTTTCGCGAAGAGTGTTAATCCGTTGTTGCATCTGCAATTAAGTGCCTGTAATAATTCGCCGTTCTTCATTGCGAGTTGTAAAAACTAGCGGCCGGAAGATCCCCGGACCGCACGAGGTCCTTTTTCAACACGTTCGATGAGTTCTTTGCCCACATACGCGCCGCGTCTGCTTCCCCTGCGGCTGCCGCGAGTCTGCTTGGCAGTCATAGGCGACGACCCCAATGAGATGGTCGACAAAGCGGAGGCTATGGTTCGGGATAACTCCTTCCTGGAGTTCAGGTTGGACTATCTCTCGAAGCCCGGTCTGGCGATCGCGCGAGTCAAGCGGTTCATCGAGTCTCATCCCGGAACCGTGGTCATCGCGACCTGCCGCCGCCAGGCCAGCGGCGGAAAGTTTCGTGGATCGATTGCCTCCCAACTAGATGTCCTCAACAAGGCGATTGCCGCGGGCTGCCAGTTGGTCGATGTGGAGTTGCAGACCGCGCTGAAGTGCAAGCCGGAGCAAATCCAAAGGGTGCGCAACAAGGCCGCGCTGGTGCTCTCCTTCCATGACTTCCGCGGGACGAAAAAGCTGGACGAAACGTTGGAAAAGATGCTGGCCTATCCGGCCGACTTCTACAAGGTTGTCAGCACGGCGACCACACTCTCCGACAACGTGACGGTCATGAAGTTCCTGGCGCGCGAGGGCGATCGGCATTCCGTCGTCAGCATGTGCATGGGGGAACAGGGGATTATCAGCCGCGTGCTAGGCGTGCGTGCTGGCAGCGCGTTCACGTTTGCATCCGCGGGATCCGGGCAGGAGACGGCTCCAGGCCAGGTTACGGCGCAGGAACTCCGCAACGTGTATCGCATCGAGCAGGTCGATGCGGCGACCCGAGTCTACGCCGTGGTCGGCGATCCCATCGCGCACTCGCTTTCTCCCGCGATCATGAACGCTGCCTTCCGTCGCGAGAACGTGAATGCCGTATATCTGGCGCTACACGCCAAGACGCTAAAGGATTTGCTCGCTTGTGTGCGGGAGATTCCCATCCACGGCCTCAGCGTCACCATGCCGTACAAGGAAGCCATCCTGCCGCACCTCGACAACACCGACTCGCACACGAGCAAGATTGGCGCATGCAACACGGTCGTGCGCGCCCAGGATGGGAAACTCTACGGCTTCAACACCGACGCGGCAGGAATCGTGCGGCCGTTGGAGCGGCGACTGAACACGCTCGAAGGGGCACGCATTCTGGTGCTCGGCGCTGGCGGTGCGGCTCGGGCGGCTGTGTTCGGGCTCAAGGAGAGAGGGTCAGAGGTTTACATCCTGAACCGCAGCCTGCCTCCGGCCAAAAAGCTGGCTCATCAGGCTCGGGCGAGGATGGTCAAGCGGCCCGATCTGAAGAAGCTGGCGTTCGATGTGATCATCAATGCCACGCCGGTTGGAATGGGGAACATACGCGAAACGCCCCTCCAGGACAAAGAGATCAATGCCCGCTATGTCTTTGATATGGTTTATGATCCGGCCGAAACGCGGCTGCTGAAACTAGCCAAAGAACGCGGCGCGCAGATCATTCCGGGGATTGAAATGTTCGTCCATCAAGCCGCCCGCCAGTTCGAAATCTGGACCGGAAAACCCGCCCCTTGGGACGAGATGCTTCGGGTGGTTCTGCTGGCCCTCCAGGAGCGCGCCGCGCGCGCCGCCAGTGGAAAATGAAGGCAAACGATGCCATTCGGAAAGAAAAAGTTGCATTTTTCCAGATGCCCAAAGTAATATGCAAATAGGGAATGCGACTGTAAGCGTTCCCAAAAGCGAAGTTGCCCTGTACCGCCCGTTTCTACTTCCACAATCGCACCACTAGCTTTGGCGAAAAACTCGACGTGCGAAGCGGCTTGTCCGCTTCCATTCCCGGTTCGGAGAGTTCAATATGGCGTGGTACGCGTACTGCTTGACCGAGCACCAAACCCTCCCCAATGGAACCCGCACTCGCCGTCCTTTCCTCCTCGAAGGTGTACAAGGAGTGAATGGCGCGGCGGTTCTGAGCTATCCCAGTGGGGAATTCGCCGTGATCGTGAGCGAATACGACCACACAGCCGGAGAACTGGACCAGAAGTCCGCGATTGAGCACGCGCGGGTGGTCAGTTCCTGCTTCCGTAATTCCACAGTGCTTCCTTTCAAATTCGGGACTATTTTTGACAGCGACGACGCGCTCCGCCAAGCCGTCCGGGTCAACCGGCGAGCCTTTGGGCAGAGCGTCGAAAAGCTGCGGGGCAAGTCGGAAATGCACATCAAGCTGGTGGTTCGTGATGGCTCGCTGCGTGAAGCCATGATCGACGTAGAACTGCCGGATACGGTCGGCGGCGACTACCTGTCGAAGCTCCGGGTAAAGGCATCCCGCGAGCGTGAACGCCAGACCAAGGCCCGGGCTCTTTCCGTTCAGGTACATAAGCTGTTCAATCCGCTGGAAGAAGAAGTCAGCTGCAAGAAGGTTGCTCCTGAGGGCATGCTGATCGATATCGCTCACCTGATCGATTCCAAGAGCGTGGAGAAATACCAGAACCGCTACACCGCCGCCGCCAAGCAGTTGAAGAACTGCGAAGTGTCGGTGAGCGGTCCCTGGCCGCCATATCACTTCCTGCCGGGCAAGCTGCGCACGGTAGCCGGCAACAGCTAGACAAGAATTTTCAAGCTGGCAAGAACTTGCACATAGCCCCTGGCCGCCAAAAGCCGCCAGGGGCTTGGTGTTTCAGGCCATCTGGAATGCGCGTGCAACGAAAGTGAATTGTGTTGCACTTGCCCTGGTGCAGAGGTATTTCGAGTTGTCATGCCGAGTCGGACCCGCCGGCGCTAACCCTTTGAACTACTTCGATTTGTAGTAGTGTCAGAGAGGAAAGTCCCTGTCGCAGTCTCTTTGGCGCGGCAAGTGCTTCAGCAAGGGGTAATAAAGAGGCACGCAACTTAGCAACATGACCTTCACTCTCTTCGAATCTCCGCGTCAATTCCCGAAGCACCGTTCCATCTGGCGGAACGGACGCTTGCATCGCCTTTCCTGACATCACCCACCATTTCGTCCTCTTTGAACTTGGCCCCAGCAATGGGGCCATTTTTCTTGCCGTGTGGAGGTCAGCAATGGCTCAGTTTGAATTTTGAAGCCATTTTTGTCGTCGGCGTCATCCCGAGCGTAGCCGCTTTACAGGCGGAGCGAGGGATCTCCCTCACACAGTTCCGTGGGTATGGAGATCCGCCTTACTGAACGCTTCATCAAACTGAGCATTGCTGGGATTCGCGCTTGGCCTTGTTTCTCATTCGAGCATGCAGTCAGATACACTGCCACACGATGACCCCTCACAAATTCTCTCCCTTCCTTGCTGTTGTTTCAGTGGTTGTGCTGGCCGTGGGATCCGGATGGGCGCAAAACCCGCAGGCAAAACCCAGTCCGGCAGCGTCACCCTTCGGCGCGATCCCGCAGTTGACGCAGGCGCAGCAGGAAAACTTTCCTCCGGCTTTGCTTAAGGACCTGGCATCGGTTCGCGATGCGGCGCTCAGCGACGACTACGCTTACCAGCAGGTTGCGCACTTGACCGAGAATATCGGGCCGCGGCCCAGCGGGTCGGCAGGCGCGAAAGCAGCAGTTGAGTATGTAGCCGGCGAGTTGCGCAAGCTGGGGCTCGAAGTGAAGCTCGAGGAGGTGAAAGTCCCGCATTGGGTGCGAGGAGCCGAGACGGCGCAGTTGATCGAGTACCCTGGACAGGCCCCGGAGGCTTCGCAGAAGATCGTGCTGACCGCGCTCGGCGGAAGCAGCGCCACGCCGGCCGACGGACTGGATGCAGAGGTCGTGGTCGTGAACAACTTCGACGAGTTGAAAGAACTCGGCCATGACAAGGTCGCAGGCAAGATCGTGTTGTTCAATGAAATCTTCGACAAGCAGAAATCCGCCGCCGGATATGCTTTCGTCGCCTATGGCGAGGCAGTGCGTTACCGCGCAGCCGGACCAAAAGCCGCCGCCGATCTTGGGGCAGCGGCAGCACTGGTGCGCTCGGTCGGCGATGCCGACTTTCGCCTGCCGCATACCGGATTCAGCGTGCCTGCCGGAATACCCGCGGGCGCAGTAGCGGCGGAAGATGCCGACCTGATCGCGCATCTGGCCGTACAGGGAAAAGTACGCATGCGGCTTACTCTTACACCCCAGAAGCTACCTGACGTAACCAGCTACAACGTGATCGGCGATCTGAAGGGCAGCGAGCATCCCGAGCAGATCGTGGTGGTGTCGGGTCATCTCGATTCGTGGGATTTAGCCACAGGCGCGATTGACGACGGAGCCGGAGTTGCCGTAGCGATGGAAACGGCAGAGATTTTGCAGAAGCTGCATCTCAAGCCGCGCCGCACGTTGCGCGTCATTGCTTGGATGGACGAAGAGAGTGGCGGCGCCGGCAGCAGGGCCTACGCCAAGGATTTCATGAACGACTTTCCACACTATGCGGCAGCGATCGAGAGCGACGCGGGCGCGGCGCATCCGTTGGGCTTTGAGATTCATATGAACGGGCCTGCCGCCAGTTTGCTACAGCCGATCGCCAGCGTGCTGCAAAGTACGGGCAGCAGCGTACTCGAGACGAGCGCATTTTCACCCGGCGCCGACATCACGCCGATGTCCGATGCAGGCGTGCCCGCGATCGGAATCAAGCCGGATGGACGCGTGTATTTCCACTATCACCACACCGCCGCCGACACGCTCGACAAAATCGTGCCCGCCGAATTGCGCGAGAACGGCGCTGCCATGGCCGTGATGGGGTATGCGCTGGCCAGTATGAAGGATCAGTTGCCGCGGTAGCGCCAAAAATTATTGCGCTGCTTGTCTCTGTTCGATTCTTACATTCTTGGGGGAGAGCGCCCGGCGCTTCATGCGCGCGCCAGATGTGTGATTTGAATCACGACGAAACGCCCGAAACCATTCTCCCGGTTGACGCATCTTAATTTTGGCGCTTATCATCTTCGTTTGGGCTTCAAGCGGGACGCCGGCAAGGGTCGGCGTCCCAAAGCTTTTGTTGCCCGACTGATGGGGTAAGCCGAGAAGAGACCGAGAAGATGTGATACGACGTGACCTTTATGGACAAGAAGAAACTGGAGTCATTCAAAAAGAAACTCGAGACGCGGCAGCACGAGTTGCGCCGCACCGTGAACCGCACGCAGGCTGATGGACGCACCGCCGATGAAGATACGGCGCAGGATATTGCCGACCGCGCGGCGAGCTCCTACACCAAGGAATTCTTGTTCAGCCAGAGCAACAACGAGCGCGCACTGTTGCAGATGGTGGAGAAGGCGCTGGCGCGGATTCGCGAAGGCAGCTTCGGCGAGTGCGTGAATTGCGGCAACGAGATCAACGCCAAGCGGCTGGAGGCCGTGCCCTGGACGCGGCACTGCATCGAGTGCCAGGAAAAGCTGGAGCAGGGATTGCTGGAGGAAGCTCCACGCTAGTTAGATTGAAGATGTTTCGAATTGTTCTCGTGGGGCCACTTCTGTGGCCCCTTTTCGCTGCCGCACAAGACATTACGGTAAGCAGCCGGGCGCGTGCGATTCAAGCGTCCGCCATCGTCATCGATGCGCACGAAGACACTCCGCTCCGGTTCCACGACGATCACTACGATATCGGGACGCTCGACCCCAGGGACACGGACTTCATCAGTCTGGATAAAGTGCGTCGAGGGCAGCTTGGTGCGGTGTTCTTCTCCATTTGCGTCGACCCTGAGGATGATGATGGGCACCCGGCCCGGCGCGCCATGGACCTGATTGATTCGGTGTACGGGCAGACGGCGCTTCACCCGAAGTCGATGGCGATTTCGATGTCGGCTGAGGATGTGGAGCATGCTCACGCCCAGCATGCGCTTGCCGCTCTCATCGGCATCGAGGGCGGCGACGCCATCGAAGACGATCTGCACCTGTTGCGCGATTTTTATCGTCTGGGTGTGCGCTACATGACGTTGACCCACACGCACACCAATCTCTGGGCCGATTCAAGCGGGGATATCAACGACTCAAGGATCGCGCATCACGAAGGTCTCACCGGTTTTGGTCGGCAGGTCGTGGCCGAAATGAACAGGCTGGGAATGATCGTCGACGTCTCGCATGTTTCTGACAAGACATTTTGGGATGTGATGGCGGTGACGAAAAGACCAGTCATTGCCTCGCACTCCGCCGCACGCGCGCTGGTCGACTCGCCCCGCAACCTGACCGATGAGATGCTCCGCACCATTGCCAAGACGGGCGGGGTGGTGGGCGTGCCGCTGGTCGGAAGCTTTCTGGATCCGAATTTCGCCTCCGCGGCGTACCAGCAGCATCAGAGAATGCTGGCCGCCGCGCAAGAATACGAAGACAGACGGGAGACGCTGGGAGAGAAAGTCGCCCCTCACGATATCGAGCAGTTTGAGTTGCTGTGGCTGGAAAAGAACAAGATCCCACGCGCACCGATGAAAGCTCTGATCGATCAGATCGATCACATTGTGATGGTCGCGGGAATCGATCACGTCGGCCTGGGGTCGGACTCCAACGGAAGAGACTTTCTGGTGGCCGGCATCGACTCGGCGGCCGATCTCGAGAAGATTACCCAGGGTTTGCTTGATCGCGGATACCGTGAAGTCGATATTCGCAAGATTCTGGGTGGGAATCTGTTGCGGGTGCTCCGCGAAGCAATGAAAGTCAGTCCGGAGAACACAAACACGAGTGCGGACGACTAACGATCAGACCAGTAGTTGCCGCGCAATCTTTCTACGCCGGCTTCATCGCAAACGGCAGCTTGCTCAGGCGCTGCCCCGACGCCGCGAAGATTGCCTTCGCTAGCGCCAGAGCTGCAGCTACTATTTCGCGTCTTTCTTTGGTTCTTCCGTTTTCGGCTCCGCTCCCGGCATCAGGTTCTTGAGCGGTTCCTTGCGCTTCTCATCCAATTCCGGGTGCGGCAGCGGCTTGCGCGGCAGCATCTGGTCGCGCATGGCCGTGTTGTAGACGAAGATCGCCTCCACCGTCGCCGCCTGGGCCAAATCTTCCGGTTGCAGGCGCTCGTAGGTGTCTTCGTTGGAGTGGTGCGTGCGCGAGCTATAGTCGAGGCCATCCTGAATGAACTGGAATCCCGGGATGCCGACCCCGTCGAACGCTTCGTGATCGGTTCCGCCGGTGTCGCGCATCGTAATCGTGCTGACGCCCAGGTCCTTCAGCGGCTCCATCCATTGCTCGAAGATCGGATAGACCGCAGGATTCTGCTGCAGGTAAATGCCGCGAATTTTTCCCGAGCCGTTGTCGACGTTGAAGTATCCGGAGATTTTCTGCTGATCCGCCTTGAGTTCGACCGGACCCGCGGGCTTGCGGAGAAATTCGGGTAAGACGATCTGATCGGGTGCCGTGGAGAGCGGAACGAACCCGAAGTGCTGCTTTACATACCCATACGAACCAAATTCACCTTGCTCTTCGCCTGTCCACAGGCCGACGCGAATCGTGCGCCGCGGCTGGACTTTCAGCGCAGTGAGAATGCGCATGACTTCCATGGCGACGATCGTTCCTGCGCCGTTGTCGGTCGCACCGGTTCCGGAGGCCCAGGAGTCGAGATGGCCGCCGACCATGACGACTTCATCTTTCAGCTTGGGATCGGTGCCGGGAATTTCTGCGATGGTATCGAAGCCGTGCTCGTGATCGCCGGTGAATTCCGTTTCCACGTCCATCTCAACCGTTACCGGGACATTCGCCTTGACCAGGCGGTAGACGCGGCCGTAGCTTTCGATCGCCATCACCACGATGGGCAGCGGCTCGGCGCGCTCGCGCTGGTAGGTGAACCAGCCCAGGCCCGATCCGCCGTCGTCGAAGATGGTGCCGCCGGAGCCGCCGCTGTTGCGCCCATCGCGGCTCGGAATCACGACGCCGATGGCGTGCTCCGACACAAGAAATTTCCCCACCTTCTCGCGGAAGCTCAGGCGCTTGATGAACTCGGCAAAACCGTCCTGGTCTCCACCGACGTGAACCGGATATTCGACAGTCGTTTTCAGATTGGCGTCGTCCCGGCGCTCGAACAGCGGCTTGTCAACCGGCTTCACGTCGCGCATCGGCCCGAAGAAGACGATCTTGCCCTCCAGCTTGCCTTTGTACTTGTCGAGGTCTTTCTCGTCTTTCGCATCGAGCCAAATTGCGCGGCCGCTGATTGGCCCCTTGCTCGACGGCGACCATGGCAGCGCCTGCGCGATAAAGACCGCCGTATCCGGAGCCGACATGCGCACCCAGGTATTGAGTTGGCGCCATCCCATGCCGAACTCGCCCCAGTCTTCGAGGTGCGCATTCGAGCAGCCCATGGCGGTGAACTGGTCGCGCGTCCATTCATTGGCTTTTTTGAGATTTGGAGAACCGGTCAGGCGCGGGCCGATGCCATCCATGAGCGCCGAGCCGAACTCCATCACATGCGAGTGCTGCAATCCCTCGTCGCGGATGCGGTTATACATGCCATAGTCGAGCATCTCAGTCGCAGGCTGCGGCTGTTCGTAGGAAGGCTTGGAGGATTCGGCAGACTTGGCGTCCCTCTTATCGGCCGCCGAAGAAAATGAAACAAACAAGACTGAGTACAAAAGTGCGGGCACCGCGGCGCGCACCAGTTTTTCGAATGACATTGTGTGAAGGTCCTCTCTGGAAGCGGAAAGCAGAGTAGCAGAAGCACGCCCGAGAGTTAAAGGTGTTCACACGACATTGTTGGGTGTTGGTCCCTGAGCTTATGCTGTTTGTGTATGTTTCGTGCAGGGTGTCTCGGTGCACGAGGGCGATAGCGCAGAAATTCGTGACGCTGAAGCGAGCCAACCGCTTTTGACGCTCCCTTTTGCCCCTGTTAAACTTGTTGTTTGTCCAGCCATCCTTACCGTTAGAAGGGAAGTCCGTGCGCGCAGAGACCCGCCATCAACTCAAACAAGACGCTTTTAGCCGTGTGACCATCGACGCCGCCGGGCGTACCGCTGACTGGACGGTCGAGCACCGTTCCACCGTCATCATCGCTTCTGTAATCGTGGCCGTGGTTCTCGCCGTTGGCATTGGCGGTTGGTTTTACCTCTCCGCCCAGGATGAAAAAGCCAGCCTGGAGCTCTCTCAGGCGGTGCGAACCATGGACACGATGCTGCGTCCGGCGGGCACCCCGGCGCAGCCGGATATACCCAGCTTCACCTCGGCGAAAGAGCGCAGCGAGGCAGCGAAAAAACAGTTTCAGGCGATTGTCGACAAGTATCCCCACACCAAAAGCGCTGACATGGCGCACTATTTCCTGGGCGTGACGGCCGTGAACCTGGGGGACAATGCGGCGGCTGAGAATAATTTCAAGGAAGTGATCTCTTCGTGGAACAAGGAAGTCGCCGCCGTGGCGAAGTACGCTCTGGCATCGCTCTACGGGCAAACGAACCGGGCAAAGCTCGGGATCGCACTCGATCAGGAATTGATCAACAAGCCCACCGCCTCGATCAGCAAGGTCAGCGCGCAATTGCAACAGGCAGAGCTGTATCAGAACTCCAACCAACCGCTCGACGCCAAGAAACTCTACGAGCAGATCAAGAAAGACAACCCGGGAAACGAAGCCGGACAACTGGCCACGCAGAAGCTGGCGGAATTGAAATAGAGCAGGGGTCAGTGTCCGGTGGGCAGTGGTCAGTAGAAGCGCCGTAATTCGCACTCTTCCGCCTCGTGAAAGTCTACCCATTTCCCTTTTCGCTTCGCTTGAGTACCATGTTGTCCAGTTTTCAAACCGAATCCCTGGACCCACATGGCCGACATCACACTCCGCGTTAACGGCAGCGAGAAGAAAGTAAGCGTCTCTCCGGAAACTCCTCTGCTTTGGGTTTTGCGCGACACCCTCGAAATGACGGGAACGAAGTTTGGCTGCGGCGCCGGATTATGCGGCGCGTGCACCGTTCACGTCGAGGGCAGTCCAATTCGTTCGTGCTCGACACCCGTCTCGCAAATTGCGGGCAAGAACGTCACGACGATCGAGGGCCTTTCCGCCAACGGCTTGCACATTCTGCAGCAGGCCTGGATCGCGGAAGAAGTTCCGCAATGCGGCTACTGCCAGACAGGACAAATCATGTCGGCGGCAGCGCTGCTGGCAAAGACGCCGAACCCGACCGACGATGAAATCACCAAAGCGATGAATGGGAATCTCTGCCGCTGCGGAACCTATGAGCGGATTCGCAAGGCAATCCACCGCGCGGCTGGTCAAGCACCCAGCAACGGAGGTGCGCGATGAGCCCACTTTCACGACGCGAATTCGTCGCTGCTGGCGTCGCCGCCGGAGCTGGTTTGGTGATTGGCTTTTATCTTCCGCACAAGGGCGCCGGAGAAAAAGAAGTCTTCTCGCCCAATGCCTACTTACGCATCACGCCCGACAACAAGGTCACAATCGTGGTCGCGCGCTCCGAGATGGGGCAAGGCGTACGCACAGCCCTACCGATGATTCTCGCGGAAGAACTCGAAGCTGACTGGAAGCAAATTGAAATTGAGCAAGCCGGAGCAAGCACGCTCTACGGCGATCAGACTACCGGTGGCAGCGCCAGCATCCGCACCACGTGGGACCCCATGCGCAAGGCGGGAGCACAAGCGCGCGAGATGCTGATTTCTGCCGCCGCGCTGACGTGGGCCGTGCCGCGCTCTTCATGCGCCGCAGAAACTGGACGCATCAAGCATGCGAGTTCAGGACGTAGCCTGACCTATGGAGAACTCGCCGGCAAAGCTTCGACTCTGGCGATTCCTACCGATGTAACGCTTAAGCAGAGCAAAGACTACAAGATCGTCGGCCAGCGCCTGCCGCGCGTTGATTCGCTGGACAAAGTCAAAGGCGAAGCGGTCTTCGGCATCGACTTCCGTGTGCCGCAGATGAAGTTCGCGGTGCTGTCGCGCTGCCCCATCATCGGCGGAAAAGTTTCCGGCTTCTCCGACAAAGAATCGAAAAGCATTTCTGGCGTGAGTTACGTCGGCAAGATCGGCGACTCCGCCGTTGCGGTGGCCGCAGATAGCGTCTGGGCCGCAATGGAAGGCCGCCGCGTCCTGAACGTCACATGGGACGAAGGCCCGAACAAAGACTTGAACACTGCGGCGATCACGGCATCGCTCAAGCAGGCCGCATCCAAGAAGAGTTCGAGTTTATTCGCGGCGGGCGATGTGACCAAGGCCGGCGGACGCCGCATTTCGGCTGAGTACGAACTGCCCTTCATGGCGCACGCGCCGATGGAACCCGGAAACTGCACAGCACACTATCAAGGCACAAAATGCGAACTGTGGGCGCCAACGCAGGTGCCACAAGATTGCCGCGACTCGGTGGCGACTGCGATTGGGCTCGACCCCGATCAAGTGAAAGTGAATGTAACTCTGATGGGCGGTGGCTTCGGCCGTCGCCTCGAGCACGACTACGCGGTTGAAGCCGCACTGGTATCGAAGGCAATCAGCGCACCGGTAAAAGTTATCTGGACGCGTGAAGACGACATGCGCTCATCTACCTACCGTCCGGCGAGCCTGCATCAACTCAGCGCCGCGCTCGACGGATCCGGCTATCCAGTGGCGCTGACGCACCGCATCGTCGCGCCCTCGATCAGCGGGCAGAAAGGTCAGCCCACTCCAGGCAACGTCGACCCCGATCTGCCCGATGAAGCCGGTCCGGTGTACGGCATTCCGAACTATTCCATCGAATATGTGATGGCCGAAACTCCAGTGCCCCTCGGCTGGATGCGCTCTGTCTACGCGCTGCAAGCGGCCTTTGCGCTCGAGAGTTTCATCGACGGGCTAGCAGTTGCAGCCGGCAAAGACCCCGTGCAGTACCGCCTGCACCTGCTGGCGAAAGATCAGGACTTACCTTACTTCGCCACCACCTGGAAGACAGCGCGCATGCGCGGTGTGCTGCAACTCGCCGCAGAAAAAGCTGGCTGGGATAAGCCTCTTGCCGGCGGCCGCCACCGCGGGGTCGCCTGCTTTGGATGTTTCGCTTCGTACATGGCCGAGGTCGTTGAGATTTCCATGGAGAACGATCAGCCGCGCGTGCACCGAGTCGTCGCCGCGGTTGATTGCGGCCAGGTGGTCAATCCCAGCATTCTCGAGCAGCAGATTCAGGGCGGAATCGTCTACGGGCTCGCCAACGCGCTGCGCGCGAAGATCACGATCGACAAGGGCCGCGTGGTGCAAGGCAACTTTGACGATTACGCTCCGCTGCGCATGTCAGAAACTCCGAGCGTCGAAGTGTATGCTGTACCGAGCCAGGAAACGCCGACCGGGATTGGCGAACCGTCGGTGCCGCCGGTCGCCCCCGCGTTGTGCAACGCGATCTATGCGGCAACGAAGAAACGCATCCGCGCGCTGCCGATTTTGAGTTGACTTTTCGTTACGGTATTCGAGTTAACCATACTTAACCAAGGGGACTCTCATGGTCCGCCGCGTGCTTGTCATTGCTTTATTTCTCACTCCTATTTTGTTCTCTCAATCTGCATTTTCCCAATCAGCACCGCTTTCCGCGGTCCCCGCCGCGCGGCTCAATCACATTCGCCGCGGCATCAATCTCAGCGAATGGTTCGCGCAGGTTTACGACTCCAGGGGATACACGAAGGAACATTTTCAGGATTGGACGACGTCGATCGACATCGCTCTCATTAAATCGATCGGCTTCGATCACGTACGGCTAAGCGTGAATCCCCAGCCCATGATGGAGTCAGCATGGCATCATGCAGGCAACACCGAATACTTCGGCTATCTCGATGCCGCCGTGAAGATGATTCTCGACGCCGGACTCGCCGTCGAGATTGACATGCATCCCGATTCCGATTTCAAGGAAAAGCTCGCGAAAGAAGACGACGCCGTCGAGCGCTTCGCCGATTTCTGGCGCACGGTAGCGCAGCATTATTCCTCGTGGGATCCCGACAGAGTCTTTTTTGAAATTCTCAACGAGCCGGAGTTTCACGATCCCTATCGCTGGTATGGAGTCGAGGCAAGACTGGCGGCCGCAATTCGCCAAGGCGCGCCGGCGCACACGATCATCGCGGCCGGTGCGAAGTGGGATGACGATGACGACATGATCTTCCTCGAACCACTGCGCGACCCCAACGTCATCTACGTCTTTCATTTCTACGAGCCGCATATTTTCACGCATCAGGGTGCCACGTGGGGCGCGTACTTCTGGCGATGGGTGAAGGGATTGCACTATCCTTCATCGCCCGAAAATGCCGCGCAGGTCGCCGCGAAAGTTCCCGAGGCGGTCGATCGCCTCTACGTAGTGCGCTATGGGCAAGATCACTGGGATGCGTCACGCATGGAAGCCGAGATCAATCAAGCCGACGACTGGGCGAAACAGAATCACGTGCCGCTGATCTGCAACGAATTCGGCGCCTACCGTTACGGCGTCGACCCACAAGACCGTGAGCGCTGGATCACGGACGTGCGCACGGCGCTCGAGCGCCACAACATCGGCTGGGCGATGTGGGATTATTCCGGCGGCTTCGGCGTGGTCACGAAAAAACCTGGAGGCAACGCCACGCTCGATCCGGCCACCGTCCGCGCTCTTGGCCTGAAGATGCCGTAACATTCCGCGCCCTCACTCTGTGCTGCGCCTGCGGTCTCATCTAGTAAATTTGAAACATACGCTAAGCTAGCGGTGTCTAACTCAGGTGGGTTCTGCGCTGCGTTCCTAAAATCGGCTTTTCGGCGGGAGTCTCCATGCTCGAAGCGATGCACCTGACCAAGCGCTACGCCTCGTTGCCCGCGGTCCAGGATTTGTCATTCACCTTGCGCCCGGGTCAAGTCCTCGGCTGCCTCGGCCCAAACGGATCGGGCAAGAGCACAACGGTGAAAATGCTCACCGGACTGCTCGCGCCGACGCGAGGCGTGGTCCAACTCGACGGACAGAACATTCAAGATGATCTTCCCGGCTACCGAAAGCGCCTCGGCTACGTTCCCGAAGAACCTCATCTGTATCCGTATCTGAGCGGATGGGAGTATCTGGAACTCATCGGCACCTTGCGCGGAATGCAGCCATTCGAACTCGCCAAAAAAATCGATTCCCTGCTGGCACTATTCTCCCTATACCCGGACCGACATGGCAGCATCGGCTCGTATTCCAAGGGCATGCGCCAGCGCATTCTGATTATCTCGGCGATCATGGATGACCCCGACATTCTGATATTCGACGAGCCGCTCTCCGGCCTCGACGTCACTTCCGCCTTGATCTTTAAGAATCTGGTGCAGGCGCTGGGCCAGCAAGGCAAACTCGTCTTTTATTGCTCCCATGTGCTCGAGGTCGTCGAGAAGATCTGCTCCGATGTGCTGATTTTGCGCAAAGGCGAGGTGATCGCGCAGGACACGGTCACGAACATCCGTCAGATTATCGGGCAGTCGCTCGAAAATACATTTCTTCACCTGGTCGACGATGTCGACACCGTGAGCGTTGCGCGCGATATCGTCAGCGTCATGAAGGCGGCCTGAATGATTCGCGATCTGATCCGGCAGGAGTGGGACTACCACAGGCAGCGCCCATTTGGCCGCATGGTACGGCTCTTCGTCGAGCGCATCTTTCGCGGCGGTGGAGACGCCGACGCCGAAGGTCTCGACCTCGGAGTCGGCCTGGTGCTTACGCTGCTCGCCATGCCCGGCGGATTCGTCTCGCTGCTTCTGCTGAACAAGTATGGGACATTTCTGCAATGGCTGCGCGGCATGCCCAAGGCCGACGTGCTGCTCGTCTCCATGCCGGATGAATATTTCTTTATCGTGCTTTCGATGACGGTGACCGGCGCAGTGGCCGTCTGGCGATGGGATGCAATTTTCCCCGACCGCCGCGACTACACCAATCTGGCGCCATTGCCGGTCTCGACGCGATCGATTTTTCTGGCGAACCTTGTCGCGGTGATTTTTCTTGCGGCGCTGGTCGCTTTCGACGTGAATGCGGTGTCGTGCGTTTTGTTTCCGGCGGTAGTCGCGGCAACGCAGAGCAAGTTCTTCTTCTTCGTTCAGTTCGCCGCCGTGCATGCACTCGGAGTTTTCTCTGCAAGCCTGTTCGCGTTTCTTGCCGTATTTGCCGCGCTCGGCTTGCTCATGGTCCTGCTGCCGCCGCGCGCATTCCGCCGCGTGTCCGCCTACGTCCGCGGCGTGGTCGTGATTTATCTGGTCGCCCTGCTCTGCACCAGTTTTATCGTGCCGGGACTTCTCTTTCGAACTCATGGGCCAGCGCCACGATGGGAATTCGCGCTACCCTCGTGCTGGTTCCTCGGATTGTGCCAGACGCTGCGCGGGCGCAGCAGCCCAGCGCTTGTGGAGCTTGGCCGGCTCACTCTCCCGGGATTCGGAGTCGTGGTCGCCGTAGCAGTTGTCACATACGCGGCAGCCTACCGTCGGCATTTCGTCCGCATCGCAGAACTCGGAGATGCCGCCGCCGCCGCAGTGACGCCGCAAAGATCGAAGCTTGGAACTCACTTACAGCGATGGGTGCTGCGCACCCCGTTTCAAAGAGCCGGCTTCGGATTCGTCTGGAAGACGCTGCTGCGCAGTGAAGCTCACCGGCTCATGCTGACCGCAATCGCCGGACTGGCGCTGGTTCTGGCCTCGCAGGCGTTGATGAATGCATTCTCCGATTTCAAGTCGTGGCGCGACGCAGTACTCTCGCCCGATGCACTATCCATCCCATTCATTCTCAGCTTCTTCATCATCGTGGGATTGCGTTGCATCTTCGAAGTTCCAGCGGAGCTGCGTTCCAACTGGATTTTCCAGCTGATGGTCGATCCGGATCGGCAGGAGTGCGGAGACCTGGCACGAAAAATAATTTTGATTTCCGCGCTGCCTTTAGTTTTTGCTGTTGCCTTTGCGCCGTACGTCTATTTCGCAGGCCCGCGTGTCGCAGCATTGCACACACTGTTCGCCACGCTCTGGGCCGTGCTCTTGACGAATATCGTCCTCACGCGCTTCCGCAAGCTGCCTTTCACCTGTACGCTGCCGGTGTTCAAGCAGCACTCCATCGTGATTCTCATCGCACTCTGTTTTGGATTCCTCATCTACGCTGTCTCGACTCCGGAGTTCGAGTCGGCGGCGCTCGTGCAGCCCCTGCGCATGCTGGGCGCCGTTCCGGTGGTTCTGATCGCGTGGCTGGTGCCGCGATATCTGACCACGAACACGATTGAAATTGAACGAAGGATGATCTTTGAAGAAGCAGCGACTCAGTCCGTGGAACTGCTTCGTTTGGGAGATTAGCGGGGATTAATGAGAAAGAGACTAAAAAGCTCCCAACCACTTCACCGGAAAGCGCGCCGCCAGCGCATTTGCCAGCCGCTCGTCGGCGGTGATGAGTTGGTTTTTCATCTTGATCGCCAGCGCGACATAAAGGCAGTCGTAAACAGCCTGACCAAAATCAAGAGCAATCGATACTGCCTTAGGAAGAAGTTCGATCGATGAAACCGTCGGCAGTCTGCGGTTCATCATTGACATAATCGCAAGTTCCGCTTCATCGCGGCCCAACCGCTGCTGCCGCACGGCTTTCCATACGATGTTGCCGCACTCCGCCCAAAAAATGTCAGGCACAACAAGGTCCACGTCACCGCTGCCGTAGGCGTCCAGCAAACGATAAGCCTCGGATCTCAAAGTCTCTGCCTTGGCCGGAAGCATCCATTTTGCTGCCACGCTGGCATCGAGAACGAATGAACTCACCGGTCTCGATCCTCGCGGATCATTTCTTCAGTCGAAGGAAAAGGCCCCGGCGTGAGCGGCTCTCGCGAAGAAAGCTCTTTCATGCGGCGAGCAAATTCGCGACGCTCGCGCAACTCTTCCGCGGTCGGCATGTTCTGTTCAAGAAGTTCGATCACTTCCGCGGCCATCGACTTGCGATTCTTGCGGGCTCTTTCGCGCAAAGCCTTGTAGACGGCATCCGGAACATTTTCAACATAAAGCGTTGCCATATGGAATCCCTAGGAATATCCTAGCATATCCCTAGGCATGCGAGGTGGCCGTTTTCTTGACAGCACCGCGTCACCACCTTTATCCTAAGTCTTGCTCCTTGCGGTACTTACGCCTCTTTTCAACAGCGAAGGCGTGCTTCCGCAGGCCTGTATCGGCTGCTTGCCGGCGGAGGTTTCGCGATGTTCCTCGACATCAAAGATTTGGAACGCCAGCCTCTGGAATTTGAGGAACAGTTCCAGTCTGGCGTGATCGATTTGGGCAGCGAGGTTCGGCAGCGAACTCCGATCCGGGCTTCAGGGCGCGCCGAACTGGTCGAGGAGCATGACGGCAAGCACCTCGTCATCAAGGACATACGGCTTCGCGGCCAACTGCAGGCCGGACTTGAGTTGCAATGTGCGCGTTGCCTCGAACCGGTGCCGCAGGAGATCAGCCGCGAGTTCGAACTGCTCTACCGGCCGCTCGGCGCCGACGCCGGGCGGGACGAACTCTCTGTAACCGCCGCTGAAGCTGAGATCGGCTATTATCAAGGCGAGGGAATTCTGCTCGAAGATGTGTTGCGCGAGCAGGTTCTACTGGCGTTGCCGTTGAAAATCACTTGCCGCGAAGATTGCAAGGGGCTGTGCCCGCACTGCGGAAAAAATTTGAACCAGGAGCAATGCTCCTGCGTGGTGCCCGATGAAGATCCGCGCTGGGCGGCGTTGAAGGAAGTTCGCAGCCGGCTGGAACACTAAAGCAACAAGTTAGCGATTTGCGGTGAGTCGAGCCTAATTGCTAATCGCCAACTGATAATTGCCATCTACAGAGGAAATCATGCCTAATCCAAAACGTCGTCACTCGCAGAAGCGCACCTCGACCCGGCGTGCGCATGACGCTCTGAAAGGCCACAGCCTTTCCGAGTGCCCGAACTGTCACGAGAAAAAAATGCCGCATCGAGCCTGCCCCAAGTGCGGATACTATAAGGGCCGCGAAGTTCTCGACGTGGAAGAAGCCAGTTAAGCTGACACATCACCATGCCTAGCGTGATCGCGCTGGATGCGATGGGTTCGGACCGCGCGCCCAAGCCTGAGATTGAGGGCGCTTTGCAGGCCGCGCGCCAATTTGGCGTGCGCGTGTTGCTGATTGGACCGGAGACGCTCGTCAAGGCTGAGTTGGACCGCCATCGCGGCGCCGCACAGCTGCCCATCGAAATCATCCACGCCAGCGAATACATCACCATGGAAGACAAGGTGGAGGCGATTCGCGCCAAGCGCGACAACTCCATGCGCGTCGGCCTGCGGCTGGTCCGCGAGGGCCAAGCCAACGGCTTTGTCACCGCCGGCAACACCGGCGCGGCAATGGCCACGGCGAAGATCGTGCTCGGCGGTGTGGCCGGGGTTGATCGCCCGGCGTTGGCTGCGGTCTTTCCGACTGCGCCGGGAAATCCGGCCATGCTGCTCGATGTGGGCGCGAACGTCGATTGCACGGCAGAGAACCTTGCACAATTTGCAGTGATGGGCGATGTTTACTTTCGCGCCATGTTCGGAAAGCGGCCGGGCACCACCGGACCGCGCGTCGGCTTACTCTCTATCGGCGAGGAAGAGACCAAAGGGAACGACCTCACCCGCGAGGCTTTTCTGTTATTGAAGCAACTGCCGCTGAACTTCGTCGGCAATGTCGAAGGCCGCGATCTTTACAACGGCCAAGTCGACGTCATCGTCGCCGACGGATTCGTCGGCAACGTCGCGCTGAAGATTTCAGAAGGCGTAGCCAACCTGGTTCGAACCGCGCTCAAAGAATCGCTGAAGGCAACAATCACGCGCCAGGTCGGAGCCTTGCTCTCGCGCAGCGCATTCACCGATTTCAAAAAGCGCCTCGACCACACCGAATACGGCGGCGCGCCGCTGCTGGGCGTGAAGGGCGTTTGCATCATCACGCACGGCTCATCGAACGCCAATGCGATGAAGAACGCCGTCCGCGTGGCCGCCGAATTCTCGCAACGCGGCATCAATGACTCAATCGAGCGCGGACTGGCGGCCCTGCGCCCAACTCATGCCGAAGCCGAAGTACCACAACCGAGTTAGCCTGCACAATCCATGACTGATTCCAACTGCATCGCTCTTCTCTTCCCCGGCCAGGGATCGCAGTCAGTTGGCATGGGCAAAGATCTTTTCGAGAAGTATCCACTGGCTCGCCAGACCTTCGAAGAAGCCAACGAAGCCCTCGGCTACAAACTTTCGCAAGTCTGCTTCGAAGGCCCGGAAGACCAACTGCGCCTGACCGAGATCACGCAGCCAGCCATTCTCACTGTATCCATCGCAGCCCTGCGCGTGCTAGAAACGCGCATCCCCAAGCCCATGTACGTCGCAGGCCACAGCCTCGGCGAATATTCCGCGCACGTCGCTTCAGGCACGATTACTTTCGCCGACGCCGTCCGCACGGTTCGCAGTCGCGGCAAGTACATGCAGGAAGCCGTGCCGGTCGGCGTAGGCACCATGGCCGCAATTCTCGGCATGCCCCCCGATCAGGTAGACGCAGTTTGCCGGGACGCTGCGCAAGGCGAAGTCTGCGCGCCCGCCAACATCAATTCATCGGAGCAGATCGTGATCTCCGGCAACACGGCCGCGGTCGAACGGGCCACCAAGCTGGCCGAGGAGCGCGGCGCCAAGAAAGCAAAACTGCTGCCGGTGAGCGCACCGTTTCATTGTTCCCTGATGAGGCCGGCGCAGGATCGCCTGGAAGCCGATCTCAATCAATTAAAGATGGACAAGCCAACGTATCCCGTAGCATGCAACGTCGATGCCGACCTGGTCACCGACGACCTGCGCGCGCGCGACACACTCGTCCGCCAGGTCACGGGCTCTGTGAAGTGGGAACAGTGCGTTCAGTTGCTGATCGGCAAAGGTGCGCAAACGTTCATTGAAGTAGGGCCCGGAAAAGTACTCTGGGGATTGATGCGGCAGATCGACCGCTCCAAAACAAGTTTGAACGTGAGCGACGACGCAACGCTGCTGAAAACGCTGGATGCTCTTGCCAAGTCAGCAGTGCAGTAGAACCCGAGATACAGTGCCGACTGTGAATGAATCTAGGCCGGCAATCCGGGCTAAGGCAACTACCGGAAGATCAGATCGCAAGGCGGATAGCCCAGCGTGTGGTCCGATTTTTCAACCCAGACCTGTGCATGCTGCACCCGGTCATTCACGATCACGTCCACAACCACGCCCGTTCCTGAACTGCCAGCCATCGACGGACACTTGCTCGCGCCGTAGACCTTCTGCGTCTTGATCAAGCCCCATTCGCTACCCGGGCCCCAATCGCGATAAAAATCCGCAAACGGATATTCGTGGATAGCTTTGCGATCGAGGTGATTCTCCCAGCCGGGATCATTCTCCCAGATAGCGTAGGCGGTTTTGTAATCCTGTTTTTGCAGCGCGTCGAAGAAGTGGCCGACCAGCCGCTCCTCTGGGTAGAAACGATTCCACCAGACGAAACCGAAAACGAACAGCACCATGACTATGATCACTACGTTGCGGATCTTTTTCTTTCGGTCCTTCTGTGGGTCGTACTGTTGCGCGTCCAGGAGCGTCATACCTCTCTAGCATAACGGACAAGCGGGACAAGGGAAAAGTTCCAGAAGAAGATCAGGCGACTAATTGATCCGGCGATTGAGCAATTGCCGTCCTGCATGAAAGACAATCCGGCGCGGGTTTCAATAGCCAGATGTCTAAATCACTAAATGGCTAAATCAGAGGGTTCTCTTGAACAGCGGAATCGCCACGCCCAGCGTAATCGCGGCAAAGATCGTTAGAAACAGCATGTCACCCCACACAGCCGAAAGCGTGGTTTCCTTCAGCAGCAGGCACTTGAATCCATCGACAGCGTAAGTAAACGGATCGCACTTCGCAATCACCCGCAACCACTTGGGAAATGCCTGGATGGGATAGACCGATCCGCTGGGAAAGAACAGCAGCGTATTGAGAATGCCAAACATGGCGCGCGGCACAAGCGGATCTTCGATGCGCACCATCAGCAGGAACATCATGGTGTTGAAGGCCAAAGATGTCAGGGTGATCATGATCAGCAAACCAATCATGGTCACGGGGTTGAGGATCGTGCCCACGCCCGCCAGCAGGGATCCGATCACGACAATGATCACGCCCGTCATCACCGCTTTGATCGCGCCGGCCAGATTCAGCCCGAGCACGAGCTCGAGTTTGGTGATCGGCGTGACGAGATAGCCCTCGTGCACGCCGCGCGCCTTGTCGTCGATATAGAGCATGCCGCCGCCGATCATGACTGAGACAAACATAGCGAGCGTGAGCGAGCCTGGAAGCAGGAACTTCATGTATTCGATGTAAGGATACAGTTCGACGATATCGAGCGCGGTCTGCTGCAATATGCGTGGCGACACCGTGGGCTGATTCAGTGAGTCGGTAAGCGAAGTCAGCTCCTGCTCGACGGCGGAACTCATGAAGTTGTCACTGTTGTCGACCACGAGCGCGATGCGGGGATGATTCTCTTCGTACACGCGACGGGAAAACTGCGGCGGAATGATTACTGCGCCTTCCAGCTTGCCGTTGCGCACGTCTTCCACGGCCTGCCTGTCGCTGTCGTAATAGACCGGCACAAACGTTCGAATATTCGCGCGAACTGAATCAAACGCCTCGCGAATCTTCAACGCCTGTGTGCCGCCATCCTGATCGACGATGGCGACTCGCGCGTCCCGAATCTTTCCGCCGAAGGCGTTCCCCAGAATAATCAGCTGCACCAGGGGAAAAATCATGGACGCGAGCATGAGCGCAGGCGAGCGGAAGAACTTCCGCATCTCGCGCTCGACAATGGCCATTATTCGATTCATAGCGAGTCCTGAGACCCTAGTCCTGAGTCCTGAGATCGTTCGCGTTCCTGTAAAGAGTTGATCAGGCCGCTCAATATTCTTCCCAACTCATCGAGTTGTTTTGTCAGCCCCGCGACCGTTTCGGCCGGCAAGTATTGCCGTTGTTGTGCAATCAAGATTTGCGTATCAATCTCGGCGAGAGAGCCCCTGCATGTCGAAGAAAGCGTACGAACTCGCGATTGGAATAGTGGCCCTTTCCTTCCGCGATGTTACTTGGAACGGAGACTGCGGCGCGACGAAGCTGACTTCTAAGCCCAAACTGCTCGTGGGACGGAAATCCTTCGGTAGCGTCATAAATCGCGCTAACGAGTTCCATGCCCTTTTGCCAGGCGATCAGGTCTTTGTAACCCTGACTTCCGACGTTTCGGCTCATACACGCATTTCCTCGCGACTCACCACTCGGTTTCCCTCACGACTCAGGACTCACGACTCAGGACTATCACGGCTGCAGGCCGGGTCTTTGCGGCATCACAAACGCATATGCCTTCTGCAACTCGTCGCGCAACTGCCGCCCCGTATAGTGCACAAACACATCATCTAAAGTAGTGTTTTGCACCGACAACGACTTCACCTGCACGCCCGCGGCAACCGCCATCTCCACCAGTTCTGTGGTCGTTTTCGAGCCATTGCCGGTCAAAACGCGATACATCCCCGCGCCCTCATGCTGCACCGATGTCACTTCTTCCAAGCCGCCCAATTTCTGCTCCCAATCCGCGGGAGCCTTTTCAAACTGTGCCTCGATCACATTCGATCCCGGCACGCTCGCTTTCAGCGCCATCGGCGTGTCGAGCGCAACCAGCTTCCCGTGATCCACAATTGCAATTCGGTCGCATAGCCGGTCGGCTTCGTCCATGTAGTGGGTCGTGATCAGAATCGTGAGCTGGCGCTTCGCCTTGATGTTACCCAGCATCTCCCACACCGCAACGCGCGAAACAGGGTCGAGTCCGGTAGTAGGCTCATCGAGAAAGAAAATTCGCGGATGATGGACCAGACCGCGCGCAATTTCGAGCCGCCGCCGCATACCGCCGGAAAGTGTTTTCGTGGCAGCATCGCGCCATTTCGTCAGGTCGACGAGTTCCAGCAATTCGTCGATCGACGTCTTTCGCTCTTTCGCCGGAACGTCGTAGAGCTTGGCGTAGATCTGCATGTTCTCTACAACGGTGAGATCGAGATCACTCGTCAGGGCCTGCGGAATCACGCCAATCAAGCGGCGCGCCGCGTTGGCGTCCTTCGCAACATCGTGGCCCGCAATGTACGCTTTGCCTGAGGTAATGGGGATGAGAGTCGTCATCATGCGAATCAGAGTCGACTTCCCTGCACCGTTCGGGCCTAGCAAACCAAATATCTCGCCCTCTTTCACTTCGAACGAAACGTTATCTACTGCAGTAAACTCGCCGTACTTCTTCACGATGTGCTCGACAGCGATGGCGGACGGCGCTGCCGGATCGTACAGCGGTTTCTCCAGCGCAATTCCACCGTTCGTTTTGTGGTTGGACTCTGCCATCACTTCTGCTCCGGCGCCGCTGCGTTCACCGTGCTCCCGCTCTTAATCTGATCCTGCGATACCAACACGTCCGCCGTCATTCCCGGCACGTATGCGCCTTTGGGATTGTCGAGCCGAACTTTCAAGACGATGGTCTTGATATCCCGCTTCATACGGCTGACGTCGCGCTGCGTGGCGAAATCACCTTCCACGCCTTTAAAGAAGACTTTTCCCCTGGTCTCAGTGCCTCCGGGCAACCGCACCCGCAACTGGTCTCCGTACCCGATGTGATCAGCGTAAGTTTCGGGAATGGCCGCCCGCACCCACGTGTCGTTGAGGTCGACGATGGTCACAATCGGCGCCCCAATGTTCACCACTTCTCCCTGCCGTGCCGCGCGCACCGAGACCGTGCCGGTAACCGGCGCGTAGACATTCGTATATCCCAGCCTTACAGCCGCCTGATTTTTCTGCGCGATCGCGTTCTTCAGGTCTGCTTGCGTGGAGGCGACAGTGCTCTTTGCCGCATTTGCCTGATGGGTGCGGGCGAGAGCGGCCTTCACGTCGGCCTCGGCGGCGTTCACCAAATCCTTCTGCGCCTGCACAGTTGCCTGCGCGGCTTGAAGGCTCGTCTCCGCCTGCACGCGCTCCTGGTCGGAGGCGACACCCGCCTTCGCAAGTTCCACCGTCCGCCGGCTATCGCTCTGCGTGCGGTCAAGCGCCGCCTGCGCCTGCAGCAACTGAGCCTTCGCAGAGGAAAGCTTGGCTTCCGCGTTGGCGACGTCGCTCGAGGTCGAACCTGAGGTGGAGGCTTCCGTGTGCTGCATTTCGGCGACCTTGTTTCGCAGACTTGAAATGGTTGCGGTTGCCGCTGCTTCCTGTGCCTGAAGTTCCGAGGGATCAAGCACGGCGATCAAATCTCCCGCCTTGACCGGCGTGCCTTCATCGACCAGCAGTTTTTGGATGCGCCCTTCGACCTGCGCGCTCACGATTACCTGGTTGGCATCGACCGTACCGACCAGGTCGAGATCGCGCGAATGGCCGGTCGAAAAATAATAGTACGTTACGGAAATCAAGAAGATAATTCCGAGAAGAATAAGAAAACGGTTGCGCGCACTCATGAGCGTGCTCCTTGGGTGGCGTTTGGGCGCGGCAAAAATAGCGCGGCAGAGATAAAATCCAGCACCGAGGCGCGGCGCTCGGCGATGCGCTCCGGGGTCAACGGATTAAATCCCACGATCTTTTGCATCATCGGGGCGCTACTGAAATAGAAAACGATCATGGCGACGATCGAGGGCACGAAGTGTGCCGGGTTGACGGAACGAAATTCACGCTCCGCGATGCCGTTTTGGATAACCTCACTTACCCGTCCAAAAATGGGCCGGATGTAGTTCTTGATGATCTTGTCGATGTTGGCCGACTGGCCCTCGCGCGCCCGCATCATCTCGCGCTGCATCAGCCGGGGATAAAGCTGATTCGCAGCCACGTAGTCAAAGTACGCCCCAGCGTAGGCCAGCATCTTTTGCCGCGGCGGAAGATCGCTGTCGAGCACGGCAAAGACGGTGCTCTTCAGACCAGAAAAAGCGGCATCGAGCACCGCGCTGTAAAGCGATTCCTTGTCTTTGAAATAGTAGTAGAGCAACGCCTTGTTGACGCGAGCCTCGCGCGCGATCGCATCGGTGCGTGCGCCGGCGATGCCGTATTGGGCAAACTCCCGCGCAGCGGCGCGCAAAATCGCGGCGCGGCTCTCCTCCGGCCGGCCCCGCGAACCCATGTGGCCCAGCCCGGCCCGGCGATGACTAAGGCGTGGCATACTAATTAACCAGTTAGTTAGATTATACGCGTTCGGCCATAAATTGCAAACCACACTTCTTCCCTAACACACTTGACCCTTAAGTTGCGCTGTCATCCTGAGCGGAGCGCTTTTCAGCGTAGCGAAGGATCTCCAGCTAAACTGGCCTAACGCGTAAGCCAAACTGCATCACTGCGTCTGCTAACCTGGCGCTAACGAGTGAGGCGATTCTCACAGCATGAAACATCCTCGCAATCTCAGAAGCGGCCGCCTGCCCTCGTGCTCTAATACTTGTTCACGCATAACGCTCCAGAGGCCCATGCCTATGAGACATCTCCGCTTGGTATTTGCACTCTGCCTGCTCGCATGCGCAGTCCACGTCTCCGCGCAATCCGTAAAACTCGACCGTCAGGTAGCGGTAACGATTGACGACCTCCCGGCCGGCATGGCCGACCGCCTGCCTGCCGCCGACATCACAGCGATGACCGCCAAGCTTCTAGGCACTCTCCGCGACCAGAAGATCCCGGTAGTCGGCTTCGTCAACGAAAAAAAGCTTTTCAAGCCGGGCGAGGTCGACGAGCGCATAAAAGCTCTGCAAATGTGGCTCGATTACGGCTTCGAATTGGGCAATCACACCTTCAGCCATGCCTCTTTAAATCAGGTTGGTCTTAAGGCGTGGGAAGATGACGTGGTCCAGGGCGAGGGCGTGGTCAATCTGATGCTGGCGCCGCGCAAGCTGAAGATGCGCTACTTCCGCCATCCTTATCTCGACACTGGCCGCGATCTGGTCACGCGTCGCGAGGCGGAAAAGTTTCTCATCGACCGCGGCTACCGCATCGCGCCCATCACGCTCGACGGCTGGGATTGGGCCTTTGCTGGAGTCTACGAAGACGCAAAAAAACGCAACGACACGGCACTGCAACAGCAGATTGTGAAAGATTACCTGGCCTATCACGATGCCGTGTTCGCCTACAGCGAGCAGCTTTCAACCAGGATCGTCGGCTACGAACCGAAGCAGATTCTCCTGCTTCACGCCAGCAATCTGGAAGCCGATCACATCAGCGAACTGCTCGACCTTCTGCGCAAGCGGGGATATCGCTTCATCACATTAGAAGACGCGCTCGGCGATGCCGCCTACAGCCTGCCCGATACCTATGTTGGAGAAGAAGGCACGGGATGGCTCGACCACTGGGCTATTACGCAAGGCAAGATTCCGCAGGGCGCACCGCAATTTCCCGAATGGGTGCTGGAGAAGTCGCGGCAACTTCATCTATCAACGGGGCAGGTGTCGGCCCAGCCGACAAACTAGAAGAGCGCTGCTTCGCGGTGGTGCAGTCGGCGTTCAGTGCACGATCGCCTGTAGCGCGGCGAGTTCTTTGCGTGCGCTGTCGGCGCGCGGGCCAGAAGGTTCTTCCGTCAGAAACAGGTTCAACTCTGTAATAGCGCTCGCACCGTCGCGCTTCTGTTCAAAGGCCTTCGCCGCCACTTGATGGGCAAACGCGTGAGATCCTTTCTGTAGATGCGCGAGTTTGCTCGCATTGATCGCCTCATCAAAGCGACGATTCATTAGTTCCGTGAAGCTCAGCAGAACATAAGTCATCGCATCCGAAGGATCGGAGGATGCAGCTCTCTTGAAAGCAGACTCTGCATCAGGAAAATCATTGGCAGCGATGTCCATGCGTCCCAGATTGACATAAGCGGGGGCAAAGTGATCGTCAATGCGGAGCGCCTCTTGTAGTGCATCGCGTTCATGCGCCCGATCTCCCTGCCTCGCATAGATAACGGCTAGGTTGTTGTAGGCGCTCGCGTACGACGGATAGAGGGCAATGGCGTGCTTAAGCGCATCGATCGCCCGTGGAAAATCTTTGCGGTCGATCCAGCCGTTGGCTTTGTCGAATTCTTTTTGTGCCTTCGCTGGGATTGCGAGGGTTGAGGCGGAAATAGCCGGGCCCGCGCCTGCCATCGGCCCGCTGTCCGGCTCATTGCCACGCTTGACAGCGATTTCGAATTCGTTCGCTCCCGAGGAAATTTCGACTACATCATCCGTTGCGCTGAAGTCCTGGCCGGAAACATTCAGATGGTAAGTTCCATCGGGCACGTCAGGGAAGGTGACCTCGCAACGATCGTCGGCGGAGGACTGCAGGGTGGGACCGCTTCGCCCCACCAACCGAACGAGCAAGGAGCGGTCACAAGATCCGTCGGAGAAAGCGACGCGCACGCGAATCCGGTGTTTTGTTCCGGTCTCCAACTGCGCCGCCGCAGAGCACCCAAGCAAGACAACAGTGAGCAACACGCGACTCTTCATGGCACGCTCCCGAGCCGCTGTCAGGAACCCGCTCGTCGCCCGTCACCGAAAGCAGCGAAGGCTCGTGTGACAACTTGGCACGTAAGACGCATCACGAAAAAAATTGGTAGCGAAGAACCGAACACGCGGCACCGATTTATTCACATCACGTCCCACTCTTGAAATCGGCGCGCAACAAGTGTTGTCAGCGTGAGATGTCGAGAGATGTTGTGGTGAACAGAACGATCGAGAAAAGTGCGTGGGCGACTCATTTCGCGAGCATCGAAGACAGCACAAAGTGAAACAGCCGCAGGAGAGCGGCTGTTTACACATCAGTTTGTTGTGCCAGGTGTTAGCTGGAGAGTGACGACTACACGCCTACGCCCGCGCGGCTTCGGCGGAGGCAAGAACAGTCGGCACCTCGCTCGGCTCGATCGTATGCTGCTGCAAGTACGACTCGAACTCGGAGAGCTTGGGAGCCAGGGCGCGCTCGGTTTGATAGCAAGTCGCGAGCACGTCGGTCGTCTTCAGTCCGTTGCCGGTAATGCAGAGCACAGTCGTTTCCTCGGGCAGAATGCGATCCTGCCGATACAGTTTGCCGGCACTGCCAACCGTCACACCGCCGGCAGTCTCAGTGAAGATGCCTTCGGTCTCCGCCAACAGCTTGATGGAGTCAACGATCTCCGGATCGCTGACATCTTCACACCAGCCGCCGCTGCCCTTAATGGTTTTGATCGCATAGTGCCCATCTGCCGGGTTGCCGATCGCGAGCGAGCGTGCAATCGTATTCGGCTTCTGCGGTTCGATCTCCGAGCTTCCGGTCTTCACTGCGGTCGAAATCGGAGAGCATCCGGTCGCCTGCGCCCCAAAGAACTTCACTTCTTTCGCTTCGACCAAGCCCAGCTTGACCAGTTCATCAAAGGCCTTCTTGATTTTGATGATCAGCGAACCACCGGCCATCGGGCAGACCACATTGTCCGGCAGCCGCCAGCCGAGTTGTTCGGCGATTTCGAAACCAACCGTCTTCGATCCTTCCGAGTAATACGGACGCAGGTTGACGTTGACGAATCCCCAACGATGTTCGTCGGCGATCTGCGAGCACAGCCGGTTCACCTGATCGTAGTTACCGGCGATGCGCACGACCTTCGCGCCAAAAACGTTTGTGCCCAGTACCTTCGCGGGCTCGAGATCGGAAGGAATAAAGATCCATGCCTTCAAACCGAGGCGCGCAGCGTGCGCAGCCACGGCATTCGCCAGATTTCCAGTCGACGAACACGATACCGTGTCGAACCCGAACTCGCGCGCCTGCGACAAGGCCACCGCCACCACGCGGTCTTTAAAACTCAGCGTCGGCAGGCACACGGCGTCGTTCTTGATATAGAGATTCCCCGCGGCAGCGCTCGTCCCACTCAAGCGCTCGGCAAGTTGCGGAGCCGAGAACAGCGGAGTGAAACCGACCGGCAGCCGCGGCTTATACCCTTGGGGGAGGGGTAAAAGTTCCGAGTAGCGCCACATGTTCGGGGAGCGCTGCGCGACGCGATCACGAGTGAAAGTGCCTTCCGCCCTGACCGCCTCGTAGTCGTAAGCGACTTCGAGAGGCGAAAAACAGTCATCGCAGATGTTGCGGGGCTGGTTTCCCCAGCTTCGTCCGCATTCCCGGCAGCGTAATTCGTAGTGAGACATGTGAGCTACTCGCTTTCTGAAATCAAAAGTTTCAAGGTTTCAAAGTGGCAAAGTTTCAATGTCAAAGTCTGTGCAAGGTCTCCGATAGATGAATCGACAACTTTGAAACCTTGAAACGTTGAAACCTTGAAACTTGCTCTTAGCGAGGACGAGCTCTCCAGGAAAAAGCGGCCTAAAAAGCAAAGGCCTCTTTTTCCAGGAAAAGGAAAAGAGGCTATCGGAAAGCAAATACTGCGCGCTTGCCGTATCTCATGTTCCCTGTTTCCAGGAGAGAGTTGGCACCTGTCAGCCCGGATATATGATCCGGGTTCGGTTGCCGTGGCGTCTCAGGGCTCGTCCCTCAGCCACTCTGCATGAAATCGGGTTCGCCGAGCCAATGAGGCGGCAGCGAACTTGTCCTAATGATCGTACAGAAATGCGACAGCCAGGGTCAAGGGGATAGTGTGGGCTGGTTTCTGCTAATGGAATCAGTCTCGCCTTCACGTAGCCCTGTCATCCTGAGCGGAGCCGCTTTTCCGGCGTAGCGAAGGATCTCCCGCTTGGCTGGCCTGACGCGTCAGCCAAACTGCACCACTACCTGCGCGTGGAATGCTCGCGAAAATTGCCGATGAGACAGGGTAGCCCCAATCCTCTAGCGTCTTTGGCGAAAGGGTGGGTGGAGTGGACGCGTGAGTCAAAACCTCTCGGAATCCGGCAGCACTGTACCCGCCCGACAAAAATCGCAGGACGCGTCACTCGCAGTTCTATAACGGAAAAAAAGTTTCAGCGAGGCCGGAACACCCGTCAATTGTCATCCTGAGGCGACGCCCAGCGTCGCCGAAGGACCCTACGTCCGCATAATCCCCCAGTGCCGTATCAAGGCCCCGCAACAGACCAACGTCCTACCCGTGTCACCCTGAGCAAGGATCGCTCTTCGCGCCAAGCGCGAAGAGCAACCGCAGTCGAAGGATCCCTGCAATCTGCCGCGACCAGTCAGAACGAACCCGCCCCCTCAGTCCGCAAATCCCGCAACAACTTCTCCAACTCCCGCACATACAAATCATGACTCTTCCACTCACTAAAATCCGGAATATAAAACTCCCGAATCTCCTTCGCCAAATCCCGCCCCTCATCCGCGTCAACCAGCTCCCAATCCCGCAGCGCATCAAAAGAAACCAGCCGCACCGGAAACAGCACGCGCTTGTTCTCCGCACGCTCGCGTCTGCGCGCCGGGTGCCCCATCCTTTCGCGCCCTTTGCGAAAGGGTGGGCACGGTGCGGATGGTCGGGAAAACCGGGGACAGACGGAACGTTTACCGGTTTCTCAGACGCAAAAACAGCTAAAGGTCCCGTTTGCCCCCACACCCATCCGACATCCCTGATACACGAACATCGGTCCCAAACACATCGAGAAAGCCGGCCGGAAAATTTACTCTTCCACAGCCCCATTGTGACGCATGTCCTTGTCTTCCACAGGCAAACCCGGCAATCATGGTCGAGGCCGTAACCACGGCGAAACTCGAAATGCGAGATGAGTGTGCGCTAAGTCCTTTGTTCGGCGGATTTTAGCCTCTAAGTTCTTTGAAAACCGTATTTTGCACGGAATTTCGTGCTAACTCGCTGATTCCAAAGATTCGGAGGGGGGAGGGGGGTACCCCGTTACAAATCAGTAAACGGCAAGGCCAGGGCGCCCTCCGATGATGACGTCATCAGTGCCCTCCATGCGCGGAGGCGCCTTTGGAGTCCTTGAACCCTGCGCCTCGGCCCTGGATGCCGGCAACTAAAACCTCGAAGCCGGCCTGCCCGAAGTACGGGGTGTACAATTCCTCGCGCCTAAACGCAATCCGACTGCGAGTTCAAACGATGAAACGAATGCTCGTGCATTTCATCCTGCTGAGTGTCGCCCTTAGCCTGAGTTTTTCTGCCTTCGCGCAACAGACTGACACGCCCAAGCCGCAGGCGGCCAGAAAGCAGCCGCCGGCCCAGCCGACCGAGAAACCTGCAGAAGCCGCCATCAAGCCAGAGCCGGCTTCGGAGCAGAAGCCGACGATTCACGAAGTACCGGGCGAGGCCCGCGACAAGGAAAAAGACAAAGAAGAACATTACGACATGACGGAGCAGCCGCCGGTCGTAACGCACCATCAGATCACGGTCGATGGCAAGGCCCTGAAATACACGGCTACTGTTGGCCGCCTGCCAATCAAGCGCGGCGACGGAAAGATCGAAGCGGAGATGTTCTACGTGGCCTACACGCTCGACGGGCAGGATGCAGCCAAGCGCCCGCTGACCTTCGCGTTCAACGGCGGCCCAGGATCGGCGTCGATCTGGTTGCACATGGGCGCATTGGGCCCGCGCAAGGTCGTGCTGCAGCCCGATGGTTTCATGCCTCCCGCGCCGTATCACGTGGAAGACAATCCGTACACGCTTCTCGACAAAAGCGATCTGGTGATGATCGACGCGATCGGTACCGGATTCAGCCGCGCCGCCGACACGGAATTGTTCAAGAAATTCTGGGGACTGAAGGGAGATCTTGAATCGTTCAGCGAATTTGTTCGGCTTTATATCAGCCGCAACGAGCGGTGGGCCTCTCCGCTGTTCATTCTGGGTGAAAGTTACGGGACGACCCGCGCTGCCGGCATCGCGGGACTTCTTGCGAATCGCGGCATTTCATTCAACGGCATTACGCTGCTCTCGACCGTTCTGAATTTTGAAACGCTGGAAGACAATTTCACCAACGACCAGCCTTATGTTTTTCTGATCCCGTCGTTCACGATGATCGCGGGCTATCACCACAAGCTCCCGCCCGATCTGTCGCAGGATATGAACAAAGCGCGGCGAGAGTCCGAGCAATGGGCTTCGACTGAGTACGCGCGAGCGCTCGATAAGGGCGATTCGCTGACGGCTGAAGAGCGGCAGAAGATTATTGATGGACTCGCGCGCTACACCGGCCTGAGCAAGGAAGTCATTGACGAGGCGGACCTGCGCATCAACGTGCAGAAGTTCACGCACTACCTGATGATCGATCAGAAAGTACGCGTGGGCCGGCTCGATGGGCGCTACACCGGGCCTGATCCGAACGGGCTTCTGGATACGCCATTCTACGATCCGACGGGATCGGCCACCCAGCCGCCGTTCACTTCGGTTTTCAATAATTATCTGCGCACGGAACTCGGCTATAAAGTCGACATGCCCTACAACGTGCGCGCCGAAACCGGCGGCCTGCAGTGGGATTGGGGTTCGGCGGAGCACGGATTTCCGGACACTGCTTCGGCCATGCGGCAGGCGATCGTGAAGAATCCTTATCTGAAAATTCTAGTGATGGAAGGCTATTACGATCTGGCCACGCCGTATTACGCGGCGAACTATACGGTCGACCATCTCAACCTGCCGCAGAAATATCGCGAGAATATTTCCTACGCGACCTACGATGCCGGCCACATGGTGTATCTGCCGATGGATGGTTTGAAGAAGATGAAAGCGGATCAGGCGGCGTTCATGAGCAAGGCCGGCGTCCCATAACGCGGCCGACGTCTTCGACTGGCGACTGCCTCATTTTTTTTGCCGGTCCGATGTGACCATTTCTCGAGCCAATTCGCGGGAAGTGTTTCGCAGCCTTTGCGCCAGCACTATCGCGAGCGATAGATAGAAGCGCGAACCAAGTCGTGGAAATGCCTCGAAGATCTCGCGCAGATCGCTCGCACTGATCTCGTCCGCTTCCACTTCGGCGTCGCGCGCCACCACGGTTGCGGTGGCCTTTCCTCGTTCCAGAAATGCCATGTCTCCGCAAATGTCGTCGGGGCCGAGCGTTGCCAGCACCGATCGCTTGCTGGTCACGGCCAGCTCCACGGAGGCTTCGCCCCGACGCAGAATGAAAATGCTGTCGCCCAGGCTGCCCTGATGAATGATCTCCTCGCCCAGCTTGAACACTCGACGGCGAGCCCTGGCATTGATCAGCGACCAGTCATTCGAGGTCAGATATCGTAAGCGCTGGTTGGCCACGTCTTAACTTATCGGCAAAGGTTCGCGGCCCTGTAGTCAGGAATAATCCCGGGATGGGACTACCGGCTGTACTGATTCTTCTTTTTGTCGGCGTGGCGCTCGATTCCGAGCTGAATCAACCGGTCGATCAGCTCTGAGTAAGCGAGACCGGAAGCCGCCCACAGCTTGGGATACATGCTGATCGCGGTGAATCCGGGCATGGTATTGATCTCGTTCAAGTAGATCTTCCCGCCCTTATCGGGCTCCATGAGGAAGTCGACTCGCGCCAGGCCGGAGCAATCGACCGCCTGAAAGGCGCGCACCGCGAGCTCCTGAATTTTTTTGGTTTGCGCCTTGCTGAGCTTGGCGGGAATGATCAGCTGCGAGCCTTCGTCCAGGTACTTCGCGTCGTAGTCATAGAATTCTTTAATCGGGACGATCTCACCCGGAACCGAAGCAGACGGTTCGTCATTGCCGAGCACAGAGCATTCGATCTCGCGGGCCTTGCCCTTGTTGCCGCCCACGCCCTGCTCGATAACGATCTTGCGATCGAACTTCGCTGCCTCTTCAATCGCCGGACCGAGCTCCTTTTTGTTGTGAGCCTTGCTGATTCCGACGGAAGAGCCCAGGTTCGCGGGCTTCACGAATACCGGATACTTCAGCTTGGCGACTAACTTTTCAACTTTTTTCGGCTCTGTCTTCCAGGCGCTGCGGAGAATGGTGACGTGCTTCACGATGGGAATTTCTGCGGCAATGAACAACGACTTCATGATGTCTTTGTCCATACCCGCTGCCGAGCCCAGCACACCCGCTCCAACGTAGGGAATATCCGCCAGTTCGAGCAGGCCCTGGATCGTTCCGTCTTCGCCATAGGTTCCGTGGAGCACGGGAAAAATCACGTCAACATTGATCGCGCGGTCGCTGGCGCGGCGCAGGTGGCTCGCGTCGCTATGGAAGGGAACGAGTCCAGTCTGGCGATTGACGGGCTCCGGCGGGACGACGACCGCTTCGCCTCGCGCCAGCACCGCCGCAGGTGATGTGGTCTCAGGGTCGCCTGCGCGCAGATGGCGCGGCTCGATGACCAGCTTGCCGGTCAGCAGATTCTCGGCATCGCCCGAGGTCACCCACTTGCCTTCCTTGGTTATGCCGATGGGCACGACTTCATATTTCTCTTTGTCGATTGCCTTCAGAACTGAGGCGGCCGAGAGCAGCGAGACTTCGTGCTCTCCGCTGCGCCCGCCGAATAAGATGCCGACCCGGAGCTTTTGCATAGCTTGAATTGAGACCTTTTAGTTTGGACGTGGCGCGAGTTCACGTCAATCGTAGGGATGGTACGTGCTGCCTGTGAAGTGACGAAAGCGCACCAACTCTAGGGCTCGCCTGTATTTGGCGCGCGTTTCTCCCATTCATCCAGATCGACACTGTTACGCCGAGGCTTACCTGGGGCGTAAATCGTGAAGACCGTTTTAATGCACTCGTCTTCACCGCAGATGGTGAAAGAGTGGAAAACTTTGTGCCAGCCTCCCGGGGCCTCTTGCAAATCAGGAGCTTCAGGGCCGGTCTTCAGCCATGCGTCCAACTCCAGTGCCATCGGTGCGAGGAACTGCCGCTTTTCCACTCGATCTCGTAAATAGTCACGATAAACGCGGCATCGGGCGTCTCTTGGCGGCTTGATCTTAACTGCCGCCATCCGTTAACCGATGGCGTCTACAATCTGCCGGGAAATACGTTTGGACTCTTCGGAGCCAGGACGAGTCTTTTGGAGCCGGGCGTAGAGATCGGAAAGAGGCTTTTTCGAGACGGGCGCCTTGCGGGCGGGAGCAGGCGAGCGCGAGCCGATTTGCCGCTGACTTTGTTTCGCCGTTGCCATATGGTGATGGTAGCAGAGACGCCCAGGGCCGGCAAAGACATGCATTGCCAATCTGAACGCACGAGCGCCGGCTACTACTACAGTATTTTCTTTCCGAAGGCCGACAGGGCCAATTCCACCGCCAGATCGGCAGTCTGGTTATGTTCGTCGATGACGGGATTTACTTCGACAATTTCCATGCTGAGCATGCGGCCGTGGTCGGCGATGATTTCCATGGCGAGGTGCGCTTCGCGGTAAGTTGCACCGCCGCGGACGGGAGTGCCGACGCCGGGCGCATCTTCGGGATCGACCCAGTCCATGTCGAGAGAGATGTGGTAGCCGGCGGTGCCGCGTCCGGCCATGCGGAGGGCTTCTTCCATCACCGTGCGCATGCCGCGCTCGTCGATGTCGCGCATGGTGAAGACGCCGATGCCGGCGCGGCGGACGTTTTCTTTTTCTACGGCGTCGATGTCGCGAATGCCGACCAGCACGCAATTCTCCGGGCGCACCTTCGGGGAGAAATCGTAAATGTTGGCGAGTTCGCCGGGCCATAGGCCCATGAGCGCGGCGAGCGGCATGCCGTGCACGTTGCCGCTGGGAGACGAGTCGGGAGTGTTGATGTCAGTGTGCGCGTCGATCCAGATCAGGCCGACGCGCTGGTTCTGCCGACGGTAATACTCCGCTACGCCGGAAACGGTTCCCGCAGCCATGGAGTGATCGCCGCCGAGCGAGAGAGGGACTTTTCCGGCTTCCAGCGTCTTCAGTACGAGTTCGGCGTGCTTGGTGCAGGTCGCAGTAATTTCTTTCAGGTATTTTGCGTTGGCCGCGCCTTCTTTTTTCTGCTCGGGAATGGCGACGGCGACGTTGCCGCCGTCTTCGACTTCGTGGCCGAGGGCTTCGAGGCGCGCTTCGAGTCCGGCAACGCGAACGGCCGACGGCCCCATGTCGACGCCGCGGCGGGACTGGCCGAGATCGAGGGGAACGCCGATGACGCGGATTCTCTTGCCAGACGCAGTGGATGTCGAGGTCATAGAAATTTGGTGATCAGGAGATCGTGTGATTTGGCGATTGGAAAACCGATGGTGCGACGGAGCTCAATCGCACAATCGCTCAATGGCTAGATCGCACAATCACGGATAAAGTCTGTACAGCATCCTGGGAAACGGAATTGTCTCGCGTACGTGCTCGAGGCCGCAGATCCAGGCTACGGCGCGCTCGATGCCCATGCCGAAGCCGCCGTGCGGCACGCTGCCGAACTTGCGCAAGTCGAGATACCACTTGAACGCCTCTTCGGGCAAGCCGTGCTCGTGAATGCGCTGCAGCAGCAGTTCATGCGACGCCATACGCTGCGAGCCGCCGATGATTTCTCCGTAGCCCTCGGGCGCTAGCACGTCGACGCAGAGCGCCAGTTCGGGGCGCTGCGGATCGGGCTCCATGTAAAACGCCTTCACCTTCGCCGGATAGCGATGCACCATCACCGGTTTTTCGAACTGGGCTGAGAGATACGTCTCGTCGGGCGAGCCGAGATCGCCGCCCCATTCGAACTTCGTTTCCAGCGCGCCTTTCGCGTGGCCTTCTTGAAGATTCTTCACCGCGTCGTCATAGCTGATGCGCGGGAAGGGTGGCGTAATTTTTTCGAGCTTGGAAACGTCACGGCCTATTGTTTTCAGATCGACGCTGCGGCGCTCGAGGCAGCGCTGCACGATAGAACTGATCAAGCCCTCGGCGAGTTCCATCACGTCGTCGAGCGTGGCGTAGGCTACTTCGGGCTCGACCATCCAGAACTCGGTGAGATGCCGGCGCGTTTTTGATTTTTCCGCGCGAAACGTCGGGCCGAAAGAATAAACCTTACCCAGCGCCATGGCCGTCGCTTCGACGTAGAGTTGGCCCGACTGCGTGAGATACGCCTGATCGTCGAAATAATCGACGGGAAAAAGAGTCGTCGTTCCTTCGCACGCGGCGGGGGTGATGATGGGAGGATCGGTGAGGGTGAATCCGCGATCGTCGAAGAAGTCGCGCGCGGCTTTGATGATTTCGGCGCGCACGCGCAAGATTGCCGCTTGCCGCTGCGAGCGCACCCAGAGATGGCGGTGCTCCATGAGGAAGTCGGTGCCGTGGTCTTTGGGGGTGATGGGGTAGGGCGTTGACTCCGGCACGCGCTGCACGACCTGCACGTTGGCTACGTCGAGTTCGTAACCGCCGGGCGCGCGCTTGTCGGCGCGGACTTTACCCTCCACGATCACGCTGGACTCCTGCGTGAGCGTCTTGACGGCGTCGAAGACTTCAGGCGACACGGCATTTTTCGGGACGACGCCCTGAATGATTCCGGAGCCGTCGCGAAATTGCGGAAAGAGAAGTTTGCCGCTCTCGCGCAGGTTATAGAGCCATCCGCGGATGGTGACCGACTGGCCGTCGTGTTTGCCGACTTCTGCGATGGTGGTGATTTGGGGCATGTGGGGATTCAACGTCGGGGCTCACGTGGCAAAGTGACGAGGTGACAAGGTCAGAATCTCGTTATTCCATCGTTCGGGGCGCTTTTGTCTTTGCCACCTTGCCACTTTGTCACTTTGCCACCTTAAAACCTAGCTCTGTTCCAGCTTCTCGAACGCTTCTTTCAACTTCTCCAGCGCATTTACTTTTTCATCTTCGCCGAGTTCCAGCAGCAATGGAGGCCTGTGCTCGGCGGAGCGCAGCAGTTCTATGGCTTCTTTCCAGTCGATGGTGCCTTGGCCCGGCCACAGGTGCGAATCTTTCAGCCGGTCGTTGTCGTGCACGTGCGTGGACTGGATGTAGTTGCGCAGAATTTCGAAGCCCTCGCGCACCGTGCTCATCAGGTTGGCGTGACCGAAGTCGAAGCAGACGCCCACGTCGTCGAAATGCGCGCCGCGAATTAATTCGACCAGGCGATCCGGCGTGGAAAGTTCGTTGGGGATGTTTTCCAACAGAATCCGCACGCCTAACGGTTTGGCGAAAGCGCGCAGGTGCTCGATCGAGGTCATGGCTGCTTCGAATTTCTTCTCACTGAAGCTCTCGTTCGGCGTGCCGAGATGCTGCACAAGAAAACGAAACGGAATCTGCTCGGCGATCTCGAGCGCGCGCTTAATTTCGTCCATTGCTTCGACGCGGCTGGCGCGGTCAGTGGAGGCCACATTGACCGGAGGAGCGCCGGCGCGTCCCCACTCGTAGTCGGCATAGAGCGGCGAGTGCACCGAGTTCAGCGGGATGCCGCTGCCGCGGAACCAGTCGGCAATTTCTTTCACGTGCTGCTTGCGGTTGGCATAGTCGAGGTGCTGGCGCGCGGCAAAAATCTCGACGGCCTGCACGCCGTTGCGCGCGAGCCCATCCAGAATGCCCGGATGCAGGCGCTCTTTCACGAACAGATAGGTTGAGACCGCTCTTTGCATGAAGACCTATTTTTGATTGATGATTGATGATTGTTGATTGAAAACCCGCGGTCCTCAGGTCCGATTTTCAATCAACAATCAAAAATCAACAATGCCTTTCAGTATCCCACAGCCTTGCCGTTGCTATTGCGGCCATCGGTGGCGCCGTAGCGCTCGCCCGTCTTTTCGTCTACCGCGATGCATTCGGCGTCGCTCCAATAGCCGTACGTGTCGCCGCGATGCAGGCCGGTTTCCACGTCGTATCCCATCTTGCGCAGGGTCTCGGTGGTGTCCGGTGAAAAATATTTTTCCACGTTCACGACGTCGGGCAGCCATTGATTGTGAAAGCGCGGCGCGTTCACCGCTTCCTGAATGTTCATGCCGTAGTCGACCACGCCCATCAGAACGTTCGCTACCGTCGTGATGATCTTCGAACTTCCCGGCGAACCGAGCACGAGCACCGTTTTGCCGTTGTGGGCCACGATTGTCGGCGTCATGGACGACAGCGGCCGCTTTCCTGGACCGATTGCGTTGGCCATGCCCTGAATCAGTCCATCGGCATTGGGCGTATCTGGCTTCGATGAGAAGTCGTCCATCTCGTCGTTGAGCAGGAAGCCTAGGCCTTCGGCGGTCACGCGTGATCCGAACCAGTCGTTGATGGTCGTGGTTACAGCGACGGCACTGCCTTCGGCATCGATTACGGAATAATGCGTGGTGTGATTGGACTCGTGCGAAGCAGCGGCTGGAGGGTGCGATGCTGCGTACTGTTCCAGCTCCGCGAAAACCGCTGGCCGTTTTAGCTCTTTGCTTGGGCTGGCGTGGCTGGGATCGATAGTGTCGCGCCAGGCGTTGGCGTATTTCTTGTCGATCAGCTGCGAGACCGGGATCTTTGAGAAGTCCGGGTCGCCCATGAACTCGGCGCGGTCGAGAAAGGCGCGGCGGAAGGCTTCGATCGTGTAGTGGATCGAGTCGGCGGAGCGGTCGCCGAGTTTGGCCAGGTCGTAGCCTTCGAGAATATTCAGCGACTCGATCAGCACCGTTCCGCCCGACGATGGCGGAGGCGCGCTGATGACCTCATATCCGCGATAGGTGCCGCGGACTGGCTCGCGCTCTTTCACTTCGTAGTGGGCGAGATCTTCGGCGGTGATCAGGCCGCCGCCTTTTTGCATGGCTGTGGCGAGTTCACGGGCGAGCGCGCCATGATAAAAGTCGCCGGGATTGGCGGCGATTCGCTCCAGCGTGCGCGCGAGGTCGGGCTGGCGAAAAATTTCTCCGGCTTTATAGTAGTCGCCGTTGCGCTGAAAGACGCGATGCGACTCGGGAAACTGCGCCAGATATCGATCGTGGAAGTCCTGCGCTTCTTCCCAAGTCAGAGCGTATCCGTCGCGCGCCAGCTTGATCGCCGGCGCCATGACTTGCTTCAGGGGTAGCTTGCCCCACTTCTTCTGGGCGTAAGTCATGCCTGCAACCGAACCCGGAACGCCGATCGACTTGTATCCGACCTCGCTTGCGCCCGGGATCACGTTGCCCTGGGCATCGACATACATATCACGGGTTGCTGCAGCCGGAGCTTTCTCGCGGTAGTCGAGAAAATGTGTCTGCCCGCCGGCCATGCGGATGAGCATGAACCCGCCGCCGCCGATGTTTCCCGCGGGCGAATGGACGACGGCCAAGGCAAAGCCGGTTGCTACGGCGGCGTCGACGGCGTTGCCGCCGGATTTCAAAATGTCGGCGCCTACTTGCGACGCCAGCTGATGCACCGTGACCACGACGGCGTGATCGGCGTGCACCGGATGGGTCGAAGCTGCAAGGCCGGGGGCAAGGACAATCGCTGCGCCTGCCACGATCAGCAGAATCAGTGATTTATGCCGGGGGCGCATGGGGGATTGGGTATTTGGAGTTGCAGTGACTCTTGAGGCTAGCCGAGGGAGAGGAATGGAGTCAAATCAGCGTGCGATCAGTCGGTCAGCGTTTGGAGTGACGAGTTTTGGGGCGTTTCCTGGCTGACTTCGACTTGGAAGGCTTCCCTGGCGCCTTGGCCGCGACCATCTCATAGGATGCCGTTACCAATTCGCGCAATTCGCCGCCGCGCAGCGCGTCCAGGCGATCGAGGATCACCCATTTGTAGCGGCCGACATAGGGCGCGGGATGAATGTCTTCGCGCTCAATCAATTCGGCGAATATTTCCGGCGAACACTTGAAGCAGAGTTTCTGTGGCACAGCCGACAAGGCGAGGGTTGCGAAGATTTTTCCGCGGATTTTGAAGCAGAGGTCGTCTCCCCACTGCAAATTTTCGGTGGCATCGGGAAATGACAGGCAGAATTTGCGAATCTCGTCTGCGTTCATTTGCTCATCCAAGGCCGAACTTTAGAAGCTTCCCTTTCTGGGGTGTAGAAACTCCCGCCCCAACAAGATCGTTGACGCACCGTTCTGTCGCCCCTCCGGGGCTTGTTGTTCGTAATCGCTCCCCCACGGCTTGCGCCGTGGGCTGTATTCTCTCGCCGCTTCGCGGCTTTGTTGGGTCGGGTATTCCAGTTTTAAGCGTAACGCCCGGCCGCGAAAACAATCCGCACTGAAGACTACTCGCCTTATGTCTTCTCAACGAAATGGTTCCGTTTACCGGGACTATTCGAAGATTTCAAGACAGCCGCTCGGCATGATAGCCTAAACCCTTGCAGGGGCGTGTGATCCGCGTTTTTACTGATTTTTCGGCCCCTGGCGATAAGCACTTCCCATGGCGCCCGATCCCAAGCCCGCCGACCGGAATCCATCTCATTCATCTGAAAGGACTTCCGGGGAGGCAGCCGGCGCGAAAAACGCGCAACTTCCCGGCCGGCGCGGGGTTCAATCTAATGTGAGCACAGCCGCAATCGACCGGAGTGTGCTGATGGGTGCGACGGCGCCGCAGGCTTCGTCCGCCTTTGTGGCTCCGATTGCGGGCGCTGAAGCTACTTCTGACGCGGACGTGATGCTTCGCGTTAAGGCGGGCGATCAGGCTTCATTCGACTATCTGGTGCAGAAATATCGCCGGCCGCTGATCTGCTTCATGTATCGTATGGCGCGGAATTCGGCTGCGGCGGAAGACTTGGCGCAGGAAGTTTTTTTGCGGGTGTACCGGTCGCGCGAGAGCTATGAGGCTAGCGCGAAGTTTACGACGTGGCTTTATCGCATCGCGACCAACTTGGCGGTGAATCATGCGCGCGATACGCGGCATGAGCGGCCAGAAGTTACGGTCAGCGTCGACGAACCGGATGACGACACCGGAACGACGCTGGAGCTGCCGGACTCGAGCCTGACCGCCGAGCAGGCGATGCTGCGGCAGGAGCGTATGATGGCCATCCGGCAGAAGGTTGAGGCTTTGCCGGAACAGCAGCGGCTGGCGGTCCTGATGCACAAGTATCAGCAGATGGATTACAAGCAGATTGCCGAAGTACTAAAGAGAAGCGAGTCGGCGACGAAGTCGCTGCTCTTCCGGGCTTATGAGACTTTGCGGGAACAGTTAAAAGAATTCGTTTAGAAGAACTGATTGTTTTTGTGAGTGGCGATGGCGAAGAGAGTTGAGGGAATTGGTTATGAAATGCGATCAATTTCGTGAAAGCATGCCGGAGGTTGCCGCTGGGTTCGGCGAGTTTACGGTGGAAGAAGGCCGTCATCTTGAGAGCTGCGCGGCGTGCGCGGAGGAGCTGAAGTCGTTGCGCGCGACCATGTCGGTGCTCGATGAGTGGCAGACGCCCGAGCCTTCGCCGTACTTCGACGTGCGGCTGCAGGCTCGGCTGCGCGAAGAAATGGCCAAGCCGCAGGCCGGCTGGCTGCAGTGGTTTCGCCGCCCGGTGCTGGCGGCAGCTCTTACCGTGCTGATGGGAGTCGGTGTGGGATTGTTCTTTACGCGTTCGAGCGGTTTTTATCACGCGGGAGACGATGGTCAGATTGCCACCGAACTTGGGCCTGATCCGGGCACGGCTGTGAGCGATTTACAGGCTTTGGACAAGAATCACGATCTGTACTCCGATTTCGAACTGCTCGACGATATGGATCTGCAGCAGGATGTCGTAGCGAATCCGTAGAGTTCGCGCGGCGGTAGAACTACGAAGCTGACTTAGGGCGAAGTGCAGGCTGGAAATGACTCGGGGAAGACACATTGCGCAGTGGCTGGCGTGCGCCGCTCTAGGGGCTGCGATGTTTGCGGTCCCCTGCGCCGCGCAGCGCGCCATTTCTCAGCAACCCACGTTTCAGCGGGTGCAGCAGCGGCCCGGAGCGCGGCAGCAAGGCCGCCCGCAGCAACCCCGTGGGCATGCTGGAGATTGGCTGCGACGCTACAAGGATCTGCCTCCCGCCGAGCAGGAACGGGCCCTGCAGAACGATCCCTGGTTCAAGCGTCTTCCTCCCGAGCGGCAGCAGCAGCTTCGCCAGCGTCTGCAGAACTTTTCGAATCTGCCTCCACAACGCCAGCTGCGCGTGCTTAACCGCATGGAGACGTGGGAGCACCTGACGCCTGAGCAGAAGCAGCAGGCGCGCCAGGTATGGGGACAGATGCAGCAACTCTCTCCCGAACGCCGCCGTATGGTGCATACGGCCATCGACGATCTGCGCGCCATGCCACCGCAGCAGCGCGATCAGGTGATCGACTCACCGCGATTTAAGGGAATGTTTTCCGATCAGGAGCGCGACTTAATGCGCGGCGCCAGCAAGCTGCCGCTTGCCCCGGCTGATAGCGGCGATTCGGGGCCGGAACAGTAACGTCGGGCGTCAGGCATTGGGCGTCGGGCTTCGGCCCTTTTCCGCAAGTCACAGTCGTCCCTACTCAGATTTGGGTTTCCCCAAGGTCTGGATCACTTTTAACACCGAATCAAGGAAGAAACATCGGCCCGAGGTCTGAGGTTTTCGGGTCTGAGGTTTTCGGGTCTGAGGTTCGAGGTCTGACGCCCGGCGCCTGATGCCCAAAGCCCGCCTTTAATTCATTAGCGCTATCATTCTGCGAATTGATAGCGACATCTGGCGAATCTCCTCGGCATCCTTCGCCTTCGGGCAAAGCCGCAGGTATTCGTCGAGATCTTCTGCGGCCAGCCGGTTCAGTCCCATGCTGTAGCGCAGGAGAGCCCGTTGCTTCACGTCTTCGGCAGAAGTGGGATAGATGACGAGAATCAGGTCGGCAATGGCGAGCGCCTTGCGGAAGTTGCGGGTAGACAGATAGACCGTCTTGAGGTTGTTGAGCATCCGCACCAGAATCTGCCGCCGGCTGATAGGGTGTAAGAACTCCGGCTGCAACTTCATCTCGCCGGAATATATTTCATCGAGCCGGCTCTGGCATTCCTGGCGCGTGAGAATGTCGCCGCGATTGAAGCAGTCGATGAGCGTCTCATCGCCCTCGGCACTATAGTGCTTGAGCAAGAAATGGCCCGGCATGCCGACGCCGGAAAGAGGGAATCCCGCCCGGCGCGCTACTTCCATATAAACGATCGAGAGCGTGATCGGGATCCCGAGCCCGCGGTCGAACACGTCGTTTAAAAAGGAGTTCCGCGGATCGTAATAATCTTCGCGGTTGCCGCGCAGCCTGCCCTCCGCAAACAACACATGATTCAAAGCGGTCAGAGTGCGCTGCGGATGAAGATCCGGAGCCATACTCGAAACCCTCTGCGCCAGCTCATCCACCCGTGTGGCATAGACCTCGGTATCGAGTGCCGGATATTCGGTGCGAGCGATCACCAGGGCAGCGCGGACCAGATCGATCCGCTCGTCGTCCACATCCTTGCCGGCGAAGGCGGAGAATTCTTGAATCAATTCGGAGGCGGCTGTGTAATGCACGAGCCGATGCTAACAAAGAGGTAGTAGAAATAAATTGGCCCGGAGGTGCCACATGGTGGCCAGTTTCGGCTATGCTCGCAAGAAATTGCGTCGGCCTGAGCCAATGCCGTTGAAATTTTTTACTGCCGGAAGAGATTCCGCGCGATAAAGAACACGTTCGCCGGCCGTTCACCCAGCCGACGCATGAAATACGGGTACCATTCCGTGCCAAACGGAATGTAGACACGCACGCGCCAGCCCTCGCGTACCAACCGCTGCTGCAGATCTCGGCGGATTCCGTACAGCATTTGGAATTCAAAGGCTTCAGGCGGGATTTTCTCGCTCTTCGCGAATGCCTCGGCCTGGAGAACAATGTGTTCATCGTGCGTTGCCAGGCCGTGATACGTGCCGCTCTTCATCAGGGTCTTCATGAGCTTGATGTAGTTCGCGTCCACGTCTGCTTTACTTTCAAAGGCAATACTCGGCGGCTCTTTATACGCTCCCTTGCACAGGCGAATGCGAATCCCTTCGGCGAGCAACTTTTCCACGTCGATTTCTGAACGTTTCAGATATGCCTGGATGACCGTACCCACGCTATTTGCATTCCCCGGAATGCGATGCAATTCGTGGACAAAATCGAGAGTGCGTTGGGTGTACGGCGAGCCCTCCATATCGACGCGAACGAAACCTGGCGGCGACATCGAGGCCGCCTTCGCCACCAGTCCGCTGACGATGTTGCGCGCCAGTTGCTCATCCACGTCGAGTCCCATATGCGTCAGCTTCAGGCTGATGTTGGCATCGAGTTGGTTGGCCGCAATCGCGTCGAGAATCTGCCGGTAAAGTTGCTCGCTGCGCCGCGCCTCGTCGGGATTCGTGACGTTCTCGCCCAGGTTATCGATGCTCACGCTCATACCCGCGCGATTGATCCCCTGCGTGGCGCGCACTGCGTCATCAATTTTGATTCCGGCGACGAATCGCCCGGATACGCGACGGCCTAAAGAGGAGCGCTCGGCGAAATTGCGCAAAGCGCGGTTTTCAGAAAGATGGACGAAGAACGCCCTCAACATGCAAAACCTGCCGGATGAGAATGGATTTCTGCGTCGAGATTGGCGAAAGCGGTCTGCACCTGCGCGAAGATCACAGGATTTTGTATCACAAATGGGGTATCGGGCAGGAATGCCTGAGATCACAAAGGGCTACACTTACGAAAAGCAGGTTCCTCCTCGCTCCGCCTGCCGGCGTCGCGCGTCGGAATGACATTGCTAGAGAGTGAAAAGGGTCATTGCGTCTCGAACTTCACTTCAATCTGTTCTTTGGTCTCATGCACGGCGGGTTCGAACTTCCAGTGTCCGACGGCAGTCACGGCGGCCTGCGTCAGAATCGGATGGCCGCCTTTCACATCCACGGACTTTACGATTCCGTTCGGAGCGACATGCGCTTCGAGTTTCACCACGCCGTGAATGTTCATGGACTGCGCTAGAGTCGGATACACCGCAGGGGTCTTGATGATAACCTTCCGCGGCCCATCGCTGGAATCTTGCGCCGAGGAACGGACCGGGAAAACCGCCACGGTCGAGATGAGGAGAACGGCGACTACAGCCTTCCGCACGAGCGTCGTCATTGTGAGAGCAGTCTAAGAAAACGCTTGCCCTCGCAGAAGATCACCAAGGTAATGACGATCCGCCTACTGGCCTGCGAATAAATGACTTACGCTTCCTACGCTTGCACCTCGGCGCAGTTACGGCCGGGGACGTTACAGGCTGTCGAGTTTCCGCCTGAGCAGCCTCAAGCGTTGACGAAGTCGAAGCGTCGCATCGCCTACTTTCCGAGCGCTTCCAAAAACTTCTCCACTTCGATTGCGGCCATGCAGCCAGTTCCGGCAGCGGTAATCGCCTGCCGATAGCGCCGATCCTGCACGTCTCCGCACGCGTAGACGCCTTGGACTTTTGTGAGCACGTAATTGTGAGTTTTGAGATATCCGTCGGCGTCGGTGTCAAGCTGCCCGGCGAACATCTTCGCGTTCGGTTCGTGGCCGATCCCAAGGAACAGCGCGCTGGTGGGGAAATCCCGGACCGTATCCGTCTTCACATCGCGCAGCTTGAGTCCAGTCACTTCCTGCTTGCCCGCATCATATACATCCTCGACGATGGTGTTGAGCAGGAATTGAATTTTCGGGTGATGCTGCGCGCGCTCCAGCATGATCTTGGACGCGCGGAAGGTATCGCGGCGATGGATGATTGTGACCTTGGTGGCAAAGCGCGTCAGAAAAATAGCCTCTTCCATCGCGGAGTCGCCGCCGCCGACTACGACGATTTCCTTGCCCGAGAAGAAAAATCCGTCGCACGTCGCACAGGAAGACACTCCGTGGCCGATCAACTGCTGCTCGTGCGGCAGGCCCAGCCAGCGCGCCGACGCGCCGCTGGCGATGATCAAGGCCTGGGCATGAACCTGTTGATGGCCGAGGTGCAACAGAAACGGACGCTTGCTCAGATCGACGCTGGTGAGGTGCGCCATGCGGTATTCGGCGCCAAAGCGTTCCGCCTGCTTGCGCATGTTCTCGATCAGCAGCGGCCCCATTATTCCTTCGGGAAAGCCAGGAAAATTTTCGACCAGCGTCGTCAGCGAAAGTTGACCGCCGGGTTCGTGCCCCTCAATCACCAGCGGTTTCAGGTTGGCGCGCGCCGTATAAAGTGCGGCAGTGTGTCCGGAGCATCCGGACCCAATAATGACTACGTTGCGAGTTTCGCTCATGGATGATTTTTTAGCGTGCTGATTAGATGGTGGAGTTCAGATTTTGATGCACGTCTTAACTACGGTTAACGTTGCCCTATGGTTAAGTCTATTTCTTCGGCGCTGCCGGCTTTTTGGCTTCGTGCTTGACGGGAGCTGCCTTCGGAGGTCCGCTCGCCTTGGCCAGTTCGTCCGGCACGATGGTCTTCACACCCAGCAGTCCGCGATAATTCGCCAGCACTTCTGACGCGCTGCGAAACAATGGCTCATAGGCGCTTTGGTCAGGAGCCGATCCGGTCTCCGTCGCCGAGCAACGCGCGAGCGCGATCGACGACTTGCCGAAACGCTCCAGCCGGATGCGACTCACGGGCGTGTTGGTGTTCAGCATGGCTTCGGCGCTGGTGACCGCTGAAGCGCTGTCTTCCATTGATACCTGGATCAGGTCTTTCGGTTCGCGAACGTGGAGCACCAGCGTCTCGACCATGTTTTGGCCATCGTTACTGAAGGAGTACTGCACGCTGGCAAACATTGCCTGCACGGAAAACTCGCGGCGAATGCGCACGTAGCTTGCGATGGACGGCTCTCCAGCGACATGGCCGGATTGGCCCGCGGGCATGAAGCTGGGCAAGTCAGTGAGCGTGGAGCGTCCGCGGGAAACTTCAAAGTCGTTGCCGAACAGTGGCTGCTTCGGAACGCGGGCCAGCGCCGATGCGATTTCTTTCTGCTCCTCGGCCGACGGCGTGCAGACATTCAACATGTGAACCTGAACCTGCGGCTGCGCAGGTGACTGCGTGGGCGGTGCCTGGGCGGGCTGATCCTGCGCGAGCGCGACGACTGCGAATACGGGAAGGCAGGCAAACACTAGAACGGTCGGGGTTTTGAGCACGGCGGAATTCTAAACGAGAAATATGGAAGCGGTCGATTCTCTTTGTGGCGCTGCGGTCCTCGAAACAGTCGGTTGCGGTAACGTCACGGGCCGGGGTGCAGGGCCTGAGCGGTCCCGCAGACGAGGCACGACACCACCGCTGCGAAAGACTAAAATTCACTTATGGCAAATTTGACGCTGGTTTATGGCATGCGCTTGTTGCCCTCGGAGGATGTCGCCGAAGTGGGCGCGGCTCCGGTCAAGCTGACCAACGGCCGCGAGGCTCACATTACGATGCACGTGCTTGAGGGCAGTAAAGAAGATATCGAAAAGCAGTTGCGGACGAGCCTGGAGGCGTTTTTCGACCTGTATCCGGAAATCTGAGCGAGCATTTCCGTCTTGCAGGCGCGTGGCGAAAACCGCGATGTTGCTTTCGGTGCAGCCGTTATAATCCTTACCTTCTGTTGAGGTTCCACCCGACCATGGAATGGTCCTATCCAGAACTGCGGCGCCGGCTGATGGCGGCAGAGCTGTGGCCGCAGGGGCGAATGGCCCGACTGGCCTGCTATCTGGCGGGCATGGCGGCTGCGCTTTACGGGCTGGAAAAGCTGCTGGGCCTGTTCGCCAAGGCCTGGGGAGATCATCTGGGCGGCTGGGTCGGATTCCTTGCCTTCGTCGCCTGCATTCTATTTTCAATTCTGGCCTTCCGTTGGCTCAAGCGAAGAATCCTGTGGCGGCTGCGCAACCGGCTTATCGTCACCTACGTTTTCATTGGTGTAATTCCGGCCGTGCTGCTGGTTGCCATGGCCGGCATTACGCTCTACGGTCTGGCGGGCCAGTTTGCCGTTTATGTCGTGACCTCTGAAATCCAGGCGCAGTTGCGCAGCCTGGAGGCGACAAATGCCGCCGTGGGTAACGCGCTGGCGGCGCGGCTCGAGCGAGGCGACAAGCCAACCGCAGAACTACTTTCCGGCTTGCGCAAGCGTGATCGTGCATGGGGACGCCGCCAGGTCTGTGCGTGGTATAGCGGCCAGGCTCTGCCTCTCTGCAACGAGTTCAATGGAGGCACGCTCGTTCAGCCGACCTTCGTGAAAGGAAAGTTCCGCGATATCGTCCGGGCCGGCGATCAACTGCACCTGCGCGTCGGCTCCTCGATGCCGGTTGGTTCCTCCGAACTCACAGTCGTCACCAGCGAACCCTTCGATAAGGAACTGGTCGGCAACATCGCATCCGATCTGGGCGAAATCACTGTCTATGCCTCCGGTTTCACCACCGACGACGGCAAGCCAACGCAGCCGGGTTCTACAGAGTCTGGTTCAAAGCAATCGGGTTCAACTTCAGCGCCTTCTGCTCAAGACAGTTCGAACCAGCATGTCTCAGTTTCGTTTAATGCGCAAACTAACAATGGCGGAGTGGCTGTCACCCGCACCGAAAAGGATGCCTCCGGCAAAAAGGAACAGGAGGACCTTCATGCCACCTTCTCGGTGGGTACCGTGCCTGCTTCGACGGGGAGTTTCGATCGCGAAATCAACTTTGGCGCTCCTCTTCCCGTAGTCGATTGGAAGACGGGCAAAAAGTCTGAGATCGGCGCTTTTTTGCAGGTCACAACTCGGCCCGCCGTTCTCTACAGCCACCTGTTCTCAGCTCTGGGAGAGTTCGTGCGCGGTGTGGCGATCATCCTGGTCGGAGTCGGAATCTTTTTTGGAATCATCGAGCTGATCGCGCTGATCATCGGCACGCGCATGACGCGGACGGTAACCGCAGCGGTCGCTCAGCTACACGACGCCACGCTGCATGTCGATCGCGGCGACTTCAGTCACCGCATTCCAGTAAAATCTCACGATCAGCTTGCGGACCTGGCCCTGTCCTTCAACTCGATGACCAGCTCGATCGAGAAACTGATCCAGGAGCAAAAAGAAAAGCAGCGGCTGGAAAACGAACTCGCCATTGCGCAAGAGGTACAGGCGCAACTATTCCCGCGGCATGTCTCGGAGCTCGAATCGCTCGAAGTGCATGGCTTCTGCCGTCCCGCGCGCACGGTGAGCGGCGATTACTATGATTTCCTTACCGCCAGCTCGCACAAGCTGATCCTTGCGGTCGGAGACATCAGCGGCAAGGGGATCTCGGCCGCACTGCTGATGGCCACCATCCACTCCGCCGTTCGCGCTTACAGCATTGAAAGCCTGCCTCAGGCTCGCGAGGCTGTTTTCGAACCGGTTGCGGTTGGCGCTGTCGCGGGCTCGGGAAGAATGATGGCCACCTGGCCCGAGGGCATCGACCTTTCTCCCGCGACCCTGCTGGGCCTTCTCAACCATCAACTGTACGAGAGCACGCCGCCGGAAAAATACGCCACGCTGTTTCTTGGCATCTATGACGGACGGACACGCCGCCTGACCTACAGCAATGGCGGCCATCTCCCGCCGATTCTCGTCAGCGAAGACGGGACTCTCCGCAAGCTCGAGGCGGGTGGCACAGTTGTGGGACTCTTCGACAAAATGCTCTACGAAGAGGGTTCCGTCGAAATGCATGCGGGGGAGATTTTTATTGCATACAGCGACGGCGTGACCGAACCGGAAAACGATTTTGGCGAATTCGGCGAGCAGCGGCTGATCGACCTGGTTCGCGAGAACCGCAGCCAGCCGCTTCCGCGCATCAGCGAACTTGTCACCGCCGCAGTGGACACCTGGATCGGCGACAAAGAGCAACCCGACGATGTCACACTGGTGCTGGCACGCGCGCGATAGGAGCTCGTTCACTCGTGTTGACAGAAAACAGTCGATGCAATACTTTGGTTCGGCACCATTCCATCAGTTACGAGCGGGAGTAGCATAACCACGGCAATGCGCCGGGGCTCCATCCCGGAGATGACGGTTCGATACCGTTCCTCCCGCCCCAGTTTTCCCTTCTAACAGTCGCCACTCAGATCTTCTGTTTCTTCCACTTTCCTCTTTTGAACAAAAAGGCGCTGGTTCCCGCAATGGCTGCCTCCGCCACCACAATCGCCCAGAAAGCTCCGTTCGACTGCATGTGCACGCGGATGGCGAGGAAATACGCCAGCGGAATCTCCAGCACCCAGAATCCGAAAAAATTTACGATCGTCGGCGTAATCGTATCGCCGGCCCCGTTGAACGCCTGCAGCATCACCATGCCGTACGCGTACCCGATGTTGCCGTAACTGATGATACGCAGGCACGCCGCGCCCAAAGGAAGCACGGCCGGATCATGTGTAAACAGTCCCACAGCAGGCTCGGCAAAGAGCACGAAGAAAACTCCCACGGACCCCAGAAAGATCATGTTGTAGAGGCCCGTGCGCCACACTGCCGATTCGGCCCGGTCCGGCTTCCCGGCCCCGAGATTCTGTCCCACTAGAGTCGCCGCCGCATTGCTCAATCCCCAGGAAGGCAAGATCAGAAAGACAACAATGCGAATCGCGATCGTGTATCCGGCGATCGCCGCCGCTCCAAAGATGCTGACGATGCGGACCAATCCGATCCAACTGGTGTGCGCGATCGCGAATTGCAGGATGCCGGTCGTGGAGACACGCAGCAATCGCCAGAGCACATCCGCGTGAACGCGAATCTGGCGTGTGAGCACGTGGATCCGCTCCGTCCCTTTCAGCAGACGGTAGAACTGGTAGAGCACACCAATGCTGCGGCCGATGAACGTGGCCAATGCGGCGCCCGTCACACCTAGCTTGGGGAACGGTCCCCATCCGAAAATCAGGCAGGGATCGAGTACCAGGTTGATGATGTTTGAAACCCACAGCAGGCGCATGGCAATCGCCGCATCTCCTGCGCCGCGGAAGATCGCATTGTTCAGGAACAAAAGCAGCACGGCACAACTTCCACCCAGGCAGATGCGCGTGTACCCACTACCTACGGCAACGATCCCAGGGCTCGCGCCCATCAGGCGCAGCAAGTTCGGCCCGTAGATTAGGCATGGCACTCCGATGGCGAGGGAGACCGCCAGGCCCAGCACAATCGCCTGCACGGCGGCATCTGCTGCGCCACGAGGATCTTTTTCGCCGATTCGCCGCGCCACCATCGCTGTCGTAGACAAGCTCAATCCCATGGCGACCGCAAAGACGAGGCTCAGCATCGACTCCGTCAGGCCGACGGTCGCTACTGCATTTGCACCCAGCCGCCCCACCCAGAACACGTCCACGACAGCAAACAAGGACTCGAGCACCATCTCGAGTACCATGGGCACAGCCAGTAGCAGAATCGCGCGATTGAGGCTGCCCGCGGTATAGTCCTGGTGCGATCCGCGAACGGCCTCGACCAGCGACGACCACAGCGTGCGCGGCGTCTCCACCGCAGTAGAAATAGCTTCCATATACGCCCCAGGCTTTCCGCGCCGGTCTTGCCAGGCCAGTCTTCGCCACAGACAAGACGACGCATCGACAAACATCAGACAAAAAGAATCAGGGAATCCGCAGCAGGCGGGTCAGGCAGGGCGACAACTAGCGGGGAATGGACATAACTAACCTCGTCGCGGATTAGTGAAATTGCTGCCGCGACATCAACACTAATGGAAGTGTAGCTCCAGTGACGCCCGCTGGCAACAAAAACCGGAAGTGGATAGTGGTGCGGTTTGGCTAACGCGCCAGGCAGGCTAAGCTGGAGATCAGAGCTACTTAGAGGACCACTTGACACGCGCACCGAAACTGCGCGTTTCTATTTCTTCGGCAACACAACCGCGCGCGCGGTCACGGCTGTGTTTTTCACCATGCCACCGATCACCATCGGGCCAACCGGAGTAGGCAATACGCCGCGGGTATCGAATCGCACATCAAAAGTATCTTCCGCAATCGTCTCCCACTTGTTGCCATGCAGGTCAAAAGCAAACGTCACGCCGGAGACCTCGACCGGCTTACCCTCGGCATCCTGTCCTTTGAAATTGTGCAGCGTGGCGGAACCGCCGGAGAACAGAATCTTGTTCTTCTCACCCGGCCCAGCCACAATGCCGAAGCGCGCCGTTCCTGGATGGGCCGGCAGCTTGCTCCACTCAATCTTGTTCGGATCCTTCTTGTCGATCTTCCCGCGCCAGCACTCGTCGGAGGGAATATCGGGCTTGCCGGCATCACCTTTTTTCGCGCCGTCTACGAAAACGATCTCGTCGTCGGTCACGCCGCCCGCGTGGCCATACACTCCAGTTCCGGGGAATGGGGTGGCCTGGCTCCACGAATTGCTCTCGACGTCGTAGACCTGCACGTTGTTCACAGGCCCATTCTTCGAGCGACCGCCGATCAGATACACATAGCGATCGTGCGCTTGACCGATCACGGCGCTATCCACAGGAACCGGAATGTCCTCGGCCCGGTACCATTTATGGCTGTCAGGCAAGTACGCGTTGACATCCGGCACGGTAATTTCCGCTCCCTGCGAGTCCAGCACGTATCCGCCAAAAAGAAATATCTGCCCTTTAAGACCTATGGCGGCCGCCCCCAGTCGGCCGGCCACACCCGGAACCGGCCGTCCTTCGCTCCATTTCGCCGAGCGCAGATGCAGAACGTAGACCTTGTTGCTGACGTCGTCCCAGGTTTTCTTCGGCCCGATCCCCATCAACGAATACACATCGAGCCCGCCGCTCAGCGCTGCCACGGCATTGTTCGACACCGCGGCCGGCATGGGAGGAATCTTGGGTTGATTTTCCGCCAGCAGAAAAACCGCGCACAGTGCGGGAAGCAGGAAAAGAAACGGTTTTTTCATTGCTGAGATATTACGTCTTCGCCCGCGTGACGGCAAAGGCTGTTCTTATTTGTCGTTCTCATTTAACCGACTCGTTTAACCCACTCATTTAGCCAACTCATTTAACCAAGCCCTGCCGCACCGCATGAATGTAGTCGGTATAGGCCGGGGCCTCGCCGCTTTCGCGCATGTGGCTGGCGATCTGCCCCCGGTGATAGGCCGAGTGCAGGATTACATGCGTCAGCACATCTTCGACCGTGCTGGTCCAGAGTTCGCCCTTGCTGTTTTTGTAGGAAGCAGTCCGCGCCAGGTCATCCGCAGAAAGCGAGTCGAAGAATTCCGCCCACAGGCGCTGCATTTCAAAAGCCTGAGCTTCGCATTGACCGGCAGTTGCCTCCGGCCACACCGCCATGCTCTGCGGCTGCTGCTTTATGCGCTCCAGCCACAGGCGCTCGGCAGAAAGAATGTGGGCCAGAAGTTGGAGCGCGCGGCCGCTTGCGACCCGGCCATCCCCAATCGCGTTTAGCACTTCCTTATTCGCCCAGGCATCGTATGCGAACTGTTTGCGCAGCGCGTCAACAAGACTCACAGAATCGTCCCCCCTTGGTCTGGATGCAGCCGGAGCCCTCGAAGTCGCAACGTGGCAGATGCTACGGCAATTCCTTCGGGGTTGTAACCATCCTTTCACAATTTGGAGCTACACTCTCTTATTGCGTGCGCTCAAGGCGCACGGCTACCTTCACTCCAGCGAAATGCCTCGCAAGACGTCATCGCCGCCCGATCACAGTGACCTCGAATCCGAAACGGTGTCCCGTTCGGCCAAACCTGCCAACAGTTCTGGCTCAAAGCTGGGGCCGGAGGATTTGACCCGTCTCGCCCTCAAGGCCTGCCTCATCGCCCGCGACGCCGCTTTCAACGTCGCCGATCTCCTCACGCACTCCTCGCGCATGGCATTTCTTGCCATTAAAGACTGTGAAAAAGAGCTGGACCTGATCGAACGCCAGATCGACGAGCGCATGCCCGCCGCCATCACCAAGGTGAATGAGGGTCGGGCCCGCCAGCTTCTTTCCAGCCTGAAGTGCACCACCGATCTTGAGCGGATTGGCGACCTGGTGATGAGCGTTGCGCTGCGCGTGCAGGCCCGCACCTCGAAGATTCCCGCGTCGGATGTGCGCCAGCTTGTCGAGATGTCCACCGTCTTGCGCGACATGCTCGATCTCATCCAACAAGGTTTCCGCACGCTTGATCTCGAGTGCGCCCGCAAGGTCCTGCAGATGGACAAAGACATCGACCGCGTCTGCCACACCCTCTTCCAAGAGCATCTGGCGGAAAATGTCGCGCAAGGCGATACGTCCGGATTCGAGATTCTGCTCATGGCACAAGCTCTCGAACGTGCCGGCGACCACAGCACCAATCTTGCTGAAGAACTCTACAGTCTGATCGAGGGCCGCAGCCGGCGGCACATGCCCAAGAAAAAAGCAGCGAATTGAAAGAGCAGTGGCCAGTGGCCAGTGGTCGGTGGCCAGTGATCAGTATTTCTTCGCCGAGTCCAGCGCTGATTTGTCCAAGGCTTTTCCCCTCTGGCCACCGACCACTGGCCACTGAGCACTGTTTTTTCATCATTCCTTAACAAGCCGGAAACATTCGCGCAACATTCCCACCATACAGTTTTACAGAACCCCCACGCCGAGGAAGATTCGGCGGCAGTCTGAAACCAAGAATGCATCTTCCCATTGAACCGTACGGACGACTCGAGGACAGCAAACGCACCGAGCCGGTTCGTCCGGTTATTTTCGTCGTCGAAGATGAAGAAGACATTGCACGGCTGATCTCGCATAACCTTCAGGCCGCCGGCTTCGAAGTGCAGAGCTTCGTCAGCGGCGCGTCGGTCCTTACCGAAGCGCTCCGCGAAATGCCCTCGCTTTTTCTTCTGGACATCATGCTTCCCGGCACCGACGGCTTCGAACTCTGCCGCCATATTCGTCAGACTCCGGTTCTTTCCTCGATTCCTATTATTTTTCTCACGGCCAAGACCGGTGAGGCCGACCGGGTTAAAGGACTGGAACTCGGCGGCGACGACTACATCACCAAGCCCTTCAGCCCTCGGGAACTCGTAGCTCGCATCCGTAGCGTGCTTCGCGGACTCAGTCAAACGCCGTCGCCAACCGAGGTGCTCCGGCTAGGCGAGCTGGAGATCGATGTTTCCTCGATGACTGTGCAGGTGCAGGGCCGTAACGTGCTAACCACTGTGCGCGAATTCCGCCTGCTCGAATACCTCGCCACGCATCGCGGCCGGGTGCTCACGCGAGACCAGCTACTCGACGCGGTCTGGAAAGAAACGCCGTTTGTGACGCCGCGATCGATCGATGTCTACATCCGGCGCCTGCGTGAAAAAATCGAACCCGATCCCCGTCATCCGGAATATCTTAAGACCCTCCGCGGCATCGGCTACCGGTTCGAAGTCCCCAAATAGCAAGCCACTGATCGACAAGGATACTCACGGATGAATGCCCAATTGCGTTAATCCGTCAGTATCCGCACAAATCCCTTGCTAACAGTTTTCTCCCGCCTCATTTATTCTTCTCATTAGCGCTCTCATGGCCGCAAATAAAGCTAAGCCTCTGTGGAAGGCCGACGACCAGCAAGCTCGTCTGGCCGAACTCACCGCACAATCGGACGACGCAGCCAAGGACCATCCTCTGCGCCGCGACGTCCGTTCGCTGGGTGCGATCCTCGGGCAAACTCTGGTGGAGCAGGCCGGAAGCGATCTCTTCGAATCGGTCGAGCACCTGCGCCGGCTCCTGATCGAACACCGAGAGGCCGCACGGCACAGTCCATCGCAAGCTTCGGACTCCGAGCTCATGCGAAAAGCGCAGGAAGCTATCTCTGCAATGGATTTGACCCGCGCCTATCAGGTGACAAAGGCCTTCGCCACTTACTTCGAGCTGACGAATCTGGCGGAGACCAACCACCGCAAACGCCGCCGCCGCGCGGGCAAGCTCGATCGCGAGCACGCCGCGCTGCCCGGATCATTTCGGGGAACGCTCGTCCGCATGAAAGATAGTGGTATCTCTTCCGACGACGCCCTCGCCGCTTTGTGCAAGATCGTTATCACGCCAGTCTTTACCGCGCATCCCACGGAAGTGGCGCGGCAGACGGTGCTGCTCAAGCGCCGCCGCATCGCGCTCGAACTCGAACGTCTCGACCGCCTGCCGCTGACAGCCGAAAAAGCTGAGGACTGCGAGAGCAACATTCGCGCCGAAGTCACTTCTCTTTGGCAGACCGATGAGGTTCGCCTGGCGAAACCGACAGTCAGCGACGAAATCCGTATGGGCCAGCGCTATTTCCGCTTGTCGCTCTTCGACACCCTGCCCCGCATTTACACCGAGGTCGTCGATTCCTTTCGCGAAGTGTATGGAATGGAAGTCGAACAAACGACGCTGCCGAATCTCGTGCAGTTCGGCTCGTGGATCGGCGGCGACCGCGATGGTAATCCGCTGGTCAAGCCGGAAAATATTCGCGAGGCGCTCAACCTCGCGCGCAGCCAGATCCTGCGCGAGTATCTCTATGCGGTCGAGGCCCTTAGTGATCGCTTCAGTTCGTCGCGCCGCCAGGTCGGCGTGTCGAAAGATCTGCTTGCGCGGCTGGCCGAATATGAGCGCGAGCTGCCCGGGGTTCACATCGCGTGGGGGCCGAATAACACTAACGAAAGTTATCGGCGCTTTCTCTCCTACATTTTTCACAGGCTGCAACACAGTCGCAACGCGGAATCTTTAAGCGATGCGTCTTACAAAGACGCCGCCGAATTCGAGTCGGACCTTCTGCTTGTCTTCACCAGCCTCCAATCCAACCGGGGCGAGCGTCTAGCAGGCTACGTTCGATCTCTGCTGCGCACGGTCCGCACGTTCGGCTTCCATCTGAACGTACTCGACATTCGCCAGCACGCTGCGGTTCATGCCCGCGTTGTGAAAGAACTTGGCGACTCGCATCAAGGCGAAGCGTCGACCGATGAAGCGTGCGAACTGCTCGAGACTTTCCGCGTGATTGCGGAATTGAAGAAGAGCCATCCGCCCGGCTCTATCCGGCACTACATCATCAGTGGCGCGGAAACTGAAGATGATGTGCTCAACGTTGTTCGTCTCGCGGGAAAATGCGGCGTGTCGGTTGCTGCTTCCGCCGATGATCCGGGATTAACGCCGGTTCCGTTGTTTGAATCCATCGAATCGTTGCGCGGCGCGGCTGCCGTTATGCGCCGGGTGTGGAGCGATTCGGGTTACGATGCCGCGCTCGATTCGTGGGGGCGCTGGCAAGAAGTTATGCTCGGCTATTCCGACTCCAACAAAGATGGAGGCATGCTCACCAGCACATGGGAACTTTACAAGGCGCATCGCGAATTGCATCGTGCTGCCAGCGAGGCCGACGTCAAGCTGCGTTTGTTCCACGGGCGAGGTGGCACCGTCGGCCGCGGCGGAGGGCCTACGCACTCGGCCATTCTCGCCCAGCCTCCGGGAAGTTTCTCCGGACAGATTCGCGTTACGGAGCAGGGCGAAGTTCTCAACTGGAAATATGCGGATCCAATTCTCGCCGAGTGGAATCTTGAGCTCATGATCGCCGCCAGCCTGGAAGCGCTGACGCGGCCTGGAGAGCACGAGTCTCATCCGGCGCGATGGGAAGAGGCCATCGAGGAAATGTCGCAGGAGGCGTATCGCGTGTACCGCCGCGACATTGCCGACAATCCCGAAGTGCTCGAATATTTCGAGCAGGCGACGCCCGTCAACGAACTTGATACGGCGCGCATTGGATCGCGGCCCGCACGCCGCTCGAAAGGCCGGCGCCTCGAGGATCTTCGCGCTATCCCCTGGGTCTTTGGCTGGATGCAGAGCCGCCATGCCGTACCCGCGTGGTATGGGGTCGGCCGTGCGCTTGAAAAATTTGCAAAAAACGGCTCCGGCCACGAACAGCTGCTTCGCCAGATCACGCGCGGCTTTCCAATGTTTGCCGACATGATCCGCAACGTCGAACTCGGCATGGCCAAAGCCGATCTCGGAATTGCCCGTCTTTACTCAGGCCTGGTGCGAGATGCCGCCCTGCGCAGACGTATCTTCTCGATGTTGGAAGATGAATTCCTGCGTTCGCGACGCATGATTCTCAGGGTGACTGGTCAGCGCGAATTACTGTCGCGGAATCGAGTACTGGCGCGCTCGATTCGCCTGCGCAATCCCTACGTCGATCCCATGAGCCTGATTCAAGTCGAACTCCTCCGCCGCAAGCAACAGAATCAAACTTCTGAGCTCGACTATCCCCTCGGCGCAACCATCAACGGTATCGCCGCCGGCTTGCACAACACGGGCTAGAGAAGTTCACCCATGACTCTGTCATGCTGAGCGAAGAAAGAGCCGCGCAAGCGCGGCTCTTTCGCAGTCGAAGCATCCCTGCATTCGCAGCAGCACGCTCGTGCAAAAAACCTTAGAAACCCCGCCCCTGTGGCGATTGCAGGGATGCTTCGACTCCGCAGTGAGGATCGCATAGCGATCCTCACCGCTCCGCTCAGCATGACAACTTACTTATTGATGTCGTCCTTCGCTTCCAGCCGCTTGGCATAAGTTTCGAGGACTTTCCTGTTGGCATCGGGAGCATCTTTCAACGAGAGGTTCAGTTCCTTCACCGCACTCGAGAAATCTCCCTGCGCGCTGTACATGCGAGCCAGGCCGAGATGCGTCGTCCAGAAATCGGGGAACTTCTTCGCTGTCGAGCGGAACAACGCCAGCGCCTCATCCTGCTTCTTCTCTCCTTGCAACTGCCGCGCATATACATAGAGCTGCAGCGCATTGGCCTTGTCGAGCGCCTTCGCCTGGTACGTCGATGCGTCGTTGTTCCGTCCCATGGCCTCGAGAATCTTGGACTTGTTCATCAGATTGTCGTAGCGCTCTTCGGCCTGGATCGACTGGTCTTCGTCTTTCAGCGCTTCATCCAGATTGATCCTATTGGCAAGGAAATATCCGGCGGCATCGTCCCAGCCTTCCCAGTAATACTGGTTGAGCCCGTGCTCGTGGGCATGAATATAAGCCGTCACTAGATCATTGACCTTGACAGAAACCTTGAACGGCACTGCGATTTTCTCCCATCGCATCGTCACGGTGGCGGAGTCGGCCTTGAGATTGTCGAAGTCGTAGGCCAGCGCGTCGTGCAATTCCGCGGACTGTGGCTTCACTTTCACGCGCAGCGCGTCTTCGTCTTCCTTGTAGGTAAAGCTTCCCCAGGAATTTGCGTTCTTCGAGAAAATCACCGTCCACTCGTTTTCGCCGGGAATCATGTGCAGGCCGTAGGTTCCCTTGTCGAGCGCCTGCCCTTCAATCGAAACCGGATCGCTGAACGTGATCTTCGTATTCTCGTTGGCGCCCGCGCGCCACACCTGTCCGTAAGGCACGAGCTTTCCCCAAACCTCGCGCCCGTTGGCCAGCGGCCGATGATAGTTGATCGTGATATCGGTAATGCCGATGCGTTGCGTCAGCACGGCGTGCTGGCTGGCGCGTGGCAGATCGAGCATGAGTGTTTCGCCCGTGGCGGTCTGCGCCTGGCTGACACTTGCGAGTGACAAAACACCTGCGAACACAATGGGCAAGCATGTTCTGTAGCTGAGTTTGCTGTGCATGAAATCTCCTTCGCCGCCGGTGATTGAGAAATTTGCAACGGCAGCCGCTTTCCGGAATCAGATTTTTGGAAATCGCGAGTCGAGCACAATTGGGTCGCGACGCTGTTTGGCTTAGACGCACGGAGCCATACGAGGTGAGCGTTACAATAAATTGTTATGCTTATCGAACCCCTCTCCGAAAAAGAATGCAATGAAGTTTTGGCGCGAGTTTCCTTCGGCCGCCTCGGTTGCTCGCGCAACGACCAGCCTTATGTCGTGCCGGTTGGCATCGCCTACGAACCCGGCTACATTTATATTTTTGCGACGCGCGGAAAAAAGATCGACTGGATGCGCGAGAATCCCAAAGTCTGCGTACAGGTCGACGAAATCAAAGACCAGTCGGATTGGGTGAGCGTCATCGCCAACGGCGAATACCAGGAGCTGGCCGAACCTCAATTCACCGACGAGCGCGACCACGCCCGCAAGCTGCTCGAAAAACATCACCACTGGTGGCTGAATGCCATGGCCGAACGGCGAGCCCAACTCGACGATCAGGCCATCGCGCCTATCTTTTTTCGAATCCCCATCGCCTCCGTGACGGGTCTGCAGGGAAAGCCGGAATAGCTGAAAATCTTAGGGTGATGTCATCCTGAGCCCGGCCAAAGCCGGGTGAGGGACCTTACGTCAGTCGGCAACGTAAATGCTGCCGACAGAGGCACCAAACCGCCCGTCAGACAAGGCATCCAACCGAAGTGCTTGACAATAGTCCGGCCTTGTCGCACAATCCTAAAAGGCGAATAAAAAGCGAATACACCGCCTCCGGGGCTCCAGCCCTAAACTCCAGCCCCGGCGTTCCCTGAAATCTGCCGAGGATTCTTATGTCTACCGCAGTGGTTTCCACTTCGGCGGCCTTGGGCCGCCTTTTTGTTTTTGACGACGAACCCGACGCCGCGAAACCGTGTCATCCTGAGCGGAGCGAGAAGTGCGTTCTTGACCGCATCCTTCAATCAACACTCAAAAATCAACAATCAACAATTGCCGTCCCCGCCTCACGCCTCAGCATCCGCTCCACGCCCGAAATGGCCTCCAGCGGCATTGCCGCCCTCGACTCGCTCACCGGCGGCCTGCCTCGCGGATGCCTCACTGAAATCTTCGGCCCTGCTTCCTCTGGTCGAACCACGGTTCTGCTAGCCGCGCTCGCCGCCGCCACCCGCCGCGGAGAATTCTGCGCTCTCCTCGACGCCGGTGATTCGTTCGATCCCGGTTCCGCGGCCGCTGCCGGCGTCGATCTCGATCGCTTGCTCTGGGTGCGTTGCAGTGAGGAGCAGTCGCAGAAAAATCATTCACCACAGAGACACAGAGTCTCAGAGAAACAAACCAATAAAAAAACCTCGCGCGCTTCCGAGCACCGCCTCGAACAACTCCTCCGCGCCACCGACCTTCTTCTCGAAAGCGGGGGCTTCAGCCTCATCGTCCTCGACCTCGCCGACCTGCCGCCGCAGGCCGCGCACCGCATCCCGTTGACCACATGGTTCCGCTTCCGCCGCGCCGTCGAGCACAAGCCCACCATCCTGCTGGCGATCGAAGAACAACCCATTGCAGGAAGCTGCTCTACCTTGCTGCTTCAGCTGGGATCCTCAGCAATCAATGCCGTCCCTGCAGGACTTAATTCTTTTTCGGCTTCGTTGTCCCGCCACTCACGTGGCGGGCTAACGGATAGCGTCGCTACGCGACTCGAAAACCTTTCTCACACGCACCTGCTGACCGAACTCAACATCAACGTAGAACTCGCTCAATCGCGCATCGAGCGCAAACCAGCGCAATCCATCAAGTTCGCCGTCAAAACAGCGTGGACGGGATGATTTTTTCTGACCACTGGCCGCCGACCACTGGCTACTGTTCCTATGTTTGCCTGCATCTACATTCCGAATTTTTTTCTCGCGGCCGCGCTTCGCGCCGAGCCGGAACTGCAGGCACGCGCCGTCGCCATTTTCGAAGGCAAGCCGTCGCTCGAAAAAATTATTGCGGTCAATGAAAACGCCGCCACGCTGGCCATCACGCCCGGAATGACCAAAGCCCAGGCCGAACTCTGCCCAGAACTCGCATTGCGCCAGCGCTCGCCGCTGCAGGAAACATCCGCGCACGCCGCCCTGCTCGACTGCGCCCAGTCGTTCTCCCCCTGCGTAGAAGACGCGGCCTGCGACACCATCCTGCTCGATCTCGCCGGCACGGAATCACTGCTCGGCCCGCTGCCTGAAATTTCTCACGCCATCTATTGCCGCGCCGCCGCACTTGGGCTCGAAGCCCACATCGCTACCGCCTCCAATCCTGATGCGGCCCTCATCGCCGCCCGCGGATTCTCCGGCGTCACGATCATTCCTGCCGGTCAGGAAGCTGCACAACTCGGCCCGCTTCCCATTGCGGTTTTATTTGGCGATCATCTCGAAGAAGAAGACAACGAAGAGCAAGAATCAGCCGACCGGCTGCTCGAAACTCTCGCGCGATGGGGCATTCGCACTCTGCATGCGCTCGCAGTGCTTCCGCCCATTGCGCTCAGTGAGCGTCTTGGCCAGCAAGGCCTTTATCTTCGGCAACTGGCGCTGGGCGCCGTGCAACGCACTCTGGTTCCTGTGGAAGAGCCGCTGATTTTTGAAGAGGCCATCGAACTCGATCACCCCATCGTCCTTCTCGAACCTCTGGCTTTTTTATTGAATCGCCTGCTTGAGCAACTTTGCGCCCGTCTCGCCGCGCGCGCCCTGGCCACGCAGGAACTGCGCCTGACGCTAGAGCTCTCGAACCTGACCGGCGTCGAAGACGAATATGAAAACGTCGGCATCCCCAGCGAAAGCGACGGATCGTCCGCTGTCATCCTAAGCGGAGCCGATGCTTCACAAAGTGAAATGTCGACACAGTCGAAAGCCTGGCACGCCCGGCAAACCAAATTCGCTCGCAATCTGAATCTTCCACTTCCTATGCTCGACGCCAAAATTTTTCTCAAGCTTTTGCAACTCGATCTCAATGCCAACCCTCCCGGCGCGCCCATTACCAAGATTCATCTCGCTGCCGAACCGGCGCGCCCACGCGCGGGTCAAGCTGGACTCTTCGTGCCTCCAACTCCGGAACCGGAAAAACTTGAACTCACTTTGGCCCGCATCGCCAGCCTTGTAGGCGAACAAAAAGTCGGAGCCATTGAAATGCTCGACACGCACCAATCCGAAGGATTCCGAATGCGGCGCTTCGTGGCCGAACTCACGCGCAAGTCTTCGCGCGAACAAAAATCTGATCTGGCTTCTTCGCCTCCGCCGGAAGAAGCATCGCCCGTCACCGCTCTGCGCCGCTTCCGCCCGCCCCTACGCGCAAATGTGGCGCTGGAAAATGACCAGCCGGTGCATCTGATCTCGCGAAAAAAAGAAGTGCAGGGCCGCGTGCTCTGGAAGGCCGGCCCCTGGCGCTTTTCCGGCGACTGGTGGGAGCGCGATGCCTGGTCCCGCGACGAATGGGACATCGCCCTGCAAAGTGACGCCGCGAAAAATGGCGCAATCGCTCTCTACCGCCTGGTACACGATCTGCTGGGCGGAGGGTGGTTCGTCGAAGGAACGTATGACTAAAGCTTTTTTCACCACAGAGGCACAGAGACACAGAGGAAATCCTACTTTTGTTTTCTCTGTGCCTCCGTGTCTCTGTGGTGGATTTTACTGGCCACTGGCCACCGACCACTGACCACTGATGTATGTCGAACTTCACGCCCGCTCGGCATTCAGCTTTCTCGAAGGCGCTTCCCTGCCCGAGGAACTGATTGCCGCCTGCGCACATTTCAATCAGCCTGCCATGGCGCTGCTTGATACCGACGGCGTGTACGGCGCACCGCGCTTTCACCTTGCCGCCAAAAAAGCCAAAATCAAAGCCCAGATCGGCGCGGAGGTGACGACGGCAATCAACTCACCACGGAGCCACGGAGGCACAGAGAAAAATCAACAATCAAAAGTCAACAATCAAAAATCCTCCGCTTCTCCGTGTCTCCATGGTGAATTCCGCTTGCCGCTGTTAGTCCGTTCCCGCGCCGGCTATCAAAACCTCTGCCGCCTGATCACCAAAATGAAGCTGCGCGCCAAAAAAAGCGAGGGCGCCATCACATTGCAGGAACTTGAAGAGCACGCCGAAGGCCTCATCTGCCTGACCGGCGGCTCAGAAGGCCCGCTGGCCACGGCATTCCACCAGGGCGGCGTTGACGAGTCTCAAAAACAAATCGATCAACTCGTCGGCATCTTCGGCCCCAACAATGTCTATGTCGAACTGCAGCGCCATTTCCAACGCGAAGAAGAATTCCGCAACCGTGCCGCCATCGATCTCGCCCGCCACTTCCATCTTCCTCTGCTTGCAACCAATGGAGTCTGCTACACCACACCAAAAGGCCGCGAACTCTGCGACGCTTTCACCACCATCCGCCATCACCGCACGCTCTCCACTGCCGGACGCCTGCTCGCAGAAAATTCCGAACGCTATCTTCGCTCTCCGCAGGAGATGCAGCAGCTTTTCGCCGACTTGCCCGAAGCGATCGCCAACACGCTCGAACTTTCCAACCGCCTCGAATTCACGCTCAACGATCTCGGCTATGAATTTCCGCGCTATCCCGTGCCCGAAGGCGAAAGCATGAATTCTTTTCTGCACTCGCGTGCCTGGGAAGGTTTCCACGAACGCTATGGCCGCAAATCGCATGACCTGCAAGCCCGCGCGCGCCTGCAGATTGAAAAAGAATTAAAGCTCATCGAAAAACTCAAGCTCGCCGGCTATTTCCTCATCGTCTGGGATCTCATCCGCTTCTGCCGCGAGCAGAACGTACTTGTGCAGGGCCGCGGATCGGCCGCCAACAGCGCCGTCTGTTATTCGCTCGGCATCACTGCTGTTGACGCCGTCAGCATGGAACTTCTCTTTGAGCGTTTTCTCTCCGAAGAGCGCGGTGAGTGGCCCGACATTGATCTCGATCTGCCTTCCGGCGACGAGCGCGAGAAAGTAATCCAGTATCTCTACAAAAAATATGGCGAGCGCGGCGCCGCCATGACCGCCAACGTTATCACCTACCGCAATCGCATGGCCGCGCGCGAAATGGGCAAGGCGCTCGGCTTCGACGCCGAAACGCTCGAGAAAATTTCCGCCGCCGTCGCCACTTGGGAATTTCGCGACGAAAACGATGCGCTCGACCGCCGCTTCCGCGACGCCGGTCTCGACCTCTCTCATCCTCGCCTGCGCAAATATTACGAACTCTGCCTCGCCGTGCAGAACATGCCGCGCCATCTCGGCCAACACTCCGGCGGCATGGTCATCTGCCAGGGACAACTCGATTCCGTTGTCCCCCTCGAACCCGCAAGTATGCCCGGCCGCGTCGTTGTCCAGTGGGACAAAGAAGACTGCGCCGACATGGGCATCATCAAGGTCGACCTGCTCGGCCTCGGCATGATGGCTGTTTTGAAAGATTCCATCGAACTCATCCGCGGGCATTATCACGAGGAGGTAGATCTCGCGCATCTCCCGCAAGACGACAAGCAGGTCTACTCCACGCTGCAGCAAGCCGACACGATAGGAATGTTCCAGGTCGAAAGCCGTGCGCAAATGTCATGTCTGCCACGCCTGCGCCCCATGCGCTTTTACGATGTAGTTGTACAAGTCGCGATCATCCGACCTGGCCCCATCGTCGGCCAGATGGTCAATCCATTTCTGCAGCGTCGCCAGGGAAAAGAAGAAGTCACCTACGCGCACCCATCGCTCGAACCGATCTTGCATCGCACACTGGGCGTCCCGCTCTTTCAGGAGCAACTCCTGCGCATCGCCATGGTCGCCGCCAACTTCACCGGAGGCGAAGCCGAAGACCTCCGCCGCGCCATGGGATTCAAACGTTCCCAAGCCCGCATGAAAGAAATCGAAGCCAAGCTCCGCGCTGGCATGACGCAAAACGGAATCTCTCCAAAAGCTCAGGAAGAAATCATCCTCTCGATCACTTCCTTCGCCC
>DATJVU010000029.1:0-233255 GCA_035501655.1 Candidatus Solibacter sp.
TCTGCAAGCCGCTACGCTCCGGGCTGGCCTGGCATTGCGCCGCGATGGACTTCCAGCGCCAAGTCCGGCGCCGGAACCGCCCTGAATCAGCACAGCAAAGTCTGGTTCACGATCAGCCACGGCATTCTGAACGAGGTCTACTTCCCACGCGTCGATCAGGCCTGCACGCGCGATCTCGGATTCATCGTCACCGACGGCATCGATTTTTTCTCTGAAGAAAAGCGCCACTGCGCCTTCGAGAATCGCCCCTTCGAGCCCGGCATCCCCGCCTACGAACTCACCAACTCTTGCCACAGCGGCCGCTATCGCATCCACAAAGAAGTTTTCACCGATCCCTATCGCAATGTTGTACTGCAGAAAGTTCGCTTTGAACCCCTGCAGGGCAAACTCACTGACTATCACCTCTACGCCCTGCTCTCGCCCCACCTCGCCAACGCCGGATACGGCAACACCGGCTGGACCGGCGACTACAAAGGCGTCCCCATGTTTTTCGCCGAACATAGCGGCGTCACGCTCGCCCTCGCGTCCTCGGCGCCCTGGAAAAAAATGTCGGTCGGATACGTCGGTTCTTCTGACGGCTGGCAGGATCTCTCGCAGCATTTCCAGATGCAGTGGGAATACTCGCGAGCCGAAAACGGCAACATCGCCTGCACCGGAGAAATCGATCTGGCCGCCTGCAACGGCGAATTCGTCCTCGCGCTCGGGTTCGGTGGCATATGGACCGAAGCCGGACAGCACGCCCGTTCCACCTTGTTCGAAGACTATGCCGAAGTGCGCCAGCACTACGTTTCGCAGTGGCGCGCCTGGCAGGAGAAATTGCTCAAGCTCGACGATCCTCTCCGCGAGAACGATCTGTACCGCGCCTCCACCTGCGTGCTTCGCATTCACGAGTCGAAAGACTTTCTCGGCGGCATTATCGCCAGCCTTTCCATTCCGTGGGGATTTAACAAGGGCGACGAAGACCTGGGCGGCTATCACCTCGTCTGGCCGCGCGATCTCGTCGAAAATGCCGGCGCACTGCTGGCAGCCGGCGCCGTCAATGACGCTATCCGCGTCCTCCGCTATCTCGAAGTCACCCAGGAAGCCGCCGGAAACTGGGCGCAGAATCTCTGGCTCGACGGCCGCTCCTACTGGAGCGGCATCCAGATGGACGAAACTGCCTTCCCCATCCTTCTGCTCGATCTCATTCGCCGCGAAGCTCCACCATCTCTCGGCAAACTCGAGCGCTGGTGGCCTATGGTGCGCAACGCGGTCAGCTTCATTCTTCGCAACGGGCCGGTCACGCAACAGGATCGCTGGGAAGAAGACGCCGGGTATTCTCCCTTCACTCTCGCCGCGGAAATTTCCGCGCTGCTGGCCGCCGCCGAGATCGCCGATCTGACCAGCCACTCCGACCAGGCCCAGACTATGCGCGATACCGCCGATGCCTGGAACGACAACATCGAACGCTGGGTCTACGCCAGCGGCAGCGATCTCGCTCAGCAACTCGGCATCGAGGGCTATTACGTCCGCATTTCTCCACCCGACACCGATGGCGCCGCCTCGCCTACGCAAGGCTTTGTTCCCATCAAGAATAAGCCGCCCGGACAAGACGGCGGCCAGGATGGCGACCGCGCCTATCACATCATTAGCCCGGATGCTCTTGCGCTCGTGCGCTTCGGCCTGCGCGCGCCCGATGATCCGCGCATTCTGAATACTCTGCGCGCCATCGACGCGCTCCTGTCAGTCGAACTGCCCCAGGGCCCGTGTTGGTACCGCTACAACGGCGACGGCTATGGCGAGCACAAAGACGGCTCCGCCTTCGACGGCACCGGCGTTGGCCGCGCCTGGCCTCTACTCGCCGGAGAGCGCGCTCATTACGCGCTAGCCGCCGGACATCGCGACCAGGCCGAGTCCCTGCTCACCGTTCTGGAAAATTCCACGTCAGGCCACGGACGCCTGCTGCCCGAGCAAGTCTGGGACGGCGCCGACATCCCCGCGCTTGAACTCTTTCGCGGCAAGCCCACCGGTTCCGCCTGCCCGCTGGTCTGGGCTCACTCCGAGTATGTAAAGCTGCGCCGCTCGATTCGCGACGGCAAAGTCTTCGACCAGCCGCCGCAAACCGTGAAGCGCTATCTGGTCGACAAGCACGTCCGCCAGATTTTCGGATGGCGCTTCAACAACAAGACCCGCAGCATCCCGCGCAACAAAACGCTGCGCATCGTGCTGCTGCAGCCTGCACTCGTGCACTGGAGCACAGACAACTGGGCCACCTCGCACGACACCAACACCCGCGATACGGGATTAGGCATTCACGTCCTGGATTTGCCAACAGCCTCTCTCCCCGCGAAAAGCCAGGCCGCCTTCACGTTCTACTGGCCCACAGAAAATCGCTGGGAAGGCACGGACTTCACGGTCACGATTGAAGCCTAACTGGGCATTGACATGTGTAGCACATGCAAATATGCTATAAACATGTCGAAGATGATTCAGCTTCGGAACGTTCCTGACGTGCTCCACCGCAAGATCAAAGCACGAGCCGCGACGCTCGGCATGTCGCTCTCGGATTACCTCATATCGGAGATTAAGGAAATTGCTGAGCGCCCCACAATGGCGGAAATGCTGGAGATACTTCATCAGCGAGAATCGGTCTCTATTCCGATCGACACCGCCCGCATGGTGCGGGAAGAGCGTGAGTCGCATTGATCGTTCTTGATGCCTCGGCGACTGTGGACTGGCTGCTACAGAACTCAGCGGGTCAACTGATCGAGAAACGACTGACTGCTCGCCATGAACTGTTGCATGCGCCTCACATTCTAGACCTTGAAGTGACCCAGGTCCTAAGGCGTCTGGCGCGCGAAGGAAAAATCTCCGATCAGAGAGCAGATGCTGCTATGCATGACCTGCCCAGACTCCGGATCATCCGGCACCCGCACCTGATTTTCTTACCGCAGATCTGGCGCCTTCGACACAATCTCTCTGCTTACGATGCTGCTTATGTCGTACTTGCGGAAACATTTGGCGCAACCTTGATTACTCGGGATTCGCGGCTGGCGTCTACACCCGGACACGCGGCGATGATCGAACTGTTTTGAACGATCACCCCTTAGCCCACGCATACAACCCGCCATGTTGATGAGCCAGGTTCCCAATCTGCCCAGCCCGCGCTGCTGCCACGCCAGTCTCCACCGGAGCATTCGGTTCCTTCCGCGACTTCACACACTCGAAAAAGTTTTCCATATGCGTGATCGTCCCATCGCGAAAACTCCGCGCCGAAAGCACCGGATTCTTTCCCTCATCCAAATGCTCGCGATACACTGCAAATCCGTCGCGATCGATCTTCAGCGTCCCTTCCGTCCCGCGAAACTCCAGGCCGCCGCCATCGATCGACGAATTCATCATCCCCTCATACACCACATCGAATCCCGGATAGCGAAACGCCGCCTGAATCGTGTCCGGACAATCCCACTGTTCGAAAATATGCTTGTCGCCAATCATCACTGCCTGCTTCGGCTGATCCGCTTTCATCGCCCAGTGCACGACGTCGATCCAGTGCGTGAATAAATCGGTCATCGCGCCTCCGCCAAAATTCCAGTACCAGCGCCAGTAATAAAACTTGTCGTCGGCAAACGCCTGCTCCGGCGCCGGACCCAGCCACTGCTTCCAGTCGAGCGACTGCTGCTCCACCGGCTTCGGCGGCCCGTTGCGGTGATAGTTCTGCCACCAGTACGTCCGCACCTGCACCACACGCCCGATGCTCCCGCCTTGAATCAGATCCACGGCGTCGCGAAAATGCGTCCAGCTGCGCTGCTGCATGCCGCACTGCAGAATCTGCTTGCCCGACCGCACCGCCTTGGTCAGCGTCGCGCCCTCTTCAATCGTGTGAGTAACCGGCTTCTCCAGATACACATCCTTGCCGGCCTTCAATGCATCGACCGCCATCGGCACGTGCCAGTGATCGGGCGACGCGATGATCACCGCATCAATATCTTTCGCCAGCACTTCGCGATAATCGAGATGCGCCGTAGCCATTCCATTTGACCGCTGCACAATCAAGTCGCGATTCGGCACATAAACATCGCTTACCGCAACGATCTGATAAGCACCCGCCGCGTCGGCGGCGTCCAGCAATCCGCGCAACCGATGCCCCGCCCCAATCACTCCAATGCGAAGCGTATCGTTCGCGCCAAACACTCGCGTGGACGCCAGCGCGGTCATTCCTGTGGCAACAATGAAACTGCGGCGGTTCATCATGAGGACCTCCAGATTTGTGATTGCGCGATTTGCGCTGCCGTTTGCGCGGAATGATACCAATTTTCCGAACAACATCAATGTCAGTAACGAACGTCGTCATTCTGAGCGCCGGGCGAGCGATAGCGAGCACAAGTCGAAGAATCCCTACCGCTACACGACAGCCCGGTGTTAACCTCTCGTGCTTTACGCGACAGGCGGGGATGCCGTTGTTCGAAGCACGACGCCATCCCCAGAGGGAATTCCGTCTCTAGAGTCCTCTTTCCTCATTGACGTCACCCCCCGCCGATGCCAAACTAAATCCCCCCAATCTTCTCCCCTCAGAGGATGAATCCATGCAGCTTCCCTCTTCTCGCCCCAAGGCTCGTAGCCAGAGCGCGCTCAACTCAAAGCTGGAAAGCAAGCTCTGGGTGTATGCCGCAGCGGCAGGCGCCGCCGGCATCGGCCTTCTTGTCTGCAATCCTGCCGAAGCCAAAGTCGTGGTCACGAAGGCAAACACAGTGATCAAACCGACCGTGGCTCTCGATTTCAATCACGACGGCATCATCGACTTCAACCTGACAAAATGGGGCGCCACCAACGGGTCAGCCGTAGCCTCCTACGTGCTTGTGTGTCACGACGAACTGCTGAACCTTTCCCATCAGTGCATCTCATCCACCAACGATCCTAACGCTGGCAATCTGGTGCGAGAGGTGTCGTCGAATTTCTCCGGCGCCGCGGACCTCCCGTTCGGCGCAAACATCGGCCCCGGAAATAAGTTTGGTGGCGCGGGCAAGGCGGTCCTGATGGCCGAGCGGTACTTCTTCGACACGGCCTCGGGTCAGAAACAATATTGGTTCGGGCCATGGGCGAATAACGGAGAAGGCGCCAGCAATCGCTATCTCGGATTCAAGTTCAAGATTGGCAGCCAGTTCCATTACGGCTGGGCTCGCGTCACCGTTACTTACTCGACGGAAAGCGGCCTCGCGGCTGTGTTGACCGGCTACGCCTACGAAACCATTCCCGGCAAGGCGATCCGCGCCGGCATAACCACCGGCACCGCTGCTGCCCTGGAGCCTGCTTTGACTCCATCCATGCAGCAAAAGGATTCAAATCGTGAAGCCTCCTTGGGGATGTTGAGCCTGGGCTGCACCGGCCTCTCCATCTGGCGCCGCGAAGACTCGTAGTCGGATCCGCCGCAATTTCGTTCGACGCAAAACAGGGAACACAATCCGCAATGTGCTCCCCGTTTTTTCTGCAGTCCTAATGCAGCGTACCCGACAGCCGAGCCTGGAACTCCATCTCTGAGTCTTTCTACCGTATTGACGGCTCACTATCACGATGCAAGACTGGCATTCGCCCGAATCTTTGCTTACCTAAAGGATGAGCCCATGCGAATCCCCTCGACCGGTGAAACTGGGACGCAAAAGGTGGTTAATCCGAAATTAGAAAAGAATCTCTGGATGTACGCTGCCGCGGCCGCGGCCGCGGCCGCCGGCGTAGGCATTCTCAGCACGACTCCCGCCGATGCAAAGGTCGTGGTCACCCAGACAAACACCGCCATTTCGCCTTCTGTCGCGATCGATCTTAATCACGACGGCTTCGTCGACTACAACCTCACCAAGTGGGTCGCCGGAGCCTCAGTAGAAGTTTTTTCGTATTTGTTGGTCTGCCATGCCGGATACCGGCGTGCCTCTCATCAATGCCTTTCGTCAAGCAGCCAGGCCAACGCTGGGAACCTTGTGCGGACCACCGCGTCAGGTGCCCTGGACCTACCGTTCGGCGCGCCCATCGGCCCCGGTCAACATTTCGGCGGAACGGGAGAACGGGTTGTGATGGGTGGACGGCACGCCATCTCAACGGCTTCGTTTCACGAACAAACCTTCTATGGCCCGTGGGCAGCGGAGGGAGCCGGAGTAAAGAATCGCTATCTGGGTTTCAAATTCAAGATCGGAAACCAATTCCACTACGGCTGGGCCAGGGTCACGGTGACCATTGCGGCCAATAGCACGATCTCGGCCGTTCTGACTGGCTATGCCTACGAAACGATCGCGAACAAAGCCATCCACGCTGGCGTAACCTCTGACGCTCCTCAGGCGTCGCTGGAACCAATAGCCCCACCCGTGCAGTCGCAGGACTCAGATCGCCAAGCCTCGCTGGGAATGTTAAGCCTCGGCTCGCAGGGGCTCGCGATCTGGCGCCGCGAAGATTCCTAGCGGAATACCTGTAGTTTCGTTCGATGCAAAACAGGGAGCGCATTTCGTTCGCGCTCCCCGCCTTCACGGAGGACGACAAAAAAATTGCGGATCTCAGAAAGCCACACTCACTCTCCCGCGTTCGTATAACACAACTCAACAACCGTGCAGTCGTCGCTAAGCGGATTGCCCGCACAGAACTCCGAAACCGCCGAGAAAATTCCTTCCAGCGTGGGCGCATTCACCGCCGCCACTTCCAGGCGCGAGTCTTCGAAAAAATCGCCCTTGGGATTTTCCGCTTCGGTCACGCCATCGGTGACCAGAATAAATCGATCGCCAGATTTCATCTGGCAGGTCGCACTCTCAAACGTCGCATCGGCCAGCAATCCCACCGGGACATTCCCGTGCGGAGGCCGCATCACTTCCTTGCCACACACCAGCAAAGGAGGCACATGGCCGCAGTTCACGTATTCCAGTTCGCCATCTCGCCGCAACCGTGCGATCAGCACGGTCGCGTATTTTTCGCCGACCAGTTTCTCGGTAAAAAAGCGGTTCACCGCCGTTACCACTTCAAGCAGCGGCATGCCCGCGCTGAGGTGCGAATAGATCATGCCCTGCAGCGTGGAAGCCAACAGCGCCGCCGAAACTCCCTTGCCGCTCACGTCGGCCAGCACCACCGCCAAGCCTTCTTTAGTATTCACCGCATCGAAAAAATCGCCGCCAATTTCTTTACAGGACAGATTTTTTCCCCGCAGCCGCGCAAACGGCACCTCGGGAATTTTCACCTGCATCAGCCGTTGCTGAATGCTGGCTGCAATGCTCAACTCCTGCTGGTAGCGCCTCGCTTCTTCCTCGGCCTGCACCAGCCGGGCATTTTCAATGAGCGACGCTGCTTCTGTCGCGATCGCATGCAAAATATCCTGGCCAACGCCGCTAATGTCGCGCGAGGCAAAGCGCGAATCCACATACAGCACGCCCATGGCCTCCGACGCGCGCGCCCCCGGATTCGGCGTGGCATCGCGCGTCTGCTGCACCTGCATCTTGCGCAGCGGAATGCACACCACCGTCCGCAGATCGTACGCCACAATGCTCTGCCGCCCGGCCAGATCGAGCGACTGGCTCGTATCGGTCAGCAAAAATTCTGAATTCGACCGCATCGACTCTTCCAGGATCGAGTGCGAAATCGTCTTGTCGTCGAGCAGCGGCTCTTTCTTCGAATTGCGCCCCGCCGCCAGCCGCAACTTACCTTCGTCGTCTTTCAGAAAAACGTAACCGCGCTCGGCTCGCGTCAACTGCAGCGTCACGTCGAGCATGGTCATCAGAATTTCATCCAGTACGCCCGCCGTATTCAGCTTGCGCGCTGCTTCGAGAAACAGCGTCAGCTTCTCAAGATCGGTCGCCTCTTGCTTGATCTGAATTCCAGATATCTGGCTCAGGAATTCGCGCGCCGTATTCGAAGTCGCATGCGCCGGATTGAATAAGATGTACGCCGAATCCCTCGCCCCAAACTCCAGCCGGTCGCCGCGTTCCAGCTTCTGCCGCTGGATGCGCTCCCCGTTCACAAACGTGCCATGCTTGCTGCCCAGATCGACCAGGAAAAAGTCGTGGCCCTCCTGCATGATCTGCGCATGATCGCGCGAGACGCGCGGATCGGCAATCACCAGATCCTTGTCCACCTTGCGCCCCACATTGAACGGCGTCCGGTTCAGGATGATGTTTTTTTGCTCGCTGCCCTGCACGAACACGAGCGCGGGAAACACTCCCGAGCCAGAGCTGTGGTGGCTGATGGTATTCAGCGTCATGTGTGGAAAAACTGGGGATGGAAAATCACCGCTCGGCCTGCTTCCCCCGGCAAAAGCTGCCGCCGTCCGCAACCTTAACTCGACAAGACTACTCTGCCATTGCGGGCTCTCGCAAGCCTTCAGAGTGGTTCAGCCAGGTATTTAGAAGACTTAATCCATAGACAAAAATTGGCACATGGAAGTTCGAATAAAAAGGAAGCAGATAAATCTTGGCCCGCCAAACCGGTGTCAGCCAGGGGTAAGCCGCGGTTAATCCCAAGGTCGCGATCCACGGCCAAAGTAAAAACGCCGCAGTGACAAAGCCAAGCACTCTAAGCGCGGGCAGTCGCAGCTCAGCTTCGGACGCAGCGCTCTCTTTCAACCAGACCAAAATCGCAGGCACGAGCAGCACCTGGTTATAAGGCGCGAACATCGGAACCACTAGCGCCGTCAACGCCAGCACCAATGCCAGCGATTCGGCAAAAGCGACGCTCGATGCCGCTTCTCGTCGCACTCGCCAGACGCACGCGGCACACGCCATGACGCACAGAAATTCGAGTAAGCGTCCGACAATCGCCCCAAAAAGAAAAACCAGTACTGACTGATTCTGTGTGTACTGGTGATATTGCCCGATCGCGGCGAGGAACATCCGCAACCAGCCCTGCAAAATCAGCTCGGCGCCCCCCAACAGCAGAATCATCGTCGCGCCAAATCCCACCAGCAGTCGCCATCGGGCGCGCCAACCAAACAAAGCCCACACCAGCAACCACGCCACAATCGGCCACGCCAACTGAGGCTTGATCGTTGCGAATGCCAGCACGATTCCCGCGGAAAACATCCAGCCCGCATCTAACAGCGCCGCGCACACCGCCAGAAATCCCGCCACCAGCAGTGTCAACTGCTGCAGCTTGATCCCCTGCACCATCGCCAGCCAGCCGGCGAGCAAAATCATCAGACTCAATGCGCCGATCGACCCCACGCGCCAGTGCAACACGCGCAGCCACAACAACACGCTGCCTGCCGCAATCGCAATCAGCAGCCAGCGAAAGCCAATCTGGACAACTTCAAACGGCAATCCAATCGTCGGCGCCAGCAAAAACACCACATACACCGGATAAGCAAATCCCTGCTGATCCTTCGGTTCGTCCGACCTCGGATCACGCGCCCGCGCCGCATCCAACTCCCGCCCGTAATACCCGCGCTGAATCTCCCGCGTAATCCCTTCGCTATATGGATTCCGTCCGCGCAGCAATAACTCCCGCGCCCCCAGCCACCGCGGATACAAATCCGACAAGTTCCCCCGCGGCGATCCATGCGCCGCGGCCCGCGCCACCTGCTCCGGCCGCACGATCCGGTTCACATAGAACCAAGTGCTCGCCGAAGCAAGTGCCGAAATCACGAGGATGAAGAGTTTCTTGCGCAGAATGCGTATTCTCTCTGTTGGCAGAAGTCCAGTTGCGACAATCTACGTCGCGGCAATCTACGTCGCGGCAATCCATGTTGCGGCGTCATCCCGAACGCCCGCGCTTTCTCCAGCGGGCGGAGGGATCTCCCCCACCGCATGCCTCTGATTCTCAAGATGAATCTCGCCCAGAATCTCTCCAATATCCGCTTCATGTTACAACTGTGAAATCACGATCCCACGCATGCGAGCGCGCATCGCAGTCTCGGCCGCAATCGGCTTGGCGAGCGGCGCATTCTGCTGGTTCCTGATGACGCACTTTCATCAGGACGCCGCCGATTTTCGCTGGGCCATCCGCCTCGCGCAGCGTCTTCTCGCCAGGCAAAACCCCTACGATACGCCGTATCAACTTTATCCTGTACCAGCCGCGCTGTTCGGTCTGCCCTTTGTGCGCATGCAGCCCGAACTCGCCGCCGGAATTTTCTGGGGAATCAGCTCGGCGCTCCTCGCCTTCGGCCTCACCCGCGAAAGCTACACGGGCCTGCTGATTTTTTTCGCCTATCCCTACTGGGCCGGAATCCTCACCGCGCAATGGATTCCGCTGATCATGGCCGGTGCGTTTTTCCCTTTGCTTTTGCCGGTCACGATGGCGAAGCCGCAAATCGGGCTGCCCGTCTTCCTCACGCGCCTCACGTTTCGCGGTTTCGTAGCCTGCGCAGTCGTGGGAATAGCAAGCCTTATCCTGGTTCCCAACTGGCCCGTGACGTGGCTGCGGTATGCGGCAAGCTATCAGCGTTTCGTGCCTCTCTTCGTTCTTCCCGGACCGCTGCTCGCGCTCGCTCTGCTGCGCTACCGCAATCGAGACGCAATCTTTTTATTTTTATCGTCGATCATGCCGCAGCGCTGGTTTTATGACGCATTCATTCTCTGGCTAATTTCCCGCACCCGCCGCCAGATCGTGTGGACCGTCTTCCTCAGCTGGGGAGCCGGCCTCTGGCGCTGGTATCACGCCCCGCAAAGTTTCACGCAGGTCGGCCACATCGCCGTCATCTTCCTTTATTTGCCCATGCTCGTCGTAGTGCTGTTGTCACAAAACCCAAATGCCGAACGCAACTCCAGCTCAAGTGAGGCGCGCGCCTGAACTCCCCATCCACATTCTTGAGCCGGCGCGCTCTTCCTCACTGGGTCAGCCTCGCGCTCGCACTTTCTCTCTACCCTGCGTTGCGTGCCGTCCATCTTCCCTGCCGTTTCGACTGGCTCACACTCGGCGTCGCTTACTGGATCATCCTGGCCGCGCAATCGATCTTCGTTGCCGTGCTCCTCGCAGCGATCGGAATGTCCAACGTTCTTCGCCCCTGGCGTGAACGCTACCGCAAGCAACCGTTTCGCATCGTTGCTGCACTGATTTTTCTTGTAATTCTGATCTTCGCCACGAGCCCAGCCCGAGCCGTCGTCCTCACCGTCGACACGCTCGCGCTCCTCGAGTTAGTCGATCGCGGCAAACTTCACCGTCTCGGCGCGGCTGCCAAAGACATCCTCCCTCCCGCCGCATACCTCTTTTTCGGATTTCTGATGGTCCTCGCCTACAACTACGCCATCGTTACCACGCGCTACAACTTCGCATACGATCCCGCCATGGCGGCGATTGATCGCTGGCTCCTGCACGGGCATACTGTTTCGGACCTCACCCACTGGGCCGTCGAACGCCTTCCACCATCTTTCTTCCACGCCATGGAGTTCATTTATTTCGGCATGTTTCCCCAGATCGGCGCCACCATCATTCTGCTCGCGCTGCTCGAAGGCCGCGCCCGTTCGCTCCAGTTCGTGGGCACGATCCTGCTCTCTTACTATTTCGCCCTCACACTCTTTTATCTCTGGCCGGCGCAGGGCCCCTACTATCTGTGCCCCGATCATTTCGCCCGCTTCCCCGCGTCCCTTCAGTCCTACAACATTCAAAAAAATCTCATCCGTCACGCGCTAGCCCTCTGGCATCATGAGCCGGTCTCCCGCATCTCCGCCGACTATTTCATCGGCTTTCCTTGCATGCACATCGTGCAGCCGCTCATCGTTCTCTGGTACCTGCGCCCCTGGCGACGCGCTGTTCTTTTTCTGGCCGCGTATGACATTGTGCTCATCATTGCGATTCTGATGCTCGAGATGCACTACGCCGTCGACTTCCTCGCCGGAATTCTCGTCGCAGTTCTCGCCATCGCAATCAGTGGAGGACACGGACTCTCGCTTCGAGGAGATCGCGGCGCCCACGATACCAGACAAAACCCGGCTGCACTCGCGACATGAAAATTTCCGACATTTCGAAATCTGTCTTCTGGCTGATGCTTAGCGTGATCGCCGCAGGCAGCATGTTTTTCTACGTCGAAGTGATCTGGAGCCACGGCCAGCCGTCCGGCTTCTCCGATCTGTACGCGCGCTGGTGGGGAGCGCACGAGTTGCTGCTTCACCACCGCGATCCCTACTCGGCGGAAGTCTCCCACGAAATTCAAACTGTCATTTACGGAGCCCCGATGTCTCCGGGCACGCCGGACGATCCCGCTGGCATCGGCGGCGGGTTCGCCTATCCCATCTACGTCGTGCTGCTTCTCTGGCCCACCATTCACTTGTCCTTTCCGACCGTGCAGAAAATATTCTTCGCCGTCGGTCTCGCGGGTACCCTAGCCAGTCTCGCCGCGTGGTTGCATCTGCTCAAGTTCCGATCGTCGCTCCTGCTTTGGATCACAATCGCCATCTTCGCCCTGGGTTCTTTCCCCGCGCTGCAAGCATTCAAACTTCAAAACCCGAGCCTGATTGCAGCCGCCTTTATCTCGATCGCCATTTTTCTACTCTCAGCCGGACGCCTCGGCTGGGCTGGCTTCCTGTTTGCCATTTCTACCTTCAAACCTCAATTTATGGTGGCGCTGGTTCCATGGCTCGCCATCTGGACTCTCGCCGACTGGGGCCGCCGCAAGACTCTTGCTGCCAGCTTCGTGCTCACCGCGCTCGGTCTGGCAGCATTCAGCCAATGGCTCTTGCCCGGCTGGTTCCCGGAATTCCTCCGCATCGCCCATGCCTACCGCCAGTACGCCTACGGACATTCCCTGCTCGATGTCTGGTTTACCCCCGCCTTTGGCGCACCAGCATCGGCCTGCCTAATGGCCGCGATGCTCGCCTTTTGCTGGCACGACCGCTCCCAACCTTCCAACTCTCCCAACTTCCTGGTCGCAACCAGTCTTCTGCTAGCTGCCAACGTCCTCATCACTCCGACTCTCGCGCCCCACGGCCAACTGCTTCTGCTTCCCGGCATCCTCGCTCTCATCCGCTATCGCGAATCGTTGTGGAAATCAACAGCAGGCAGGCTCACTCTCCTCTGCGCCAGTGCGCTTCTGGCTTGGCCCTGGCTCGCATGCCTGATCCTCGCCGTTGCAGCAATCCATTACCCTGCAATCACTTTGCTCCGTTTCTGGCAACTTCCGCTTTATCCCAGCCCCGTATTCCCTCTCGCTGTTCTACTGGTGCTGGCGAGCCTGCTGCGCTCCATAAGCCGAACACCCAATCGAACACCGCCCTAACCCTCGCAGCGGCGCCAAAAACAACCGCCAGTTTCATCTCGCAACAAAACGCGAGCGAGTCGCCCTGGCCTACCAATTCGGTGTCCAAACTGGAGTAACCCCTTTTTTGCTTAACGTATGCAAGAAATTACGACCTTTTCGACATATTGCAGGTTATGATAACGCTGTCGAGTGGGCGGAGCTTTTCGCGGACCGAAGCAAGCCGGGTCTCGGGGACGATCGGCCGGAGCACCGATCTCAGCCTTTACGAGCCTGCCGCCCGATCTCAAACCTTCACAGAAATGAGGAACGCTATGAAGCTTGTACGCAAGCTATGGAGCGGAGAAGAAGGACAAGACATCGCCGAGTACGCCGTCATGCTGGCGGTCATTCTCGTCATCGTCGTGGGAACGATCCGTCTGATCGGTTCCAATGCCAACACCGTGTTCTCCTCAGTGGCCAGTTCCATCCAATAGCGCCAGCCCGAAGGCAGGCGCATCAGGGCCCAGGGATTTCCAGCTTCTAAGGGAGCAGCATGAACCGCACGCGTTTATTGATGATCGGCGTCCTGGCGTTGGCCGTTGGCTTCATCGTCGCCGTCTATGCCTTTAAGAGCCTGCAAGCCAAGACCGGAGGGAACACCGAAAACACCGTCGAAGTCATCGTCGCCGCCAATGACTTGCAGGTCGGCGCCAAAGTCGGTGAGCACGATATCCGGATCATTCGCATTCCCGCCAGCGATTTGCCGGCCAACGCACCCCGCAAGAAGAGCGACGTGCTCGATCATGGAGTCATCCTGCCCATCACCAAGGGCGACTTCATTCTTCCTACAAAGCTGGCCGGCGAAAATGCCGGCTCCGGCCTACCCGCGCTCATTCCCCCCGGAATGCGCGCCGTCTCCGTGCGTGTGAACGAAGTCGTCTCCGTCGCCGGATTCGTCACTCCCGGCACGCGCGTCGACGTGCTCTTGACTGGAACACCCGGCGCCTCCGGCGAGCAGCAGACCACGACAGTCCTGCAGAATGTCGCCGTGCTCGCATCCGGCCATACCCTGGAGCGCAGCTCGACCGGCGAGGCGCAGAACACCGCCGTCATCACCTTGCTGGTTTCGCCCGATGATGCTCAGCGCCTCACCTTAGCCAGCGCCCAAGGCCACATCCAGCTCGCCTTGCGCAACCCGCTCGACACCAAGCAGGATGAGGTTGCGGTTTCCAACTCACGAGGCCTGTTCAAAGGAGGCGGCGCGGTGGAAGCTCCCGTGGCCAAGCCCGTCGTACACCATACGGTCCAGAAACCAGCCACAGCCACGGCTCCGATTGTGCAGAATCCCGGCGTAAGCGTCGAGGTCTACCAGGGTGACAAACGAACCTCGGTCAACTGTTCGGAAGAGAATTGTGATTCCAAGTAATCGTTCGCTGCATTCAACCGTCAGTAGTCGGTCGCAGAAGTCGATCTTAGGTGTAAACAGAACGGGGCCCTGCTCATCGCAACAGAAGAAATTCAGTTCCTCAGTGGGAGAGGAAGCGGAAAAATGATCGTTCGTAGATCGTGGCTTGGCGTCATCGTCTTGGCCGTAGTCTTTCCTGCATTTTCAGAAATTCAGCAGCAACCCGATGCTTCGCCGCAGGCCCAGGGTCCGCCTACCGGCACGCCCACCGCGAACCTTCCGCCCCAAACCGGGCAACAGCAGCAGGGTTCGGCTCCCTTGCGAGTCATGGTCGGCAAGTCGCTGCTCATCAACACCACCGAAAAGCTTCGCCGCGTTTCCGTCACGGACGCCGCCATTGCCACCGTTCAGGTTGTCACGCCTACGCAGCTTCTCGTTCATGGCAAGGCGCCGGGCGAAGTTTCGCTTCTTATCTGGGACGAACTGGAGCGCTCCCGCAGCTTCGATCTCCGCGTCGACGTCGATGTCAGCGCCTGCTCGGATGAAGAACGCCGCGTCTTCCCCGACGAGCAGATCACGGTCACGCCTTCCCGCGCGGCCATCGTTCTCTCTGGACACGTCTCCACCGAAGATGTCGCCAAGCGCGCTGGTGAACTCGCCAGCGCCTACTCGCCCAAGGTCGTTAACGTTCTTACTTTCGGCCCGGTCGGAGCCCAGGAAGTTTTGCTGCAAGTGAAGTTCGCCGAAGTCGACCGCAGCGCCATCTCGCAATTGGGCGTCAACTTCTTTTCCAATGGTGGCGGCAACACCATCGGCACCATCGGTACCGGGCAATACGGCGGCTTTGGCCCAGTCAATGTCCAAACCACGCAGACCACTTCCCTGAACGGGACGGCCACCACCAATTCCGGCACGCAGACCATCAGCAACGTTCTGAATCTCTTCCTCTTCCGTCCCGACATTAATTTCGGCGCAGTGGTTGAGGCGCTCCAGACGAGAAACCTGCTCCAGATTCTCGCCGAACCCAACCTCATCGCCGTCAACGGCAAGCAAGCCAGCTTTCTCGCCGGCGGCCAGTTCCCTTTTCCCATCGTGCAGCCGGGCAATGGGTTTACTGCGGTTACAATTTCATTCAAGGAATTTGGTGTCCGCCTGCAGTTCACTCCAGTCATCATGCCGAATGGCAATATTCATTTGACCGTTGCCCCCGAAGTCAGCACGCTCGACTTCGCCAACGCCCTGTCGCTCTCCGGCTTCACCGTGCCCGCTCTGAGCACGCGCAAAGCCGAAACCGAATTCGAATTGCAGGACGGCCAGAGCTTCGTCATCGCCGGCCTGATGGACAACCGCATCACCGACGTCTACAACAAGATTCCTGGGCTCGGCGATATCCCGATTCTGGGCAACTTCTTCCGCAGCAAGAGCGCGCAGAAGAGCAATACTGAACTTATGGTTCTGTGCACCGTGAAACGCGTTTCACCCAACACGGAACCGCCGGTTTTGCCGAAAGATCCCAAGCCGTTTATGGATCCGGCAAAGTTTGACAAGGGCAAGTAAGTCAAAATAATCCGTTTGGAAGATTGGATTCGAACCTAGGGTATGCCCGAGCTTTCAGTCGTCATCGTAGCCACAGATAATGAGCAGCGCGCTGTCCTCCAGGTACTGGTCGATGGCACCACCGTCGCCCGCACGGTTCACACTTGCGCCAGCTTTCCCGTCGCTGCCTCCGACCCGGTAACGCGCCGCGTCAAGGCCGCCTCTCCGGATGTCACCATTGTCGACATTCCCGCCGACAACTCGCAGCTCGCCCTGCGCGCCATCGAACTTCTTCATCAGGAGATACCCGACACGGCGATCTTCGCCATAGGCGTTCTTAACCAGCCGCAGATCATCGTCAACGCCATGCGCGCCGGGGCCCGCGAATTCATCGAGCGCCCCACCAACACCACCGATCTCATCGAAGCCTTCGTGCGCCTCACCGCTGCGCAGCGGCGTGTGCGCCAGGAAGGCCCGCGGGGCAAAGTGTTTTCTGTCATCAACGCCAAGGGCGGAAACGGCGCTACCACGGTTGCCGTCAACCTCGCGCTCGCGCTTCAGGGAGCCCACGGCCAGACCGCTCTGATCGATCTTGCTCCGCTCGGCCATGCCGCGCTGCACATGAATCTGAAGCCCGCCTTCAACGTGGCCGATGCGACCCGCAACCTGCATCGCATGGATGCTTCCCTGCTCGAAAGCTTTATGACCCGTCACAGCGGCGGTTTGCAGCTTCTCGCTGGAACCAACGTGCCCGCGGTCGTCGATCCTTCCACCGCCGAGTTTGTGCGCCTGTTCGACATGCTGGTCACGCATTATCGTTACGTCGTCGTCGACGCCTCATCGCGCTTCGACGCCGCTAGCCGCCTGATTGCGAATCTTTCAGAAACAGTTTTGCTCGTCGCCTGCCCCGATGTGGCTTCGCTGTGGAGCGCCGCCCGCGTGCAGCAATACCTGGGCGAAACCGGCAGCCGCGAGCGTGTGCGCCTCGTGCTCAATCGCTTCCGCAAAGTCCCCGGCTTCAGTGAGGCCGACGCCGAAGCCGCCGTCGGATCGAAATTATTGTGGCGCGTGCCCAATCAGTATTTCGCGGTCTCCGGCGCAATTGACCGCGGTACGCCGCTCATGGAACAGCGCAACACCGAAATCGCGCGCTGCTTCGCGGGCCTGGCGCAGGAACTCACACGCAACGACGTCGACGTAAAACGCGCCGCATGGAGTTTGTTCAAGTCGGTTTAGAATTATGGAAGCGCAGCGTTGTGGAAGAGCGGCGCTTTAGCGCCGCGTCAGCTGATTATTTTCAAAGGGCGCGGCTTCAGCCGCGCCACAGGGGCCCATGCCGAACCTCCAATCCTTCGAGCGGACCGACTACCAGCAGGTAAAAGCTGACCTGCACCGCAAGATCCTCGACCGCCTCGATCTGGAGAAACTCGGCAAGAGCTCCGGCGACTCCGCCCGCGACGAAGTCCTCGTCGTCATCCGCAATGCGGTCAACAGCGAAGTCGTCCCTCTCAGCTTCGCCGAGCGCGAGCGCCTCTCGCGCGAAATTCTCGACGAAATTTTCGGCCTGGGCCCGCTTGAGCAGTTGCTCAAAGATCCCACCATCTCCGACATCCTGGTCAACCGCTACGACCGCGTCTACATTGAGCGGGCCGGCAAGCTCGAACTGACCGGCCTGTCCTTCAAAGACAATTCGCACTTGATGCAGATCATCGAGCGCATCGTTTCGCGTGTCGGTCGACGCGTCGATGAGTCCTCGCCAATGGTCGACGCCCGCCTCACCGACGGATCGCGCGTCAACGCCATCATTCCTCCGCTGGCCATCGACGGACCTTGCGTCTCCATCCGCCGCTTTGGCCGCGAGCCCGTCACCGCCCGCCAGATGATCGAGAACCAGACTCTCACCGAGTCCATGCTCGAGTTGCTCTCGGCGATGGTGAAAGGCCGCCTGAACATTCTGGTTTCCGGCGGTACCGGCGCCGGCAAAACCACGCTGCTCAACGTGCTCTCCGGCTACATACCCAACTCCGACCGCATCGTCACCATCGAAGACGCCGCCGAACTGCAGCTCAAGCAGGAACACATCGTCCGCCTGGAGACGCGCCCGCCCAACATTGAAGGCAAGGGCGCCGTGCGCCAGCGCGAACTCGTCATCAACAGTTTGCGTATGCGCCCCGACCGCATTGTGGTGGGCGAGGTGCGCGGCGAGGAGGCCTTCGACATGCTTCAGGCCATGAACACTGGCCACGAGGGTTCGCTCACCACCGTCCACGCCAACTCCCCGCGCGATGCTCTCTCTCGCGTGGAGAACATGGTCTCCATGGCCAACCTCAATATCCCGGAGCGCGCCGTACGCCATCAGATCGCCTCCGCCATTCACGCGGTCATTCAGATCGCGCGCCTCTCTGACGGTACACGCAAGGTCATCACTATCTCCGAAATCATCGGCATGGATGGCGACCAGTCCATCACCATGCAGGATATTTTTTCGTTCGATCGTACCGGCATCGACGACAGCGGCAAGGTCCGCGGCGCGTTCCGCGCCACCGGCCTGCGCCCGCATTTCGCCGACCGTCTGGCCTCCGCCGGCGCCCGCTTGCGCCCGGCGCTGTTTGAAACGAGGATGGAGGTCTAGCCATGTCACCGATCATCATCGCCTTCGTCATCTTCGTGGTCGTGGCCGTCGTAATCTTCATCGGCTTCTCGCTCTTCGATCAGCGCAACGCGCAAGCGCGCCTCATCAAAGAGCGTCTGGCCAACGAGCGCAAGGCTCCCGAGCGCAATCCGGAGGAGGAACTCGCTCTTCTGCGCGACGAGCAGCTGAGCGAGATTCCCGTCCTCGACAATTTCCTGCGCCGTTCCGAGCGCGTCTCCGCCATTCAGAAGACGCTCGCCCAGGCCGGCATGCAGATGCGCGCCGGCAATTTCCTCGGGGTGTCCGCCCTGTGCGGCCTGGGGGCGTGCATCGTAGTTTATTTCCTGAGCAAGCAGGCCCAACTCGCCTGGATCGCTTTGCTCGTCGGTCTGCTGCTTCCCTACTCCTACGCGTCCTTCAAGCGCGGCAAGCGCTTCGAGCGCTTCGAAGAGCTCTTCCCCGAAGCGATCGACACGCTCGCCCGCGCGGTTCGCGCCGGCCACGCCTTCACCACGGCGCTGGAAATGATCACCAACGAAGTCGCCGATCCGGTGGCCAGCGAGTTCCGCCAACTCTACGAAGAGCAGAAATTCGGCATGCCGGTTCGCGACGCGCTCATGAACCTTACCGACCGCGTACCGATCGTCGACGTGAAATTCTTCGTCACCGCAGTCATGCTGCAGCGCGAGACCGGTGGCAACCTCGCCGAAATTCTCGATAATCTTTCTTATGTGATTCGCGAGCGCTTCAAGATCCAGCGCCAGGTGCGCGTCTACACCGCGCAAGGACGTCTCACCATGGCTTTGTTGATGGGCATGCCGCCCATCATCGTCACGGTCATGCTGTTGCTCAACCCCGGCTTCATCAAGCCGTTGTTCTCCGATCCGATCGGACACACGCTGCTGGTCGCCGGTATCACATTACAGACAGTCGGATATTTCGTAATTCGCAAGATCATTAAGATCCAGGTGTAAAGGTGGAAGAGCGGCGCTTTAGCGCCGCGTTAAGCGGAAATAAAAGCGGGGCTTTAGCCCCTGCGGAAAATAAACCATGCTGCCCCTGATCGTCGCCATCATCGTTTTCGTGACCGTCATGCTGGTCGTATTTTCTTTCGGCGCGGCGGTGATCACGCCCAGCTCCATGCTGGGAGCGCGTCTTCGCGCGCTCGGCGGCCAGCAGCAGCCCGTCGAAAACAAGCCGGCCATTCGCGAGCGCATCGAGCAGGCCCTCGATCCCCTCAGCAAGGCCATCCCGCTTTCTCCCTCCGACGTCTCCCGCACCCGCGCCTGGCTTATCCAGGCCGGATTCCGCGATGCCAGCCACGTCAATTATTATTTCGGCGCGCGCGTTCTCGCCGCCGCCCTCGGCTTCCTCGCCGTCGCTGCGTTCCAGGGCTTCCAGAATCCGTTTCTCCTCATTGGAATCGCCGGCCTCGGATTCTTTCTTCCCCGCTTCATCCTGAAGCGCATGATTCGCGACCGCCAGCAACGCATCCGCCTGGGCCTGCCCGATGCCCTCGACCTAACGGTCATCTGCGTGGAAGCCGGACTCGCGCTCGATCAGGCGCTGCAGCGCGTGGGCGCTGACCTGCACCACGCCCACCCCGATCTGAGCGACGAATTCCGCCTGGTCAACCTCGAGATGCGCGCCGGCAAACCGCGCGCCGAGGCGTTGCGCAATCTCGTCGATCGCACCGGTGTTGACGATATCCGCTCTCTTGTTGGTACACTGATTCAGACAGATCGCTTCGGCACCAGCGTCGCCCAAGCCCTCCGCGTGCATTCCGACTCCCTCCGCACGGAACGCAGGCAACGCGCCGAAGAGCAAGCTGCAAAAACTACGATTAAGATGGTTCCCCCGCTGGTGGTATTTGTTCTGCCTTCAATCATCTTTGTCACGATCGGCCCGGCTGTTATCGAGCTGATCCGGCAATTGGGCCCCGTTTCCGGCGGTCGGTAGGCACGAACGAAACTTCCCGCTGTGCTCTCGGAGCATTTGCGTTCATGGCATTTTTTTCACCGCAGGGGCAGGCTTTTAATCGCACGCGTCAGGCTTACCTCGCCACCGCTCTGGCCGTCGCCGACTCGCACTGGACCCGCTTGCGCGGGCTGCTCGGCGTCTCCGTGGGTGACTTCCGTAACGGTCACGGGCTCTGGATTGTTCCCTGCCGCGGCGTTCATACTCTGGGGATGGGGTTCGCCATCGATGTCGTCTATCTCGATCGTTCCATGACGGTTGTCCACATCGAGCGCGATCTGCGGCCGTGGCGTTTTGCACCAGTTCGGCTCAGCGCCGCTTCCGTGCTGGAACTACCGAGTCGCACCGCATCCGAGACCAGAACTGCAATTGGCGATAGAATCGAAATAACGATTGCCGAGTCCGCCACGCAAAAAATCGCGACTGCAACGATCAACATAAAGAGTGGTAAAGTACCCACCTCGTGAGTCCGACTCTCCAACTCGAACGCCCCGTGCAGCGCCTCTCTCCGCCTCGGCTGCTGGTGGAGTGGAGCTCGCGCTGGGAGGAATTCTTCTCCTGCATTCGTCCGGCTTTCGCGCGCTCGGAGCGCCGACTTGCCGGGGAATCGCCCTTCGGCCTGGTTCCTCTGCGGATCATACTTCCCTCTTATGTGATTGAGGCATTTCTCATCCTTGCCCTCATCGCGATCCATCAGAAGATCGAGGAACTCCAGCCCTACGTCGCGCCGCGTCCTCACGCGCATGACGTGATTTATTACTCCGGAGACGAACTTCCCCGCACCGAGGATCTGGGCGGCGCGCAATCCGGACGCAGCGGCCGCGCTGGTGGCGACGAGTCGCACCATCGCACACAGACCATCAAGATCGCGCGCGGCGGCTCGCTCGTTCCGCGCGTGGTTGACGCTCCTAATCTCAAACTCCCCTCTTCGCGCGACGCGGTTGCGAATCTGCTCGCCATTCGTCCCGATCCCGGCCCGCCGCCTTCCGAAGGAATGCGTTCTTCCCGCTCGGCTCCGCGCCTGCAGAACAATGTCGTCGAGCCCGCGAAGAATCTGACGCATGACTACACCCGCAACGGCGTCTCGCTCGATGCTGCAATTTCTCCGCCGCCGTCGGTGTCGCGCGATCGCACGGCGACCGCGCCCAATCTCAGCGCCACGCTGATTCAGCCCGCGCCTACCGTCGCCCGCGAGACTACGCTGGTGGCGCCCCTTCTGGCGCCCGCCGTGATCGCCCCGGCGCAGAATGTTGCCCGCGACCGCTCGCGCAACGCTCCCGCTCTCAGCGCGAACATCGTTGCTCCCGCTCCCAACCTGGAGCATGACCGCGGCCGCAACGCTCCCAACGTCTCTCCCAGCGTGATTCCTCCCGCACCCGGCGCCGTCACACGCCAGCTTTCCAGTTCGCCGGTGCAGATGGCCAACGCGGTCGTGGTGCAACCGCCGGTGTCCGCTCCCGAGCGCACTTCGCTGGGAAATCCGAAATTGACTCTGCCCGCGCCCGCCATCATCGCGCCGCCGCCTTCCGCCGACGCCAGTCATGATCTGCGCCGTCTTTCCAACGGCAGCGTGCCCGATCCCTCGCAGTCGGTGATTCCTCCGCCGCCCACCCAGGCCGGCAGCGGTTCGTTCATGAGCAGCCTGATCGGAAAAATTTTCGGCGCGTCCGAAGTAGTGCCGCCGCCCAAAGATGTGAGCGCAGGCGGCGGCACAACTCGCGGCGGCACTGGCACCTCGCTCAATCCCAATGTGATAGCTCCTCCTGCGTCTCTTGGGGGCAACGCGGCAGCCGGCAATCCCGCGGGCAACCGCAACGGCGCAGGCGCAAATCTCGGATCGAATGTGATCGCTCCTCCTTCGACCGCAGGAGTCAGCGGAGGCACCGGCACACGCCCCGCCAATGGGACGAGCGCTTCCACGCTCGGACCGCCCAGCGTGGTCGCGCCGCCTCCATCGCTCTCCGGTTCGATGAATGGCAATGGCAACAACGGCGGCGCTAATGGCGCTCCTGGCGGAACTCTGCTGGCCAGCAACGTTTCGCCGCCCCCACCCTCGGTCGGCGGAGGCAGCGGCGACACCGGCTCAGGAATGGGGCGCAAGGGCAATGGCCTCGGTGCACCCATGAATGTCGGCTCCAATGTTGCGCCGCCGGCGGCCGGCGGCAGCGGCACTGACGCCGGCGCAGTGATCTCCGCCCAGCCTGGTTCGAAAGTTGGACTGCCCACGAACGAGAATGGTGGCGCGCTCGCAATGTCACCCACCGGCGGCGACCGTCCCGGACTCGGTGGCGCGGGCGGCGGCAACGGAATTGGACACGGCAACGGTCCGGGCAGCGGCATAAGCGGAGAAGGCGCAGGCGCAGGCAAATCCGGCCCCGGCCGTGGTTCCGACCCGAATGCGCGCGGAGGAATCTCCATGGCGTCCGGCCCTGGAGGCGCCGGGAACGCCCCCGGCGGCGTGCCTCCCGTGCCCGGAGTTTCAGTCAGCGGAGGAAGTTCGGTCGTGACTCTGGAGAGCTTCGGATCGGATTCCGGTCCCAGCAACGATCCAAACTCCAACAAGCGCACTTCGATCAAGAAGCGCGGAAACTTCGACGTCGATATTGTGGCCACAGCCAGTTCCGGCGGCGCCTTCGAACCGTACAAGAACCTGCTGCGCGGCGAGAAGCACACGATCTATCCCGCCAACTCCGTGGTCATGGAATACGCCGAGCAGACCGCCGCCGCGCGCAATGCGGCCCCGCTGGCTCCGCCACAGCCGCTGCGCACCGATCTTCCTGCGCCCATGCCGCGTGGGCGCATGGTGCTCATCTGCAGTCTGGATGCTTCCGGCAATCTCAGGAACATTCGCGTCCTCGAAGCTGGCTCTGCCGATATGACGGCGAAGATCATGGCTGCACTTCGCTCCTGGAAATTCCAGCCCGCACTTCGCGGAGATCAGCCGGTTGAGGTCACGGCGATCCTCGGCTTCGGAATCGACACCAACGACCGCTTCTAGTTCCCGCGCAACGTCCCAGACGTTCTCTGCCGCACTCCCGGACACTCCTCTGCGTTGAAATGCTTATGACCAGCAGGCATGAAAAAGGCATGGAAGACACCACGCTAATAGCGTGAGCAGTACTCGAACGGGCTTCAGGCGTGACCGCCATCACTGACAGTGCACATCCTTGCGCAGACAATAGCGACGTAATTCTCTCGCCTCCCCGTCGAGCAAATCCCATCGCGGGACGCATCTCCCTCCGAGACGAGCGGGCCCCTCAACCTCTTTCGAACTGAGCGGTGCAACACCATTTCATTTCGCAGAGCAGCACCATCTCCTTGGAGGCCACATGAGACGCATCAGCATGCTACTGTCGATCCTCTCTATTTCATTCCTGCTTTCGGCTGCCATGGCGCAAGTGCCGGCACCGTATGGCCCCAACATCACCGTGTTTGACGTTCCCTGGGCGGGCACGCTCGCCGGCCAAGGCACGCAGGCCTACCTCATCAATGCGGATAACACCATCATGGGGAACTACCTGAACGCGAACGGCGCGTATCGCGGCTTCCTGCGCGCGCCCGATGGAACCATAACAAAATTCAACGTACCCGGCGCGGGCAGAGCTGCCAACCAAGGCACGATGGCGTGGGGCATGAACGCTGCGCAGGTGATCACCGGCGTCTACGCGGACGCGGGCGGCGTGTATCACAGCTTCCTCCGTTTCCCGGATGGCAACTTCAGCACATTTGATGTTTTCGTCGCAGGCAAGAGGGCGAATCAGGGTACCTTCGCGGCGAACATCAATGGCAAAGGCGAGACGACGGGATGGTACGTGGATTCCCGCAACGTGAGCCACGGCTTCTTCCGCGCTCGCGACGGCAGTCTGACCAAGTTCGATTGCCCGGATGCGGGCACCGCAGCCGGACAAGGCACGGTCACGGCTACAGTCTCAGGCATGAACGCCTCCGGCACGGTCGTAGGGTGGTACTTTGACGCGACCAACGCCTTTCACGCCTATCTGCGCACTTCTGACGGGACCATGACAGACTTCGACCTTCCCGACGCGGGCAAAGGCGTCTTCCAGGGTACCTCGGCGACCAGCATCAACTCGGCGGGAAGAATCGTAGGAACCTATGCTGATGCACGCGGCGTTTGGCATGGCTTCGTACGTACTTCCACCGGATATCTCAGAGACTTCGACGTGCTCGGCGCGGGACACAAGTCCGACCAAGGCACGCTGCCGCAAACCATCAATGCGGGCGGAACCATCACCGGATACTTCTTCGACGCGAACGGGGCTGCGCATGGTTTCGTGCGCGATCGCTTCGGCGTGATCACCACTTTTAACGCTCCGAACGCAGGCTGGGGAAAAGGGCAAGGGACGTTCGCCATGACGGTCAACTCCCTGGGAGCAATCACCGGGTACTTCATCGACGCTAACGGGGTCTATCACGGCTTCCTAAGAGCCGAGAATTAGAAGGGCTACCAAGCGACAGGCCCGCTTCTCCATGGAAGCGGGCCATGCAACAAATGCGGACCCACTCAAGCCGGTCTTGGCTTGAGTGTGTAGATTGTGTCAGCAGAACGATAGAGAATTTTTCAAAATCGCGGAGCTGCTCGCCGCAGGAAACGAATTCTGAACGATTTTCTAAGGCAGCCCTTAGGCGATCTCCTAGGCGGCCGACCTCGTGGTTAGCCGCACCTGCTCACCCCGCCATCGGCAAGTTAAATCGATTTAACTTCTGTTTTTATCTTATTGATTCCAAGCGACTTATCAATACTATTTTCCACAGCGAGCCGGTCTGCTATCTGACTCTGTATCAGGGACTTGCTGACCTCTGCACCGTTCCCGCTGCATCTGCGGTGCGAGTTGCCTGCACGCGCCTTTTCACCGCAATAAAGTTTCGAAAATAGCCTGTCGATAAAACCCCAGTTGCTGGTTTTGATCAACAACGTTCCCGCAACGAGGTGATGACGATGGACTTCGATCAGGCAATCGCAGCGCATGGCGCCTGGAAACATAAACTCTCCGACTACCTCACCAAGCACGATGGCAGCCTGAAGGCTTCTGAGGTGGGCCTTGATAGTAAGTGTCCGCTCGGCCAGTGGATTCACGGCGAGGGGATCAAGTTCTCCAAAATGCCCGAATACGGTACGCTCAAGACCGAGCATGCACGTTTTCACAAAGCTGCGGCTGAGGTAATCAAGCATGCCGACTCCGGAAAGTCGACGACGGAGGATATGACTCTGGGATCGAAAAGCGAATTCGGAAATGCTTCATCCGCTGTCGTGACTGCCATCATGGCCATGAAGAAGCACGCTCACTAGAGCGAGCGTTTTGTGAGAGCGGGGTCGGTGCGCGTCTTCGAAGTGGCCGACCCGTTCAGCGCGAGCGGCGGCGTTTACGCTGGGGAGGAATCCTTCCCCTTTCTGGCTGCTCGCGCTCGATCCTGTCCGAGAGATTGTGCAGAGGCCTGTCTTTCGCTGAAGAGAACTGTTGTCCAGCTGCGCTGATGGTCAATCCCTGCCCGGTGTACATCGCCTCGTTAAAACTTGAGCCGGAGTTCGCCGAAGCTACGGCGAAGACGCCATGCGGCACACCGCTGGTGAAAACGGTGGCGATGTAGTCGCCGACCATCAATCCGTTCTGCGAGTTCGGAAGCCAGGCCAGTTGCATCGGGCCCGCGACTGTGACTGGAGCGCTCCAGGTGGTGCCTCCATTCGCCGACGAAATAAATCCCACGATCAGCTGACAGGTGGCGAGCGTGCAGTTGCTTTGCGAGTAGTAGTAGTAATGCAGGCCGATGTGCGCAGTCGCGCCCGAAGTGGAGGGATCAATGCCGATGCCCGGGATAAAATGATCGACGCTGCTCGAAGTATCGTCGATCGGGATGCGCGTGACCGCGCTCCACGTCACGCCGTCGGGCGAAGTGCTGTAGACCAGATCATTCGTCAGGCAACTCGCACGGAAGCGGCAGTCCTCCCACACCACCCAGATGTTTCCCGCGCCGTCGATTGCCGCCGAGGGCAATGGGCCGCTGCGGATTCCTCCTGCGTCGGTGTGCGCCTGCACATTGGAAATGGGAGTGAGGTCGCTCCAGGTTGCCCCGCCGTCGCTGGAACTGAATGTGCTCATCGATTGCGCCACAATTCCCGACGAGAGAATCGGGACGACAACTGTGCCGTTGGGCTGCACCAGCGGCTGGCCGCCGATTCCGGAAGCCAGATCTGCGGTGGGCAGCGCCGGGCCCCAGGTGAGGCCGCCGTCGCTCGAAGTGCTCATGCGGATTTCGTCGTCCGACAAGGGATCGTCCCATTGCACGTAGCAGTTGCCATAAAACGGACTGCCCGTCCAGTCGTCGCAAACGATCCAGTTCTTGTCGGAGCTGTTCACATCCGGGTCCACGCTCACAGGACTCTGCCAGTTCAGGCCGTCGGTCGAACGGCTGATTACAACAGCGGGCGTAAGCGTGCTCGCGATGGGGAGCGAGGCAATCATCCAGATGCCGTGCTTGGCGTCGTATGCCACCTCAGGATCGCTGGCCGCCTCGTAAAGGGCCGCTACCCTCGCCGGTTGTGAGTCCGGGAAGAAAACCGTGGCTCCAGGTCACGCCGCCATCGGTCGAAGTGGCCCATCCGATGTTGGTCGAGCCGCCGGGAGCGATGCGGCCGGTCTGGAACGCCGCCACCATGGTTGAGCCATTGGAGAGCATGTGCGGTTCGACTTCAGTCGAGTGCTGACCGGGAGCGGCGGTGTAGGGGTCGGCGCTGATTTGCGTGAGATTCGGTCCAATCGGATCTTCCGGTTGTTGTTGTGAGTTCGAGGTGTGCGAACCTGAACACGTCGCCAGAGCGAACACCAGCGCTGCGTCAAGCAGCGCAAAAGCAGTTTTTCGAGAAGCGATTTTGAGTTTCGAAGTGTTCATCCGGGCGATTGCTTTGGGTACACCGAATCTGGGAGCTTTAGAAAGTACGCCGAACATATCCCGCGCCCTTTGGCGTGTCAACGAGAAACACGTTGAGAGGAACCAATTTCGGAACACGATGGGACGCGACTCTCCGCGCCTGGAGCCGCTTTTGAGCTAGCGCGCACGAAAGACGATGGCCACATCGTCGGCGTAGACCGCTCTCCACTCGGAGCTTTCACTGAGCACGCTGGCGATGGCGGAGTCGCGAGGCACGACGATCGATCCCGCGCGATGCTGCACGAGAAATTGCTGCCAGCCGCGCTCGGCGTGAATAAACGTGAGGTACGCGCGCAGAAATTCTTCGCCGTAGAGATCGTGGCGGTCGTCGACGATCACCTGAGTTTTCGGATAGAGGCGGTAGATGACGTAGCCACCCCAATAGTCTGGAGTGAGCAGCGGGCCCGCAGTGTCGTTTTGTTCGAGATAATTCACGGCCTCGACCGGCATTCGTCTCTGATCGAAGTGTGCGTCTATCAGCGGAGTTGCGCTGACACGGCCGGAGTTGAAGCAGATCGCGAGTGTGGCAAGAGCTGCAGCCACACACCACAAGTGCCCACGCTGGCGGCGTTCGACCGCAGTCATTCGACTGAGGAGGCCGGGACTCATTTCACTTCGCGCGGCTGAGCCGTGACACAGCAGCGGCGCGACGGTGACAACCAGCAGAATCGACGAGACCGGAATATTTCGCGCTGCGTAGAGTCCGGCGTAGGCAGCGAACAGAACGATCAAGCCTTCACTCACGCGCAGATAGCGCCCGCGCCACGCCAGCGCGGCGAGCGTGAGCAGCAGCAGCACGGCGAAACATCGCGGCGCGATCTGGTGGAAGTTGGGAGACTGAAATTCTTCCACGTGATTCATGAGGAAGCGGTTGGAGAGATACGCGTAAATGTGCGTATGCAGCTTCCATCCGTAGGGATTGAGGAAAGTCGCGGCGAATGACAACAGGCCGATCAGCGTGAGCTTTCTTGTGCGTTGCGTGACGGCGATCCGGCGCAGCGTGTCTTCGATTCGATTGGCCTTCGTCGCGTACCAGTCCCACAGCGCTCCCAGCCAGAAAATCGCGATCAGGAGTATCCCGACGAGAAAACCGCCGTGCACGTTGACCCAGATCAGCATGAGCAGAGGCAGGAACCAGAGGGTCTTATTCTTTGTTTGGCTGAGACCACCTTCGCCGCATCCGCGCTCGGAAGATTCAAGAATCCCGAAGAAAGCGAGCGTGAACAGCCAACTCCAGACGTGCGGCCGGGTGAGAAAGTGAATGGTCGACGCAGAAATTGCCAATAGCGTGAGAATCAGCGCGGGCAAGACCGTTACGCTACGCAGAATCAAGATGCGGAACGTCCAAGCAAAGACGACCGCGATCACGAGAGCCGTAAGCCAGACGACGCCATTCAGACCCAATGACGTTTCAAGTTGCCCGGCCAGGACATCGTAGGGCCATTCCCATGCGTACCAATTTTTTCCGGCCGTGCTTGAAGAAAACGAATCGGCGTGCGGGATCGCGTGTGTGGCGAGAATCTGCTGTCCGGTGCGAACATGCCAGCCGATGCCAGCGTCGCCCAGCAATTTGGACGACAGGGGCGTGAACAGCAGAACTCCGAGCAGCGCGAGGAAGATCAGGTCCGCGACCGAGGGCATGGCGAATGCACTCCACGCCGGAGTATTCCTACCATCGCCGATTCTGGAATCGTCTGCCATCGGGGTGAATCTAAAAAGTTGAGCCTGATAGAGGCTGAATCTTATAGAGCCTGAATCTTATAAAGTGAGAACGGGAACGGCAAGATGACGAGCGAAACGCGAACCCGAGTGGTCATCGTAGGCGCGGGCTTTGGCGGACTGAACGCCGCGAAGGAGCTGGCCAAGGCGCCGGTGCAGGTCACCATCATCGACCGCAAGAATTTCCACACGTTTCAGCCGCTGCTCTATCAGGTGGCGACGGCGGGGCTTTCGCCGGGAGAGATTGCGGCGCCGATCCGATCGATTTTTCGGCACGACAGAAATGTTGAAGTGCTCATGTCCGAGGTGACCGGCTTCGACCTGGAGCGGCGCATCGTGCACACCAGCGAGGCCGAAGTGGCTTACGACTACCTGATCGTCGCGGCCGGGGCGCGGCACTCGTATTTCGGGCGCGACGACTGGGAACTGCTGGCGCCGGGGCTGAAGACAATTGAAGATGCGCTCGAAATCCGGCGTCGGGTTCTGCTCACCTTCGAGTTGGCCGAGCGGCAGGCAGCCGCGGGCAAGAGCGTCACTCCATTGAACTTTGTGGTCGTGGGCGGCGGGCCAACGGGAGTCGAGTTGGCCGGCATGCTGGCGGAAATTGCGCGGCACGCGCTGGCGCATGAGTTTCGCTCGATCGATCCTTCGACGACACACATCATCCTGCTCGAAGGCGGGCCGCGCGTGTTGCCGACTTACGCCGACGATCTTTCGAAGAGCGCGCAGGAGCAACTGGAGCGGCTGGGTGTCGAGGTGCACACCTCGACGATGGTCAACCAGATCGATCCCGGGGCGGTGCATTTCGGCGAGGCGCGGATTCCCGCGACGGTGATTCTTTGGGCTGCGGGAGTGGCTGCTTCTGGCCTGGGGAAGAAACTGGGCGCTCCGGTGGATCGCGCCGGACGCGTGCTGGTGCGGCCGGACTTGAGTGTGCCCGGGCGGGATGAAATTTTCGTAATCGGCGATCTGGCGGCGCTGAACGATGAGCACGGAAAATTGCTTCCCGGCGTCGCGCCCACCGCAATCCAGGAAGGGCATTTTGTCGGCAGGCTGATTCGCGACGAGATCGAGAAAAGGCGACCGCGCAGGGCATTTCACTACTGGGACAAAGGCAGCCTGGCGACGATCGGGCGGGCGGCGGCGATCGCTGAATTTGGAAAGATTCATATTTCCGGTTTCATCGCGTGGCTCTCTTGGCTGTTCATTCATATTTTCTTTCTGATCGGCTTCCGCAACCGGCTGCTGGTTTTCATTCAGTGGGCCTGGTCTTACGTGACCTATGAACGCGGCGCGCGGCTGATCACCGGCAGCACTTATCTGCCGGGCTGGAGCGAATTGCACTCTCATGCTGCGGAGACGAAGGCATCCCAAGAAATACCTGCCGGGTCGGCGAAATAGAGCGAGAATGGTAGGTGGCCCGATTCGCGGGGGCGGAGAATCCCGCGCGCAGTCCATTCTGCGGCGCGCAAAGTCAAAGGCTTGTCACCACAGAGGACACTGAGGACCACACGGCTAGGCGGCTACTTTATGCGCATTTTGAATTCAGTTCGGCATTTCGAAAGTTGTGTTGGGTTGTGTCTGGTGGCGTGCCTGGCGGCGCTCTTGGTGGGCTCTGCCGCAGCTTCAGCGGAGGTTCTGAAGGTTGTCGTGAACGACACGATTCAGCCCATCAGCGAGGAATACATTGCGCGCGCCATCGACGAGGCGCGGCGCCGGAACGATCAGGCGGTATTGATCGAGATCAATACTCCCGGCGGATTGGTCGATTCGACGCGACAGATCATCGAGCACATCACGACCTCAGCTGTCCCTGTGATCATCTACGTCACGCCCAGTGGGAGCCGCGCGGCCTCGGCGGGATTCTTTATTCTCGAGTCGGCCGACATCGCAGCCATGGCGCCGGGTACCAATACTGGGGCGGCGCATCCTGTCATTCTGGGCGGCGAGAAGATGGACGATGTGATGAAGGAGAAGATGGAAAACGACGCCGCGGCGCTGATGCGCTCGGTGGTTGCGCGGCGCGGAAGAAATGTGGATGTAGCGGAAAGCACGGTGCGGCAGTCGAAATCGTTCACCGAGCAGGAAGCGCTGTCGCAGCACCTGATCGAATACATCGCGTCGAGCCAGGACGACCTGTTCCGGCAACTCGACGGAAAATCCTTCAAGCGCTTCAACGGGCAAGAGGTCACGCTGAAGCTGGTGGGCCAGCCAGTCTCGGCGTTCAACATGACGCTGAAGGAAAAAATCCTCGCCTACCTGATGGATCCAAACATCGCATTCCTGCTGCTCGCCATCGGCGCGCTGGCGCTGTATGTGGAGTTCAATCATCCTGGGGCGGTGGTGCCGGGGACAGTCGGCATCGTATTTATTCTGGTCGCCGCATTTGCCTTGAATCTGCTGCCGACGCGCTTTGCAGCTCTCGTACTGATTCTGGGCGCGTTTGCGCTGTTTGCTGCGGAAGCTAAGTTCGCTTCGCATGGCGTGCTCACTGTGGGCGGCATCGCGCTGCTGACGCTAGGCGGATTGTTGCTGGTCGATGCGCCGATTCCGGAGATGCGGGTGCATCTGGCGACCGCGCTGGCGGTCAGCATTCCGTTAGGGATCATTACTGCGTTTCTCATGTCGATTGCGTTGCGGGCGCGGCGCAATAAAGTTGTGACAGGCATGCAAGGAATGGTGGGCGAGACCGGCGTGGCGCAAACGGCGCTGTCACCGCAGGGGAAAGTTTTTGTTCACGGCGAGTTGTGGGATGCGATTGCTTCTACGAATCTTCCGGTCGGGCAGTTGGTCGTGATTCGGCGTGTGGAGGGATTGACGTTGACGGTGGATCCGCTGGTCGCAACTCCGCGGGATGCAACTGCCGTTGCGGCGGTGTAAACACACCTCCTGTCATTCTGAGGTGCGCTTTTTTATCTGCGCCGAAGGACCCTGTGGCGTTCTCGAAAGAGTTGCCGCTGCCGGCGAGTTGCATAGGTCCTTCGCTCCGCGAAAAGCGCTCCGCTCAGGATGACAGTGCTTCAGAACCAAATAACTCACTTCAGCTGAAACAGCGCGTTCACATGGGCGGTCACGGTGACCGTCTGCGGAGTGAATTCGTCGGTGGGGGCGGGAGCGGCCACGGCGCCGGCGACGGCGGCTCTGGCCATGCGGGGCATGACAATGCGCGGGCTTTCGTAGGTGTCGAGGGAGGCGTACGAGAGCTCACCGAGGATGCGTCCGCTGGCGCGGGCTAGCGTTTCGGCGGAGTTGCGGGCGCGGCGATAGGCGTCTTCGACCGCGTGGTTCTTGGCTTCGTCCATGTTTTCGAGGGTGTAATTCAGCGACTGGTTCTCGCTGACGTTGGCGTCAGCGAGCTGCTGCGTGATGGGTCCGATCTTGGAAAAGTCTTTGAGCTTCAGACTCACGTCGGTAGTGACGCGATAGCCGACGACTTTCTGGCCGGGCTTTCGGTAGTCGTACATCATTTGCACAGAGAGCACGCCGATGTTGGCCTGTTTAGGCTCGATCCCGTTGGCGCGCAGCACCTGGCGCACCTGCTCGACATTTTTCGAAGTGCGCTGAAACGCCGCCTGTGCCGTCTCATCCTGCGCGGAGACGTTGAACTGCATTACGGCCGTATCCGGCGCGGCCTCGAACTTTCCGTCGGCGCCAACGTAGACGGTGTTCGCTTGCGCAGCTACGGAAGGATGGTCCTGCGCAACGAGCAGAACTGTGGCAAAGAAAAAGAACGGCAGAAAGATGCGTGCGACTTTCATGGCGTACCTCCGAGGGGATTATCGGCCAGGGAAGTGTGAATTCCCAAACTGATTCCCTTTGAGAGAACGCTTTTGGTGGGGAAACTTGCGGTGGGCGTTGCGCGCTAAGCCGTGTGGGGCACGGGGTTACCGTGGTCACCGTGTTCAAAGTGGCAAGGTGACAAAGTGACAAGGTTTCAAAGTTTCAAGGTTTCAAAGTTTCGATAGGGTGAACGCGATACTTCCGATACTGCTCCTAAAATTCAATCACTTTGAAACCTTGTCACTTTGCCACCTTGTCACTTTCTTATCTCGAGAGCGCCAAATTCCGATCGGTGCGGACTTCGAGCGCAGTGCCTTTGTCGAGGATGAGGTCATGCCCCGATTCATAAGCGGAGAAGGCGCTGTTGGCGGCGCCGACTCCGGCGCCGGTTGCCGCTCCTTTTTTTCCGCCGGTGTGCGCGCCTTCGGCGGCGCCCTCGCCTGCACCGACGATTACCGCTTCAGCGATTTCCTCTTTCGTCATTCCCTTGCGGCCGATCTCGCCTTCAGCTCCGACTTCGCGCAGGCCGTGCTCTCCGGGGACTCCGGTCACGGTAGCGAAAAACGGAACCCACCCGCGCGGGGTTTCGATCTCGTCGAAGCTGAGCAAAATGCGCGTGTGCATTCCGGGTTCGACGGCGCTGACGTGGCCGTGAATTTTTTTGCCTTCTTCGAGAGTCATGCCATTGGGAGTAGCGACGGCTTCGGCGACCCGCGCGCGAAAATGGTCTCCGGCTTTAATGTTGTGGGTGTCGAGACGGTCGGTGAGCTGGATGAGGATCACGGTGCCTTGCGGCAGGACGTTGGGCGGCGTGGTTGAATCCTGCGCGAAGCCGAGTGATGTGACAAACAGAAGTGCAGCTGCGCAACGAAGAAAGGACATGGGGATCTCCCGGGGTTTGGTGGTCGTCTGATTGGATGGGCGGATCGGGGAAATTGATGCCCGCCGGGGGGATTTTGTGTGGCGTCCCCAGACGGTCTGTGTCATGACTCCTTTATCGCCCCTACGGGGCTTGCCCTCTTACCAATTTACCGGCAGCGTGTGTGGTCGCGGAAAAAGTCGCTGAGGAGGCTGCTAAGCATCCTCACGCGCTGAAGCTCGGACATGTTTGGAACGACTTAACGGCACGAGTGGAACTCGTGCCCTTCCCGTCCCACGTCTCACAAGAACGGGAAGACGTGGGCACTCTATATCAACCCCGATGGCGACGGGTAGTTGCAGGGATCCTTCGACTGCGGTTGTGCTCCGGCATACGCCGGCGCAAGATCCTCGTTCAGGATGACAAGTTGCAATGAGGCTTGTTCGGTGAAGAGAGTCAGGAGCGGGAGACTGGCCCCGGCACGCCCAGGAGATCGACTTTGAGATCGCTGGCGTGCAGGCGTTCGACAGTGGTCGGCGGGAGTTTGCCGGACGCCGGGATGATGCCGACAGCGCGGTTTTTTCCCGATCGCTTGGCGTTGTTGAGGCCGCGATCGGCTAGGGTGAGCACTTCTTCGTAACCGACCGTCTTGGGATGTTCGAGGAGCCAGGGGAACGCGGCCCATCCCATGGAGCAGGTGCGATAGATGGTCTCGCCATTTTTGCCGACCGCGAATGGCGTGTCGGCTACGGCGGCGAGCACGCGCTGCGCCAGCAGTTCGGCTTCTCCGCGGTCGGTGTAGCGCGAGACGATGAGGAACTCTTCCCCGCCCCAGCGGACCAGCACGTCGGAGTGGCGGATGGAAGAACTCAGGCGCCGCGCCATCTCGATCAGCACTTTGTCGCCGACGTCATGGCCATAGCGGTCGTTGACTTCTTTGAAATTATCGGCATCGATCAGGTAGAAGACGAGATCGCGGGTGTGCGAGTCGCGATTGTCGGCGTGGGCGCGCAGAGACTGGCCGACGTCGGCTTCGATGGTTGCGGAAAAATAGCGGCGATTGCGCAATCCGGTCAGAGGATCGGTGAGCGAGGCCTCCTCAAGCACATCGTTGGTGCGGCGCAGCTCGCGGTTCAGCCGGTAATGCTGGATGAAAAGCAGAAACGCCATCAGGAACATCGTGGCCAGCGCGACCAGCACACGGAAGCGCGAAGCCGGCCGGGGCAAGCTCGGGTCAAGCAGCGCGTAGAACGCGATGATAGGCAGCGAGAGCACCGCCATCATGGCGAGGTTGGCCATCCAAGCGCTGTAGGACTCCCCGGTGCTCTTTTCCGGCGTAGGAGTCAGGCCCTGCCCATACATGGCGACCACGGTAAATGCCGCGAACGAGCTCGAGTACGGAATGTCGTACCAGCTCCCGGTGTAGTAGGTGTCGAGTTCGATGGCGCGATTCAGAGTGTAGAAGGCGATTCCATTGAAGATGACCGCGCCGCAGAAGATTCCGTAAAACGTTCTCCAGCGGCCAGAACTCTCATTCCAGAAGGCGGCGAGCACGCCGGCGAGCAGAATGGTTCCGGCGCCGGAGAGAATGTCGAAGTTGCGGTTGTAGGCATTCTCGTTGGGAGAGATGTACTGCCAGCAAACGACGAACGAAATGTACAGGTACAACCACCACAACAGCAAAAGCAGGAAGTCGAGAATACCGAGTTGCGCGCCGCGCTCGGAAGGCTCCAGATGCGGGCGGAGCAGGAGGCCAGCAATCATGGGCGCGCCGGCAAGGAACAGCAGCGCGTCTGCGGGATACATGGCCGGAACCTTTTTCTGCAGGATCAGATCAAAGGCGATCCACACGAATTGGTCGGCAAGCCATAAGGCCCAACCGGCGGATTGCAGCATCCAGAACCATCGCATGCGCCCTTTGGCGGCGATTCCCATCCAGGCAAAGGCGACGAGCGCCGAAGCCATGAGCAGAGCACCAACAATGTCGCTCACCGCGGCCAGTGCCAGTCCGCGAGGAAGCAGGGCGGAGCAGACGGCCAGCAAGGCGATCAGGCACAAGGTTCCGCCAATCCACCTCTCCGGATGTTTGATCGGGCTCTCCGGATGTTTAAGCGGGTTCACAGCATTTTGCCTTTCGATTTCCGTCTTTCGATTGTCGTCTTTCGATTACCCAGGGCCCAGGTACATCGTTTCCAGCCGCCCTAGTGGCTAGTCTCTTGCGCTTGCGGAATAGGCGAGCGGGTCATTCTGCGCGCTAATGGCGCGCCTCAGCTCATCAAAAATTTCGTCCGGCATCTGCTGAAACACTTCGACGACTTCAGGATCAAACTGGCGGCCGGACCAATCCTGAATTTCTTTTCGCGCCACCGAGAGCGGACGCGCGGCGCGATACGGGCGGTCAGAAGTGATGGCGTCAAGCGTGTCGGCGACGGAGAAGATGCGCGCTCCGAGGGGAATTTCCTTGCCCTTCAGGCCGCGCGGATATCCGGTGCCATCGAAGCGTTCCTGGTGCGAGTAAATGATTTCGCAGGCGTCGGTGAGGAACGGAATCTTCTTCACGATCTGGTAGCCCTTGTAGCAGTGCTCGCGCATGATGGCGGTTTCTTCGGGATCGAGCTTGCCGGGCTTGTTGAGAATCTTGTCGGGAATAGCCATCTTGCCGATGTCATGCAGGAATGCGCCGCGAGCGATGGTGGCGACGTCTTCCGGAGGCAGTCCCATGGCGCGCGCGATCGCCATGGTGAAGGCAGTGACGCGGCGCGAGTGGCCTTCGGTTTCGCGGTCTTTCAAATCGAGGGCGTCGCCGAGAGCCTGCAGCGTGATGTCGTAGGAGCGCTCGAGATCGCGCAAAGCCTGTTGCAGCTGATCGGTGCGCGCTTTGACCAGAGATTCGAGGTTCGTCTGATAAATGCGGTTCTCGACCTTGAGGCGGCGGTTCTCGAGGGCGCGGCTCACGGTGTTAAGAAGTTGCTCACGTTCGAAAGGCTTGAGCAGATAGTCGTAGGCGCCGTTTCGAATTGCAGCGAGTGCCACGGAGATGTCGTGGACGGCAGTGACCATCACGACCGGCATATCAGGATATTTTTCCTTGGTGCGCTCGAGCAGGCCGATGCCGTCGAGGTCGGCCATCATCAGATCAGAGAGCATCAATTCGAATTCTTCGCCCGAGTTCAGAACAGCCAGAGCTTCCATGCCCGAACCGGCCTGTTTGCAGGAATATCCAGCCGTGGTCAACATGGACGCGACGATTTCGCGGATCGGTTCTTCGTCGTCGACGACAAGAATTCGGTCTGGCATGTCAGTACACGGAAGTCTATCGGCGATTGTAACGTTTCTACGAGATTCCGAAAGTAATCACCGAGGTCCGGAAAGCCCATCGAGAAAGGGCGAGGGCATGGTATTCAACAGAGGGAATCTCTACGTCCGCATCGATGAGCGTGTCTCTCTGGAACACGGTAGCGGGGCTGGGAGTTGCACGGCCTTCGGCTGCAGAAATCGCCCTGTTGGTGCTGCTGGGGGCGTCGCTGCTGGCACTGCGCGCGGTCCGCGAACTTTACCTGAAAATCTGGGTGCTGGGCTGGATGGCGTTGACGGCGTCTCGGCTGGCTGAACATGCTTTTGCGGCGCGGATTCCGGCGCCGTTCGACCAAGTCCTGGTGCAGGCCACGTTTGTGCTGGCGGCGGGCTTGCTGGCCGGCTCGGTTCTGCTGTATTGCTGGACGCGCGACCTGATCCTGCCGCTGGCCGTGATTACGCCGGTGCTGGTCGGCTTTGCCGGAGCGCGGGTTCTGCTGCGGCCGGATTCCCTGCCGCTGCGGATGGCGGTTGAGATCGGTTACCGGATTATTCTGCTGGCCGCCTCTATCGCCCTGCTGAGAGCACGCCGCGGACGCTGGAATCCGGCGGCGTGGCTGCTGGCGATTTGCCTTCCCTGCTTGCATCTTTCCTGGCCCGGATTTACCGATCGCGTGCCCACAGCCGCTTTCGCGGCGGCAGAGATCGCATTGGGGCTAAGCATACTGTTGATCGCCTTCGGCGAAGCGCGCTCGCGCACACACCGGTTGCTGGCGGTGCAAGCCCTCACCAACAGCACCATCGGCGCACAGCAATATGGCTCCGTCGTACAGTCGGCGATCGAAGAATTGCGGCGCACCATGCACGTTAAGGCCGCGTGGTTCCGCCTGATGGAGAGCGGACAGCTGGTGGCCACGCACGCCGTCGGGCTTTCGCAGGACTTCCTGCGTGATGCCGGATTCAGCCCGGTTTCAGAAGGAGTCTCAAAGCTGCTGGAAGAGGCTAAGCCCCATATCGCGAAGTGCGAAAGCGGGCTGCCGGAAACGGTCGAGGTCCTGACCAGAGAAAAGATTCGTCAGATGGTCATCATTCCGGTGATCGGGAAAAAGTCGCCGGTCGGACTGCTGATGATCGGGGGCTCGTCGAGTCGGAAGTGGACGCAGGAAGAACTCGACTTTCTGCAAGCCTGCGGACGGCAACTAGCCATGGCGGTGGAGAATTTCCGCCTGCTGGAGCAGGTGCTGCGCTCGCAGCGGCAGTGGGTGAATACGTTCGATTCGATCCACGACATCATCCTCGCGCACGACTCCGACTATCGCATCGTCAAGGCGAACCAGGTTTTGCTGGAGCACCTGGGCAAGGCGGCAGCGGATGTGATCGGCAGCACGTGCGAGGCCGAGTTGCCGCACGTCTACGGCGAGTGGACTGGTTGCCCTTACTGCGCGCGTGGTGGAGATGAAGAATTCAGCGAAGGCGCGGATCCTTGTTTTGGCGGCTTCTCCGTGGTCTCTACGTCGTCGTATGCCGAGCAAGGCAGCCCGCAGCAGGGCATTCTGCATGTGGTGCGCGACATTACCGACCGGCACTCGGCGGAAGAAAAATACCGCCTGCTCTTCGAGCAGGTGCAGGAGGGCGTCTACGTCGCGTCGCCGGATGGAAAGCTGATCGATTGTAATGACGCGCTGGTGCATATGCTCGGCTACAGCTCGCGGGAAGAGCTGATGCTGCTGAATCTCGATGCGGAAATCTGCGTCGACCCCAAACAGCGGGAGAACTTCCGGACAGAGATCGAGAAGCACAACTACGTGCGGAACTTCGACGTAACCCTGCGGCGTAAGGATGGCACGATCATGCTGGCGGTGGAGAGCAGCTTCGCGACTCGCAGCTCTACCGGGGCAATCGAGCGTTATCAGGGATTTGTGCTCGACATGACGGAGAAGCGCCGCGCCGAAGATGAGATGCGGCGGCGCAACCGCGAACTGAACGCACTGAACGCGATGGCAGTGGTGGCAGCGCAATCGTTCGATCTGGACGAGATTTTGAACCTCACGCTGCGCCAGGTGGTCACGTTGTTTGGCGCGGAGAGCGGCACGGTCTATCTCTCGGACGCCGACAATACTACTTACCGGCGCCGCGCCGCGTGGGGGCCGCGGAGCCGCGACAAGAAGCAACCGGCGGAGGTTGCGTTCCCTGACGGATTTGGCGACCTGGTAATGCGCTCGCGCGCCGAGGTGGTTTCGGCGGAGTACCTGCCGCACCTGCCGACCAGCGCCGCCGATTTCCTGCGCGCCGATACCGAGCGCTCTTGGAACTGGGTGCTGTTCTGGGGCAAGGACGCGCCGGTCGGCATCATGGGACTGTGCAGCCAAATTGGATTCGAGTTCTCGAGCAACGATGAAAATCTGCTGGTGGCGATCAGCCGGCAGCTGGCCACGACGATCGAGAAGGTCCGGCTTTACGAAGAAACCTGCCGAGCCTACGAGGATTTACGCAAGACGCAGGAGCAGTTGCTGCAGAGCGAAAAAATGTCGGCGGTGGGACAGTTGATCGCCGGCGTGGCGCATGAGCTGAACAATCCGCTGACTGCGATTCTCGGTTACGCAGAACTGCTCGAGACCGAGGGATTGAACAGCCGCGCGCAGGATTACGTGAGCAAGCTGTTCAAGCAGGCGCAGCGCACGCATCGCGTGGTGCAGAACCTGCTGTCGTTCGCGCGGCAGAGAAAACCGCAGCGGGAGGAAGTAGACATCCGCAAGGTGCTCGACGAGACGCTGGCGCTGCGCGACTACGATCTGAAGGTCAACAATATTCAGGTCGACCGCGACGCGCCGAGCGATCCTGCAATGGTGGTGGCTGATCCGCATCAGATCGAGCAGGTGTTCCTGAACATCATCAACAACGCGGTGGATGCGATCCTCGAAACTGGCCGCAAAGGCAAAGTGAAGGTGAAAATCTTCAGCCAGAACGGGCACGTGTGCACACAGTTTGCCGATGACGGGCCGGGCCTGAAAGATCCGAAACGCATTTTCGATCCGTTCTATACGACCAAGGGCGTGGGCAAAGGAACGGGGCTGGGACTGAGCATCTGCTACGGGATCGTGAAGGAGCACGGCGGCGACATTACGGCGAACAATGGGCCTGACGGTGGCGCGGTGATTGAAGTGAAGATTCCCGCCGCGGTGGTGCAGCAAGCTCAACCCGAAGCACAGAAGGCGACGCCGCGGCCGCACGAAGCCGCGATCAGCGGAAGAGTCTTGCTGGTGGAAGCCGAAGAGGCAGTCCTGGAATTCGAGCGAGACGTGCTGGCGGGGGCAGGCGCGGCGGTGGTCACTGCGAAGAATAGCGAAGACGTGAAAACGCGCTTGTTGTCAGAGCAGTTCGACGCAGTGATATTGAATGGCAAGATGCCTGGCGAGTGGAACGCGAAAGAATCCTATAACTGGCTGAAGACGAACTGTCCCACGATGGACGGCCATGTCCTGTTTACGTTTGCGACCGGAGTCGACCACAATGAAGGCCGGTCGTTTCTGCAAGAAAATAATGTTCCCTGCCTGGTAAAACCTTTCGAAGTCGCGGAACTCATCTCACAGACGCGGCGATTGCTGCAGAAGTCTCATGCGGCTGCGGCGGGCACGGATTAGACATACGCCCCCGCGCTGCTCTTCGTCCTGTTCTTCGGGGCGAGGCTATGACTTGTGTTCCTGCTTGTAGACGCGCGGATCGGGCAGCGGATCCAGTTCCCTGCCGGCGAAAATCTCCTGAAACTCGCGCACCAGAGCATCGTGGACCAGACCGTTCGAGGCTAACGTCTCGCGGCTATCGAGCAGAAATTCAGAACCGTCGAACCGGCTGACCTTGCCGCCGGCTTCTTCCACGATCAGTGCGCCGGCAGCGGTATCCCACGGATTGAGATTGAACTCCCAGAAGCCGTCGAAGCGTCCACAAGCCACATTGCACAAGTCGAGGGCGGCAGAACCGGCGCGACGTACACCATGGGTCCGCAGCGTGATCTGGTGGTAGAAAAAAATGTTGGGATTCTTGTGCCGCTTGTGGCTGGGAAATCCCGTGGCGACCAGGCATTCCTTCAGTTGCGTCGCTCTGGATACATGAATGGGCTTTCCGTTGAGGTGCGCGCCCTTGCCCAACTCCGCAGTAAATAATTCGTCGCGCGTAGGATCGTAGACCACCCCCGCAACGCGCCGGGCGGACTCGCCGCGGTGCTCCAGCGCCATCGAGACGCCGAAGACGGGATATCCGTGGGCGAAGTTGGTGGTTCCGTCCAGCGGATCGACATACCAGCGATATTCGCCGCCGCGGTCGTTGAGCCCCTGCTCTTCGCCTAACACGTCATGCGAAGGAAACTGCTTACCGACGCGCTCGCGAATTAGTGCCTCAGAAGCCCGATCGGCCGCAGTGACCAGATCGGCGTCGCCCTTGTATTCGATCTTCAATCCCTGATGGAAATAGTTGATCAACAGCGCGCCCGCCTCGCGCGCAATGGCCGACATGGCGGGAAGGAAACGTTCAGCTTGAGTAGGAGAGGAGGACATGAATCCGGCTTACTTGCGCTTGCCGCCGTCTTCGGCGATGTACATAATTTCGTGCTTGAAGATGAACAGATTGGGCGCGCCGTCGCGTGTGAGACGCACCATGTTCTTGTCGTAGTACTCGATCCAGCCGCGCACGACCTGGCCATCCATCAGTTTGATCGATACGGGCTTTTGTTTTTCGCCGAGGTTTTTGAGAAACGCAGCTTCTTCGAATGTGTCTTCTGGGGGGGGCGTCCGTCCACGCTTGCCAGCGGACGAGTTTCCTTGCGTACCGCGAAAAGTCATGCGGCAATTGTACACAAAGCCCGGCGGCCGATGCCCGGTACGAACACGCGGCGGGGCTTGCGAGTCCTACGCGCTCGCGATGATGGCTGTGGGTTCGGGAGTAGAATGACGGCAAGAGTCAGCTTTCGGGCGAGGTTTCTCATGACCGATTTTTCCGTCAAGGGGCGCGGACTGAAGTACTTTGCGCTGTCACTCACGATTGCGTTCTGTCTGCTCGGGAACGCCCAGCAAAAGCGAAATATGTCGCCGCCGCCAGAACCGATGAATCAGGAACCCAAGGATTCCTCGCCGGATCCGGCGCTGCAGCACCGCCTGGATCTCGCACAATTGCAGCAGGAGGCCGACGACCTGGCCCGTACCGCCCAGACCATTCCGTCCGACGTGGCCAGCGTCCGCAAAGGTATGCTGCCGAAAGATGTGATTGAAAAATTGAAGCAGATTGAAAAGTTGTCGAAGCACCTGCGGGCAGAGTTAAAGCCTTAACGTATCCCAGCGTTGATTAGAGCTTCAGCTCTACGGATGTGCAGACCTTCCGAGTCTGGCGGCTTCTGCCTGTTCGCGGCGAGCGTTGTCCATTTGGCCGAGCTCCTGATAGACGTTCGCCAGAAACTGATGAACGTCAGTTGATGTGGGCTGCAGCTTTGCCGCCTTCTGCAAGTACGGTAGCGCGCCAGAAAAATTGTTTTGCATGCCCAGCACCCTACCCAGCATGAGATTCGCTTTGAAGTGATTGGGATTGATGCGCAACGCCTCGCGATACGCCTTCTCGGCATCGGTGGTCCGCCCCATGTTGTCGTACGCGAAACCAAGGAAGAAACGCAGGTCGTCCGAATCTGGCAAACGCGAGACCGCGGCTTCAAACTGCGCCGCTGACGCTGGCCAGTTTTCTGTGGCCCCGTAGGCCGCGCCCAGCTCGAAGCGGGCTCTACCCGACTGCGGATTTAGCTCAATCGCTTTCTGCAAGTAAGGGATGGCTTCGGAATATCTCTCGACCCCGTTCAAGGCTCTGCCCATTTCCTGGTTGGCCAGAGCCATGTTGGGCACTACCTTGAGCACGCGTTCGAGTTGGGGAATGGCCGGTCGATAATGCTCTTCGTCGACAGACTGGAGGGCATGATGAAGCAGGTTTGCCGTTTCAATCAGATCCTTGGGATCGGGACCGCGTTTCGATCCGGCGGCGTTGCTTCCGTGCGATGCAGAGGTCACATACCCAAGTGCCTGCAATTTTTCCGCGACCTGCGGACTGATGTTTGCCTGGGCGCTGCCTTGTCTGCTGGTTTTCTGGCGGAATTGATCGAGTTGCGCCTGCAGCGTGTCCGCGACTCCTCGATTCGATTCTGCGAGATTGTGCGAGGCTTTGGGGTCTGAAGAAAGGTCGTAGAGCTCGCGGCGCGGGGCGTCAATGTATAAGTACTTGCCCGAGCGCAAGGCGCGGAGCCAGCTCCAGCCGAAGGCACTCTCGGGGTAGTCCGTTTCCGAGTAGATAGGGCCTTCAGGCGCTACGTCTTTCTTTTCGGCGCCTTTCTTTTCGATCAGGGGCAGCAGCGATTTGCCCTGCATGCTGGCGGGAATCTCCGCGCCCAGCGCACTCAGCAGCGTGGGCGCTACGTCGACCAATCCAATTGGTGCGTCGATTTTCTCACCCGCAACACGCGCGGAGGGCAGCTTGATCATCAAAGGCACATGGATCGTTTCGTCATATAGGAAATATCCGTGACTCTCCTCGCCGTGTTCGCCGAAGGCTTCGCCATGATCCGCCACGACTGCGATCAGCGCAGAGTCGTAAAGCCCGACGGCCTTCAATCCGGCAAACAACCTGCCCAAGGCTGAGTCCATGTAGGCGATTTCGCCGTCATAGGGAGAAGCTGAATATTTCGACTTGAATGGCTCGGGAGGATCGTAGGGATCGTGCGGATCGTAGAAATGCACCCAGAGGAAAATCGGCCGCTTGGTTTGTTTTCCCAGCCAAGCAAGAGCGTGATCGACGACCTTCCCGGCACGGCGCTCTTCGCTGCTGTAGCGGTCTTCTCCCTCGTTCCGACTGTGGAAGCCTGCGTCGTAGATGTCGAACCCCCGACTAAATCCGGGTGCCGCGGCGCTCTTGGGGTCGAGCACCTGCGATCCTACAAAAGCTGCCGTGGTATAGCCTCGCGTGCGCAAGATCTGAGGCAGATACGGCAAATCTTTGGCGAGTGCGGTTCCCAAACTCCCTAAATGATTGAACTGAGGATACGTTCCCGTGAGAATCGTCGCGTGCGACGGCGTGGTCAGCGGCACGTGCGCGTAGGCCCGCGAGAAGACGGCACCTTGCTCGGCGAGTGCGTCCAGGTTTGGAGTCAGGCCGAGCTTCGAGCCTAGGAATCCTACGCGATCAGCGCGAGTGGTGTCGATGGTGATGAGGATGAGGCTTGGGGGCTTTTCGTTTTCAACCGCAAGTAGCTGAATGGCTTGAAATGACAGCAGGAGCAGCAACCACAGGAGTCGTCGAACAATCGGCATGAACTTTTCTGGAGTTTAGCATAGGGCGGGCGACGGCAGCCCCCAAGAGCCCCCCAGACGGAAAGGGCCGTAAGGCAAAGAAAAAGGCCACCAGCTTTCGCTGGTGGCCGAAGTGCAAGCGTTGCGGAACAGGGACTAGAACGTCACCCGCAGGCCCCATTCCATGGCGCGTGGAGAACCGAGACCGAAGACGCCCGTGCCGTTGCCGACGCGGAACAGTGCGCTTTCCGGTCCGGTCTCGCCGGGCTGAATCTGCGTGTGAACGCTATTGATAGAGCTGCCAGCGTCTAGCCATCCGTTCATGGCACCCGGAGGCAGGTTGAAGTTGGCGAAGTTAAACAGGTTGAAAATTCCCAGGCTCGGCTCGATCTTCACCCGCTCGTGGAAGGTATGGCTCCAGCTCAGACGGAAGTCGAAAGCCTTAACCCACGGGAAGGTGAGTTGATCGGTCGGCGCCGCTGTCAAAGTTGGAGCTACGCCACCGATCTGCTGCATAACTGCGAGCGATTGTGCCGGATTGCCGAACACGCCGCTATTGATGATCAACGTGCCGGCAGGGGTCGGTTGATTCGCCTGCGTCGTGTTGTATTTGCTAATGGCGGCATTCAAGCCACTGACGCCAAAATCACGTCCGAACGAACCGTTGGTGGTTCCAGGCAACGGATCGCTGATGAAGCCGCTACCCGTGAAATCGGTCTGGAATATCTGTCCGGCCGAGCCCGTGCTGCCAACGATCACAGGGCTCGCTAGTGGGCTGTAGAAGTGGCCGATCAGGCCGAAACGGAAGCCGTAGGGAACTTCAAAACTGCCACCGAACGAGAGTTGGTGAGTGCGGTCGAGCAATGACGGCCCCATGTACTTGAGCGGGTTGTCGTTGTCGGCAGCCTGAATCACGAAGTCCTGATCGTTGGCGCTGACTGGGTTCGATGGCGGACTGTTGCCAGCGAAAGCCAGCGGGTTAACGAAGCGAGACAACGAATAAGAAATCTGGAAGTTCGCTGTCTTGACTCCGCGGATTGGGTTGACGGTGTTCTGCACGAGCTTCATTTGCAGAGCGTTGTAGACCGAGCGGCTGATGGGTTCGAGGAACAGCGCTTGGCCATAGGCCGGGTTAATGCCGCCAAAGGCGCAGCCCGGAGGAGGGCAAGCAGAACCGAAATCGTTCGGCGTGCCCAGTCCGTTCGAGGCGAAGTTTCCGATGTTTGCACCGGCTCCAGGGCCATTCAGGGCTGAGCAGTCGGCCAGCGTGCCGTTCAGGTCACCGGCGTGACCGCAGGCGGCTTCCGTCGCAGCTACGGCGGCTTGTGCGCCTGCCAGGTTGAAATGCTTGATGGATCCGGCTTGATTCACGTCGATACCAAGCAAGCCATGCGTTTCGACGTTCCGCACAAAGTCCGCGCTGACGATCATGCCATGGCGCACTTCATGCTGGAAGCCCACGTTCAATTGGAGCGAGCGGGGCGAACGATAGTTCGGAGCGAACAAGCCGATCGCCGGATTGAGACCGCTGGCAAGTTGGTTACCGATGAACGCGGGGTTCGGCGTCGTCAGGCTGAACGGTGTGTCTGCCTGATAAACGTTCTGGAAGTCGGCCAGTGCATTAGCGGCCTGCCCGATCGTCTCGTTGCAGTAGCTTTGTCCAGTGGCTGGATCGAGTCCTTCAATACCGTCCACCGTGATCGTCCCGGCGGAGAGCGTCGGAACGGGCTGAGCTGCACCGCCAAAACAGGCGAACGGCGATTGCAGGAATGCACCGTTGCGCAAGCGCAGCGGACGGTCAAAGAGAACGTTGTTGTAGATCACATTCTCGTAGTAAAGCCCAGCACCCGCGCGGATTACAGTCTTGCCATTGCTTCGTGGATCCCACGCGATCCCCAACTGCGGGGCAAAGTTCCGGTTCGGTTGCCGAACTGCATTACCGAAACCGGGGAAAGCAGCGTTCAGTTCAGGAATTGCAGGCAGGTCGCTGTCGGTGCGGCCTGTATCACGTTCCCAGCGCAGTCCCGGCGAGATCGTTAGGTTGTTGCGAATCTTCCAGGTATCGCCGATGTAGAAGGCCAAACGGTTATCCGGGCCCAAGCCGCCAGCGGGATAGCCCAAAGCGGCCTCCGTCGTCGAGTAGCCTTGACCGTCGCCGACGAAGACCAAACCTTGCGCTAGCGACGCATCAAGAGGGTTATTATCCGGTCCCGGATTGGTGAAGACCTGCGGGGCGATCTTAAAGAAGCTGGCGAAACCGCCGCCCTGAATGTGGTTGTAGCCCATTCCATATCGAAGGATGTGCCGACCGATGACTTTACTGCCGTCGTATTTGATCTGGTGGTCGCTCTGCGGCGTAGCCTGAGGCGCCAGAAGATTGGGACCGACGGTGAAGGTTCCCAAGTTGATCGCGACTGGATAATCTGCGAAGGGCAGCGAACTTCCGCGCACTGCATCCAGAATGCGGTTCTGGAACTTCAGATAGGAGAAGCGCACGGTGTGGGTGAAGCTGCCGGTGTTGAAGTCCAAACCAGCAACAGTGTTCCGCGTGTAGTCGAGGTTGTTATAAACCTGGAAACTGGACGGGAAGAACGTAGCGCTGACAGAGTTCTTGAAGTAGTTGAAGCGACCAAACAGGCGCGCAGTCTTGGTGAGAGCGTAGTCTACTCGGGCCTGCAGCTCGTCTTCTTTAAACGGTGCCCCGAAGGTTCCCGAGTACGAATCGTAGGGAGCCGCTTCAACGACGGGAGCAGCGAGATGCTGTAGTGTGCGTTCGCCATCAAGGAAGAAGAACAGCTTGTCTTTGATGAGCGGTCCGCCGACGCTGCCGCCTTCCTGGTTGCGCTGGTAGGGAGTCGGAATGAATGTGCCTGTTGCGGTGTCAAATGGTTCGAGCAGCTTTGCAGCTCCCACCGCACTGTCACGATAAAAGCCGAAAGCCTCTCCGTGGACTGTGTTGCTGCCGGACTTGGTGGTAACGTTGACCGCACCCGACGAAGTGAGATCGTTCGAAAGGTCAAGCGTGGACTGCGCCAGTGAGAATTCCTGAATACCGCTGGCCGGAATGTCTTCGGTGGTGGTGCCTACGGTCTCGTCGCTGACGTCGATGCCGTCGACGTTAATACGGGCGGTACGGCCGAAACGGCCGCCGAACGAGATGGACGAGTATCCGACCTTGGTGGGATCGAAGTTTTCACCGTCCTGAATCTGGACGCCGGGCTCGAGCTGAGCGAGATCGAGGAAGTTGCGGCCGTTGACGGGGAGAGTTTCAATCTGTCCTGCCGTCAAAACGCCCTGCACTGTCGCCTGCTCAGTGTTGACCTGAACTTCGCTGGCCTGCACCTCGACTACGGTGCTCTCCTGCCCGATTTCGAGTCTTACGCTGCCGTTGGCGGTGTTGTCGACCTTAACGTCCAGTGGTAGTTGGGCCGTCTTGAATCCCTTGGCCTCAACTCTGACCTTATAGGCTCCGGGCACGAGGCTGCCGGCAGAATATCCGCCCTGGCCGCTGGTTGTGATCGTGATGATCTGTCCGGTGGAACCGGTAATTGTCACCTTGGCTCCGGCGACAACGGCACCACTCGCGTCAGTCACCGTGCCGATGATACTGCCGGTCGCAACTGTAGTCTGCCCAAATGCGATTGAGGAAAGAGCGCAGGCTGCGGCAAGCAACACCATCAGCGTAACGCTGGTTTTCAGATTAAATCGCAGGGGGGTTTTTGAATTTAGCATCATCCACCTTCCTTGTTGTTCAGAAATCGCTGGCATTGACACTCCTCAACAAATTCTTCAAACACGCCCCAACGCCTGCTGCAAATGTAAAAACCTATGGGAGACTGACAGTCATGTCCTGGGTCAGTTTGTTGTCCGTGTTCGTTCCCAGATGGAAGACATTCTGGGCTAACACTCATGCAATTGGCACGCCAGCTTGTTTTCGCCCTGTGAGATTCGCCTTTCTTCCTTTAGCTTCAATCGCTTGCGGATCACAAGGATCGAAACTGCAGCGTTCTCTCCGAACTCAGGGCGCAGATGTCTTCCAGAAACCATAGCTCCATTTCCGTAAAACGAAGAATTAAGGTGTTTCCCTAGCATTTACATATAGTTACAAAGCACTGTATAACGCGTAAGTTAGCTGCGTTATGTTTCCATGAGGCGCAGCCGGATGGCGTAGTCCGACGGCGAGTTTCGAATCAGAAATCTGACTTGCTGGTGTAGTAGCCGGAGCGGTGGCGGACGTGATCGGCGGGGGCTCCCGAGACCTTTACCGTGATGCGCCGGAAATCGGAAAAGGAAGTGGGCTGCGAGGGATAGTAGGCGAGGAGATACTGCGTGCGGAGCTCGTCGCTGATCTTGTGAAAGGCGTCGTCGAGTTGAGCGGTTGAAGTCGCATAGTAGTATTTGCCGCCGGTATCTTCGGAGAGCTGGATGAGCGCGTGCTCGCCTCCAGTCTCGCGACCGGCGCTGGCTTCGATGGGGACGATGATGATCGAGTAGACGATTGCTTCGGCTTCGACTGCGGCGCGAACGGCTTCTTTGTAATCCAGCTTGCTGATGGTATCGCCGCCGTCGGTGATCAGTACGATCACCTTGCGACCTTTACGGTGCTGGAGCTGGTGGGAAGTAACGTAAATCGCGTCGAAGAGCGCCGTGGCGGCGCCTACTCGGATGTGGTCGATGCTTTCGTCGATCCGCTTCAGGTCTGGCGTAAACCCGGTCGCTTCATGCACGGTTTCGCTGAAGCCATAGATGGCCAATGCGTCGACCGGGCGCAGAATGGCATGGGCAAAGCGCTTGGCCGAAGCCTGCTCGAGCGGAAGATCGTGGCGCGTGCTCAGGCTGGTGTCGATGGCCAGCGCGATGGAGAGCGGGAGCGCGGATTCTTTGTCAAAGACCGCGATTTTCTGTGGACGATCGTCTTCTTCGAGAATGAAGTTGTCTTTGGTCAATCCGCCGATGGGCGCGCCGCTGGAGTCGGTGACGGTGACGAAGACGTTGACCAGGTTGACGTCGACTTTGAGGGTGGTCGTCGGCTCCGACTGGCGATCAGAGTGCGCGGGATTCTGTGGGGCCGGATTCTGCGAGGATGGCCTCTGCTGCGACCATAGGCGGCCGACTAAAACGAGCAGGCCGATCAGCAGCAGACTCGTGGCGGGTTTTCTCATCGAGTGATCGAATTATACCTTCGGGCCGGAAGTGGTCGGCGCCGTCGCACAGCTTTTGACCGCAGAGATCGCGGAGAAGAAGCCGCAGCGGACACAGAGAACAGTCAGGGATCGGCGCTTGGCTATCTTCCCGGCCTCAACCGTTCGGTTAGATGCAGCCTGCCGTGCCGGGCTGCCTGTGTTGGCGATTTCGGCTCAGGACTGTGCGCGCGGGATTTCAGCGGGAAAGGGTTCGCCGTCGGCCCAGACGACACCGTCCTCGAAGTATTCTTTCTTCCAGATGGGCACGGTGCGCTTGAGGGTGTCGATGATCCAGCGGCAGGCCTCGAAGGCCGCGGCGCGATGGGCAGAAGCCACCACGATCAGCACGCTGGTCTCGCCGATTTCGAGGCGCCCCAGCCGATGTACGATGGCCACGTCGCGAACTTGGAACTGATGCAAGGCCTGGGTCGCCAGCGACTCCATCTGTTTGAGCGCCATGTCTTCATAGGCTTCGTAATTGAGATACAGAGTGCGCCGGCCGCGTGTCTGATTGCGTACGACGCCTTCGAAGACCACGGCGGCGCCATCCTCTCCGCCCTTGATAGACGACAAGACTTCCTGGGTATCGATAGGCTCGCGCGTGATTTCCGCGTGGCGGCCGGACGACGAGCCGTCCTCCTCTTCCGACCCGCCGCTTACTGGTGGCAAGAGAGCCACTTCGTCGTCAGGGTGAAGCAGCGTGTCGGCTGCCGCGTATTGCTGATTCACCGCCAGGGCAAGCGATGCGAATGAGTTTTTCAACACCGGCAGTTGCGACTCGTAATGCGCCAGGAGATCGCGCGCAGTGGCTCCTTCGCGGAGTTCGACCACCTCCGCCGACTTTCCCGCCAGATCCTTCAGCATTCCGAAAAAGAGAACCTGCACGCGCATAAGTCTCGGGGTTCAGTGTAGCGCGACCGAAGCGAGGTAACACGTGCTCTGGAAACGCAGTGTGCCTTATGCGGCTTAACAAGCCAGTTGGGGGATCCTTGAAAACCGGACTATGACGGATGTTCGTGCGAGCTGCCGCGGACCTCGTCGCTCAGGACGATGGCTTCGGCGATTTGGCGCATGGGGCGGCGTTTCTGTCGGCTCTGGCGCTGCAGCGCGAGATAGGCCTGCTCTTCGTTTATGCCCAGGTCACGCTGCAGAATGCCCTTGGCCCGCTCAACGACTTTTCTGGTTTGCAGCTGTTCGGCGAGCGTGGAGTTGGCTTCTTCGAGGCGGGCGAGTTCGATTTCGGCGCCGACGAGAAATCCGACGGTGGAGATGGCGCGAATTTCGCGGCGGCGATAAACGTGGTGCTGGCGATGCTGCAAGTTGATGACACCGACGACGCGTCCGCGGCAGAGCAGGGGCACGGAGAGAAATGCCTCGTAGCTGTCTTCGGGTAATTCGTGGAAAAACTGGAAGCGCGGATCCTGCGAGGCCCCTTCGGCGACCGCAACGGGTTCGCGGTGTTCTGCGACCCATCCGGTAATTCCCTGCCCTACGCGGAGTTTCAGGCGGTCGACGACTTCGGGGTGCGGATTCTTGGAGGCTCGCAGGACCAGTTCATCGCCTTCGAGCACATAAATGAGACAGGAGTCACACTTGACCAGTGCGGTGGCAAATTCTACGACTCTGTCGAGCACGTCGTGAAATCCGTCCGCATTGCCGAGCCGAATGCCTATCTCATGGAGTACGTCTACGTGTGAGTCCTCAACTGATAAAAAAGTATCCATAACAAACATTATGGGGACTGCGGCGGCAGAGTCTAATTCCAAATTTCGATGCGCGCGATAAAGGAATTCCTTGTGGATTGTTACCAGCGGTTAACATCTTTCGCTCGATTCATGCATCATGACAGGGATCGGCCTCGACGGAGCACACCGCGCCGACGGCGCACCGTTCTTGTTTTCAATGTGCGTGACTTACGGTTTCTTCCTAGCGCGCCGGGACTGCCAGAAACCACACAATCAGTCCGAACAGGATCAGGGCGGTCACCAGGGAGAAAAGACTGTGCAGCGGGTGAAGGTGAAAATACGAATCCCGCGTCAATCGATGCCTGCTGATCAGCATAGAAACTCCTTTGCACTCGCTTCGTGTGCGAACGGAGCGGCCTGCCTGTTCTTATTTTCCCACCATTTGAGTTCGTCGGCGGCTAATTTTTCATGAGGGGCACTGTTGCGTTTCGTAACCTCGCCGTTAGGGCTTTGAATCCAAGTCAGCGGTTCGGATGGGCAAATCCCAGTGGGCGTCGAGAATTTCGAAGCGGCGCTGCTCTTCGCGCTCGTAGGTGGCCTGGTCCGGCCAAAGTTCTTTCTTGATCTGGGTCTCGTCGAAGGCCTCATTTGCGACCGCTGCGTTTTTAAAGACAATGGTGACGCGATAGTCCCAGCGTCCGTCTTCGGTGGTGTGGTAGCGCGGTTGATCCATCCAGACTTTGAGCATGCGGCCCATCTCGACTTCTTTCTTCAGTAGCGGGTAATGATTTTTCTTGAAGAGTTTAAGGAACTCCTCGGCGTGTCCCCATTTGGTTTTGTAGTAATACTCGACGGTGAACGGGTGGTCGGAGGCAGGGGACTGAGAGAGACAAGTGACGGGCAGGATTGCAGCAAACAAGAGACTTGCCAGCGCGCGGCGCATGAGATGACGTGCCTCCTCGGTTGACTTGATACTGTACACTACCCCGTCGCGAGATCGTGACGGGCGGAGTGCTCCCAACAAGAACCTCGGCATTCGGTGCGTAGGCATGGCACCTCTATTCAAATTCGAAAACCCAATCCGTTTCGACAAACAGACAAAGATCGGGCAGATCCGCGGGGTCGATACGTACATACACTGGACGGTTTTTGTCGTTGCGGCGCTGATTCTGGCAGGAGTTGTGCGGAATCCGTGGCTGACGCTGCTCGGGTTAGTTGCGTATCTCTCGATATTGCTGATCCACGAGACCGGCCACCTGATTGCCGCGCAACGCATGGGCTGTCGCGTACTCTCAATCGAACTCTATCCCATATTTGGAGTCACAGAATTCGAGACGCCGTGGACGCAGTTCGATCACTGCGTGATTGCCTGGGGCGGCGTGATCGCACAGGCCGTGATTGCAGTTCCGCTCGTGGCCGCGTCGGAAGTGTTGGGCGTGTCTAGGTTCACGGTCGTGAATATGCTGGCAGGAATATTGGGTTACCTCAGCTTGGCCATTGCCGCGTTCAATCTCCTTCCGATTCCACGACTAGACGGTTCGATCGCGTGGAAGATTCTGCCAGCATGGCTGGCGCAGAGGCGGCTGCGCACGACTCGATCCAAGCGTTATTGAGACTGTTGCAACAAGTCGTGGCAGGTGCACCGCGATCGCAGGGATTCTTTAACTGCGTTCAGAATGACAGCCTTTGAGACTTGTCTGGGATGCCTTTCCTACTGAGGGCTGACGCCCGACGCCTGACGCCCGACCCGGTTCTGCCAGTGACTCCACACAAACCAGGCGGCGCCGGCGACGAGCACGACTGCAATCCCCGCATCGAACTTGTGGAAGTATTTGCCCATCTCGCGCCAGTTCTCTCCGAGCTTCATGCCGAGCCAGGCGAGAGCGAAGCACCAGGGCCATGATCCGAGAAACGTATAGATGTGGAAGCGGCCGCGGGGCATACGGGCGATTCCTGCCGGCAGCGCAATGAAGGTGCGGATAACCGGAAGCAGGCGGGCGATGAAAACGGCGAGATATCCCCAGCGGGCGAAGAAGCGGTCGGCCCAGTCGAGTTCGCGGTGGCCCATGAGAATCCAGCGGCCGTAGCGCTCGACCAGCGGGCGGCCGCCGTAGCAGCCGATTTCGTAGGCGACCAGCGAGCCTAGATTGCAGCCTACAGCGCCAGCGGTGGCAACCCAGAGAAGTTTGAACGTACCCGTGAAGACGAGGTATCCGGCGAAGGGCATGATCAGTTCTGACGGCAGTGGAATGCAGGCGGACTCGATCGCCATCAGCAGCGCGATCCCGGCATAGCCGGTGGCGGCCACGATTTTGTTGATGAAGATAAAGACAACGCCGAGAATTTTTTCAGTCATTTGAAAACAGTGGTCAGTGGCCGGTGGTCAGTGGCCAGTTGCGAGTACGAGGTACTCAGTTGGTGCTCAGTAAAAACGGTTACGCGCTCGACAATCTAAACAGATATTTAGTGTATCGGAAATCGCGAGTCGGACGGGACGAGGGCCGAATTGGATTGGACTTTACTGGCCACTGATCACTGGACACCGGCCACTGTTTTCAGAACGAACCTTCCTGCGTAAAAGCGTAGCCGGGCAGCGTGGCTCCCTGCGGACTCTTGCTGACTTTCACGCGTACAGTGGGCGCATCGGGGGCGGTAATGCCGGCAGGTCGCAGCATGGCGTACTGCGTGAAGACTTCGTTGTAAACCTTGGTGACCAGGTAGTCCTGGCCGTCAGCCTCGCTGCGCCACACCTGCCCGAGTTGAATGGAATTGACTGCCACAGTGCGTCCTCGATGACTTCAGGGTAACGGGGCGCGGTGGCAGCGTCAATTAGCAGACAGGTTACCGAGGGACAAGGGCGCAGTAGGCGATTGGCAAACGGGAATCTGCAGTTGTTATGATGACCCACCACAAGAGAACGAAAGGATTGCTATGCCGCGAGGTGTTACGCCGCGCCGTCCCGCACGGACCGGGAGGCAAGATCGAGTGGGAAAGGGGGCGCTCGCCACAAAGCTGCTGAAGATGGGCGCCGAAAAGAATTCGCACGTCTCGCAAAAGCGGCGAGCCCCTTCCCCACGCTCAGGGCAGGCCATGGGGCATCCCACCGCGCTCAAGACTGCCAAGAGTAAGGGTGGGTACAATCCCGTAGCTCCGGAGCGTGTAGCGGAAATTTTGAAGCGGCTCGATCAGCTTTATCCGGAGGTGACCTGCGCACTGACTCATTCGAGCGCGTGGGAACTGCTGGTCGCGACCATTCTTTCGGCGCAGTCCACGGACGTAAACGTGAACCGGGTGACGCCGGGGCTGTTTCGCAAGTATCCGACCGTGCAGGATTTCGCGGCGCTGACTCCCGAGCAACTGGAGCCGGATGTGCGATCGACGGGTTTTTTTCGCAATAAATCAAAATCCGTTGTGGGGGCGGCCAAGAAGGTTGTGGCCGATTTTGGCGGGCAGGTGCCCGACGAGATGGACAAGTTGCTCACACTGCCGGGTGTGGCGCGCAAGACGGCGAACGTGGTGCTGGGGTCGTGGTTCGAAAAGGCCGAAGGCGTGGTGGTCGATACACATGTGCACCGCATCTCGCGGCGGTTGGAGCTGACCAAAGAGAGCGATCCCAAGAAGATTGAGCAGGACTTGATGAAGGTCATTCCCCGCGAAAAGTGGATTCTGTTCTCGCACCAGATCATCTGGCATGGGCGAAAAATGTGTTACGCGCGCAAACCGAATTGCGCGGAGTGCCCGCTGGAGAACATTTGCCATGCCGAAGACAAGACTTGGAGCACGGTGGACGTGCACAAGGGGGCAAAGGGTTAGTCCTTCGGATTTTCTACGCTGCACGCGAGATCCCTCGGCCCGCGGGTGTGAGCGCGGGCCTTCGGGATCACGGCCTCTGCTAGACTTTTCTTTTCTGAACTTCGTTTCTATGTTTTTATGAAATCGAACCCGTCCATCTTTCTGTTTGCTATCGTCACTTTTATGAGCACTGTTGCTATTGAAACTCAATCCCAGACCTTGCCGGTGACGCAGGCGGTTACTGACCCGAAACAGATCGCGTCCAAGCCCAATGCGCAGGTGGAACCGCGCGGTCTGACGATCGATAAGCTGTATATGACGCGGGCGGTGGGTCGGCCAACGTGGTCTCCAGATGGAAAGACGGTTGCCTTTGTTTCGAATATGAGCGGGCGCAACAATCTGTGGCTCGTTCCCTCCGAGGGTGGGTGGCCGGTGCAGTTGACGGTGAGCGATCAGCGCCAGACGGCGCCTTCGTGGTCGCCCGACGGCAAGTGGATCGCTTATCAGTCGGATGTCGACGGCGATGAGCAGTGGGACATTTTTCTGGTCTCGCCGAAGACCGGCAAAGTCGTGAACCTCACGCAGACGCGCGAGATTGCGGAAATGAGTCCGACGTGGTCGCCGGATGGACGGTATCTCGCGTATGAAGTGAAGCCGAAGACATCGGCGGCGTATGAGATTGATGTGTACGACATGGTGATGCGCGAGGTGAAGCACATCACGACTGGCACGCCGCAGGATAAAGGCAACTACGGTCCCATCTGGTCGAGTGATGGGAAGTCGATCGTCTACACACAGGAACAGGCGAAGGGTACCGACTCGAATATTTTCATCGCTGATGTTGCAAGTGCTACGAGCACGCTGCTGACGCCGCATGAGGGCGAGCAGAGATTCACGGCGAACGCCATTTCGCCGGATGGCAAGCAAGTATTGCTGACTTCGAATGGGGCGAATGGATACGACAACGTCGGCTTGCTCGACGTCGCGACGAAGAAGATCTCCTGGCTGACGAAAGACAAGTGGGAGATTCGCGGGCACGAATTTTCTCCGGACGGCAAGCACATCACTTTCAGCGCGAATGTCGATGGCAACGAGGATATTTATTTCTACGAACTGGCGACGGGCAAAACGTCGCAGCTTGCGATCCCGAAAGGCGTGAATGAGCCAATCGGCGGGCATTCGGCTTTCAGCAAAGATGGATCGCGGATGTTGTATGTACACAACGGGCCGACTGCGCCGGGAGATCTGTGGGTGTACAACGTGGCATCGGGCAAGTCGCAGCAGCTTACGCATTCATTAATCGCGGGGGTGCGATCGGAGGATATGGTCGAGCCGTATCTGGTGCATTATCCCAGCCGCGACGGCAAGTGGACGATCTCGGCGTTTCTTTATGTGCCCTTCAACATGCAGCGCAACGGGCAGAATGCGGCGATCGTCTACATTCACGGCGGGCCGACTTCTCAAACGGTGAATTCGTTCAACCGATTCATCCAGTTCGCGGCGAATCAGGGATACATGGTGCTGGCGCCCAACTATCGCGGTTCGACTGGATACGGAAAAGAATTTCAGCAGGCAAACTTGTTCGATATGGGCGGGGGCGACTTGCAGGATGTGCTGGCGGGCGTGGATTGGATCAAGCAGACCGGGCACTTGGATCCCAAAAAGATTGCTGTAATGGGCGGCAGCTATGGCGGCTACCTGAGCATGATGGCGGTGACCAAAGCTCCGGAAGTCTGGGCGGCGGGCGTGCCGATTGTGCCGTTCGTGAACTGGTTTACTGAAATTGCCAATGAAGATCCCGTGCTGCAGCAAAGCGATCTGGCGACGATGGGCGATCCGGTGAAGAATAAGGCACTTTATGAAGAGCGCTCGCCGATCAACTACATCGATCAGATCAAAGCGCCGTTGCTGCTGCTGGCTGGCGGGCACGATCCGCGCTGCCCGAAATCGGAGACGCAGCAAGTCGTCGATGCGATCAAGAAACGCGGCGGCACGGTTGATGCAAAAGTTTACGAAAACGAGGGGCATGGCTTCGCGCGCGTGGAGAATCAGATTGACGCCTACCAGCGAGTGGCGGATTTTCTGCTGGCGCACGTCGTACCGGCCGATTGCGCTTGCTCGCTGAACGAGTAACCGCGTCAGTTTTTCCTCCATGATCACACTTCTTTATCTCATCCCGGTCGTTCTGATCGCTGGCGGTGCGATGTATGTGCAATACCGGATGTTGAGCGAAGAGCGGCGCAGAAGTCCGGTGTGGAAGGTGATGTGCGTGCTTCCGGTGCTGGTGGTGGGAGTATTTCTGGTCTGGATCGCGATGCGGTAAAACGCATCGGCTCTGAGTTCACTCGCTTCCTTCCCTCTTTTCCCTTCCGGGTTGACTGGGGCATGTGCTAACGTCCCGGTCATGGTCGACACCCTGTTCGGCAGTTCGACGCCACAATTTGGCACGGCCGAGTACGCCACGCGCTCCGATCAATGCCACTTCTGCCAGCAACCGCTCAGCGGGACCTACTACAAAGTGAACGGTGCACTGGCCTGCGGAAGTTGCGCTGACAGGGTGAAAAGTGAAAAGGCCCGCGACACGCATTCCGCCTTCGTGCGCGCTGTCGCCGCCGGAATCGGCGCAGCGATCGCCGGATTGATTGCCTACGCTGTGATCTCGATCATTCTGCAGGGCTGGGTAATCAGCTACATGTCGTTTGGCGTGGGCTGGCTGGTCGGAACTGCGATGATCAAGGCTTCCGGCGGCACTGGCGGACGACGCTACCAGATCGCTGCGGTCCTGCTCACATACGCCGCAGTTTCCATGGCCGCGATTCCTATCTGGATTTATCTCGCGCGCAACCATCATCCCCAACAGACCGAGCAACAGAAGCTGCGAGCCGAGCAACGTCAACTGGAAAAGGAAAACGGCCAGAAGCCATCAGAACCCGCGCCCGAGGCAGAACCGCAAAAGCCTCGAATCACTCTGGGCGCGTGGCTGGTGAAGGTCTCTCTGCTAGGCCTGGCGTCGCCGTTCCTTGAGTTGGAGGGCAACTTCTTCTGGGGGCTGATTGGCCTGTTCATCTTGTTTATCGGACTGAAGATCGCGTGGCGGCTCACCGCCGGCCGGCCTATTGAGATTCTGGGTCCATTTCACGATGCGATACCCCAGTCCGCGGGCTGACTCCGCGTAAAATAAAAGTGTGTCGCAGAAGGTCACCTTCAAAGCCGGTTCCGACGTGGTCCGCGCTTGTCGCCGGTGTTCGTGCGAGCTGCCTACCGGCGCCTTAGTATGCGAGAACTGCCATGCACTGGTCTACTCCGAACAACTGGACCGCATCGCAGCGGAAGCGAAGCACTGCGAGGAATCCGGTGACCTCGGACAGGCGCGCGAGCAGTGGATGATGGGGCTGCATCTGCTCCCCGCAGACTCCAAACAGGCGCTGTGGATTCAGGATCATGTAAGGACGCTGGAAGTCGCCGTGGCTCCCGAGAGCGCGCCCTTAAGCAACACCAACGCTCTTGTTCGCGCTTCGCGTAATCCCTGGCAGCGCGGCATAGTGAGTCTTGCCGGCCTGCTGAGTTTTGTTGCCTTCGCTGCCATTTACTCGCGTGAATCCGGAGCGCAGTTCGGGATTGGCTTTGCTGTCATCATCCTGATTCACGAGATGGGGCACTACATCGACATTCGGCGCCGTGGTCTGCCCGCCGACATGCCGATTTTTCTTCCTGGACTGGGAGCTTACGTGCGCTGGCGCGCTCTTGGAGTCTCGCTCGAGACTCGGGCCGCGATAAGCCTCGCCGGTCCCATGGCTGGATTTTTAGCGGCGCTCGGATGCGCGCTCATCTGGCATCAGACGCAGGACCCTTACTGGCTCGTGCTCGCCCGCGTAGGCGCTGCGCTTAATCTGTTGAATCTGATTCCGGTATGGATTCTCGATGGAGGCCAGGCCGTGCTGGCTCTCGACAAAAGCGAGCGCATTGCTCTGCTGGCGATCTCCGTCACACTGTGGGTAATCGTCCGTCAGAACGTGCTGCTTCTGGTGGCAGCCGGAGCGGCTTTTCGCGCCTTCTATCCCAGCGATCTTCCGGCGCGCCCCAGCCGTGGAATTACCGCCTATTTCATGCTGGTTATCGCGATGCTAAGTCTGATCCTGCGTCTCTTGCCCGGACACGATTTTGGTGTACAGTGAGCACGGCATCGACCAGACATTTTCAACGCGGCGTTCCACTCCGGAACGCGTCCAAGATAAACGCCTTTTATGCCTCGCATCAGCTTTTTCGATTGGCCGAGCTCTCAGGCACGCGCTATCCTGCCATGTTCTAAGAAGACGTTCTCATAGAACAACGTTTCAAAACGCGCCACCTGCAAACTGGTGCGCTCGAGTGAAACTCGTTTTAACCAGCGTGTTGAAACCAGCCATTTCAACTCCCCAGTGTCCGTGACGTGGCTTTTGCCCCAAATCTAAAGTTTCATCAGCGAAGGAGACTGAAGGACATCCATGCCCACCGAACTCCGCAATTTTCTCGCGCTTTCATATGAAGAACTGGAAGAACTGAATCTCAAGGCCAAGGAACAGCGCAAGAACCGCATCGCCCTCCACAAGATTCAGGAGGAGCGCCTCAAGTACCTGACCGACGAAAAGCGCATCAAGGCCGTGACCGTGCTCTTCAGCGATCTCGAAGGCCGGTTGCACATGCTCGACTACGACAAGAAGTTCCTGCTGAAGAGCTGGGACAACCTGACATTTGACGGATCGTCGATTCGCGGTTTCACCGCGCAGCGCGAGAGCGATCTGCGCCTGGGCATCGACTGGGGGGCATTCTACTGGGCGCCCGCCGACATTTTTGGATCGGGCAAGGTCCTCGTCTTCGGCGAAGTGATCGACAAAGGCGGCACGCCTTACTCTGGTGACATTCGCGGCGTGCTTAAAGGTTATGCCGACACTCTGTACGAAAAAAAGGGATACACGCTCAACGCCGCCAACGAAATCGAAGGCTTTCTCTTCCGGGGCCCCGATGCCGAGCGCCACTTCCATGAGACCGGCAAGTTCGAATACGTCAACACCGGCGGCTACTATCACTCGCTGCCGGGAGATCCGCTGCGGACGTTCATCGACACCACCGCCGAAGTGCAGCGCTGCATGGGCTTTCAGAACGAGAAAGATCACCCGGAAGTGGCGCCCTCGCAGTTTGAAATCAACTACGGATATGGAGAAGTCGTTGCCGCCGCCGACCAGATTCAACTCTACAAGCTGATCTGCCGCCAGGTAGCCACGCACATGGGATTCACCGCGTCGTTCTTGCCGAAGCCCGTGGTCGGCGTGAACGGCAGTGGCATGCACACCAATGTCTCGATCAGTGAAAAAGGCAAAAATCTTTTCTGGGACGCGAAAGGCGAAGAGAAGCTCAGCAAGATGGGATGGGGCTTTATCGATCGCATTCTGACGCACGGCAACGATATTTGCCTGCTGCTGAATCCCAGCGTCAACGCCTATCGCCGCCTCGATCCGCACTTCGAGGCGCCCAACCAGATCAAGGCGTCACCCGTCGACCGCGGCTCCATGATCCGCATCCCCATCGGCAACGAGAAGAGCATGCGCGTTGAAGTTCGCTCAGTCGCGCCTGACGCCAACCCGTACCTGGTCATGCACGCGATCTTCAAGACCGGCCTCAACGGCGAGACTGCGAAGATCAAGAACCTGCGCCAGGCCGAGCGCTATTTGCCGGACAACATTTACGACGCGCTGTCCAACTTCAAAAAAGCCGACTGGACCACCGCGCTGCTCGGTGAGGACGTGAAGGGCCGCTACGCGGACCTGAAGCAGGCCTCCGCCGATCGCTGCCCGCGCGCCCTAGGAACCTTCGTTAAGGCGCAAGAGGTCCAGTTCCATCACGAGGTCTATAACCAGTTCCTGTGGAACTTGTTCTAGACTGAGCTCAACATCCAAAGAGAGCCCCGGCCCAAAACCGGGACTTTTCTGTATGTAGCACCGACGTCCCGCCCGGCTGCGCGGAGGTGTCTCCCCGCAGCCAGCTTTTCCCAATTTGTGAACGCCCGAATTTCAGGGTTGCATCATTCCCGACAGCACATCTGCGAACGCACGAGTCGGCCCGAACTTGTACGGATTCACCGCCACGTTCACACTCGGACGGTATTCCGGTGTGATCTGAAACACATACGTCTGCCCTGCCAGCATCAAGTTCGCCGGAATTCTGATCGACGTTCCTTGCGTTTGCAGGATTGCAACAAGGGTCGGCACCGTAACACCGGCATTGCTGATCAGGTCGTACACGCGCACGATGTACAGGTTGGCTCTGCCTACCTGGGGAGGCACCCATGTCAGCGTCGGCGAGAATCCGATCCCGCTGCGATCAGCAAAGAAATCTCCACCATTCACCGCCGGGTTGCTGATTGTCCCAATCATAGGTGCGATCGGAGTTGTCGCTGTTGGTATAGCCGGCGTGTAGCCGTAAGCAGACGTACTGATAGGCCCGCTCTGCGTGGTTCCCGGCAACAGGTAATTGGTCTGCGCCTGGTAGGAATAGATCACAAACAACTCGAACGACCTTGGAAACGGATTTCCGTACATCACGTCACCCAGGTCCGCATTGACCGTCAGTGGAGTCACGTCATTGTTGAAGTCGTACCCGACCAGATCAGGGGTTGCCACGATAAATCCTTTCGCCAGGCTTCCCGGATAGACGTCGAGAGCAACGACCGTAGAGGTCAGGGTTGCCCCCGGGTTCGCGGCAAGCGCCTGGGCAGCAAGATCCGCGCCAGCGATATTCGCTCGGAATGCACGAGCTTGGCTGACCGTCGGCAGCCATGCCCCGATCGTCGTGTCCACTCCATCCACTTGCGTAAGCGGGATCTGAAAGAACCTCGCAATCGAGTCGAACGGGTACCCGCCCACTTCCTGCGTAGCCAGTTGCAGAAGATACGTCATGTCCCCTTGGCTCGCATCGCTCAGATAGTTCGTGTATGGATAGGTTCCCGTGAATGTTGTCGCCCCGTCGGTGCCGGTGTAGAGCTGGAATGCGCCGGTGCTCGTGTTAATAAACTCAAGCAGATCGTTACTTTGCCATGGGTTGAGATGCCTGAGGTTAAAAGTCAAGGTGGTGTTCTCTCCCGCCAAGACTTCCGTGGATCGAACCCCCGAGTCGTAGTCCGCATTGACTACTGTGTTCTTCGTCCAGAGATACCGGCCTCCTAGCTGCAACAGGTAATAACCGAAAGGCACATTGGAAATGCTGAACGTGCCTGAGGTAGTTCCAGTCCCTGTGATCACGTTGTAACCCCCGGTTGCACCGGGAACAAGAGCAGCAATCGTTCGGATAGAAAGGTCGACGGGCACCGCTCCATCTTTGTAGTGTCCGATCCTTGTACCCGTCACTGTCCGGGTGGGCACCACACCAGGGTGGTCAGGTTGCGCCCACATGACAGTGACAAAACACAAGCAGAACAATGCAGTAAGTAAATTGGCACGTTTCATATTTGAGCTCCTTTCGCTCTCAAGTGCTTCTTGAGGCTGTCACACTGCCGTCACAGTTCGGGCTGATGGTGACGTCAAAGCCCGTGGCATTGCTGGTGGGGTCGGCTGCTGGACCGGGACCTGCGGCGAATCCCAAACCGCCTCGCCAAAACCAACGTCGATCCGGAAACCGTATCCAACGCAAATGCGCCGGGGCGTGGTCATGGAATGTCTCCCTCGGACTGGTGCAACGGCTTCCAGAAAGTGCAAACGGCGGCCGCCCAGTTGCAATCTGGAGCAATAACGTATGACGACTTCAACCAGACAAGACACACATCAGAGATGTCAACATGACCATGACCTCCATGGACGCATCTCCTTCGTTTCTTGATAAGGGTCGGCAGGGAGCCGAGGGTCGCCTCAGGAGGGTGTGCGCACAACTGGAGAAATCTGCTCTTCGGCGGGGCGACTAAACTTAATGGCACACGAGGCGACGCCTTCTGTCAGTGATGGGCATCACAGTTGACGCCGGGATCTTCGCTGGCCGTGGCTTTCGCTACAGACATTGCTTGAAATGAGAATGCCCCGGCTTGCGCCGGGGCTTTTTTGTTGCTATCGGCGCTATTGAATCGTCTTCAACAACGCTCCTGCAGTGCTGTAAACGGCAATCGCATTTCCGCTCTGGCTCGAGAAGTAAACTCGCGACCGCTTGCTGTCCACAGCGATGCCCTCGGCTACAAAGGGCAGGACCGTGAACGGTGCCTGGCTGCCGTTGGCAAAGTTGATGAAACTAACCGTGGCATCGGCATTGGCGACATACAGATTTCCAGTGGCATCAAATGCCAGCGCCAGACCTTCAGCGTCGGTACCGACCCACGCCGCTTCCAGACCGGAGCCGAGAACTTCGTCGGTGTATTCGACTGTAGCCAGACTTACGCCGCCCCAGGCAAAGAACTGCCCATGCGTCGCGATGCCGTAGATCTGGACGTTGGGCGTGAACATTTGCGCATACGGGGGCACCCCTCCACCCGGATAAAGATTGGATGCGTAAACGCTGACATACCCGAAGCCATTGTTCACATAGAGATTGTTCATCGGATCAATGGCCAGGGCTTCGGGCGTGTTGATCGCGGCCGTGATCGTCGCTGCCGTATTCTGCACGCCCGCGGAGGAATACTCGGTGATGGATTCCGTCCCGATATTGGCCACGAAGAGATTTCCCGCGCTGTCAAAGACCACAGCAGTAGGTTTGCTGATGCCTGCGGTGATCGTCCTCGAACTGACAAGAGCATAGTTGGGGTTGAAGACCAGAACATTGTTTCCGCCCGAGTTGGCCACGTAGAGATTTCCATTGGCAGCCAAAGCCAGACCCCGCGGTGCATTCAGAGGATTCGCGACCGAGGTTTGCGCCAGCGAAAACACGGTAGCCGCCAACACAGATAAGGCGACGGCCGTGCCACGAGAGATGATGCCTTTCATAGAAGTGTCTCCTGTAGGTGAAATGGATGAAGCGAGGCCTTCCGCATCGTGCAAGTACGGCTGATTTCCCGCTCACTTCTACAAGCGACACTTCGTCCGGCATTCCCTCACGGCTTTGGCAGTTTTTGCGGAACAACCTTCATTGGCTCCTTCTACATCCAACTCGCGCTGGTTCTTCTCCGCTCCGAACCTCGCGAATCAGCTTCATCTCAGGTCTTTCGATTCGGAGGCTCGCACGTGGCCGTTGCGTCCTGCACCATCTCTCCTGGAAGCTCTTCTCAGAAGATCAACTCCCTCTCACTCATGATTCTGTTGGCTTGTGCTGCGCTGCTGACCGGATGCGGCAATTCACCGAAAACCATGTCCCCGCCGACTCAACCCAGCCTGCCATCGGTTCCGCCAGTCCCAATCACCTGGACCCCGCAGACGAGTCCCCTGCCTGCGCCTCCGGCGCAAGTTCCGCCGCCGCCGGGATCGAACGATTTTCCCCTGAGCGTTTCGAGTCCGACCGACGGCGGCACGTTCACGTCTCCCATGACGATCACGGCCTCGGCGAATCCTACGAATCCGATCTTCTTCATGCGCGTGTACGTCGATCAGCTGGCGGTTTATTTCACCTTCACCAACTCGATCAACACGCAGATCTTCGTTGGCCCGGGTCAGCACACGATCGAAGTCATGGCCGAAGACAATCAGGGATACATTTCCGCCACGCCGATGACCGTCAATATCACTACTCAGTCGCAAACCACCATCAGCGACATTCAGAACATGGCGGGATGGCAATCTTGCGGAGGGTTATTCCCGCCCGGTTCGGGCCGTGACGGCCAGATTTGCGCCGCCGGCGGCGGAACCCCTGCATCGACGATCACCCAAAACGTTTCTTCGCCTTCCATGAGCGGCAGTTCGGCCGAGTTCAGCATGGCGCCGTCATCGCCCGACTGCCCCGGCTATTGCAACATGCTCTACTTCAACGCGGTCGCGGGCGGCAACAACGTGAGCCACTTTGTTTATGACTTGTATTTTTATGTCGACGATCCATCCGCCCCGCAAGCGCTCGAGTTTGACGTGAATCAAACCTTCGGCGGGCAGCGCTGGGTCTGGGGGTCGGAATGCAACTTCAAAGGCGATGGTGTCTGGGATATCTGGAATGACGCGCCTAATACCGGATGGGAACCCACCACAATTCCTTGCACACCCGGGCAGTTCCAAGCAAACACCTGGAATCATCTCATCTGGGATGTGCAGCAGGCAGGCAACCAGGTTCAATACAACACGCTAACCATCAACGGTAATGTCTACCCGGTCGCGACGACATATCCGAACCAGCAGGATTGGACGCTGGAAGAGATCGATGCGGCGTTCCAGATGGATTTAGATTCGGCGGGCGACACTTACCATGTGTGGTTGGATGAGGTGAACCTGACGGCGAATTAAATTCAAGTGGGGACAGCCGCGTCCAGCCTATCCGGTCGAACAACGCTCCACAGATTTCGCAGCCAAAGGTCGCTGCGACGCTTGACCGTTTTTCGCGGGAATGTAAGAATCCTCGCGCGCTAGCGGCACAGATGCACGACCTTGTTGCGGCGCGATGAGGTCATAAACAATTGACGACGACTGAACCGGAAGAGGCAAATGCCGCTCCCCGCAATCTGCTGCGCGCCATCGTCACCGACATCCACTTCTGGATTCCGCTCGGCGTGCTTGCTGGCGGACTTCTTCTTTTGGATAAACTCCGTTGAACGCGCGCGCGGAAACCGTCGAACCCGCGGTCCCGGCTGCCGTCATCGCTCTTCCGACCGCTCGACTCCGCACTTTGCAAGCGCTCGGCATCTTCTGCGGATTCGCCGCCGGCGCATGGCTCGGCGGCGCCGAAGCCCCGATCAAGCTGGTCAATCCTGAGATCTCTCCGATCACTGTCTCGTTCGTCATGGTGCTCGGAGTTTTTCTTGCGCGCTGGAGCCTGCCTGCGTTCATCCGCGGCACCTCGCACGTGCGCGCCGACGTGCGCCAGGCGCCGCATCTTGTCATCTGGGCCATTCTCGCGGGCGGCATGTGGGCCGTCGCGAACACGCTTACGATTTACGCCATTCGCAACGTTGGCCTGAGCATTGCATTTCCACTATGGAATACCAACAGCCTCCTCGGCATCTTCTGGGGATTCGTTCTCTTTCACGAACTGCGTCGTGCCGGTGGCAAGCGATGGCTTGGAGTAATCGGGGGCGCGCTCTGCATGTTTGCCGGAGCTACAGTCCTCGCCATCGCGTCGTCGCACGAAGCCGCGCCGGGCAAAGCCGCGCTCGGCATCGCCGCCGCTCTGGGCGCGGGAATCTTGTGGGGAACGATGTACATCCCGTACCGCAAGGCCTATTTGACCGGGATGAACCCGCTGTCGTTCATCACATTTTTCACCGTCGGCGAACTGGTCACGATGACCGCGCTCGCGATCGGTTATCGCGGAGCTACTCCGCTCTGGAGTGAACTCGTCAGCGCGCGCGGCGTGCTCTTCTGGCTCATGCTGGGCGGATTCGTCTGGGTACTGGGAGATTTGTTTCAGCAGTACGCGACAAAATACGTGGGCATCAGCCGCGGCATCCCGCTCTCGAATACAAATCAGCTTTGGGGACTGCTCTGGGGCATTCTCGTATTTCATGAATTGCAGGGAGCAAGTCACACCGTCTACGCACAAGTCGCAGGCGGATCGATCCTGATGGCGCTGGGGGCGGTGGCGATCGCGTTGTCATCCGCCAACGCGCGTGAACATTCCTCCTGGCAAGATGCCGCCCAGCGCGAAGGCCGCCGCTACGGCGTGGAAGAAGACTACGTGCGCGCGGGGATGGAAGGCCGCGCCCATCGATCCATTTCGAACCGCAGAACGCTGCTGGACTGGCTCCTCATCCTTACGACGACGGGACTCTTTGTCGCGCTCGCCTCGATGGCGCGCGCCCCGCAAGTCGCCATCCGCACTGGGTGGGCGATCGCTCTCACGCTGGCCATGCTCGCTTTGCTGGCTACATGCGGCGTCGCTCTCTGGCGCACCACTCATTTCCGATAAGCGTGACGGTCATCTCGAGAGACTCTAGTTTTGTGGCAATTGCTGCGCATTTTGTACTCGCGATCTCCTCAGCGAGCACGCAAAAGAGGGGAACCTCCGCACTGCATGGTTCGCCGCGACTCGACGCCCGTCCATCAGAAAAGCGACCATCGCACTACGCCAAATCCTATGCCATGTGCTGACGGTACGTTTTGCAATTCCGCTGCAGGTAGGAGCCGAAACCAGTTGGGTCGAAATCGACGTCGCCGAACAGACGCTGATAGCGCATGTGCGTGAGATTCGGCGCTCCCTCGTAGTATTCTTCCGGTGTGTGCGTGTCATATTCGAGCACTCGTATAACCGGCGCATTCGGGGAGGAGACACGGTTACGATTCTTGAAAAGGGCTCTCATCAGTATGCAGCGCAGATGCACATCGGCGTCAGGCAGCGAATAGCCGACAAAGATGACCTCCGTGGCGTTCGCCAGCCTGTCTTCCACGGCTCGCCAGATCTCAGCAAGAATAAGATTCGAGTACGACTTAAACATGGTTGGCGCTACGATCAGCGCCTCATATCGGCTGCCGCAGTCTGGACAGACAAGGGCGGAGTCACTAAAAATGTAGTGAGTGCTCTTCATTCCAGCCGTCACATCCAGCTTCTGACACGTGCGGCAGAAAAGCCAATTCAAAGAGCCGTGTGGCTTGTAGAGCGGGCATGAACCTTCAGACGGGATATACGGCTGCCAACTCCACGTTCCATTCCAGGGACTCTCCATTCCATTTCGGATTGGAACGCCATAGTTAACGGGCTTACCTAGACTCAAAATCTTGTTGTCGATTACGATATCGTAGTTCAGCGAAACGATAGTGTCGTCCCGCTTGAGCCGTTCAACGAACTCATAAAGCTTCTGCGATAACTGATAGTCCGACGGATGGTCGCGCGCCAAAGACATTCTAAGCACCTCGGCAATGCCATAAACCAGGTTGTCTCTGATAGTGCGGATTCTGTCCACCGTATAGCTCGATGAGAGAGCCCTGCCTTCATTGAGAGCAAGATCGAGCTGGCTTAACACGTCCTCTAACGCCGGAAGATTATTCGCCGCAGAAAGATAGAATCTAGATATGAACTCGCCGACCTCTTTCATTCGAGCAGCGATGTTCGGCTCGCTAAGATTTAATGCTTCACGAAGAAGATCGTTGTTCAGCGGCGCAAATTGAGCGACAGCTTTGGTCGCACCCGCGCCAAAAATATAAACGGTTCCCACGACAAGTAAATATATACGCGGACGGGCCAAGACACATACATTTCAAAACCTTTGCCGATCTCGCAGCCGCGTGCTTTTCTCGATCTGCTCGGACCTCCATGTTTATTTCGTTCTAGAACATAACTATTGAACCCGCTAGACTTTCGCCATCACTAAGGAGAGTTTTGCATGAAAGGCTTTCTGGCAGCTTTGTGTTTTCTCTTCCTTGCGGCCGGCGCGGTCCGCGTCCACGCTCAGATCAACCCTTACAAAGACGGAACACCCGGCGTCACTGGCTACCGCAGCGAAGTTCTTTCCGAAGTCATCGTGCAGGAAGACAAACTCACACGCCTCGCCGAGGCCATTCCGGCCGACAAGTTTTCCTGGCGTCCCACACCCGACGTGCGCTCGTTCGCCGAAGTCTTCCTCCACATCAGCGCCGCGAACTACAACCTCTATAAACTGGTCGGCACACAGCCGCCTGCCGGACTCGACCTGAAGAATTTCGACAAATCCACCACCGACAAAGCCAAAGTCATCGCTACGCTAAAAGATTCATTCGCGCACGCGAAGAAGGCCATCACCGCGATGCCCGACGCCGATCTGGAAAAAAGCATGGATTGGTTCGGCGGCAAGAATACCGAACGCGGCATTCTGCTCTTCATCGTGCGCCACGCCGCCGAACATCTCGGACAATCCATCGCCTACGCGCGCATGGCCGGCATCACGCCGCCGTGGACGGAGGATGCGCAGAAGAAGCAGCCGGAAAAGAAATAGCCTTCACCGAGCATCGATAGAGAAATCCGTCTCCCATGAAGATTGAACCCGTATGGGTGCCCCAGTTCTGCCCGCGTCTGGCAGAACTGGGGCGGTTTGCTGATCGCAATAAAAGCATTCGCGACCGCGCAATCGCATGAGACATCCTGTCAAAACAGATATGCTAGATTCAGTATTCTGATGAACGCTGCACCCACCATTTCCACCCTGAGCCTCACCCGCCGTTTCGGAGAACTCCTCGCGGTCGATGGTGTAAACCTGACGGTCGCGCCCGGCCAATTTTTCGGCTTCCTTGGCCCCAATGGCGCGGGAAAATCCACCACTATCAAGATGCTCACCGGACTGCTCGCGCCGACTTCCGGCCGCATCGAGATTCTCGGCATCGACCTCGGCGCGCACCCGGTCGACGTCAAGCGCCAGATCGGAGTCGTTCCGGAAGGCATGGCGCTATTCGGGCGGCTGACCGGGGCGGAGTTTCTCAGCTTTGCCGGACGTATGTATGGCCTCGACCGGGATACCGCTGCCAGGCGCGCCGCCGAGTTGCTCGATTTCATGCAACTCGCCGATCAGCCGCGAAAACTTGTCACTGACTACTCGCACGGCATGCAGAAAAAACTGGCCATGGCAGCCGCGGTGATCCACGGGCCCAAGGTTTTGTTTCTCGACGAGCCCTTCGAAGGCGTCGACGCGATTGCTGCCGGAACGCTGAAATCGATGTTGCAGGGCATGATTGCGCGCGGCGCGACGATTTTCCTTACGTCGCACGTGCTCGAAATCGTCGAACGCCTTTGCAGCCACGTCGCAATCATTCATCAGGGAAAACTGGTGGCGCAGGGCTCGCTCGAAGAATTGCGCGCCGGGGTCGAGGCAAAGACGCACGTCGGATCAGGAAATGGCGCAGAAGCGTCCGGGGCAAAATTGACGCTGGAAGAGATCTTTCTGAGCGTGGTCGGCGGATCGCGCCACGCCGAGCAGGAGCTCTCATGGCTGGGATGAGGCTGGCTGGGATGGGCCCGCTCCCAGTGCGCGATCAGCTCATGGCGATTGCCCACCTGCGCTGGTGTATGTTCGTCAACCGTCTGCGCAGCAAGCGCGGCAAGCTGGAACTGGTCTCGCGCAGCATCATCACTCTCGCCTTCGGGCTCGCTGGCCTGGCCGGGTTCGGCATCGCCACCGGCGTTGCCTGGTGGCTGGTTTCGCAAGACAAGGCTGAGCTTCTCGCCGCGTTGTTGTGGCCGATATTTTTCTTCTGGCAGGTCTTCCCGGTCATGGCGACGGCGTTCACCAACAATCCCGATTCGTCTGACCTGCTGCGCTTCCCGCTCATCTACCGTTCTTATTTTTTGATCCGCCTGGCGTATGGCTTCTTCGATCCTGCCAGTGCCCTGAGCAGCCTGGCCCTGATCGGCGTTTTTCTAGGCACTACCGCCGCACGGCCTTCCCTCGGCCCGTGGGCCGCGCTGGTGCTAGCGACCTATGCGATCTTCAATCTCACCCTGATGCAGGCTGTGTTCGCCTGGCTGGAGCGCTGGCTGGCGCAGCGCCGGACTCGCGAAGTCCTCGGTGTGGTTTTCATCCTGTTCATGCTGAGCTTACAGCTCATCGGCCCGATGGTTCAGCAGTTCGAGAAGAAACCTCGCGGCCAGTTCGCGCAGGCGGCACAACTGATCACGCGCGTTCAAGGCGTGTTGCCGCCAGGATTCGCCGCCAATGCCATCGGACACGCGTCACATGCGGAGTACACCGGCGCTCTCGTTTCATTTGCGATCTTGCTGGCCATCACGGTCGCAGTCGGCTGGTTGCTGCACGTGCGATTGCATGCGCAGTTTCGTGGAGAAAATTTGAGCGAGGCTGCGGCCCGCCCCACGACTCCTCTGGCCGCAGGCGTCAGCCCGGGATGGGATCTACCCGGACTTTCGCAATCGGTAGCCGCAGTTTTTGAAAAAGAAGTGCGCTACATCGGCCGCAGCGGGCCCATGCTGTTGACCCTCATCATGCCGCTGTTCATGCTGATCATCTTTCGCCTCGGGCCCATGAGCGCCATGCACCAGTCGAACTTCTTTCATCGCGCCCCCGATATGGCTTTTCCCAGCTCTGCGGCTTATTCCCTGCTCGTGCTGACGAATCTTGTCTACAACAGCTTCGGCGGCGATGCCGGCGGCATTCAGTTCTTCTACGCATCGCCGGTGAGCTTTCGACAGATAGTGCTAGGGAAAAATCTCACGCACTTCGCCATCCTCGTGGCGAACGCGCTGATTACGTGGGTCGCGGTCTCGTACTTCTACGGAGCTCCACGCCTGGCCGTCACGGTCGCGACCCTCTCTGGCCTGCTCTTCGCTGCGCCGTTGAATTTCACCGCGGGAAATCTACTCTCTATCTACGCGCCGAAGAAACGGGACTTCGCCGCTTTCGGCCGCCAGAATGTCGCGCAGACCACCGTGCTCGCCAGCCTCGGCGTGCAAGTCATCATTGTGGGAGCAGGCGCGGCCGCGTTTGCGCTGGCGCGCATGTATCAGAATGTTTGGATTGCGGCGCTGATCTTCCTGATTCTCGCTGCGATCTCGGTTCCGCTCTATGTCATTGTCCTGCGCCGCCTCGATGGCATTGCTCTCGAACGCCGCGAGACGCTGATGGGCGAACTTTGCCGAGCCTGAAGGAGATTGAGTCATTGAGTGATTTAGTCATTTAGCCATTCAAATGACATGATTCTGCAGTTGACAGGGTCGAACCGCTACTCAAGCACAGTCACCCAATGACTTAATGATTAAATCACTCAATGACTCAATCCCCCGGGTTCGCCAAAAACCTATACCCGACTCCCCGCACCGTCAACAAATGCCGCGGATGTGCCGGGTCGTCTTCAAGATACCTCCGCAACCGAACAATGAAGTTGTCGATGGCGCGTGTGTCCGTATCCTCGTGCAATCCCCAGACCTCTTCGAGAATCTGTTTGCGCGATACGATCTTGCCGTCATTGCGCACCAGATGCCGGAGTAACTCAGCCTCCATTAGCGTGAGGTGAGTGGTCGTGCCGCCAGATCGCAGTTCGAGTCCGCCGAAGTCAATCGTCTTTCCAGCAAACGAAAATGTGCCGAAATCAGCGGCTGCACTATCGCCCGTCTGGGCCTGACTCTCCGGTCTCGATGCCTGCCCGCGCATCCACTCGCTGCGCCGCAACAGCCCCTGCAATCGCGCCAGTAAAATCGAAAGGTCAAACGGCTTCGCAAGATAGTCATCCGCGCCCGAAGCGAATCCCTTCAATACATCTTCTGGACGCCCGCGCGCGGTTAGCATCAACACCGGCACGTAATTTCGCGCGGCGCGCAATTCCGCGACCACGCTGAATCCATCTTTGCCCGGCAGCATGATGTCGAGCACGACCACGTCGAAATTCTCTTTCTTTTCGATCAGCCGATCGGTCGCCGATTCCCCGTCAGCCACCACCTCCGCCGTGTAACCCTCCGCGACGAGATTAAACTGCAATCCCTGGGCCAGGTGCGCCTCGTCCTCTACCAACAACACGCGGCTCATGCGCTCAGCCTCGGCAACTCGATCACAATCGTCGTCCCCTGCCCCTCGCCATCGCTCTCGGCGAAAACCTTTCCACCATGCTGTTCCGCGATCGCTTTCACGATGAACAATCCCAGCCCGGTTCCCTTCACGTGCGCCAGCGAGCGGTGCGTCACCCGATAAAATCGCTTGAAAACCCGTTTCACGTCGTCGGGAGGAATCCCAACACCCTGGTCCTGCACGCGCAGCACAATCCGCCGGTCGTCGGGCGTTTCCAAACGCACCTGCACATCGACATTTTCTCCGGAATACTTGACCGCATTGTCCAGCACGTTGAAGACGGCCGTCTTCAAATCGTCGGCGCTTCCCCGCACCCGCAGGCCATTTCCGGTTGCCGGCTCTTCATATCGCATGGCCTCCGGCTGCAAGTGATGACGCCTCCGGGTCGCCTCCATGCACTCCCGCACCACCTGGCGGAAATCCACCTCCGACTTCTCGCGTCCCGCTTTCTTGTCGCCGGCCCGCCCCGCGCGCAGAACCTGCTCGACCGTTTCGGTAAGCCGGTCGGTATCGCTCAGCATCACGCGATAGAACTCCTGCTTCTGATTCTCCTGCAAAGCGCGCCGCTGCAAGGTCTCCAGATGCAGCCGGATCGAAGCGACCGGCGTCTTCAATTCATGCGTCACAGCGTTGATGAAGCTGTCGTGCTGCTCGCTGCGGCGCAACTCGCGCACCAGGAAAATCGTATTCACCACCATGCCCGCGATAATCAGCGCGAAAAAGATAATGCCGAACAGCAGCAACACGCCTTCGCGCCAATTGAGGATGATCCATCCGACGTTGAGCGCAACCGCCAGCGCGACCAGGCCAATGCCCAGGCAGAGGAAGAAGACAATCGTTCCGCGGCGGCTCGAGATGCGCATGACGACGCACTGATTTTACCGCGTTGCCGATAGCCGAGTGCGCTCTCAGTGTGCAATGGGCAGCCGACTAGAGAATGGCTTGCATAGCAAAGCGCCTCACCACATCAGCTTCAATCCGAATTGCACCTGGCGCGAGGTTGTCGCAGTGCTGCTGATCGCGCCCGCGGTTCCTGAAACTCCCGACGGAGTGAAGGTGATCAGGTTCGGCGTATTGAAGTTTGCCCGGTTCAGCAGATTGAAGATTTCCGCGCGAAATTGCAGTCCCAACCGCTCGTAGAGCCTGGTTTCCTTGAGCATAGAAAAATCCCATGTAGCCAGGCCCGGACCGATCAGCGTGTCGCGGCCCAGGTTGCCGTAGAATCCGCTGTTGTTGGGCGGAGCCAGAAAAGCATTCGGATCGAACCACTGCCCCGGCTTGCCCAAAATCACCGGCCCAGTGAAAGCGGGATTCGCGAACGGCCGCACCGGATTGCGCGTGTCGCCGTTGTTCGATGGGTTGTAACTGAGCTGCGGTGTGAACGGAAATCCGCATTGCAGGGTCGCGATGTTGTTCACCGACCAACCGCTCGCCATCGTTCTGCGCCAGCCCTCCAGGCTTCCGCCAATGGCCTGACCGCTTCCAAAGGGCAAGCGATACACGCTGCTGATCACTCCGATATTCCTCACATCGTACGTGGCCAGTCCGAAGTCCGCGCGCAGATTGTAGGGATTCGAAACCAATCCCGGCGCATTCCCTGCCGTGGTGGCATTGACTGAATCGCCGGTATCGAGCGCCTTCGACCACGTGTATACGCCTCGCAACGAGAGTCCATGACTGAAGCGCTGGTTCACATCCACCTGCAGCGCGTTGTAGTTGCTGTCGCCCCGGGAGAACCATGTCCACGTGTTGGCGATGCTCGGATTCGCTTTCGGCGTATTGGCCGCGATATAAAAACTTCCCGCGGGAACCGGAGCATTCGCCAACGCGCCCGGGAACGTGCTCGGATAAGTCGCCGGACACGGCGACGCAGGACAAATGGTCGGAATGGGTTCGTTGGCATCGATGCCGATGATCTCGTGGTACCCGTGGCTACCCACGTAACCAATTGTCACTGAGGTGTCGGCCGAAAGCGCTTGCTGCAGGCGCAGCGACCACGAAATTAGAGTCGGCGTCTTCATGTCCGGCTGCACTCCGCCAGGAACCAGCAGCGCTCCGGTGGGCACGGCCGCCGAAGGATCAATCGGAAGCGACGAGACAGTCAGCGCCTTAATGCTGTAAGTGGGGTTATAAGGAGCGTTCTGGTCGGTCCGGTAGCCGAGCGCATCCTGCAGGTCGTTGTACATGCCGAAACCGGCACGAATCACCGTCTTGTCGCTGAGGGGGCTCCAGGCGAGACCCACTCGCGGCTGCGGAAGAAACTTCGCATTGTTCGTTGTGAACAGTGAATGACCAACGTGAGGCTCCGACGAAATCACTCCGTTGTCGAAAGTGTAGTTCGCCGCACGGTCGTGCGCTTCATTCCAGCCGGCAGTAAATTCTGCGCGCAAACCCAGCGAGAGCGTGAGCCGCGGCATAACCCGGATCGAATCTTCCCCGTAGAACGCTCCGAACAGTGATCTCCAATTCATCTCGCTCGGCGAAGGATCATATAAAAACGTCGAGGTCGTGCCCTGCAGAAAAGTTTGCAGGCTGGCGAACGTCGCCTGACCGAACTGGCTCAGCGCGATAATCTCATTCGACTGAAATGGCTGGAACCACGCCCCCGCAGTGATCTGGTGCCGGCCGCGCAGCAGCGTGACGCGATCCTCCAGCGTGTAGAGGTTGCGCGCAATGTGCAGATTGCTTCCGTTGTTGCTTCCCGCGAGCCCGAGTTGCGCTTGCGGATTCGACGCCGCGCTGCCTCCCACGACGACCGCTCCAACCGGATGCCCCACCAGAAATCCTGGAACGCTTGCCGCCGGCGTGCCCGGAGTCGGTTCGCCGGTAAAGAAATATCCAGCGCGAGAGAAACCGAAGCGCGCCACGTTCACTGTCGAAGCCGAAAACGAGTGTGTCTCTTCCAGGCTGATCACCTGTTCGCGCAGCGAGAGCAAATCGGCGCTATAGGGATCAAGAACCGTCGCGGTCACATCGTTCCCATCATCAACGGTGTAAATCGCAGCAAGAGCATCCTGCGATGAAATCTCGTGATCCAGACGCAACGTTCCAAACTCTTCCCGAATCGTCTGCAGCGGGCTGCTGAATACTTGCGCAATTCCGCAAGGAACAGTTCCGCTGCTGGTAGTGCAGCCGATATTGAAGTCCGGCGCGCCTGCGGGAGCAATCGGCCACAAATTCAGCAAGGGCTGCACACTCGGATCGGCGATCGCGCGCGCAGCAGCATCCGGCACGAACGCAGCCGAAGTCTGATGCAAGTGCTGGCGCAATCCCTCGTAATTACCAAACAGAAATGTCTTGTTGGCTCGCAGCGGCCCGCCCAGCGATGCTCCGAACTGATTCCTCTGGAATGGCGGCGCAGAGCCCTGATCAAAGTAGCTTGGCGCATCGAGCGCGCTGTTGCGCAGAAACTCATATACCGTGCCGTGAAGCTGGTTCGAGCCCGATTGCGTGACGATCGAAACTTGGCCTCCAGGCCGCTTGCCATATTCCGCGCCGTACGAGTCGCGCATCACGTTAAACTCGCGCACCGCATCCACGCCCAGCAATTCCTGGCTCGATCCTCCGGGCTGCATATTGTTTTCGGCTGCCCCGGTGAATTCCACGCCATTCAGCAGAAACAGATTTTGCTGCGGCCGGTTTCCCGAGACCGAAAAATTATTCCCCGTGGTCGAGTTAGAAACTCCGATGCCGCCGGTTTTCTCCCATGTAAAATTGACAATCCCCGGATTCAAGGTCAGCAGCAGATCGTAGCTGCGTCCGTTCAGCGGCAAATCTTTCACTTGCCGCTCGCCTACCAGTCCCGAAATATCGCGCGTCGAAAGCGCGACGACCGGAGCATCCCCGACCACTTTGATTTGCTCGCTGACTTGGCCGAGATGAAGGCTCACATCCACGCTGGCCTCCTGCCCGACCATCAAACGGACACCAGTGCGAACGGCCTCGGCGAATCCGTCTTTCTTGACGCGCACTTCGTATTGCCCGACGGGCAAAGCAAATAGCTGATAGCGCCCCGACGAATTGCTCTGCGTCGTTCGTGAAAGCCCGGTATCAACTTCATCCGCGGTAATGGTTGCCCCAGCGACCGCCGCTCCGGATTGGTCAGTAATCGCGCCCGCCATATCGGCAGAAACCTGCGCAGAAGATTGAAAACCACAGCCGCAAACGAAGGAGAGCAAGAGTGCGGCGGACAAAATCACTCGCATGACACAATTGGAATAGGCAAAGAGATGGCGCGGCGACAACAGATTCTGCATTTCTTTCTCCCGGGAGGACATAGGACCACAGAGTCTGAAGTGTATATGATGGTCGATTCTCTAGTCGACTCTACGGCGACTTTATATGAGTAATGGACCGGGGAACACTGAGTGGCTTCAGTCCGCGATGCAAGATCTTCACCCGGTTGACCGCGCTTTCAACCGAGACTAGGATTCGAAACCGATGCCGAAGAAAAGTGAAACGCGCCACTCTAGCCCTGAACTTCTGCTCCGCCCGCGCGACGCCGCGGTTCAACTCCAGATCAGTTACCCCACGATCAAGCAGTGGATCTATCGGCGCAAGCTTAAAGTCGTGCAAACCCCGGGCGGCCACTATCGCATCCCACAAGCGGAGGTGGACCGCTTGCTCTATCGCACTCGAGGACACAACCAGGAAGAACGCCGCGTCACCTACCAGCGCATCAGCGGGCGCAATCAGCTTGTCGGCCGCATCGTCGACGTGCGCGTCAGCGGACTAGTAGGACAAGTCACGCTTTCCGTCGGAGGACAGCTCATTACTTCGCTGATCACATCGGGCGCAGTGCGCGAAATGAAATTGAAGAAGGGACAGACTGCCGCCGCTTTGATCAAAGCAACAGAAGTGATGATCATCCGCGTGTGAGAAACTTCAAATGCGCGCTTCGCGCGCACCCCGGACGAATGCTGCGGGGGCTCCAAAAGCAAGCGCTCCAAAAACAAAGCCCCGGCACACGCCGGGGCCAACAGCTAAAAATCTGCGCAACTAATCCCCCGCAGCCCAGGACTCTGCAGCATTTGGAATCAGCGCGCCGTTCGGAGCCGCAACTAATCCCTGCTTGATTTCATCGAGCTTTACCTGCTTGATATCCCAGGCCAGCCCGAGCGTCTTCAGCAGCCAGATGCCATACCAGTTCGTGTCAATCTCATACCACGTAAGCCCGTGCCGCGCCGAGGTCGGATGCGCATGGTGATTGTTGTGCCAACCCTCGCCAAACGTCAGCAAGGCAACCCACCAGCTATTGGTCGAAAGGTCGCGAGTTGCAAACCGCCGCGAGCCCCACGAATGCGTGGCTGAATTCACCAGCCAAGTGGCGTGCAAGAGAAATACGGTGCGCGCGAATGTTCCCCACAGCAGCCACGGCAGTCCGCCGATGGCATATAGCGCCACACCGAGGACAATCTGCGGAACGTAATGATATTTCGTCAGCCAGACGTGAACTTTATCTTTGGCGAGATCAGGAACGTAGCGGGCCAGGGTGGTCGCATCGTGGTGCATTGACTTGCCCATCAGAATCCAGCCCATGTGCGCCCACCATTTGCCGTCGATCGGCGAATGCGGATCGCCTTCCTGATCGGAGTACTGGTGGTGAATGCGGTGCGTCGCCACCCAGAAGATCGGGCCACCCTCCAGCGCAAGCGTGGCGCAGAAGGTCAGGAAATATTCCACCCACTTGTAAGTCTTGTAGCCGCGGTGCGTGAGCAGCCGATGGTACGCCATGCCGATGCCCAGGCTTCCCGCGAACCACCATAAGAAAATCGCGACGAACAATGCTTTCCAGGTAAAAAAGAAAAGCGCCGCCACGGCGCCCACATGAAACAGAGCCATGATGATGGCGGTGATCCAGTTGATTTCGTCTTTCGGAGTTTGCGCTTTTTCCAAGTCTCGTAGTTGCAGTTCCAAGGAGGGTCCCCGTTCTGGCCTTCAGATTGTTGATGAAAAACTTTCATTAACCTATCAGGCAGAAGCGGGAGAGCACTGTAATACTTGTGTAATAGCGGCTGGACGGGCGTTACGGCAGTAATAAACGAGGAACATCCCAAGATGGACCATGGAGCGGCGGACGCATTCGTCCGCCCGTTTTTGTGGGGACAGCCGCCTCGGCTGTCCAGTCGAGCAAAGCTCGACGGCTTTGAATCTGCTAAGCCGCTTTCCCTTTCACCTGCACTCCCGCCCACTTCTCAAGCAGGGTTAGCGTCGCCGCATAGTCCAGATCCTTGTGGCCGTCTTCGGTCGCCATCTCGTAAATCTCCTCGACGGTTTCCAGCCCCGGCAGCTTGACGCGCGCCTCTTTCGCGGCCTCGAGCGTCAGCCGAATATCTTTATGCATGAGCCGCAAGGGAAAATTCGGTGTGAAGTCACGCTGCATCACAAACGGAGCCTTGTACTCAACTACGCCTGACCGCACCATCGTCGCTTCGATCAACTGGATCAACTGCTGCGAATCAACTCCTAGCTTGGTCGCAAGCGTTAGCGCCTCGGCAAATCCTTCAAAGATCATGGCGATCTGCAGATTCATCGCCAGCTTCGTGGCTTGCCCCTTGCCGGTTTCGCCCATGCGGAAAATCTTTTTGCCCATCGCGGCAAACAGCGGCTTGAGCCGCTCGATCGGCGCCTCGCTCCCGCCCACAATAAACACGAGCGTTCCATCGCGCGCCCCGATCTTCGAGCCCGTCATGGGCGCATCTACCCACGCCACGCCCTTCGCCGCCACGCGCTCGGCAAACTTGATCGTGGCCGTCGGAGAAATCGTGCTCGAATCGGCAATAATCGCGCCTTCGGCCAGCGAGGGCTCGGCTCCTTCTTTCCCAAAAAGCACTGACTCCACGGCATCGGTATCCGACACGCACATCCACACCACTTCCGCTCCCAGCGCCGCCGACACCGGAGTCTGAGCTACGGCCGCGCCTTCCACCAACTTCCCCGGCGTGCGATTCCACACCGTAACCTCGTGTCCGGCCTTGACCAGATTCGTCGCCATCGCCTGACCCATGATGCCCAACCCCAAGAATGCCACTCGCATTGCGAACTTCTCCTTGCCGCGTGATCGTCTTCCTAAAATAGGTGATTAGGAGCGCTTTCGGATTAGATATGACCAGCGCTCAACAGGTCAAGCAAACCCAGCAACGGCGAATGGGTCTGCTTGGTTTCTTACGAGTTGTCATCCTGAGCGGAGCCGTTCTTCAGGCGGAGCGAAGGATCTCCCGTTTAACTGGTCCAGCGCGTCAGCCAAACCGCACAACAGTCCGTAATCACCAAGGACACGAAGTTGCACAAACCGGCAGAGCGCCATGTTGGATTTCTTTGGTGTGACTTCGTGTCCTTCGCGGTTCATAAATACTCGGATTGGGCATCTCGTGCGGTGCGGCCCATGTGAAAATTCCTTCACATCGACACTGGCGCAACTATCGTTTATAGTTCGCGGGATGGTTTGCCGCCCATCTGCGCGTTGTGTGGCGGCGCCACCGCTCTACCCCTGCGTTCGAATCTCCACGCAAAGGAATATTCTGATGAATGCTGCATCGCCCAGGTTTGCTTCCAGAGAGTTTGTCTGCGACAAGTTGCTCCTCTGCGCTTTATTCCTGATGTCATTCGCCATCGCCGCTTCAGCTCAGACGCAGTCGGTCCGCATCAGCAATGACAATCTGACCAACACCGACAGCGTGCACAAAACCGAAGTCGAACCGCACTCCTTCGCCTGGGGCAACACCATCGTCGCCGCCTTCCACGTGGCGCGGCGCCCGGGCTCGATCGGTTGGGGCAGCGGGGACGTCGGCTACTCGACCTCCACCGACGGCGGTAAAACCTGGAAGTTTGGTGACCTGCCCGGACTCACGGTGAACTTCAGGAATGGAACCTACGGGGCCGCAGCCGATCCATCCGTCGCCTACGACGCCAAGCATGGCGAGTGGCTGATCTCCACTCTTCCTCTTGCCGGCTTGAGCTGCTGCAATCTCATCGGCGACGTTGCCGTCAGCCGTTCCACCAACGGCCTGCAGTGGGGCAATCCCATCATCATCGACAAGACACACCTCGACGACAAAAACTGGAGTGTCTGCGACAACACCACGACCAGCCCCTTCTACGGCAACTGCTACACCGAGTGGGACCAGGCCTTCGGCAACCAGAAAGTGCTTATGAGTGTCTCCAGCGACGGCGGCCTGACCTGGAGCCCCGGACTTCCCTCCTCCGACGGTGCAGTTGGACTTGGCGGGGAGCCGGTAGTTCAGCCGAATGGAACTGTCATCGTCCCCTTCGAAGGCGGCGGCATCGACGTTTTCAGTTCCACCAACGGCGGCAAGAGTTGGGGGCGAAGTCAGCTCATCGCCAGCATCACCAGTCATGCCGATGGCGGCGGCATTCGCAATCCCAATCTCCCCTCCGCCTCGATTGACGGTGCAGGAAATGTTTACGTAGTGTGGTCGGATTGCCGCTTCCGCACCGGCTGCAAAGAGAATGACATCGTGATGAGCACATCGGCGAATGGCACGACCTGGAGCGCCGTGACTCGTATTCCCATCGATCCCACAACCAGCACGGTCGATCACTTCCTTCCGGGGATCGGAGTCGACCCGACAACCTCGGGAGCGAACGCGCACATTACGATTGTTTATTACTATTATCCGAACACGAGCTGCACGGCCAGCACCTGCCAACTGGATGTCGGATTCACGACCTCCACCGACGGCGGCCAGACCTGGACCGCTGGCGCCAAGATCGCCGGCCCCATGAAGCTGGCGTGGCTGCCGGTGTCTGACAACGGCCCCATGGTCGCCGACTACATCGCCGTGTCGTATTCCAACGGAAATCCCTTCGGAGTGTATGCCGTGGCCCAGGCCAACACCGGAACCACCTACAGCGAAGCCATCGCGACCACAAAGTCACCACTGCCGGTGGACTACGATGCTCCGCGCTTCAGTTCGGCCAACGATCGCCCAGTGCCCGAAGCAAAGTCCGATCACCCGATGCACTTCTACTCCGACGACGAGGGGAAACGCGAGATCCCCAAATCGCGCTGGATCAAGTAATGCGCATGTAGCGACAGCCGCCTCGGCTGTCGAGACGGGTGCAAGCTCGACGGCAATTTTCACAACCAAAAGCCGCCAGCCCAATCTGGCGGCTTTCTTTACTTTTTTTTACAAGTTACCCGCGTACCGCCTTAAAGCGAAATTACAGCCCTATCGTGCGCCCGGTCATCTAATATTCATAAAAGTTCGATAAAAAAGTAGGCGGCGAACCGCCATTTGCACTCTGCGTGCCGCGCCAAAGGACTAAGATAGAACCAGTTGAAACAGTATCCGCAAGACTCTGCAGCCATGATTAAGCAGGCGCTGCGCAATCCGGCCCTCCGTAAACGCGCCACCCAGTTCGGACGCCTGGTGCGCCATTCTGCGGTCACCCCGCGCTGCGGCCAGACGCACAAGCCGCGCCTCGCCCACAACGGAGAACTCGGCCTCACTTTTATAGGCCACGCCAGCTTCTTCCTGCAGATGGGCGGACAAAGCGTCGTCTTCGATCCCAACTTCGCGCGGTGGCTTTTCGTCTTGAAGCGCCTGCGCCGCCCGGGAGTGCGCATCGCCGATCTGCCCGCGATCGATCTCGTGCTCGTTTCGCACGCTCATTTTGATCACCTGCACCGCCCGTCGCTGCGCGCGATCGTCCACAACAACCTGCGCGTGCGCGGCGTTGCGCCTTCGATCATCGTGCCGATGCACGTTTCCGATCTGGTCTCCGACCTCGGCTTCTCCGAAATCATCGAACTCGACTGGTGGAAGACTTCGCGCCGCGGCAACTTGCAGATCACGCACGTTCCCTCGCAGCACTGGGGCGCGCGCATTTTGAAAGATTCCCACCGCGGCTACGGTGGCTTTGTACTGAAGTCCGGCAAGCATTCCGTCTATCACGCCGGCGACACGGCCTACTTCCCTGGTTTCAGCGAAATCGGACGCCGCCTCGCCCCCGAAGTCGCACTGCTGCCGATCGGCGCTTACAATCCCGAACAATTTCGCAACGTCCACGCCAACCCGGCCGACGCCACCCGCGCCTTCCTCGATCTGCACTCGCGCTGGATGGTTCCCATGCATTACGGCACCTTCCGCCTCTCCCACGAGCCCGTCGACGAACCGCTTCAGTTGCTCGATAAAGAAGCGCGCGCCGCGGGAATCAAAGATCGCGTCGTCGTGATGGAAGAAGGCGTCACCAGATTCTTCTGAGCGATCTTCGTTGTCATCGTGAGTTTTCAAAGTGTCATGCTGAGCGAAGAAGGGGACCGCAAGGCGGTCCCCTTCGCAGTCGAAGCATCCCTGCTTCTACAAAGTCACTCGAGGTCCATCGGGGCGCTTTCACAAAACATAACAACAACCTTCGCACGGCACATTCCATCGTAGAGGACAGAATCTGTCCTCAATCCCCAACAATTTACTTTCGCTTTCATCTTCGTCGTGTAAACTCGACCGCGTTCCAATTCCAGCCCAGGAGGCAATCATGTCCGTTAAGCCCATACCCGACGGCTATCACAGCCTGACTCCGTTTCTCACCGTAAGCGACGCAGTACGCGCCATTGAGTTTTACAAGAATGCCTTTGGCGCCAAGGAACGCGGCGTCATGAAAGGCCCCGACGGAAAAGTCATGCACGCCGAACTGCAAATCGGCGACTCCATCATCATGCTCAGCGACGAGTTTCCCGAATTCGGCTCGTCGTCCCCGACCACGATCGGCGGCTCGCCCATGGGCCTGCACATCTACGTCGACGGTGTCGACGCGGCTTTCGATCGCGCCGTGAAAGCGGGAGCGCAAGTCGAGATGCCCGTGATGGATCAATTCTGGGGCGATCGCTACGGCCGCCTCAAAGATCCGTTCGGCCACAAGTGGTCGATCGCCACGCACGTGAAAGACATGTCCGCCGACGAAATGAAGAAGTCCATGGACGACGCCATGGCCCAATTCGCCCAAAAGAAAACCGCGTAGGTTCGCACTCCATCGTACGCTGGGGCGCTCCACGAAAGGGGTGCGCCACGTCTCGCCGCCGTTGCGAGACGTGGGCTCTAGCACAGCCGGCAGGTTTCGCGGCGTCATGTGCGCGAGAAGCGGGGATTTCGTCTGGGATTCCGTCATCCACTCAGCCCTGTCATCCCGACCGAAGCGAGCGCATGCGAGCGAAGTGGAGGGACCCAGTGTTAGTACGCCAATAAAATCCTCAAGTCCCGCAAATTGTTCCCCGTCGGCCCAGTCTCAACCAAATCCCCGATCGCACCGAAAAACGGATTCGCATCAAACCTGGCGAGCACTGACCCGACATCCAACCCGCGCGTGCTGGCCCGCGCTACCGTCGATCCATCCACCAGCGCCCCCGCCGCCGGACTGTTCCCGTCCACGCCGTCGGTCCCCGCGCTCAGCACCGTGATGTTCTCTCCTGCAATTTTCTCCGCGCACGCTAGCGCGAACTGCTGATTTCGTCCACCTATGCCGCCGTTCGTCACCTTCACTGTAACTTCTCCGCCGGAAATAAGGCACACAGGCGTTGCCTGCGTCCGCAATTCGCGCACACGATCCAGCAAATATGCCGCCGCCCGCTCGTAGTCCCAGTCGTCGCAAGAATTATCGACGTACACCACAAGCCCGCAGCGCTCCGCCGCCAGACTGGCTTCTTCAATCGCCGTCTGATTCGACAGCACGGGCCACCAGCGCGCCCGCACAAACGCCGCATCGTCCGACTTCGGAGTTTCGTCCAGCGCGTGCCGCTCAAACAACTCGCGCGTCGACTTGGGAAATTGCTGCAGTAATTCATACTTCTGCGCAATGCGATAGCAGTCCTCCACGCTCGTCGAGTCCGGCATCGTCGGCCCGGAAGCCAGCGCATCCGGCGTCGAGTCCGGCACATCCGAAACCAGCAACGACACTTGCTGCGCTGGATACGCCGCCTGCGCCAGCCGTCCGCCCTTCACTGCCGAAAGATGCTTGCGCACAGCGTTGATTTCCGCGATGGGCGCCCCCGAGAGCACCAGCGCGCGATAAGTCGCAATCAGCTCATCAAGCGAAATTTCGTCATCGATGGGCTTCTCTACAATAGACGACCCTCCGCCGCTCAACAAGAAAATCACCAGCGACGCAGCCGTCTGCGCGCGCACCGAGTTAAGCATCGCCTCCGCCGCGCGCACTGACTCGGCATTGGGCGTCGGATGCCCTCCGCGAAAATATCGGAACCCACGCACCTGCGCGCCCGGCTCAACCGAACTCGCAACAATCCCGTCCATGGTCTCGCCGACCTGCGCCGCCAGCGCCTCGGCCATCGTGTGTCCGGCCTTGCCCAACGAGATCACGCGTACCGACGAATACGAATGCAGATCGAAGAGATCCTCTCGCACGCGCAGCACCCCGCGCTCGAAATGCACATGCCGCTCAAAAGCCTTGGCGATCGAAGCCTCGGCCAGCACTGTGCGAAAGATCGCGTAAGCGGTCTCGCGCATTTCACGAAATCGGGATTCGTTCCCCAAACCCTCTGCGTCCTCTGTGTCCCCTGTGGTTAAGCTTTTTCTTTCGCTGAAAGCAGCCCCCGCACCCAACTCTCCACCGCCTCCCGCAACTCGCGCAGACGTCCCTCAAAAAAATGGTCGGCGCCTTCGATGATCACCAGTTTCTTCGGCTCAGCCGCCGACGCGACCAACTCCTCCAACTTCTGTCGTGGACCAAACCTGTCGCGCGACCCACTGACGAACAATTTCGGCTTTGCACACTCGCGCAAATAATCGAGCGCATAAATCCGAGGCTCTTCCGTCGCTTCCGCCACCGGAACCACTGGCGTCCCCACGCCGATCACAGCCCGCACGCGCGCATCGCCGCAAGCCGCCCGCATCCCCACTGCGGACCCAAACGAGAATCCCGCAAACACAATCGGCAGATGAAACTCCGTATCCAGCCAGTCCAGCGCCGTGCGCACATCGTCGACCTCGCCAATTCCGCGATCGTGCTCTCCCTGGCTCAATCCAGTCCCGCGAAAATTAAAGCGCAGCACGGGAAAGCCGAAACTGTTCAACGCCTTCATGGTGTGAAACACAACTTTGTTGTGCAATGTCCCGCCAAACAACGGATGAGGATGGCAAACGAGCCCAGCATGAGTCGCATTATCGGCACCGGCGTTAAGCAGCGCCTCAAGCCGCCCTGCAGGCCCATCAAGAAAAAGCGATCGAATCGTCGCGGGAGAATCCACGCTCCAGATTACATGAAACGGGCGGCGGGCTTCGGGCGTCAGGCGTCAGCCCTCAGGCTTCGGGCATCAGGCTTCAGCGCAATAATCTTCCGTCGAAAATGCAACCAGCATTTCGGCATGTCATCCTGAGCCCGGCGGAACGCCGGGTGAGGGACCGCACGACGGCGTGTAACGAAAAATGCAGCCAATGCGCTGCACGGGGCACTCGATACCCGAAGCCTGACGCCCGAAGCCCGACGCCCGATGCTATTCTTCCCCCATGGACGCCGTCACGCTCACGCGCCAACTCATCGACATCGAATCCATCACCGGCAACGAAGCCCCAGTCGGCAATTACCTTTTCGGAGAACTCACCCGCCTCGGCTATCAAACCAAGAAAATGCCGGTGGAAGCCAACCGCTTCAACATTCACGCCGTCGCACAGGAAGCGGCAACTCAACCATCCATCACGTTTTCCACCCATCTCGACACCGTCCCGCCCTTCATCCCATCTTCCGAAGACTCCACTCGCATCTACGGCCGCGGATCGTGCGACGCCAAAGGCATCATCGCCGCGCAAGTCTCCGCTGCCGAGCGCCTGCGCAAAGAAAATATCCACGTCGGCCTTCTCTTCGTCGCCGGAGAAGAGCGCGACAGCCTCGGCGCGAGAATCGCGAATGAGCACGCTCCGGCGAATTGCAAATTCCTGATCAACGGCGAGCCGACGGAAAACAAAATCGCGCTCGCCTCGAAAGGCACGCTGCGCGCCGAAGTCACCGCCAAAGGACGCATGGCGCACTCCGCCTATCCCGAACTCGGCGACTCCGCCATCGACAAGCTCATCGCCGCGCTCGGCCGCCTCCGCGCCATGCCGCTGCCCTCCGATCCTGAAGTCGGCTCCTGCACGCTCAACATCGGCCTGATCGAAGGCGGACGCGCTCCCAACGTCATCCCCGACCACGCCCACGCCGACCTGCTCTACCGCCTCGTCGGCCCGTCGAGCGACTTACGCCGACAAATTCTTCAAACCGCCGGCGATCAGGTCGAAGTCACCTTCCCTCTCGAACTTCCCTTCCTCCGCCTGCGCCGCATCGACGGCATCGAAGCGATGATCGCCGCTTTCACCACCGACATCCCTAAACTCACACACTGGGGCGAACCGCTCCTCATCGGCCCCGGCTCCATCCACGTCGCCCACACCGACGGCGAATTCATCGACAAAAAGCAACTGGCTGAAGCCATCGATCTTTACTGCAAGATAACAAAGGGTTTGCTTGCATCGACTACGGTGTAGCACGTATAATCGTGCTGCACGTATTTACGTGCAGGTAATGAAGACCACCAACATCACTCTCAAGATCAACTCCACCCTCCTGCGGGAAGCCAAGATCTTGGCGGTCGAAGAAGGAACCTCTCTCAGCTCTCTCTTAGCGGCGAAGTTAGAGCAGCTCGTGCGCGAGAAAAAGGGATACGAGGAAGCCTGCCAACGAGCCATCGCCCAAATGCGCGAAGGAATGGACCTGGGCTTTACGCCTCCCAAGTCGCGCGACGAATTGTACGAGCGTTAAGCAATGGCGGGGAAATTCTTCGTCGACACCAACATTCTTGTATACGCCTACGACCGCCTGGCTGGGATGAAACATCAGCGCGCTCGCGACCTTACTGAACGACTATGGAAAGCGAATGCAGGAGCCCTGAGCACGCAAGTATTGCAGGAGCTCTGCGTCAGCCTACAGCGGGAAGTAGCGAATCCCGCTTCCCTCGAAAAAATCCGTGAAATCGTCCGCACTTACGTGAGCTGGCATATCGTGGTCAACACTCCCGAATCGATCATGCGTGCTCTCGAGATCGAGGAACGTTACAAGATTTCCTTCCGGGATGCGCTAATCGTGCAAGCGGCAGAAAAAAGCGGTGCGTCGATCCTCTACTCCGAGGATCTCGCCACGGGGCAAATCTTCGGATCGATCCAGGTGGTAAATCCTCTGCTGTAGAGCGTTGCGGAGAGACTTCCCCAGTGTGACACTCCGCAAGAAAACCATAACTAGAACGACACCAAGCAGCACGAGGTTTCGCCCCCAGGCTTTCCTTCGTGTAACTTCGTGCCCTTCGTGGTTTACGCTCTTCAGATCCTGGCCAAGTTCACTTCCCGGCGACAAGATCTGCACGGACAAGGTAAGCTAAGGGCAAACGCGCAGCCGCATGGGGCAAGGGTCGCGGCGGCTTTCATGCTTGGGGAAAACCGAAACGCACCCAAGGGTTGTCGATGTCCTTTCGCCCCAAGTCTCTACCCTGGTATTGCCTCGCGTTGCTATTCGCCATCGGCCTCGCCCATCCCGCCGCGGCGCAGCTCTCCACCGTCGAACATCTTGCCCAGCCGGGCTTCTGGCCTACGCGGATCAATCACTCGTCCGACGACTTTGCCGGATCGCAAACCTGCGCGCGTTGCCACACCGACATCGCCGCCTCGCAAAAGCTCACGTCGATGGCGCGCTCGGCCGCGCATCCCGGCGATGACGATACCCTGCGAACCTATCCCCATCTCACCTTCGAGCAAGGCCGCTTCCGCTATGAGATCACGACCACGCCGTCGGGCAGCACATACACCGCTTCTGACGGCGAGCGAACGCTTTCCGCGCCGCTAACCTGGGCCTTCGGGGCGGGAACCGTCGGCGAGTCGTTTCTCTACGAAAAAGATCAGCGCTGGTACGAAGCCCGCGTCAGCTTCTTCGGCTCGATCGACGGACTTCGCTTCACACCCGGCCGCGAACTCCAGGCACCGCACAGCCTTGAGGAGGCCATGTCGCGTTCCGTGGGCAACCAGGAAACCATGCGCTGCTTCAAGTGTCACGCCACCGGCGTGACATCGGAGTATTCCGTCGAGAGCGCGAAAAAGGTCTTCCTTGGAGTTTCCTGCGAAGCCTGCCATGGTCCCGGACGAAGGCACGCCGACGCCAACAGCGCCGAAGTCGCGCTGACCGGCGCGGTAAGCGAGAGCGCGGACCCGCTCATCTTCAATCCGCAACGCCTGAGCCCCGCCGACTCCGTCGACTTTTGCGGCGGCTGCCACTCCACCGCGTGGGATGTGCGCATGAGCTCAAGCGAAGGCCACGCGACGATTCTTTCGCCGGTCTACCGCCTCGAGAACAGCAAGTGCTGGGGAAAGGGCGACGCGCGCCTGACCTGCGTAGCCTGCCACGATCCGCATCGCCCGCTCGACCGCCACGCCGAATCCTATGATGGAAAATGTCTGGCGTGTCACGCCGGAGCGTCTGGCGGCGCTTCTGCCACGCATGCGAGCGATCGTCAAGAGCGAGCCTGTCCCGTCGCTAAGGACAAATGCAGCTCCTGCCACATGCCCAAGACCGACGTGAAAGAACTCCACTACGCCGTCACCGACCACGACATCCGCCGCCCCGGCGTGCCTCCGCATGCAGTGTCGGCAACGGCGGAGCAAACGAAAACAGAGCAACCGAAACCGGAAGCTCCATCCCGCTGATCGCCATGACTATCTGAAATTATGGTGGGCAGTGCAGGACTCGAACCTGCGACCTCCTGCTTGTAAGGCAGGCGCTCTAACCAGCTGAGCTAACCGCCCTCTCGAACCGTCGCGGCAGAGGGCCGCGTCGGCGAAAAAGTTTCTTGAAGGGCGCGCGACCAGCGCTCTTGCGAGTATATATCAGCGGGTTGCATCACCGACGATTGAGCGGATCGCCGTTTTGCGGCTGCTACACTGCGTGGGTGCGGCGTCTCATCGTCAATGCCGATGATTTCGGCTACACCGCGGGCGTGAACCGCGCCATTGTCGAGGCTCACCTCAACGGTGTGGTCACATCTTCCACGCTGATGGCCAACGGCGCTGCCTTCGCCGATGCGGTGCGGTTGGCCTCGCAAGTTCCACGGCTAGGCATTGGCTGCCACATCGTGCTCACCGACGGCGAACCCGTCCTCGAAAGCGCAAAGCTGCCTTCTATCACCAACGGCTCGCATTTCCGCGATGGCATGAGCGCGTTCGCCGCGCGCGCGATCGCCGGCGCGATGAATCCCGATGAGATTTGCTCGGAAGTGACGGCGCAGATTCGCCGGATCCAGTCGGCTGGCATCGAAGTCTCGCACGTCGACACGCACAAGCACACGCACCTGTTTCCCAAAGTGCTGCGGCCTATCTTGCGCGCGGTTGGCGAATGCGGCGTTCGCTGCGTACGCAATCCTTTTGGGCCGCGGCTGCCGTTAAGTTCTCACCGGCTGCTGGCGCGGCCCGGGTTGTGGAAGCGCTCGCTGGAGGTGCTGGTGCTGAGCACATTCGCCGGGAAGTTTCGGAAAGCCGTCGATCGGGAGGGATTTCATGCTCCTGATGGGACGCTTGGCGTCGTGGTCACCGGCGCCCTCGATGAGACTCTGTTTCTTGCCATCGCTCGCAGCGTGCCTGAGGGAACGTGGGAGTTCGTCTGCCATCCTGGCTATAACGACGCCGATCTGGAGACGGCCCACACGCGGCTTCGAGAGTCACGCGAGGTGGAGTTGCGGGTGCTTACACTCCCGACCGCGCGCGAAGTGCTCGATAGAGAGGGCGTTGAGTTGATTTCTTATCGCGAGCTGTTTGCGCACTGAAGGGAAAAAAACTTTTCACCACAGAGGACACAGAGGACACGGAGGAATTCGGAAAGGAAAAGCGAGAGTTGCCCGCTCGCTGGAATGCCTTGTGCTGCAATTTCTGATCTCGCTCTCGCGCGATTGCGCTCTCACCCGAGGCTTGGCATCCCGAGGATTCCGCGGCCCTGCAGCGGCTTGTTAAATCGATTTAACTGTCGTGTTTAAGTTATTGATTTTAAATGAGTTATTGTGATATTTTTCAACAGGCTTCCGCACCCCAAGTGACCGCAAATTCATTGGCTTGCAGGCATTGCACCAAATCCAGTGCAAAGGTTCCCCGCGTTGCCCGCGATCAAAATTTTGTGGGCTTCAAACGGTATTTTTTCCCAGCTTCCTCTTGCGCGTTCTCGACCTGCGAACCAAGAGTCCGCAGGTTCTTTAGGTACTCAAGTAATCTCCCACAAATATCCCTGGGCTATAAGATGAGATAGAATTCACGGTTTGCGTAGTGGAGGGTTTCGCTCATGCCGGCCCAAGGGTCAGCGCCGCGTGCGACTCTGGACTTAAAAGTCCGAATATGGGGCATGGGCGCCAACAACCAGCCTTTCTTCCAGCAGGCCGTAGCGCAGAATGTCAGCGCCAGCGGCGCATGCATCAGCGGCATCGAGTCGGAACTGAAGGTCGGCGACGTCATCGGCGTGCAGTACGAAGGCAAGAAGGCGCGCTGCAAAGTGATTTGGATCGTGGACGCCGGCGCGCTCAAGAAGATGCAGGCCGGTGTACAGTTGGTGGTCGATCAGGAATGCCCGTGGGCAGCGGTGCTTCCTGCCGACATGAAGCCGGAGGAGCGAACGGCACAGCGGCACGATAATCGCCGAAAGTTCGCCCGCCACAAGATTTCGTTTCCTCTGGAGTTGCGCGACGAGCGCGTGAACACTCCTCTGCGTGTCAACGCCACAGACATCAGCGGCAATGGATGTTATGTGGAGACGGTGATGCCGCTTGCGATCGGAACCGCGCTACGGGTCGACTTCTGGATTAACGAAGAACACCTTTCGCCCAGCGCGATTGTCCGCACCCGCGACCCCGGAGTCGGCATGGGCATTGAATTCACCGGACTGCCGGAAGAAAACAAGAAACGATTCCAGGCCCACCTCGACAAGCTCGACACCACCCGGGCTCTCGGCCACAGAGAGGGCATGTAAGGCCGCACTTCCGCTCACCGCTCGTGTAAAATCTGCAACCACTGCCCCTGTCTGCCATCGAAAGACTGGATTACGTCATCCAATCGCTCTTGGTCCGAGGATGAAATGCCGGATTCAAACCTGAAGATCGGGATCACCTGTTATCCGACCTATGGCGGCAGCGGTGTCGTGGCTACGGAACTGGGGCTTGAACTGGCGCAGCGCGGGCACGAGATTCATTTCATCTCTTACGCCCAGCCGATTCGACTGCGCGGCGCCGAGCCCAACATTCACTACCACGAAGTCGAGGTCTCGCGGTACCCGCTGTTCGATTACCCGCCGTACGATCTAGCATTGGCCACACGCATGGCCGAAGTCGCGCAGCTTTATGATCTTGACCTGCTGCACGTGCACTATGCCATTCCGCATTCGGTGAGCGCACTGCTGGCGCGCCAGATGCTGGCCGCCGGCCCCCGGCCGCACAAATTGCCTTTTGTCACCACTCTGCACGGGACAGATATTACGCTGGTCGGACTGGATCGGTCGTATCTGCCGATCACGCGCTATTCCATCGAGCAGAGCGACGGCGTGACGGCGATTTCGAATTACTTGCGCGATCGCACGCAGCGCGTCTTCGATGTGAAAAACAAGATCGAGGTGATTTACAACTCGGTGAACTGCGATGTCTACTCGCGCAACCCGGAACTGATCGCGAAGATGCGGCCTGAGTACGCGCCCAATGGCGAGAAGCTGCTGGTGCATTTGTCGAACTTCCGTCCGGTGAAGCGGCTAACCGACGTGATCGAGATTTTTGACCGGGTGCACAAGCAGATGCCCTCACGGCTGCTGCTGATCGGCGACGGACCCGACCGCTCGGTGGCAGAGTGGCTGGCCGTGCAGAAGGGCATCCACGACGACGTGCTGTTTCTGGGCAAGCAGGATCAGATTCAGGAGAAAGTCGCCTTGGCCGACATCATGCTAATGCCCAGCGAACTGGAATCGTTTGGACTGGCGGCGCTGGAAGCGATGGCATGCGAAGTTGTGCCCATCGCGACGAAAGCGGGCGGGGTGCCCGAGGTGATCGACCACGGCAAGACCGGTTATCTCGCCGATGTGGGCGACGTGGAAACCATGGCGCGGTACGCGATCGATCTGCTCAGCAACGAACAGCGCCTGCGCGAGATGGGGCAGAAGGCTCGGGCCGTGGCGATGGAGCGGTTCTGCTCCACCAAGATCGTCAAGCAGTACGAAGACTTTTACCGCCGCGTGCTGGAACGCTCGGCGTAAAAACCTTCCGGGACGGCGCTGGCCGCTTCCACCAGCGGCAAGCGAATGCGCACCAGAGTTCCCTTCCCTTCGTGGCTGTCGATGGTCATGCGCGCGGTGTCGCCGTAGAGCACCTGCAGGCGCTCAGAGATATTCGCCATTCCGATGCCCATGCCGGCCCAACTGCTGCTCTCTTCCAGTTGCGCCCCGCCCATGCCGACCCCGTCATCTTCCACTTCAATAATCAAACGCGAATCGCTGAGCCGGCTGCGCAGAAAGATGCTGCCCCCCTCGACCTTCGGCGACAATCCATGTTTGATGGAGTTCTCGATCAGCGGTTGCAGCAACATCGCGGGCACAACCACATCGAGTGTCTCAGGATCGAGTTCCTTGACCACGCGCAGCTTGTCGCGTCCAAAGCGGACGACCTCGATGTCGAGATAGTTGTCGACGAACTCGAACTCCTCGCGTAACGGCACGAAGGCCTCGGTGGTGTTGAGCAGGCGGCGCAAGATCGTCGCCAGCTTTGAAATCAGGTCGCGGGCCATATCCGGATCGAACCGCACGAGTGACGAAATCGAGTTCAGGGTGTTGAACAGGAAATGCGGATTGATCTGATTCTGCAGTGCTTCCATGCGCGCATGCAGCAGCAAGCGCTCCTGCTCTTCCAGCTTGATCTGGATGCGCACGCTGTTGAAGATCTTCAGCTCGATGCCGATGGCGATGATGGATGTGGCATAGATGGCCGCTTCCACCCAATAGTTTTCCAGGCTCTCGAGTGAAAAAATTGATCGTGGGAAAAACTTCGACAGTTCGGTCTCGACGAACCGCAGTCCGACTACGGTCGTGAAAAACACAATCTGCCAGTCGAAGAGCCGGGGGCGCGGCAGGTTGCGCCGGATCAGGCGGAAAATGCCCTGATCGATAAACGGGGAGAACGACCAGATGTCGTCCTTGTCCACGGCCATGGTTCGCAGCTGGCCGGAGATGAAACCGCAGAGCAGGAGAAACGGAATCGCCGCCCACTCCCCGTGCAGAAGCGCGGGAAAGCCCATGAGCACCCCGCCCAGCGATCCCGCCCAGCGCCCGCCGATGACGCCCAGCAACAGCGTCGTTTCAAAACTCAGGTCGCCCGCGAGAAAACTCTTTTGCGAAATTCGGATCCAGGCGCCAATCATGATCGGCAGGGCGAACCAGAGAACCAGATAAATTTTCTGCCGCATGCTACGCTCTTCGCGAAAGAGCAGCGACTTGAATTCGAGCGATCGCACCAGCGTGCTGGAGATGGTGGTGGCCACGCCCAGCTTGAGCAGCAGGTGAATCAGGATTAGGCGCGATTCCATGGAGTTCAGTGATGAGTTCCCCGGGCGAGGCGCCCGGGGCTCCACTACTTCGGAAACTTTAGCACGATTGGAAGGCTCAATATCCCCTGCGCTTGTTGACGACGAAGCGTAGTGGTTCGTGCGCCAGGTATCGCCGCAGATTGTCGGAAAACAATTCGTAGTGGCGATGCCAGAGCTTGTCGGTCAGGCCGGCGGTGTGTGGAGTGATGAGCAGGTTGTCGAGTTCCCACAAAGGCGAGTCCGCGGGCAGAGGCTCGCGCTCGAAAACGTCGAGCGCCGCGCCAGCGATGCGGCGGCTACGCAGCGCATCGGCCAGAGCCGATTGATCCACCTGTGCACCACGGCCGACATTGATGAGATAGGTATCCGGCCCCATGGCGGCGAGACGATCGGCGTTGATGAGACTTATCGTCGTGTCCAGTAGAGGCGCTGCGAGCACCACGAAGCCCGATTGGCGCAGAACGTCATCGATTGCCGATGGCGGAAAAACCGCCTCGACTCCCGGCGGCGTTCCGCGTTCGATATGCTCGCGTACAGCAATAACACGCATGCCCAGCGTGGACGCCATTTGTGCCACGCGCCTGCCGATGCTGCCAACTCCAATCAGTCCGAGCGTCGTTCCTGCGATTTCACGCGGATGCGAACCTTCATTCCAGATTCGCTCTTGCCCCCAGACGCGCTGGTGCTGAAAGGAAGCCGCCTGCGGAATTTTCTTGGCTAGCGCAAAGATAAGGGCAACAACGTGCTCGGCGACCACCGGTCCATGGACCTCGCGCGAGTTGGTGAGCAGCACGTCGCTGCTGACCAGATCGGGGAAGAGAAACTGGTGGACCGCGGCGGAGGGCGCGTGAATCCACTTGACGCACTTCGCCGCCGCGAACTGTTCAGGCCGTAGCGAGATGGTGAAGATCACTTCGGCATCGCGCAGATCGCGCTCGATGCCGTCATAACTGTCGCGGTGCGTGAACCGGACGGACGGGAATTCCTGTTGCAGACGCTGCAAGAACCATGTGGGAACGTTCCAAAGGTCGAAACGGTGGTGAATGACGATCAGGAGATTCATGGGTTGGTATGAAGTGGGAATTTAATCACAGGACATGCCCATCACGGAAAACTGCCTTCATCTCCATAGTTTAGGAAGAGAGTTTGAACAATTACCGCCTGTTTTCCGTTCTTACAGAGGAACCCGGATGCGGGCTGTGGAGTCTCAAGTATTGCGATAATGCTTCGAGGCCCCGCGTTCGCGGCCCGCAAGGAGGGCATGTGCGCCAGATTTTTCGAGCAACCGCCTTGTTCATCGTCATGGGATGCGTTGCCTTAGCCCAGACAGCCCAGACGCCCGATCAACCGCCGAAGCAAACGGCGCGGCAGGCTCTCATCGAGATGTTCGTGGCAAAGACGCAGGAAGACTTCGTCAAACACCTGCCGGACGATGCGCGGAAAATTCTCGTCCACAAGGGCGATACGGCGGAAGCATCGTGGGCGCTTCGCTTCGCCGATATTGGAAAGCAACTCACCAGGCTGAGCGGTGGGCACCTGGAAACCTTTGACGAGGGTCCGATTATCCTGGCCGTACAGCAGAATGGCGGGAGCGAAAAGTTTGAGGCGACCGTGGAGCATGACAGCCTGATGGGCGAGGCGGATGAGATTGAGGTTTCGATTCAATATTCCAAGGATGGTCAGCCGGTTCCGTTGGCGGTGCTGCCACGGCTGACTTTTACGCTTCAGCAGCAAAAGGAAATCTGGCGGCTGACTGAACTGACCGCCGCCGCTCACGTACCGTTGACTGATCCGGACTACTTGAAGGGGCTCCGGAAGCAGCAAGACGAATCGAATGAGGAAGTGATTCAGACGCGGGTCACCATGATCGTCAGCGAAGAGAATGCCTATGCGGCGAAACGGGCCGACCATAGCTACACGTGCGCGATGGCGAGCCTGTTCACGCCGGATGCAGCAGAAGGCCAGGCGGAGGGGGCGGCAGCCGGCGTCTCTGCGCAACCTCTCGAGATCGACTCAGTGCCAAACCCGCAACCGAATGAAGAGTGGAACGGATATCGTTTCACGCTGTCGGGCTGCGAAGGATCTCCGGCGATGAAATTCCGAGTCCTCGCTGCTCCCGCGGACCCGGATGCCGAGATCAAGACTTTCTGCGCCGATCAGTCGGGGACCGTAAAGTTCATCACTACCGGAAAGCATTCCACCTGCTTCCGCGAGGGAGAGCCCGTAAACCCAGATCCGCGGCGGGGTGGAATAGTGGACTGACCGCCTAGCCGAAGGCCAACTCCTTCGCGCGCTGCGCGGCCTTTACGACCGCCTTGATGAGCGTCACACGCAGCTTGCCTTCTTCCAGCTCCATGATCGCGTCGATCGTGCATCCGGCCGGAGTGGTGACGGCGTCTTTCAGCAACGCCGGATGATCTCCTGTTTCGAGCACGACCTTTGCTGCGCCCAGCGCGGTTTGCGCGGCTAACAACGTCGCCACGTCGCGTGGCAGCCCGACTTTCACGCCTGCTTCTGCCAGCGATTCCAGAATGATGTAGATATACGCCGGACCGCTGGCCGATAGCGCGGTCACTGCGTCCATGTGCTTTTCGTCCACGACTACCGTGCGGCCGACAACATCGAACATGTGGCAGGTGAGTGCAACGTCGGCGGCGCTGGCGTGCTTGCCTTTGCATATTGCGGTCATGCCCGCGCCCATCAGACATGGAGTATTGGGCATGGCGCGGATCACGGGAACGTTCGGCGGCAGATTCTTTTCAATCATCGCGGTCGGCACCGACGCCGCGACTGAAACCACAACCTGCTTGGGCGTGATGTGATCGCTGATCTCGCGCACGACATCTTCGACCACCTGCGGCTTCACGCCGATCACAATAATGTCGGCGCCTTTGGCGGCCTCGACGTTGTTCGTCCCAACCTTGACGTTGAGCTTCGCCGCAAGCGCCTTGGCGCGTTCTTCATGCGCGACCGTCGCGCACGTCGACTTCGCCGAGAGCAGGCCGTTCTTCAACAGCGCCTGCAGAATGATGCCGCCCATCTTGCCTGCACCCAAGAATGCAACGCGCTTCCCTGCCAGTTCGTTTGCCATAACTTTCCTCAACAGTTTTCTGAGTCAAAAACCTTGTTCACCACAGAGGGCACAGGGGACGTGGAGGAAAACAACAAGAAAATCTTTTGGTTAACCTTTTCTGGCGACTGCTTGCTGCTTTTCCATCCAGTTCCAGGCTGTGGCAACGATCTCGCGCAGACCGCGGGTCGACTTCCACCGAAGGACCGACTGCGCCTGTGCTGGATTCGCCACCAGCGCCGGAGGATCTCCCGGGCGCCGCGGCCCGATTTTTCTCGGGACCGGCTCGCCCGTGATTTCTTCCACCATGGAAATTACCTGCTGCACCGAATATCCGCTGCCCGTGCCGACGTTGACGGCAATACTCTTCCCATCCGCCGCGAGATATTCCAGAGCCTTCACGTGCGCGCTTGCCAAGTCATTTACGTGGATATAGTCGCGGATGCAGGTCCCATCGGGCGTCGGATAATCCGAGCCAAAGACCTGCAACTCCGGGCCTCTTCCAGCGGCCGCGCGCAGCGCCAGCGGAATCAAATGTGTTTCCGGGTCGTGCAGTTCGCCGATCTCGCCGCTTTCGTCCGCTCCGGCCGCGTTAAAATAGCGCAGGCTGGCAAAGCGGAATCCATAAGCCCGGTCGTAGGCCTCGAGCGCCTGTTCGAAAAACAGCTTCGAGACGCCGTACGGATTTACGGGCTCGCGCGGGATCCCTTCTTCGATCGGAACCTTAGTGACATTGCCATAAACGGCGCAGGTCGAAGAAAAAATAACCCTCTTTACGCCGGCATCGAGCGCGGCGTTCAGCAGCGAGAGTCCGCCCTCGACATTATTATGGAAGTATTTTTTGGGATTCGAAACAGACTCGCCGACGTACGCGTGCGCGGCAAAGTGCATGATGGCGTCGGCTCGCGGCAGGACTCGCGCGAGTGCCGCGCCGTCCAGCATGTCGCCTTTGATCAGCTCAAAACCGGCAGCCAGAGACTCGTAGCCTGTGCATAAGTTGTCAAAAATGATGACTTCGTGCCCGGCGCGCTTGAGCGCCCGGGCCGTGTGACTGCCGATGTATCCTGCACCGCCGATAACCAGAACGACCACGTCTTTCCCCTTCCCTACGCGGCTTGACTGCCGGTTCTGAAGCGCCCTATAGACACCGCAAGCGCCTGACTTTACAACACTTCTCAACCTTCACCTTGTCACAGGATGAATCCAAAACCGGGAGGAGTAGAGATTCATTCTACACAGTCAGGGAGGCGGCGCGCCGCCTGAAAAATGCTGCACGTTTCATCATGGGCATTGCAAAAATATGCACATTGTTTTGCGCGTCTAATGCTGGTACGCTGTTCAAACCCTTGGGCTTGCCATTCCTCCTCCCCGCCCAGGTTTGATCCGGTATCGGCTCAGCAAAATTATAAAGGCCCCTTCGTCGCGTAAAGTAATGCACTTTGCAGGTTTATCTCTCCCCGCTCGGCAACCATAACGCAAGACTGCAGACTCATCGAATGAGGTTTCAGATGCATCGTCGCAACACTCTGCTTGGCACCATCCTCGCCCTGACCCTAGTTATCTTGGGCGCGCAAACCTTTGCTCTGGCCGCGACCACGAAGGCCATAACCGCAAAGAGTGTTCCCAGCGTGCCGCCGGTGAACTTCGCGGCTCCGGTGAACTATACGGTTGGCACTCTGCCCTTTGCCAACGCGGTAGGCGACTTTAATGGCGACCATATTCTTGACGTCGCGGTGTGCAACTACAACAGCAACAACGTAAGCGTTCTGCTGGGTGTGGGAGATGGAACCTTCCAGACCGTGGTGAATTATCCCGTGGGCACCGAGCCTTCGGCGATCACCGTCGCGGACCTGAATAACGACGGCTTTCCCGACATCGCCGTGGCCGATGAAATCGGCAAGACCATCGCCGTGCTGATCAATAAGGCCGACGGCACCGGAACGTTTAACAACGCCGTGCTTTATCCCGCCGGGCAAGCTCCTCGCGGCATCGTTGCCGGCGACCTGCGCGGTAATGGCATTCTGGACCTGGTTGTTGCCAACAATCTCGGCGGAAACGTCACCGTGTTTCTCGGCAATGGCGACGGCACCTTTAAAACCGGCGTTAACTACGCCGCCGACGTGAATCCCAAGTCGGTTGCCCTGGGAGATTTCAACGGCGACACGCACCTCGACATCGCCTGCGCCAATCACAACACCAACGACGTGAGCATTCTGATGGGCAATGGCGATGGCACCTTTCAGGCGCCGGTCAACTACGCCACGGGGACTGATCCACGCCACGTACTCGCCTTCGACTTCAACAAAGACGGCAAGCTGGACCTGGCGGTGGCGAATGGCGGCGAGTCCACCGTCAGCATTCTGTACGGCAACGGCGACGGCACCTTTCAGCCGCAGGTGAAATACAAAGCCGCAACCTCGCCGCGCTGGTTGGCGGTGGCGGACTACAACGACGACGGAATTCTCGACGTCGCAACGTCGAACTACGACGCGAAGAATATCAGCGTTCTGCTGGGTACGGGTATCACCACGGCCGGGCAAGCATTCCTTGCGCCGCAGAATTATGTAGTCGGCAACAATCCCACAGGACTCGTCGCGGGAGATTTCAATAACGACGGCCTGCCGGACATCGCGGTCACGATCGGCGGCCTGCCGACCGCCCCGAACACGCTGATGGCTGTGCTGATGAACGTCGACATCTCAGTTTCACCCAACACGTTGACGTTCCCCGTGCAGGTCCTGAGCACGACCAGCGCGGCTCAGAACGTCACGCTGACCAACGGCGCGCCGGGAACCCTGACCATCACCAGCATCACATTCTCCGGCGCCAATGCCGCGGACTTCAAGCAAACCAACACCTGCGGGTCGGCGCTGTCGGGCGACTCCAGCTGCACCATCAGCGTGACTTTCACGCCCAAGGGCATCAACAACCGTGCCGCGACCATGAATATCGTGGACAGCGCCGGAACCCAGACGGTCGCGATCACCGGAACGGCGACCTCGGCGTCGATCTCGCCCACCAGCCTGACCTTCGCGCCTCAAGCCGTGGGCACGACCAGCGATCCCATGCCGGTGACCATCACGAACGCGAGCGCGAATCAAAACCTTCAGATCAGCAGCATCACCGTGACGGGCACGAACTCGACTGAGTTCGCCCAGACCAACAACTGCACGCTGCTCTCTCCTCATACCAGCTGCACCGTCAACGTGACCTTCACGCCCAGCGCAGTGGGGACACGAACAGCGTCGTTGTCGGTTACCGATAACGGCGGCGGCAGTCCGCAAACGGTCCCGTTGTCGGGCAGCGGAAGCGGCGGCGTTAGCGTTTCGCCAACCTCGATCACGTTCCCGCTGCAGGTGCTGAATACCTCGAGTGCACCGCAGATTGTGACACTGACTAACGGCGGCGCTACCGATCTCACGATCTCGAGCCTGGCCTTCTCCGGCGCGAACGCTGCAGACTTCTCGCAAACCAACAACTGCGGAACCGATCTGGCGGCCAACTCAAGCTGCACGATCAATGTTGTGTTCAAGCCCGCCAACATTAACCATCGATCTGCGACGCTGACCATCACGGATAGCGCCGGAACGCAGACGGTCACGCTTTCGGGCACGGGCACGGCGGCTCAGCTCAATCCGACCAGCCTGACGTTCGCGGCGCAGACGGTCGGCACCACCAGCACCGGACAGAACATTACTCTGACTGACGTGAGCGGCGGAACAGCCCTGAGCATTACTAGCATCACTATTACTGGAACTAACTCGACCGACTTCGCCCAGACGAATACTTGCGGGAGTTCGGTGCCTCCGAAGAAGAGCTGCACGATTACCGTGACGTTCACGCCAACGGCCACCGGAACCCGCACGGCTGCTGTTTCTGTAGCGGACAATGGCGGCGGCAGTCCGCAGACCGTTACCTTGACAGGAACGGGTCAGTAAGAATCGGATGTACGAAGAATAAAGTCAGGAGTGGAAAGTCTTTTGAGGCGCATGCTGACCGCGTGCGCCTTTGTTTTCGCTCGCGCAGCGGTATCTGGATCGTTGAGCACGTTCAGGCTCCCGGGCCAAATGGCTTGGCCGGCGCGCTTTACAAGCCGTGCGGCATCGCTTACACTCGGCAAGCTTCGCCTTTTGCTCCCAGTGAAAACGAAGCGATCGTCCTCCCCGAACACCGTCACAAAAGGAAGAATTCTCTATGTCGCAGCATCCTGTTCGCGTCATCGGGCGTGCAGTTCTGCCTGCACTCTTGTGGTTTAGCATTGCCGCCTCCGCTCAAGTCGCCGTCACCACTTATCACTACGACAATAATCGCACCGGCTGGAACTCCCACGAGACGACGCTCACGCCCGCCAACGTCAACAGCACGACCTTCGGGCTTCTGCACAACGTGGTACTCGACGATCAGATCGACGCGCAACCGCTGGTGGTGCCCGGCGTGAACATCACGGCCGGAACGCACCAGGGCGTGCACGACGTCGTTTACGTCGGCTCCGAGAACAACACGGTCTATGCCATTGACGCCGAGAGCGGCGTGATTCTGCTGAATCCGAATTTCGGCAAGCCGGTGCGCTTTCCGTTGGGATGCAGCAACAACGGCCCCAATGTCGGCATCAACTCGACGCCCGTCATCGACACCAGCAGCAACACGCTCTACGTGATGATCTACACGCAGGATACCGGCGGCCCCACCTATCGCCTTCACGCCCTCGATCTCGGCAGCCTGACCGACAAAGTCACGCCCAAAGTCGTTTCCGGATCGCACACTCTCACCGACGGTACCAGCTTCAACTTCAACGCGACTTATCAGCGCCAACGCCCGGGCCTGCTGCTGGCCAATGGCAACGTCTATGCCGGATTCGGCAGCTTCTGCGATCTCGGCGCCAATCTTTCGCGCGGATGGCTGCTGGGCTGGTCGACGGGCTCGCTTACGCCGTTGCCCGGCAATCAATTGCTCGACACCCAGCCGACGGATCCTGATTCGTTCTTCCTTTCGTCAATCTGGATGTCCGGCTACGGCCTGGCGGCGGACGATTCGGGCAACATCGTGTTCGTCACGGGAAACTCCGACTACTCCGGCACGACCTACGACGGCGTCAGCAACGTTCAGGAGAGCGTGGTCAAGGTTTCTCCGAACCTGACGACCCTCCTCGATCTGTTCACTCCCAGCAATCAGGCGAGCCTCGATCAATCGGACGCGGATTTCGGTTCGGGTGGCGCGCTGGTGCTGCCTGATCAGCCGGGATCGACTCCTCACTTGGTGATCGCATCAGGCAAAGTCGGCAGCATGTTTCTGATGAACGGCGACCATCTCGGCGGCTACAGCACGACGAAGAACAGTGTGCTCGGAACGTATTTCTCGGGCGCGTGCTGGTGCGGCCACTCCTACTTCGTTGATTCCGATGGCGTCGGCCGCGTAGTCTCGAGCGGCGGACGCTTCGTGCGTTCGTGGATGGTGAAGACCTCACCCAAGCCCGCGCTTGCAATCTCCAGCGTCTCGCCTTCACCGGGAATCGGTGGTGGCCAAGATGGCGGCTTCTTCACGGCGATTTCATCGAACGGAAACTCCAACGCGATTATCTGGGCGCTGAACCGGCCGTCGCAGAGTCAGACCAAGGTCAGCCTGTTCGCCTTCAACCCCGACAACGGCAGTACGATGAAGCAGTTGTTCCGAGCGTTTGCCGGCGCGTGGCAGAACGTCGGCGGGAACTCGAATACGGTTCCCGTCGTGGCCAACGGCGAAGTCTTCGTGGCAACGAACAAGCAGCTGCAGATTTTCGGGCTCAAGACGAAGAACGGAAAGAAGTAAAGAACAGTGGCCAGTGGCCAGTGGTCAGCAAACAATAACGGGCGCGGCTTTTCGCCGCGCCCATTGCATTTGCTGCGTAATCGTTACTACTGAACGAACAGCGACACGGTAACCGTATGCGTCGTGTTGCCCAGGTTCCCCATGATGGTGATGGGATAGGTTCCCCGCGGAACCGACGAGCTCACCGTCATCGTTAGATTCGTTGCGCCGGTGGTCGGAATCGAGGACTGAGCGAAAGTTCCTTTGATTCCGGAAGGCAGCGCCTGTAGGCTCAACGCCACGTTGCCGGTGATCCCGGCGAGACCGAGCGTTCCAACTTGGATGGTCGCAGTACCCTTCGAGGCCGTCACTCCTGCATAGGTGCTCGAGGTCAGCCAGAAGTCTTTTGCAGACGCCGCGACATTGCAGGCGCCCGGCGCGGTCACTGTTTTCCAGGACGAGCTCTTGTCTTGTCCGGTCGCGCTCTGCCAGCTGGCCAGATCGAGATCGGTTCCAGATTTTGGAGTTGGGACGACGAAGGCTTTCGTTCCCGCGCCGCTGTAGAACGTGTTGCTGTTGGACTTGACAGTATTGACGAAAGTCGTCCAGTCGGAGCCGCCGAGGTAGGAGTCGGAAAGCACGGCCGCCGTCGGCCCGCCGAAGATGTTGCTCGATGCGGAGAATTTTTCTGTCACCAGGTTGTAGCTCTGGCCGGTCTCCCAGTTCGAGATTTGGATTCCACCGGGCTGGCCGACGACTGCAAGTTGGTTGATCAGGCTTCCGTACAGCGTATTCGACGTGAGCGAAATCTGCTCCGAATTGCGGATGGCTACGCCTCCGCGCTGCCCGATGCCGAGAAGATTGTCGTAGCAAAAATAACTCGACGAAAGCGTGAATGGACCCTCGGTTTTTTCGATCTGAATTCCGTTCACGAGATTCCACGCGGAGACTGCGCCGGTGAAGGTTACGTTTTCGTTATCGGTATCCCACGCTACGCCGTTGGCCTGGTTGTAGTTCGAGACCATATTTTTGTAAGTCGCGCTGTGGTCCCACATCCATTTGGTGCCGCCGGTCTCCCAGGTATAAAAGGCCGATTGCGCCCCGCGCCAGTTGTTGTAGTTGGCGGTGTCGCTCTGGTAGAGCGTGTTCTTGACTTCGTGCGAAGCGAAGCCAACCTGACCGTTGTGGAGTGCGGAGCTATTCTGCACGGTGAAGTTTTCGACCGTGGTGAAATCGAGCCCCATGGCGTTGTTCCACTGGATGGTATCGGTGTCGAAGAGGATGTTGGTCGAGTTTCCGCCGATCATGACCGCGGCATTTTGCGGGCAGCTGTTGGCGTATTGGAAGGTCAGTCCGCGCATGACAACATCGTTCTGGCCCGAGATCTGCCAGATCATCGGTCGCGCCGCGGCTTCTACGGTCGCGCTGCTTACATTCGTTCCGACTGCCGGATACATGTACACGAGCGAATGTGCCGCATCGACGTAGAAGGTTCCGGGCAGCAGCGCAGTGGAGGTCAGGACCTGTGTCAGCGGGGTTCCGTTGACGATCAGCATCTCGACATGCTGCATGATGACCTGCTGCGCCGGAGCCGGCGGCGGCTGCACCGGGCACAATGCGAAGTTGTAGGGCCAGGTGGCTTCATAAATTGAGCTGCTGCCCTGGTAGGCGGTCCAGCCGGAAATCACATCAGCGCCGGAAACGAAGACCGTGCCATTGGTGGCGGCCTGAAAAGTGATGGGCGCGTTCGTGCTCTTGCGGGTTCCACCGATGACGACCGACTCGCGATACGTGCCGGGATTAATAATGACCTTCGTCCCGGTGTTGGAGTCGTTGTTGGCGAGGGCCATCTTGACGCTGGCGCCGATGGTCTTCAGGGGCGCCGTTTTCGTGCCATTATTACTGTCGCTGCCTTTTGAGGCATCGACGTAAACGGAAGCCGTTTCGGAACTCTCGTTCACATTTGCCTGCGCCCAGGTCGGCGCGGTGGAAAATGCCAGCACCCAAACAAAGACTGCGGCAGCTGCAAGTTTGAATTTCAGGGATGAAGTTGGAAGTTTGGCGAAAAAACTGCGCGCGCAGAAGTGGAGCTTACGCATGGGGGAGTCACTCCTCTACGAAATAAAATTTGACCGCACTACAAATCCCAGGGGACTCGTCAGGAACTACGGCTCGTCAGGAAGAACCGACGAACAGCCAGAGACAAGACTTCATGTAGACGAACGGCGCGGAAATTTATTGAATCAGTAGGGCCAGTATAGGATTGTGTTTTTATGAAACACAGTCACAGAAGTACATCGCACCTGTGGAGATCGGGCATGTTCGGCGACGAAAGAGCGCAACTTGTCGCCGCTTACTGAGTTCTAAGCAGAGAAGATGTTGCTGGGCGGCTTCGTTCTGTTTATTCCCCAGAATTCTTAGTAAAAACGAGGGTTTTTGAGTGATTTCTGTGAGTAGTTTTTCCCATTTTGAACGGTGTATTGGTTTTCGCAGCAGGTCGCTGCGCTGGAAACAAACTTTCGCAGTAGTCCTGGGGGTGAGTTCGCTGCTGGTTGCTTTTGGTTGCGGCGGCGGGGGTGCGTCCAACCTGCACCAGCAGCCCAGCTTCACTTTATCTTCATCGCCGAGCACGGTGATCTTGCAGCAGTCGGCCAGCGGGACCATTCAGGTGAAGGTGCAGCCGCGCGGGGGATTCTCCGGAAGCGTGAGCCTGGAGGCGACCGGATTGCCCAACGGCGTGACTGCAACATTTCAACCGGCGAGCACGTCTTCACAGAGCACCATGACTTTGACGGTGAGTTCCGCCACCGCAACCGGATCGGCTTCGATCACAGTGACGGGAACCTCCGGCAGCCTCGCGCCGACGACCACGATTAATCTGACAGTGCTGATCGCACCGCCCGCTGGCAGCGTTCCGCAAAGTTTTTTTGCGCTTAACAATGTGGATCCGACCGACGATCCCACTGCCGACGGAATGTTCTATGGCGGAGTTGGACATCCCATACGCCTGGCGTGGCCTTACATTGAAACTTCGAAGGGAGTTTTTGATTTTTCTTTTTATGACGAGTACGCCGCTATTGCTCCCAAGGATCCGACCGGAACGATCGCGATGATGGATCTCGCGCTGGGCATGACTCCGAGCTGGGCGGTTGCGAATCAGAGCACGTGCCGTCAACTTAACGGCGGCGCCACCGCTTGCCAGGCGCCTCCTGACGATATTCAAGACTGGAAAGATTTCATCACCGCTCTCATCAACCACTACAACGGAACAACTGCGCCTCATATTCAGTACTACGAAATCTGGAACGAGTGGAATGTGAACGACCAGAACAATGGCTTCTGGAGCGGATCGGATGCGCAGCTCGCCGCGATGCAGCAAGCCGCTTGCACGATTATTCACGGTGGCTCGGGAGATCCGTTTTCAAAGGTAGTTACGCCCTCGACCGTCGGTTCCGCGCGATTTGCGACTGACCAAGCGCCTGCTCAGCTCACAGCGTATTTCAATGCCGGCGGCAAGAGTTGTCCTGGCGCGCCGAATAACGTGATTGATGCTGTATCTTTCCACGGCAATGTCGGCATCATGTCGATCACGCCCTATCCTTTGCCTGGGGAGGGCTGCAGCCAATCCGGCTGCAACGGAACTATCATTCAAATCGCCAACAGCTATCGCCAGGTGATGAACCTCAACGGCCTGCAAAGCATTCCCCTGCTTGATACCGAAGGGGGATTCGAAGCCGCGAACATCACGGATGCGAACGAGCGCGCGGCCTGGCTGGCGCAGTTCTACGCCTTGCAGGCGGGACTGTTTAACTCCGACCAGTTAATCTGGAATTCATGGTTCACCTGGGGCGCACCCGGCGTGGCGGGCAACATCGAAAATTCGAACCAGAGTCCCAACGCTGGGGGCGTCGCGTACAACCAGGTTTTCAACTGGCTTTTCGGACGCTTCCCCGCCCCGTGCGCACAAGCCGGAACAGTATGGACGTGCCCGCTCACCGGATCGTCCGGATATACGGCTGAAATTGTCTGGGACGATTCCCAGACCTGCAGCAGCAATTCCTGCACGTCCAAGCAGCAGCCCACGCCCACGGGCGCAGTGCGCTTTCGCGACCTCGCCGGCAACGTAACCCAGATCAGCGGATCGACCATTCCGGTGAGCCTGCGGCCGATTCTGATCGAGAATCAGTGAGCGCCGGTTGCAAGAATTTGCGCACTCGGATCGGCCGACGAAAGTAGCAGAACTAGTTCTCTTTGCAGGAATTTGCATACGTCCGGTAGAGACTTTCTTCTCGTTTGCATTCCCCCATAAGTCCGCTATACTCGGCAGCAGTCAGTGATGTCGGGCGCTGTTTTCTCCCAAATAGCGCGCCGGGTTCCGATCCCCCTAACACCACATTTTGCCGCTTCTCGGAGGAGTCTTAATGCGCCGTGTTGCCCTGCGCCGTGCCACACTCGTGGCCGTCTGCGGACTGATGCTTTGCTCGTTCGCTGCGGCTGCCTCGTTTAAAGGGCCCTCCACCTTCGGCGCACATCTCGCGCCTGACTCCGTCGTAGTCGCTGACTTCAACGGCGACGGCTTTCTCGACATCGCGATCGCCAATCGCAGCAGCAATGACATCAGCGTGCTTCTCGGCAAAGGCAATGGCACCTTCAACACTCAGGTGAAATATGCCGCCGGCACGGGTGGTCCCGATCCCGCCTCCATCGCGGCTGCCGATCTCAACGGTGACGGCAAGCCCGATCTCGTCGTCGCCGACAGTGGCACCAACAAAGTGTCCGTGCTCTTGAATACCGGAACGGGAACGTTCAATGCGGCCGTGCAGTACACCGTGGGCACGACTCCGAGTTCCGTGGCCGTAGGTGATCTTAACGGCGACGGCGTTGCCGACATTGCCGTGACCAATTCCGGCAGCAACACCGTGCAGGTCCTCATCAATAACGGCGCGGGCACATTTAGCAATGGCGGATCGTTCGCTACGGGCGCTTCTCCATCATCGGTCGCGATCGCCGATTTTGACGGCGTGAACGGCAATGACCTCGTGGTCACGAATCAGAACGGGAACAGTGTCAGCGTGCTGCTGAATAACGGCAGCGGAACATTTGCGGCTGCGCAGACTTACTGCGTGGTTACGACTTCCGGGAGCTGCACTTCGGTCGGTGCTGTGAGTCCGGTTTCGGTCGTGGCAATTGATCTCACCGGCGATGGCAAGGCTGATCTCGCTGTTGCGAGCCTCGGTGCATCGGTGGCGACGCTCGTGAATAACGGCTCCGGAGTGTTCACACTCACCGCGCAGGCGTCCAGTTCGCAGACTCCACAGAGCATTGCAGCTGGAGTTTTCGTCACTAGTGCGAATCCCGCGCTGGTTGTCGCCGACAACACCACGAACTCGTTCGAGATTTACGGCACAACAACCGGCGGGAACCTGAACACGCCGCTCAGCTATATCAGCGGCAACAAGCCCAGCGCCATCGCCGTCGGTGACTTTAACGGCGATCACAAGCTTGACGTCGCGGTCGTGAACAACACCGACGATAATGTGGCAGTGATCCTCGGCAACGGCGACGGAACTTTCTCCGACATGCAGAATTTCATCTCGGGCGGCAACGTGCGCTCGGTTGCGGTCGGCGACTTTAATGGTGACGCCAAGATCGACTTCCTCGCCAACACGAGCATTGGCACGACGTATAACGTGAATCTCTTCACGGGCAACGGCAAGGGAGCTTTCACCGCTGTTGCCTCCGTGAATTTCAGCAGCGACGTGAACTCGATCGCCGTCTCCGATTTCAACGTCGACAAGAAACTGGACTTCGTGGTCGCCCATCAGTCGAGCAACACGGTTTCCGTCGTTCCGGGCAATGGCAACGCGACCTTCAACACCGCATCGAACTACGCCACAGACTCGGGCCCGGTTTCCGTGGCGGTCGGCGATTTCAATCACGACGGCTTCCCTGACATTGTGACCGCCAACTCTGGCGGCAGTGACGTAAGCGTTCTGCTCAACACGAAGACCGGCAGTTTCAATGCGGCGGTAAATTATCCGGCAGGAACGTCGCCTTCTGCGGTCGCGGTTGGTGATGTGAATGACGACGGCTTCCCTGACATCGTGGTCGCGAACAGCGGCAGCGGCAACGTCAGCGTGTTGCTTGGCAAAGGCGACGGCACCTTCCAGGCCGCGGTCACCTACAACGTTGGAAACGGCCCGGCCGGAATTGCGCTCGCCGAACTCGACGGGGATCTTTTCCTCGACATCATGGTCACGAACAAGGCCGACAACTCCGTTGCCGTTCTACTTAACAACGGAGACGGGACCTTCCAGGCCGCGACCGCCTATACGATTCCCAATTCCAGCCCGGTTGGCGTGATTGCGGCCGACATCACTGCAGATGGCATCCTTGATCTCGTCGTCACGGAAAGTGGCACGAACTCCGTCGGCGTCCTTCCCGGCAATGGCGATGGAACATTTGGCGGCGCTTTGAACTACAAGATCGGAGTCGCGCCGGTTGCGGTCGCAACTGCCGACTTGAGCGGCGACGGCAAGTTTGATTTGCTCGTCGGCGATTCAACCGGCGGCGACGTCACCGAACTGATCAATCAGAATCCCGCCGCCGTGATGAGCGCCACGCCCGCGAAGCTCACCTTCGGCAACGTGCAGGTCGGCAGCACGACCGCGCCGCAAACCGTCACGCTGACCAACAAGGGCAACACCACGCTCAATATCGCCAGCATCACCACCAGCGCCGACTACAACATGACGACGACATGCGGCTCGACGCTGGCCTCGCTGGGCAGCTGCACGATCACTATTTCGCTCTCACCCACTTTCCCCGGCGCGATCAACGGCATCCTCACCATCAAGGGCAACGTCACCGGCGGATATCTCCTCGTGCCCATCACTGGCACCGGCCAGTTCCCGATGGCGGTTTCGCCGGTGACGCTGACGTTCCCGTCAACCGCGGTCGGCAACACAAGCGCGGGGCAAACCGTGACTGTGATAAACCAGTCGCCGGTTACGCAGAACTTCACCTTCTCGGCGACCGGAAACTACAATGTCGCCGGATCGGGCACCACGCCGTGCGGTTCGTCGCTGGCGGGCGGCGCGAAGTGCACGGTTTCAGTTTCCTTGAGCCCGACGCAGAGCGGAGCCATCAGCGGATCGTTCATCGTCAGCGGCACCAACTTCATGCCGCAAATCACCAGCCTCAGCGGAACCGGAACCGGTGGCCCGACACTCCCCCTGACTTTCAGCCCCGTAAATCTGCTCTTCGACAGCCCGGCGCTCGGCTTCTCCAGCTTGCCCAAGACGGTTACCGCGACTAACACGACCGGCGGCACGCTGAATCTCACGCTGACTGCCAGCACCGACTGGAGCGTTTCCGGCACCGGCACCAAGCCTTGCGGAGGCGCGCTCGCAGCCGGCGCAAGCTGCACCTTCGCGGTTGTGTTTACCCCGAGCATTCTCGGATATTTCAACGGCTCGATCTCGGTCGCGACGGGCTCGGGAAATCCGATCATTTATGACCTCGAGGGTCTGGGAAATCTCGCTTCGAGCTTCAGCCCCGGCAGCATGAATTTCGGAACGGTGCCGGTGGGTACAACCAGCGCGGGTCAGATTGTGAAGGTGTGGAACTTCGAGAACACCAACATGACCGTGCTGGGCTGGTCTGCCAGCGGCGACTACTCGGCGGTACCAGGTGGAACACAGCCCTGCGCGATCAACGGCCAGGTTCCGCCGCTCCTTAAACCGTTCTGCAATCTCGTGGTGTATTTCACACCGAGGAAGACTGGGACGATCTCGGGGGCGATCACCGTTACCACTGGATGGTCGACCGGATCAACGTCGTTCCCGGTCACAGGTGTGGGCCAGTAAATCGTTCAAAAAGCTTGCATGATTTTGCGCATCAATCACGATCAATAGTGCGGAATTTAAGAAGAACTTCTCCATCGGTGGGAACTGGGGTAGCTGTATACTTTCTCGAAAGAGCAGGCCGGAAAGTCCTCCCCGCCGTTAAACCAGGATCAAAACCACTTCAGCGATCGATCGGGACTCGAATGCAAATGCTCGGCTACTCCTCCCCTGTACGTTACGCGGCTGTCGGTAGTGCCATCGCCGTAGTCGTTATCGCGACATTCGCGGCCGTCGTTGCCCGCCACGACACACCTGAGGTAACGGCTCAAGGCGCTGCCATGTCTGAGACCGGCCTGACCGCGCGACTTCCGCTACCGCTGCCGGTTTCGCCGGCCACACGCGCCCGCACGGTAGAGAATTACGGCAAGCTGCCGCTTTCTTTTGAGGCGAATCGAGGCCAGAGCGACCAGCAGGTTAAGTTTCTCTCTCGGGGCCAGGGATACACACTTTTCCTTACCCAAGACGAAGCGGTGATGAGCCTGCGACGAGGGCCTGCGCCGAATTTCGACCGCGACAAGCTGGCCGCGTTGAAGCCCGATGCGTTTAAGGCCACGAACGAAAGCGCCGCCGTCCTGAGGATGAAGCTGGTCGGGGCGAATCCCTTTGCAAAAGTTTCTGGCGGCGGGGAGCAGGAGGGCAAGAGCAACTACTTCATCGGGAACGATCCGCAAGATTGGCAGACGAACGTGTCGAACTACTCCAGCGTTCGCTACGACAGTGCTTATCCAGGAATCGATCTCGTCTATTACGGAAATCAGCAGCAGCTGGAATACGACTTTGTGGTCGCGCCCGGAGCAAGCCCGAAGCAGATTTCGCTCGACATCGCGGCCGACTCGGCATCTCGCCGCTCTTCAACACCGCTGCGCGTCGCGGACAACGGCGATCTGCTTGTTCCCACCGAAGGCGGCGAAGTTCGCTTTCACAAACCAATTGTTTACCAGCCGGAAAATTCCGCGGATGTTCACTCGATCGGCGGAAATCGCGGCGCTCTGGTCGCGAAGAATTCCGTGGACGCGCGCTGGGTGTTAAAAGCCGGTAACCGTGTGGGATTTGAGGTCCCGTCCTACGACGCGAGTCGACCGTTGATCATCGACCCCGTCCTCAGCTACTCGACCTACATCGGCGGCACCGGAACTGACGGCGCCTTCGGAGTTGCGATCGACTCGCAGGGCAACTGCTACGTCACCGGATTCACAACTTCGACCAACTTCCCGACCAAGAATCCGATCCAGAAAAAACTCGCCGGCGGCGTCGACACGTTCGTGCTCAAGCTCAACCGCATGGGCAACGCGCTGGTGTATTCGACGTATATCGGCGGCAGCGGAACGGAATATCCTTTCGGCATTGCGGTCGATTCCGCCGGTGAAGCGTACGAACTCGGCAATACTGGCTCGGCAAACTTTCCGACCACGGCCGGCGCATTGCAGACCACCTGCGCCAGTTGCAATAATTTTCCCGACGTCTTTCTCACCAAACTGAATGCTGCGGGTTCTGCGCTCGTCTACTCAACATTCCTGGGCGGAAGCGGCGATGACCGCGCCTTCGGCATCACGCTGGATGCGGCTAACAACGCCTACATCGTGGGATGGACTACCTCCATCGACTTCCCCACCACTGCGACGGCCTTTCAAACCGTAAACAACGGCGGCATTAGCGATGCTTTCGTCGCCGAGGTGAGCGCGGACGGCTCGACGCTGGTCTATTCAACTTATCTTGGCGGCTCGGGCCAGGACGTCGGCTTCGGCATCGCCGTCGACGCCGCCGGAAATACCTTCGCCACCGGCTATTCGTATTCACTCGATTTTCCGACAACGGCTGGCGCGTTCCAGACCACGACTACGGTGAACGGTGCGGCCTGGATTACCAAGCTGACGGTCGGCGGCGTCTCGGAAATTTATTCCACGTTCCTCGGCGGCACGACCGGTACTTCAGCCAGCAACTCGATCAAGGTTGACTCGAACGAAAATGCCTACGTCACCGGTTACACCTGCGCTTCGGATTTCCCGGTCACGGCTGGCGTAGTGCAAAGCACCTTCGGCGGCGATTGCACCAACGCCGGCGGAGATGGCTTCGTAACCGTGATGGACCCTGGCGGCGATGCGCCGGTCTTCTCCACTTATCTCGGCGGCACCGGCGATGACGTCGGATTCAGTATCGGCCTCGACCAGTCCAACAACATTTACATCACCGGACGCTCGAGTTCACCGAATTATCCGACGACTCCCGGCGCGTTCCAGCGCACGATGGCCGGTGGCTACGACACGATCTTCTCGATCCTTAATCCCACCGGGACGCAGCTGATTTATTCCACTTATCTCGGCGGGAACGCGGTTGACGTTGCCTTCGTTATGGCCGTCGACAGCGTTGGCAACTCCTACATCATCGGGCGCACGTATTCGAAGAACTTCCCGGTCACGCCCGGCGCTTTGCAGAGCACGCTTAAAGGATCGACCAATGCGATCGTGTACAAATTCGGCCTTGGCGATCAGGCGTGGCCAATGCAGCTCAACTACGGCAGCGTCGCGGTCGCGAATACCTCAAATGCATTGACTACGACTCTGACCAACAGCGGCACGTCCTCTCTTGCGCTGACGGGTCAGAGCCTCACGGGCACTGCCGCCACCGATTACAGCATCACTAACAACACTTGCGGCGCGAGTCTCGATCCCGGCACATCGTGCGCGGTGTCGCTGACATTTACGCCGTCGACGACGGGCACGCGCAGCGCTCTGCTTGCCTTCGCTGACGCCGCGCAGAATAGCCCACAGAACGTTGCGCTCATGGGCGTTGGCTCGACCAGCGCGATCACGCTCACGCCCGCGAGCCTCGCGTATGCGACGCAGCTGATCAACACCACAAGCGCCAGCCAGCCGGCAACCTTGACCAACACGGGCACCACTGACATCACCATCACGAACATCGCGACAACGGGCCCGTTCAGCCAGACGAACAACTGCCCAGCCACGCTAACAGCAGGTACGAACTGTGTTATTAACGTGGTCTTCACTCCGAACAAGCCCGGCACGCTCACCGGAACGCTCGCCGTGACCGACAGCGGCCCCAACAGCCCGCAGCAAGTCGCGCTCACCGGCGTCGGCACGGTTGTCTCCTACAATCCCACGAGCCTAAGCTTCGGCAACCAGGCCAAGGGTACATCGAGCCAGCCGCAGAATATTGTTCTGACTAACAACGGCCCCGCTCCGATCGCCATCACGAAGATTTTTATTTCCGGGTCGCGCGTCACCAGCTTTTCTGAAACCAATAACTGCCCGATCAGTCCCGCTACGCTTACGGCTGGATCAAGCTGCACGATTTCCGCGACGTTTACGCCGCAACTGAAAGGAGCTCTGAACGCCAACGTCACGGTGCAAGACACGGGCGGAGGAAGCCCGCAAAACGTTCCGATGTCTGGCAACGGGACTTAGTTTTTGAAGAAAGGATCGAATACACGCAGTTCAACGTTAACCGGTTCTGGGGGAAATTGGATGAAACGCATTGCATTGATCATGTTGTTCGCATTCACCGTAGTTGGTCTCTATGCATTCCCGCCTGCAACCAAAACCCCCCCGGCACCACCGCTGAATGTTCTGACCTGGCGCAATGACAACGGCGCAACCGGGCAGAATCTGAAAGAAACGATTCTGACTCCGGCCAACGTGAACGCTACATCATTTGGAAAAATCTTCTCCTACGCCGTCGACGGCAATATTTACGCTCAGCCGCTGTATGCACAGAGCGTCGCTATCCCGAACAAGGGTACGCACAATGTCGTCTACATTGCGACCGAAAATGACACCGTCTACGCGTTCGACGCCGACAGCGCAACGCTGAATCCTTCGCCGCTCTGGCAGACTGCGCTCACGAATCCCCCGAATGTCGTGGCTTATCCCTGCCTCGACAATCACAAGGCATGCACGATCTATCCCGTCATCGGCATCACCGGCACGCCGGTGATCAATCGCGCGACGCAGACCATGTACCTGGTCGCCCGCACCAAGGAAGTCGTGGAAGGCCAAAGCGCTCCCTTCTACTTCGAACGCCTGCACGCGCTGAACATCCGCACTGGCGCGGAGATGCCGGGCAGCCCAGTCACTATCTGCGGCGACTACGCGCATACCGGCCAGGGGTGCCAGTTCACCACCGGCATCTTCGATCCGCTGGCTGACGGCCAGCGCCCCGGCATCCTGCGTGAGGCCACGCCCGGCTTCCCGCAAGGCGTGCTCTATATCGCATTTGCTGGACAAGGCATGGTGCTGGCTTACGATCCGACCACGCTCGCTCGCCTTGCCGACTGGACCGCGACCCCGACGCCGACCAACACCACTGGCGGAGGCGGCATCTGGACCGGCCTCACGGGCGACGCCAACGGCAACGTCTTCGTCCCCGTGGGTGACGGCACATTCGATGTGAACGTCGGCGGTAACAACTACGGCGACAGCGTCGTGAAACTGAACCTCGTCTCCGACGGCAGCGGCTACACCCTGCAGGTCATGGATTACTTCACTCCGCCGGATGAGGCCTGCCGCCAGACGACTGACATCGATCTGGGCTCCGGCTCGCCGGTTCTGCTTCCGACGCAGCCGGGGGCCAATCCGAATCTGCTCGTCATCGCCGGCAAGGGCAGCGCCACCTGCGACACCGCCAATCCGATTTATCTCGTAAACGCCAGCAACATGGGCGGACTTGGCGGCGGCGTGCAGACTATCGCCGGAACCGCGGCCAAGGGCTACTACAGCTCCGCCGGGTACTTCAACACTGGAGTCAAGACCAACATCTATCTCGGCGGGGTGCTCAGCAGCACCGCGGGCGACAACCTGAAGAATTATCAGATGGCGAACGGCTTGTTCAGCCCGACGCAATCGGTCGCCAAGACGGTTGGTACGTACAACGCTGGAGCGACTCCCGCGATCTCTGCCAACGGAACGCGCCAGGGCATTCTCTGGACGATCGAGCGTCCAGAAGTCCTGTGGAACGAGACCGGCGTCGATCTGGCGGTGCTGCACGCCTATCCGGCAACCAACATTCACTCGGAGCTCTACAACAGCAACATGAACGCGACGCGCGATCAGGCCGGACCGGCGACCAAGTTCCAGGTTCCGACGGTGGTCAACGGCAAGGTCTACGTCGGCACGCAGACCGAACTCGATGTGTACGGATTATGCCCCTGCCCGCAGTAGGCAGATGTATGCGCAATGAAACTTGAACCCAACTGCGCCGGAGGCTCGACCAGCCTCCCGCGCAAAGTTTAAAAAGCCACGGCAATTTTGAGGAATAAATTCCGATGAAGCGAGTTTTACTGATCGTGACGGTGGCGCTTACCGCTTTCGGCGTCTACGCCTTCCCGCCGGCGCAGACGCAAAAACCTGCCGCTCCGCCCGCTGTCGTTACCTGGCATAACGACAACGGCCGCACCGGCCAAAACCTGCAGGAGACGATTCTCACCACTACGAACGTGAATGTGAACACGTTCGGAAAAGTATTCTCCTATCCCGTCGACGGCAACATCTACGCGCAGCCGCTTTACGTAGCGAACGTCACGATTAACGGAACAGTCCACAACGTCATCTATGTCGTCACCGAGAACGACAGCATCTACGCCTTCGACGCCGACAGCGCCACGCTCAATCCCAATCCGCTCTGGCAGACGAGCCTGATCTCGCCGCCTAACGTGATTCCCTATCCGTGCCTCGACTATCACGCGGCCTGCACGATCTACCCGATCGTCGGTATCACCGGCACGCCAGTGATCAACGTCGCGACGAACACGATGTTCTTCGTCGCGCGAACGAAAGAAATCGTCTCCGGCAACTCGAATCCCTTCTACTTCGAGCGCCTGCACGCGCTCGACATCCGTACTGGCGCCGAAATGCCTCACAGCCCGGCCACCATCTGCGGCGACTACTACCACACCGGCATGGGTTGCGCGATGAGTTCCGGATTGTTCAATCCGGTTCAGGATGGCCAGCGGCCCGGCCTGCTTCTCGCGCCATCGCCGAACGGTGGATTCCCGCAGGGCATCCTCTGGATCGGATTTGCGGGAAAAGGCATGGTGCTCGCCTACGCTCCTGGCAGCCTGACGAAAGTCGGAGACTGGACGGCCACGCCCCATCCGAAGAACACGACGGGCGGTGGCGGCATCTGGGGCTCAGGTGGCGGTCTGACTGCCGACGCGAAGGGCAACGTCTACGTCTCCATCGGCGATGGCACATTTGACGTGAACGTCGGCGGCAACAATTACGGCGACAGCGTGGTGAAACTCAATCTCGTCTCGAACAGCGGCAAGGGATTCACGATCCAGGTCATGGACTATTTCACGCCACCTGATGAAGCCTGCCGCCAGACCACCGACGCCGACCTCGGCTCCGGCGGCCCTATGCTTCTTCCGCCGCAACCCGGCGCCGTTTCGAATCTTCTGATGATCGGGGGCAAGGGCAACGTTCCTGACTGCGATCCGGTCAATCCCTTCTATCTGATCAATGCCGACAATATGGGCGGCCTCGGCGGCGGCGTGCAATCCGTCGGCGCTGCCTGGGGATACTGGAGCAACCCCGCATACTTCAGCCCGGGCACGGTCAACAATCTGTACTTCGGGGGCACGGCATCGGACACCGTTGGAGACAACTTCCGCGAATACCGCATTTCCAATGGACAGATCACGCCGACGGCGTCGATCTCAAAGACCACTAACGTCTACCTTGCCGGTCCAACTCCGTCGGTGTCCGCGAACGGCACCAAGCAGGGCATCGTCTGGGCTAGTGAGCGCCCGGACATAATCGACGACGAGAAGGGTGCGGTTCCCGCCATTGTGCATGCCTATCCGGCGACGAACCTGCACACCGAACTCTACAACAGCGGCATGAATGCAAGCCGCGATCAGGCTGGACCCGCGGTTAAGTTTGGTGTTCCGACCGTGGTGAATGGAAGGGTATATATCGGCACGCAGACTGAACTCGATGTCTACGGCCTCTGCCCTTGCCCGCAGTAACTGTTAGGACGCACTTTGAATGGAAATGCGCCGGAGGCAGAACTCCTCCGGTGCAACATTGTACCCAGGTCTCCAATATTGATTGACAATTTGAGAAAGGGAGTCCCCCTCAAATGAAACGCATTGCCTTCGTTGTCTTGTTCGCTTTGACCGTCTTCGCGGTTTACGGATTTCCTCAAGCCGCAGGTAACAAGCCGGCCACGCCGCCGGCGATTGTCACTTACCAGAACGGCAATAGCCGTCTCGGACAGAACCTGCAGGAATCGATCCTGACCCCCAGCAATGTCAACGCCACCAATTTCGGCCAGGTCTTCAGCTACCCGACCGACGGCAATGTCTATGCGCAGCCGCTGTATGTCCCCAATGTCACGATCAACGGCACCTCGCATAACGTCGTCTACGTTGTCACCGAATCTGACGGCGTGTACGCGTTCGACGCCGACAGTGGCATCAACAACCCGAATCCTCTCTGGTATACGAGCCTGGTCAACGGGACGACCGTAACGCCGATTCCCTGCCTCGCGCACAAGAATGCCTGCACGATCTATCCCAATCTCGGCATTTCAGGCACGCCGGCCATCAATCTCACGACCAACACGATGTATTTCATTGCCCGCACGGCTGAAGGCAGCGCGACGAATCCGAACTACGTCGCTCGCATTCACGCACTCGACATCACGACTGGCGCCGAAGAATCCTACAGCCCGGTCACCATTTGCAGCGTTCCGTATTCCACCGGCAAGATGGGTTGCCAACTTCAGACCGGAGTATTCAATCCTCTCGGGGATGGCCAGCGGCCCGGCCTGTTGCTCGAACCGACCACCGGATTTTCCCAGGGCGTGATCTGGGTAGGCTTTTCTGGTCAAGGCATGATGCTAGCTTTCGATGCCTCGAACCTGCAGATGCTCGCCGACTGGACCGCCACTCCGCATCCGAAAAACACGACTGGGGGCGGCGGTATCTGGGGCGCTGGTGGCGGCGTTAGTGGCGATGCCAACGGCAACGCCTTCGTCTCCGTTGGCGATGGCACGTTTGACGTCAACGTCGGCGGCAACAACTACGGTGACACCATCGTTAAGCTCAACGTCGTCGCGAGCACGAAGTACTCCAGCGGATTTGCCGTCCAGGTCATGGACTATTTCGCACCGCCTGACGAAGCCTGCCGTCAGACCACCGACGCCGACCTCGGTTCCGGAGGCCCCGTTCTTCTTCCGCCCCAGCCCGGCTCGGTACCAGACCTCATCTTCATCGCGGGCAAGGGCGACCCGAGTTGCGACACGCAAAACCCCATGTATCTGGTCAATGCCGACAACATGGGCGGCCTGGGCGGCGGCGTGCAGATCCTCGGCACGAATGCTCAAGCCGGCTTCTGGAGCTCGGCTGCGTACTACAGCAACGGCACGACCAACTCGCTCTACATCGGCGGCCTGATCAACGAAGATCCCCTCACCGGCGACCCACTCTGGCAGTGGGATCTGACCAGTGGGCTTCTCGATGCGAGTCCGGCGACTCAGAGTCCCGAGGCCTATGTCGCCACTCCCACGCCGTTCATCTCGGCCAATGGCAATAGCAACGCGATTGCCTGGAGCGTCATGCGCCCCGAAGCCATCGACAACGAGAAGGGCACCAATAACGCCATCCTCTACGCCTACGACGCCAACAATCTTGCCAACGAGCTCTACAACAGCAGCACCAATGCCTCTCGCGATACCGCGGGCCCGGCCGTCAAGTTTGCCGTGCCGACCGTGGTCAACGGCAGGGTCTACGTCGGCACACAAACCGGGCTCTACGTCTACGGCATGTGCCCCTGCGTCAACAGCCCGGGCGACGCTACCCTCTCACCCTCGAGCCTCACCTTCCCCATTCAGGTCATCAAAACCACCAGTCCGGCGCAAACGGCTACCCTGACCAACACCGGGACGGTTGCCATCAGCATCAGCAGCATTGCCACGACTGGCCCATTCAGCCAGACTAATAACTGCGGCACCAGTCTCGCAGGCGGCGCCAGCTGCACTATCAATGTCGTATTCAAACCGACAAAAGCAGGCTCGCAGACGGGAACTCTCACCGTCACCGACAACGCCCTCAACAATCCGCAGACTGTCGCGCTCACCGGAATCGGAACGGTCCTGAGCTTCTCGCCGACGAGCCTGAGTTTCGGCACGCAGACGGTGAAAACACAGAGCGCTCCGCAGACCATCACCATGACCAACGTTGGCCCTAACGCGGTCGCGACCAACAAGATTTCCGTGACCGGAACACGCGTCAGCAGTTTCATCATTCAGAGCAGTTCCACTTGCCCGCTTGGAACCGGCTCGATTGCCTCCGGCGCGAGTTGCACGATCGTCGTGGTCTTCGATCCGCAGCTCAAGGGAGCATTAACCGCCAACGTCACTGTGTCAGCCGCAGGCGGGGGAAGTCCGCATCTCATCCCGATGACGGGTACGGGAAACTAACAAAACGGCTAGGGGTACGGCTTTTTGCCGTGCCCCAAAGCATCAGACAATCGTGGATAAGCGGCGCTTCAGCGCCGCGATCGAATTGAAAACGAAATTGGGCTTTCGCCCTTCCCCACTTCTTCCTCTTTTGAGAGAAGTGGGGATTTTCATTTGAACCGCTCAAAATGCGGGGATTTCAAATCCGGTGTTAAGATAACCACTCCCCGGGAGGAATTCGTGGACGAAGTCGTCAATAACGGACAGCGCGATCCATCCCCGCTAATCTCCGAGCCACTCCCGCTTCCTGCCTCAGCGCCGGTCGTGGCCGTCAGCACCGAGTCGGCGGCGCCCATCGCCCCGCCCGCGCCCGAATTCCGCGACCGCAGCACCGGCCTGGTCGTCTTCGGAGTTGTTCAAATTGTTCTCGGCGGACTTACCGCTCTGATGATTCCTCTGGCCGTGCTGGGCGCATTTCTCACGCGCCTCGCGCCCGGAGGAGGAGGCATGCGCCCGATGCAAGTCGTTGCCTCCGTCGGCACCTATGCAGGCCTGGCTGCCGTGCTGATCACCCTCGGCATCGGATCTGCTCAAAAAAAGCGCTGGGCTCGCGCGCTCACCGTGGTCCTGTCGTGGTACTGGCTGATTGTGGGAATTCTGATCACTATTCTGCTGACCGCGGCGCTTCCCGTCGCCATGCGCACCGCATTGGCGCAAGCGCAGAGAAATACCGACGCCACGGCCAACGAAATTTCTACCGGGATCATGGCTGTAATGGTCACCGTCATGATCGTCTTCTGCGCGTTCTTCCTGATTGTCGCGCCCATCGGTCTGCTCGTTTTTTACAGCCGCCAGGATGTGGCGGATACTTGCCGCTATCGCGATCCGATCGAGCGCTGGACTGACCGCACGCCGCTGCCGGTGTTGGGCGCGAGCGTCGTGCTCTTCGTCGGCGCGGCTTACTTGCTGCTCGTCGGCCTCACCACTCCGGTCTTCCCTTTCTTCGGTCAATATCTTACCGGTGTTGCGGGCGCGGTCTGCTTTCTGGTTTATGGCGCTCTCGATCTTTATCTTTCCTACGCGATTTACCATCGCAAGCTTTCCGGGTGGTGGATCGCGGTCATCACTTCGCCGGTCCGCCTGCTCTCGATGATCCTGACCTACGCTCGCGCCGACCTGATGCAGGCGTATTCCAGGATGGGGTGGTCCGAGGCGCAACTGCGGGTTCTCAATTCCAACCCCATGTTCCGCAGTCATGTGATTTTGTGGTGGAGTTTGATCTCGGTGTTTCTGTTTCTTGGATATTTGATTTGGTTGAGGCGTTACTTCAAGCCGCCAAACGAAATGCATCCCAGTCCACTTCCGTCTCAAGTACCGGAGTTGAGCGGGAGGTAGACCATGAATGCTCTAGCCAGATCCTTGACTTTGGGAGCAACTCTCCTAATGTCTGTGTTATTCGCTCCGAGCCTGTTTGCCCAGCATGAGCAGGCTTCGTCAATTCATCTTTCCGAGCCCCATCGTCAAATCTCTCTGGCGGGCCTATCGGGAACCTGGCACCGATACTGGGACAAAGATTACCTCATCACCTATGGCACCGATTCCACCTCAGAGGCGACGCCAGACAGACCGAGCGTTACACTCTATGACCGAAGTGGCAAGGTGGCACGGGAGGCGGTCGTCTGGTTCCCGGACGCCTATAGCGTAGGTATCAATGACGCTGCCGTCGGCAAGAGTGGCACTCTTGTGGTCGCTGCCGGAGCCCGGAATCAGCAGGGCGTTATCGCAAACTTCATAGCCGCCATCGACACAACCGGTCACATGACGAATGTGATTCGCACGACTCCATTCTTGCCGATTTACGTTTGTGCGGCAGAAGATGGCACAGTTTGGTCCTTTGGACTGGATCGCGATGCCGACGGGAAGCGTGTCAAAGAGTCGGCAATGTTGCGTCAGTACAGTTTCGACAAGGGGCAGATCAATGCGCTGCTATACCAGTCTGCGTTGAAATCGACCGGATGGGAACTTTCGCGGGGGCGATATCCTGGCGAGATTAGTCTCAGATGCACTTCGCAAAGAGTGGGTCTCTACAACGCGTGCGCCGGTCAGTATGTCGAGATCGACCTCCCAACGGGCAGGCTCACAGCGTCCAAAGTGGAGCCTGTGCCATCACCACACGATATGCATGTCACCGGATTTGCTCTCACGGAAGCAGGTGATGTCTTCGTGAGCTTGTGGGGCCGTTCCGGCGACTCACCTCACTCGGGCATTTTCAAACTTAGCTTTGATGCGGAACATGTTGGCTCTTGGGTGCCGGTGGCCAACTCCTCGGGGCCGTACCTTCACGGTGGTCCCGTAGAGCGGTTGCTCGGTACCGACGGTACTGAGTTGATCTACACGCGCGACCTCGATAGCATGGCGTATTGGTCAAAGACAACGAATAAGTGATACTCGTTGACCTTCGAGCATGCCTGAGCAACTATCCGACAAGCAGTGCGTCCCCTGTCACGGCGGAATTCCTCCGCTGAAGAGACATGAGATGGAACAGCTACACAAGAGCGTGCCCAACTGGACTGTCACCGACGAACACCACATCCAGCGCGAGTTTAAATTTCCAGACTTCAAGCAGGCGCTCGACTTCGTCAATCGAGTCGGCGCAGTCGCCGAGGAGCAGGGACATCATCCTGACATTTTGCTGACGTGGGGCAAAGCGGCGATCACACTGTGGACACACTCCATCAACGGCCTTAGCGAAAGTGACTTCATCATGGCCGCGAAGATTGACCGCTTGACGGGAGACTGAATCCGCCGTGCTTGCTAGGCGCCAGCCGTTCCGCGCGCCGCCCCTTCGCACTCTCGCCGCAGTTCCTCGAAGAATCCCATGGTTGCCTTCTTGATTGCAGGCTCGATCGCAAAGCCCAGCGCGCGCGAAACCGTGCCTACCAGTTGCATCCCTACTTGGATCGTAGTCTGACTTTCGGTGACGGGAAGGAAGACAACGCGGGTTTCGCAGGTGATGCCGAAAACGTGGCTGATATATACGACGCCCCGCCCCGGTTCAAACTGCAGGACAACCTGATCGATCGAACTGCGGATAGGTGCGACAGTTTCAATGCGAAGGCGGCTTCCCTCTTCCCAAGGCAAGCCTTGCACCCAGCGAATGTCGCCGAAGAGATTGCGATGACGCCAGCGGTCTATGTCGAGGTAAACGACGAACACCGTTTCCAGAGGGGCGTTGACTTCGACTTGAAATTCAAACGACTGCATGACCGCTCGCCCTGCGGTGACACGCTCGCTGACAACCCCAGGCACGCCCCCGCAGCCGGAAGTCTAGGAGAAAATCCTTCCGTGGGCAATCACGAAAGAGGGCCTGCGCGTCCATTGCGGCTGGCCCACAATGACAGCGCCAGGATCGTGGCGGGAATCAGCATAGCAACGCCCGTAGTCGTGGCGACCACGCGTGCCGAGTATCCCGAATCGAGAAAAACTCCGGCGGCGTATGCGGTCACCGCGAAGGTGAGGCTTCCCAGGCCGAGATCGGCGGCAAACACCCGCCCGCGAAACCGATCCTCGGTGTGCAATTGCAACAACGTCGTCGAGAAAACCCACACCGTCGATCCGCCCGCGTGCGCCAGCATGGCGCAGGCGGCGGCCATCCAAACGCTGCGACTTGCGCCCAATACTCCGTATCCCGCCGAAATCACCAGATATCCGAAAAAAATTCCGAGTCGCAGCCGATCATCGCGCTGCCCGGCCCAGCGCGCCGAAATCAACGGCCCGAACAATGCGCCCAACCCACGCCCACCCAGCAAAATGCTCATGCCCAGCATGGCTCCGCCGGCCGCATCAATGCCCCGTCCGTGGATAGCGAACTCGCGCGCGCCCATCACCGTAAAAATCACCCAGCTCGGCCCCACCATCAACTCACCTGCCTTGGAAAAGACGGTCGGCAGCAAGGTCGGATGGCTACGGATGTACCGGATGCCTTCGAGCACCGGGGAGAAATCCACCAGATCGCGCGCCCGCAGCGGCGCAGCCACTTCCGCGTGCGGCTCGGCGAAGCGCATGCCGCCGATCAGAATGGCGGACGCCAGGAATGAAAGCGCGTTCAGCACAAACACCACGTCTCGTCCGAAGAACGCGGCCACCATTCCCCCGACAGCCGCGCCGATCATCAGATTCACCGACCACGTTGCCGACGAGAGCGTGTTCGCCACTAGCATTTCTTTTTCGTCTGCGATATTTGGAATCACGGCGTTGCGTGCAGGCTCGAAGAACGCGGCCATCGTAGTCTCCGCCAGAAGCAACAGATAAACCAGCCACACCATGGAGCGCGAACGCACCAGCAACATCAGCAGCACGACTACAAAGCGGATCAGGTCGGCGGCGATCATCACATGCTTGCGACGCAATCGGTCGTTCACCACACCGGCCGTCGGCCCTGCAAACGTCTGCGGCAAGACCTGAAGAACCAGGGCGAGCGCCACCGATCCAGCATGACCGGTCAACTGCAGCAGCAGCGTGTAAATCGACAAAGTGTAGAACCAGTCGCCGATCTCGCTGACGATCTGCGCCAGCCATAGGCGGCGGAAGTTGGCGTTCGCTCCTACCAGCCGCCAGTACGCGCCGACGGTAATCGAGGATGTTGCCTGCTCGGGTCGCGGATCCATGAGAATGGTTAGGGTAACAGGCGGCAGCGGTTCGGATTGTCAGAGGGATAAATCACAGTAGCGCCGCCGTCTCGGCGGCTGTCCGGCGGGACGCCGGCGCTACGCGTGGCTATGGTTGCAGCTTGATCTTTAGGTCGGCAGCGATCTGCTTGCCGTGGAAGCGGCCGTTCTCGATAAAAATTTCGTTGGTGCGCGATCCCGCCACGATCACGCCTGCGACGTAGATTCCGCGGACGTTGCTCTCCAGCGACACCGGGTCGCAAACCGGACGGCACTGCTGCTCTGAGAGTTCGATGCCCATGCTGCGTAAAAAATCGTAGTCAGGATGGTAGCCGATCAGCGCCAGCACGAAATCGTTTTTTAGCCGCAGCGGCCCGCCCGGCGTGACCAGCACCACGTGATCGATGCCGATCTCCTGCACGGAGGTGCTGAAGTAGGCCTCGATCTCATTGTTCTTGATGCGATTTTCGAGATCGGGCTTGATCCAATATTTGACGTGATGATGGAGTTGCGACTCGCGGTGCACGAGCGTCACGTGGGCGCCGTGCCGCCATAAATCGAGTGCGGCAATCGCAGCGGAGTTCTTTCCTCCAATCACCAGAACATCGGCGTCGTAATAAGGATGCGGCTCGCCATAGTAGTGCGAGACCTTGGGCAGGTCTTCACCCGGAATGCAAAGCTGGTTCGCGAGATCGTAGTAGCCGGTAGAAACGATCACTTTCTTCGCGCGATAGTCGTGCGGGCGCCCGGCGCGATCGGTCGCCGTGATCTGAAACTGTCCATCCTCGCCCATCACCGTCTTGACCCATTCATACTGGCGCACATCCAGGCGGTAGTGCTCGGCAACCTTGCGGTAGTACTCGAGCGCTTCTTCGCGCGTGGGCTTTTGCTGCGCTGTGGTGAAGGGGATTTCGCCGATCTCCAGCAGCTCCGGCGTGGTAAAAAACGTCATGTTCGCGGGATAGTGAAAAAGCGAATTCACCAGGCATCCTTTGTCGAGCACGATGACCCTCAGCCCGATCTTCTGCGCTTCGATGGCACATGCCAGGCCGGTCGGGCCGGCGCCGATGACAAGCACGTCGGTCTGCATCTCGCCGCGGGGCACGGCCTTGGTCTTGGTCAGCGTGTCCAGATCGACGGCGGTAAGGAATTCAGGCATGACAGTTCGTGTGGTGAACAGGGATGTGCTCACTGTTCTCAAGCAGACTGGAGACCGATGATTCTAGCATGTGCAAGGGCCGAGTCCGAGAAGCCGCGGCGCTATAATCTTCAGTTGCACGAATCTCAGATGTTGCTCGGAGTGTCATGGCTACCCTGACTTCATCCACACCTACACGCATTGAATCCGACAGCATGGGAAAAATCGAAGTCCCCGCGAACGTGTATTGGGGTGCGCAGACGCAGCGCTCGCTGCTGCATTTCAACATCGGCCGCGACACCATGCCCCCCGAGTTGATCAAGGCATTTGGCACCCTGAAGAAGGCTTGCGCGCTGGTGAATCAGGATTTGGGAAAGCTCCCCGCCGACAAAGCGAATCTCATCGTGCAGGCTGCGGATGAAGTGATTGCAGGAAAGTTGAACGATCAATTTCCGCTACGCATCTGGCAGACGGGATCGGGCACGCAGACCAACATGAACGTGAACGAGGTAATTTCGAACCGCGCGATTGAAATTTCGGGCGGCGAAATGGGATCGAAGAAGCCCATTCACCCCAATGACCACGTCAACATGTCGCAGTCGTCGAACGACACGTTTCCCGCGGCCATGCACATCGCCGCTGCGGACCGCGTGAAGAACGCTCTGATCCCCGCAGTGAAGACAGTGCACGATGCGATTCGAGCGAAAGCGAAAGAGTTTAACGATGTTGTAAAGATCGGGCGCACCCATCTGCAGGATGCCGTGCCGCTTACCATAGGCCAGGAGTTCGGCGGGTGGGCGGCGCTACTGGAGCGTGACATTCATCGACTGGAGCAGGTGCTGGAAGGTTTGTACGATCTGGCGATTGGCGGAACGGCAGTGGGAACGGGTTTGAACACGCATCCCGAGTTTGCGGAGCGCGCCGCGAAGAAGATTGCTGAACTCACCGGACTTCCCTTTCGCTCGCACGGCAACAAGTTTGCCGCGCTCTCGGCGCACGACGAAATTGTCTTTGCGCAAGGCGCGTTGGAGGCGCTGGCGGCATCGTTCATGAAAATTTCCAACGACATTCGCTGGCTGGCCTCCGGTCCGCGCTGCGGACTGGGCGAATTGACGATTCCTGAGAACGAACCCGGCTCGTCGATCATGCCGGGCAAGGTGAATCCGACGCAGTGCGAGGCCATGACCATGGTCTGCGTGCAGGTGCATGGTGCGACCGCCGCGGTGGGTTTCGGAGGTTCGCAAGGCAACTTCGAACTCAACGTCTACAAGCCCGTGATCATTTATAACTTCCTGCACTCGGTTACGCTGATCACCGACGCTTGCCATGGCTATGTCGAGTACATGATCAAGGGCATCGAGGTCGACCGCACCAAGGTCGACTGGTACGTGAAGAATTCGCTGATGCTGGTCACGGCGCTGGCGCCGAAGGTTGGCTACGACAAAGCAGCGCAGATCGCGCACACGGCCCACGTCGATCACTCAAGCCTGCGCGAGGCCGCACTGAAGCTAGGATATCTGAAGGGCGACGAGTTCGATCAACTGGTCAAGCCGGAAAAGATGACAAGGCCGTGAGCTAGCGGCCGCTAGCCGAAGAGCCGAATCGAACGGCTAAAGCGTCCAGGGTCTCGCTGAGTCCAGCGGCGGACGGAACTCCGCCCTGCGCCATGTCTTTGCTGCCGCCGCCGCGGCCTCCGAGTTTCGCCATCGTTTCCTTCATTAGAGCGCCCATGTCGAGGGACTGTCCGGGCGACTGGGCGAATATCAGCGATGGTTGTGGACTCGTGGTACCCAGCAACGCGATTGCGTTTCCCGATTGTCGCGTGAGTTGTTGCGCGAGGAATTTCAGCGAGGCCAAATCGCGGTCGGCGTAGGTGCGAACGATCAGCTTGCGGCCGTTTACTTCGGGAGTCTCTGCCAGCAGCGCAGCTGCCTGCGCCGCGGCAAGTTCTTCCTGGCCTTGTTCCCGCTGCTTGCGCAGCGTGCGAATCTCATCGAGCGACTTGCGGGCCTGCTGCGGCACATCGTAAATGTGCGCAGAGAACAGTCCCGCCGTCTCGGTCAAGGCGGTGAAATCGCGCCGCGCGGTCGCAACGGCCCGCTGTCCGGCGACAAATTCCACGCGCCATCCCTGCCGCACCTTCTCGAACTTGCGCAGCAGAATACAGCCGATCTGTCCGGTCTGATTGACGTGCGTGCCGCCGCACGCGCTCACGTCGATGCTCCTTATGTCGATGATGCGTAGCTCGTCCCGCTCAGTCTTGGGCGGCTTCCGCAGGCCGAGTTGCGCGGCTTCGTCGCGGGTTACAAAGCGGATTTCGACCGGATGATTTTCCAGAATGATTTCGTTGGCCAGGCGCTCGGCCGATTCCACTTGTTCTTTCGTCAACGTGGGCGTGTCGAGGTCAATCGAGCAATAGTCGTCGGCCATGTGGAACGAGACGGTATGCATATCATGCAGGCTGATGAATGCCGCCGAAAGAACGTGCTGTCCCGAATGCTGCTGCAAGTGGTCGCGCCGGCGGACAGCATCAATCTGGCCATGGATCTTGGTGCCCGGCTGAATGTCTTTTACTGGCGCTTCGAGATAGTGGACGATGCGGCCATCTTCCGTGTCGGCGACTTCGGTGACACGGTGTTTGGCTGAGCCAATACTGATTGTGCCCGTATCGAACACCTGGCCACCGCTTGTGGGATAAAACGCACTGCGGTCGAGAATCAGCGCCGGACGCGGTATTTCGCTGACTTCTTCGACTTGGGCGTCGAAATCGTAGAGAAAGGAATTTTGATAGTAGAGACGATCGGTCATGCGAATTCATTTAACCACAGAGGGCACAGAGGGCACAGAGGGCACAGAGAAGACAAGCGTGGTACGTGAGCTAATAAGGCCCAATAATCCCGCCGATCTGGCGCGCCGCGGGTTTCGCTCCAGCCACCGGCTTCGCGGGCGAGGGCGCCCGCGCCACATTTGCATCCAGCACGTCGAGATACTTCAGGCCGCTGCCGGTGTTGAACAGCACGACTGTATCTTCCGGTTTGAAGAATCCATCGGCGCGAAGTTTGCGATACGCAACGAGGCATGCCGCGCCTTCAGGCGCGGCGAAGATGCCTTCAACTTTCGCCCAGTGGCGCGTGGCTTCGAGAATCTCCTCGTCGGTGGCACTGACAGCTGTGCCGCCGCTCTTTTTCAGGATGTCGAGAATTAAATAGTCGCCGTACGGCTTGGGCACACGCAGGCCCGCGGCCAGCGTGGACGCATTCGGCCACATCTCCGACGATTGCATTCCTTCTTCCCATGCTTTGACGATCGGCGCGCAGCCGGCGGATTGTACAGTGATCATCTTCGGCCGCTCCGGACCAATCCAGCCCAGCGCTTCCATTTCTTCGAAGGCCTTCCACATCCCGAGCAGGCCGACGCCGCCGCCCGTGGGATAGATTATGCCCTGCGGCATGCGCCATCCGAGTTGCTCGGCGACTTCGTAGCCCATCGTCTTCTTGCCTTCGACGCGATAGGGTTCTTTGGTTGTGCTTACGTCGAACCAGCCGTCGTTATTCCAAGACTCAGAATCTTTCAGTTCTGCTACTTTTTTCGCGCAATCGCTGATCAAGCCATCGACGAGCGTGACGTGCGCTCCATAGTAGTCGCATTCGATGCGGTTGGCGGCCGGAACATCTTTCGGCATGAAGATGTGCGCTTCAATTCTTGCCGCTGCCGCGTACGCTGCAAGCGCGCTGGCGGCGTTGCCCGCCGAAGGAATGGCGAGTTTCTTCAATCCAAAATGATGCGCCATGGTCACAGCTGCTGACAGGCCACGCGCCTTGAATGATCCGGTCGGATTCAACCCTTCATCTTTTATGAAGACGTTGGGGAATTCGCGGCTGGGCAACATGGGCGTGAAACCCTCGCCGAGCGAAACCGGGTCCGCAGCAGGGAGAACGGCGTCGTAGCGCCACATCGTCGGAGCACGTCCGGCGAGGCGCGCCGACGAGAAATTGCGTTTGATCGCGGCGAGATCGTAGCGGGCATAGAGCACACCGGCGTCTTTGGGGCAAACGGTCTGCGGACGGTCGGCAGGATAGTGCTCGCCGCAACGCGTGCATTCGAGGTGAGTGAGCATCGAATGCTGAGTTTAGCAGAGGAGTAATACTCGGTACTTGGTACTTGGTACTTGGTACTTGGCACTCGGTACTCGGTACTCGGTACTCGGCATTCAGGATTCGGATCCCTTTTGCGACGGGTCTTCCTTTGCGGCCATGGCAGATTTGAATCCGCGGATGCTTTCGCCGAGTCCCTTGCCCAGCTCTGGAAGTTTTTTGGGGCCGAAGATCAGTAATGCGATTCCGGCGACGATGAGCAGATGCATGGGTTGGAAAAGTCCTTCGAACATATTTCCTCCTGACCTCCACTTCAAGACTGTGGCGAATAATGACGGGAAGCAGCGCGGGCGAGGTCCCACCCGCGCTCTCCTCCGCTCGCCGGTCTCCCAAACGCGGCGATAACTCGAGTTACGATTCGACAGAGTTGCGACTAGTTCCCTTGCCGCTGGGCTGCGTCGGCGTCACTGGCCAGATCCTGCAGCAGTTGCATGAACTGCTTGGACTGGCCGATGAACAGGCCATCATTGGTAAGTGCCGTGACCGCGCCCATCGCCGCGCCTTTCGTCTGCGTCGGCCGGATGATCGAAACCGGTGGAAACTGCCGGCTCAAAAATGCCGTCGGCTCGGGCATGATGAGGTTGGTCTGAAAATCTTCGCCGCCGAACGGAGGCGAATTCAGATCGGGGAACGTCACCGAGACGCCGGTGACAGGATCGATGACGTTGGGGGCAGGAGGCGCGTTGCCCGCTTTGTCATGCCAGGTCTGGAAGTGGCAGATTTCCGTGCCGCCGATGCTCAACAGAATGCGCAACACTTCCACGTTGCTGGCGCGCTGCGCGAGGCTGGGATACAGACTCGTGCCGCCCTGCTCGATCCACGCGAAGTGAAATCCGGCGGTGTTGGCGACGGCTTGCAGAAAGGCCGAGTGGCTTACGTCAAAATCAGTGCGAGGAATCGCAGTGTGCTGACCAATCGCGAGCGTTGGAACCGCATTGCGAAATTTATCTCCGAGATCAGGATTGCCCTGCCGGCTGCGGTAGCGCGTCCACCAATCGGTATGCACGGTGAGTTGCGTGAGATTGGTGATGCGTCCAAAGCCTTTGTTCGCGCCGGTCGCCTGGCTCGAGGGCAGCGTGCGGAAGGCATCGAGGCTGATGGTTTGCGCGCCCTTCGATGCGAGATAAGCGTTCAGAAACACTTCATGGCTCAGCTCATCTTCGGTGTTGTCGGAGATGTACTGATTCATGTCTTCGTCGAGTTGCTCGATGGCTTCCGTGTAGTCGTCATTTCCTCCGGTGACCTGTGAGGGATAGCCGGGGATGAGACTGGCGGCAAGTTTCGAGACTTCGCCATCCTGCACGCCGGCGAGTTCGTTGTACTGCAGCCAGATGTCGCTCTCGATGATTTCCGCGGCGGCTACGAAGCGGAGAATGGCGGCGTCGCCTTTCGAGATGGAGCCGTTGCTGCCATTATCTTTTGCCTGCGCCCCAACCTGCAGCAACGGAGCGGCTGTGAGTGCTGCTCCGGCGACGCCCAGGCCTTTCAGGAACGAACGACGCTGAATTGTTTTCGCCGAAGTGGATTCGTTGGTGAGTGAATCGGTCGATGGGAGTTCTTCGTGCTTCATGAGACTAAGCTCCAAATATTTGGAATGACGTTGCGCATCGAGCCAGGGATTTCGAAATCAACGTGAACGCAGAATACGGGTGAGCCGCGCGTGGCAGTGTCACGAAGAAGTTAGAGAGATGTAAAAGGAATGTTTGGTAGTGGGGCTTGGGTGTTAGGGCCTAGGATCCCGGATGCGAGGTGCTTGCAGGGAAGCTCGGACTCCGCTCAGAGCTTGTTACGTTATCCCTTGTCATCCTGAGGCGCGCGTTTTCTGCGCACCGAAGGATCTATGACGTTGTCGAAAGCGTTGCCGCTGCCCGGCGAGTTGCATACGTCCTTCGCTCCCCAAAAAGCGCTTCGCTCAGGATGACAGCCCTAGAACTGCGATCACTGCTGCTCCGGAAAGCGCACTCGCGGTGGATTCTGCAGCTCCGTGTGTATGGTAAGCACGTTCTTCTGCGTCGCCGCGTTGTGCATCGCCGTCATCAGCGGCTGGGTTTTGCCGTTGTAGTCTTGCGATATCTCCCACATGAAGACTCCGCCCAGTCCGCGCGTTTTGAGCGCGTAGTTCACTTTCTTGGCAGTGGATGACGGAGTGTCGTAGGTTAGGAATCCGATGTGAGCGGTGTTCGGATTCGTCGCATAAGGCGCGGAAGCCAGCGGATCGACTTTTTCCGTCCATCCACCGCCAACGAGAAGTTGCTGAATCTGAGTGTAGGTGAAGCTCTGGGTCTGCTCGCATCCGCAGGAGTACCACAGGCCATTCACATCGAAGCCATAGCCATAGAAAGCCGTGCCGAGATTGATGTTGGCTGCCGGCACTCCGAACTGCGAGAGATAGAGATCGACCGAAGTTTTCAAGCTGCCTTCCTGGCCGGGATCGAGCGGGCTGAGATAGAGCGGCGAATTGTGGCCGGAATGATCCGTCCACGGGCCGTGAAAGTCGTAGGTCATCACGTTGAAAAAATCGAGCAAGGGGATCAATCCCGGAAAATCGTAAACACCCCACGACCCGGGATTGGAAGTAGTAGCGGCCGAGATCAGGAATTGACCTGCAGGAAGATCGGCGCGCAGAGCTGCGACCATCAGCGTGAAGTTCGTGGCTTCGGTCTGGTCGTAAGGTACTTCATAGTCGAAGTCGAGGCCGTCGTAACCGTTGGTCTGGACGAACCTGGCCAGGTTCTGCGCGAACGTGGCGCGCAGAGCCGAACTGGCGTTGATTTTGGCGAAGAGATAGGGCGGTCCCGCTACCGAAACCAGAACCTTCACGCCGGCCTTGTGCGCACGCGTGATCAACTCAGGTTCGAGAAAATTTGTAGGTACGCCAACCGTTCCGTCTCCCTGCGGATTAGGCGAGATATTCGCATGCACAATATCGGTCAGCTGCTTGTACGGAATTGTGCTGGCGTTGTACGGGATGGTGTTCGCTTTGTCCCAGTAATAGTAGTAGGCCAAGACACGAGGGTTCGCGGCGTAGAGCGCGGGGGCGAAGGATAAGAACAGAGATAGGACAAAGAACCGGGGGCGGGTCATGGCAACTCCTGCAGGGAGTTTAGGTTGACGCGGTATTGTGGTCAAGGCTGAGAAAAAGGTTTGGAGTCGCGAGACTTCAGTGTTCCGCATTTACCGGAGCGCAGGTCTGTTCGGGGAGATCCTTCGCCCGCTGGTGAGAGCGCGGGGCCCGGAATAACGCTACGACGGGCACCCACAAGTCGAAAATGAGCTGCCAGCTGCAAACTGCTTGCAGCTTTGGCCAGTTGAGAGGAAAATCAAACGTTGGCCGAATTTTTGTCGCGAAATGAACTCGTCTCTGAGAGGAAGTCGTTTATGAATCGAATAGTTGTCGCGCTACTTTTGTCTCTGGCTCTATCTTTGCCGCTGCTCGCACAGTCCAGCTCTAGCGGCACGTCAGGATCGACGCAGGCAGCTCAAACTGCAGGCCCTGAGTCGATTTCCGAGCCCATCCCCGCTCCCACTTCCACCAACTTCTGGGACGGGGACGACCCCAATGTTGTGAATCTGGTGACACACCCGTTTGCCAACAAGAAATACGTGGAACGGCTGACCGGTCCCATCAAGAGCCGCCTTAACGAACTGGATGAGATCACGAATACGAACCGCGACCAGATTAAAGATGTGGATGCCCGCGCCACGAAGGGCCTGCAACTCGCATCCGAGAAAGTAAGTCTGGCTGACCAGCACTCCGCCGACGCCAACACCAAGGCGCAGTCGGCACAATCGGCAGCGACGCAGGCTTCGACTCACGTTGCTCACGTGGAGCAACTGGTCGGCAATCTCGACCAATACAAAGGCACGGCGCAGACTGAAATCCGCTTCCGGCCGGGACAAAGCGTGCTAAGCAAGCAGGCGAAAGACGCGCTCGATGAAATGGCGGCCAGCCTGAAAGATCAACGCAGCTACATTATTGAAGTGCGCGGATACTCGGCAGGCAGCAGCCGCGCCGCAACCGCCAACTCGCAGAAGATGGCGGACTCGGTGGTGCGTTATCTCGTGCTGAGCCACAACATCCCCGTCTACCGCGTGTACGAATTGAGCATGGGAAATATGCCGGTGGAAGGAACCGCAGCGAAGCGTACGAGCGGCGGACGCGTGGAAGTCAGCGTGATGAAGAACGACATGGTGGCGCAGCAGTAGTCATGAATGGAGCCCCGGACGCATTCGTCCGGGGCGATTGATACAACTCACAAGTCCTTGCCACTCCCTGGGCGGATGAATGCGTCCGTCCCTCCACAGACTTTCTACCCCGCCATCTCGTACAAGAACTCGACGTACGAGCGCACTGCACCGTCCATTCCCTGCACTTTTGGATTTGACGACTCGATCAGGTAGTACTCGTCGAGTGCGTGTGCGCCGTCGCCGTGACCCAAACCGAAACCGCCCGCCGGCAGATGTAACGGATCTCCAGTAAAGACGTATCCAGGCCACGATCCCGGGCTACGCGGCAGCACGATCGGATCGACTCCCTTCGAACGATAGACGCGCAGCTCGTTCTGGATGATCTTCGCGTCGGCGGAGGTGCTGTTGGGATCATAGCCTCCGGTCATGTTGACCTCGATGTCAGAGAATCCCTGCTTGGCGAGATGAGCCGTCAACGAAGCGAGCGCATCGACAGCCGTCATATCGGGCACGAGGCGCAGATCGAGTTTGGCTATGGCGCGATGCGGAAGGATAGTCTTCCCACCCGGGCCCGTGTATCCGCCGACCAGGCCTTCTATGTTGACCGTGGGCCGCGAGAGCAGCATTTCGATCGATTCCTGCCAACCGACGTCGTTGATCCAGTGCTTCACGCCGTAGGCCTGCATGGCCAACTTTTCGTCCATGCGCTTGGCGGCGGTGGCGATCATCTGTTTTTCGGCATCGGAGAGCGGGCGAGCCTTATCGGCAAATCCGGCGATGGCAGGCGTGTTTCCGTCCGCGGAGACTAGCGTGTTCAGAGCATGAATGAGGCGCCACGCCGGACTGTCGATGCGGGCCTTTTCGCTGGAGTGAACATCGTGCGTGGGACCGCGTCCCCAGTGCTCCCCGCTGGAGACGAGCTCAAGTTCGACGACCCCTTTGGCGCCAAGCTGCAAAGTGATGCTGCCATCGAGATCCTGCGAGGCCTCGGGCAGGAAAATGCCCTCGGTTTTCTTCAGAGCGGCGATCACTTCGGGCCGATGTACGATTTGAGCAAAATGTGGAGAGCCGATTTCTTCTTCGCCTTCCGCTACGAGTACAAAGTTGACCGGCAGTTTGCGCCCTGCACCGCGAATGGCGTGCAACGCCGCAAGAAATGTCGCCTGCGGGCCTTTCTGGTTGACGGCGCCGCGGCCGATCAGAACCTTGCCGAGGCCCGGCTTGTCGACGAGTGCCGCATCCCATGGCGGCGAGGACCATTCCAATGGCGTGACCTGCTTCACGTCGTACATGAGGTAGACGCCGAGCGTTCGCTTCGCTCCGGCGTCGAGGGTAGCGAAGATGCCGGGCTGGCCATCGGTGGGAACCTTGGTGACCGACTGGAATCCGGCATCGCCGAGCATCTGCATGGTCAGGTCGCAACCTTCGCTGACGCCGTTATTCTCGGCGGCGATCGAAGGCTGGCGAATCCAGGCCTGGAGCCGCTTTACAGCCTCGTCGTGGCGCTTCTCGATTTCAGCAAAGATTGGTTGAAGGTCGGCTTGTTCGGCTTGAGTGAGGCGTGGGAGAGTGAGCGCCGCAGCTGTTGCAGCGGAGCCTACTACGAAATCGCGTCGATTCATGCGACAGAGGGTATCGCGGATGCTGAGTGATGTCTACCTCCGGCAGAGTTCGGCCTAGACTTACATCCCCTGAAGATTCCGCTCACAATATGTTCCTGCAGGAACATATCGTCATGGCATAAACGGCTGTACAACTTCGTCATGACACATAAGCCCCAGAAAACAAAGCCTGATTAGGAGAGCGGCAGCGGAGCCCTTCTCTGAACGAGGCGGTCTCGGGCGGCGCGAAACACCCGCTCGGACATCGGTTTCTGTTCGGGGAGATTCCTCGGCCCGCTGGCGAAAACGCGGGCCTTCGGGATGACGCCATCGGGAGGGAGTCCGATTTAAGCGCCCTTCCCTTGCCGCGTCTTCCCTGCCGGTTGTAGCATGAATACTTTGGGCATTCATATAAGGAGAGATCATGGCAACCGACACTTTGGCCACGCCTGCGACTTTGAACTACGGGAAAACAAGGGTTTTCAAGAATTTCATCGACGGCGAGTGGGTCGAATCCACGACGGGAGAGACGTTTGAGAATCGAAATCCTGCCGACACGCGGGATGTGGTCGGAATCTTCCAGAAATCGGGCAAGTCCGATGTGGACGCCGCCGTGGACGCGGCCAAGCGGGCATTCGCAAAGTGGCGGCTGGTTCCTGCGCCGCGGCGTGCCGAGATCGTTTTCCGCGCCGCGGAAATTCTGATTGAGCGCAAAGAAGATTACTCGCGGGAAATGACCCGCGAAATGGGCAAAGTTCTAGCCGAAACCCGCGGCGACGTGCAGGAAGCGATTGACGCCGGCTACTACAACGCTGGCGAAGGACGGCGACTCTTTGGCCCCACGGTTCCATCGGAGATGCCGAACAAATTTGCCATGGCCGTACGGCAGCCGATCGGCGTCTGCGGCATGATCACGCCATGGAACTTCCCAATGGCAATTTCATCCTGGAAGCTGCTGCCGGCTGTCGTTTGCGGCAACACCTGCGTGATCAAGCCGGCGCAGGATACACCGCTCTCCACCTTCAATCTGGTTCGAGCGCTGTCCGACGCGGGCTTGCCCAAGGGGGTGATCAACATCGTTGGCGGCTTTGGAGCAGAAGTGGGAACGCCGATCGCGGAGCACGCCGATGTGCGCGCGGTCTCGCTCACTGGATCCTCAGCTGTCGGCCGGATTATCGGAGGAATCGCAGCAAAGAGCTTCAAGCATTGCTCGCTTGAACTGGGCGGCAAGAATCCGATGATCGTTCTCGACGACGCCAATCTCGATCTCGCGATTGAAGGCGGGCTCTGGGGAGCGTTCGGCACCACTGGCCAGCGTTGCACCGCGACCAGCCGCATCATCGTGCAGAAAGGCGTATATCGCGAATTTATCGAGCGCTACGTCGAGCGTGCCAACAAACTGAAGGTCGGCAACGGTCTGGATGAGACCGTGCAGATGGGGCCTGCGATCAACGAAAAGCAACTGGAGACCGATCTGAGCTATGTTGAGATCGGCAAGAACGAAGGCGCAAAGATGGTCTGCGGTGGCAACCGTCTCGATAAAGGCGACTATCAGTATGGCTGGTTCATGGAGCCGACTGTGTTTATCGATGTCGATCCGAAGATGCGCATCGCCCAGGAGGAAATTTTCGGGCCGGTCGTGTCGATCATTCCGTGCGACGGTCTCGAAAACGCAATTGAGATCGCCAATGGCATCGAGTACGGGTTGTCGTCGGCGCTGTATACGAAAGATGTGAACAAGGCGTTCTCGGCCATTCGCGACCTGTATGCCGGAATCACATACATCAATGCGCCAACGATCGGGGCCGAAGTTCACCTGCCTTTCGGCGGAACGAAGGCTACCGGAAACGGCCACCGCGAGGGTGGCATTGGAGCGATTGACTTCTACACGGAGTGGAAGTCGGTTTACGTAGACTATTCCGACAAACTCCAGAAGGCTCAGATCGACCGAGAAGATTAACCGTCTCTAACGGAGGGGCGCAGTGGGGAGGCATCTCTCCTTGTGCCACTCCGTCTTCCGCCCAGACCAGCTTTCGCTGAGATCAGTACGTTAGTAATCTTGTTGCCCCGATTTCCACAACCTACCTTATCTATGGGCTTCCCTCCGGGTCTCAAATTCTCTAAGCCTGAACGGTTCTTGTATGAAAGAACATCTGTGTCGCAGTTGCTGGACCATCCACGCGCACGCCGTTCGAATTCTGGCCGCTGCGTTTCTCACCCTGAGTCTTCTGCCCGTACTGCATTCGGAGGCCGCCGCGCAGAGTACCTCTAAATCACATCGTAAAGTGCTGCTCATGATCCAACCGGAGTATCCCGACGTCCTGAAAAACGGACACTTCGAGGGTCAGGTCCGGCTGGAGGCAACGGTTCTGCCCAACGGAAGCGTCTCGAAGGTTGACATCAAAGGCGGCAACCCTATGCTTTCGCAGTATGCGTCGCAAGCGGTCATGAAATGGAAGTTCGTCGCCGGCCCCACACAGACCGTGGAAGAAGTTGTCTTCAATTTCAACGCCAACGAGCGTTAGGCTTCTCTTTCCGTGACTCTAAGCACATGGCTCAGGCTACTGCCTGCGACGACGGAAGACGATCATTTCTTGAATTGCGGGTCGATCTCGACCTGATATCCCGTCACCATTTTGTTGGTCTCGTTAGCCATGCCGACGACCGCCATCAATTCCTTGAACATGGCGTCGGTCATTCCTCTTTTCTGCGCTGAGACCGTGTGCGACGCGATGCAATAGTGGCATTGATTCGTCACGCTGACGGCCACGTAGATCAACTCTTTGGTCAGCGGATCGAGCGCGCCCGGAGCCATGATCTGCTTGATGTCTTCCCAGGTGCGCTTGAGGGTCGCAGGATCGTGGGCAATCGCTTTCCAGAAATTGTTAATCCAGTCGGTTTTGCGCGTGGTCATGATGTCGTCGTAAACCGCGCGCACTTCGGGACTGGCGTCTTTGTATTCGATAAGACCGAGGGTGGACATTTGTTTCTCCGAACAGGAAGTTTGAAAATATCAGTCTATCGCGGCACTGTCGCAAGAACAGGTGCCTCTTTGCGCTTGGCAGCCCGTCACACTTCGGTCTTATTTCCACCCCGGTAGCGGATCCTTACGATGTCGGGTAAAGCTCTGGCTCGCATTCCTACCGTTTATGGCGTTCTTCGCCGCTGTTAGCGGAGGCGCTTTATTCCTCTGGTGGGTTGCAGAAAGAATCTAAAAGTCTCCGTCACCGAGACGCAATATGGCAAGGCATTCCACGTCGAGAGCTCTGTGGTGAACACAAACTATGCTGGCAGTTCCCCGCTGAGCAGTCTGTCCAAGGAAGCGGCGGGCACTCTCACTCCTACATAAAAGTGACCGAAAAGCGCATAGACTGCGCTGACCTGATCGAAACGCATTTCGTAGATCAACTTTTTGAAGACCAGCGGATCGTCGGCGAAGAGGTCGACGCCCCACTCCCAGTCGTCGAAGCCGATCGATCCAGTGATGATCTGCTTCACCTCGCCGGCGTAGCGTCGGCCGACTAGTCCGTGCTCGTTCATCTGCCGCGCCCGCTCTTCAATTGGCAGGGTGTACCAGTTCTTATCCTCGCCGCGGCGGCGGTCCATGGGATAAAAGCACGCATAGCGGGCTGGCGGAATATCCGGATAGAGTCTCGGCCTCATAGCCTCTTTGTGGCGATCAAGTTTGCAGGCAATCTCGGCTCTCCATTGCTCCGAATGCGGCTCAATCCCCTGATCCGTGAGCTCTTTGTAAATCTTCACTGTCGATTCGTAGAGGCCGAGTTCGATGATCGAAAGATACGAACTTGTGGGCTCAAGATAATCGCTGATGCCAAGGTTCGAGAGTTGGAGCTCGGCCTGGTTAAGATCGGCGAAAGACTCACGGAAATGAATCAGCATGAGGTCACCCTTGTGGCCGATCAACGAGTACAAGGCCGACTGGCCGGGCGAGTGCTTCTCCATCGCGGCCAGAGCGTCGGAGGCTTCGCGGGCGATGGCCGACTTCTCCGCCGCCGGAAGCGCACGCCACGCGGACCAGCGCAGGCGCATCATCTGGTGCAGAACGCTGTAGCCCTCGGTCGTCAGCGGAACTGCGGGAGTTTCAGCGGCGGTTTGCGGGTGCGGATGGTGAGCAGTGGTCATCGGAATGTTCTCAATTTACGCAACACGCCATTGTACGCGGAGCGCGGCACCCTGCGCCTGCAGCCATCCAATTTCGTTGACGCACCTCGGCGAGAAGTAGAGAATTCCTCTCGCTTCTCACAGCGCTCGAAACCTCATTTCACTGGAGGATCGTATGGGCACCTTCAGACTCGGAATCAACATGGCCGGCGCGGTCTCGGCCGGATCCTATACCGCGGGCGTCCTCGATTTTCTGGTTGAAGCGCTCGATGAGTGGCAAGCTGCCAAGGAGCGCGGCGATGCGGTTCCGCGTCATGAGCTTTCGCTGGACGTCTTCTCCGGGGCGTCTGCCGGCGGCATGTGCGCAGCCATTGCTTCGGCTATGGTGCAGGGCGAGTTCGATCACATTCACGACACGCGCCTTGTCGGCACGACCAATCGCTTTTATGAAAGCTGGGTCAATAAGATCGACATCACGCGGCTGCTCGAACAAAATGATCTGCGCGATGGAGAACCGGTGTATTCCTTGCTCGATTGCACCGTCATCGACGAAATTGCGCAGTACGCCATCGTTCCCGGAGCACCGAAACAGCGTACGTATATCCCATCAAACCTGACGCTGCTGTTAACCCTGACCAATCTGACTGGCATCCCGTATTCCCTGCCCAGCGTCGGCGACAGTTCGCTCGACGAGTCCGCTTTGTACCATGCGGATCGATTGCGATTCGAAACGGTTCTGCCGGGTGGCACTCCATCGACGCCTTCCGCCAAGCCACTGCCGTTGGGACAGCCCACGGAAGGCGCATGGCCGCTGCTGCAGGAGGCGGCGAAGGCGACAGGAGCCTTTCCAATTTTTCTGCGGCCTCGGCAGATTCAGCGTGACATCGTCGACTACACGCCGCCCATGTGGGATTCACTGAACCCGCCGCCTCACGCGCCTCCTCCCGTTAGCCCCAATTGGCCGAAGAACACAACCGCGATTGGAACGATCAATGTTGATGGTGGCGTGATCGATAACGATCCTTTCACGCTGGCGCACGATTACGTGGCGTCACGGAAGCCAACTGCGAAAGACAATGAAAATCCCAGAGAACCGCTTAAGGCAGACCGGGCGGTTGTAACCGTTGCGCCCTTTCCGGCACAAGGCAAATTTGTAGCTGCACCGGATTTTTCCCAGGGAGCAACTGTTCCGGCGGCAATCGGTCAACTCCTCTCGGTCTTTATTTCTCAATCGAGGTTTTTCGGAGAATCGCTCGCACTGATAACGGCCGGGACCTCAAGCCGGTTCGTCATCGCCCCGTCCGATCCATCGCAACCCGCAAAGCTTGCGCTTCAGGGCGCAAGCCTCGGCGCGTTCGGAGGATTTTTTGAACGCAGTTTCCGCGCGCACGACTTTCAGCTCGGCCGCCGCAATTGCCAGCAGTTTCTGCGCTACCACTTCGCTTTGCCGGTCGGAAATCCCATCATCGCCGACGGGCTTGCTTCCCTGGGCTCGCGGAGTGCCGACGCGGTGGCGAAGTTCGGGGTGAACGCGCCTCCAGACGCAAGAAGTCAACACGACAGCAGGTGGATCCCAATCATTCCGCTGTGCTCGGATCGTGTCACCGAGGATGTCCCGAATCCGGCTCGCGGCCAAATCTCGCGAACCAAGCTGGAGGAGATCACCGACCTTGTGGCGAAACGCATCAGCGGCGTTCTGCCGGCGCTGCTGCGAGATTTGCCATCGGAACCGTTGCGCTTCTGTCTTGGAGGCGCCGCCAAGCTTGGCCTTTGGTTCGGCAAGGGAAAAATCCGCGACTATCTGATGGCGCAACTCGGGGACAGCATCGGAAGCTGACTGCCGCTTTCTTCAACTGCGGAAATACTCTTACCGTTTGTAGGCGATCAGCACAGCAAGAACCACGGGAAGATAGAGCACTGAGGCATGGACCAGGCTCTTGGCAGGGGGCCGCACGGTCGATGCTGTCATCAACCGGGCGACGTAGTAGAGCATGTAGGCGCCTGAGAGCAGCATCGCCGCAAAATAAACCGGGCCGGTGCGGTCGATGACTGGGAGCAGCGTGGTAGCAATCAGCAGCGCGCTGAAACCCAGAATTTCGGCGCGCGTGAAACGCGAGTCGAGATCGAAGCTGGGCAGCATGCGGTAGCCGGCGCGGGCGTAGTCTTCCCGATACATCAAGGCGATCGCAAGAAAATGTGGGAACTGCCACAGGAAAAGGATCGCGAACAGGAACCATGCGCCGCGCGTAATGTGACCGGAGGCTCCAGCCCATCCGATCAGCGTCGGCATGGCTCCGGGGATTGCACCCAGCGCTGTACACAGAGGGGTTTTGCGCTTTAGCGGTGTGTACACCAGCAAGTACGACAGCAAGGTGAACACCGCCAGCAGGGAGGAGAACAAATTTACCAAAAGGGCGAGGTACAAGCCGCCCGCAATACTGACAATCAATCCAAACCAGCAAGCTTCGGCACTGCTCAGGCGTCCTGAGGGCAGCGGGCGATTCGAGGTGCGGCGCATCTCGCCGTCCCAGCCGCGCTCCATCCATTGATTCAGTGTGGCTGTACCGCTGGCAACGAGCAGCGTTCCCACCAGCGTATTGATCAGCCCTGCGACGCGCATGCTTCCCGGCGACGCAAGATAGTAGCCCGCCGACGTCGTCATGAGGATCAGCAGGTTCACCTCAGGCTTGGTCAGGGTGACGTAGTCGCGAAATTTGGATTTGAAGCTGCGGTCCAGAACGGGATTCCCCATGACGTGTGTGGTTGCCATTTTACCAGTCTTCTTTACCACTTTTCCCCGGAATCGCTTTCGTCTTCGGGGCGCCGCACCTGACTGCTTTTTCGATGCACTACGAAAATCAGTCCAACCGTCATAAGGGTTGGCGGAACGATCAGGATCAGGATGCCGCTACGCAGCGCCTGGATCATCTTCGAGCCCGAACGCGCCGCCTGAGTGTAGCAGAGCGCGCAAGATTGTGAAAACAGGGGCAGCGGTGTAAGAAGAAGCAGCATAATCAGCATTGCCAGCGGTATCCAGCGCTTCATCTGCTCCTCCGATCCCAGCGGCTAAAGCCGCGAGTTTCCAGACCCACGCTAACGCGGCGCTGAAGCACCGCTCTTCCACGTCATTTCGCCCAGGGAACCCCGTTCAGCAAGCGGTAGCTGTCCGTCCATCCGTATTGCATTGCGAGGATAACAAAAATTGTAAAAACTGCAACGAACCAGAGCAGTCCGCGGTTGTCGACCCACAGATGCATGAAGAAGAGCACCGCCAGCACCGCTTCTATGCACGCCAAAATCATCATGCGGGTAAACATTTGCGAACCATCGATATTCGAGTAAGCGATCACGAACTGCAGCGCCGCGATGGCCAAAATGCATACATAGACGATGATGTATTTCGTAGTGTTGCTCTGATTTTCTCCGGCAGTGGTCATGCCCTCATCTCCTGGAAGCGACCTCGTAAGAATCTTCTAAGAAACTCCCGCTGCAACGCCCGAACACCGAATACCCAACACCCATCAACCTCGACCGAGATTTAGCAGATAGACCAGTGGCACCACGAACATCCAGACCAGATCGACGAAGTGCCAGTAGAGGCCGGTGATCTCAATATCATCGGAGTTGTAGCGTCCTCCTTTATAGCGAATGGCGACGACGGCCAGAGCAATCACGCCGGACGAGACGTGAAGCAAGTGCAGGCCTGTGATGCTAAAAAATGAAGCGCCGAAGAGCGGCGAGCCCCAGGGATTCTGAAAGAGGCGGACGCCCTCATCAATCAGACTGAGCCATTCGCGAACATGGAGGAGAGCGAAAACTGCGCCAAGCGCGGCGGTGACCAGGGTCCACTGAAAGGCTTTGCCTTTGTCGCCCGACCTGGCGGCATCGATGCCGAACAGCATGGTGAGACTGCTGGTAACCAGAACGAACGTCATGATGGCCACGTTCGTGATGCCATGAAAGGGCCGCGGCCAGTGCGCATCCGCGACACGGATATAGCCGTAGGCCACCAGACATGCAGCAAATGTCGCCGAGTCGGCGATGATGAACAGCCACATCGCCATTTTCTTCGCTGGGATCGACCATACCGGCGGAACTCCGTCGGCCGCGTGCCCGTGAATGGCCAGATTGGCGTAGCTCAAGGCGTTCTCCTTTTGTGCTACTGCGCCCTAGGCGCAATGTTTGTCACAAGCCATTACAACCTTGCCCACAACAGCCACAGCAGATAAATCCAGAGTCCATCCATGAAATGCCAGTAGTGCGACGTCGCATCGAGTGTGCTCTTGCGGAGCGTCCCATCTTTGCGTTTGCGGATGACGCGTGTGAGCCCACCCAGGCCGCCGGTGATGTGCAGCGCGTGCGCCACGGTCAGCACATAAAAGAAAGAGCTGTTGGGATTCGTCGCTAGGTAAAGTCCCTGGGCGCGAAGCTGCATCCACGCGGTGATCTGTCCGGCGACAAACAAGGTGCCGAGAACCAGCGCGGCGTTGAGCCACCGCGAGGGATTTGCGACATGCTCTTTCACCGCCATGAAGGTGCGCACATCGCGGCGTCCGAATTCGAGCGCCACGCTGCTGGCAATCAGCAGCAGCGTATTCAGGTAAAGAATTGGGGGAAGGGTCAGGTGATGCCAATCGGAGGCGCCGCCCTGACGGACTACCAGGGCACTGGTAAACGCCAGGAACGTCATGGTGATCGAAGCGAGGACCACCCAGATACCGGTCGAAGCAGGCGGCGGCGAATACTTCACCGCGCGCAGATCGCCGGTGGCTGGGACGAGAGTGCGTCCTCCGTTATCGCCTAAAGCTCGCGTGCGGCGAGGGTCGTCGAGTTTGGGTGGCTCGTGAGTTGTCGTTGCCATAATGCCTAAGCCTCTTCGTTACCGCCTTTAATGACCTCGGGCGAGGTTTGCATGACGTAGTCGCCCTTCTCGCCTTCGACGCCGTATTGGTAGGGATCGTGATGCACCACCGGGAACGTTCCGCCGAAGTTGTCGAACGGCGGCGGCGATGATGGCGTGCTCCACTCGAGTGAAGTTGCCTCCCAGGGATTCTCCGGAGCCACCTTCCCTTTAAACCGGCTATAGATCAGGTTGTAGAGGAAGATCAGCTGCGCTACGCCCGTGAGAATAGCGGCAACAGTGATGAACTTATGCAACGGCAGCAGCGGTTGCAGATAGTCGTCAGTAAACGCCTGATAGCGGCGCACGTTTCCCGCCAGTCCGAGATAGTGAAATGGCATGAAGATGCAGTATGCGCCGACAAACGTCAGCCAGAAGTGCAGCTTGCCCAGAGTCTCGTTCATCATGCGGCCGAACATTTTCGGGAACCAGAAATACGTTCCGCCGAAAATGCCGAACATCGCGGCCACACCCATCACAAGATGGAAGTGACCAACCACGAAATACGTCGCGTGCAGCATGATGTCGATCGAAGGCTGCGCCAGGAAGAATCCGCTGATGCCGCCCGAAATGAACATGGAGATGAAACCCAAAGAAAACAGCGATGCGGTATTGATCCGCAGCTTTGCCCCATAGAGGCTGCCTACCCAGATCAAAACGATAATCGTCGATGGAATCGTGATGACAAGCGTCGGGAACGAAAAAGCCAGTGATGAAGTCGGGTTCATGCCGCTGACAAACATATGGTGGCCGTACACCATGTAACTGAGCACGGCCAGTGCACCCATCGAATACACCATGACGCGATGGCTGAGCATCGGCTTGCGCATCGAGGTGATGAGGATGTGCGACACGATGCCCATGCCGGGGACGATCGCGATGTAAACCTCAGGGTGCCCGAAGAACCAGAACAGGTGCTGCCAGAGCAGCGTCGAACCGCCGGTATGCGGTTGGACCTGATTGTTGAAAACCAGTCCGCCAGCGACAAAGAAACTCGTACCGGCGACATGATCAAGAATGAGCAGAATACAAGCGGGCATGAGAACTGCGAATGCAGTAAGGCCCATCACTGAGGTGATGAACCATCCCCAAACCGTAAGTGGAAGCCGCCACATACTCATGCCGCGCGCTCGCATGTCGAGTGTGGTAGTGATGAAATTCAGCGAGCCGAACAACTGTCCGACGCAGAAGAGCGCAATCGAGATCGCCCACAATACGACACCTGTTCCTTCACCGGGACCGCCGACCGCCCCGACGGCTGAGAGAGGCACATATTGGGTCCAGCCCCCGAGCGTGGGTCCGTCAGAGACAAAGAACGAAGACAGCAGAACCAGGAAGCCGCTGAAGGTCACCCAAAACGACATCATGTTGAAGTGGGGGAAGGGCATGTCTTCCGCGCCAACCTGGATCGGGAGGAAATAATTTCCGAAAGCTGCAAAGGGCGCCGTGGTCAGAACAAAAAAGACCATGAACGTAGCGTGCATGGTCATCAATTGCAGGTAGTATTCGGGCGTCATGACATTGCCCGGCGCGCCCGTCTTCGAGAGATACTGCAGTCCGGGAATCGCGTAACTGCCCCAGCCAAGGTGGATGCGCATCAACCACGACAAAAACATCCCGACATAGGCTGCAATCAGCGCCATGCCGTAGTACTGCTTGCCGATCACCTTGTGGTCCAGGCTGAACACGTGCTTCCGGATAAATCCGGTGGGAGGCGCGTGATGATGCACTGCATGTGCCGCATCGTGCATGATTCACCTCAAGAGGTTTGACTGCGCGACCTGCTCACTTGCCTACTGCAAAGCCGCCTGCTTCTTCAGCCAATCGTTGTAATCCGCCTCCGACAACACGTTGAGATACGCCTTCATGTTGTAGTGTCCGAGGCCGCAAAGCTGCGTACAGACGATTTCGTAACGCCCAATCTTCGTCGCAGTGAAATGGACTGAGAGATCGAGTCCGGGAACAAAATCCTGCTGGATGCGCAACTCTGGCACAAAGAAGGAATGCCCGACGTCTTTCGAGTGCATCAGCAGGTGGATCTCGCGATTTACGGGGATGGCCATTTCCGCGGTCACGATATCGTCTTTAGCATCGGGATCGTGATCCTGGTCAATGCCCATGAAATTTGCGGTGGCCTCGTTGATCATTTCTGGATGCATCGCGCCAAATTTCCCATCGGGTCCGGCATAGCGAAAGTAGAAAGCGAACTGGCCGGCTTGCACCTGAATAGGTAAAGCGTTGGCGCCAGGCGGCGTGAAATAGACCTTCGCCCAGGCGTTCACGCCTACGAATCCCAGCCCTATGACTTCGGTGCCGACGAGCAGAATTCCCGCCCACACCATCGCCTTCGCCCCGCCTGGGAACGTTTTGAGCTTATCGCCAGGCTTGAAGCTGGAAAACCTCCAGATGAAAAGGGCCAGGATGATTTGCGAGGCAATGAAGCATACGCCGGCCTCGATCATGGTTTCATCGGTCTGCTTGTCGATGAAAACACCGTGCGTGGAGATATCTTGTGGCGTCGGCCACGTATGCATCACGATAGGGATGGCCGATGCGATCGTAATCACGATAATGGTGACTGCGAAGAACTTCGCCATAAACGTCCTCGGTCGCGGTTCGCTTCTATGCCGCAGGGGTTTCTAGCGCGTCCGCCGCAGTAGAGCTGCCGCGGACGCATCGACAACGTGCTTACTTCGCTTTAAATGTGAAGTCGGCTGTCGCGGAGGTTCCGGCGGCGACGGTGACTTTCGCCGTTTGTGTTCCCAGATCCTCCTGCCACGCGGTCACGGTGTAGTTTCCCGGCGGAACGTTGTTGATCGTGTAGCTGCCGTTCGCGTCGCTGGTGGCGTACGGTCCTTTCACTACAACGAACCACCCGTGCATCCAGGGATGAATGTTGCACTGGACAGGGATCACTTCCGCGGCCTTCCAGCTCTTTTCCACCGGAGCTGCACCCGGGGGCTGCGACTGGTTCCACGGGATATTGCCGGTCATGGGATTGGGAAGGGGATGAATGTTATGCGTCGTCTGGTCGCTGGTGGTGACCTTGAATTTCTGATTCACGTCCATCGCGAGGACGTGAGGAGTGTAAACACAGTTTTTCTGGTCGAATACTGGAACGGTCGTCGGAACCTCCGTCTGGGCGCTGGCCGGCAAACCTTCCGAGATGTAGAGAACAACGTTCTCCAGCCCGCCGCTGGCGCTGGCTACGACTGTCTCCAGATGGGCCGGGCTGTCCGCATGAGCCTTCACACAATAGGGATCTTTCGACATGTCGATGCCCTTCATATGGGGTGCCGTGCCGTTGAGCTTGACAGTGCCGCTGATCTTCCCTTCTCCGGCGGCGCTAACCTTCGTGCTGAGAATGAGAGTTGCGCTGGCAGCCACCACGAGAGCGGATAGTACTGCCACGCCAATCTGCTTCGATGCTTTCGTCATAATCTGCAACTTCCTCCGTGGGATTCGTGAAGCCGGGCAAGCGGACCCGGCTTCGTTCTGATTGGCTATTGCTGTCCTGCCGGTGCGTTGGGATCGACCGGCTTCAGGGCCAGTTGCTTGGCCATCGCCCTTTCCTTGCTGGGCTGCGGCTCCAGAGCCTTCAGGTAGAAGACCAGGTCCCAAGCCTCGTCTGGCTTGATGTTGTCGGCAAAGGATGGCATGGGCGTGCCATCGAGCCCGGTCATAAAAATGCGATATAGATCCTTATCGTCAGAACCGCATTTTGGACGAGACCCCTCGGTGAAATTAAAGGGCAGAATCGGGCGCCCGAGATCGTCTTGCAGTGTCGACGAAGAAGGACCGTTCGCCTGACCGGTTGCACCGTGGCACTTCCAGCACTGCACGCGAGCGAACACCTCGCGGCCCGCCTTGATGCGCTCGGCAGTCACTTCCGGTTCCGGCGGAATCTGGATCGCATCGCCCGGTTTCTCGGAAGCAAAACGGGGCGAGAAGTGCTTGACCCAGGCCACCAGGTCGGCACGCTCCTGATTCGAGAACGTACTCCATTGCGGCATGTTGGAGCGATCAAGGCCGCGAGCGATCGTGTCGTAGAGGTCCTGATCGGTGGGCAAAGTTCCAGTCGGGGTGGAACGGCATTTGAAGATTCCCAGCTGGAAGTTACGCGGCTTGGGATCGATCCATTGAGCGGTTTCGCCATTTCCGTCGCCCAGATCGCCATGACAAACGAGGCAGTAACGCCGATAGGCCATTTTGGCGTCTTTGGCGTGACCGGTGAGGTTTGCGATGTGGCTCTCCATCCCGAGGTGAGAATCGAGATCGGCTTGCGTGAGCTGGGCTGAGGCCGCGAGCGGAAGCGCCAAAATCGCAGCTGCAACCAATCCAGGAAACAACTTCTGCAATTTGTTGGGCATGTCCGTTCCTCTCTAGAAGTCGAAGTCAAAGCCGAGCATCAAGCTGTTGGAGGTCAAATCCGACCCATCGGGAGCCGTGCCACGTTGGCGCAGCCACGAGTACTCGTTGTGGAAGGCGAAGCCGGCACGCGGATTCATGAACGGGTTATAGCGATAGCCGATAACGTAGTTGTCGATATCGCCGTAATTGTTCGCCACACCCGGCAGTCCCTGTTGCGACATGCGCACCCACTCCGAACGCTGGATGATGACGAACTGCGGATTCCAGACGTAGTGAGTTTCGATGAAAGCGCCGTTCCAGGTTGGATTCTTCGCCCCTTGCGGCAACGTGGTTCCCGCGATGTTGTTGTTGGTGCAGGGCGTGCCTCCATCGATGATGTCTCCGTAGCAGGCACCGAACCAGGCATCGTCTTCACCGTGCTGCGTGAAGACCTGAAAGTCGAGCTTCGGGGTGACGTAGAAGAGTCCTTCGAAGCCGACTCGGCTGAAGCTCTTATTGCCAGTTCCGGTCCCCGGCAGCAGAGCTCCGGCGTTGGTGAGATAGGTTGTGGGCGCCTGGCCAATCATGGCGTACCCGCCGATGCGCTGGACACCCAGCTTGCCAGTGTCAAAAGCCTGACTGGCGGCAAAAAAAGCTGTGTAGGCGTTCTGTCCGTAAGGCAGGTCCACGTTGCCGTCAACGGAGTTGAACACCGCTGCCGAGATACGGGTGCGATCGTTGTTGGAGTGACCCATCCATTCCACGCCGAGCTGGTTGTCCCCAATTTGCCCGAAGATGTTGCCATCGTTTTGAGGAATGAAATGGAAGAGCTGGTAACCACCGCCGTTGGCCGACAGCGTCAGAGTTCTCTTTTCCGAGATGAAACTGTCGAGTTCGAATTTGCCGACTTTTACGTTCAGCCAGGGGCTATGGAATAAGTTGCTGAACCGCGTGTTGGCTGACTCAAAGTGAAACGCACCGGTTTCGTCCGAGGAAGGAACCAGCAGGAACGATATGTTCTTGTCGAGCGTACCGGCGGCCAGAATGTCGAGGCCGCTCAGATTAAAGCCCGTGGTGGTGATTTTCTGTTCGCCGGTGGGAGCCGTATCGACCGCGACCTTATTGACGCTCTCCCGGCTCCAGAACGGCGTAATACGCATGGTGACGGGCCAATAGCCCGGGTTCTGCCAGATCGGCGAATCCCGGTCGTTCATGAGTTGGTAGCCGTTGTCTTTGAACTTCTGGCCGAAATAATTCAGCATAGGCCAGGATTCGTGGCAGGCCGAGCAGCGGAGGCCGTACTTGCGGGCGAATGCCGGAATGGCGTTGGCATTTTGGCTGGAAATCAACAGAAGGGAGGTAACAACCATAGCCGCCACGACGAAATGCTTTGCTCGCAGCGACCTTCCCCAAAGGCGACAATGCGTTGCAATGCGCATGTGCAACTCCTAAGGACAAAGGGTTTCAGTTGTTAAAAAAAGCCGCATCCACAAATGCGGTGACCTGAGAGTTTGGCGAACGCGACCGAAACTTAACAGCTCTCGAGTTCAAGCAACCCACAGCGCTCAAAATCGATTTTCTCGGTGTAAAGGTCCAGCCATCGTACCGGGAATGAATGCTACTACGCTCGTGCGCACACTTGCAAGAAATTTAGCGACATTTTTTTGACAAAGATTTTACAAAGTAAAAAATCGATTTGGCAAGTTTTGGTAATCCAACTGTCGAAGTTGACATGAATCGCAGGAGTTGAGACTCTTGGCGCAACGGGGAGGCCCTGCCCGCGAATGGGACAATGAGAAGTCGCTATCAATCAAGCTCGAAGCGTATACCACTGGGCGGTCTAGGCGTCCCCTTGCTCCTGGCTCTGTTGACCGCTACCACTCTGCTTGCCCGCGAAAAAGACGGCTCTCAGTACGGCGTGGGACTGATTGCGAACGTCCCCTTCCCCGAGAGTGAGGTCACGCAGGTGATCCAGGACGTGGTACAGAACGGGATCATTCGGGGAACCAAGGAGTACAGCAAGGACGAGTATGTCCAGGGAGCAAATGCGGCCTCATCTACCCGTGCTTTTAAGGAATGGACCGAAGGCGGCAAGGTCTTCTACAAGATCCGCGAGAAGGCGATCGACCCTCGCAATTTCAAAGACAGCGGCGATGTCGGAACGCTTGCGGTACGTTATGTGGTACAGCCTCAGGGCGAGAAAAACACAATCATCCGCATCGATGCCGTCTTTGTCGAGGAATTTCGCCGTATCTCTCACCCCTCCAATGGCTCTGTAGAGAGCGCCGAATACAAGGATATCCATGACCGCCTCGACGCTCTGAATCTGATGAAAACAGAGACCGCGGAGGCCTTGCAGGAGAAACAAGAGCACCAGGAAGCCGCCCAGAAGAAAGTTGACCTTGAATCGGTGGCTACTGCGCCGCAGCCTGTTGCGACGGCTCAGGTGACCAGCGACACCGCCACAACAGAAATCCTGCCACCTGACTCGGGCACGAAAGCAGCGCCGCCCCAATCTCTCGAGGATCACGTTAAAGAGCTCAAGCAGCAACTCGAGCGCCGGGTAAAAACGCCCGGGGCTCCGCTGAAGTCGGCGCCCTTCCACACTGCCAGCGTTCTAAAGACCTTGCCTCCGGGATCCGAGGTCCTGATTGTGATTCTCACTCCCTATTGGTTTGGCGTAGAGACTCACGACGGCCAGCATGGCTGGATGCTGCGCGACGATCTGGAGCAACTGCCATGAGCCGCTGGTGCTCACGAAGTGCCGCATGGCTCACCGTTTTTGTGGCTTGCTCCGCGGCCTTTCTTGCGGCGCAGACCGGCGGAGTACAGACCGGGGGGGCAGACCGCGTGTTTCCTCAGGACAAAGCAGCCGTTGAAAAGGCTCTTAAGACTCTACAATCGAGCATTGCGGGACGCTTGCCCGTGCTCGAGGGATTCGCGCAATCCACCGATCATCCCCTGGACCGCTACGAGCGCGGCTACTACCACACCACCGTAAAAGTCATGGCCGAGCCGTCGGGAGGTGCGCGTGTTCAAGTGAGCGCTAAGATTACCGCCTGGTATAAGGACCCAGCCGGAGTCCATTCCGGATATCAACTCCTTAACTCGATCGGCCGTATCGAATCAGACTTAATGGACCAGTTGTCGGAGCAGTTAACCAAGGGGGCAACCGCCACAGAGAAGACTTCTTTTTCGGACGCGGCTTCCACCCCTACAAAGACCTTTCCACCTGCAGGATCGTGGCCCGCAGCGCCGAGTGCCAAAACTACCGAATCGCCCGGGCTTTTCTCATCATCCCGGAGCCAGAGCCTTGCGGCGAAAGAACTTGCGCTGACCCGGCCCATGGAAAAATCGAGCGCCCCTGACGCCGCCGAGAGTTCATTGCGGGCCGAGGCTCAGGATCTGGAAGAAATTCTGAAAAATCAGGCGCACCCAAAGAACCTGGTTGCTGTCAGGAAGTCCGGCACTCCCGTGGTCGCCACCCCGAGCCTTACCGCGAAGCCGCTATTCCTGGCAAGCATGCACGATGAATTTGAGATGCTCGACTTCAACGCGGACTGGGTTCACGTCCGTGTTTCCGGCCTTTCACGCGGCTGGATCTGGCGCAACAGCCTCGAGATGCCCGAAGGAATTCCCGACACCGGGCCGGCTGCGGCCTCCCAAGCCCCTGCCGCAGATCTATTTCACGTTGTTCGCGAAGAGACAGCTCCCTTCCCCGGCGACTGGGAGCCGTTGCGCGGAAAGAACGTGAAGATCGTTACCGTGCAGAAAACCGGCGATGACGCTAAACAGGGAGGCTCCAAAGAAAGGCTGTCCTACATTAAGTATTTGCTCGAGACGAACTATAAGCAGATGGCAGGCAAGCCCGATCAGGCCGGCATCGTCGTGATCTTCGATTCCTCGGATGGCGGCATGATTGCTGCTCCCCTCGCCACGCTCCAACAGTGGAAGGCTGGCGCTCTTAGCGATGCAGCGCTGTGGCACAAGTGCTTCTTCGATCCGCCGGAGACTCTTGATTCAGAGAGCGCGACGCAGAGCCGCTAGCTCCACTTTTTTTCTGCGAAGGCCTCACTTCTTGCTGCCCCATCGCTCTCCACAGCGCAGCACTTGACATGGCTGATTCAACCTGCGGCACTGCTCCGTAAACTCGTCTGGCGAAGCCGTGTTGAATTCGAACATCTCGTAGTGACAGGGAATGACGAGTTTCGCGCCGATGTCCTTTGCGAGTTGAGCCGCCTCCCAGCCCCATAGATTTCCCGGAATGCGTCGCTCCGGCTTTCGTCCATTGATGGGAAGCAGCGCGACATCGATTCCAAAGGGCGCCAGCTTCTCAGCCATGCCTTCGTAGCGAATCGTGTCTCCGCTCTGATAAACCGTGTGTCCGCCAAACTGAAGAACATAGCCGAGATACCTGGCTCTACCCTGCTCGTCCCGATCGAGCTGTTCGTGCGCGGAGGCCACTCCGGAAATCTTAATCCCGGCAAACTCGGCTGAGATTCCGTCATCCAGGCCAACCGGACCCGCAGCGTCAATCTTCAGGCGTTCGGCCACAAACGCCCGATTCGCCTCGGCAATCACCAACTTCACCCGCGGGTTGGCAGCGAGGATCGGGCAAAGAGTTTCGGCATCCAGATGATCCGTGTGGTTGTGCGTGGACGTGATTACATCCACAAACGACACGCGCGCGGGATCGATCGCCAGCTCCGTCATGCGGACATGCGGCTTGTCCGTCTGGCTATATTTTTTAGTAAGCGAGTCGGAGAGATACGGATCGAGCAGAACGTGGAGGCCGTTCCACTGCAAAAGAAAGCCGCTCTGTCCCAGCCACCAGAGCCGGAACCGGCCATCGTTGCGGTTGGCTCCCCGAATGTCGGCCAGCAGCGCCTCGTGCGATTGGACGGGCCGAATCACGCGAGCCCAAGTTCTCTGCGAACAATCGCGACGCCGCTCACCATATTCGCGAGCTTTTGCCGTGCCGCCCAGCGCGCCGTCTGGCTGAGTCCGCAGTCTGGAGCGAACGAGAGTTTTTCTGCCGGGGCATACTTCAGGCAGCGTCGTACGCGATCGGCTACGTCTTGCGGCGTCTCGATGTAATAGCTCTTTACATCGATTACACCAACGGCGACATCGATTCCGCGGTCGACGATGTTGCGGATGCCTTCGATCTCGGCAAACTCGCGGCTGGCCATCTCAAGATGCATTTCATCGACAGGAAGATCGAGAAACGCAGGAAACAGCGGCGCATACTGGCGCGGACCGACCGCACGGCCCTTGTAGTTTCCGAAACAGAGATGGGTTGATAAGCGGCAGCGGCCCACGACTGGCTTCACGGTGTCGACGAAGATTTCGACGAAACGCCGAGGATCTTCGCAATGCGCATAACAACTCATCGAAGGCTCATCGAGTGTGATCTCGGTACAGCCCGCCTTAACGAGCTGAACTAGTTCGTCGCGAACGATGGGAATCAAAGCTTCGGTTATGTCCCAGCGATTCTTATAAACACCGCCCGGCGCGATGCGGCCACTTAGCGTGTAAGGTCCGGGGACGCTCGCTTTCAGAATTGGCCCCGATGGCGCAATTTTCTTCAGAAGCTCAAATTCAGCCACTGCACCTAAACCATGCTGCGAGCGCAGCCGCCCCGTGATCTGATACTTGCCACGTTGATCGTGCGCCGGTGGTCCGAATCGGCGCGGCGAGTGGGGAGTTGGATCAATCCCTTCAAGGCGTCCATAGAAAGACAAATTGAAGTCGAAGCGCGTCTGCTCGCCGTCGGTGATCACGTCGAGCCCGGCGGTAACTTGATCGTGAACCGCGACGATGACTGCATCGGCGCGAAGCTCGTCTATGTCCGCTTCGCCGAATTGATCCATGTGCGACGAGGCAAATTCTAGCCATCCCGGAAACGGATAGCTGCCAACCACCGTGGTTCGCAACGGACGACGCCGCTTCTCAAGCTTAGGCGCCGTCTTCGAAGGTGCCTCGCCCCCCGAAGCGGGTCTCCCTGGTTTCTTGGTCTTCATTCGCGCCTATTCGAACAGGTGTTTTAGGCTCAGCCGGTACGCTTCGTAAAATCTCTCCAGCTGCTCGGCGGCGCTGACGTTGTTGGCAAACTGATGGCTCGGCAGAATCTCCGGCTTGATGCCCCTGGCCAGCAACGCTTCCGCAACGCCGCAGCGGATCATATTGATAATCATCGCGCCGGTCAGGGTCGACACCGGTCCGGTGCGCCAGTCGAGTCCGTCCAATTCAAGAACGCAGTCTCCGGGCGGACACAAGTTATCAATCACGATGTCGGCGCAATCCACCAGCTTCTTTCCCGACGAGTGAACCGCCTTGGCTTCCTTGGAATGCGCCTTGGAGACAATCGCGATCACGGGCAGTTTGCGGGCGCGCGCTCCGGTCGCCATCTCGACCACGACGGGGCGAATCCCGCTGGTGGAGACAATGATGAATGCATCATGCGGTCCAAAGCGGAAGCTGTTCAGGATATGCTCCGCGTAGCCTTCGTAGTTTTCGAGAAAAAGTGAGGATCGCAGACCGTTCGCCCCGATGATGGCAGCGTGATTCGAAAGCGCGGTTTCAACCAGCGCTACGAATCCAGGAATCCCACCCTGCCGCGGCGTCATCTCCTCGGCCATCATGCGCGAATGGCCATTGCCGAACACAAAGATCAGCCCACCCTTGGCGATCCGTTCGGCGCAAACATCGGCGGCTTTCTGAATGGCTTCGGCCTGCGACTCCCTAAGCCGATTCAGCACCCCCATGGCGCGGTCGAAGTACTCGAGTCCGGCTTGCTTTGCGCTCGTTTTCTTGGGCGTTCTGCGGCTCACAGGGCGGCCTCCGCCCCAAGCGCGATCGACACGCACACTACGATTTTTATTCTCCCGCGAGCAATGTCCATAGGAATCAGTAGAATTGCACAAACTAGGTATAATTCACAAACTTGTGGGCCAACACTCTTCCAGCGCCGGTGCAGCGCAGCCTCTGGCGATTGGAGTCGACATTGGCGGAACCGGAATTAAGGCCGGAATCGTCAGCCAGGGCGGCGAACTCATCGAAAGCTTGCACGAGCCGTCGCCGCGAAGCATTCCTGCCCTGCAGGACTTTGTCGCGTCGGTTATGCGGCGCGCCCAGGCGCCGGTGCACGGCATCGGCGTGGGCTGCAAAGGCATCATCGATGCCGTATCGACAGAGGTAAAAAGCTGTCCCGGCGATTTGTGCTTCCTGGAAGGGCGCCTGCTGAGCGATGTAATTGGGGCGAATGGCGTGCCGGTCTGCGCGGAAAACGACGCGCGTGTGGCTCTCATCGGCGAGGTGCTGTGGGGAGCCGCCCGCGGACGCCGCAACGTTGTCATGCTGACGCTGGGTACGGGCGTCGGTGGCGCCGTCATGGTCAACGGACAAATGCTGGTAGGCTCGAGCGGCGCCGCGGGCCATCTTGGCCACACTACGATTGATCCGCAGGGCGGTCTGTGCATCTGCGGAAATTACGGCTGCCTGGAGACTCGATTTTCCTCACGCGCGATTGAGGCGGAATACTGGGCACACATACACCGCGCTGCGCCGGCAAAGTTATCGATCTCCAGTGCAGGCGAGGTCCCTAATCCCGCAGCCATTTTCCGCGCCGCCGCCGAGGGTGACGAGTGCGCCCGCTATGTCGTCGATCGCGCTCTCGACTATCTTGGAGCGGCGCTGGTGAGTTTTCTGCACACCTTCGATCCCGAAGTCTTTATTCTCGGCGGGAACATCGTCGCCGCTGGACCGCAACTGATTGCGCCGATCCAGGAGCAAATCGCGCGCCGAACCCGCACCCTGCTGGGACGCGAAGTGCCCATCGTGTTTCAGAAAATTGTCGGCTACGGCGGCGTGGCAGGCGCTGCAGGACTAGTTTTCCTGAAGGAAAAGTTGCTGAAGATTTGATCGTGACGATGGGCTTTGAGAGTTCCATAATCCCGGGCCACAAATGAATGCCACTGCTGGCAGTGTCGCTCAGCAATCCTCAAGCCGCTTCTATTACCTCCCGGCCATGGTAGCAGCCATCGGCGGGCTGCTCTTCGGTTTCGATACCGCGGTCATCAATGGAGCCATCGTCTTCATCAAGCAGCAGTTTGGGCTGAGCGCCTCGCAGACTGAAATCGCCGCCAGCAGCCTGCTTCTGGGTTGCGTTGTGGGAGCAAGCGTTGCCGCATTCACCAGCGACCGCTTCGGCAGAAAGCGGGTCCTGCTGGGCGCCGCGGCCTTGTTTACACTGTCGTCGATCGGCGCCGCGCTGCCGCGAAACTTGCCCGAGTTCGCCATGGCACGATTGCTCGGCGGAGTGGCCATCGGCATTGCATCGACTCTCTCGCCTCTTTATATCGCCGAGATTTCTCCTGCGGAAAAACGCGGCTTCCTCGTCTCGCTCAATCAGTTGGCGATCGTCAGCGGAATTTTACTTTCCTATAGTGTGAACTACTTGCTTACCGGCGCAGGCCCTTCCAACTGGCGCTGGATGTTCGCTTCGGCTGCGATACCTTCAATCGCCTTCCTCTTCACGTTGCTTTTCATCCCGGAGAGCCCGCGCTGGCTTGTGCAGAAGGGGCGCGAGGGTGAGGCGCAGCGATTTCTCACTCAACTCGCGGGCCCAGCCGGTGCCGCCCAGGAAATATCTGCGATTCGCGCCGCCATCTCCGAAGAGAGCGGAGACCTTTTCGATCCTGCATTTCGCAAAGCACTGATCGTCGCCATCGTCATCGCACTCTTCAGCCAGTTCACCGGAATCAATACGATCATTTATTACGGATCGATTGTTTTTCTCGAGCACGTACCGCATCAGACAGCAAATTCGGCGCTGTGGGCGAACGTGATCATTGGGGCGATCAATTTTGTGGCGACCATCGCCGGCATGCTGCTGATCGACCGCTCCGGGCGAAAAGCTATCTTAATGTCCGCCTTTGCCGGCATGGCGCTTTCGTTGGCCGGCGTCTCCGCGGCTATTCGCTTTCAGTCTTCCGGCATCATCGTTCTTATTTGTGTTCTGACTTACGTGGCGTGCTTCGCCGTCGGGGTTGGCACCGGAACCTGGGTGTTGATGGCGGAGATCTGCCCGACGCGCGTGCGTGGTCGCGCCATGTCATTGGCCACGGTATGCCTCTGGTGCGGTACCCTGCTGGTGACCCTGACTTTTCTATCGCTCGTAGACGCATTTTCCGCGCCCGGGGTATTTCTGCTCTACGCCGTAATTTCGATCGCAGCATTCGTCTTCGTATGGCGCGGCGTGCCCGAGACGAAAGGTCGCACGCTCGAAGAAATCGAGAAATACTGGATCAGCAAGTCCTGGCTTTCATGACTATGGGTAGACGATTTCGGCTTCTGCTCTTGCTGGTTGTTACCGCTCCGTTTTCCGTTGTCGCCGCGCAGCGAACTACAATCCCACTCGACGGTCTCTGGCAAATCGAAGACTCGAAGGATCCGGACGCGATTCCCACTACATGGAAGCACACTGTGCCTGTCCCCGGATTGGCACACTCGGCTACGCCTCCGTTTCCGAATGTGGATCTCTTCGACAGCCGGATGGTGATTCAGAATCGGGTCAGCCAGGGCAAGCTGCCCAAGAACGCGCTTGTTTCAAATGCGGGCGTGTCGCGACAGGATCGCAACTTTTTCTGGTATCGGCATACTTTCAATATTTCCGAACTTCACAGCGTCGCCGTCTTACGCATCAAGAAGGCGCAGTTCGGCGCCACCGTCTGGATCAATGGCGTGAAGATTGGCGAACATCTGCCTTGTTTTTCTGCCGCGATCATTGACGTCAGCAAAGCCATTCGGCGTGGTGAGAACGAACTGATTGTTCGCGTCGGAGCGCATCCCGGCGTCCTGCCACCTTCCGTTTCAGGCGGCACTGACTTCGAGAAGATCCGCTGGACACCCGGAATCTACGACGACGTCTCACTTTCTCTAAGCGAGAACCCGGCGATTGAGAGCGTTCAGGTCGCGCCGCGAATCGCCGATCGTTCAATCACTGTTCAAACCTTGCTGAACAATCGCAGTGAGCGGTCCGTTTCTTTTCAGCTTTCACAAGCGGTTCACCCCTGGAAGGAACAAGCAGTCATCGCCAGAACAGATCCTCTAAACCTCGTCCTCGCCCCGGGTGAAAACAAAACGGTGACGCAAATAATTCCAGTTCCCGGCGCCCAGCTGTGGTCGCCTGAATCTCCGAATCTCTACGTGCTCGAAACGGCTACGGGCGGCGACTCGGCGTCTACTCGCTTCGGGATGCGCGAGTTTCGCTTCGACACCGCCACCAAGCGTGCGTATCTCAACGGCCACGTTTATTTCATGCGCGGCTCCAACATTACGCTTCATCGCTTCTTCGAAGACCCGCTCTCTGGCACCTTGCCCTGGGACGAAAACTGGGTGCGCAAGCTGCTCGTCGATATTCCGCACCAGATGCACTGGAACAGCTTCCGCCTCTGCATTGGGCCGGTGCCCGATCGCTGGCTGGACATCGCCGACGAAGCCGGCCTGCTCATTCAGAACGAATACTTCGTGTGGACCGGGCACGATTGGCACGGCCCGGAGAATCAGGTGCACTTCGATACCGATGAAATGATCCATGAGTATTCCGAGTGGATGCGCGACAACTGGAACCACCCGAGCGTAGCTATCTGGGACGCGAACAACGAAACCTGGGATTCCGCATTCGGCGAAAAAATCATTCCGGCGGTTCGCGGCCTCGATCTTTCTGATCGCCCCTGGGAGAACAGCTACAACCCGCCAGAGGGGCCGAATGACCCGGTCGAGGATCATCCCTATGAACATCAGGAGATGGCCGCCGGTGGACCCGCACTTGACATGACCAAGCTGGAGTATTCCAACTCGGTTGCTCCCGGCGCACCGAGTGCACACGCGCTGATTCTGAACGAATACGGCTGGCTTTGGCTCAATCGCGATGGCAGTCCAACCGAACTGACCAAAAAACTGTATCCCGCGTTGCTCGGGCCCAAGTCAACCGCCGCGGAAAGACTCGCGCTCAATGCGTATTTGCTAGCCGGACTCACCGAATATTGGCGCGCCTATCGTATGTATGCGGGAGTATTGCATTTCGTCTATCTAACCAGCAGCGATCCCGTGGGCTATACCTCTGATCACTTTCGCGATGTAAAAAATCTCGAACTGCACTCTGAGTTTCGCGACTACATGAGCAATGCCTTCGCTCCAGTTGGCGTGTATCTCAGTTTCTGGCAACCGTCGGTCGCCGCCGGCAGTTTCACATCTCTTCGCACGATGTTGGTGAATGACGAAGAACACGAGGTCGAAGGCTCGCTCACCTTGGCGCTGGAAAATTCCAAGGGTGAACGAGTGGTAAGCCAGAAACGATCCTTCACAGTAGCGGCGTTGGGCCAGACAACGATCAATCAGGACTTCCAATTCCCACACGCCACCGGCGAGTTCCTGCTGCACGCGATCATTGAACACAACGAAAACGGGAACACCGTTTCCACTCAGAGCAGACGCCATCTGAAGATCGTCGCCGCTGAAAAAGAGAATTGATCTGCCGGGCAGCGATTTCATGATTCTGTGCGTAAACTGGGAATGATTGCTTCATTACGCTAACCGGAACTCATGACTGGCCGCCGATCCAACTACGACAAGTTTCCTTTCGTTCGCGTGCCCGTCCGTCGCGACTCCGTCTGGCAGAGCTGGCCCGACATCTCGGCGCGCATTGCCGGGGAAATCTCGCGGGGTGCTAAGAAAATCGCCGTTGAAGTCTATCCCGGAGTTTTCGAAGAGGAAGTACTCAACTCGCTCGTTGCTGGCCTGCATCCCGCACATGTTATTCGCACGTGCGATTATTGGAAAACTCCCGCCGAAATCGACGCGCTGGTCAAAACTGATCTAACCAACGATCCAGTGTTCGGGCGGCTCACCAAACTTACGATCGAAGACTTCGCCGATGCGCGGCGCACCGCAAACTTTCTCGAAGCCTGCCGCGCGGCTGATGACGTCATTCTCATCATTGGCACGGGCACCGCGCTCATCGCTCCCGATCCTGATGTCCTAATCCTCGCCGATCTCGCCCGCTGGGAAATTCAGCGCCGTCAGCGCGCCAACCAGATTGGAACTTTCCCTGCTGGAGAGGTCCACGAATCGGCCAGCGCAAAATATAAACGCGCATATTTCATCGACTGGCGCGTCGCCAACCGAATCAAGGCTGAACTGTTGCCGCGCATCGATTACCTGCTCGACACCAACGATCTCGCTCTACCGAAGATGTGCACCGGCGATGCGTTTCGTACAGGGTTGCAACGCGCGGTGAACCAGCCATTTCGGGTTGTCCCTTTTTTCGATCCCGGGCCGTGGGGTGGCCAGTGGATGCGCGAGGTCTGTGACTTGCCCGACGGTCCTCCGAACTACGCCTGGTGCTTCGATTGTGTGCCCGAAGAAAACAGTCTGCTGCTTGACATGGCTGGCGTGACCATCGAGATTCCCGCCATCGACCTCGTCCTGCGTCATCCCCGCGAACTCCTCGGTGAACACGTATATGCGACATTCGGCGCCGAGTTTCCCATCCGCTTCGATTTTCTCGACACCATGCGGGGTGGGAATTTGTCGTTGCAGGTTCACCCGCTCAAGCAATACATCTGTGAACATTTCGGCATGGCGTATACGCAGGATGAAAGCTATTACCTCCTCGATGCCGCGCCTGATGCCTGCGTCTACCTCGGCCTGAAAACTGGAATCGACCGCGCTGCGATGCTCGGCGACTTACAGCGCGCGCAAGAGGGCGGCACTGCGTTCGATGCCGAGAAATACGTCAACCAATGGCCTGCGCGGAAGCACGACCATTTCCTGATTCCAGCTGGAACCATCCACTGCTCCGGCGCCAACAGCATGGTCCTCGAGATCAGCGCTACTCCGTACATTTTTACTTTTAAGCTGTGGGACTGGGGCCGCCCGGGACTCGATGGCCGTCCGCGGCCCATTCATCTGGAACACGGCGCGGCAAACATTCAGTGGGATCGCGATACAGACTGGGTGCGAAAAAATCTCTTGAACCGGATCGAGAGAGTCAATGAAGCCGACGGCTGGATCGAAGAGCGCACCGGTCTGCACGAACTCGAATTCATTGATACCACACGGCACTGGTTCACTTCTTCTGTAGAGCACGAAGCGTCCGGGGGCGTGCACGTGCTTAATCTGGTGGAGGGTGAAGAGGCGATCGTCGACAGCCCGACCTCAGCGTTCGATCCGTTCACTGTACATTACGCGGAAACATTCATCGTTCCGGCAAATGTGGGACGCTATCGCATCCGCCCGGCGAATGGCGTGGGGAAATGCGCTACGATTCGAGCATCGGTGAGGAAGAACGCATGACCTTTGATCCAGGCATGGGCGTTGTCCCGGTGCGAGAGCCGCTGGGTTTTCGCTACGAACCTGGCTCTTTCGGTCCGCAGCCCGAGCACCGCTCGTTAGACGCAATCCGCCCCAGCCTGCGTGATTCGCACTGCTCGGGTCCCGATCCCGCGTACGCGATTGTGATGGACATCGGCCGCAACGAAATTCTCCCCGCGCTGAAAAAACGCATGCTGCTTTTCGGCGCGGTCATTTATGCGGCCGGCAAATTCGGCGAGGAACCGGTCCGCAGCCAGGGACACGTCCATCACATCTCGTCGCACAGCGGATGGTCGCCGCCCGAGATTTACGAGATCTGGGAAGGCTCCGCCTACGTCTTCATGCAGGAGCGTGCCGAAGACGATCCCGGCCGCTGCTTTGCCATCCTCGCGGAACCCGGCGATGTCGTCGTCGTGCCGCCAAAATGGGCCCATGCCGCGATGAGCGCCGATCCTTCTACTCATCTCGCGTTGGGCGCGCTTTGCGATCGCGAATATCGCTTTGACTATGACGCAGTTCGCAAGCGAAAGGGACTTGCGTGGTATCCAATCGTCACTGCGGCGGGCTCGATCGAGTGGCAGGAGAATCCGAACTACAGAAAATCGCATCTCGATGTGCGCAAGCCGCGAGACTATTCCCATCTCGGTTTCACTCGCGACGGCTCGTTGTACCAACAAGCCTCACGCGATCTCGACCGTTTTGCTTGGGTCGCAAAACCCGCATTGCGCGCGAAAGTGTGGGAAGACTTCGAACCCTGAAGGTCAAGCCAACGCTCTACGCCCGCTTGTGAATTCCCTGCTTGAAGTTCCCGAGCATGTGGTCGCACGTCCGCATGGCGAAGGCCACAATCGGCATGGTCGTGGTCTTGTCCGTCGGACTGGGAAAGACGCTGGCGTCGCAAATGTAGAGATTCGGAACGTCGTGAGTCTGCGCCCACTTGTTCGTCACCGATGTCTTCGGATCGTTGCCGAAGCGGCAGACTCCGGTCTCATGCAGGCTCGTTCCCGGCCGGTTCGGTTCGTCGTCCTTGCCCCACAACTCACCGCCCATCGCCTTGAAAAGATCGGCCATCACCTGCTTGGAGTGCTCCCACATCAGCAACTCGTTCGCGCCCCATTGAAAATGAAAGCGAAGCTGCGGAATGCCGAAGATATCCTTCTTCCCTGGATCGATGTCGATGTAATTCGTCGCACTCGGCAGCGACGGCGCCTGAATCAGAGCTCCAATTCCAGTCGGATAATACCGTTTGATGTCGCGCTTGAACTGCGACCCGAATCCTTCGAGCTGATTGTAGTAACCGGGAAACTCACCACAGCCTCCGCCCATATAAACCGAATATCCGCGAATAAATTTTTCTTCGCGTGGATTCTTCAGGTTCTGCCAGCGCGGCATCCACGCCACCGTCGAATCCGCGATGTTGTCGGGCGTTGCCGGCTGTCCCAGAAGTTGCGGCAAGTAGCCGTAACCCGGGCATCCATACAAGTGATCACACAAATTCCGTCCGAGCTGGCCGCTCGAGTTCGCAATTCCCGTAGGCCAGTGCTGCGATTTCGAGTTCAGCATGATGTGCGCGGTCTCCACGCACGATGCCGCCAGCACCACTACCTTGGCGTACACTTCGACTTCCTGTCGCGTCTCCCGGTCGACGTAAGCCACGCCTCTCGCCATCCCGTTTTCATCTGTGAGAACGCATCTCACCAGCGCATTCGTCAGCAACGTTAAATTCTTCGTAGCTTCGGCGTCGGGAATCGTGAACCAGGTCGGCGAAAAAAACGATCCCACGTCACAGCCTCGACTGCAATTCCCGCAATAGTGGCATGGCGGATGGTCGTTATGCTGCACCGTGAGCTGCGCGCAGCGATCCGGCAGATACGGAACGCCAATCTTCTCCGCGCCTTTTTGAATGATGTAGTCGATGCAGCGCCAGGGCATCGGGGGAAGATACTCGCCATCCGGATTGCTCGGCCGGTTCTGCACCGTGCTGGCCACGCCCATGTATCGCTCCGCCTTCGAAAACCACGGAGCGATTTCCTGGTAATCCACCGGCCAGTTTTCTCCAAAACCATCCAGATCGGCGGCCTTGAAATCGATATCGCCATACCGCGCCGACGACCGTCCCCAGAAATTCGCCTTCCCGCCTGTCGCTTTGCAGCGCTTCCAATACCAGTCTGTGCCCGGTGCGTTCGAGTAGGCCACGTCGTGCTCGAAGAGGTCGCGTCCTTCGCTGTACTCCGACTCCTCCACCGAATACGGCTCCTGGTGAGCCTTGCCCTCGAACCGCAACGGATTGCCGTAGCCGCGGAATTTCAGATCGTACACTTGCCGGTGTTGCCGATAGTCCTCGGTTGGATCGATGCGCGGCCCCGAGTTCAACGCGCAAACCTGCAGCCCCGCCTCGCACAGAAGCTTCATGGCTGTGCCGCCGCCGGCACCAGTTCCGACTACGATCGCGTCATAGATTTTGCTCGGCAATCGCTCCTCTCAACCTTTCTGCGCCGCTGCACTCACCGGTTCACGAAGATGCTTATGCTCCGGGTCGTCAGGATGCTGACATCCCGGCATTTTTGGCCACACGCTGCGCAAACCCGGATAACCCAGGCTTTCCAGCCCAATCTTCGTCGTGTAGTAGCCGACCACGGTGTAGTCGCGCAGCATCTCGAAAAATGCCCGCCCGCTCTCGGTCCCCGGCTTGAACTTTGCTTTGTAGGCCAATTCTTCGAGCAGAGCCGTCTGCTGCTCGCGCGAACCTTCCATAAAACTGCGCCCGAACTCCGAGCGGCTGCGGGCATCCATCCATCCCAGGCCCGCGAGAAAGCGATTCTGCGCCTCATTTCCTGCTTCAATCGCATCTGCAGTCGAGCGGATGTCGCGAGCCGTGCTCACCGGGACCCGATTGGCCAGCATGAAGTCGATAAACTCGGCCACGCCTGCGCTCTTCGCACCCGGTGTTTCGTCTTCCGGAATGATCATCTCGGCCAACTGCTCGACCATGCGAAATTGTTCGGGAGACAAAAAGATTGGAACGTACGAACCTGATTGTTTCGGAAGCCTTGTCGCCTGTTGACCTTCATGATGCTCATGCGCGCAGGCAAACACCCACGCGCGGAAGCCCGGAAATCCGGCAGCGACGGACGCAATGCCGATATACCGCAGAATTTCTCGTCGTTCGATTCCCTGTCCGCCCATGGACTTCCCGAGAGCCCTTTCGCTACTGCCTTCGCGCCTTGTAACATCGCGCAAACGAGAGTGTCAAGAATTCCCCGCGTTTCCGGCTCGTGATAGGTGCCATCGGATCGGTGTCATCCCGCAGCCTTGCGCTTTTACCGGCGAGGCAAGGGATCTCCCTCACCCGTGCATCGTGGCTAGAAGCATTCCTGCCCCAGCCCACATTGACGCACCCCGCCCACCATGATACTGATTCATCAGAATCACACGACACGAAGACATGCTCACGCGCCCCGCGCTGCCGCTCCAACTATTTCTACTCCTGCTCGCTCTCGCCGCTTCTCTGAGCGCGCAAACCTCCGCCCGCCCGCTGTTCAACGGCAAAGACCTCGACGGCTGGCAGCACGTCGGCCCAGGTTCCTTCATCGTCGAAAACGGCTTGCTCAAAACGCAGGGCGGAATGGGCCTGCTCTGGTACTCTCGCGAAAAAATCGGCCACGCGAAAATTCACGTCGTCTTCAAACTGATGGGCAAAGAATCCGACTCCGGCGTTTTCATCCGCATTCCCGAGCCGCCCACCGAACCGTGGATGCCCGTGAATCGCGGATACGAAGTCGAAATTGGCGACTGGCCGGACGACTATTCCTGCACTGGTGTCCTCTACACATTCACCAAGGCGCTGGCACGCCCGATAAAACCGCTCCGCGAGTGGAATACGATGGAAATCACAATCGACGGTCCGCACACAATCGTATTTCTCAACGGCATTAAAGTCACCGACTTCACCGAAGGTCAGTCCGTGCCGGCAAAACCTGCTGGATCCATCGATCCCGACCGTGGCCCGCGCCCCGACTCCGGCTACATTGGTCTGCAAAATCATCCCGGAGCCGAAGTCTACTTCAAGGAAGTCGCACTTGAACCTTTGGCCAAGTGACGCCGCATTAAGATGGCCGCTATCTGGATAAGGAATGCTCGATATTCCCTCATCGCCAGCGAGCCAGTCCACCGTGCTATGCTTCGCGGATGGCAGACGCTCAACCCGAGTCGCGCCTCGCGGCTCGCGCGACACTGCGCAACTCAACCACTGTGTTCCTCGTGGGAAACATCGAACCTACGATGGAGTGGTACAAACAACTGGGGTTCGATTCGGAATATTTTCCGCCCGGGTTCGCGATCCTGCGCCGCGATGCCATCGAGATATTCCTTCAACAGCAACCCGGGTACACTCCGCTAGACGATGAGGGACACCGTAAGCGAGAGGCCTGGAACGTCTACGTCATTACCGACAATGTGAAGGCGCTCTACGACGAGTACTCGGCGCTACCAGAGGTGAAGATAACGCGTCCGCTTTGCCCTCAGGACTACGGAATGATGGAGTTCGACGTGCGCGACCTGAACGGACATCGCTTGGTGTTTGCCCAGCCATTCCCGGCTAAGTAATCCGCCGCTGCAAGTTGAGGCACTTCACGCGCCCAGGCTTTTTATCAGTCCAAGAACGTGAGCGCCGTGATCACCGTCACACCACATGGGTCGTCCGATGGCGCGAAGTGCAACCTTTACTTCATCCCGCGATAGAAACGGGGCGACGATCAGCGTCACAGGGGTTCGTGATCAGTCACACCGACAGGACTGCCACTGGCTGTTCTCCTCAGGTGAGGATTAGTCTTCCCATTTGGTAGATGTGTTCGGAGGCCCAAACGTGACGACGCAATACTTTTACTGCTCGCAGTGTCATAAGAAGGTTTCTATCCTTTTGAGACTGTTCGATACGTTGTACCAATTTTCCAAAGCGAATCCGGAGAAATGCCCAACCTGCGGGGGGACGCGGGAGTTGCATGTGTGCCTCGACTTTCAATTGGGCATCGGCGATGGAAACTTCAAAGTGGTGCAGGTGTTCCTTCCTGAGAGACTGGAGTCCTGGCTAGGCGAGGAGGAAGAGGAAGTTACACTGTATCCTTTCCTCGTCGTGCTCGAAGCCACAGGAGGCAGGCAGTTCAACTGGATGCCTTACTGGCACGTGGTAGGAAAGGACGCTCGCTTCGGGCAGCATGCACTCTGTCTGGATCACGCCCAGTTTGAGAGCCTGCTGTTGCAGGCGCAGGCGAAGATGCTTGTGGCAGCGTAGGCAGTTCGCCTCGGATTCGAGCAACGTAACGTTCCTTTTTTTGCCTTAGGGCATACAAAAGAAGGTAGGAGGCGTGAGCCCGGAGAAGATCTGAACCTTCGCCAGCGTCTGAGCGTGGTCAACCTTGATTTCCGCCACCGCGTCGGTTTTGGTTGGATGCAGCGGAGATTGCCATCACATTCGTTGCCCACCGGCGAACTGGCGTACGCCGCGTTCTTCTTGAGACCCAGTCGCATGAGCCGATCTCGATTGACTGCGATAACGTGCGGGAGGAACTGTGAACTCGCGTTTGAAGGCACGATTGAAAGCAGCTTCGGACTCATAGCCCACTTCAGGTGCGATCTGTGCCACCGAATGACTGGTTGAGACCAGCATTTGAGCCCCCAACTGAAGTCGCCACCGCGTGAGGTAGGCCATCGGAGACTCGTTGAGGTAATGACGGAAGCGCTCAGCCAGTACCGAGCGTGACACTCCCGCTTCTTTTGCCAGAGAAGCAATGGTCCACGGATGCGCAGGGTTCCGATGCATAAGTGCCAGCGTCTTTCCGACTTCCGCATCGCGCGCGCCAGCCAGCCAACCGGTTTGTTCAGGGGGAAGGTGTGCGATGTAGGCGCGCAGTGTCTCGACAAACAATACTTCTGACAGTTTGGCCAAGACTGCTTCTCCGCCTGCTCGAGATGCATCAGCCTCATTCACGGAAAAGCGTATCGAGTTTTCCAACCATCTGCCCGATGCGTCGTTACGTATGCTGACTTTGAAGACAGGAGGCAGGCCGCTAAGGAAGACCTGGCTCAGTTGTGGGTCACATGCCATGAATCCGCAAATGAATCTTGTGACCTCCCCACCACCGCCGAACCGCGCGACCTTTAGTCCGTTGGCGACAATTCGAGCCAATTGCTTCGCCAGATCAACAGTCTTGGTGGGCGGGCCGTTTTCTATGATGTGGGGATCGCCATGGGGAAAGATCACGAGATCACCAGCGTCGAGAGCTATGCGCTCCCCATCCAACAGCCGCGCAGAAGCGTGCCCTTCAGTGAGCAGGTGGTAGATGATGACGTGTCCTGCGCCCGGCGTGAGGTAGGGGGCAACCGAACTGGAGGCCGGTGAGCAGAGACTCCACGGGGAAGAAAACTCTCCGTTGTAGAACATAGCCCCTTGGAGCTTCACCACCTTCAACACCTCTGAAAGCACGTCCACACAGCCTCCCAGCAAACCACCCCGGACCCTTGAGCAAATCATCATACGGCAACTGTGACGTGAGCAAGAAAGCCGGACGTGCGGCAAAGTATGGGCCACGAGAGTGGCGCATCGTAAAGCCTCATCGCAGCGTTTACGTCTGTGACAGGCGCTTCAAGTCAGGTTCATGTACAAAGGGAAAGGACAACTATCAATGCCAACAACAAGTGACGTTATCAATCAACACGACAGTACCACCAAGATCGATGCTGAACACCGTGAGACTACAACTCGCGATGGGAACATTGTGGACGGTCCACACAGCGCTACCATTCACAGAATCGGTGGTTCCGCGAGCCGCCGCGCTGAATTGCTGGCTGCTCGCCTCGAAGAAGGCGCTGCCGGCTTGGCGGCTTTCGCGGAAGGGCTTTCAGGCGCCGAATGGAGCAGGCCGGTGTCGGCCACGGACCAGCGCTCCGTTGGCGTTGTCGTCCACCACGTTGCCAGCATGTATCCGATCGAGATGGATGTCGCGCGAGCCATCGCCTGCGGCAACTCAGTATCGGATGTCACCTGGGAGGTTGTCGCACAGTTAAATGCCAAACATGCGCAGGATAATGCTCAAGTTTCGAAGTCCACGGCGCTCGAACTCCTGCGGCAGAACAGCCGCGAGGCGGCCACTGCGGTGCGAGCCTTCACGGATCAAGACCTCGACAATGCGGCGCCGTTCTCGCTTAGTTTTGGCGCGCCAGTGACGGCTCAGTTCGTTATCGAGGACCATGCAATGCGGCATAGTTGGCACCACCTGGCGGCGATTCGAAAGGCATTGGGTCGCTGACAACTTAATTCGATCAAGCCACAAACACGTCCGAGCCTCTATGCTTGAAACTCCAACGATCACCCGAAAGTAATTGAATAGGATGAGCCAGACAATGCGAACTCTCAGGCTGATGGCCGTGCTCGCCCATCCCGATGATGAATCCCTCGGGGTGGGCGGCACACTTGCGAAATATGCATCCGAAGGTGTCGAGGTGTTTCTGGTAACTGCCACGCGCGGGGATAGCGGCCGCTATCGCGGCTTGCGTTCCGACGATCCTCAGCATCCAGGCCCCTCGGCACTTGCGAATATCCGTGAAACCGAGTTGCGAGCCGCGGCCTCGGCTTTGGGTCTACGCGAAGTCTCATTGCTCGATTTCCGCGACCAGCATCTCGATCGCGCAAATCCGCGCGAAGCCATCACCGCCATTGTCCAGCATATTAGGCGAGTTCATCCCCAGGTCGTCGTTACATTCGGACCGGATGGCGCTTACGGGCACCCGGATCACGTTGCGATCTCCCAATTCACCACAGCCGCTATCGTGGCTGCTGCGGACCCCGCGTTTCGGTCCGACGGGATTCAACTCGACCCGCCCCACGCGGTGCAGAAGCTTTATTACATAGCCTGGCCGGATTCCACATGGAAGGCTTACCAAGCGGCATTCCGAAAACTAGTTTCGACGGTCGATGGCGTGGAGCGGCACTCCGTCCCGTGGCCAGACTGGGCCATCACTACGGTGATCGATACAAGAAGCTTTTGGTCAACGGTGTGGCGGGCGGTCTCCTGTCACGAATCGCAAATCATGGCCTATGAACGGTTGAAGCAATTGTCGTCAGACGATCATGAGGCATTGTGGGGGTACCAATCCTTCTATCGTGCGTTCAGCACCGTGAGTGGCGGACGAGCGCGGGAGACGGATCTTTTGGAAGGGATTCGTGTATGACGAACACATCTGCAGCAAAAGACGCAGCAATCGATGTTGATTCGAGTCGGCACGCACCGCTCGCAATGGACGCCGCGACGTTTCGCTCGCTGGGACATCGACTTGTAGATCAGGTCGCGGGGCTCCTCGAATCAGTGCCGCTCGGCCCTGTGACTCGCGATGAATCCCCATCGGCGGTGCGTCAGGCGCTCAGCCTCACAGGTCCTCTCCCGGAATCGGGAATGGATCCTGGACTGCTGCTGGACCAGACGGCCCAACTGTTGTTCGCTCACTCCCTATTCAACGGCCACCCCCGCTTCTTCGGATACATCACCGCGCCACCAGCGCCGATCGGTATTCTTGGCGACTTTCTCGCGGCAGCGGTAAACCCGAATGTCGGCGCTTGGACGCTGTCTCCGGCTGCTACCGAAATCGAGTCTCAAACCGTGCAGTGGATTGCCTCGCTCATCGGCTACCCGGTCAATTGCGGTGGGCTGCTCGTCAGTGGCGGCAACATGGCGAACTTCGTCTGCTTTCTTGCGGCACGTGCCGCCAAAGCCGGCCGTGATGTACGCGAGCGTGGCGTTTATGCAGAGTCAGGACGTCGGCTTCGTGTGTACGGCTCTAACGAAACGCACACGTGGATTCAAAAGGCCGCAGACCTCAGCGGTCTTGGTACTGCATCGATTCGGTGGGTTCCGACCGATGAGAAACAGCGGATGGACGTGGCGGCATTGCGCCGGCAGATCGAAGCGGACGCCGCCCAAGGAGACGTGCCGTGCCTCGTCGTCGGAACTGCCGGGTCGGTCAGTACAGGCGCAGTTGATCCCCTGCCGGAGATCAGCGCGCTCTGCAAGGAGTACGGAGTGTGGTTCCACGTCGACGGAGCCTATGGTGGGTTTGCGGCCGCCGTTCCCCAGGCGCCCGATGATTTGCATGGATTGACTCAGGCCGATTCAGTCGCGGTCGATCCGCACAAATGGCTTTACGCCCCGCTTGAGGCAGGGTGCGCGTTGGTGCGCGATCCAGAAATGCTACGTGCAGCTTTCGCGTACCACCCACCCTACTATCATTTCGAGGAGCGCGTGACGAATTACGTCGACTATGGACCCCAGAACTCGCGCGGCTTCCGTGCCCTCAAAGTGTGGCTCGCCCTGAGGCAAGTAGGAGCTGCGGGTTATCGCAAAATGATCGCCGACGATATTCATCTCTCTCAGGCCATGGCTCGGGCGATCAGCCGTCACGCAGAACTGGAGCTCGTGACGCAGGATTTGAGCATTACAACCTTCCGCTACGTGCCACTCGATCTTCGGGCGAACACGCAAGAGGCGCAAGTCCAACTCTATCTGGATGCCCTCAACCGTGAGATCCTGGATCGGCTACAGCGCGGAGGCGAGACGTTTGTCTCCAACGCCGTTGTCGGCGGCCGCTACGTCCTGCGTGCATGCATCGTGAACTTTCATACGTCTCAAGCGGATGTGGAAGCGTTACCGGGCATCGTTGCGCGAATCGGACGTACGGCGGATGCGCAACTCCGCCCGCCGATCACTCAACGCGGATAAGCGGATAAAGTGGTGATCTGAGCGTAACCCACTGCAACGCACATCAGATCGGAACGATAACAACTTGGATCGCATCGAATTGGGTCGTGTCGATCAACCACTCCACAGCCTTTAAGCCTCACAGGTAAGAATCACTGCCAGGAATCGCAAGTATTCCGCCTAACTGCTTCTCATCGCTTCCGTAGATCGATCACGGATAAGGTCAGCTATTTTGGTATTCGTTTCGAGACCCTATCGGTCTCTCGCAGAACCTCGGCAAACCTTTCTGGACTCTAAAGCAAGCCATCATGCGGCGGTGGTGTCGTGGGCAAAAAAGCCGGACGTGCGGACAAGTGTCGGCAGGAATCCTGCCGCATAGTGGCTAAGTCGACGCCGCCGAAGTAGAGCATCGCTGGTCGATTCAAAATCAGACATTCGGGAGGATGGAGTATGTCAGTCATTCAAGAGAAACCAAGCAAGGAAGTCCCCGCCCGAGAGCCACAGTCCTATCCCCTGGCCTCAAGGCTAACCAACGTGGCCGAACCAGGTCGTACAAGGTACTTGCGAATCGCTTTACGGCTGGTGGGTTTGACCTTCATCGCCGGAATTTACACGTTGGTGATCGTTTGGCCGTCCGGTTGGTCCTGGCACACCGGACAGTCGCATCACCTGCCACATTACCTGCAGATGATTCTAGGGGTTTACGCAACGCTGGGCGTGTTTCTGTTGATTGCGGCCCGGAATCCGCTCGCGCACCTGAGCCTCATCTGGTTCACGGTGTGGTCTAGCGTTGTACACGCTGCAATCATGGCTATCCAGGCGCTGGAGAACCCGGACCAGATTGGACACCTTTGGGGCGACGTCCCAGCCCTATTGATTGTGGCCGCCGTCCTTGCGGTCTTGACGCCACGAGGAACGGCCGCAACCACCCTTGCCGCAGGCAAGAAATAAATACCTGAAGGAACCGGAGGAAACATGAGCACAACTACGACTGCACTGGAAATCGGCGGTCTGAAAACCCGCCTGAAAGAAACCTGGATGGCCGGAGACTACGACCGTTTCTCGCGCTACATGGAGCAGGGCGCACGCATTTTTTACGAACACCTGGACATTCCCGCAGGATGCCAACTGCTCGATGTAGCGTGCGGCTCGGGTCAGGTCGCGCTATGGGCGGCGCGCGATGGCGTGAAGGTTACGGGCGTGGACATCGCCCCCAACCTGATTCAACGCGCGCAGGCGCGCGCCAAGGCAGAAGGACTGAGCGCTCGTTTCATGGAAGGCGACGCCGAAGCTCTCCCCTTTGAAGACGCCAGCTTCGACGTCGTGATCAGCCTGGTCGGAGCCATGTTTGCTCCGCGGCCGGAACTTGTGGCCCGCGAACTGCTGCGGGTGTGCAGTCCCGGAGGCACGATCGCTATGGGCAATTGGACGCGCGAGGGATTCGTCGGGCAAATGTTCAAAACCTTTGCCAGGTTCATCGCACCTTCGGGCATGCCGGCTCCGGTGCTGTGGGGCGATGAGACCGTGGTGCGCGAGAGGCTAGGCCACGGGCTGTCGGATCTTAAGATGACGCGCCGCCTCTACAACTTTACGTACCCCTTCCCACCAGCTGAAGTGGTGGACTTCTTTCGTCTGTACTATGGGCCCACCAATCGCGCCTTCGCATCGCTGGACGAAACGGCCACGCGAAAGCTTCGTGAAGAACTCGAAGCCTTGTGGTCCGCGCACAATCGTGCGGGCAGCGAGTTGACCGAAGCCCAGGCAGAGTACTTGGAAATTGTCGCAACTCGTGCCTGAGATACCGCTGGATGACCGATGTGCCAAAGGCTGCAATGTAGCCGGATCAAAACCGGGATACTTGCAGCCTTAGCTGCCGGAGAACCGCGCTGCCATGAACTTGCCAGATTGCTCGATCTGGCATGAGTGGAGATAGTATGAATTCGTATGGAACAACCCGAGCCCGAATCGCACAGTTTACCGTCCTCCTCTGGAGGAAGTTATTCGCAGGAATGGAACTAGCCGGGTCATCCACGTTCCCCTGCGTCGGTCGTTGGGCCTAAGGAATGTAAAATCAAAAGGCTGGTGCCGGGAGGGGGAATCGAACCCCCACAGGCCTTTTGAGCCCTGCGGATTTTAAGTCCGCTGCGTCTGCCAATTTCGCCATCCCGGCCGTGTCTATAAACTACTGATTATAAGCATATTGTACTCGTTTATTCCGTTGTAGCTTAGCGTGATGAATGTGAAGGTGTGTAAATAGATGGGTCAGTTTCTGGCATTTTCCACAGATGGCAGAATGTGGCGGCTCGCAGCAATGCACGAGGGCTCAGGAGGGCAGAAGACGGAGCAGTAGTTCAGCTTCTGTCGTCGACCACTCGCCCGGAAGACCGCATGACGTATGTGCGAGTTCGATTAGCCTCAAAGCGAAGGCTTGCACCCGTGAGGAAGGCGAACCGTCAAATTCACACGCTACCGACTAGTTCTAGTTTCGAAGCACCCGGGGAAAGAAGCGCCCGAACGTCTCGCATCGGAGGTTGGCCGAAGAAGCGGCTGTATTCGCGATTGAATTGGGTCGGACTTTCGTAGCCGACCTCGAAGGCTGCACTGGCGGCATGGAGACCATTGCTCAGCATCAGGCTCCGCGCCGATTGAAGCCGCAGTTGTTCTTGATACTGCAGCGGACTCTCGGTAGCGAGCTAAATGTAGGGGACACCACCTTCGATCCCAGTATCGCCATGGCAACCTATGATGCCGGAGCGAAGATGAAGTGGCATGCTCATCCAGTTGGTCAAGTTCTACTCATTACAGAAGGCACTGGCTACTATCAGGAAAGAGGAACGTCAATACAGGTGGTTCATTCAACCGAAACTCTAGGCGTGAGCTACCTCGTTACAAAAACAGAACAGGCGAGGGCTCCCCTCCCCTTATTGCTTGCTGCCACCCGTCTGTCGTTGCCAGACCAGAGTTATAGATCACCAGCTGGTTAGGTCGAGGGTGGGCTCCACGAAATGTCTTCCCCCGCTTGGTTTTTCGCCATTCTCTCGCTGCGCGAAGCCGTCGGGCTTCTGCAAACTCAAGAGAATCAGCTGAAGTCCAATTTTGTTAAAACGGGGCTTTGTTCGGAATTTGGAACACGCAGAGAACTAGGTTTCACTTTCGCGGGACAAAGACAAGAAAAACAGCTATATTCCCCGCAAGAGAACGTTGGTTTCTTCGTGCTCCCTGTTTCCCAGATACTACGCTGCAAAAAAAATTGAGCCACTTTGTCCGGCGTGAGGCGTTGTCCACGTTAAACATATCGCTCCCCGCTTCCCCCCAGAACGGAGATCGTTGCCATGATTCGCGCCCGAAGTCTGGTGGCGAGCTGGAATCCGGCAAGGTGTGAACCGATGCTCGCGCTCCTGCGCGAGAGACAACTGTGGCCGGTTCTGCTTCGAGACAGCGGGGAGATCGCAAGCGCGGTGGAGCAAACAGATGTTGCCCTGATTGTCCTGAACGGCCCCTGCGAGTTCTGCAGACCCTTCTTGCAGAAACTAGGCCAGGCGCGATCCACGCTGGGCGTTCCTCCTTTGCTGGTAATAGCGTGTGAAAGTTCGGAGGCGTTTGCGGTGGCAGCGCTGCGTGCAGGGGCCAACGATTACCTGACCGAGCCTTTGGATCTCTCTTCTTGGGATCAGTCCATCGCACAACTAGTTCCCGAGACCCAGCCTGCGGCATCAGGTGCCGACGCCCCGCTGACAGGAGGCGACGTCTTGGTTGGTGCGAGTCCAGCCATGCAGGCGCTGCGTATGCATATCCGCAGAGTGGCAGCGACCGAATGCAATGTTCTGATCACGGGAGAAACCGGGACGGGAAAAGAGTTGGTTGCCCAACTCGTCCACCAGAACAGCAAACGCAGTAATCACCCGCTGATTTGCATCAACTGCGCTGCCATACCGGACTCGCTGTTGGAGAGTGAGTTGTTCGGCTACGAGCGAGGCGCCTTTACCGGAGCAACTACGGCCAGCCAGGGAAAGCTGATGACCGCGAATAAGGGCACGGTCTTTTTCGACGAGATCGGAGACATGAGCCCTACAGCACAAGCCAAGATTCTGCGTGCCATTGAAGCCAAGGAAGTGCAGCGGCTGGGCGCAACGCGCAAGTATGAAACTGACGTACGCATCCTGGCCGCAACCCACCATAATCTCGATGAGTTGGCTAACGTAGAGGCGTTCCGGCGTGATCTGTATTTTCGTTTGAATGTCGGGCGGATTCATCTGCCGCCCCTACGCGAACGCAAAAGCGATGTCCCCGGCCTGACGGAACGCATGGTGCTCGAACTCAATCAAAAATTAGGCCGCCACGTTGAAGCTCCCGACAGCAAAGCGATGCGAATATTGACCGACCATAACTGGCCCGGCAACGTCCGCGAATTGAAGAATGTGATAGAACGGATTTTCATCAACCGCGAAAGCGGGCGCATCAACGAAGAGGACCTCACCGCCGTGCTCCGGGCTGGGGGTTACGGAACCAGCCCGCTGGAAACCGCAGATGACGCGCAAACTCTGCGCGACGCCTTAGAGACCTGCAACGGAAACAAGAGCAAAACCGCCGAACGGCTCAACTGCTCCCGGATGACGGTCTACCGGAAAATGGCGAAGTATGGGATGGATGAAGCAGGCGCTCGAAAGGCCATCGGCGCATTTCAGCGGAAACCAGCGTGACTTATTCCACCCACTCCGCGGGATCGAGGATCAGCCCTGAGACTTTTTCCTGTTCCGCTACTTTAGTAAAGCGCTCCGTCACCAAAGGTGGTCCCGGATCGGTGAGGAAAAAAGCATCTTCTCCCTGCCACGTGGAAGCTGAGACCTGGCGCGGAGGACCGGCTTTCTCGCTATATTTCGCAAAAAGTGCGTCCGCCACTCGCGGAGTACTTTTCCAGATGATTCGGCCACATTCCGGACACAGCCCTGAACGTTCCCACCATCCGGATGGCCCGTCTGCTTTGCCGGGGATCAGCCATTGCACGAACTCCGGAACCACCACTTTGTTGTCCGGATCAATATCGGCGAAGATGCTGCTGCGCGAGGTTTTCATGGGGCGCATGGAAAGCCCCCTCAAACGCGCCGCTTGAAATCGCTCGTACAGCCGGCGCGTCATCGCGTAAGTGGTGGTGTCCGCCTTGACCAGCTCAGCTTGTTCCCAGGTGTCGAACTGGTAGTCGAGAAAAGTGACTTCGTCGGGATACTCGGTCTCGCAGGTTTCGCATGGTTCGTGCTCCACAATCTTGCTCTCCGGCCCAAGTGTGCCGATCATAGGGCACCCAATCAACGTGAAGATGCGCGGCCGGTCGCCTGCCATCAAGCCTCCTTGCTTATGTCTTCGCAATTAAACCGCTACTTTGCCGCACCAACCACGCGCGCCGAATCCACTGCCTTCTGCGCGGCATTTTTCGTCCCTTCTAACAGACGCTTGGACTCTGCCGCCAACAGAGCGCGCAAAGCATCTTTGTCTCCGGCGGCCTCCGCTTTGAGCGCGTCCTTGTTGGTTGCCATAAAGGTCTTCATGGCCTCGATATATTCATCAACAAAATCGCGGAAATGCGCAAATGCCTGCCGTGCGTTCTCCTTGGGCAGCTTGGCATCCTTCAAGACCTCGTAGAAATCGTTCCAAAGCATTCGAATCTTCGATAAGTGTACTTCGGAGTTGAAAGCGCCCTTCAAGATGGTGCGAAGATTGGCGGCTTCGTGAATTTCTTCCAGCGTAAATAGCCGGGGAAATCTCTTCAGCACCTGCTGCTCGATCGCGTGGTGAATGACGTTGAGTTTACTGACGGCTTCTTCGAGGAACAAATCAATGATCTTGCGGTAATCAGGTTTTGCTTTCGAAAAGCCGACCAGAAGTCCTTCGAGCACATCTTTCCCGCTTTTCGCCAGAACTTTTTCGCCAATCTTGCCACCTTTACCTTCGAGAATGCTGGCGTCTTCAATCCACTTGATCTTCCCCTTGGCCAGCAAAATCCACGGATTGATCTCGCCTTCCAGCGTGAACCAGCCGCCGGTGAGGCGAATGCGGAACGCCTTGAAGCGGAGCTTGTTCCACAGCCGTTCGAAGAGTTCTTCCACTTTGCGGATGCCCTTGGCAAAGCCTTCGCCGATTCCTTCCAGAAGCAATTTGCCGTTCTTGACGATGGCCCGCCCGAATCCCGCGATGTTCTTCCCGGCAGTCTTGACGCCTTTCACGCCAATGCGGCCCAGTTCCTCGACGCTCTCGACAGTGCCTTTCACCGCGGCCTTGGCCGCTTTGGCCGCGGCTTCGGCGGTCGCCTTGAGGCCTTGCTTCAAGGTCTTGATCACTTTGTCGAGATTGAACAGCAAGGCAAAAATCAGCTCGATGGCCACGATGGCAAGGCCGCGGGCCAGGCTTTTTGCTGCGCCCACGATTTCACCGGCAATTGCTTTGCCCACATACTCTGCTACGTATGCGGCGGCACGGACGGCGGCGACCCCGATCATGATCGCGGCCATGATGTCGAGAATTTCCGGCAGGGCTGCGGTGATCGCGCCGCCGGTCAGGATTTCCAGCGCGACCAGGACTGCGATCACGCCGATGATCGCTGGAATCAGCCAATAAGAGTTGCAATTGAACCAGGTCTTTATCCCCTGCCCGATCTGGTGCAGCAAATAACGGGCGCGCTGGGCGCGGGTCAGCGGACCGATCTTGAGCTCCTCCGGAATCGAGCCGCCGCCTTCAGACTTCGCCGATTTCTCCTGCGTACAGGTGTTCGGAGCAGGCTGGTTCATGAACTGTTCCAGCTGTTCATCGGTGGACATCTGGCTCATCGGTTTCTGCGGGCCAGCGCCGGACAGATCACCTGCGGCCATATCTCCTTGCGCGCCACCGCCGCTTAGCTCCGTCTGAATTCTCTTGATGGTGCGCGCGGGGTCGTCCGGCCCGCGGTATTCTTTTTCGCCTCCTTGCGATTGCAGGTCCGCCACCAGCTCCGGATCCAGTTCCATATCCGCGACGTGGTCCACGCCAATTTGCCCTTCGGCCAGACTCGGGTTGGAGAGAATTGCCGCATCGCTCGAGGGCAAGGTGCCAGCAACGGCGCTCTGAGCGGCCAGATCAGCGGGCTTCGCCTCGGTAGCACGCTCGAAGGGCAGCGGCTCGGTCAGGTCCATCCCGATCAGTTCCTCTTCGAACTGGCCTTCGATGTAGTCGGGAACTTTGATCATTGCGGACAACAGGTTTCCGACCCAGTCCAGATCATCGCCGGACATAATGCGGGCCGCGCGGTTCGACGCTTCGATTTTCTTTTCGACGCTGGAGTTGCGCAATTCAGTCAAAGTGGCAAGCATCTTCGCTTTTGTAGGCGGCCAGGCCTCACCCAGAACTTTGAAGGTTGGCAACGCGCGGACTACTGCAATCAGCAAGTCGAGAATGAAATCAATAATGGGCGGCTTGAAGCAGTTCGGGAGCAACTGCCACATGTAGCCAGTAATGACGATGGGCAACAGTATGGGGTTGGTAACAACAATCGCGAGCTTCAGCAGGAACGTAAGGATCGGCTTCACAAATGCCCAAACCTTCAGAAGGACTTCCTTCAACTTGTGAAGCGTCTTCAGGAACCCGGTCCTTACCCAGTTCGCGAATTTTCGGAACGAATCGGCGACAAAGCGGACAGCGGACAGCGCCAGTTTGAGGAGCGAACTCACTCCGAGGGCTTTGAGCAGCCCTCCCAGGGCGGCATCGATGGCTTCCACTTTTTCCGCAATCCAGGTGGCGGCGGATTCAATCAGCTCAGCCGCTTTCTGTGCTCCCGATGCGATGGCGGGCAGAATGTGCTCAGTAAGAGCCTGCCGTGCCAGCACGATGAAATCTGTCTTCTTCCACTGCGCATAGAGCCAGGTCAGCGCATCCCACAATAGCGGCGCGCCTTTCCAGATAGCGATAATCGGCCCTATTGGGGAGAGGAGCAGCAACACGCCGCCAATCACTTTGAGCGCGCCGTGGATCGGCTTGGTGAACTCGTACACCTTGTCCCACGCCGCTTTTGCTTTTTCCTTCAGCCAATCGAGCACGCCGGTGCCGCTGTCCCAGGCAACGCCAAACTGCTTCTTGATCCAGTTCCAGGCCCGGCCAAACAGATCTCGAATAGGCGCGGTCTTGTCCCAAATCCATTTCGCTTTTTCCTCGATCCAATTCCAGACTGTGCCGGCGACGCTCTTGATTGCATCCCAGACGGGCGCGCCGATGTGCTCCCATATCCACCCGAAGAAATCTCCAACCGCAGATGCAACTTTCTTGACGCCATCAAAGACCGGGCCGACGATGCCCTTGATCAGGCTGACAACGGCGCCGGCGGCGTGCGCAAAGGCATCGCATGCTCCGGCCAGCAACCCGGAAGCGGCTTTGCTCACACTGCTCGTGTGCTCGCCGATGATGTCGGCGGCAGCCCCCAGAAAACCTTCTTTTCTGACCTTGGAAACGACCCCGCCGAAGATGGAATCGAAGCCTTCCGTGATCTTCTCTTTAAGGAAGTCAACAATTCCCATGCGCAACAGCTTCAACAGGCCGGGAGCATATTTCTCGATCTTGGAGATGATCCAGTCCTCTGCCGCATCAATCGCCCCCTCGACCTTGTCTCCCACGTAGTTGACGACGCGCCCGCCGGTCGCATCCCAGATGTCGCCAGCAATGCCGCGGCGGACGGGAGCTTTGGCATCTCGCGAGATGGAAACTGTCCGACCGGAAGGCTGAGTCAGGACCGAGTCGGCCACCTGCTCCGCTTCGTGTTCCATCGGGCTGTCGGCATCGCCGACCACGGCGCTGCGGGCCTGGGTTGTGCTGCCCGCCGGGAGCCCGGCATTTTCCTGCTGCACAGTGTGGGTCAGTTCATGCGCGATCAGATGCTGGCCATCACGGGTACTGGGCGCGTATTTTCCTGCGGCAAAATAGATGTCCCGGCCGGTGGTGTAGGCGTTGGCGGCTAAAGCGTCCGCCGATTTCCCGGCTTGCGCATCGGTGTGGACCCGAACATCGGAAAAGTCCTCGCCAAAGCGCGATTCCATGAAGGCCCGCGTGTTGCGGTCGAGAGGATGGCCTGGGCTGTCGGTGGGGATGACGCCGGTAGCGGGTGGTTGGTCGCTTTCGCCACTGACTTGTCGCTGCACCAACTCGGATTCGGATTGCTCCTCGGCGGCTTTTTGCTGGCAAGACGAGCAGGTACCACCGCATGCGCATTCTCTCTGCACCATCGCGGTACGGCTTAACTGCGCAATCAGGTGCTGGGCTTTGTAATTGCCCATCCCTTGTTGCAAACGCCGCATCACCAATACCCGCGCCTCGGAAGGCGTGCGCTGGCGCATGATTGGACTGGAGAGCACGCGGCCCCCGCTGTCGGAGCCTGCGGGCGCAAGCGCGCTCAGAACGGCGCCGAGAGGCGACGCTGCTCCATCGGAAATCGCAGGTCCGCCGCTGGAAGACAGCTCTGCGTGCTTGTGCTGCAGATCTCGCTCAGCGGGTGCGGTTTCGGGCGCAAAGGACATGGCGTCACTTGACCCTCATCCGCATCAGCGAGTCGATAACGGCCCTGATCGCGTTTTTCGTATTGCCGTCCAGACTGCGGTCGGCTGCAATCTGGTCAAACACGGCCTGGGCGCCTTTTGAGGGGATGTCCTTCCCCATGGACTCGAAGCGATCTTGGACCCACTGCGGCAGGCCCAGCTTTTTCGCCACGGTTCGTCCGATACGACCGAAGTGATCGGCAATGGAAGTGCCAGGTTTGGCGTTCTCTGCCTCCTGCGCCTCACGCACCGCTTGATCTAGTTGGCGAAGCCTGTCGGCAAATTCTTCGTCCGGACCGGGGAGTTGGGTCCTCGGATGGTAAGAAAGGTCCACGGGCTTGGATGGCGTCGGGGTGACTGGCTTGGTCGCCGGGGAAAGCGGAGGTATCGTGGATTTCAGCGCGCCTCGTTCGACCACGTCAATTTCCACGCGGCGATTCTTTGGCTCATGCCCTGTCGTCTTCACCACAGGAGAGTGTTCACCAAGACTGGAAGCGTGGAGCGCCTCGCCGGAAATGCCTTTTGCCATCAAGTACTCGCGGACAGCATTCGCACGCTGCTGCCCTACTCCGAGGTTGTGGAGTTCGGTCCCAGGTGCGTCGGCATACCCAACGATCGTAATCACGGACGCGGGAGCGCCGGACAGAGTGCTCTTCAAATGCTCGGCAAAATCGTCGAGCTTGGCCTTGTGATCGCCCTTGAGCTGGGACTTTTCTGTCTCGAAGTTGTCGAGAGTGAGGGAGTAGTTGGGCAGCAACTTAAGTGTGGATGGTTGTGCACCCGGAACCGGTTGCCGCTGCATGGCCGGCGCCGCGGTAGTATTCGCAATGCCGGCTGCATCCCCCGCCATGACGGCCGACGATGCCATCTTCGCTTCTTGCTCAAGCCCTGTATTCTCGCCCGGTAGTTGTGTCGTCGCCTGTTCCTGCTGCACCACGTGTGTGATTTCGTGGGCCATCGTCTGGTAGCCATAAGCGCCGGGCGCGAAATAGATGTCGCGGCCCGCTGTGAAAGCGTCCGCACCAGCTTGTTGCGCAAGCTCTCCGGAAACCTGATCGCGATGAATGCGGACCTCGTTCAATTCCCTGCCGAACGCTGATTCCAGACGCGCTCTGTCTCCTTCGGGAATGGGTTCGCCCGGTGTCTGCGGCAGAAGTTTCTGTACCGCCTGGTTTCCTGCCGAGCGTTGCAACGCCAAGATGCCATCAGCCTTCTTAGGGGCAGGCCCGGTTTCCTCTGTGCGGTGCGAGGCCGGTTCCATAGCCGGCTCTGGCGGGCGCTTGCTGGCGTGCCATCTCACGAAGCCTCCTTCGCGGCAGCTCGAGAGTAAGGTCCCAGGTCGGTCTTCATGATCAGTTTGCCGAGCTTATTGTGGTACTCATTGTGCAGAGCTTCGATGATGTGGTCCATCGAGATCACGCGCTTGTCGCCCTTCTCCTGAGCGGCCAGGAATGCGGCCTCCAACACGACGTTGCGGATGTTGGCGCCGGCAAGGTTGAATCGGCCGGCTAGAAAAGCGAAATCAATGTTGTCGGCACGAGGCGCCTTCTCGGGAAATTGCAATTTCCATATCTGTTCGCGGGCCCGCTCGTCGGGAAATGGAAAGCGCACCATGCAATGCAGGCGGCGCAGAAATGCCTCGTCGATGTTCTCCAAGAAGTTTGTCGCCAGAATCACCAGGCCCTGATATTGCTCGATTCGCTGCAACAGGTAATTGGTCTGCATGTTGGCATAATGGTCGCGCGCGTCGTTCACTTCCACCCGCTTGCCAAACAGCGCGTCGGCCTCGTCAAAGAACAGCAGACTCTGGCTGAGTTCGGCCTCGCGAAAAATCATGCTCAGGTGCTGCTCAGTCTCGCCGATGTACTTGCTGACAACCGCGGCCAAATCAATCTGAAACAAACGAAGCGAGAGTTCACGCGCCAGCACCTCTGCCGTGCACGTCTTGCCCGTCCCAGGAGGTCCGCTGAAAATGGCGGCGAGCCCGCGGCCGCGCGACATCTTCCTGCCAAAATCCCATTGGTTGTGCACGACGCTGCGAAACTTCACGCGGGCTGCCAGCCCATGTAACTGCTTCATCTGCTCGGCCGGCAGCACCAGGTCCTTCCACTCGTAGCTGGGCTCGATAGGGACGGCGAAGCGCTGGATGTTCGGACTGTTGAGATCCCGCACTGCGGCCAGCACGTCCGTCATCATCAGTTGAGGATTGGCTGGGTCCCGAAGGCGGGCCAGCGCCATAGCAAGTTCGGCAGACTGCTGGATACGTTTCTTGCCAAAGCTGAACAAATCGGCAAGCCGGTCCGCATCCATGTCAGGTACGTTCGGAAGCGCCGCCTGCCATTCCTCGCGACGCGTCTCATAGTCTGGAGGCTGAACATGGATTCGCCAAAGATGGGTCGCGCCGGCGGGCGTAACGAATTGCTCGTCAGGGCTGAGGAACACTACAGGCTGATTGCCCTCGACGATTCCTTTCAAGAGCATCTCCTCAGCCTGATTACTCTTGCTTCTCTCCGTCTCCTGCGATTTCAGTTGGCCACGCTCAATCACCAGCAAGTTGTCCCAAAGGGCTGCATCGCGCGTCAGCGTTCTTAACTTGACCGGGTCGGCCTCCAGACCCGACAACTCAGCACAAAGCATGTCCTTTCCCAACGAATGCGCAATGGCTTCCGCGGCTTCTTTGAGCGGTGCTTCATCGCCTCCCCAGAGTTGTACGATCGCCAGTTCCGTCCCGTTCTGATCGAGGGCCGCCGCCAGGTTCTGGAGCTCGTGCTGGCTGGCCGATGAAGTTTCCACATCGCTAATCGTCTTCTCTGCGACTATCAGGCGGGCGCTGGGGCTCTGCCGGGGCTGCCGTTCCAGCAGGAAGCGAGTCACGGTTTCATCCATTCGCAGGAAACGGCGCAGCTCCGTGGGATGCCGGTCGTAGGATTCTTCGTGCAATTCAATGAGGTGGAAGTGGAGCAGTGGAGCGTCGGGCGAAAACAACTGGCGAGCCTTGATCTTTTCTTCTTCGCCCCGGCAAATCAGATCAAGGGTCAGATTCATGCACGCGTTCTTGCGCGTCACGTCGTTTTGCAAATATGCGTAAAGGGTTTCGTAACGAGGATCGAGTTCTGGGGCAAGCGCAATCAGCAGGATATCTACCTCGGCGGGAGACAACCCACAACACGTGGCAAGGTGCGGCAAGGCCAGTTTCTTCCCCGCCTGCGCGCTGGCTTCCATGCGGCCGCGAATCTCTTCCTGGCGGCCGCTCAACTCCTGGTCAATGGCGCCGGCCGATTTCGCCACGGAATCATCCATCTTCCAGACATCTCCCAGAAAATCCACCGTACCCACCATTCGGTCGATGTTGCCTTCTGAAATGACCAGGCCGGGGAACTCATCAGGAGGGTCGGCAGAGCGCGACTGTCGCGCTATGACGACGGCCCGCCGCAGCAGCAAATCCAGCCGCTTCATTTCGGCAAGGATATGCTCGACGCTGTCACGAAAAGGCTGCACAGCCGCTGCCGTCACAGGCCCTCCAGCACAAACTCCACCGAGCGATCATCCATCCACTCCACGCGCTGAAGCCGACCATCCATTCCGGAGATTCGCAGCGCCACAGCCCAGGGACTCGGCTCCAGCACAACCAGCACTCGCCTCGGCTCAACCAGTACGCGTCCACAAATGCGCAGGAATTGCCTCGCAACGGCGTCCCGCGAAGAGTTTCGGAACCCGCGCACCAGGCGGGCGAAGCAGCGCGTCATTTCCTCGGCGGCGGAGTCGAGCGCAGCCGGCCAACTTTCCGCCTTCACGAAATCAGAAATGGCATGCACGTCGGCCGTCAAAAAGAAGTGCCTCATGGCGGCCAGGTCCGGCTGCCCGAACATTCCGGCGAACACGGCGACGGCGGGATCAACGGGACCGTCGAGGTCAAATCGCTTCACCAGCGCCATTCCGACGCCGGCAAGCAAGAAGGATACGACCCTCGGCCCGCCAAACGCCCCAAGTGCGGGAGAACGAGAGAAGCGCCAGAGATCAAGCCTCTGCGCTATGGACAGCATTAACAGGATTCCTGCGCAGTCGGAAGAAATCCAGCTCACAGAGGCGCCCCGGCCACTGGCGGGCGATGTTGCCGCTGTGGGCACAAGCGGCCGAAGCATTTCCAGCACGGAAATCAAATCGGCGGAAATGCGCGCCTCGCGCTTCGATCGATCCGCCGCGTTTCGAGTTGCTACCACGGCCTGCTCGGCAACAGCCAAACACCAAGGCGGGAACGGAACTGAGTCCGCAAACAATGCGGGGTCGTGCAAGGTGAGCAGTGACGGCATCTCGAGAAATTTCACCAGCAGCCGCAATCCATGCCACACGGAAAGAAGCGGCATCCGGCATTGCAATCGTGCCCACAGCCGTACGGCCTGCCCTCGGCTGCTGAATGGCCACTTGCGAATGGCCTCACTCGCCGCAGCTTTGCCCAGTTCCACAAAACTCTCTGTGGTTAGAACCAGCGACTGTTCTTCGCGTCCGGAAACAACCTGCATCAAGCTTTCCAGGGCAGAGTCGTCCAGGATATTGAGGACTACCTCCAGCGAACCGCTAAGCTGAAGCTGCTGGAGAATCTCCACAGTGAGCTCAGGTTCGCGGATCAGAGTCCGCAAAGCGGCTTCCCACGGTTTGCTTCCCTTCAACTCCGACAGTTCGGGAAACTCCCAGGTGTAGGTGACGCCGTTAGCAGCTATATGACACAGCATCGCGGCGAGGTAGGCAGGGCTCGACTCATAACGCCTGCAAGAAATGACGCTACCTCCAGGTGGATGCGCAAGGGCCCGGTGAAGCGCCACGGTAAAGGCTCTTCCCCAGGCGTTGGTCAGATGGAGAGCATTCAGCTTGGACGCGGGAATTTTCAACTGCACCGATAGTGTTCTTACCCTGACTACCGGTGGCAGCTTTTCGAGGCTCGCCCCCAAATGCGCCCCGAGTTCCCTGGCCAATGGCCCGCGGGCGGCATCCTCAGCGAGCATGCTTATCCTCTCCAAACCTTTTGGCGATCGGCAATGCGTGCTCAGCTTTTGGATGGTGAGACTCATGGCTGATAAATGATCACGTAGCTGAGCACCAATTTCGTCAGCGGATATTGCCACTGCGTCGCGGTCGTGTTGTCGGCCACTGGGCCAATCGTGACGGTTACGTTCAGCGTGCTGTAGGTCGGCGTCGATGGATTAATCGCCGGAGTGCCGAGTTGAACGGTAGTCGGCCCCAGTCCGGCCCAGAACCCCTGGATCTTGGGATCCTGCAAATCCATTTCGCTGATCCCGAGGATAATCTGCGTAGTGCCTCCGGCTGGAAACGAGGCAAACTGGTTGGATTGAACGGGGATCGATGTAGACGGTTTCGCGCCGGAGTCATTCGGGGTTGGCAGAGTGATCGAGATATTGCCGGTGACGATGCGGGGCATCACACTCTGGATAAGTTGTTTGTGCTTGTACCACGTGGCATCGTCGGTGGAATAGAAATAGCAGTCGCCGTTGACGAACAGATCGCGGGTGATCTTCAGGTTTCCCGTTGGAATGCTGATGAAGTCCTTCGGGAGGTTCTTGTAGGTCGTATTGTCGAGAACAAAGTCGTCCCCGATGACCTGATTTTTTTCCACGATCAAATTGCCACGCTCCAACCCGCTCGGTTGAATGTCCAGGTATCCAGCGGGAGCAAGGCGTTTCGTGGGGTCAATATTTTGCCTGGTCAGGTCGAACGGATCGGGTTCTTCGTCGGGAGCAACCACGCGCTGGGCTCGGATCCCGACATAGTGCCGACGGCTCACGTCCGGAGGGTCGACAATGGCCAGTCCCAACCCGGCGGGGCTCGGCTGCAAAGTAACCGTACCCAGGCGTACTCCATCGCACCTGGCCACCACGCTTGGACCAACAACCGGTATCAGCTGTACCTGGAAATATTCCTGCCAGCGCGTGTATTGGCTGGGTGCATTGCAATCCATATAGCCGGCAGCCGGCAGCCCAGTCTCTTTCTCCGCGTAACAAATCCATACGTCGTATTGCTTGCCCGCATTCAAGTTCGGCCCGGTCAGAACGTCGCTCAGGCTGTAGGGCGCCAGCACATTAATCTCTCGGCCAGCGTCATCAATCGCCATCCCGGGAGCGATGGAAAAGAAATAAATGCCGCTGGCCGGCACCGAATCCTGATCCTGCACGATCTCAAGCCCATAGATGATGCCGTGCAGGTGGAGTTTCCGATTCATGAGCCGCCGCATTGCGATGTGATACGACTGCTCGTCGGTAAAATCGTAGCTGCGCAGGTATTCCCGGTCGAAATAGCGCAGGCGTTCTACTGGATTCGCCACGGTGATGTCTCCTGTCTACTGGCGCGCGTTCTATTCCGCTTTCGGACCGCGCTTCTTGAGAGCTTTCTCCAAATCGGCGTGAGCCGTTCTCAATTCAGCCACTTCTTTTCGCAGATCAGAAATCTCCTGAGCGGAGTGCTTGAGCCACCCCACTTGTTTTTGAAGAGACCGGCCAAAGGCGCGGTTTGGATCCAGCTGGTCCAGGAAAGAAGGCCGCACTTCTTTTTGCCCACCTGCTTCGGCCTTATACGTCAAAACCGAATCGTGCCGCCGCAGCAAGGCGTGCGATTGCATCCATTGCTCCGGCGTGAGCGTGCTGAAGCCTTCTGCCGGCAGTTTCTCTTCCGTGCTTGTGATTCCAAACAGACTCTCGACTGCTTTCCTTTCTTCGTCGCCTGCGCTTGCGAGGACCGCCGAGGACACCGCCATGCTGTCCGTGAAATCAAACGCCGAATGCAAGGAGCGCGGAAGCCCACACAGGGCACGTATCAACGACGCGGCTGCTTCAAATCGTCCGCTCTGGCTGGCACCAAACTCAGTCAGGAAGAACACTGGGTTGAACTTGTCATAGTCCGGGCAGCATGGAACTCTTCCGTCTTCGCCTTTCCTCCCTGCCCCAAGTTCATATGTCATGACGTTGTAGATCAGGACGTGCAACAGGTTGGCGGGAGTCATCAGGTACTTGCGCGGAGTGTTGCAGACCCGGATCAGTTTTCCGTTCAGTACTTCCACAGTTCCGAGGACCAGGCAATGGGCTTCGCACGGCTGCTGGCAATCAAAGACCACATCGCCCAGTACGCAGTCGTACTGGTAGCGCTGCATGTAATACAGAAGCTTGCGGAAGGGTTCTTCTAATTCTTTACGATCGAACTCCAGCAATTCTTCTTCGATTTCTTCTTCCAGCTCCTCTTCAACCTCTTCTTCGATCCTCACTTTCACATCTTCTTTTCTCCCTTTTTTCTTTTCCTCCAGAGGATGCCAGCCGCCGCCATCCTCGTACTCTTCCCCGGGGCAACGGAGGCACGCTATCTCATCGTAAAGGTTGCAGTTGAAGCGGTCGGGGTTGACCTTGAGATAGTTCAAAAAGTAGGCGCGAAGCAGGCAAAACAGCTCACACGGTCTAAGCCAAGGTTCGCCTTGCTGGCGCCGGCCTTCCCCGAAGATATAGAGCAACTGCGCCCTATATTGCTTGATGATGGCCGCGAGCTGGCTGTCAGAATTGAGTTCGAAGCATTCCCGAATGCGGTCCAACAGCCCATCGCATTGCGAAGGGACATGAGGCGGTTTGTCGGTGACATCGAAGCGCACACCTTCATGGGTGCGCGTGGGCATGCACTGCTTCGGGCCTGACGTGCAGCTGCTCTGGAACGGAGTTTCGTAGTCTGAGACACTCTCGTCGTAACAGATGGTGATGTAGAAGCATTGCTTCAGCTCACAGCGGGTCCGGTGGCGCTCACGCTCGAGATAGTGCGCTCCCTCAAAGTGCTCGTCATCCGCTCCATACAGCAACAGCCCTTTCTTCTTGAGAGCGCCGATCACGTCGAACCGGGTGGTCTCACAGACCACCAAGTCGTTCCCGCAATCGTCAATCGCGAAGCCGTCGTGAATGAGGATGTTGCCTTTGCAGTCGCAGTCACAAGTTAGTTTTAATCCGCACACTACGCCGTACCCATCCATCGTACGGTGGTAGAGCTTGTTTTTCTCGACGACATACTTCTGCTGCAAAGTAAGATCGGCGTCGGTCAGCAAATGTCCGCAGAAATAGTTTGGCCGCTCGAAGCACACCAGATGGCAGCAGCACGGCTGCGAGGGCGCCGGATCCGGGCAGCCGCAGGGCGAATGTCCGTTTTGGTTCTGCGAGGCGTTGGTCGTTGTTGTCATCGTTGGCGTCATGGATTTCCTCCGGGCGCTCCCTGCGCATCAATCGTTACGTGCTCTCGGCCGCACTCGAACCCAGCTTTCAAAAGTGCCGCCCTGGATGTTGTCGCCCGTCGGCAGGCGATGATCAATGAAGTTGCCGTCTACTGCATGTCCGTGGCGGTCACGGATGACGTCGCATTTCAGCGTCAGGTACAGGTCGAAGCTCCGCCCTTCGAGATGGCGTCGCGCGTAATTGTGGTCAATGAAGAGCTTCGCCCAGTGGGTTTCGTCCGGCTCTTTCTCTACTCGCGCCGGTGCAATGTGCATATGCTGCGGTTCGGTCGGGTTGTCGGGGTGATAGACCACCATGGCCCGAAAACTGCGGGTGTCGATCGCCCCGGAATGCACCCGGTGCGAGAACTCGATGTGAAAGGCCTTGGGGTGCGCTTCGCTGCCGACATACTCTTCCATGAACTCGCGGCACAGCATGCGGCGGTTGTGTTCCCAGTTGGTGTCTTCTATGCGGGTCAGCTCTTCGGTGGGGAGCTTGGTCAGGATGCAGCGGATGACCTGGTCCAGAGTTTCCGTGCTGGCCAACTGGCGGCGATATTTCCAGTTCTCGATCTGCTCCTCTCTCACTTTTTCCCCGGGAACAAAGTTGCAAATCACGGCCAGCGGTATGCAGGGATAGCAGCCCACCGGCGGACAGCACTCGCGCGTCTTGCGAAAATACTGGTCGCAGTCGCCCAGTTCGCAGGGCTCGCCCATGGCTTTGTCCCAGAACGCCGGCTTTTGGTCGTAGAGTTCCAGGCGGTAGCCTTCACAGACCCGGTTGGGTTTTTGGGAAGATGTCGTGCACGAACAATCATCGAACGGCGCCGGAGCAAACTCGGATTCACATTCCGCGTAGCGAATACATAGATACAAATCAATTGGGACCGGCTCAGGATCGCAGCCATCAGGCATCATCTTCTGTTCCCCGTGCTCGCCTTCTTCTCCCGGTTCCTCCCCCTCTGGCCTGGGGATCTCCACCCCGCCCGTGGCTTGGGGCGGAGGTGGTGCGGGCTTCGGCAGCAGCACGCATTCTTCCTGGAGTAACCGAATTTCCCGGCCGCAATCGTCGATGGCAAGGCCTTCGCTTATGACCAGGCGCCTGTCCGGACAAACCGGGTGGGGCTTCACCACCAATCCGCACACTACGCCCCATCCGTGCAGAGCTAGGGTGTGCAGCCGCAGCTTGTCAATGCCATAGCGTTGTTCGTCGCTGAAATCGCGCTCGGTCAAGAGTTTTCCGCGATAATAGCTGTTGCGGCAGAAGGCCGGAATTGCGCAGGGGAGGCACTCCTTCTCCCGCGTCGTGGGTGTCGCGTCCATGCAACCGGCCGTTGTTGTGTTCATACACTGCTCCTTCACAAGAGTCTGGCATTCACATCCAGCTGCGGCTGCAACGTGGTACGCTGGGCCCGCAATTGGGTTTCAGTTGTCGAACAGCCAAGAATCGCGTCATAATCCAAAACCCCGGTGGTCCCCAGCAGCAGTGGCGTAATCTCGCCCACGCGTGTGTCAACGCCCAGAGTGGATTGCACTCCCACTCTCATGCGAGGAAATACGGGCGCGTAGTTCGCCTTGGCATAGGCCGGTTTCTCCCTTTCGACTACTTGAGAAACACTCTGCGTAGTGGAAGACACCTGGTATGGGTCGCAATCAAAGAACACGGTAAATTCGTTGGCGCCCCAAGCCAGCGGCTCCATATCTGGCTCGGGTTCTCCGGTCAAGTCGAAGTAGCCGACCTGGCTGTAAACGCCGACTTGTAATCTCCGGTAGTAATCACGGCTCCACAGGCGCATGCCTGATCCCAAAGCAGTGCTGCTGCTTGGCGAGTCCGGCAAGATGACCAACTGGCGAAGTCGAAAATGTTCGATGAGCCGGGCATCGACTCCGGAGTACTGCTTGACCAGTTGCTCTACTCCAGAGGGAGTGCCGCGCAGGGGATAAATTTGACCGGCACTCTTCAGAGCGCTGCGCCGCTGGTTATCGCTCCACAACGGATTGATGGGAAAAGCAAGCCAGGATGCCAGCCAGTTGAACCAGGAGCCTGGCGCTGACATCGGATCGAAGCGGGTCCATAGGTTGTCCAGGGTTTGATCCATGCCATCGAAAGTGGACTGGAAGATGCGCAAAAACCGGTCGAGAAACACGCGGCTCTGATCATCTTCCTGATAGACCGCTGGGAGATATTGCAGGTAGCTCGATCGCGGAAAGCCCACCTGGATGGACTGAAGTGTGGGCGAAACGACTCCGTTGCTTTTGAGTTTCAATTGCAGCCGGAGATAGCGTCCCGGGCGGCTCTGTACGAGGCAATCGGGGTCGTCGCCCGTCAGCGATAACACGCAACTCTGTCCCGGGACACTGTACGCCGAGCACTCGGCCTGATATGGCGCGCCCTTCGCCCAGACGTCGCTGTCCGCGGTCTGCGTCGTAACTTCGATCACCGTGCCTTGCGGCACAGTCGCGTGTAATTGGACGCGGTCCCAGATGCAGCTCTCGATGCCGCTGTCCAGAGTCTTGGTGAGCAGCGTGCCGGAGGAAAGATAATTGCCGCATACCTGGAATGTTGACAGAGCAGGTGCCGGAGCGCAGTGTGGCAGGAGAATCCCGACCAGTTGTGCTTCTGGCGTCCACAGCAGATCGAGCAATTGCCCGCTAATCCCCGTCACTCCGATGCCCACGTTGCGATACGTTCCATCGCCCACTGGTTCGAACTTGTAGATCAGGGCAGTCGAGGTACCTACATAGATGTACGCTTTGTCATCGAAGGTGACGCAACTCGCCAATGGCACTGCAAAACTCTGCGGGCCCGCGAGCTGGCCGGGTGCATAAATAAGGATGATCGATGTATCCACAACCGCCAGAGTGCCATCCGGCGCGACTGCCACCCCCGAAGGAGCCTTCAACCCGGTAATCGGCGCTTCCAGTCTTCCTTCGCGTTGGATCCGTTGAATGCGTCCATTCCCGCGGTCAGCGATGTAGATCAGGCCGCAACGATCGGCGGCCACTTTGCCCGGTGAATGAAATTGTCCAGGAGCTTTCCCCGATTTGCCGTCACCCCAGACTGCCAGCAGTGCGTTGGGATATCGCGAGAAGATTTTGATCTGATGATGTCCGGTATCGGCAATAACCAAGGATCCATCCTCAAGCACGGCTAACCCTTGCGGTCTGCGGAAGTGTCGCGCATCCGTCCCGCTGCCTCCAAAACCTGTGATGGTCGCATATTCGCGTTGCAGCTTAAGATCAATCGACTTGACCCGGTTCACGCCATCATCGAGAACAAACAACTTGCCCTCGCATCCGTGGCGGGCCAGCGCCTTCGGCCATACCGGTTGACCGCACGCCGTCTTGGCAAAAGCGGTTGGCTGTCCCGGAACACAATCTACCGCCAGACCAGGTGGAGTAATGGGCGACAGATGATCGATTGCCGCCTCCCAACCGATATGCGGATCCAGTTCGATGAACGTTCCGGTTTGTGGAAGCTTCATCATGAATATGTGACCGTGACTCCGTGGTCCACTGAGTAGACAATTTCATCCGGCAACAGCTGGATATCTGTGCATGGCGTCTGCAGCTCCGAGTCCACATATGTCTTGAGCGTGCCGGTGATCAGGTTGACCCCGTCCACATCGAAAATTTTGCGATAGGTTTCCGCAAAATAAATTGGCCCGCCGAACTCCCAGCCATCGCCGTTCACTCCTCCCGGCGAAAGCGGGTTGAAGTACTGCAACAACTGATTGCGCACCGCGGTGCCCACAAATCCCAGATCGGCCGTCGGCTCGGCGATGACCTGGACTTCAATTCGCACCTGCCGGTACCGCGGCGGCGCCACGAAAACTTCACAGGTTAGGAGCCTGTGTGACTGCAAGTAGTTCGCAACTACCTTCAGAGTATTCGCGCTGGGGATGGGCGGCTCCTGCGTACTTTGCGGGATTACGAAGACTGTGACCGCACCGGGCACGGGCGCTTCCAGTTGCGGACTTCCATCGACCGCTGAACGCAGCACGCGGAAGTTCGGATTGAGCAGGGGAAACGCCTTCGCTCTCGCCACTTGAGCGCCGGGCGCTTGCTCGGCGAGAAATTCAAAGTCTTCCGGAGTGACCGCGCGATTGGCGCTGCGCAACACCATGGGAGCGCGGACTTGTGCCTCCGCGATGGTCTCTTCGTCGGCGCCATCATGCGCCGGCACAGGATTCGTTACTCCCTGTATGTTCGGAAGCGAGGTGAGCAATGTCGTGACAGTGTTCGCGCCGGTGTTCGCAGCCGATCCGCCTCCCCAGCGATACGACTGAGCCATGATGTTGGTTTGCGCCGCCGAGTCCAGATTGCTGCCGTTACCCGGCAACATCGGAGGGATGGCTCCATTGCGGCCGTCTCCGAAGCTCACCAGCCCGGTGGAATGATTGACGGTGTAAACCTGCGACTTCGGGCTCGCTCCATCAAAGTCTTCGACTTCCTTCCAGGCCGCGTATCCGTTGCCATCGTCCACCGCAATAATCGTTGGAGAGTCCCCTGGCAGCGGCAGGATGGGATATTTCGCAAGCTGGAAAGTCTGGTTGGGCCGTCCGTTCGAGGCCCCTAGCAGCTCGTTGGTTTCTGTCACGGCATTCGTGGCAGAAACCGTGTTGAGAAGAATGCCCTGGAGCGTGGGAACGTTTTCATAGCCAGCCCCGATCATGCTCTGGATCCGAAAACGGATCCAGAACAGTGCCGGGTCGGTGGGCTTGGTAAGCAGCCCTAGTTGCTGCGGCTGCGCGTCAGTCGGCGCCTGAAAGGTTACGAACCCGCTCTGAGAAAGTGCAATCGTAGTGTCGGTGTGCACTTGCAGCTGTTTCCACTGCCCTGCCCAATATTCCCAGTATCCATCTACCGGGGGCGACGGCGAAATCAGGGGATCGGTTTTGCTCTGCACCGGAGCGGGGGTGTTCGGTTGCAGCGCATGGAACGTGATTCGGTTCACGCCCGCGGGAAAGGGTTGATCGAAACCCAAATAGAGCGCAGCCTGCGGTTGCGGCCTCACGCTCAAAGGCGGATATCCCGGCGGTGCGTCGGTCTGGTTAGGCGCCGTGTAATCGGCAAATTGCGATCCATCAAAGCTCTGGACCGACTGCAAAGTGAGCCCGGCGACCAGAAGATCGGCATCGGTCTCGAACACAATCGGCGGTCCGCCGGAGGATGCCGACACTCCCACCTGCGTGCCGGCGGAAACCATTTGGGCCGGCGCCTTGCTCACCAGCGTGAATTGCAGCTCTACAACGGCCGGAGCAGGCGCCAGCAGCGGAATGCCCACCAACTCCAAAAACTTCACATAATTCTTTTGCGGAACCTGATTGAGCCGGTAGATGATGATTTCGCCCAGCCACGCGAACAATTGCATCAGCGTGATGCCGGGATCGCTATCGTTGTAATCCGTCCATTCCGGCGTGTAGGCAGGAATTCGCCGTTGCAGTTCCTGGAACAGGCTCTCAAAAGTACGGTCGTCGAGATTGACGTCGGTCAACGGCATTTAGCCCACGCCCTCCTGCAAATAGAACGGGTACACCAGGTTGAACAATTCATTGGTAGAGCTGATCTGATAATCGATAACGATCAGGACCTGGCTTGGCTCCGTCCCTTCCTGTACCGAAACGTTCACGTTCTGAATTCTTGGTTCCCAGCGCGCCAGGGCCGAACTTACGGCCGACGCCAGCTGTGCCCGAACCGCGTCGCTGTTGGATTGAAAAACATAGTCATCCACGCCGGCCCCAAAGGTTTCTCGCATCACTCTTTCGCCCAGCGACGTCGAGAGGATGATCCAGATCGCATCCTGGACCCGCTCCGGACCATTGGAGAGGCTGATCCCGCCCTTGGCGTTCACCCGAATGGGGAACTTCCAGCCCACACCAATGATGTCATTGGCCGCACTCATGCCGGGCAGCCTCCCAGCGAATCAATCACGCTCTGGACCGTCGTTACCACGCCGTCAATGGATTGAACTGTTGACTGTAGCGACGCGACGTCGGAAGCGCTTCCCAAAGATGGCAGGGTAATCGCCGGCACACCGGCGATTCCGAACAATGGCCCGGCGAGTTCAAGTAGAACCCCGACCGGCCCCAGCGAATTCATGATTTGCCCGGCCTGGGTTTGCGCGTTCTGCTGCGCGCACTGCAACGTTGATACGAGGGCGCTATTCCCACTCTGCTGCGCATCGTTCAATTGCAGCGTCAGTGGGCCCAAGACCTTGATCAGCGATTTCATCTGGTCCAGAAAGCACTTCAGTACTTTCAAAATCAGACAGAGCAGATCCAAAATGAAAGGGATAATCGCGGCCGGAGTTGGAACGAGAAGGCATGGCGCGAGTCCCGCCGCCGCCTCGCCAAATTCCACAAGCGCTCCCACCGGCGGCATCGGCAGGTTCTGAATGATGTCCACCAGCGGCTTGAGCAGTTTGAGTACTTTCAGCAGACACGCGATGCTGCCCAGAAACGGGGCGATTTGCAGCATCAGGCTGAACGTCATCGAGCAATCGGTGGGGATTCCCTTCGAGATGTCGGCAAAGGCCGTTAGCGCACCCCCCGTCGGCAATTGCACCGATAGCCCGCTCGCCGAAGGCAGGGTGATATCGACGCAGGACGGCAACTCAAACAACTGCTGCAGGTCCGCATCCACCGCAATATCGACGTTTGGCATGTGACAGTCTCAGGCTCAGCTAAATCGGGTTCCCATTGGGCGCAACCACCCGCCCGTTCAACGTAATCGTGGGCGCGACTATCTCCAGCACTCCCTTCGCCCGGATGGTGATCTTCCCGTTCGACATCGCGATGGCATTTCCGTGTGCGTCTTGTATGACCAGGTGACCCATGTCACCGTTGGATGGCGTTGAATCCAGGAAGCGAATGCCATGCCCGTTCACTGACATAAGCCGCCGGTCGCGCACATCTTGGCTGGGAGGCGCATCCACTCCGTTCCAGAGAAATCCCACAACGTAGGGAGTACGGGTGTCCCCCTTGTCGAAGCCGATCAGGACTTCGTCTTTTATTTCTGGCATGAAGCACGAGCCCCGGTTGTTCCCTGCCATAGCAGTCGCGATACGGATCCAATCGCTCTCATGGTTTTCGTCGAGCCAGGGGTAGTTCACCTTGATCTTCCCTACGTCCACCTGTGTAACTAGTCCGACTACCAATCCATTGATCTGGCTCATGAGATCCTCCGTGGGCTGCTTTCGCCTCGCTAGGTTGGGTCGCTCTCCATGCGCCCGGAAAAGTCGGTTGTGTACCCGCCGTCGCCCATCGTGTGGGTGGTACTGGTCACGTGGTAGAGCCCGCTGTAGCGCCCGAGCCCCGCAACCTGGATCTTGTTTCCCGACCGTAGGCTGGGCAGACCGACCGTCTTTCCCTTGCACTCGATCAGGCCCTGCATCAGGATGCGCAACCTGCGTTTGGCTGCGGTCTTGGCCTCGTCGTCGCTCTGCACGACCAGATTCGTAACCAGATCAGTTTTCTGCGAGAGCGGCCCCGGCTGCACGCCGAAATCCTTACTCGGATCAATCACGCCGTCCTGCGCCAGATCGGCCCGCGTAGCTTTGCCTTCAAACTTCTGTTTGGTTTTCGGATTCCAATAGCGAACGATCACCTGATCCGGCAAATTCCCAGTCGCGAACGACGGTTGCAGGCTGACAAGCGACTTGCCCCATTCAAGGATGTAGGTCGGCTTGAGCGTGTACTTGCTGGGGGCGTAGTGAAACGTCACCACCCGCCGGCTGCCCTGCGTGTCTTCGTCGAGCCAAATGTCGTATCCGATCTCGCGGCTGCGGGCATAGAGGAAATTTGCCGCGTATTGCTGGTGCACATTCAGGTGCGCGATGGGTTGCTCAACGCTGAGGTTCTGCGAAATCTCCTGATCGTCCACCCGCAGATCCAGAGAAGGAATTTTCTTCCGAATGTCGGTCGCGATGCTCTGCACCAGATCGCGGGCGATAAAAGAGTCCTGCTTGTTGAAATAATCCTTGGTGATTTGTTGCGTCCGGAAGCGCTGCAACAGATTCACGCAGTGCACGGTCAACGTCGAGGAGGACGACTCGGCGAAGTTCGGCGTCATGCGCACGATCTCGCCCACCAGCATGCTTTCCAGTTCGTCGTTCCCGTTGTTGTAGTACCCCATCGAGAGCTCGATTTCCTGCCAGGGATCGAACAGGTGGCCATCGCTGTATTTGAACCAGCCCATGCCGGGGCCGTTGCCATCCGGGTCCCAGTTGTTGATGGTCAGGTCGAAGGAGTCCATTTCGGTATCGCTGTCGGTATAGGTCACGTTGAGAACGTCGTACTCGGCCTGTAGCAACTCCTGTCCGCGGACCCGCACGCGAAAGGCCGGAACGTAGAAATCCTGCCCGACATAGATGTCCTGATTAATTTGCGGAACCGCCGCCACGTTAGCGTCCTCCTGTTGCGCTGTTCACCGAAGAGGGGTTCGGGGGGATCACCAGCACTTCTCCCGGTGTAAGCAGCCGGGGATTGCCCAGACTGTTCGCATCGGCGATGAGCCGCCATTGCGTGGGGTCGTTGTAATGCTCGTAGGCAATTTGGCAAAGCGTCTCCCGCCGCACCACGCGATGCAGGGTGGTACGATCGCTCGAATGCCGCGGCGTAACCTGGAGTTGCTGATCGATTCGCCAGGCTTCGCGAAAACTCACTGTCAGCTTCGCCCGCAACGGAACTCCGTGCGGACTGAAAACGTTGAACTCTTCGCTCAGGCTTTCCAGCACGAGCCAGGGAGAAATGCTGGCGCCGTGGCTGGTAAGTTGCCCGCCTGTGCCCCACGCCAGTTGCACTCTCGGAGGCGCGTGCAACTCGCCGTCCACCTTGACCAGCTGATAGACCCGGGCTGTCTTCGTTCGCACGTCCACCACTGGGTCCACCATCCCGCCATCGGTGGTGTCGAAGAAAAGCTCCATGCTGATTTTTTCGTTCTGTCCGCGTATGTACTGCACTACCGGGGCATCAAGCCCGGGGATCGCCACTTCCGCCAGCTGCAGACTCTTGCTGACGGTGTAGCGCTCCGGGTTGAACAGGGCCTGAATAGGGCCGCTGTTCTCGGGAAGGATAGTCAATCTCTCCAGTGCCATAACAATCTCAATCCGCCAGGTCCGAAACGTAGGCGCTGTTTTGCAAACGGTTGTCCTGAGCGCGCATTTCTTCGTGACTTCGCTGCGCCCTCAGTTGGGCCATAACCAGGCCCACCAGCTTCTTCACCTCAGCCGGATTCAGCGTGCCCACGCTCTCGGTCACTTCGATATCGGTGTGCACTTCATTGATTCGTACGTCCGCCATACCCGATTCCCTCACTGTCCGAGCTGCATTTCCAGTCCCTGGTGCGCGATCTCAAGCGCTTCGAAGGCCACGCTGCTCTGACTTGCATTCAGGGCAGGCCCAACCCATTTCGTCGGAATTCCACCTTTGAATTTCCAAATCTTCGCGGCATTTCGAGCGTCGTCCATCAACACAATCAGTCCGTCTTTCCGTTTGCCCACGCCTTGCACCCAGCTGTAATGCCAGGTCCAGAGGTCGTCGTAGAGATAAATCAGTCCGTGACGCAATGTCAGGTTGGAGTGTGTCGCGCGGGTCGCGAAGTGATGCACGTAGGTGTTTTCTCCGCCCTCGCGGTACTCCAGGGTTTCTACCGTTGCGTCCAGTCCGCTGCATTCGGAAAAGCCCGCCACCGCGTAACTGAGCACCGCCGTAATCACCGTCCCCAGCACGTTGGAACTGTCAATTAGCGTGATGTAGAAGTTGAATGCCCCTACCGGATCGATTCGAAGCGAGCCGCTGGCCATGATCAGTTCTCCAGAATCTGCGCGCCCGAGGCGTCTTGACGAATCTCGAACACCAAGAATTCCATCGGTACGGCGATCGCAACTCCGATCTCACAGATCAGCTGGCCCTGGTCCACCACTGTCTGCGGATTGTTCTTCGCGTCACACTTGACGTAGTACGCTTCCTGCGGCTGGTTTCCCTTCAAGCCTCCTCTCGCCCAGATTCCTCGCAGCAGCACGTTGAGGGAATGCGTGAGCGATTTCCGCAGCGCGTCGGTGTTGCTCTGAAACACGACCCAGCCAGTCGACCGCTCCACCGTGGCCTCGATCGCCGACATCAGGCGGCGCACGTGGATGAAACGCCAGTCGTCATCCCCTTGCTCTGCCAGGGAGCGCGCGCCCCATACCCGGATTCCACGCCCCGGAAATGCGCGGATTGCGTTGACGTCGTTCAGGTTCAGCCCCGCCTGTTGCAAATCGGAAATGTCACGCTGGACGTCCACCACAAATTGCAGTTCGATGTTCCCGGGCGGGCGCTGAACGCCGTAGGCTAGATCGTTGAATGCATAGGCCCCGGCGACGTAGCCGGAAGGAGGCACGCTGCGCGTGCGACCGGCAAGTTCAAGCGCATCAGGCGCCATCATCCAGGGGTAGTAAATGGCCGCGAAGCGCGACGGCGGCGAGAACACGAGTCCCTGGCTGCTCGGCCAGTTCTGCGCCTGGCTGATCTGCAACTTGTCAGGGGTGTCGAGGATGGCCACGCGGTAACGCAGGCGCTGGCACTGATCAATCATCGCCAACTGAAGTTGGATGGTCTGCCCCGGCGTAAGCGCAGTAAGTACAGCTGTCGGATCGTCGGCGACTGGATTGGGCGTCGCGTTCGTCGCCTGCACGCAAGGGTCGGGCTGGGGAGCCGGTGCCTGCAATACATCCGGTGCTTCGAACATCGCATCCGGTACCGCAATCATCGCAATTTCGTCAATTTGTTCCAGTAGCCGCAGTCCGCGTAAATCAGTTGGGCCGCCGCTGAAATCGCGCAAAGAGATTGCTGCCAGGCCATCGCGCCCGCCCTGTAGGTAAACCACTCCGGTGGACAACGAACTCGGCGGCTGCGGCAGAGCAATCGGCCCGGAGCCCACTTCCATCCGAATCAAATTTGATTGGGTTGCGAGCACATTCGGCGCGTAGTTGTAGCTGCCGGGCACAAGTGACAGCGTGCGGTAATATTCTTCTTCGCTTGGTGGAGTGTTCGGCCCCAGATCCACGGTCGCGCGCAGGCCGAACGTAGTCGCATCGTAGGGCACAATCTCGATGCGAATAATATTTCCCCAGTTCCCCCGGCTGGCGGCACTGATCACGCACGCTGAAGGGAAATAGGAAACGCTGGCGCCAGAGGCAATTTGCGGATCGACTTGATTGGTCAGCAGGATTTGGCGACTTGCGAGCACGCACGCAACGTGGGTGAATTGCGTCACACCGCCGCCGCTGATCAGCAGCAGATCATCGGCTTTCGCCGAATAGTTTCCCGCTGCAAGAGCCGTGAGGGAAAACTGAAAGGGATTCACCAGTTGATGGATTGTTCCAACCGGAATGGCTGCGCCGGAGGGAAGAGAGAAAAGGGCCTTCGCAGGACGCTGCGCCGGGTCAGCGGCAGTTGTTGCCGCAATGCGGGCGCAGTAACATTGATCCCCGCCATTCTCAAAAAACGCGCGTACGGCGTAAGCCAGATAGCCATATTCGCGGAAGCTTCCAAACGTGGTAACGAATTCCCGCCAGCTGTTGACTTTGACTATCGCCTGGGTGCCGTCGAATTTCTCCGGAGCAAAGTCCTCCGGTAAGGGACCGCGCTCCGCCACTCCCACAAACCCAGCGATGTCGGTGCGCACCAATTGCATCCCAAGTTGCGGCGCAACCTGCGGAGTGCGATACACGCCGGGAGTGAGATAAGTAGAGATAAAGTCCCCTTACGACAACACCTTCACGGACAATCCCTCGTGCACGATTTCCAGGACCTCAACCGCAACCTCGCTGGTCTTGCCGTTTAGGCTCGGTCCTTCCAGTTTTCCCGGCCATCCCTGAGTAAACGTCCAGCTAAGGACCGGTTTTCGCGCATCGTCCAGCAGTGTGATCGAGCCGCTGGTACGTTTGACTTTGCCATCCAGAACGGTCTGCCGCCACGTCCACAGGGAAACATCACTGGTGTATCCCCGTTTGAGAACGATATTGGTGACCTTGATCAACCCAGGTAGCTTGCGCGTGGTTGCCGGAAGGTTCTCCATGCCCTCGCGGTACTCGATCACATTGGTATCGGAAGTCAAACCGCTTGCCTCGCTGAAGCCGGCAACCGTCACTCCGTCAATATCGACCAGGAAGTTAAATTGGCCGTAGGGATCTATCCGCGTTCCTGATGCCATGTATCGCCTCCTATTGTTCTGTTACGTCCGCGCCGCCATACCACTGGCCGATGCGGAAGATCACAAACTCCGCGGGTTTGACGGGAGCGATTCCGATCACGCAAATCAGCCGCCCGTTGTCTATGTCGTATTGCGTCATGGTGGTGCGGTCGCACTTCACGAAGAACGCTTCTTCCTTCGTCGCGCCCTGCAGCATCCCGTCTCGCCACAAGCTGCTGAGGAAGTCTTCGATGACACGCACGACTTTTCGCCATGTCGGGTCGGCATTGATTTCGAAGACCACCCACTGCGTTCCACGCTGGATGGATGTTTCCACGAAAATGAAAATGCGGCGCACGTTAATGTATTTCCAGTCGGGGTCGGTGCTGGTCGTTCGTCCGCCCCAGACCAGGTTCCCCGAGCCCTTGAAATAACGCAGGCAATTTACTCCCGGCGGATTTAGGATGGCCTGCTGCTGGTTGTTGATGGGCAACTGGAGTTGAGCAATACCGTTGATCACTTCGTTGGCTGGGTCCTTCTGCACTCCGTAGAGCGTGTCGCTGCGCGCGTAGATTCCTGCCACGTGTGCGCCCGGCGGGACCAGCAGATCCACGCCGGTATTCGGATTGGTCACGACAAGCCAGGGGAAGTAGTAGGCTGCGTACTTGGAGTTCACCGACGGCAGATTCGTCTGGTCGGGACGAGCGTTGACCGGCGCTTGCAGAATGGCGAACCGGTCCTTCTGGGTTTCGCACTGCACCTTCAACATACCCGCGATGGCGAAATTGCCGGGACCGAAGTAGTACTCGTCCGGACAGCACAGGAGTGATATTTCATCCACGTCGCCCAAAGCGAGCAAGCCGGTTTTGTGGGCGGGATCGATATCATTGCCCTGAAAGTCAGCCTGCGAAAGTTTGACCTGGGCAGGAGTAAATGCTCCCAGGTTCCCGGCACCGGCCGCCGCCAGCGTGCCGCTTACCACCAGATTTCCGCGCCCCGCCGGATCCTGAATGCTCAAATGCCCGCCACCATCAAGCGAGGCCTTGACGCCGACAACGGCATCCCCACTGATAGCAGTAATCAGATCATTCGCCGTCGCCAACGGCGGTACGGCGGCAGCATTGACGGTAAAAGTTACGGTCGCCGCACCCGCAGTAAGCGTCAATGTCCCGCCAGCCGTCAGGGCCGTGGCGGGCGCCAGCCCACCGGTCGCGCCCACATAAATGTTGCTTTTGCCCTCGCTGCCCAGGGTGAGTTGGATTGGAATACCGGCGCCATTCAATACCGCCGCGCCAGGATTATTCGCCGGCCTGCCTCCTGCAGTCTGTTTCACCGCGATCAAATTCGAGACGCCGTTGATCTCGCTCTCGTAGAACGTGCTGGCGCTCGGCGTGGCCGACAGGTTGTCGAACACTTCAGTCAGGGTCGGATTCGAAATCAAGTCTGCGGGCGGAGGGTCCGTCCAATACAACACCGTAAGCCGGAACAGGCTGGGATCATTTAACCCCGCGTTGCTGATCTGATAGGCGATGTGGTTGCCCCATACTCCCGGGCCGGCTGCGCTGATGCTCATGCCACCAGCGGAGCCAGAAGCCGGTTGTGCCGAGTTCCCCGGGTTTACCGTATCCATGTGCACAACCCGCTGCACGAAGCAACGCAACCCGCCGTTCTGGAAAAACCCTTCCACTCCATACGCCAGATAGTGGTCGGTCCCATCGGCATCCTTGACGTAGCTGCCAAAGGTACGTTGGTATTCGCTGAAGCTGGTAAGCAAAGTCGGCGTGAGGGGACCGCGTTCCGCGATGCCTAAAAATCCGACCGTACTGGTCGAAACCCCTTCGATCGGCTTGTTCCCGGTGTCAAGTTCTTCGACGTATACGCCTGGATAGAGATATTCCGGCATGTTTCTCCTCCTTCGATCTTTGCTCCAACTTGCGTCACATCTGAATCGTCAGCGAAACAGTGAGTCCCCGCAGCACAGTGACATTGCCATTCGCACTTCCCAACGCGGCGTGTTGCGCGCTTACCGTGACCGGCAATGGCAGTGCCGGCGGATTCGACAAATACAAAACAAACGCTCCGTCCGCTCCGGTGGTGTAACTGGGATCGGTTCCTCCCGCTTGCCGCACCTTCGCCGCAGCAACCGGCTGCTGGTTGTGCAATACCGTTCCCCGGATCAGCGTCGCTCCGCTCGAAAACGGATAGGCCGTCGTAGGCAATAACGTGGCGGCCTGGCGCTGTGCCTTGTAAGCCGGCTTCTGTCCTGCATCGCTCAAGGGCAGCGTTGGGTCCGCCGCAGTGATATCCGGAAAAGCCGGCCACAAGGGAGCGGGCATCGGCACCGTGACGGCGACTTGCGCCGGCAAGTAGTAGGGCGTCTCTGGAGCGCTCGTCACGGTGAGCACCTGTGCTCCCGCCTTCAAGTCATAAAACAAGAACGTGCCGCTCGAGTCTTTCTGCTCCCCCAGCGCTGGTCCCGATGCAACCGTCACCTTGCCCAGCAATTGGTCGGAGTCGGTGTAGCCATCGCGCAACTGCACCGCGAATTGCAGCTTGACTTCAACGATCTCGGGTTGCAGTGTTGGAAACGTCATTAGTTGTCCGCTATCCCCGCGTATTTGTTGCGCTGCACCAGTACCCGCTGCTGCGGCTGTTCTTCGGTGGAATCAAGCAACGTGACCCGCACGGTGTAAGTGACCGACAAGCGATAGGGTGTCTCCAACGCCTGCCATACCCATGACACTTCCTGAAGCGGCACGGTATTGAACACCGCGCGCACAAGATTGCCGGAGGCCTGAAGGCTCCCCACCAGGTCTGTTCCTTGCAACGTGGGATGGTCATAGAAAACTTGCAGGATCTTGCCGAGAACGATTTGCTGGTCACGCGGCGCTTTCAGCAATGGCGTGATCAGGTAATAAAGATCCAGGGCCATCGGAGGCTTTCGCACCGCGCCTCCGTTGCCCTCTACCGAGATGCGGTTTTTCAGGTACGGATCTTCGGTGACGCGATACAGATAAACGGACAGAAGCGAAGGATCGCTCGAGTTCGCCTGGTGCTCAGCGGGCGACTCCAGCGAGATCAGGTTGGGGTTGTTGATCAACGCCACCAAATCCGGATCACCCTGAATCTGCTGCCACAGCACATTCACCAGAGACTGCCCCACTTCTGCCAGGACTTTGTAATCGCTCATCGGCTACCGATCTGCCTCGGCGTAGCTTGCAAAGCAAACAAGCTGCCAACTATGGATACGCCGGATAGCGGCTGGAATCGGGGATTTCTGAGATCGGTGATGGGGACTGGTTGTCACACCTGTGACAGGTTGATGTGACACTCTACGTTGTGGTCAGCGGGTAAGTGTTAGCAGGCTCAGGATCAACCCCAAACTAGGCAAATGTGACAGCGCGCGACGCCGTGTCCGGCGCATATAAGAAATCGAAGTTCACCTAGAAAATGCCACGCTTCTCGGCTTGAGTCGGGATAAGATTCTCTGCGAAGGTCACAACGAAGTATGCGGACTTATTGGCTCGTCATCAGCGTACTCGCGGTGTGGAGGGTCACACACTTGCTCACCGCGGAAGATGGGCCTTGGGACATCATCGTCCGCATCCGAAAGAAAATTGGAAATGGATTCTGGGGACGGCTGCTCGATTGCTTCTATTGCCTGAGTCTCTGGGCCGCTGCCCCGTTCGCATATCTCGTCGGAGAATCAATCCGCGAGCGCTTCACCCTATGGCTAGCTCTATCGGCGGGAGCCATACTGCTCGAACGGGGAACGTCCAAAGAAGTTGGCCCGCCACCTTACTTTGAAGATGGAGGACAAGACAATGCCGTGTTGCGGACAGGCGAGGACCCAACTCCGAGCGACAACATCCGCGCCCAAGACTAAGCCAGCCCCGGTCATTATGAAGACCACTCCCAATCCCACATCGAGCGGGTCGGCGATTGTCCTTTTTAAGTACTTCGGCTCGACTGGCATCACTGTGACCGGACCGGCATCATCCCGCGTCTACCGCTTCTCAGCCAACGGGGCAGCCGTCTCGGTGGATGGCAGGGACGCGGCCGCTCTCGCTCGCGTGCCCAACTTGAGGGCGGTGAGACGTGCTTGAGATGCGTTTTCTGCCAAACCCCAGCGGTGGTCACCGCACAGAGTCATTCCCCCTCGCCGGGCTGCCGCGGTGAAATGTGAAAGTGTGTAAGTAAATGTGTCGCTTTTTGAAGATTTCAAGTCCGCAACGCAAGGGAAACCCTTGCCCGAATGCAATGGTCGTTTACGGGCATACGCCGATTGCAGAGCTGGAGTGGCTGAACTGCACCATCAACATCGATACCGGATGCGTCTTCGGCTGAAAACTCACTGCACTGCGTTACCCCGAACGCGAACTGGTGTCGGTGCCCGCACTGCACACCTATTACGAGTCAGTAAAACCGTTTCTGGCCGAATCCGAAATCGCTCCCGCATTGACGTGGTGAAAAGGTGTTGGCCGGTTACGCGCGGGCGGCGGTCGATTGCGGCGCTCTCTGCTTGCGTAACGCTTCATGAAAGGATTCGGTGGAAAGAGTTTCGCCGTAAAACAACTCCAGCAGCGGATCATCTGAGGCCGACGCCGGCCGCCTTGCTTTCGGTTTGTCAGACTCCAGACCTTCGGGCTCAACCAACAACTCGGGAGAGAGCGTGCGGTTCTCGGTGAGAGTTGCCAGAAATTTTTCAAGGGCCGCACGATGCTCGGTCGTGGCCTGCGTAAATTCAACTCCCATGCCCTTGTCGGGATGCATCACGCGCACAATCCCCTGCGCTCGCACTTCAACGTCCGCGGCGCGCATGGAAAGAGTCACGCGGCTCGAAACCGGAAACGGCGAGGAAATCTCGAGATAGCAGCCGCCCAGGCTGAGATCGGTCAATTGGCAGCGAATCGGCGGATCATCCTGCTCGGCGTCGGGTGAGTTCTGCTTCAGCCACTCGCGCAGTTGCCGCGTGGCTTCCGGAGAAATCTGCTGGAAGCGCAATCCAGCCTGGGCGCCGTTTCCCTCCCACGCAAACTCGGCGGGCAGCTCAAGATTGGTTGATGTTCCGGGCAAGGTGAAGGCGATCTGGAATCGACCGGAGAGGCGTTTGCCTTTGGGCAGATGGATCGCCATGCCACCTTCGCTCAGATCGACGGTCGTGACTCCGATATTAGGCGCGCCATCCAGGTTGCGCATGACCACGGAAATCTGTACGCTGACCCGCGCATTCCGCCGGCGCTCGCTCTTCATGAGAGCCCGCGCGGCGCGGAAGCTGGATTTGGCCCGCTCGCTCGAGACCGGCCGGTACAACACGAAGTGTGCTCCGAGGTCGAATACCGCTTTAAGCCCGATTACCGGTTCTACGATCGCCACGGCGACTGCTTGCTTGTTGCAGGGCGCGGTGCGCGCGCTGCGCAGCACATCAGCCGCGCCGTCGTCGGCGCAGTCGGCAATGATCGCCTCGTAGCGCTGGCGCGTCAGCTTGCGCAGTGCGGTGTCGGAGTCGGAGCAGAGTTCAACAGCGATGTCGAGATCGCCCAGGGTTCGGCGCAGAACCCGAACAATCTTTTCATCCGAACACAGCAGTAATGCTTTCAAACTCATACCCGGCCTGGCTCCTGATGAGGCTCAGGGGACGCCCGCGAAAAGACAAATATCCCCCGGCAAAAACTGTGGGGGACCGCACCTTTCAGCTCCCTGCCTAAACTCTATGTGCATCGGTGAGAAGGTTCAACGAGTTCACCGGGTGTTGCGATTACCAGCGTAACCTGCAAGGACTTGCATACTCCTGGCCGCGCCCAAACAGGATTTTACCCGCACGAAACAGCCGGGCCGACGTTCTCTATCCGTAAAGGGTATGCCTTGGCGGCTAACCTGAATGGGCTAATAAGTATCTTATTTACATATATTTGGGAATCACTCATGGAGGAAGCGAACCCAAAATTTCGTTGACTTTCTGGTAAAAGCGAAGCTAAGATGTGAAGTCTCCGATTCAGTTTTTTGGGCTTCGCTGTGGCAGTCTGGCAGAGGTGATCTGCCGGGGCGGGGCTGGGGTGTGTTGTTGCATCCGCCAGCCAGTGCCGCGAATCTTATTAGTAGAGAGTGAAGAACTGGAGCATATAGTTAACCCCCATTTGTAGAAAGGCATTTTTCATGGCAAAGCGACGCGGAAATCCGAACTGGGGCAAGCCCGAGCCGATCGGGCCGATCACCCCGACCATCACCGAATTCGAACAGGTTGTACGCGAGTACAAGCTTTCGCCCGATCAGTACCTGCGGTCGACCCGCCTGCGCGAGTGGGCGCGTCGGAATAAAAACTCGAAGTACATTCCCGAGCCATTGCTCGAGGCCTGGGGCTTCGAGATTGAGTCAACTCTCTAAAGGGCAAGCGTCAGGAATTGTTTTCAGGGCCGCTCGGGTGAGCGGCCTGTTTTTTTGGTGTTGGGGCTTAGGTGCTGGGTCTTCGGAAATCGAATGAGGGATTCCCCGTTACTCAATCCATCAGTCCAGAAAACCCAGCCACCCAATGCCTAACACCTAAGACCTAAGACCCAAAACCCAACACCCTCTTCATGCCCGACGTCCTGAAAATTCCGCCCAGCGAACTGTTCGCCCTGCTCGCCGCCATCGGCTTTGCTGCGGGATTGAATCTCTACGCGACAGTTGCGGTGCTGGGTCTGGCCGCCAGATTTGGGCATTTGCCTCTGCCGCCCGGATTGCATCTTCTCGCCGGCTGGCCCGTAATCGCAGTCAGTGCCGCTCTGTTTTTCGTGGAATTCTTCGCCGATAAGATTCCCGCCTTCGATCTGCTCTGGAACGCCCTGCACACCTTCATCCGCGTACCTGTCGCAGGACTGCTCGCCTATCAGGCCACCAGCCAGCTTTCTCCGGAGAAGCAGTTGCTGGCTACCTTGCTCGGCGCCGCCGTAGCCTTCGCCGCCCACGGAGGCAAAACCGCCGCCCGAGCCGCCGTCACGCCCTCGCCCGAGCCGGTCTCGAACATCACGTTGAGCCTGGTGGAAGATGCCGTGGCGATCGGTTTGACCTGGCTCGCAACCCGTCATCCCTATGTCGCAGGAAGTCTGGCTCTGATCTTCGTCGCGATTATCATTCTGCTGGCGCGCTTTATCGTCCGCGCCCTGCGCGCCCTATTCCGTGGCGCCGAGGCGGAACTGGCAGCTTGATGAATATATAAGTCGCGAAGCGACGCCATTCATTAGCCCGCCACGTAAGTGGCGGGAAAGCAGCGAAAAAGAGTCCCCGAGTCGGCTTCAGCGGACGCCACTGTCTAGTCCCAAGAACTCCCTCATCCGCTCCAGCTCTTCCTCTAACCCGCGCGCATACACCGCTTCCCGCGGCGGACTCGAATCCACATAACCCACGTCCGCTTTCAACTGTCCGTCCGTGACAGCCAGATTCGCCCACCCGATCACCCGCTCGCGCCACAGTAGCGGCATCGCATAATATCCGCGCACGCGCTTTGCCAACGGCGTATAAGCCTCAAACCGGTACTCCCAGCCCCAGAACAGCTCGAAGCGCTCGCGATCCCACACTACGGGATCAAACGGCGCCAGCAGCCGCACCGCATCCTGTGTCTCGCTCCGCACGGGATCTTCACCGTCAGGCCAATACCAAATAACACCTTCCACTTCCGCATGCGCCAAACGTGCCTGCGAGCGCTTCAGCGCCGCGGTCAGTTCCCTTTCCCACTGCGGAGCCGCGTAGCGCATGCGCCGCACCAGATATCGCAGGTTCACCTCCGGCACCGGCGCATACACATGAATCGCGGCATCGATCAGCGCATCCAGCCGCATCTGCCGCTCGGCTTTGTCGACCGGCCCCGCTCCATGCTGATGCACGCTGTACAGCCGAATCCCGCCCTCGCGCCGCACCACCCGCAGCAAGCCTTGATAGTGCATCGCATCCAGCAAATGCGTGGTCGCGTTCGATTTTCCGCCCCAATAATTTGTCACCCTCCCATGCGCAAAATGCTTGTCCACCTGCTGCGGATGGACGATCCCTCGCTCTCGCACAAACTCGAGCAGTAACTCAGCACGCTTTTTCCTGCGCCCCGGAACGGGCAGGCACCCTTCAGCCGGCACCCGGCTCTTCACGCGCGGATGCATCAGTGCCTGCAGTTCGCTGGTCACGAATCCGTAATTAATGAAGAAATCTTCGTGCACGCCGAGCTTCGCGTACTGCCGCTCCAAATCTCCAGCGCGATAACTCTTCACCCGATGCCGCAGGATCAAATCCTGCGCCCGCGCCGGCGCCCGAATCGGATCCGCCTGCACGAATCCCATCTCATGCAACGCGCGCTTCAGAGTTGTCGGAGGAAACAAACTGCGCGCCACCGCATATCGCCGCAGATCATCAAGCGTAGGAGCCATCCCGAAATCTTACCGGAGATAACGCCAGACTCGGTCCTGAAGAGTTCAAGCGCTATGACACGCTTTTTGCCATAAGGCACCATTCTTCAATTACCATTCCCGCGTGCCCATATTCACTCCCGAAGAACGAGAACAGCTGCGCCATGAACTTGTCTCCGCCGCCCAGCATGACGCCAGCCTCAGCGGCGCCGCTCACACCGGCTCGGCCGCTACGTCCAGTCTCGATCGCTGGTCCGATGTCGACCTCGCCCTTTGTGTGAAACCTGACACCTCGTACCAACACGTCGTGGCCGAATGGACTACGCGCCTCTACGAGCGCCACCACGCCGTCGCGCACATCGACGTCATGCGCGGGTCCACGCTCTTCCGCGTCTTCCTCCTCGAAAACACGCTGCAGGTCGACCTCGCCTTCTGGAGCGCCGCCGATTTCGGCGCCATTGGTCCGAACTTCCAGCTCATCTTCGGCAACGCGAACCCGCCGCGCCCGTCGCCTCCGCCCGAAGCTCATGCCCTGATCGGCATGGCGTGGCTTTATGCCCTGCATGTCCGCTCCAGCCTCGCCCGCACTCGCCTTCTCCAAACCGAATACATGTTGAGCGGCATGCGCAATCACGTCTTCGAACTCGTCTGCCTGCGCTGCGACGTCACCGCCCACCAGGGACGCGGCCTCGACGACCTTCCCTCCTCCGAACGCGCCGCAGCAGCCGCCTGCGTCCCGCGTTCACTCGAGCCCGCAGAACTCAAGCGCGCATTCCAAACCACGATGCAAATGTTGTTGAAAGAAATCGGTGAGGCAGATCACGAACTCGAAGCAAAACTCTCCGGTCCGCTAAACACGCTGCTCGAATAGATCAGGTCGGAGTGATTCGGGTGCCCCACCCCAGTCGCGACTCTTGCAACAGGGTGGGGACCGATCCTGCGTCCCGATCCACAAAAGAAGAGGACCGAGAGTTCACCAGTCTCCACCGCTTTACAGAATCAGAACTCCTTGAGTTTCGCCACAACTCAAAAGGAGGTTGCTCCACCTCGTCGCGCTTTTGGCGACAGGGTGGGCTACTTACGCTCACCACTGCATTGAAGCTGTTCGCATAACTTCGTAAGGTCTTCACCCCATCAGCATCCATAGCGCTACCGACTCGTCCCCGCTTTCGTCTCATAAGCCGACGGAGAAACGCATGCACCAAATCATTCGCGTCTTCCTGAACCTATCTCTCGGAATCGTTCTGGCCTTGACCGCTCTCGCCCAAAATGAAAAAAACGACGAAAAACCAGTCAAGATCAACGACGCAATCTCCATGGTTCCCGCCACGGGCAACGTCTATCTCGTAAAGACTCCGGCCGGAGATGTTCTCATCGACACCGCGATCGCTGATATCGCGGCCGAAGTCAAAAAGATCCTGGACAGCGAACCTCACGGACCAATCAAGTACATCATCCTTACCCACGCGCACGCCGACCATATCGGCGGAATCTCTCTCTGGAAGCAGCCCGGAACGCAGATCATCGCGCAGAGAAACTACGTCGAGTTCGTACATTACGTCACAAGGCTCGAAGGTTTTTTCGCTCCCCGCAACGCCGCAGCCTTCAACCGCGCTGCCGGGCCCGTAAGTCCGTGGGCAGGAAATTTCGGCGGCAAAATCGAACCTACGATTCTGTTCGACGAAAGCTACAAGTTCTCACTCGGTGGAGTCGAGTTCGATCTGTTCAGCACTCCAGGCGAAACGCCCGACCATCTCACCGTCTGGATTCCGAAGTACAAAGCCGCATTCATCGGCGACAACTACTTCGGCATCACAACTCCTGAGCCGAACTCATTCCCCAATCTCTATGCCATTCGAGGTACAAAGCCGCGCTGGGCGCTCGACTGGATCAAGTCTCTCGACACCGTCATCGCGCTCAAACCAGAAATCGCCCTCAACGGCCACGGCGACCCAATCGTCGGCAACGCCGAGATCACCCGGCGGCTTACCCGTTACCGCAACGCAATCCAGTACGTTCACGATGAAACTGTGAAAGGAATGAACGCCGGCAAAGACGTTTTCACGCTCATGCAGGAGATCAAGCTCCCGCCGGAGTACGACCTGACGCAAATTTTTGGCCGCGTCAGTTGGTCGGTGCGCGGAATCTACGACGGATATGCCGGCTGGTACGACGGAAATCCCACGTCGATGTATGACCTTCCGCCATCGTCGGTATATCCCGATCTGGTCAAGCTTGCGGGAGGTCCCGAGCCGCTGGCCAAACTTGCGCAGCAGAAAATCGACGGTGGTCAACCGGTCGAGGCACTTCATCTCACCGATGTCGTTCTCGCCGCCGATCCGAAAAACATTTCCGCGTTGAACGTCCGCATCAAGGCCATGCAGTACTTAAAAGAGCGAACACAAAATCGTATCGAGTCCGGCTGGCTCGACTATGGAATTACCCTCGCAAAAGAAAACCTGGCTTCCGCTCCCTAAGTCGCGAAGCGACGGCATTCGTTAGCCCAGCACGTAAGTGCTGGGAAACAGCAGGCGGAAAGCATCGAGTCCGCTCAGCGGACGGCACCGATTTGGTAGTGGAACAAGGAGCGACCTTGATCACACAAAAAGCTGTATCGAAAATTCTCTGCGCGGCCTTCGTCGTTTTCATCGGCTCGCCAATCCTATCCGCCGCCAACGCTCAGGAAGCGGCTAAATCAATCCGCTCTCTGCCCCTCGACTCGCTCGACAGCCTGGACATCAGATTCATTTCCGAGAAGACGGAAGCAGTCAAGGCGAAGGCCGACATCGTCACCTACTCCGGCCGGCGCGCGCTGCACATGATCACCGACGACTCAACCCTGGCCGCGGGCGGACCCTCTGGTGGCGAAACTCTTGCGATTGTCAACGGCGTTGACTTTGCCGATGGCACCATCGAAGTCGATCTCGTCGGCATGCCGCGGCAGGGCTCGAATAGCCAGAGCCGCGGATTCATTGGCATCGCATTTCGCATTCAGGGCGACAGCAACACTGCTAAATCCGAAAATGCCGAATTCGAGAACGATAAATCCGAAGACGCCAAATTCGAGAACGTCAAATTCGAGAACGTCTATCTGCGATTCACCAACGGGCGCTCCGACGATCAACTCCGCCGCAACCACTCCACGCAGTATTCGTCGTTTCCCGATTATCCCTGGTCGCGCCTGCGTCAGGAGAACCCGGGAGTCTACGAGTCCTACGTCGACATCGAAGAAAAAGCCTGGACGAAACTCAAAGTAGTCGTCTCGGGCACGAAGGCCCGGCTCTACGTAAACAACGTCGCCCAGCCCTGCCTGATCGTCAATGACCTGAAACTCGGCGAAAGCCACGGCCGCGTCGCCCTCTGGGCCGGCTCCGACACCGAAGCTTACTTCTCCAACTTGCGGATCAAATAGGCCGGTTGGCCGGCCCTTGTCACTATCGTTGTGAACCGCGACCCGCGTCAGTCGATGGTAAGTTTTGGGGGTATCCCCCCTCCCCCCCGAATCTTTGGAATCAGCGAGTTAGCACGAAATTCCCGGCAAAATCCGTTGGCTAAAGGACTTAGATTACTAAAATCCGTCAAACAAAGGACTTAGCGCCGCAGAATTTTGTGTTCTGCGCTTCGCGAGTATCACGGCCTCAGCCATGATTGCGTAGTTTGCCTGTGGAAGACTAGGACATGCGTCACAATGGGCTGTGGAAAACGCGAATTTTTGGGAGTCTGGATTATCGAGATGTTTGTACCGAAGTCGTGGAGCTCGCCGGTTGGGCGGAGTTGTGGGGGCAAGGGTGTGGGAACGGACAGGCGTTTGCGCGTAGTTTCGTCTGAGAAACCGGAAACGTTCCGTCTGTCCCGGTTCTTTGTCTGTCCAGAAGTGGAGTCGGCTTGTGTGTAAAAGCACGCGGATTTTAGACCGCACAACATAACAGCCGGACAAAATTCGCCGTGCCTTTACAAAACGCGAACTCATTTTTCAGGGGAAGTGAAAGAAGGTGAGCGTAATCCAGCGGATGCAGCATTCGAGTGAAAGCTCGACGCAAAGGCAAGAAATCACTTTTCAAACTTAGCTGCTTTACAGAATCGGAAATTCAAGCGGTCCGACACGCAATTGCCAGCGTCATTCCGATCGCAGAACAAGTTACTCGTACCGCAGAGCCTTCATGGGATCCACTCGCGACGCCCGCCGCGCCGGCACGAAACCCGCCGCGATTGTAACGGTACTGATTGCCAGAATCGCGATGACAAGAGTCAGCGGATCATGTGGCGACAATCCGTAAAGTTGAGCTGTCAACATGCGCGTGCCCAGGATTGCCAGCGGCAGACCGACGATCAGCCCGGCGCCCACCACCACAAGAGTTTCGCGTAACACCATTCTGAGGATCTTCGCTCGTTCCGCTCCCAGCGCCATGCGGATGCCGAGTTCCTTCGTCCGCTGAGCGACCGTGTAGGCGATCGTGCCGTAAATCCCGACACAGGCCAACGCCAGCGCCAGCGCTCCAAAGGCAAAGCTTAGAAATGCCAATGTCCGTTCCAGGAAAAGCACCTGCCGCAGCACCTCATCCTCTGTGCGTATATTCACCACCGGTACGGCAGGATCGGTCGCGAGCGCTTCCCGCTCGATTGAGCGGGTGATGGCGCTCTTGTCCCCTGCGATCCTAAGTTCGTACGTGATGAACGGTGAAACGCTCCGGGTCTGTGTGTAAGCCACGTATACAGTCGGAGGAGCATCATCGCGAACGCTCTCATATTTCACATCCTGTGCCACACCCACGATCTCAGTTAGTCTCGGCTCCACGTGGGTGCCAAACTGCACCTCGTGCCCCAGCGGATTGTCGCCATGGAAATATTTCTTCGCGAACGCCTGGTTGACCACCACCTTCACGGGCGCGGTGGCTGTGTCCTGCACTCCCAGCGCGCGCCCGGTCACAGGGATCTTCATGGTGTCGAAATATCCCGGAGAAACCACATGCTGATACGCGGTCACGCGCTTTCCGGCGGCCGTATAGCCTGGAACCTCGATCATCGTGATCATGCCACCCTCGCCGATGGGATTTCGCTGGGCAAATGCGGCGGAACGCACTCCGGGAATCGCCCTCACCCGGCGCTCCAGTTCGTCGTAATAGTTGACGAGACGTTGTTCGCTGTATCCATTCAGCCCGGGACGCACAGTGAACATCAAAATGCTTCGTTGATCGAATCCAAGATTCAGATGCTGGAGCGCTTCTAAAGTTCGCAGCAGAACTCCAGCCGAGATCAATAACAGCAGTGAAAGTGCAACTTGCCCGCCCACCAGAATTTTCCCGGAGCGGAATTTCTTTACCGTCATCGTCGTCGTGGCGCTGCTCTGGTTGAGCGTGGTCGAAGGCTGAGTGCGAATCAAAGCCAAGGATGGCGCCAGACCGAACACAATGCCGCTAAGAATCGATATCGCCGCGGTGAAGGCGAGAACGCGGCCATCGAGTTGAAGAGAAAGTTGTACCGGATTCCCTCCGCTCGCAAGCAGGCCCACCAGCAACTCACTCGCCCAACGGGCGACCAGAAGCGCCGCGCCGCCTCCTAAAATTCCCAGCATGATGCTCTCGGTCAGCAACTGGCCGGCAACTCTCGCTTTCGTCGCGCCCAGGCCTATGCGGAGGCCAATCTCCCGCTGCCGTGACGATGCGCGAGCCAAGAGCAATCCGGCAACATTCGAACATGCAATCAACAGGACCAGTCCTACCATCCCCATTAGCAGGAAAACCGACTGTGAGAACTGGGCTCTCATGCCATTCAGCCCCTTGGCCATGCTCAAGGCTTCCAATTGCGGGACTTCGGGTGGGTTCGGATTGTAGGCTGCTATGCTTTGCGCGAAGATCGTGCTGAGCTGTGCACTCGCCTGTGCTTTGCTGATGCCGGGCTTCAGTCGGCCCACCACGCCAACCCACCAGCTTTTATTTGCCGTCAGCGGAGGCTCCTGATCGCCGAAATGGTTGGTCTTTCTCCATTCCTGCGCATACTCGCTTAAAGGTATCCACAAGTCGGGAGTCACGCTCGGATCCAAGCCAGAAAATCCGGCAGGAGCGACTCCGACAATGGTCAGCGGCGTTCCATTGATTGAAATCGTTCTCCCGATCGCGCCCACATCACTACCCATCCGCGTGCTCCAGAAGGCGTAAGAAATCACCGCGACGGGAGTCGCCGCAGCCCTGTCGTCGTCAGGCACAATCGTTCGTCCCAGCGCAGACGAAACGCCCAGCCCCGAGAACAGATTCCCCGAGACGCCTTGCGCGATGCCTGGAATGGCTCTTCCGGCCAGCCCCAGATTCGTCTCCTCTTCGTTCGCGGCAAATGCGAACGTATCGCTAAACACCGTGTTCTTGTCTTGAAATTGTCGATACGCGGGATACGAGAACGAATAGCTGGTTGCGCCTCCGGTGCGCGGATCCTTCGACTCGTCGCCTTCGAGGTCGTTCAAAAACGGATCGGTCTGCATCGTTTTCATCGACCACTGCAGCAGATACAACGCCTGCGGATCGTGTACGGGCAAAGTGCGCAGCATGAGCGCATTAATCGCGCTGAAGATGGCAGTATTCGCCCCGATGCCGAGCGCCAACGACAGCACCACAAGCGCGGTAAAGCCCGGACTCTTCGCCAACATCCGCAACCCATACCGCACGTTTCGCAATACCGTCTGCATGATGGACCTCTCCAGCGTCACGACTGCAAACCTGTGGCCATCAGGTAAGTAGATGATTCACAAGAAGAAAGACGCGAAAGCGTTCAGATGGCTTGTCCAGTTTCGTTTGCCCGAGTCCGGAAGTGGACAGTCTCGCAAGTTGGTTTGAAAGTCGCAGAACCCGCAGCGTTGGAACTCAGGAGCAGTTCCGAAAGGCACCGCTTCAATCACCGAAGTATGGTCAGCTTTAATCGAGTCCTTGAATTACCATTCAACGGTGCCCATCTTCACTCCCGAGGAGTGTGAACAGCTTCGCCACGAACTAGTAGCAGCAGCACAGAGCGACGCCAGTCTTTCAGGCGCCGCCCACACCGGGGAAAACCGGGGGGAAAACCGGGGACAGACGGAACGTTTACCGATTTCTCAAACGCAAATACGCGTAAACGCCCCGCATGTACCACATCTCTGCCCACACGGGAGATCCCCAAACTGGGCACAAACATCTTGACGATTTCAAAGCTCCAAATAAATTCACGTTTTCCACAGCCCATAGTGACGCATGTCCTAGTCTTCCACAGGCAAACTCCGCAATCATGGCTGAGGCCGTGGCACTAGCGAACCGCAGAACACGAAATTCCGCGGCGCTAAGTCCTTTGTTTGACGGATTTTGATATCTAAGTCCTTTAACCAACGGATTTTGCCGGGAATTTCGTGCTAACTCGATGATTCGAAAGATTCGGGGGGGGAGGGGGGATACCCCCGGAAAACTTACGCGTCCCAAAAGGGGACGGCACCACCACCGCACCATAGGGGCATGGCGTCTCACAGGGGAAAACCCCCACTTCTCGCGCAACGAGCGAAGAGCGCGCGAGAAATGGGGCACCCGGAGCCCAGCGGAAATGTGATCTTTGACACCGCCGTGACATGGGCTTGGTAAAATTCGACCCATGAGCCCCCAGCCACCGTTTACCGATGTTCCGGATGCGATTGAAGAGATTCGCGCTGGCCGCATGATTGTTGTGGTCGACGACGAGGACCGCGAGAACGAAGGCGACCTTACGCTTGCCGCGGAGAAGGTTACGCCTGATGCCATCAACTTTATGGCGAAGCATGGCCGCGGGCTGGTGTGCCTGGCCATGACGGAAGAGCGGCTGGAGCATCTGCGCATTGGGCCGATGACGGTGGAGAACACGTCGCAATATGGCACGGCATTCTGCGAGGCGATTGACGCGCGCCAGGGCGTGACTACCGGCATTTCGGCGCACGACCGGGCGCGCACGATTCAGGTGGCGATTGATCCGGCGACCAAGCCTTCGGACCTGGCGCGTCCGGGACATATGTTTCCTCTGCGGGCGCGCAAAGGCGGCGTGCTGGTGCGGGCGGGACAGACGGAAGCTTCGGTTGATCTGGCGCGGCTTGCGGGGATGGTTCCGGCGGGAATCATCTGCGAAATCATGAAAGATGATGGCAGCATGGCGCGCGTGCCCGACCTGATCGCGTTCTGCCGCGAACACAATATGAAGATGCTCACGGTGGCCGAGCTGATCCGCTACCGCATGGAGCACGAGCGCTATGTGCATCGCGTGGGCGAGGCGCTGGTGGAGACCAAGTTTGGCGAGTTCCGCATGATCGCCTATGAGAGCGAAGTGGATGGCGGCGAGTCGCATGTGGCGATGATTCGCGGCGATATTGAGAATAGCGAAGCGCCGGTTTTGGTGCGCATGCATGCTCATTGCCTGATGGGGGACGTATTCGGCGCTACTGGCTGCGAGTGCCACGCTACTTTGGAAGGATCGCTGCGACGAATTTCGGAAGACGGGCGCGGCGCGGTGATTTATTTGCACCAGACTTCGCAGGGATTCTCCGTGGAAAAAGTTGGGGAGCGGAATGCGCTTAGCTTCCATCGCGGGCGTACACTGCCTGCTCTCTATGATGAACGGCAGATTCAGCGCGAGATCGGGATCGGCGCGCAGATTCTTTCTGATCTCGGGCTGCGCCGGATTCGGCTGCTGACCAATCGTCCGAAGAAAGTTGCGGCGCTGGAGGGGTTTGGGATTGAGATTGTGGAGCAGGTGCCGATTGAGTTGAAGGTGGTCACTAAGAGAATGTGATGGCGTCATCCCGAGCGTAGCCGCTTTTCAGGCGGAGCGAGGGATCTCCCTTACGGTGCAGTTGCGGGGAGATCCCTCCGCCCGCGAAGAAAAACGCGGGCTGTCGGGATGACGCCGTTGGACACTCATCGAATCCACTATGGCTACTGACGTTGTCGCAACGAAACCCGGTATTCAGCGCGACATTCCTGCCGGAATGATCGATGATGCGCGCGCGCACGTTTATGAAGCGGCGATTCGCACGCCGCTGGTTCGACTGAATTACGACGGGCCTGCGGAGATCTATTTAAAACTCGAGTGCCTGCAGCCTATTGGATCATTCAAGATTCGCGGCGCTTACAACGCGGTTCGCCTGCTGCCGGAAGACCAGCGGCGGCGCGGAGTTTGGACGGTGAGCGCAGGCAATGCCGCGCAGGGCGTGGCGCTGGCGGCGAAGCGCGCGGGAGTTCCGTGCAAGGTGCTGATGATCGACGCGGCTCCGATGGCGAAGGTTGATGCGGTGAAGCGGCTCGGTGGCGAAATCGTGAAGGCATCGTACGACGATTGCTGGAAGGCGCTGGCGGCGCGCGCGCACCCGGCGATGGATGGGGCGTTCGTGCATCCTTTTGAAGATGATGAATTTATTGCTGGGAACGCTTCGGCTGGTCTGGAAATTTTAGAAGACTTGCCTGATGTCGATGCTGTCGTCGCTTCGTTTGGTGGCGGGGGATTGTCGTGCGGAATCGCTGCGGCTTTGAAAGAGCGCGGTAGCAAAGCGAAAGTATTTTCTTCAGAGCCGGAGACTGCGGCTCCGTTTGCTCGCTCGATGGCAGCGGGAGCGGCGCAAAACTTTCCCGAGTGGAAAGCAAGTTTCGTTGATGGCTGCGGCGGCAAGTCGGTTTTTCCGCGGATGTGGGAGATTGCGCATCATCTGCTCGTGGGTGCAGTCGTGTGCTCGCTCGAAGAGGTTCGCCAGGCCATGAAGATCGTCGCGCTGCGGAATCACGTGATCGCCGAAGGTGCGGGCGCTTGTGCGGTTGCTGCCGGACTCAGCGGAAAATGCGGATCGGGCAAAGTCGTGTGCGTCGTCAGCGGCGGGAATATTGATCTGTCGGTGTTTACGGAATTGATGCGCGGTTGAAGTGCGCGGGCGAGGAGCCCGCGCCGCATGGTCAAAATCTTCTAGAACGGTTTGCGGACTACTACTTCGGCGTCGCGGATGAAGAATTGGGCTGAGCAATGCTCGGAGCCGCAGATCACTGGGATCAGGCCGTTGATTTGTTTGCGGGTGATCAGGCCTAGCATGCCGCAGGATGGGCAGGCGAGCACGGCCCAATAGGGATCTTCTTTTTCGCCGATCTCGCCGGCGTTTTCGAGCACGAAGACGGTACCAGGCTGCATCTGCTCCGGAATCCACTCACTAAGAAGGTCCAGTTCACCGACCATGCATTCCTCCGTAGGTTCGTCCTTCTGGGTGCGCGTTGCCGTTCTGCTGCGTGATCCGAAACTGCTTGCCTATAAGGCCTTTGTAGCACGGTGCTCGTAATCGGCGCGACGTTACTGAGGTACTTCCCCACACGAAACGACTTCAAATCAAAAACTTTCAGACATTTTAGGCATGAAAGGTTGTGGATTCTGCACAGAAAATGCTGAGGAGGAGTGACTTAGCGGGTTCCTGCTGTTGAGGGTTTTGGTGCTGGCAGGGAGGCTTCGAGTGTGCGGTTGTGATCCGGCTTTTCCGGAGCACAAGCTTCGCTGCGGGTGAGACATTTGCTGTGATCTTTTCTGCGGCACTGGCGCTGCTTACCGACGTAGGGTCCTTCGCAGCGGCTTTGCCGCTGCTCAGGATGACAGCGCGGTGATGGATCCTCCGCCAACGAAGTGGACAATTTCTAGCCGGTCGCCGTCTTTTAGTGTGGTTTCGGACCAGGAGGCTCGCGGGGCGATTTCGCGGTTGAGTTCGACGGCTACGCGGTCGGATTTCATGCCTAGGGACTCGACTAGTGCGGCGAGTGTGAGCGGTGATTTGAAGTCTTTTTGTTCGCCGTTGATTTGGAGAGTCATTGGTAACAGTTTGCGGAAAGCGGTGGGTATTGGCAAGGGGGGACGGCCGATAGCGGCCTTCAGAACTCTTGAGCGCGCCGCACTAAGAGAATGCCTTCACCGGCCTGCCATCAGTTGGGGGAGTAGGGATCCTTCGACTGCGCGTGGCGACTCGCTTTGCTCGCCGCCCCGCTCCGCTCAGGATGACAAACAAAAAAAGATGACGGCTAGTCGGCTTTGCGGAGGACGAATTTTCTGGTGGCGGTGCGGCCTTCGAAGTTGGCCTGGACCAGCAGCGACGCGTCCGGCAGCATGGCTTCTTCTACTTCGATCTTGATTTCGGCGGCGCCGCCGGAGTCGGCTACGGCTTGCGTGTAGAACGGAGCGGCGCCGGGGCGGGCGAAGCGGAAGGTGAGGCGTGCGCCGGCTGCGGCGGTGTCTCCTTCAGTAACGCGAAGCTGCATGGTCAGGTTGTGGTCGAGATGGACGGATTCGGCGTTGAGCCAGTGGACCTCGAGTTCTTTGACCGTCGCCAGCACTTCGGGCTCGGGTTTATCGAGAGCCTGGTCGAGCTTCCCTTCCCGGATGGCGTCGAGCACGAGGCGGTGCTGCTCGCGCAGTTGCTGCTCTTTTTGCGCGTCGCCGAATTGGATCTCGGCGGATTTTCCGGCGTACGAAGTCGCCTTCTTGCCGATGCAACGGCCGCGGACGAAGACCTGGGTCTGCAAGAGCCGCTCGTTTTCACGCGCTTCACTCTGCACGTGGTAGATGGTGTCGCCGTGTTTGACGTCGGTATTGAAGCCGAAAATCATAAGAAATTTTTCATTGAGAGATGGAGCGATTGAGTCATTAGGCGATTGAAAAGAACACTGTTTCCCAACTTGACTAATTTTTCTCGATCGCTCAATGACCCGATCTCAAAATCACTCAATTCGTTCCTTCGTTCGCTTGACACTCTCGCGAGCAACCCCATAATCTAGAATGTTTAAGCGGTCTCTGGCGCGAATTATATATACCTCCTCCTATGCCCGACAATTACTTCGCACGCTACCTCCCCTTTTTGATCCACATGATTCTGGCGGGCGGGATTGCGGGCGCGATTGTCACGCTTTCGTGGCTGATCGGGCAGAGGAAGCCTACCCGCGCCAAAATGTCTCCTTATGAATGCGGCATGACGCCCGTCGGCGACTCGCGCGAGCGTTTTTCGGTGAAATTCTACCTGGTGGCGATGCTTTTCATTCTGTTCGACGTGGAGGCGGTCTTTATTTATCCCTGGGCCGTGACTCTGCGCCAGCTGAAAGCGAACAACGAAGGGCATTTCGGGCTCTGGGAGATGTTGATTTACATCGGGATTTTTCTCGTTGGCTTCTTCTACGTGTGGAAAAAAGGCGTCCTGGACTGGGGCGAAACCGGAGCGAAACGAGGCAATTTTTGATGCCCCTCGTCCCTGCGATTACTGACCTGGAACAGTTGAAGAGTCATCCGGCGGTCGCGCGGCTTGCGGGATGGAATACGGCTGCGATTGAAGGCGTGAAATTCGATCGCGACGAGATGACGATTTCGGTGGAGCGGGGTTCGCTGCGCGAGGCCTGCGTTTTGTTGAAGGAAGACCCGGCGTGCCCGTTTAATTTTCTCTCCGACATTACCTGCGTCGATTGGTATCCGGCGGAGCCGCGGTTTGAAGTTGTTTATCACTTGTTGTCGATCCCGAAAAAAGAGCGTGTGCGGCTGAAGGTCAAGCTGAACAGCTCGAGTCCGGCGGTGGAATCGCTCACTCCGGTGTGGCCCGGGGCTAATTATTTTGAACGGGAAGTTTTTGATTTGTTCGGGATTCGATTTACTGGGCATCCGTATTTGCGGCGGATTTTGATGCCGGAGGATTGGGAAGGCTATCCGCTGCGGAAGGATTATCCGGTAGAGGGATACCGGTAGAGCATTCGGTAATTTTGTAATTTGGTAATTGGGAAATTGAAAACCGCTGGCGCGGATTCGATGGCAAATTACCCGATTACCAAATTTCCCAATTACACAATTTATTCATGGCCCATTTGACGCCCACTCCCGTGCTGGAACCCGGCCAGGATCGCACGATGATCCTGAACATGGGGCCGCAGCATCCGTCGACACACGGCGTGCTGCGCGTGCTGCTGGAGATTGACGGCGAGACTGTCGTCCGGATGATGCCGGACATCGGATTTCTGCACACGGGGATCGAAAAGACCTGCGAGGCGAAGTTTTACCAGCAAGTTGTGCCGCTTACGGATCGGATCGACTATCTGTGCCCGCTGACCAACAACCTTTGCTACGTGCTGGCCGTGGAGAAGCTGCTGGGGCTGGAGATTCCGCCAAAGGCGCAGTGGATGCGGGTTTTGCTGAATGAGCTAACCAGGATTAACTCGCATCTGGTGTGGCTGGGCACGCATGCGCTCGACCTGGGCGCGATGACAGTTTTTCTTTATTGCTTCCGCGAGCGCGAAGAAATTCTGAAGATGTTCGAGATGGTCAGCGGGCAGCGCATGATGACGTCGTATTTCCGCGTGGGCGGGCTGGCGCTGGAGCCGCCGCTGGGATTTTTCGATCGCGTGCGCGATTTCGCGGGATATTTTCCGGAGAAGGTGGATGAGTACGAGAATCTGCTGACGGGAAATCCGATTTGGTTGATGCGGACTAAAGGCGTGGCGCGCATGACGGCGGAAGATGCGATTGCGCTGTGCGCGACCGGCCCGACGCTACGCGGGAGCGGCGTAGATCTCGACTTGCGGCGCGATATGCCGTATTCGAGCTACGAAAAGTTTCAGTTCAAGGTGCCGGTATCGACCGAGGGCGATGTGTTCGCGCGATATATGTGCCGGGTGCAGGAGTTGCGCGAGTCGATTGGGATTGTGCGGCAGGCTGTGGAAGGGATGCCGGAGGGGCCGATTAAGGCGGATGCGCCGCAGGTGGTATTGCCCGACCGGGAGAAGATGAAGACTCAGATGGAGTCGCTCATTTATCACTTCAAGATTATTACCGAGGGATTTGCGGTGCCGGCGGGCGAGGTTTATCAGGCGGTCGAGTCGCCGCGCGGAGAGATGGGGTACTACATCGTCAGCGATGGGACTGCTAAGCCGTATCGGGTGCATATGCGGTCGGCTTGCTTTGCTAATTTGCAGACCCTGCCATCGATGTGCGAGGGGCGGTTGCTAGCGGATGTGGTTGCGGCCATCGGCAGTATCGACATTGTTTTAGGGGAGATTGATCGGTAGAGATTGAGCGATTGGGTGATCGGGCCATTGGGCGATTTGTTTCGATGAAGGAGCTCCATGAGATCCCAGCCTGAGCAATTGCGAGACCGGACAAAGGCTTTTGCGTTGCGTGTAATTCGGCTTTATCGTTCGCTGCCGTATCGGACGGATACGCAGGTTTTGGGAAAACAGCTGCTACGGTGCAGCACATCCGTCGCTGCAAATTATCGAGCAGCATGCCGAGCCAGATCGAAGGCTGAATTTGTTGCCAAGATTGGCATAGTCGTTGAAGAGGCAGACGAAACGATACTGTGGTTGGAGTTGATGACGGAATCGGGGATTGTATCCGTAGAAAAGACCGAGGCACTGCTTAGAGAGGCGAATGAACTGACAGCGATCTTTGCGGCATCGCAACGCACCGCGAGGCATGCAGCTTGAATTTCCAATCGCAAGATCGCCCGATCAGCAAATCGCCAAATTGACTTATGAAGTTTTCTGACGAATTCGAGGCGCGGTTTGCGGAGATGGTTCCGCATTATCCGACGAAGCGGTCGGCCTTGGTGCCGACGCTGCTTTATGCGCAGGACGAGGTTGGATTTTTGTCGGATGAGGTCATCGCTGAGATTGCCGGACGGTTGGAGTTGACGGAACTCGAAGTGCGCAACGTGATCAGCTACTACTCGATGCTGACTACTAAGCCGCGCGGGAAGTTCAATGTGCAGGTTTGCACGAACATCAGCTGCATGGTGCGCGGAGGCGAAGAGATTCTGCATCATTGCGCCAAGAAGTTGGGTATCGGGCACAAGCAGACTACTGCGGACGGAATGTTTACGCTGGAAGAAGTGGAGTGCATTGGCGCTTGCAGCTGGGCTCCGGCGGCGCAGGTGAATTATGACTTTCACGAGAACCTGACGGCGGAGAAGATGGATCGGGTTTTGGATGAGTATCGGAAGAAGGGGACGCAGTAGCGGGAAGTCAGAAGTTAGAAGTGAGAATGCAGAAGTAAAACGTGATTTACTTCTGCATTCTGACTTCTTAATTCTGCAATCGCTATGGCTGACTTGGTTTCCCATCCCGATGAAGTGAAGGTCGTGTCCCGGCGCTTTGGTCTGGGTGCTACCGACATCGACCGCTACGTCGCGCTCGACGGCTACAAGGCCGTGCAGAAGGCGTTGGGGATGGAGCCGGACGCCATTATTAATGAGGTGAAGAATTCCGGGCTGCGGGGGCGCGGCGGTGCGGGATTTTCGACGGGGATGAAGTGGTCGTTTGTGCCCAAGCAGTCGGCGAAGCCGAAATATGTTTTGTGCAACGGCGATGAGAGCGAGCCGGGTACGTGTAAGGACCGGCTGATTTTTGAGCATGATCCGCACTCGGTGATTGAAGGCGTAATGATCGCGGCGCTGGCCGTGGGGGCGAAGAGTGGGTACATCTACATTCGCGGCGAGTACCGGTATCTGTCGATCATCATGCAGAAGGCGATTAAAGACGCCTATGCCAAAGGCTTCGTCGGGAAGAATATTTTCAGCAGCGGCCGCGATCTGGACATTTATTGGCACGGCGGCGCTGGTGCGTACGAAGTTGGAGAAGAGTCGGCGCTGATGGAGTCGCTGGAGGGCAAGCGGGGCGTGCCGCGGATTCGGCCTCCCTTTCCTGCGGTGGTTGGACTTTGGGGCGGGCCTACCGTCATCAATAATGCGGAAACTCTGGCGAACGTTCCGCACATTATTCTGGGCGGGGCGGATTGGTACGCGAAGCTGGGCACGCCGAAAAACGGTGGGACGCGGCTGTTTTGCTTGAGCGGAAACATTGCGAAGCCCGGTGTTTACGAACTGCCGATGGGCTACAACCTGAAGAAGATGTTGTTTGACGTGGGTGGTGGCATTCCGAACGGGCGGGAACTGAAAGCCGTGGTGCCCGGTGGATCGTCGTGTCCGGTCCTGAAAGCCGACGAAATTGACGTTGCGATGGATTTCGATTCCGTGGCGAAAGCGGGATCGATGCTTGGTTCGGGGGGCGTGGTGGTGATTGACGATCAGCAATGCATTGTGAAGTTTGCCTTGCGGACGATGAAGTTTTATCAGCATGAAAGTTGCGGATGGTGCATCCCGTGCCGCGAGGGAACGGACTGGCTGAAGAAGACGCTGATTCGCTTTCATTCGGGCGGGGGGATGAAAAAAGATATCGACAATATGCAGTATCTGGCCGAGAACATGCTGGGTAGGACGTTTTGTCCGTTGGGCGATGCGGCGGCTATGCCGACGATTGGGTTTGTGAAGAAGTTCAGGCAGGAGTTTGAAGATCATTTGGATGGGAAGCCGTGCCCGTATGAGAAGGCGGGCGCGGAGGAGTTGGCATTCGCACACTGAGGTTCATTGAGTCATTTGGCGATCGGGTGATTGATCGATTGGAAATCACCCGATGGCCAGATCACCCAATCGCACAATTTTTTCATGGCTGACGCACCAAAACTCGTCTCTCTCACAGTCGACGGTAAAAAGCTCACGGCTCCCTCGGGCACGCTGCTGATTGAGGCGTGCAAGAGCGTGGGCATCGAGGTGCCGTCTTTCTGCTACTACCCGAATCTCTCTTTGCAGGGCGCTTGCCGCATGTGCCTGGTGAAGGTGGAGAAGATGCCCAAGCTGCAGACCGCGTGCACGACGACCGTGGCCGAGGGCATGATCGTCACGACCGACAGCGACGAGATCAAGCAGGCTCGCAAGTCGATGCTCGAAATGCTGCTGGGGAATCATCCGCTGGATTGTCCGGTGTGCGATGCGGGCGGCGAGTGCGAACTGCAGGACATGACGTTCAGCTATGGCGCCGCAGAGTCGAAGTTCATGGAAGCGAAGAACCACAAGGAGGAACAGCAGTGGTCTCCGGTGGTGTTCTTCGACCGGCCGCGATGCATCTTGTGTTATCGCTGCGTGCGGGTGTGCGGCGAAGGGATGGACGTGTGGGCGCTGGGCGTGCAGAACCGCGGAGTGAGTTCGCTGATCGCGCCGAATAACGGAGATCATCTGGAGTGCGAAGAGTGCGGCATGTGCATCGACATTTGCCCGGTCGGTGCGTTGACCTCGGGTGCGTACCGCTACAAGACGCGGCCGTGGGAGATGAAGCACGTCGGCACGGTGTGCACGCACTGCGGAGATGGCTGCAAGACGACCTTGGGCGTGCGGCGGTCGGATACGGGGATGGAGATTGTTCGCGGAGATAATCGCGACAAGAGCGGGACGAATGGAGATTTTCTCTGCATCAAGGGACGCTACGCGTTTGATTTTGCGAATCATGAAGAACGGTTGACGCAGCCGCTGATTCGCAAGAATGGCACGCTGACGCCGGCGACCTGGGAAGAGGCACTGACTCTGGTCGGCACGACATTCGCGGACATTCGGGATACGGAGGGCGGATCGGCGATTGGCGTGGTGGGATCGACTCGCACGACGAATGAAGAAGCGTATCTGTTGTCGAAATTTGCGCGGACGGTTTTGCAGACGAATAACGTCGACCATCATCGGACAGCGGACTTCCCTGCCTTGGCGACGGCGCTGCGCGGCAAGCCGGATGCGACGGCGAGTATGGCCGATGTTTTTACTGCGTCGGCGATTTTGTTGATTGGGAATGATCCGACTGAGCAGCACCCGCTGCTGGCGTGGCAGATTCGGAATAATGTGCGACTGCACCGGGCTAAGTTGTACGTCGTGAACTCGACGCCAATCAAACTGAAGCGGCAGGCGGCAAGTTTCTTGCAGATCCCGGCTGGTGCCGAGGGGAAGGTTGCGGCGTTCTTGGCGGGGGACGATTCGGCTGTTGATGCGAACGAGCAGTTGCGATCCCTGCGCGATGCTTTGAAGGCGGAACAAAATCTCGTCATCATTTTCGGCTCGGAGATTCGTGGGAAGGATTTGACCAGCCTGATTGCGCTTGGTTCGAGTATTCCTGGTGCGAAGTTTGTTTGTCTCGCCGATTATGCGAATTCGCGGGGCGCGGCTGATATGGGACTGTATCCGGATTTGCTGGCGGGTTATCACGCGGTGGCGGGCAATAGCGCGTTCCATCAGGAGTGGGGAAACATTCCGGCGACGGCTGGGCTGGATTTCCCTGGCATGGTCGACGCGGCGAAGAGCGGGAAATTGAAGGGACTTTATGTGGTTGGATCGAATCCGGTCGGGCGGCTGGATGTCGATCCCTTCGCGTTCTCGAAGACTTTTGTGGTGGTGCAGGACATGTTCCTGACCGAAACCGCGGCGCTGGCGGATGTGGTTTTGCCGGCGGCAAATGCGTATGAGAAATCCGGCACCATGACGAACACTTGCGGCGATGTGCAGTTGGTCAAGAAGGCCGGGGAGATTTCCGGCACCAAGAGCGACTTCGAAATGATCGTGCGCATCGCTGACGCTATGGGCGCGGACATTCATAAGCTTGTTTCGTTTGGCGGAGGAACGCGCGCCGATATGGGGCAGTCGCGTGGTGCGCAGTCGGGCGAGGCGGATCGACACGCGGTGTGGCTTGAGATGCAGGGACTGGAGCCGAAACTGAGCCCGCTTGATCCCACGGCGATTCTGGATGAGATTCAGCGGCTGGTTCCGGGATATGGCGTTTCGCGCGCGAATCTGCTGGCGGGTAACGTGGAGCACACTTCGTTGAGCGAGAGCGGACCGGGCGCGGCGCATAAGGCGGAATCGATTGCGCCGGCGAACGACAGTCTGTTTACCTCGGGCACGCTGGGGCGGTACTCGCGTGCGTTACGGTCGGTGATGGAGAGCCACGAGGTTAAGCACTCGGAAGTGGCGGCGGATTGAGTTAGTCCCGAGTCGCGTGTCGCGAGTCCCGAGCCGCTGCGAGACTTTTTAAAGGAAACTTTAAGAGGATAGAAGGCGTTGCCAATCTGGCTCTACATTCTGGTGTCGGTGATCAAGTCGGCGGTGGTTCTGCTTGTGCTGCTGACTGCGGTTGCTTACACCGTGTGGCTGGAGCGCAAAGTTGTCGGCCATATGCAGAACCGGTGGGGACCTACGCGTGTTGGGCCGTTTGGGTTGCTGCAGCCTGCGGCTGACGGATTGAAATTTTTATTCAAAGAAGATTTGACGCCGCCGCATGTGTACAAACCGTTGTACATTGCTGCGCCGCTAATTGCGGTGATCTTTGCGCTGACGTCGATCTCGATGATCCCGTTCGGAAATTCCATCACCATCGGCGGCTACGTGATTCCGCTGCAGATCACCGACGTGAATACCGGGCTGCTGGTGATTCTGGGCGTCACATCGATCGGTGTCTATGGTGTCGCGCTGGCCGGGTGGTCTTCGAACAACAAGTATTCCCTGCTGGGCGGGCTTCGCGCTAGCGCGCAGATGGTGAGTTACGAAATCTCGCTGGGGCTTTCGCTGGTGGGCGTGCTGATCATGGCGGGGAGTTTCAGCCTGCGCGAGATTGTGGAGGCGCAGGGCGGACACATGTTGGGATTCATTCCGCGCTGGAATGTGTTTCCCCAGTTCATCGGATTTTTCTGCTACATCATGGCGGCCTACGCGGAGACGAACCGTATTCCCTTCGATCTGCCGGAGGCGGAGACGGAGTTGGTCGCGGGCTACCACACCGAGTACAGCGCGATGAAGTTTGCCATGTTTTTTATGGCGGAGTACGCCAACATGATTACGGTGGCGTGCCTGGCGACGCTGCTGTTTTTCGGTGGATGGCATGGGCCCCTGTTCGGGCCCCCGATTTTGCAGGCGGTGCTGCCGGTGTTCTGGTTTGCCGTCAAGATTTTCGCATTCCTCTTCTTATATATCTGGGTGCGCGGGACGTTGCCGCGTTTTCGCTATGACCAACTGATGGCATTTGGATGGAAGTTTCTGCTGCCGCTGGCGCTAGTGAATTTGATCGGCACGGCGATTGCGGTGGCGTGGTGAGAAGGGCAGTGGCTAGTGGCCGGTGGTCAGTGGCCAGTAACACAGACTTTTCGCTGGCCACTAACCACTGGCTGCTGACAACTGATTTTCAATGATTAGCATTCATCTCATTTTGTTTTTGGCGTTCGGGGCGGTTGCGGTGGCGGGGGCGGTGAACCTGCTGGCGCAGACGCATCCCATCAACAGTGCGCTCTCGCTGATTGCGGTGATGGCGGCGCTGGCCGGGGAGTATCTGCTGCTGGGCGCGGAGTTTGTCGCGGCCGTGCAGGTGATCGTGTATGCCGGGGCGGTGATGGTGTTGTTTGTCTTCGTCATCATGCTGCTTAATGCCGGCGTCGAAGAGCGTAGTAAAGGAAGCCGCGTCGCGCTGCTTCTGGGCGTTCCGGGGACGATTCTCGGCGGCGTGCTCGTGGCTTGGGTCGTGCTGCAGCGTTCAGGTACCGGAGACGTTGCGGTGGGCGCGGAACCCGGTTCTCCAAAGGCAATCGCACCGCTTCTGTTTCACCAATTCTTACTGCCGTTTGAAATCACTTCGATCCTGATTCTGATCGCAATCATGGGAGCGGTTGTTCTGGCGAGCAAGCCGCCGACTGCGCCGCCGGCAATTCCCGCGGTCGGGTCGAGGAGGATGGACTGATGGTTCCTCTTTCCTATTACCTTGTGCTCAGCGGGATTCTATTCGCGTGCGGCGTAACCGGATTCCTCATCAAGCGCAACATCATTACGATTTTCATGTCGATTGAGCTGATGTTGAACGGCGTGAATCTTTCGTTCGTGGCGTTTGCGGCGCACTGGCATGCGCTGGCCGGACAAGTATTCGTGTTTTTCGTGATGGTGGTGGCGGCGGCCGAAGCGGCGGTCGGGCTGGCGATCATCATCGCTGTGTATCGCACGCGCGAGACGTTGAATGTCGATCAGGTGAATCTGCTCAAACTATGACCGAGAACCTGCATCTCTGGCTGATTCCGATCCTGCCGCTGGCGGGAGCGGCGATCAACGGCTTTCTCGGGAAGAAAGCTTCGAAAGCGGGCGTGAGCGCTGTTGGCCTGATTTTTTCCGGAGCCGCTTTTGTTTGGGCGCTTTGGGTCGCGCTGCGATTTTCCTCGCTCACTCTGCCCCACTCCGAAACCCTCGCCCACTGGATTCGCTCCGGAAGCTTCAGCGCGGACTTCGCTTTTTATCTGGACCAGCTTTCGTTGGTCATGTTGCTGGTGGTCACGGGCGTCGGTTTTCTGATTCATATCTACTCTGTCGGCTACATGTGGGATGATCCCAGCTACTACCGTTTCTTCGCTTACCTGAACCTGTTCATGTTTTTCATGCTGACGCTGGTGCTGGCCAACAACTACCTGCTGATGTTCATCGGGTGGGAGGGCGTCGGACTGGCATCGTATCTGCTGATCGGGTTCTGGTTCACGAAGGATTCGGCGGCGTCGGCGGGGAAGAAAGCGTTCATCGTCAACCGCATTGGCGACTTCGGCTTCCTGATCGGACTGTTCCTGCTGATCCAGCATTTCGGGACGCTGAACTTCACACAAGTCTTCGCCAAGATCGCGGCCGTACCTCCCGAGACCGCGGGCGCCGGCTTACTGACTGCCATCGGAATTCTGCTGATGGTGGGCGCGTGCGGAAAGTCGGCCCAGATTCCGCTCTACGTCTGGCTTCCCGACGCGATGGAAGGCCCGACGCCAGTTTCCGCGCTGATCCACGCCGCGACTATGGTGACCGCGGGCGTTTACATGGTGGCACGCTCGCACGTGATCTTTGAGCGGGCGCCGATTGCGCTCACAGTCGTGGCCATCATCGGCACGCTAACAGCGCTGTTCGCCGCCACGATCGGCATTGCTCAGACCGATATCAAGAAAGTTCTCGCTTACTCCACAGTCTCGCAGCTCGGCTACATGTTTATGGCCTGCGGCGTCGGAGCATTCTCTGCGGGAATCTTCCACCTGATGACGCACGCGTTCTTCAAAGGCTTGCTATTCCTGGGCGCTGGCTCTGTGATTCACGCGGTTGGCGGCGAGCAGGATATGCGCAAGATGGGCGGCCTTCGCTCCTACATTCCATGGACTTTCTTGACGATGGCCATTGCCACCCTTGCGATTTCCGGGATTTTTCCTTTCGCCGGCTTCTGGAGCAAAGACGAGATTCTGTGGAAGGCGTACCAGGCGAATCCGGTTTACTGGGCGGTCGGCGCAA
>DATJVU010000030.1:0-104533 GCA_035501655.1 Candidatus Solibacter sp.
GAAAAATCCTTGACGGCTTTGTGCCAGGAGTTCGGCATCTCACGGCCGACGGGCAGGTTGTGGAAGCAGCGTTACCAACAAGCCGGGCTAGCGGGGATCGCGGAGCAGAGTCGCAGGCCACATCGCAGCCCGTCGCGCACGGCCAGCGAGTTGGAGCAGCGGGTGGTGGAGGTGCGGCAGCGCTATCCCGACTGGGGAGCACGCAAGTTGCAAGTGCTATTGGCACGGGAAGGCGTGGAGCTAACGCGCAGCACGATTCACCGGATTCTGTTGCGGCACGACCTGGTGCCGGAATCGCTGCGGCGGCGGCAAGCGCTGCAGCGCTTCGAGAGGGGCGCGCCCAACGAGTTGTGGCAGATGGACTTCAAAAGTCCAAAGGGATGGAATGCTCCGGTCGGTCCCTTGTCGGTGCTGGACGATCACAGCCGTTATGTGCTGGTGCTGCAAGCGGTGTGGAGCACGCGGGCCGAGTTAGTGCGGGAACAGTTGGAAGGTGCGTTTGTGAGTTGTGGTCTGCCACAAGCCATGCTCATGGACCATGGCATTCCATGGTGGAACACGCTGGCGCCGAGTGGAATGACCCGGCTGACGCTATGGCTGATGAAGCAAGGCATCGAACTGCACTGGAGCGGCCGACGGCATCCGCAGACGCAGGGCAAGGTGGAACGCTTTCATGGAGAGCTGGAACGCGCGCTGCACGCCCGGAATGCGCCGCGCAAAGAACCGCAAGCTTGGCTGGACCAGTTTCGCTGGGAACATAACTACGTGCGGCCGCACGAAGCGCTGGGGATGAACACTCCGGCACAGCGCTGGCAGAAAAGTGAGCGCCGCTACGATCCGCATCCACCGCGCTGGGAATATGCGCCAGGGGCCTGGGTACGGAAGGTCGACAGCTCGGGCAAGTTACGCCTTAAGAATCGCCATTGGAAGATCAGCCAGGCTCTGAGTGGAGAGTGGGTGAGGCTGGAATCGATCGGCGAGCGGATCCTAGTCCATTACTGCCGCACCCTCGTGCGTGAGCTCGATCTCTCCAACCATCGTTCGACCGCGGTCGAACGATGGCTGGAGTTTCCTGATTCGTAGAACAAAAACTGCAAAGGATGTCCCGGGACAATTTGTAAACCATGTCGTGGGACTTGACACACAAACCGCGAAGAGTGGGGCACCCAGCAGTTCATTTTAACTTTCACCGAAATCGAAATCTGGGCCACCCGCCCAATCAAGCGTCACTAAGCAAGGGGCATCGATGAGCAGCAAATCTCCAGCGCAAGACGACTTCAGAGGCCGCCTCTCCCGCTACCGAGAAATCAAGATCACAGTCACCGGACGAAAGTCCAGCAAGCCAATTTCAAATCCGGTCTGGTTTGTAGTAGAAGTCGATAAGCTTTATCTTCTGCCCGTGACAGGCTCAGACACACAGTGGTACAAAAACGTGAAGAAGAATCCGTCGATTCGAGTCGACGCTCGCGGCGCAGAGTCGACCTTGAAAGCTACTCCTGTTACGGATGCGACCCAAGTGAAATCCGTGGTCGAAAAATTTCGCGAGAAGTACGGAGCCGGTGACGTGAAGAAGTACTATTCAAAGTTCGACATCGCCGTTGTGCTGACCTTGCAATGAAGTGAGACGGAGGTCTCTATGATCACGCTCAATGTGAATGGAGTCCGGCGTGAAGTGCAAGCGCCCGACGACACTCCGCTGCTGTACGTTTTGCGCAACGATCTGCAGTTGATTGGACCGCAGTTCGGCTGCGGACTCGCGCAATGCGGAGCCTGCTCCGTGCTGGTCGACGGCAACGAGACGCGTTCTTGCGTTACGCCGGTGGCCAGCGTCGCCAATCAGGAGATCACCACGCTTGAGGGTCTGCCCGCACGCTGGGCCAAGCAGAAAGGCCTGTCGGTGGAAGAAGCCAAAAACACGCTTCATCCGGTGCAGCAAGCCTGGATCGAAGAGCAGACTCCGCAGTGCGGCTTCTGCCAGAACGGCATGCTCATCACTGCGACCGAGCTGCTGGAAAAAAACGGCAGCCCAACCCTGGCACAAATCAAAGAAGCTTTCACCACCTCGGGCCCATCGCCGCACCTCTGTCGCTGCGGAACCTACGTCGCGATCATTGAAGCTGTGCAGCACGCCGCCACCATCATAGCGAAAGGGAGGTAAGCGATGGCCACTGTGAGCAATAACCCGCGAGCAATGGTTGGACCAACTCTCTCGCGCCGCCAATTTGTAAAAGTGGGAGGCGCTCTGTTCGTGAGCTTTGGCGTCGTTGGTCCAAAGATTCTCAAAGCTGATGCGCAGAAGCCCGCGCTCTTGAAGAACTCTCTCGATCCCACGCTGGGCAGTTCCTGGATCGAGATTCACGCCGACAACACCATTCTGATTCGCACCGGCAAGAGCGACTTCGGCCAGGGATCTACGTTTACTGCGTACCGGCAGATTGTCGCCGAAGAGTTGAGCGTGCCCTTCGAAGCCATCACCACCGTCATTGCAGGCGGCACCGATTGCACGCCCGACGGCAGCGGCGCGTTCGACTTTCTCGGCCACGGAACGCCAAACATCCGCAAAGCAGCCGCTTATACTCACCAGGCGCTGCTCGATCTCGCCTCAGAAAAACTTGGAGTTCCAAAAGAAAAGCTCTCAGTCAAAGATGGCGTCGTCTCGGGCGGTGGCAAGAGCATTTCTTACGGCGACCTCGTCAAGAATCAGCAGCTAAAGCTCACCATTCCGGTGAGCGGCGATCTCACCAGCATCATGGGCCTGACGATCGAAGGCAATCCGCCGATGAAACCGGTCAGCGAGTACACGATCATCGGCAAGTCGTTCAAAAATTCCGTCATCAGTTCGAAAGTGGCTGCCAAAGAAACCTGGGCCACCGATGTCCGCCTGCCCGGCATGTTGCATGCGCGCGTGGTGCATCCCAAGACGCTCGGCTCGACGCTGATCTCAGCCGGTCAGGTCGACAAAGCGAAGTTCCCGAATTCGCAAGTCATCGTGAAAGGAAACCTCGTCGGCGTTGTCGCGCCTACTGAGTGGGAAGCCATTCAGGCCGCCGAGCAAGTCGCCGGCAATACAAAGTGGACCGAATGGAAGGGTCTGCCCGGTAACGAAAAACTCTACGAGCACCTTAGAAAAGAAGCCGACTGGAAAACTGCGCCAGTAGCCAAGGGTGAAACCAGCAAGGGTGACGTTGCTGCCGTGCTCGCTTCGTCTCGCAAGAAACTTTCTGCGAGCTATCAACTCTCTTACATGAAGCACGCGCCCATCGGCCCGACCATGGCCGTCGCCGACGTCAAGCAGGACGGCACCGTGCACATCTACACGCACAATCAGAATCCGCAGCAACTGCGCGCCGAAATTGCCATGATGCTCGGCACCTCGCCCGATCATGTCATCGTGCACGCCTATCCCGGACCGGGCCACTACGGCCGCTCAAACGGCGGCAACGCCGGTGCGGAGGATGAAGCCGTGCTCCTGTCGCAGGCTCTGGGCAAGCCCGTGCGCGTGCAGTGGATGCGCGCCGATGACATGCAGTGGTCCACACAGTCGGCGGCCGCGTATTCCGACGTGCAGATCGCGCTCGACGACAAAGGCAAAATCGCCGCCTATCAAGTTGATCACTACATGCCCGCTATGCAGGATGATCGCCCGATCGGCGCGGTTCTGGCTGGACTGCCTACTCGCCCGGCTCCTGACGTTCACAATGACTTTGTGACTTCGACGGTCAACAACGTGGAAGACAATTGGGTCTACGCTCCCATTCCAAACGTGTTGGAACTCGGCCACGGCACGTTCCAGGTAGGACAGAAAGCATCGCCAATCGCGGTCGGCCTGCGCGACCACAGCATGCGCACGCCGGGACAGTTTCAGCAGAACTATCCGCGCGAGCTGGCGATCAGTGAGGCTGCTTCTCTTGCCGGCGCCGATGCCATTCAATTTCGCATCGATCATGCGAGCGAAGAGCGTGTGATTAGTGTGCTGAAAGCTGTTCGCGACGCCTCCGGCTGGGAGACGCGGCCCTCGCCGCGCCCCGACGCAACGTCAAGCGGATCCACTCCCGTGCGCGGCCGCGGAGTCTCGCTGATGCTGCGCAGCGGTACGTATTGGGCTTGCGTGTGCCACATCGCCGTCACTCCCGCTACCGGCGCCATCGTCGTCGAGAAGTACACCATCGCGGTTGATCCCGGCATCGTCGTCAACCCGTTCCAACTCAAGCGCAACGTCGAAGGCGGCGCGGTCATGGGAATCAGCCACGCGCTATTCGAGGAAGCGATGTTCGACGAAAGCCGCATCCTCACTGAGGATTGGGCGTCTTATCCGATCCCCACGATGTCCGACATTCCGGAGATCAAAGTCGTCCTGCTCAACAACCCAAAAGTCGGAGCCTACGGCGGAGGCTCCGAAGCCGCTAATGCCTTGGCGGCGCCCGCGATAGCGGCTGCGCTGCACGACGCCACGGGAAAAATCATGCGGCGGTTGCCTATGAAGGCGGCGTATGTGCAGGGGGTTTTGAAAACCTAGCGCAGGGCCACGTTGACCGACGCGATTTAGTCCTCCCGCGATTCCCTGGGGAGTTTGACCCCTTGCGCTCAACCCCTTAAACTTAATACGTTCTCCGCTCAGTGGTAGCCATCCTTGCGGGAGGGATTCCTGAGTCGTTTCCGAGTGTTGGGGCTTCGAGGTTTCACGCTGGCAGCTTTGGCCGCGGCCTTGATTGGGCTGCCCGCCTACGTGTGCGCCGCCGACAATAACGGGCCCATCACGCTCGATACCAGCGAGACTTTATTCTCTGTCCTTACGGGGCTGAATACCTGCGGCTACGACGTTAACCTCAACGGATCGGACGCGCAGCGGCTGAACATCCGCGCCGAGGTGCAGCGGAACTTGCGCGAGTCGGAAGACGCCCAGGCCGCCGTTACCGCCATGTGCGACTGGTACCAGGCGCATCGCGGCAAAGACCCGGTGCACGATCTCTCGCAATACGTCTCTCTCGCGCTATACCTGCAAGGGCCGCCGCATTTTTTGCCCAAGGTGAAAGAGGACGAGATGCCTCCGGATGCCGCGCCCATTGCCGCTTTCGGCGCGCTGCTCGAGCGTTTTTACGATAAGGCCGGCCTGCACGGCATCTTCGAGCACGAGCGCAATCCGTATGCATCGCTGGTTGAGCGCTACCACGTGCCGCTGGCCAAGATGGTCTTCGACACCGACATCTATCTCAAGATGCAGTCGGGTGGATTTCTCGGGCGCACCTTTACCATCTTCCTCGATTTTATGGGCGATCCCAACGAGGCCAACGCCCGCAACTACGGCAGCGACTACTACGTCGTAGTTTTTCCATCGCCCGATCCCAATTCCAGCCAGCCGCTGAAGATGCAGCAGATTCGCCACGCCTATCTCCACTATCTGCTCGATCCCATGGCGGAAAAGCACTTCAGCTCGATCAAGCGGCTCGAGCCCCTTCTGCAAACCGTCAAGCGCGCGCCGCTCGAAGAGAATTTCAAAACCGACATGTCGCTGATGGTCACCGAATGCCTGGTTCGCGCCATTGAAATCCGCACCACCGGCAACAAGCAAACCGCCGAAGCCATGCGCCTGCAGGCCGTCGACGACGCCGTGAAGCAGGGCTACATTCTGACGCGCTATTTCTACACAGCGCTTGTGGCCTTTGAAAAGGATCCGGCCGGCCTGCGCAACTCCTATTCCGAGATTCTCGAAAAGATCGACCTCAAGGCCGAGGAGAAAGCCGCAGCTGAAGTCCAATTCGTCGCCTCCGCCGCGCCTGATATCGTGCAGGCGTCGCGCCTCGAAGACCGCAGAATGCTGATCATCGCCGAAAAACGCCTGGCGGCAGGCGACGCGCAAGGCGCGCAGACTCTGGCCCAGCAGGCCATCGACAAAAAAATTGGAGATCAGGGCCGCGCTCTGTTTATCCTTGCCCAGGTCGCCGTTGCCACGAAGAACCGTGACGGTGCCGTCGAGAATTTTCAGAAGGCCATCCAGTCCAGCAGCGACCCAAAAGTTGTAGGCTGGTCGCATGTGTATCTCGGCCGAATTTTGGATATGAAGGAGCAGCGGGAAGCCGCTCTAGTCGAATACCGCGCGGCCTTGACCATCGATCTACCAGAAGTGAAAGCGGCAGCCGAACGCGGCTTGCAGCAGGCCTATGAGCCTCCGGCCAAGCCGCAATAAGCAGTAGCCGACAGTTCGAACGACGATTTCGTTAGGCTTCGGTCGCCAGTGCCGAAGCAAGGAGAATGCATGAAGCGAGCAGCGATTGTGATCGCAGTGCTAGGAATGTGTGTCGCAAGTTTTGCCCAGGGTAATAGCAATGCCAAGCCGGCTACGCAGACCGCGCCCGCCGGCCAGGCCGCGCCCGCGACGCCGCCGGGCAAGCGCCCGCCGCAGGCAAAAACGCAACCCGAGATGGACGCCTACACCGCCGCCCGCGGAGTGACGGATGTAGCCGCGCAGGAAAAAGCCGCCGACGACTTCGCCGCGAAATTCCCTGACAGCGAGCTCCGCCCACTCGTCTACAAGATGGTGATGCAGCGCTACCAGGTGGCCAACAATGGCGACAAAATGGTTGACATGGCCAAGAAAGTCCTCGCGATCGACCCCGATGATCCTGAAGCGCTGGTCTCCGTAGCGCAAGTCGAGGCCGAGCAGACGCGCGAGACCGATCTCGACAAAGACCAGAAATACGCCGAAGCCAAAAAATTCTCCGAGCGCGCTCTCGTCACCGTTGATACAGACGTTCCGACCTCGGGTTATCCCGCCGAGCAACTCGCCGCCTACAAGGGCTTCCTGAAGTCCCAGGCTTATTTCGTGCTCGGGACCATGGCCTTCAAAGCCAAGAACTGGACCGACGCCGAAGCGAATCTGCGCAAGTCGATCGACGCCCTCCCGCAGCAGCCCGACGTCATCGCCGTCTACCGCCTGGCCGTCGCGCTCGACATGCAGAACAAAGTTCCTGACGCACTCAAGGTGGTGCAGCAGGCTGTCGATTTGACCAAGGATCATCCTGACTCTCCGGCCGGAAAAGCTGCGCGCGAAGAGCAGGATCGTTTAACCAAGCTGAGCAGCGGCACGGCGCCGGGACAATCGTCCACGCCCAAGAATTAGCGCGGTAGGTTGTCTGGGCCGAGTCGCGCATGCGGGTTGTAGATGCAGGTTGTAAATGCGAGTAGTAAATGAAAGAAAGGGAAATCACGGCGCTGGAAGCCGGCCTGGGATACCACTTCCGGCGTCGGGCGGTCATCGAGCAGGCGGTCACGCATAGTTCGCAGGCCCGCGAGCAGGAAGCGCAGCATCCCGGCGACGCCAAGTACAAGGTCAACGATAACGAGCAGCTCGAGTTTCTCGGAGACGCCGTTCTTGCGCTGGTAACCAGCGAAGAACTCTACCAGCGCTTTCCGCATTTTCGCGAAGGCGAACTTTCCAAGCTCCGCGCGCATCTGGTAAGTGAGAGGCACCTGATTCGGGTCGCGCAGCAACTCGAACTCGGCCACTATCTTCGCCTCGGCCGCGGGGAAGAAAAGAGCGGAGGCCGCGGCAAGACGGCTCTTCTGGTCGATGCTCTGGAGGCAATTCTGGCGGCGATCTATCTCGATGGCGGCTTCGAAGTGGCGCGCGAGTTCGTCTTGCGCAACGTGATTTCGCCCGAACTCGACCGCATGGAACGCGAGGGCGGAACGCTACCCGTTACCGACTTCAAGTCTGCATTGCAGGAAGCTGTGCAGGGCCTAGGCCTGCCGCAACCGAGTTACGTTTTGGTGGAGGAAGTTGGTCCGGAGCATAGCAAGACCTTTACAGTTGAGGCTCGCTTGCATCCGAGGTCCGGAAAAGAAAACGGTAAGGACTCAGAGTTCGTGGGGCGCGCGCAAGGTTCAACCAAGAAAATGGCAGAACAGGATGCCGCCCGTCAGCTTCTGACTTTCCTGGCGTCACGCTCCAAAGCCGCCGATGCCAAGGCCTCCCCGCAGCCAGCAGAGAAGTGAAGTCCATGGATTCCGCCAAGCCCCAGCCGCCAATCGTAAGCACTCTTGGAAGCGACACCATCGGTTCGCTCCAATCGCTGCTGGGCACGGTGGTGATCGCGATTTTCGTGATCACGTTTGTGGTGCAGGCATTCCAGATTCCGTCGCAGTCCATGGAAAACACGCTGCTCGTCGGTGACTACCTGCTGGTTAACAAGCTTTGCTACGGCGGACGCGGTCCCGGCGATCACATCATGCCGTACGAAAAAATCTCCCGCGGCGACATCATCGTCTTCCATTATCCGGTGGATCCCGCACAGCACTTCGTCAAGCGCGTAATCGGCGTGCCCGGCGATCACCTTCGCCTGATCAGCAAAAAAGTCTGGATCAACGGCAAGCCCATCGACGAACCGTACGTTCATTTTCTCGAGCCGCCAAATAATCTGTTCCGCGATAATTTTCCGCGCACCGATATTCCCGCGCTCGGCCTCGAAGGGAAGTGGTGGCTCGAGATGCGCAAACTGGTTGAAGATGGCCAGTTGATCGTCCCGGAAGGCCACTACTTTGTGATGGGCGATAACCGCGATGACAGCCAGGACAGCCGCTATTGGGGCTTCGTTCCGCGCGAAAATATTATCGGGCGGCCTCTGCTGATCTATTGGTCAGTCCGCGACTGGGACGCCAACTCTCCGGCAACTTTTGTAGGCAGACTGCAACACATCGCTTACGCGGTCACCCATATCTTTCAGATAACGCGCTGGAACCGCACTTTGCGACTGGTACACTAAAAGGTCTACAGCATCAGCGGCGAATTCGGCCGTATGAAAGAAATACTGTGGCAAAAAAAGAAAGCAAAGAATTAAAGGAAGTAAAAGAAGAGCCGAGCGTCGAAGAAAAGCCGAAAGAGACTACGGTCGAATTTCTGGCCTCTCTCTGCGCCGTCCTCGTCACCGGGCTGTTCATCATCACTTTCGTGCTGCAGGCGTTCGAGATTCCCTCGAGCTCGATGGAAGAAACCCTGCTCATCGGCGATCACGTCTTCGTTAATCGCATTCAGTTCGCTCCACCGAGTTCCTGGATCGGCAAGCTGCTTCCGTATCGCGACGTCCATTTCCGCGACATTGTGGTTTTTCTCTCGCCGTCTGAGCCCGGCCTCTACGTCGTGAAGCGCATCATCGGCGTCCCCGGCGACAAGATTCACCTGCGCAACGGCGTCGTCTACCGGAACGGCCAGGCGCTCGAAGAGCCCTACATCGATCACGACCGGGATACGCTCGATCCCTATCGCAATAACTTTCCCGCAGTCTCTCCCGAGGGCGATCCCAACGTCTGGCCCAACTGGAGTGTCGACTTGCCTTCTTACATTCACGGTGACGACATCGTCGTTCCGCCCGGCCACTATTTCGCGATGGGCGACCATCGCGGCGTGAGCCTTGACAGCCGCTATTGGGGCTTTATCCCCAAAGAAAACATCATTGGACGGCCCATGTTCATCTATTGGTCGTTCGAGACTCCTGACGATCAGTATCGCAAGACGGCATGGAGCGATCGCCTTCTGTTTTTCGGGAAAGTCATCATTCACTTCTTTGATAAAACCCAGTGGAAGCGCACGCTTCGGGTCGTAAGGTGACTCCCCGCGTCGGGCTGAGGTCGCAGTGAAGTTGCTCTCCTCCAAACGGCGTAAGTTTGCGGCGGCAGCGCTGATCGTGCTGTTCCTGTTTCTCTTGCGTCCGGGAGCTTCGCGCCTCAAATCACGGATCATCTACTCCATCAGTTGGGCCGTCGGCCGCCCCGTGGATATTGGCTCGGTCCATCTCCGCTTCTTGCCGCGCCCGGGCTTCGATCTCGAAAACTTCGTCGTCTACGACGATCCCGCCTTCGGCGCCGAGCCGATCTTGCGTTCCAGCGATGTGACGGCGGCGCTGCGCCTGACATCCTTTTTTCGCGGGCACCTTGAAATCGCACAACTCGATTTGACCGAGCCGAGCTTGAATCTCGTGCATGGTCCCAACGGCCGCTGGAATCTCGAAGCTTTGCTAGAACGCACTGCGCACACGCCGACCGCGCCCACAGCAAAAGCCAAGTTCGAGCACCGCCCGGGCTTCCCCTACATTCAGGCGACATCGGCGCGCATTAACTTTAAGAATGGGCAGGAGAAAAAGCCTTACGCGCTCACTAACGCGGATTTTTCCCTCTGGCAGGAGTCGGACAACACCTGGGGCCTGCGTCTGAAGGCGCAACCCCTTCGCAGCGACCTGAACTTGAATGACATCGGACTCGTGCAAGTCGAGGGCACATGGCAACGCGCCGAAAATCTGCGCGACACACCGCTGCAACTGACCTTGCAATGGAACCGAGCGCAACTCGGCCAGGCCACCAAGTTTTTCTCCGGAAATGATCAAGGCTGGCGCGGATCGGCGCAGGTGAATCTGACGGCTTCCGGTACTCCCGCCAATCTCAAACTCGCCGGCGATTTCACCATCGACGACTTTCGCCGCTTCGACATTACGCGAGGACAGCCGCTTCACATCGGCGTCCATTGCGCGGCGAACTATGTTTCAACCGACCACGTACTGCACGAACTAGCCTGTCTCGCTCCCATCGGACAAGGCCTGCTGGCATTGGGCGGTGAGGTCGGTCTTCCCGGAAGCCGGCGTTATGATTTGTCTCTCACGGCGGAAAGAGTTCCGCTCACGTCTGCGCTCGCCCTCGTAGAGCGTGTGAAAAAAAATCTGCCCGATGACTTAACAGCACAAGGCTTGCTTGCGGCGAGCGCGCACTTCGCCAGTGACCCTGCGACCCCGAGTTCACGATTCGAAGGCCACGGAGAACTCAGCGATTTTCAGCTCGCTTCAGCGTCCACGAAATCTCAACTCGGAGCGGAGACAATTCCATTCACGCTGAGTGAATCCTCCGCATCCACTCGTCAGCGAGGTCAGCGATGGCAAGCCATCGCAGCGAATCCAGTCGAGCCCGCAATCGAAATAGGCCCATTCCCGCTCGTCCTCGCCCGCGCGCAAAATCCGTCGGCTCATGGCCGCATCACGCGCACTGGATACACTCTCGCAATCACCGGTGACGCCGAGATCTCCCGCACGCTGCGTCTGGCGCGACTTGCCGGACTGCCCGCGCTACAGGCTGCCGCCGAAGGCACAGTGCAACTCGATCTTCAAATTGGCGGCTCCTGGGCTGGATGGACGTCTCTCACCGCGGCCACTGCGCCGCAAGTCACGGGCTCGGCGAAGCTGCGCAACGTGCGTGTTGCTCTCCGCGGCGTGGAAGAGCCAATCGAAATTTCCTCCGCCGATCTTCAACTCAGCTCCGATCTCGTCCGCGTAAACAAACTCAACGCTCACGCAGCCGATGCAGCCTGGACCGGTTCGCTTTCTCTTCCACGAGGCTGCGGCACCCCTGCCGCGTGCGAAGTAGATTTTGACCTCAGTGCCAATCAGCTTTCGCTCAGCGCCGTCAGCCAGTGGGCGAATCCCGGCCCTAAAGCGCGTCCTTGGTATCGTCTGCTCGAATCAAGCGATCCGTCCGGACCCTCCATACTGGCGAACTTGCGAGCCTCAGGCCAACTTCACGCCGACACTCTCCGCCTGAAAAATATTTCCGCGACTCGCGTCTCTGCCGACGTCACGCTCGATGCAGGCGTGCTCGAAATTGACGATCTATCTGCCGATCTTCTCGGCGGAACTCATCACGGCTCCTGGCAAGCCGACTTCACCGCGAAGCCCGCGGCCTGCAGCGGAAGTGGAAAACTGGAGCGGATAACGCTATCGCAGCTTGGCGCGTACATGCATGACTCCCGCCTCGCCGGTACAGCCGATGCCGCCTTCGATCTGAAAGCCGATTGCCATGATTTCTGGCCTTCTGCCGAAGGCAAGCTGCAATTTGACGTGCGCAACGGAGTCCTCTCGCGCTTGACGCTGAACGAAACCGAAGAACCCTTCCGGATCACGCACTTCTCCGGCTCCGCTCATCTGCTCGCAGGAAAGTTCGAACTCACGCAAGCCAGCCTGGATTCGCCCGGAGGAAAATTTCAGGTTACCGGCACCGCTTCGCTCGCCCGCGAGCTTGATTTGAAGCTGCGTCCAATCAAGCCATCGGGAGAAGGCTATGCTATTGCCGGCACACTGGCGGAACCACGAGTCCAGTTGCTCTCTCACACCGAGCAGGCAAAACTCAAGACCGATTCCACGAAGTAACCTTCACGGCGCATATCCCGGCCCGCGCAATACTTTGCCCGGCAGCGCCGCAGTCATCTTGCCCTGATCGATCACCGGCACGCCATTCACCAGCACGTACTCTATTCCTTCAGACAATTGATTCGGATTGTCGTATGTCGCCCGGTCGCGCACCGTCGTGGGATCGAACAACACCACGTCGGCCCACATGCCAGCCTTCAGCACGCCGCGATCCGTCAGCCGCATGCGCTGCGCCGGCAGCGCCGAAAATTTCCGAATCGCATCCTCCAGCGTCAGCACTTTTTCTTCGCGCACATATTTCCCGAGCACCCGCGGAAACGTCCCGTACGCCCGCGGATGCGGATGCGCCTGCCCCAGAATTCCCTCGGGCGATGTGCCCTCGGAATCGTTGTCGACCGCAACCCAGGGCTGCTGCAACGCCAGCGTCACATCCGGCTGCGACATCCCAAACACGGCCACGCCGGTCGAAGGATCCTGAATTAAAAAGTCCAGCAGCGCATCGATCGGATCTTTATTCCACAACTTTGCAATTTCCGACAGCCGCTTGCCCTGCATTGGAAGCAGCGACGGATTCTCCACCGCGCCGATCATGATCGCATCGGGCCCGGGAATCTCCTGCCACTCGTTGTCCCAGTCTTTCGAAGGCGTGATCATGTCCTTGCGGATGCGTTCGCGCATCGCCGGATCCTTCAGTCGCTCCACCAGTTTCGCCGTTCCGCCATCGTGCGCCCACGGCGGCACGAAGGCCGAAAAGCCGTTGTACCAGGCTGTATAGGCATACGTGTCGGCGCTAACGTCAGCGCCGGCCGCGCGTGCCGCGTTAATCTTCGCCACCACTTCCGGCATTCTTCCCCAGTTGTCTTTGCCTGCAACTTTGAGGTGCCAGATTTCCACCGGAATCTTTGCTTCGCGGCCGATGCGCAACGTCTCGTCAATCGACTCCAGTACCGAGTCGCTCTCATTCCGCATGTGCGTGGCATAGATGCCGCCGAACTTGCTCGCCTCCGCCGCCAGCGCAATCAATTCATCTGTTTTCGCGTACGGAGCAGGTGCGTATTCGAGCGACGTCGAAACTCCAACTGCTCCATCTTTCATCGCGTCGCGCACCAAAGATTTCATCTGTTCGAGTTGTTCCGGCGTCGGCTGCTTGTCATCGTCGCCCAGCACCATGCGCCGCACCTGCGTCGCTCCCACATAGCTTGCGAGATTAATTCCCATGCCCTGCTTTTCGAGGCGCGCGAAGTATTGCCGAAAAGTCCGCCAATCGGGCGTGATTTTGTAATAGTCGAAGTCTTTCTGCCCCGACTGCACGATCGCATCATTCAGCGGCGCCGCCGAATTTCCTTCGCCCGTAATCTCCGACGTAATGCCCTGAAAGATTTTCGACGGAAGCCGCGGATCCACCAGAATCGTCTCCTCCGACTGCCCGAGCATGTCGATGAATCCAGGAGCCACAACTTTTCCGCCCGCATCGATCGTGCGCGTGCGCGCCGCCGCCGACAAATTTCCAATCGCTGCAATCTTTCCATCGCGGATGCCTACATCGCCCGAATACCACGGCGAGCCCGTGCCGTCGATGATGTGCCCGTTCGTGATGACAATGTCGAACCCATGCGCCGCCGCGCTGATCTGCGCGTGCAAAACTCTCACAGAAAAGAAAATTGTCAGAAGTAACAGTGCCGCTCTCTGCCTCATCCCAGCTCCCGTTTTAGATTTTCCGTTTTTCCACTCAAAGCTGCCGCGACGCCAATCACAATCCACACCGCCAGCGCGATCCATTCATAAATCGAAAAATGCCCCGGAACCAGCGGCACAATCTTCATCAACGCCATCGCAATGCCCACCGCCAGCCCGAATCCCGCGATCATGCGCTCTCTCGCGCTCGCCCGCGAATCCCCGCGCGCCATGGCCAGATACGCGGCGCATGTCGCCGACCACCCGATCGCGCAAGCCACCGATCCCACTTCCGTCACCGGAACCAGAATCGCGTCGCCCAACAACATGCACGCAGCCGTTGCCGCGCCGACGCAAAGCACTGCAGTTCCCGGCGTCTGATGCTGCGCGTGAATCTCCCCCACGCGCCCGCTCACCATGCCGCGCCGTCCCAGCGCGAACAACAACCGGCTGGCCGCGACGAAATTCCCATTGAAGCACTTGAACAGCGACAGCAACGCCGCCGCAAGAATCACGTTCACAATCCACCGCGCCCCAACTGCATGCTGAAATGCCACAGCGGTCATGAACTTTTCACCCACCAACTGTTTCCACGGCGCGACAAACGCCACCGCCGCCACAATACTCGCATAGAACAGCACGCCAACTACAATCGCCATCCAGATCGCGCGAAAAAATCCACCGCTCGAAAAATCGGCACTTGCCTCCTCAGCGGCCTTGCCCACCGATTCAAATCCGGTCATGAAATAAGGAACAATCTGAATCACCAGCAGAATCGACACCAGCGGCGCGTGCGTAAACAGCGGCGGAAAATTCCCGGCAGCTCCCCGACTCACTCCCGCTCCCGCGAATACAACAAAAAGCGCAAGCGTGCCGAAGCTCGTCCAGTTCTGAAACGTCGCGCTCAGCCGGATGCCGCGATAATTCAGCACCGTCAGCCACGCCGTCAGTCCGAGCCCAATCACCAGATGCGGCAGATACACCGGCCGCCCGGCGATCCGGTAAAGCTCCATCGAATCCAGCCCCGGCACGATGTATCCCGCAATCCGCCCCACCGCGACCGCTTCCCACGGACACACAATGAAATAAGCCAGCGTCATCATCCAGCCGGTAGCAAAGCTGATGGGCCGCGAAAACGCCGCCGACGTGTAAGCAATTTCGCCCGCGGCATCGGGCATCGCGACGACAAGTTTCCCGTACACCCATCCGATCGGAAGCAGCACCGCGCCGCCAATCAAAAACCCGAGCAATGCACCCATCGCTCCGCCGCGCAGCAGCCAGTCATCCATAATGACCAGCCACCCCACGCCCACCATCGTTCCCCAACCCAGCGTGAAGTAGTCGGTAGCGCGCAGCTTGCGGGCGAGAGTGGTCATCGGAGGGAAGGCTAGAGAGCCGTCACGGCGCCGCTCAAGGCCGGCGGCGAATGGCGCGAATTATAAAGCATTTCGCTATGCTATGTTGATTCGCGGCCTCTCGCAGGCCGAAGAGAGTCTGAATGCCAAGATACGAATATCGAATCCTGAAGCCAACGCCCGCCGCCGAAAAATCTTTCCTCGCATGGATCGACCAGCTCGACGCCGAATTCATCAACCGCGATCCCGAGCATCGCAGCAACGTGGTATGTGAAGCGCTCCATCAGCTCTACCTCGGCCGCCCGTACACGGCGCCCGGCGGCTCGCTCGCCGAGCAGACTCTCGCGCACTCTTTCGACCCGCGCAACGCCACGCTCGAGCCCGAATCCTACGGCGACGTCGACGCCGCCAAATACGCTGAGCGCAAGCCGCTCATCTGGTTCTGGATGATGTTCGACCGCTCGCCCGCCGGCCTCAATCACTGGCTCGGACACCGCGTACGCGCTATGCTCGCCCGCCACGTTTTCAAGCACTGCGGCAACAACGTCAAAATTTTCCACGGCGTCGAAGTTTCTTTCGGCTACAACCTCACCGTCGAAGACAACTGCACCATCCACAAATATGTCCTGCTCGACGATCGCGGAGAAATCATCATTCACGAAGGCTGCTCCATCTCCGACTATGCCAACGTCTACTCGCACGCGCATGACCTGAACGACGGCATGATCGTCGATAATCACAAAACCGAAATCGGTCCTCGCGCCCGCGTCACCTATCACGCCACCGTTCTCAGCGGAGTCAAAGTCGGCGAGCACGGTATTGTTGGTTCGATGGGCGTCGCATCAAAAGAGGTGAAACCCTTCCACATCGTCGGAGGAATTCCCGCGAAACCGATCAAAGTGAAATCCATCGCGCCGGAAGAGTTGCAGCACTCGCTGGAAAGAGAAAAACGCTGACAACTGAATCGCTGACCTAGCACAAATGGACGTATCCCAAGGAACATTGTTGCCAACGCAATAGCGGCCTGTTCCTCTCAAATCTCCGACTACGCCGCCGATGTTCCCACCATGAGGTGAAATCCTATGATCGGACTACTCGCAGGCATCAGCTCGGTTCAATTTCCCGATTTGCTGACCATCATGAACTCCAACATTGGATTATCCGGACCAGTCGGCCTGGGCGAAGGCGGAGGTGACTCGGTCGGCCTGAGCGGCGGCGTGGGCCTCGATTACAACCCAGGCTACGGCTACGCAGTAGGCCTGAACTACGGCGTAGGCCTGTTCGCGTGACACGGCAGTTCTGTCATCCTGAGCGAAGCGGGCTCGAATGAGCGCGCGTAGTCGAAGGACCCAGCGTCCGCCAGGATCGCAACGAACGCCGCGAGGCATTCTTACCAAGATCAGCCGCACAAAAATCGAGATCATGCGCAAAGCTGACGACTGGCCACCGGCCACTGACCACTGCGCTCGCGTGTTACTATCGAATTCAGTCTCGGGTTGACGGCAACCCGCGCCAGTCCAGCCGCTGGCCGCCGAGGCTCCAGGCGTTGCTGCCAAATCGTCCCAGTTGGCTGAAAGCTCGATGACAACTTCGACAAACCGCAAACGCGTGCTCAGCGGCATGCGCCCTACCGGAAAGCTGCATCTCGGCAACTACGTCGGCGCGCTGCAGAACTGGGTCGGCATGCAGGACCAGTACGAATGTTTCTTCTGCGTCGTCGACTGGCACGCCCTCACCACCGACTACGCCGACACCTCCAAAGTAAAAGAGAACTCGCTCGAGGTCGCCTACGACTGGCTCGCCGCTGGCCTCGACCCTGAAAAGTCCGTTCTCTTCCTGCAATCGCACGTTCCGGCCCATGCGGAACTGCATCTGTTGTTGTCGATGATTACGCCTCTCGGCTGGCTGGAGCGCGTGCCCACATACAAAGAGCAGCGCGAGAACATTAAAGATAAAGACCTCGGCACCTACGGCTTTCTCGGCTACCCGGTGCTGCAGGCCGCCGACATTCTTGTCTATAAAGCCGACGTCGTCCCCGTGGGCGAAGATCAGGTTGCGCACATCGAACTCAGCCGCGAAATCGCTCGCCGCTTCAATGGGTTCTACGGTGCCTCCAAGCAAGTTTTCCCCGAGCCGCAAGCTCTGCTGACTCCAGCCAAAAAGCTCCCTGGCACTGACGGCCGCAAAATGTCGAAGTCGTACGGCAACACCATCATGCTCGCCGATCCCGAGCCCGTCGTCCGCCAAAAGCTCAAGACTATGGTCACTGATCCCGCGCGCGTGCGCCGCAGCGACAAGGGCAATCCCGACGTCTGCCCGGTCGGCGACCTTCACAAAATTTTCAGCAGCGCAGAGACGATGGCGAAGGTGAACGACGGCTGCCGCTCTGCCGGCATCGGATGCATCGAGTGCAAAGGTTGGGCCGCCGACGCGCTGGTGCAGTTGCTGAATCCCATGCAGGAGAAGCGCAGAAAATATGAAGAGAATCCGCGCCTCGCATGGGATATTCTGGAAGCCGGCACCCAGCGCGCCCGCAAAGCCACCGACGAAGTGATGAAAGACGTGCGTGCGTCAATGGGCATGTCGCTCGATTACGAACCGCCAAAAGCGGCACAGTGAAATAGCAAGCATCACGCGTGGACACAGACAGTCGAATGCGTGACGAAGCAAAAGCCGCGAAGCGGCGAAAGAATGCAGCCCACGGCATAAGCCGTGGGAAGTGAGCGATAAGGTAGCAAGCCCCGAAGGGGCGAAAGAGGGGCCACGAACTCAGTAACGACGGCACACCACAAAAAATGCCCGAGAACGCAAAACTCGCTTCCCACGCAAACCCGGCTCCGCTAGCCATCGTCGGCGGCCACGCCGCGCCCAAGCCGCAAAAAGAAGAATCCGATTTTCCTTTCGCCGTCGCCGTCGGCAATGTCTACGAAGGCCCGCTCGATCTCCTGCTCGATCTGATCCGCAAACAAGACATCGACATCTACGACATCCCGATCGCGAAAATCACCGCGCAATATCTCGCCTACGTAGAAAAAATCCGCGAACTCGACGTCAACGTCGCCGCCGACTTCATCTACATGGCGGCCGTTCTCATTCACATCAAGTCGAAGATGCTGCTCCCGCGGGACCCGAGCGCGACCGCCGAAGAGCAGGAAGATCCGCGCAGCGAACTGGTCAACCGACTGCTCGAGCACGAAAAATTCAAGTCCGCCGCGCAAATGCTGCTGCAGAAACAGCAGATTGAAGATGCGGTGCTGTCGAATCCATCGCTGAAAGAATTTATTGACGACGAAGGCGCCGAGCCCGAACTCGCCGCCGACGTCATCGACCTAGTAAAAACGTTCCAACAAGTTCTCGATCGCGTGCGCACGCGCCCCGTCATCAATATCGACGAAGAAACCGTCACCGTCGGCCAAATGATCGACTATCTGCGCCGCCGGCTCTCGCTGGAAGATCGACCGATTCGCCTGAAACAACTGTTAATGCGGATTCCGTCGCGCCAGGCACTGGTCTGCATGTTCCTGGCGCTGCTAGAACTAGTACGCCTGCAGGCCATTCAAGTTCGGCAGGATCGCCTCTTCGGCGAAATCGCAGTCCGCAAGCACACGCACTTCGAAGAGATCATGAAAGAACAGTCCGCCGTGCGCGATGACTGGAGATGAGAACAGTGGCCAGTGGTCAGTGATCAGTGGCCAGCGAAATTCTGGAGAGAATTCGTCATAGGTCATACGCTAAGGCTTGCTTGATCGATTGGAACAGATTGCGATTGTAGACCGGCCACTGGCCACCGACCACTATGTCTTTAAAACCTCAACTCGAAGCCATCATCTACGCTGCCGAGACGCCCATCACGCTTGAGCAAATCGTCCAGCTCGTCAATGATTCCGTGATCGCTGAAGGCATCACCGACCAGGCCGAGATTAAATCGCACGTTCGTTCGAGCCTCGAAGAACTCGTCGCCGAATACAGCGGCCCGGCTCACGGCATCGAAATCCGTCAGGTCGCCGGCGGATTCCGCATGTCCACCAAGCCCGAGCAGCACGAAGTCGTCCGCGCCTTCGCCAAAAGCCTGAAGCCGCCGGTGCGCCTCTCGCTGCCCGCGCTCGAAACGCTCGCCGTCATCGCCTACAAACAGCCAGTCACCGTGCCTGAAATCGGCGAGATTCGCGGCGTCGACTCCTCCGGCGTGATCGGCACGCTACTCGACCGCAAACTCATCACGACCGCTGGAAGAAAGCAAGTCATCGGCCGCCCGATCCTCTACAAAACGACCAAAGAATTCCTCATGCGCTTCGGTCTGAAAGATATTCAGGAACTCCCCAGCATGGAGGAATTCGAAAAGCTGGTTGCGCAATCGTTCCAGGACGAACTGATCCCGGCCGAAGCCGCCGCCTCAGAAGCAGTTCCGCCAAGCGAGATCGCTGCTTCTGATGAAGAAGCTTCGACCGCTGTAACCGAGGCGCCGGAACCCGAAGCCGTGGCAGAGATCGAACGGCAAGAAGAAAAAGCCGGCTAGCGATTGAAACGTAAGAAATAGTCCGAGAGTGGCGAGGAGAAGCAGGTTCCTCGCTTCGCTCGGAATGACAATGCTTTTTTACTCGACGCTTTTGTACTCGAACCAACCAACGAACCAATGCCCCAAGAACGCCTGCAAAAAATCATCGCCGCCGCCGGAGTCGCTTCGCGCCGCAAGGCCGAAGAACTTATCACCTCCGGCCGCGTGCAGGTCAACGGAAAAATCGTCACCGAACTCGGCACCAAAGCCGATCCCGAATCCGACCACGTCCGCGTCAACGGCAAGCTTCTCCACGGTGCCGAGCGCCACACGTATCTGCTTCTCAACAAGCCCAAAGGCTACGTCACCACAGTCAGCGACCCCGAAAAGCGCCCCACCGTCATGGATCTGATCAAGGGCATCAAGGGTCGTGTCTATCCCATCGGCCGCCTCGACTATGCCAGCGAAGGCCTGTTGCTCCTCACCAACGACGGCGAACTAGCGCACCGCCTGATGAAAGCCGCCTCGCACGTAGCGAAAACTTATCTCGTAAAAGTCGCCGGAACTCCAAAAGAGGAAGCGCTAGCCAAGCTCCGCGCCGGAGTCTCCATCGCCACCGACGACGGCAAGCGAGTCCGCACCGGCGCCGCATCAGTTCGCGTCGTGAAAGAGGCCGCGAATCCCTGGTACGAAATCACGCTCATCGAAGGCCGCAATCGCCAGATCCGTCGCATGTTCGAAGCGGTCGGTCATCATGTCGAAAAAATCAAGCGCGTCCGCTACGGCCCGCTCACGCTCGACGTTCCTCCCGGCGAATTCCGCTCGCTCACGCTGAAAGAAATCGAGCGCCTGAAATCTGCGACAAAGCCCGCGACCAGATCGGCCACCAAGCCCGACACAAAATCCCCCGTGGCCTCCAACCGACCTTCCATGTCATGATGTGCGCCGGGGACGTTCCACGGGTATGAGCCGTTTCTTCGATCTAGTTTCTAAGCCAGTGCGCGAGATGGGCGAACAACCTCCCGCCGCCGCAGCCCGCAAAACCGAATTCCAGCCGCGCCTCATCAAGCTTGACTCCAACGAAAATCCCTTCGGCCCATCGCCCAAAGCCATCGAAGCGCTGCAATCGGCAATCTCCGCCGCCCACGCCTATCCCGACGATACCTGCACCGATCTGCGCCGCAGCCTCGCCGAAAAACACTCCCTTCCAGTCGAACAGGCCCTGATCAGCGCCGGTTCAACGGCTCTGCTCGGCCTGCTCTGCCAGACCATGCTCGGCCCCGGCTTTAATGCCGTCACCAGCGAGCGCTCGTTCATCGTGTACTCCATGGCAGTGCAGGCCACCGGAGCCCAACTGATCGAGACTCCGATGCGCGATGACACTTTCGACCTCGGCGCGATCCTTTCCGCCATCAACGAATACACGCGGCTCGTATTCATCGCCAATCCGAACAACCCCACTGGCACGATGCTCACCGCCGAGCAGATCGACAACTTTCTCGCCGAAGTTCCCGGCCACGTGGTCGTCGTTCTCGACGAGGCCTATTACGACTTCGCCTTGCACTTCGCAGCTCATCGCAACCTCGAACATTCGCACTCGCTCAACTACGTGCAGCAAGGCGCCGGAGTCATCGTCCTGCGCACCTTCTCCAAAGCTCACGGCCTCGCCGGACTGCGCATCGGCTACGGCCTCGGCCCCGCCGAACTTCTCGGCTACATCGCCCGCGTGCAGAGTTCATTCGCCGTTTCCTCTGTCGCACAAGCCGCTGCGCTCGCCGCCCTCGAAGACGAAAGCCACATCGCGCGTGTCGTCTCCAGCAATGCCGCGCAATCGCGCATTCTCGGCGTCGGACTCTCCGAACTCGAATTCCGCGTCGTGCCGACTTCCGCCAACTTTCTGTATTGCGATGTTCACGAAGACGCCGCCGCCATCGCCGAGCGTCTGCGGAGCGAAGGCGTCAGCGTACGTCCGCTCGCGGCGTGGGGCGCGCCCACCTGCATCCGCGTCAGCATCGGCACGCCCGAACAAAACCAGTTTCTCTTAAGCGCCATGCGCAAAGTCCGCGAAAGCAGCCGCCGCAGCGCAGGTCACGGATCCCGATGAAAATATTCCCCGCGGTCACCGCAATTTTTCTATCTTTCACAATCACCGCAGCAGCCCAAACCAAAACTCCATCCCTGCGCGAACTCCCATACGACACCTACCTCGACAAAGTCGAGGGCGCGTGGATGGGCAAAATGATCGGCGTAACCTTCGGCCAGCCGTGGGAATTCCAGTATCAGAACACGCCCATCGGCTTCGACATCACCGATTGGCCGCTGTCGCCCACGCGCATGAAGGACTATCGCGCCCGCGCCACCAATCGTCCCGACCACGAAGACTGGGATCCCATCACCAGCGAATCCGACAATCAAAAAATCATCATCATCCACCGCTTCATCGAAGACTCCGAAAAAGAGCACCCCAGCTTCGGTGCGCCCGACAACGACGACATCTACATCAATCTTCTTTTTCTCTACTGCCTGCGCAAATACGGAATCGACGTCGACCCCGTCACCGTCGCCCACGAATGGGACGCGAAAATTCGCCAGGTCTGGCACGCCAACGACGCCGGACTAAAAAACATCCGCAAGGGAATTCTTCCGCCCGACTCCGGCAACCCGCGCTACAACCTGCACGCCGACGACATCGACTTCCAGATCGAATCCGACGTCTTCGGCATGATCGCCCCCGGCATGCCCCAAGTCTCCAACCGCTACGGCGAGCGCATGGGACACATCATGAACTACGGCGACGGCGTTTACGGCGGCATGTTCATCTCCGCCATGTACACGCAAGCGTTCTTCGCCAAGAATATTCGTGAAGTCGTCGAGAAAGGTCTGCAGGCGATTCCTGCCCAGAGTCTCTACGCGCAACTCATTCGCGACGTAATCCGCTGGCACGACGAGAATCCCGGCTCGAGCGAACCGGGCGCCACAGAAAAAGCCTGGCTCAAGACGTGGCATCTGGTGCAGGAAAAATGGGGCAACGCCGATCACTGCCCCGACGGCTACAAGCAACCCTTCAACATCGACGCCAAACTCAACGGCGGATACGTCGTCATGGGCCTGCTCTACGGCAACGGCGACTGGTACAAAACCATGAACTACGCCACGCGCGGCGGCCAGGATGCCGACTGTAATCCCGCCAACGCCGCCGGAATTCTCGGCACGCTGATCGGCGCGCACAACATCCCCGCCGAATATCGCGATCCGCTGCACAACACTTATTGGAACAAGACGCTGGCAGGACTTCCGGATTCGTTCGAGATCGATGTCCTCTCCGAAGACACCGCGCAAATTGGATTGAAAGTGCTGTTGGCGAACGGCGGGGAAGTAAAGACAAAAGAGAAAAAACTCTACCTGGAAATTCCGCAGCAGGAACCCACCGCACCAGCAACCCTAGAACAAATCGAATGGAAAGACGACCAACCCGTCCTACGCTAGGTGTCGTGTAGTCAGTTAGCCCAGCGTAGTAAGCCGAGCCCCACCATACAAACCAGCATCACCGCCCAAAAGCGCCCGCCGAATCACAGTCGTCCATCGCTTCGAGCCACCGGGAAGGGAACTGCTCTCCACCTCTCCCGACGACTCAGCCGCAGTCGCAGCATAAATCAAAGACCGCTCTCGCAATTCCGCAAACATGCTGGGGGCAAACGCATCCCAAGCGCTAGCCACTCCGCCACCGATCACATACACCGGAAGATTGAGCACATTCACAATATCCGCCAGCAAAATTCCCAGCACACTCCCAAAGCGCTGAAAAATTCGCTGCGCCGCCTCGTCGCCCTGCATCGCGAGGTCGTAGATAGATTTCGCGCCGAACTCAGCGTCACCCTCCGCCGCCTTTGCCAGCGTTGGCGCCTTGCCGGATTCAATTGCCTCGCGCGCCATTCGAACGACTCCCGTCGCCGAAGCATAGCGTTCGGCACAACCGCGATTCCCGCAACCGCACGGAAACCCATCGGGAAATACGGTGACATGGCCGAACTCTCCCGCCATGCCATTCATGCCATGAAAAATTTTCCCATCAAGCACGATCGCGCCGCCGATTCCGGTTCCCAGCGTCAACATCGCCATGTTATCGACGTTCCGCCCGGCCCCGAGCCACTGCTCGCCGAGCGCGGCCACCTTAGCGTCGTTCTCCAAAAAGATGCGAGCCCCGAGACGCTTCTCGATTTCGTCGCGAACGTGATAATTCTCCCACCCCGGCAAGTTGGCAGATTTGCGCACAATGCCCGCATCCAGATCAATAATCCCGGCCACGCCGATTCCCGCCCCGAGAAATTCCCCTCCACTTCGGTAGCGATCTGTCAGCCGATGAATCGCACCGCACATGTCATTCACAACCTGGTCAGCGCCCATTGCGATCCGCGTAGGTACATTGACTTTTTCAAGAAGCTTGCCGTCCGTGCTGACGGCCGCAATGCGCAGATTCGTCCCGCCAAGATCCACTCCAATGGAAAAGTCAGGCATGCGCAGAAGGGTAACAGAATATTGTTGATTGATGATTTTTGATTGTTGATTGAAGAGCTTTCGAAAACCGATTTGTCAATCAACAATCAACAATCAAAAATCAACAATTCATTTCTGGCACCGCGCACAATAGTGGCTGCTCCGCCCCGCAATCACGATGCGCTTCACCGGCCCCTTGCAAACCAAACACGCCTCGCCCTCGCGCCCGTACACCCGATGCTGCAGCTGAAAAAATCCCTCTTCGCCATCAGCGTCAACATAATCCGAAACCGACGACCCGCCCAGCTTAATCGCTTCTTTCAAAACTTCCTGCACCGCCTCATGCAGTTTCTTTAATTCTTCTCGCGAAACCTTTGCCGCTTGCCGGCGCGGACGAATCCCCGCCCGAAACAAAGATTCATCGGCATAAATATTGCCCACGCCGCGCAGCAGCTTCTGATTCAGCAGCGCGCTCTTGATCGGCGTCTTTCGTCCGCGAAACAGCGCGATAAAATTCTCCAGATCGATCTCCAGCGGTTCGATTCCCGTAGCATCGAAATCGCCGCTGCGGGCCACACTCAGGCGCCCAAACCGCCGCGGATCGACAAACCGCAACTCCCGCCCCGAAGCAAGCTTCAAAATCGCATGCGTATGCTTCGCCACCTCCGCCTGCGGCTCGCAAACCTGCAACCGTCCCGTCATCCCCAGATGCACAATCCACTGTGCCTTTTCGGATGAAGGTGCAACTGCAGCGTCTGAAGATAGAGGGCGAGAGCGCGAAGCGCGCGCAAATGTGGCGCGGGCGCCCCCGCCCGCGAAAACTCGGCTCGCAGATGATCTGGAAGATCGAGAAGATTTCAATCCACGAGTCGCACTGACAGGCTCCAGATCAAAAACGATATGCTTCCCCATCCGATACACCCGCCCGATCCGGCTCCGCTCCAGCGTAGCCGCAATCTCTGCCGCAGGCGACTTCAGAGGTTCTTTTTTCTGCCCCAGCCACACCGACTCCACAACGTCCCCCACCACCCGTTTGGCAATCCCGCGCGCAATCGTCTCCACTTCCGGCAGTTCAGGCATATCTGTTCAATTCTAAAGGGAAGCGCATCAATAGGTTCGGCGAAGAAAAAGCCGGGGCAAACCGGCGTGGATGAACCGGAAAGCCAGAAACTAACCCGAGAGGCTAACCCCTCCAACCGCCGCTCCACTTGTGATATAGTCCCGCCCAGTTTTGCGGGCCCTTCGTCTGAATTTTGGCTTTCCGCTCCCGGCGCCCCCACGTCGCAGAGGCAGGGAAAGCCCGCAGTTCCCGGTCGCCGATCCGCAGGATCGCGGCGGCAAGAATTCGCGTTGTCGCACAACAAAACTAAAAATGAGGTCCCCCCTTTATGAAGTTCAATCCCTGGCAACTCTGCTTGGCCCTCGTGGCCCTGTCTGTTCTGCTCAGTACCGCAGTCTGGGCCCAGTATTCCGAACTCACCGCGCACAACTTCGGAGCCGTCGCCAACGACGCCCTCAACCCCACCACCGGACTCGTCGAAGACTCCGCCGGCAATCTCTACGGCACCGCCGCGCAAGGCGGACTCGGCTTCGGCGCCGCCTACGAACTCTCGCCCGCCCATGGCGGAGGCTACAACGAAACTCTCATTTACCTGTTCGCCGGCGGCACCGACGCCGCCCAACCCTCCGGCTCTCTGATCATCGACGCCAGTGGCAACCTCTATGGCGTCTCGCAAGCCGGAGGCGCCAACAATCGCGGCACCGTCTACGAACTCTCGCCCAGCACGGGCGGCTGGACAGAAAAAATCCTCTACAGCTTCCAGGGCAACTCTGACGGCCAATCGCCCACCGGCAGCGTCACCTTCGACAAGAATGGCAATCTCTACGGCACCACGCTGCAAGGCGGCGGAAGCTCCAACTGCTTCCAGGGATGCGGCACCGTCTTCATCATGACGCCCACATCCACCGGCTGGGTCGAGAAACCCATCGTCGGATTTTCCGGCGGCTCCGATGGCGGCGCGCCCAGCGGCAACCTGCTCATCGATATCAATCTCAACGTCTACGGCACCACCCTCGAAGGTGGAGTTGTCAACTCCAACTGCCCGGTCGGCTGCGGCCTGGTTTTCCGCCTCGTGCCGCAACTCACCTACTGGCGCATGAGCCGCCTCTTCACCTTCCAGGGCGGAGGCAGCGGCTCCGGCCCCAGCGGCCTCGCCTTCGACGCGCTAGGCAATCTCTATGGCGACACTTCGCTGGGCGGCCCCATCTGCACCGTCGATGTCGGATGCGGCGTGGTTTACCAACTCACTCCCGCCGTAGGTCAGTGGAAGCAGCGCATCCTCCACGCCTTCACCGGCCGCCTCGATGGCGCTCAGCCCGCCGGCGTGGCCTTCGATTCACTCGGCAATCTCTTCGGGACTACTAACTACGGAAACGTCGGCAACAACGGCATTGTCTGGGAACTCACGCCTACAACGAGCGGCCCCTGGACCCTCACGCGGATCTACTCCTTCGGCCACGGATTCAGCGGAGCCCGCCCCGACGCCGGAGTCATCGTCGATGCCAACGGCAACCTCTTCGGCACAACCAGCGCCGGAGGCGCCTCCGGCCGAGGCACCGCCTTCACTCTAACTCCTCCATAATCGAAAACAGAACAACGGGTGCCCCACCCTTGTCGCGTTCTATGCGACAGGGTGGGGATTTTGACCTTCTCGAACTCGCCAGAAACACTGCAAGAGCAAAAAAACCGTGTAAGCGAAGAAATGTGGCGCGGGCGCCCCCGCCCGCGCATGCAAAACACTGGAACCCAGCCGCAAAGCGGCGAAAGAATGCAGCCCACGGCGCAAGCCGTGGGAATTAAGCACGACGATCGTAAGCCCCGGAGGGGCGACAGACACTCCTCTCAGGAGGTCGTATCACGACCGATTTGCCGCCCAGGAACTACACGTCATGGCTCCCCGACAAAACTAAACACCCAAGCCCCAACACCCAAAACCCCGACCCAAATTCACCACTTTTCCTCCGAAAAAACCATGCTATAGTTCGTCCTGTAACCCTCCCCAGGTTTCGCTCGTCGCATCTACTTCGATGAAAATTCAATCTGTGCCGGCTTCGCTCGCCGTACTCGTCGCGATCGTTCTAACCATCCCAAACGCCCAGGCCGCCGATAGAGAAAAACTTCTCTACAGCTTCACCGGCATCCACGACGGCTACTATCCCGACTCCGGCCTGGTCGCCGACGCCGCCGGCAATCTCTACGGCACCACGTACTACGGAGGCGTAGCCTGCACGGGCAAAGGCTGCGGCACCGTCTTCGAACTCTCGCCGAACTCCACCGGGGGCTGGACCAAGACTATCCTCTACCAATTCACCGACGGCACCGATGGAGGCTATCCCACCGGCGCGATGGTCTTCGACGCCAATGGCAATCTCTACGGCGAAGCGCATCAAGGCGGAGGCCCATTCTTCTCCGGCGCAATCTTCGAACTTTCGCCCAACTCCACCGGCGGGTGGACTGAAAGCGTTCTCTATTCCTTCTCCGGCCAACAAGACGGCGCTCTTCCGTACGGCGGCCTGACCTTCGACGCCGCCGGCAATCTCTACGGCACCACAATCTACGGCGGACTCTCGAACTCCGCGTGCGCCATCAGCTGCGGCACAATCTTCGAACTCTCGCCGACGAGCTCCGGCAGCTGGACTCAGTCGACGATCTACTCTTTCACCGGCGCCAACGACGGCTACTGGCCGCTAAGCAGTCTCACGCTCGATTCCACCGGACGCCTCTACGGCACCACATCCCGCGGCGGACGCTACGACGACGGCGTAGTCTACCGTCTCTCTCCCTCTTCTTCCGGATGGCGCTTCGATACGCTCCACACCTTCAACGGTCAGAACGGATACGGCCCGCAAAGCGGAGTGGTCTTCGATCGCCAGGGCAATCTCTACGGCACGGCCATGTTCAGCACCAATGGTTACGGCCTCGTCTACAAACTGACTCCGGCCAATTCGTATCAGTGGAAAGAAACGGTGCTCTACCGCTTCACCAACGGCACCGACGGCAGCTGGCCGACCGCCAGCCTCATCATCGACTCCACCGGGACTCTCTACGGCACCACCGTCGGATTCACCGTCCCAGGCACCGCCTACAAAATCACCCGCAACCGCAACGGCCACAAATTCGAGTTGCTCCACTCCGTAGGACAAACCGGCGCCCCACTCCTCCGCGACAAAGCCGGGAATCTCTACGGCACCACCGAAGTAGGCGGCCTGAAATTCGGCACCGGCTACGGCAGCATCTTCGAACTCTCACCAGTTACTCCCTGAACTTCGGGTTCTGTCATCCTGAGCGAGGATTGGTCTTTGCGCGCCTAGCGCAAAGACCAACCGCAGTCGAAGGATCCCTGCAACTACCGGTAGCCCAGGTACCCGTGAGATTTAGGAACTCCTATCGACCAAACCCACCCTGTCATTCCGACGCGCGACGCGGTACGCGGAGCGAGGAGGAACCTGCTTTTTCGCAAATAGAAACGCCCCGGTTACCTCACCCCAACACTCTTGGCGCTAGCACGCCGAGCCAGCATGTCCTATCATGGACGCGTCATCCAAGGGCGAACCAGAACCTCGCCCGGGCAAACCGTGGGCGAGTTCGGCGACAAATTCCGCAAGGCGCGCGAAGCCAAAAGCTTCTCGCTCGATGACGTTTCTAACGTCACCAAAATCGGCGCGCGCATGCTTCAGGCCATCGAAGAGGAGCACTTCGACCGCCTTCCCGGTGGCGTCTTCAATCGCGGATTCATCCGTGCCTACGCCAAGCATCTCGGCCTGAACGCCGAAGAAGCCGTCACTGACTATCTCGCCTGCCTGCAGCAGGCTCAGATCGACGCCAACCAGGTCTGGGAGCCCTCGCGCTCCGCCGCTCCCGTCGCGAACCATCCCGCAGCTGTCGCCACGCCGCCCGCCCCTCCAGCCCCGCAAAAGCCGCTGCCCGCTTATACCAAGCCGGTCATGAAAACCGTGCCCGCCACTCAGGTCAGAGAAGAATTGCCCGGCCTGCAACTCCCGCGCGCCGAACATCTCCGTCCGCCGCGGCAAAAATTTCTCGATCGCCAGCACTCCGCATTTCCCTGGAGGCTCGTCGCCGTCGGCGTTCTCGTCATCGTGCTAGGTACGCTCTTCTGGATGCGGCGCAACCGCATCGCTTCGTCCTCGAACCCCAATCCTGGACTGTCATCTGCACCTTCGTCGGGGGCGGTTTCCTCATCGGGCGCGAACCCCAACCCGTCAACCCAAACCCAAGTCAGCCCCGAAGCCGCACAGTGGGCCGCCCACAACTTCGGACTCGATGCTCAACCCAACTCGGCGTCTATCTCTCCAAAAACCGCGCCCACCGCTGGCGTCGCGACGCCCGCAACCACGAATCCCGCGCCCGCAAAACCCGCCGCCACCAACGACGACAGCAACAAAGACGACAGCAAGAAGGTCAGCGCCACTCACTACGGCAGCGACGTGACCGTTCGAACTTTCCAGCCCGGCGTTCCGCCTAACCCCGTTCCGGCACAAACGCAAACCCCAGCGTCCGCAGCCACGCAAACTCCCGCCACCGCCACGGCTACGACGATGAGCCTCACAGTCCGCGCCACAGAAACCTCCTGGATCTCCATCACCGCTGACGGCCAGCCGCGCGCCCAGGAAACTCTCATCGCGCCCGCCCACGCCAGCATTCGTGCGACCCAGCAAATCGTCGTCAAAGTCGGCAACGCCGCCGGCGTCACCTTCCTCTTCAACAATCAGGAAATCCCCGCCCAGGGCGCAGAAGGCGAAGTCAAAACCTTCACCTTCGACTCCACCGGCATCCACGCCCAATAAAATTTGTTGGAGATTCCAACCGAGAAGATAAATCGATGTCATCCTGAGGACGGCGAAAGCCGTCCGAGGGACCGTACGTCAGTCAAGTCACCGTTGCTGCGTGACAGAAATCCATTACCGCCCAGAATCCGAAAATTTCTTCTTAAAAAAATCGATGTCATTCGACGCGCGACGCCAAAGCCGCAGCGAGAAGGAACCCGTAAAAGTCAAGGATGTCATTCCGACGCGCGACGCGGAACGCGGAGCGAGGAGGAACCGGCTTTTTCCCGCAACTCCAATTCACCGCGGAGCTACCCCCAACTTCTCCTTCCCCTCCTCCACCAAATAAAACTGATCCCCAGCCACATCGCGAAACGCCTGCGTCAACCCGCTAGGCCACCGAATCTCCACCGTCTCGACGCGCGTATATTTCCCTAAGCCAAAGTTCGCCCGCAGATCGCTCTGCGAAAGATAACTCCCGCCGCCCGCAATCTCGCGAATCTGCGCGACGCCACCGGCCACAATCCTGATTCGCGCCCCCATTGCATCCCGATTACTCTTCGTCCCTACCAATTTGAAATTCACAAAATGATTCCCACTCCCGCCGCTGTTGTGCAACAACAAAGGCGCATCGCCGTTATTCGCCACGACGACATCGACAAATCCATCATTATCGAAATCAGCAAACGCCGCGCCACGCCCAACATGCGCAACATCAAATCCACTCCCTGAAGTCTTGGTCACATCCACGAACTTCCCATTCCGCTCGTTGTGAAACAGGGAATTGATCTGCTTGTAGTGCGTCCCCGGCGTAGCCTGCTCCACCTCCGGATACACATGCCCATTCGCAATAAACAAATCCAGCCACCCGTCATTGTCGTAATCGAAAAATCCCCCGCCAAAACTCAGCACATCGTGCGTCGCCCGCGTAATCCCCGCCTGGTCGCTGATCTCATCGAAAAATCCATTCCCATCGTTCTGCCAGATGTGATCCGACGACCGCTGAAAATCCGACACATACAAATCCAGCAGCCCATCGTTATTCAGATCACCCAGCGAAATGCACATCGCCGCCATAACTCCGCCGCGCGCCGAAAACGCCATCCCGCTCGCTTCGCCAATCTCCTTGAATGTCCCGTCATGCTCGTTGTGATACAGATACGCCGCCACGCCGTCATTTGCCACAAACAAATCCGGCCACCCATCATTGTCATAATCCGCCGCACCCACCGACAAATTCTTTCCCGCCGGCTGATAAATCTTCGCCTTGACGGTCACATTAGTAAAAGTCCCGTCACCATTATTGTGATACAAAGCATCCGCGCTACCCTTATAAGCACTCGGAGGACAACTGCTCTGCACGCCGCCTAAGTCGCAATAGCGCTTATCACCTAACTCGACATAACTACCAACATATAAGTCCAGCCGCCCGTCGCGGTCATAATCAAAAAAAGTCGCCCCTGAATGAAACGCACCCGACTCCGTCCCCGCCACTCCAGCCTTGTCAGTAACGTCGGTGAACGTCCCATTCCCATTGTTGCGATACAAAACGTTGCGCCCGTACTGCGTGACGAGCAGATCGGGAAACCCATCATTGTCGTAATCGCCCCAAACGCAACCGAGCCCATAACCGTTTCCGGGCACGCCAGCCTTCTCGGTCACATCAGTAAACGTCCCATCATGATTATTCCGATAAAGCGCATTCCGCGCCGCAATCCCGCGGTCGTACAAATCGCGCCCATTCACAAAATAAATATCGATCCACCCATCTCCATCAAAATCCGCCACACACACTCCCGGTCCAAACTCCTCCCGATTGATCGAGATTCCTTTGTTCCCTTTGAAGTGAGTGAACTTGATCCCCGCCGCCGCGGTCACGTTGGTGAACTCAATCGTCTTCTGCGCCCGCGCGCAACCGGACGCCGCCAGCGCGCAACTCGCCGCCCAGACAGCAATTCCGCGCACACGCCGAACCCTGAAATCCATCCCCAGCACGAAAGCAGCTTACCTGAAAACCCGTCGCCGATTCCTCCTCGCGCCGCCGCAGTCTCGGCCTGCAGATTTTTTCTTGGCCTGAACAAATCCCAACGCTATAGGATGGACGAGTCCGCCCAGCGAGAAATGGACTCTCAAGCTCTCATCAAAGTCGCATTAGCTGAAGCCCGCGCTGGACTGCGCGAAAGTGGCCTCCCCATCGGCTCCGTCCTCGCCGATCGCGAAGGCAACATCGTAGCCCGCGGCCACAACCTTCGCGTGCAAACCGGAGACCCCACCGCCCACGCCGAAACCGTCTGCATCCGCAACGCCGGACGCCGCCGCGACTGGCCCAGCCTCACCCTCGTCAGCACCCTCAGCCCCTGCATCATGTGCACGGGCACGGCGTTGCTCTACCGCATTCCGCGCGTGATCATCGGAGAAAATCTAAACTTCCTTGGCGCCGAAGATTTATTCCGCCAACACAATGTGAACGTCACCGTTCTCAACGATCCCGAATGCATCCAGCTCATGCGCGATTTCATCCGCAACCATCCCGACCTCTGGAATGAAGACATTGGCAAATAAGACTGCATTTCGCCTCGCGACCTCTCTGATCTTTGCGCTCAGTCTTCTCCCACCTGCCGCAGCCCAAAGCGCCACAGACCTCAAGCCCACGCCCCAACAAGTCGAATGGCAGGATCTCGAATTCGGCGTCCTCATCCACTTCGGCACCAACACCTTTCTCGACCGCGAATGGGGCGACGGCACCGCGGACCCGAACGTCTTCGCGCCCACACAACTCGACGCCGAGCAATGGATGCGCGCCATCAAAGCCTCCGGAGCGAAATATGTCGTCCTCGTCGCCAAGCACCACGACGGCTTCTGCCTCTGGCCTACGGAGCAGACAAACTACAGTGTGAAGAGCAGCCCATGGCGAAACGGCCACGGCGATCTCCTGCGCGAAGTCTCCGATGCCGCACACAAATACGGGCTCAAATTCGGCGCCTACCTCTCACCCTGGGATCGCCACGAACCGAAATATAAAAACTCCGCCGAGTACGACGATTACTACATCGCTGAACTCGACGAGCTCGCCTCCCACTACGGAGAACTCACCGAATTCTGGCTCGACGGCGCGGGCAGCGGCGGCCACGTTTACAACTTCCCCCGCATCGTCGAGAACCTGCGCATGAAGCAGCCCAACACGCTGGTCTTCGCCGACGCCGCGCTCTTCGAATACGGCGACATTCGCTGGGCCGGCAGCGAAGACGGCACGATTCCCTACGAAAACTGGAACGTCCTCGATCGCCACGGCTACCTGCGCTGGCGTCCAGTCGAAGCCGATACGCCACTCCACCGCGAGCAGTGGTTCTGGCACCCAAATTCTGCGGAGACATTAAAGACAGTCGACGAGCTAGTCGACACCTATGAAAAAACTGTCGGCCACGGAGGCCAACTCATGCTAGGCCTGGCCCCCGACCGCCGGGGCCTGCTGGCGGAAGAAGATGTGAAACGGCTCGAGGAGTTCGGCGCCGCGGTTCGTGCGCGTTACGCCACGAATCTGATCGCAAAGGAGCACACCCGCACTTCCAGTCCCGCCGAGGCGGCCCTGGACGGCGATCCCGACACGTTCTGGTCCGCACCCACGGGCTCGCATCAGGCCGCAATCGAAGTGAGTTTCCCCAAACCAATCACCTTCGATCACTCACTAATCATGGAATGGCTCAACGCGGGGCAGCACGTAGAACACTTTCGCCTCGAAGCATGGAGAGAAAAGGAACATTCGTGGTTCACAATCTTTGAAGCTCACGCGATCGGTCACAAACGCATCGACAACTTTACGCCGGTCACCGCGACCCGAGTCCGCCTGAACATTCTCAGTTCGTCGTCCGAAGCCCACATCCGCGAATTCCAACTCTTTAACGTAGCCGAGTCATCGACCAAAAAATAACCGAGCCTTCAACCAGAAAATAAGTTCAGAGATGTCATTCCGAACCGGCGCGAAACGGCGGTGAGGAACCTGCTTTTTGCAAAAGGCCGCAACCAGCCTAATCATCAATCCGCTGCACCACCGGCAAAATCTTCCAAGCCCCATCCACCTTCTCCAGCACCATATAATCCGTCCACCCCGGCGTAATCAGCTTCGCCGAAGCAACCCTCCCCGCAACATCCAGCACGCGGATCTCCTCAGTCTCCCGCGACGCCGGAATCCCCGCCGGCCCGCGCCCCACTTCGCTCACCATCTGCGCGCCAGTCTTTTCCCGCACCGGAATCTCCCCATGAATCATATGCTTCAAATAATGCGGATGCAGCGTCTGCTCCATGCGCCGCGCATCCCCTTTGTAATACGACTCGATGTAATTCCGCACCGTGCCTTCCACGGCGGCAGAATCGTCATGCGCGCTTTGCGCAAGGGCTGAAAGGTTGAACAAGAAGAATAGGCTGACGGCGAGTGCGACGTGCATCATGGTGAGTTTCTCCGAGCGGAAAGGTTCAGGCGCGATGATTATGCGCTCGCCCGAAAGCCAGCGAGTCACACCAAAGGTCAGCGAGTCGCTGAAATCAGAACGTGTCCAAAAGGAAAAATGCAGTGGGTGCCACGCGCAGTGGGTGCCCCACCCTTGTCGCGCTTTCTGCGACAGGGTGGGGATTTTGACTTTATCCAAAGAATAGAAGACGCGAACCGAAAGCTACTTCCCCAACACCAGCTTAGCAATCGTAGCCAGTTGCATATTCGACGTGCCTTCGTAAATCTTTCCAATCTTTGCGTCGCGCCAATACTTCTCGACTGGATAATCCTTCGTAAACCCATACCCGCCGTAAATCTCAATCGCCAGCGACGTCACCCGCTCGGCCACCTGCGAGGCAAACAACTTCGTCATGGCCGCTTCCTTCACAAAATTCACGCCGGCATCTTTCATGCGCGCGCAGTTGTAAACCATCAGCCGCGCCGCCTCGATCTCCGTCGCCATCTGCGCAATCTGAAATTGAATCCCCTGAAAATCCGAGATCGGTTTCCCAAACTGCTTTCTCTCCACCGCATACTTGCACGCATACTCCCAAGCCCCGCGCGCCAACCCGATCATCTGGGCGCCAATGCCAATGCGCCCTTCATTCAGCGTCTCAATCGCGATCTTGTATCCCTTCCCGGCCTCGCCCAGCACATTTTCCTTGGGCACGCGGCAATCTTCCAGAATCAACTCGCACGTCGACGAAGCCCGAATCCCAAGCTTGTCTTCTTTCTTGCCGACGGTGAATCCCGCAAAGTCTTTCTCAATCAAAAACGCCGTAATCCCCTTGTACCCCGCCGACGGATCAAGCGTGGCAAACAGCACAAACAATCCAGCTTCTTTTCCATTCGTGATCCAAAGCTTGCGCCCGTTCAGCACATACTCCGAGCCCTTCAGCACCGCGCGCGTCTGCAATCCAAACGCATCCGATCCAGATCCCGCCTCACTCAGCGCATAAGCGCCCACAATCTCCGCCGCCATCTTCGGCAGATAGCGCTTCTTCTGCTCCTCAGTCCCCCAGCGCAGCAGCGCATTATTCACCAGCGTGTTCTGCACGTCGACAATCACGCCCGACGATGCATCCACGCGCGACAACTCTTCCACCGCCAGGATCGCCTCAAAAAACTTCGCCCCACCGCCGCCGTACTGCTCGGGAATCTCAATCCCCATCAGTCCAAGCTGAAAGAAATCATGAATGAGATCTTTCTCAAACACGCCCTTCTCATCCATCTCCTTCACCAGCGGACGCACCTTGTCCTCGGCGAACTGCCGTATGTTGTCGCGAAAAAGAATCTCGTCGTCAGTCAGCGTAGTAAGCGGCGCGGGGGAGGGAATCTGCAGCGTGGTCTCGGGCATGGGAAGAACCTCAAAAGAAAAGTAGCAAACTCAAAATTCTAGCAGCAAAGTGGAGCCGCGGACGCATTCGTCCGCCAAGCCACGCCACAGCCGCACCAATGAGTCGTCGCAAAGAATGGAACGGGCAACAGACCAAAGCCGCGAAGCGGCGAAAGATTACAGCCCACGGCGCAAGCCGTGGGAAAAAGCGCCGAGAAAACAAGCCCCGAAGGGGCGAAAGAACGCCTGCCGCCACCCTGCTTCGCCGCATGATATTCTAGTAATTCCAGCTGCGTACCTTCTTGGCGGAAGTCCCCGCAGTTCCTGAAGCAAATCAGACTGGTAACTCCGGCGTGGCAAGCCGTTTCAGGATGCGATCCTGAAAAATCAGCCGTAATTCACTCGATCGAGACAAGAAAAATCATGCTTTCAGTCAGCAACGTCTCCATGCGCTACGGCGCCAAAATTCTGTTCGATGAAGTCTCCACCGCGTTCACCCCCGGCCGCCGCTATGGCCTGACCGGACCCAACGGCGCCGGCAAGTCCACGTTCATGAAGCTGCTCAGCGGCGAACTCGAGCCGCAAAAAGGCGCCGTCGTTCGCCCCCGCAAGCTCGGCGTCCTAAGCCAGGACCAGTTCGCCTTCGACGCCTACTCCGTCATCGACACGGTCATCATGGGCAACAAGCGCCTCTGGGCCGCCATGCAAGAGCGCGACGCCATCTACTCCAAGCACGACATGACCGACGCCGACGGCATGAAGCTCGGCGAACTCGAAGGCATCGTCGGCGAAGAAGATGGCTACACCGCCGAGAGCGACGCCGCGATTCTGCTCCAGGGCCTCGACATCCCCGACGAACTGCACGCCCGCAAAATGAGCGAACTCCAAGGCGGACAAAAAGTCCGCGTGCTGCTAGCGCAAGCACTCTTCGGACATCCGCAGGCCCTGCTGCTCGACGAGCCCACCAACCACCTCGACCTCGACTCCATCCACTGGCTGCAGGGATTCCTCAACGTCTACGACGGCGCGCTCATCGTCATCTCGCACGACCGCCATTTCTTGAACAGTATCTGCACTCACATCGCCGACATCGACTACGAAACCATCATCACCTACACCGGAACCTACGACGACATGGTCGTCGCCAAAACCCAAATCCGCTCGCAGATCGAATCGCAGAATGCGCAGCGCGAAAAGAAGATCGCACAATTGAATGAATTCATCGCGCGCTTCGCCGCCGGAACTCGCTCCAGCCAGGTGCAGTCACGCCGCAAAGAAGTCGAGCGCCTGCAAGTCACCGAACTCGCGAAGTCCAATATTCAGCGCCCCTTCATCAAGTTCGAACAAAAACGCCCGTCGGGCAAGCACATCCTGGAAATCGAGCACGTAAACAAGGCCTATGACAAGAACGCCGTCATTCGCGACTTCACCGCCAGCATCACCCGCGGAGAAAAAATCGCGCTCATGGGCCGCAACGGCGCCGGCAAGACCACGCTGCTCAACGCCCTGCTCGCAAACTCTCCCACGACGCCCGAGTCCGAGTTGCGCAAAACCAGCGGATATGAAGGGCCGTTTTTGGAATCCGGCAAAGTGCTCTGGGGACACGAAGCCTCCATCGGATATTTTGCGCAGGATCATCGCAGCCTGATCGAAGACGGGACCACGGTGATCGACTGGCTGCACCAATGGGATGAGGCAGCCGTAACGGAGGAGTTGCGCGGAATTCTGGGACAGATGCTGTTTGCGCGCGACGAAGCCACCAAGTCGACAAGCGTGCTGTCAGGCGGCGAGGCAGCGCGGATCCTGTTCTGCAAACTAATGTTGCAAAAGCCCAACGTGCTCGTTCTAGACGAGCCCACCAACCACCTCGACCTCGAATCCATCAACGCCCTGAACATCTCCCTGCAGCGCTACCAAGGAACAGTCTTCCTCGTCACCCACGATCACGACCTCATCGACGAAGTAGCCACGCGCATCTGGCACTTCGAGAGCGATCACAAGATCACCGATTTCAAGGGAACCTACGAGGAATACCAGGCAGCCGTAACGGTGTAACAACTTGCCCCGACGTTCTCAAACGTCGGCGTCATTCCGAGCGCAGCGTCTTTCCGCGGAGCGAGGAATCTCCTCGCAAATGCTCTCGGGGTATGGAGATCTCTCTGCGCGCTAGAAAAAACGCGGGCCCTCGCGACGACGCCTCAGGGATGGGAACGCCTTTTTGTAGAACTGCAAGGGCACGAGTTCCACTCGTGCCATAAGACGTGCGAATAACCCCGGCTTTAGCCGCTGAGGGCCCGCTAGTCCTTGAGCGGCACAACCGCGCTGCCGTCTTTGCAGAACGTGGCCACACGCTGCAAATCGCCATTGGCCCGCGGCACCGTCATCACCGGACCATAGCAATACACCGCATGACCGCTGGCAGCAAAATACCAGCGTCCGCCCTTGCCGTGTTTGGTCACGCGCGTGGTGGGCTGGCGCAAGGGCTTCGGCGGAGCAACCTGGGCTACGGGGAGACTCAACAACAAGGCTAGGGTCAGAACCTTCATGGGTCGTTAACTTTCAAACGCCTGCAACCACAGAACTGCTTCCACAGAAACTTCGCCACAGAACTTTCTTTTGACTGAACCGCCCTAAATCGTCTTCAGCGCGCGTCGGTCATCCGACAAGTCCGACGCCGGACGCGACGGCATCTGGAACTGCTTCCTACTCTGATTCTGAGCACCGCGCTGCGGAGCCTGGGCTGACGGAGTCTGGGTCGAAGGCGTTTGGGTCGAAGGAACCTGGGCCGACGGGGCCTGGGATTGAGTGTGGGGCGACGGAATCTGGGTAGACGGAGCCTGCTTCTTTGCGCCCGACGCTAGTGCGGCTGCGTTGGCCGCTACCTGCGCCTTCATCTTCATCGACGACAGCTCAGAGCTGTCGCGGAACAGTTCCCGGATCAGATAACGCTGCGACTCGATCGTCACGCCCTGCTCCACGATCAGCATGGTCATCAGGCCGTACGAGAACAGAAACAGTACCGTCAGCAGCGGCAGCCATCCCCGCTTCTTCTTCGGTTCAGGCTGAGAACCTAAGGCTGCGATGGTCGGTACGGCGGTGCTTCCGAATAGCGTCGTCAAAATGGCCCCCCGGTCAAATCGCCTCAAAGCCGCAGGCATAGGAGGAAATGCACCCAGCCAGCCATCGCACGCAACCCCGCTAACTTGCTGATTTAAAAACCATTAACCTCTCATGACAGGGTCGCCGGCGGAGGAAAAAGTGCAACTCGATGCACATAATGAGTAAACAAGATTTGTCTGCAAATTCCTTCCCTTTGCGCCAAACCGCCCGCCCAGCAAGGTTTACCACCCGCTTCCACCCACAAGGGGCTTTTCCATTCCGACAACGCGACGCCGAAGGCGGAGCCAGGAGTCCCCCTCCCCCACTGCCTGGCACCCATAACTCGAAGCGATCCCAATTACCTCGGTCACTTTTCTCGGGTGGGGTGAACACATAACATCGCCTAGCGCTCTTTAGGAAAATTCTTATCGTCAGGATCACGATGCCGCGCAAGCGCCCGCTTCTTTTCTTGTTCGCTGCTCTTATTTTTCTTGGAACCTCCCACAGCCAGCAATCCACCGATCTCCGCAAGATCGTGAGCAAAGTCTCGCCGAACTATCCGGAAATCGCCAAGCGCATGAACCTGACCGGCACCGTAAAGGTCATGGCAACGATCGCGCCAAACGGTAACGTGAAGTCAGTACAACCGGTCGGCGGAAGCCCGGTTCTTCTCCAGGCCGCACAAGACGCCGTCTATAAATGGAGATTCGCCCCAGCCACCGCCGAATCCAAAGAAATAATCGAACTCCACTTCGACCCTCAGTAAGTCAAAAAGATTCAGGCCAACAGGACTGTGGTAGTGAGCGAGTTATGCGTTCTACACAACTCTGTCATCCTGAGCGGAGCCGTTCTGGTAGACCCCCGGCTTCAGTCGGGGGCGAGCGAAGCGAGGCGTAGCGAAGGATCTCCCGCAAAACCGGCCATCGTGTGAGCCAAACCGCACCACATCGAATGCCATTGTGAACGCTGTCATTCCGAACCGGGCGCGCAGAGCGCCCGGTGAGGAACCTGCTTTTCGTGAAGTGGAAGAGTCTCACTCAAAACTAATCTTCAAAATCTGCCCATTATTCCCCACAAACCATCCAGCCTTAGGACTGGCAAAACCCACCGCCCAATAACCGCTGACATTCGGCAAAGTAAACCAGGTCTGCCCCTCATCCGGCGTCCAAGCCGCCGCCCCAGAATCAAAGTCCGGCTCGCTCTCCGCCGTCACCACCACCGCATGACTCAGAACGCCATCCGGACCATCCGACTTCAATCCATGCGTTCCGCTCACATAAGCCAGACCAAAAATCGTTCCCTGAATCGGCAGCGCATTCGTCAGCGTCCAGGTCTGTCCGCCATCGCTAGAAGTCGCGGCATCAATCGAACTATTCGTGGACAGATCGCCCCCGCCCACAATCCCATGCATCGAATCGCGAAACGCCACCGATAGGCCGCCCGCGCTAGCGTTGCTGATCAGCGGCGTGTCATAGGCGTTCCAAGAATTGCCGCCGTCGGTCGTCGCCAGAATGCGCGCCGTCGAAGCGCCGCCGGTAGTGATCCAGCCGTTGTTGTCTCCTTGTGAAGCGATGCACGTACCGCTCGATGAAAACGACGCCTCGCCCGAAAGCGCCGGCGGCATATGGCTAGCGATCGAGTACCAGACTTTTCCATCATTCGTTCGCATATCCGGAAAAACTCCGTTCACCGAATCGCTGTGAACGACAGCCCGATTCGGCGTCCAGAACGCCATGCAGTCGTAAAAAGCGTTGGCAAGCAGATTGGTGAATTCGGTCTTCCACGTAGCGCCGCCGTCCACCGTCTTGTAAATCCGGAAGCTGGTCGTGTTGTCGCCGATCGACATCAGGTAGGCGACCTTGTCGCTGATGCCCTGCACGTCGCGAAACTGCAAATTCTCCGCGCCGGGCACCGTGCCCGCTTTCCAGGTGTTGCCTCCATCGGTAGTCACGACGAACACGCCGCCAGTTCCCGCCGCCCAAACAACCTTGTCACTCACCGGGCTGACGGCAATCAGCAGCTCCGTCGTATTACTAACTTGCGGCGTAAGCACCGGATGACGCTCAGCACCAAACGCAACACAAACGCTCAAAAGAAAAACAGAAAGGGTCAAAACCAAATTCGCAAGCAAGCGCTTCGACATGGGGGATTCTCCTGGGGAAATCGTGGCGCAAAGCAGCGCGCCGACAAGTGGCGGCAAGAAGTATAGGAATCCAAGCGCCAAGTGTCAAAGCCGCAAGAACCCAAATGCCGCGTGGGATGAGCCCTTTGCCCCGAGTCTCCATCGAAGCCGATGTCATTCCGAACCGCCGCAAATCGGCGGTGAGGAACCTGCTTTTTCCATAATCCAAAAAAGTCGGACATCCCATCCCAACCCAAAATCCTGTCATCCTGAGCGAGGATTGAGCTCCGGCAAAGCCGGAGCTCAACCGCAGTCGAAGGATCCCTGCAAATCAAGTAGCACTCACCACATCGACCCACCAAAGTTCCCTGCGACAAAAGTGAAAATCACACTCGCCAAGAAGCCGATGTCATTCCGAACCGGCGCGAAGCGGCGGTGAGGAACCTGCTGTTCCCCGGCCACAACCCCAGACCGTCCACTTCCGGACAATAACTCTTCCACCCCACGCACGTCTGTCAAAAAGACAGGAGACAACATGACCGGACTCCCGCAGGACCTCCGCTACGCCCTCCGCCAAATTGGAAAGAACCGCACCTTCGCCGCCATGGTGATCCTTACACTAGCCCTAGGCATCGGCGTCAACACTGTCATGTTCACGGTAGTCAACGGAGTCCTGCTCAGCCCGCTGCCCTTCCCCGAACCCGACCGCCTCGTGACCCTCCATGAGAACAAGCCAAACTTCGAAGGCGGTTCGTTGTCCTATCCGAACTTTCAAGACTGGCAAAACCTGAGTCACACCTTCGCGGCCATGGCAGTCGCGCGCACCACAACCTTCAGTCAGACCGGCGCCGGCCCCGCCGAGCAGGTAAACGGAAACTTCATCTCCTCCGATTTCTTCTCACTGCTCGGTGTGAAACCCGTTGTAGGTCGCGGTTTTGCCGAGGGAGAAGATCAGGTCGGCGCAGCCCCGTTGGCCATGATCAGCACCGAGTTATGGCGGCGCAAGTTCAGTTCGAGGCCCGAAGTAACAGGAAAAACCCTCACGCTCGACGGCAAAGACTACACAATCGTCGGAGTCGTTCCCGCCAATTTTCATCTCCTGATCCCCGGATTCCGCGATTCCGACGTCTTCGTGCCCATCGGCCAATGGAGCAATCCCCTGCTGCTCAAACGCGGCGCCGGCCTGGGCATTCACGGCATCGGGCGCCTGAAGAGTGGCGTCTCGCTGGAGCAGGCGCGAGCCGACATGGCGGCGCTCACCAACAGTCTCGGCGTCGCCTTCCCCGATGTCGATAAAGGAATCTCGGCGCAAGTAGTTCCCTTAAAGCAGTCGATGGTCGGACACGTGGGATCATTCCTGGTAGTTCTGATGGCAGCGGTCGGTTTTGTGCTCTTGATCGCGTGCGCCAACGTCGGCAACCTGCTGCTAGCCCGCTCCACAACGCGAGCCAGAGAGTTCGCCGTCCGCGCCACTCTCGGCGCGTCGATGGGACGCGTGATGCAGCAACTGTTTGCCGAAAGCATCGTGCTGGCTGTGGCCGGAGGCGCAGTGGGCCTGCTCTTCGCAGTCCTAGGCACGCGAGCCGCGCTCAGCGCATTGCCAGCGGCCTTGCCGCGCGCCGAACAAATCGGATTAGATCGAAACGTATTGCTGTTCACCGCCGCCATCTCGCTCGCAGCCGGCCTTCTCTTCGGCCTCGCACCCGCCTTGCGAATCTCCCGCCGCCCCTTACAAGAACGATTAAAAGAAGAAGGCCGAGGCGCCAGCGGAGTCCGCCATCGCGTGCAGAACACATTCGTAGTCGCCGAAATCAGCCTCGCCGTCGTGCTGCTCATCGGCGCCGGACTCACCGTGCGCAGCCTGCTGCGCCTCTGGAGCATCGACCCCGGCTTCAATCCCCACAACGTCCTCACGATTGGAGTCTCACTCCCGCCGTCGATGATGAACGCCAACCCCGGCAAAATTCGCGCAGCATTTCGCAACTTCGACGCGCAGCTTGCCTCCACGCCAGGAATTCGTGCCGTTTCTCTACTCTGGGGCGCGATTCCCTTCAATGGGGACGACGAAGTCTTGTTCTGGGCAGAAGGACAAGCCAGGCCTTCGAATGAAAACGACATGAACTGGGCGATCGATTACATCGTAGAACCCGACTATCTCAAGGCCATGCAGATTCCCTTGCAGCGCGGCCGCTTCCTCTCCAACACCGACAACGAACGCGCGCCAGCCGTCGTGGTAGTCGACGATGTCTTTGCCGCGAAATATTTTCCCAATCAGGACCCGGTCGGCAAGCGCATCTACCTCAATCGCGGCGACGGCCAGTTAGCCGAGATCGTCGGCGTAGTCGGCCACGCTCGCCAGTGGGGCCTGGAAGAGGACGACCTGCAGTCACTGCGCTCCGAAATCTACATCCCCTGCATGCAGATGCCGAACGACTTCATCGCCATGGCACCCTCAGGTTCGGCCGTAGTCATCAGAACCGATGACGGCGCCACCGGAATCGAGGAGACCATCCGCCGGGCAAACGCGAAAATGAGCAGCGAGCAGGCGATTTTTGGAGTCGTGACCATGGATCACATGATCTCGCAATCGCTGGCCTCGCGCCGCTTCGTGATGATCCTGCTCATCACCTTCGCGTCGCTGGCGCTCGTCCTCGCCAGCATCGGCATTTATGGATTGATCTCTTACGTGGTAGCCGAACGCACCCACGAAATTGGAGTACGGATGGCGCTGGGCGCGCGCCCCGCCGATGTCCTCAGCCTGATTCTCCGAGGAGGAGGCAAGCTAGCCTGCATCGGCATCGCCGCAGGCCTCATCGCCGCGGCCAGTCTCAACCGCTTCATGGCCGGACAACTCTATGGCGTAAAAGCCAGCGACCCAGCAACCTTCGCCGCAGTCAGCATCGTTCTCATGGCGGTAGCCCTGGCGGCCTGCTATGTCCCAGCCCGCCGCGCCACCCGCATCGACCCCAGCGAAGCCCTCCGCTACGACTGAGCAAAATCGACAAGCGATGTCGCCCGGAACCGTAAGCGTTGTCATCCTGAACCGTGGCAAAGCCACGGTGAAGGACCTTACGGCAGCCGGCCCAAACGACGCAGACGACAAGCCCAGCGTGCTGCCAGCATCTGAAACACAAGCCCCCATGTGGCGCGGGCGCCCCCGCCCGCGCGCTGCGCAAAGAACCCAAGATCAAGGGTGAAAACCAAACTTCGAAAGCACATCCCCCCGACCAAAGGTATAAATCAACCAGGTTCTCCACAGGATTTCAACGCCTTTGCAGTTGCGTTTTCTGTCGAAAGTTGAAGATAATGGCGGCGGGTGTTCTTGCGTCTATCGCAAGACTGTAACTGTGTACAGCCGATCAGATTTACTCAGGATTCTGCGGATCACGCCGCGCCAGCTGGCGAACTGGGAGCGGATTGGCCTGGTAACGTCCGCTGAAGCCTACTCCTTCGCCGACCTGCTTGAAATCAAAAAGGTTCGCGATCTGTGCGCCATGAGCGTGCGCCCGGCTATGATTCGCCAGTCGCTCGATGCCATGCGCAAACAGGCTGCCGGCGTGGAGAAACCCTTGCTCGAGGCCGGAACCTGGTCAACCGCCAAGCACCGCGTGGCCTTCCGCCACGAGGGCAAACTTCTCGAGCCCATCGCCGGACAGTTCCTGATGGATTTCACCGAGCGCGAGAAAGTCGTCACTACGACTCCGGTGCCTCGGTCCGAGCCCACTCCACGGGAGAACGAAGCCACGGCATGGTTCGCGCGCGGCATTGCCCTCGAGGAGGATCCGAATACGCAGACCGACGCGATCGCGGCCTATCACAAAGTGCTGGACTTCGAACCGCTGCACGCAGCCGCGCACATCAATCTGGGTACGCTTTACTACAATCGCCAGGATTTCGGATCGGCCGAGAAGCACTACCGCAAGGCGATCGAGGCCGACGCCCGCTATGCCCTCGCGTACTTCGACTTAGGCAACGTGCTCGATGAAACCGGGCGCGTGCAGGAAGCCATCCAGACCTACAAGACGGCGTTGCAACTTGCCCCCACCTACGCCGATGCGCACTACAATCTAGCGCTAGCCTACGAAAAAATCCGCGAGCCCCGCAAAGCCCTGAAGCACTGGCAGTCCTACATCAAGCTCGATACCTCAGGCGCCTGGTCCGTCCACGCCCGCAGCCAAATCAAACGAATCCTCCAGGCCGACGGCCTGAAGCTAGTCCACTCCCGCCCCAAATAGCCTGCCTGCCCCGAAATCTGAGAGTTCACAGAGGAATGCAGATTTTTCCTCTGTGATCCTCTGTGCCCGCTGTGGTGAAGGCCTTTGCTTCAATTTTCCGAACCGAAGTGCGGCCGCATGTCACGCGTCCCACGGGTTCACCACTCGAGCGCCAATATCGTCAAAATGCCCGACAATTCGCATGGCTAACCGAGCGCAATGTGCCAGCACAATCCCGACTCGGCCCGGCACTTCTCTGCGCTCTCTGCGGCCTTTCTCCGCGTCCTCTGCGGTAAAAGGCTTTTTACTGAAATCCGATTCAATGTTAGAGTTCTCCCGCTACCGGTGACGTAGCCTGTTTTCGATCGAACATCCGAGGGGGAGCTATGCGAAGCAGGCGCATTTCCTATCTTGTCGTCCGCAGTTTCTTCGTCGCCACGCTGCTGGCGACCGCGGCTTGGGCCGCCAACACCACCAAACTTGTCTACAGCTTTGCGGGCGCGTCCGACGGCGAATACACTGACACCGAACTGGTCCGCGACTCCGCCGGCAATCTCTATGGCAGCTCCGTCCAAGGCGGAACCTTCGGCGGCGGCACCGTTTTCCAGGTCACCCCCGCCGGCATTCATACCGTCCTTTACAACTTCACGGGCGGCGCCGATGGCGGAGAGCCCTACAAAGGCGTCACGCTCGATTCCGCCGGCAATCTCTACGGAACGGCGGTCACCGGCGGCAGCGGCGCGTGCGAAGGTGGATGCGGCGTGGTTTACAAGCTCACCAACTCCGGCGGCACGTGGACGCAATCGGTCATCCACGCCTTCACCGGCGCCGACGGCTCCGGCCCCGGCGCACCCGTCGCGATCGACAAGAACGGCAACGTCTTCGGCACCACGCCCACAGGCGGCGCGGATGGGATGGGAACGATCTATCGCCTCGCGCCCGACGGCTCCGGTGGCTACAGATTTCGCGTGATCCACACCTTCACCGGCGGCGCTGACGGCGGAGGCGGATCCGCTGGCCGCATGATCTTCGATGCAGCCGGAAATCTCTACGGCGCTTGCACCACGGGCGGCGTCACCGGATTCGGCACCGTCTTCAAACTCGCTTCCGTGAGCGGCCAGTGGCAACTCACCACGCTCTACGCCTTCCAAGACCAGCCCGATGGCGCGCTTCCCTACGGCAGCGTCGTTCTCGACAAGACCGGAAATCTCTACGGCACCACGTACTACGCTGGCGCGAACGACGTCGGCACCGTCTACAAGCTCACGCACGCGGGCGGCACCTGGACCGAGTCGGTGCTTTACAGCTTCAAGGGAGGAACCGACGGAGCCAGCCCGATCAGCAGCCTCGTCGCCGACTCCGCGGGAAATTTCTACGGCACGACCAGCGACGGCGGCGCGTCCAACTGCAGCTGCGGCGTGATCTTTAAAATGACGCGCGCCAACGGCAAATGGACCGAGAGCGTCGTCTACCGCTTTCCCGGCAAGCCCAGCCCCGGCTTCGCCTACAACGGCATGATCAGCGACGGCGCCGGCAATTTTTACGGCGCAACCGTTCATGGCGGTACGGGAAACGACGGCGCAATTTACAAATTCACGCCGTAAATAGGACCAGAAGAATCCAACAAGTGCCACATTCCTCGCGCGCTCTGTGCGCGAGAAGTGGGGATTTTTATGGGCCGCGATCCGAGTTTCCGTTAACTGGCACCAACCGCGTGCGGAACCTCCAGCTTCAGCGTACGGAGGATTCTTGCCAGCGCCTTCAGCAGATTCTCGGAACCTTTGTCCAGGCCGAGTTCCGATTTTTCCAGGAACGCGCAGGCGCCGTCGTGCTGCAGCCGGTCGGCGTTTTTATGCGAGAGACCGGTCAACGCGACCACCGCAATGCCTGAGGTTGCCGGATCCTTCTTCAGCAGCTTCAGTACATCCGGCCCGGTCATTTTCGGCAGCAGCATGTCCAGCAGGATGAGGTCCGGATGGTGGTCGCGCGCCAACTGCAGCCCCTGCTCCCCGTCCGCGGCCGTGCTCACTTCATAGCCGGCGCGCGCCAGCGCCCGCTCGGTGGCCAGCCTGAGAAACTTGCTGTCTTCGACCAGCAGGATCTTCGTCATCGCTCCTCAATCTGTCGCATTCGCGAATCCACTGATTGCTGCGCAAATGTGCTTCTCTGCACCTCCATCGGCAGAATTCCGGATCAGTCCAGCGAGGTGACCATGGGGAGGGTTACCAGAAGATGGGAAGATTCTCAGGCCTGCAGCCGCTTTACTTCCGCTTTCCGCGCTGGGCTTGATCGAGCAGAGCCTTGATCGTCGCGCGACACGCGCGCCGCAGTTCCGCCTCATGGCCTTCGGGAATCGTTCTCGACAACAGCAGCATGCAGGTGCCGTGCAGCGTCGCCCAGATGCTGAGTGTGAGCTGGGTGTGATCGCCGGGCGCGCCGCCGAGGCGCTCCGCCAGCAGATCTTCGACCAAGGCAAAATTCGGACGGGACTCGCGGATGGGCCGCGGCGTTCCGGGTCCCTTCGGCGGCGAAAGAGAATAGGAATGGGTATAGAAAAGCTCATAGTCGTTGGGCAGTTCCAAGGCATTGTCGATGTACGCCTCGGCCATTTCCTCGATGGAGTTGCGCTTGCGGAAGTTCTCTCGGATCTGCATCGCAATCTGCCGTATCACGCCCCGCACCAGGTCGCGCCGGTTGCGGAAGCGGCGATAGACGGCCGGCGTGTTGGTGCGGGCCGCGCGGGCTACGGCGCGCATGGTGAGCGCCTTCTCGCCGCCGCGCTTCCAGAGGGCGTGGGCCGCCTGCAGAATTCTGGCTTCCAGGTCAGGATCGGGTTGGCGAGGCATTCGTCGCTCCTCTTGCGGCGGACTCCGGACTGCGCGGGTAGATGGTTGTGTTGACGACGTATACATAACATTGTTATAGTTATTTCACAAGCCCTCCCCCCATATTCCCCATACACATCAGGGAAGGCGCCCGCAGCCGGGACAACGGTGCGGGCGCCATGGTTTCGGCGAAAGCAGGCGGCGCGCCAGGCTACGCGCGGCCTAGCGGCGCTTGAATTATTATGTTGACAGCGTAAACGATACAGTGTATAAATAATTAAGTTTCCGGGCCCTCCCGCATTTTTTCAGATTTGATCCAGGAGTTGTTTTCAAAATGTGTCCGCCACCGAGCCCGGAAACACGGGCCTCCATCCTGCAGATGAATGCCGAGTTGCGCCACGCCCAGCTGGAGCTGCTCAGCGCACACTGCGCCACTCATCAGCTTCGCCTGCGCTACTCCAGCGACGATCTCGCGCGCTTTGGACGCCGGGACGTGCTGCGCAAATCCGCGCAGGCCGCCAGCGCGCTCAACGCCTTCTACGCCGAGATCGAGAGACAGGTTCCGGAAGGGATTGCCGCGACGGTCTTGCAGCCCAGCGAAGAGCAGATCGCGCAGGCCGTGGGATGGCTCGCTTCCTACCTGCGCACACAGCGCGACCACTATGCCCCTGCCGCGAGCCCCCTGAGCCGCGAGCACAAGGCTCTGCTGGCTCCGCATTTCTCCGCCGCCCTGCTCGAACGCGTGCAGGTGCTCGAACTGAAGGGAGCGCGCGTCGCGCCTCCGGATTTTTTTGCTCAGGTGCGCGCGCTCGGCTTCGACAACCTGCCGGAAATCAGCCACATGGATTCGCTCACCTTCCTCGACGTGCTGGTGTTCAACCAGTACCTGACGGAGCGCGCGCTGTTCCACGCGCTGGTGCACACGGTGCAGATCGAGGCGCTCGGCCTGGAGCGCTACTCCGATCTTTGGGTGCGCAGCTTTATCAAGACCCGCGCTCACTTTACGGTGCCGCTCGAGGTACATGCCTTCTCGCTGGCGTCGAAGTTCCTGCGCCCCCAGCCCGAGCGCTTCTCGGTCGAGGCGCAAGTGGCGCTGTGGATGGCCGAGGAACGCTACTAGTTTTCCCCCATGTCCCCCCGCGTCACGCAGAGAGGGGCGGCCTCGGCCGCCCCGCGTGATCGCACCAGCCTCGCTTGATCCCGCAAATTTCTTGCGTCCCACACGGAGCGCCGCCAACGGAATAGAATTGACAGAGGAGTTCGCCATGCCGGACGACGAGGTTGTGATCTCTCCCGGGCCGCAGTTCAAGACGGCCATGCTCGTGGCCGTTCTGGCTGATGCGCTGCAGCTCGTCATCTTTCCTCTGTTCGTCGCGGGCGCGATCTCTCCCGCCGACGACCTGCTCGATCTCGGCATCGGCGCCTTCATGATTCATCTGCTCGGATGGCACTGGGAATTCCTGCCGTCGTTCCTGGCCAAACTCGTCCCCGGCGTCGACCTCGTGCCCTTCTGGTCGATGGCTGTGGCCAGCGTCTGGCGAAAAGCCAAACGGGTGGCGGAGTCGCAGAAGCAGGTCGAAATTTTGCCGCCCGCTCGGTGAAGTTTTCTCTTCGCGAAGTTTTTCTTTCGCGATATTTTTCTTTCGCCCCTTCGGGCTGATTCCTGATTTTCAAACGGTCCCACGGCTTGCGCCGTGGGCTGCACTCTTTCGCTGCTTCGCAGCTGGGACGTTTTTCACTGTTGCGGGTGGTTTGCGGGGTGCGGTGGTGACGGCATCGCTGACGCGGCCCTGAAGGGCCGCTCTTCCACGGTCGTGAGGATCGGGCGTTGCGGTTGGGGCTGCGGAGCTTCGCTCCGCGGGCGGGCGTCGGGCTTCGGGCGTTGAAACAGGCGTCAGGCGTTGGGCGTCGGGCTTCGGGATTGAGTGCTTTGGTCTTCAACTGGATTGTGGTCGCAGGAATCCTTTGACTGCGGCTGGTCTTTGCGCTTTTGCGCAAAGGCCTGTCCTCGCTCAGGATGGCAAACTGGAAATCAAAGCGGCCCGAAACTTCCGGGCCGCTGGACGGCCGAGGGCGGCTGTCCCTACATGGATTTTGCTGAGGGCTGATATGGATGCGAGCCAAACGCGCGAATTATTGCGTCGCAAACTGCGCGACGCATCGCGCGGCTCGCCCAGGTCCTTCGACTCCGGCGCAAAAGCGCGCCTTCGCTCAGGATGACAACGTTGGAAGTTACGTTCCTTCCGACCAGCCGGCCAGATACTCTTCCTGCTCCGGGGTCAGCTTGTCGATTTTGATGCTCATCGACTCCAGTTTCAGTTTGGCTACGCGCTTGTCGAGTTCGTCGGGGACGCGGTAGACGGTCTTCTCCAGTTTCTTGTGGTTCTTGACCATGTATTCGACGCTGAGCGCCTGGTCGGCGAAGGACATATCCATCACCGAGGCCGGGTGGCCTTCGGCTGACGCCAGGTTGATCAGGCGGCCTTCGCCGAGGAGGTTGATCTTGCGGCCGTCTTTGAGCGAGTACTCGTCGACGAAGTTGCGCGTTGTGCGTTTCGAAGACGACATGGCTTCGAGCGCGGGGATGTCGATTTCTACGTTGAAGTGGCCGGAGTTGGAGATGATGGCTCCGTCTTTCATGAGCGCGAAGTGATCTTTGGTGAGCACGCTCTTGTTGCCGGTGACGGTGCAGAAGACGTCGCCGAGCTTGGCGGCTTCGGCCATGCTCATGACGCGGAAGCCGTCCATGACGGCCTCGAGCGCTTTGGTGGGATCGACTTCGGTGACGATGACTTCGGCGCCGGCGCCGCGGGCGCGCGAGGCGAGGCCGCGGCCGCACCATCCGTAGCCGGCGACGACGAACTTGGATCCGGCGAGCAGAAAATTCGTCGCGCGGATGATGCCGTCGATGGTGGATTGTCCGGTGCCGTAGCGGTTGTCGAAGAGGTGCTTGGTGTCGGCGTCGTTGACGGCGACGATGGGGAACTTGAGTATGCCTTCTTTGGCCATGGCGCGCAGGCGGATGACGCCGGTGGTGGTTTCTTCGGTGCCGCCGAGAACACCTTCGAGCGCGTCGGTGCGCTTGGTGTGGAGGATGGTGACGAGGTCGGCGCCGTCGTCCATGGTGATGTGCGGCTTGTGATCGATGGCGGCGATGATGTGGTTGTAGTAGGTGTCGTTGTCCTCGCCCTTGATGGCGAAGACGGGAATGCCGTGGTCGCGAACGAGCGAGGCGGCAACGTCATCCTGCGTAGAAAGAGGATTGGAGGCGCAGAGCACGACTTCGGCTCCGCCATCGCGCAGGCAGATGGCGAGGTTCGCGGTCTCGGCGGTGACGTGCAGGCAGGCGGAGACGCGCACGCCCTGCAGCGGCTGGTTCTTGATGAACTCTTTGCGGATGATCTGCAGGACCTTCATCGACTGGTTGGCCCACTCGATGCGCTTTTTGCCGAGGTCGGCGAATTCGATGTTTTTGATGTCGGAATTGATCGATGTTGCGGCGGTTGACATTACTTCTCCTTGAGTCCCGAGTCGTGAGTCCCGAGTCCCGAGACGTTGACTCGTTGTGTCCGCAAATAGCGAACTGGAAAATTATTTTGATTGCCGGTGAAAATCGGCCCCAGAAACATTTTCGCAGAATACGCGGGTTTGGGGAACTGGGGTGCTTGTTGAAATTGCCCGTTTGGGGTGACCCTTTCGTCCCATGCGGGAATAGCACTTCGGTTCGGAACGTATGCTTAAAAATTCAGCGACTCGGCCGGGGGCCGTGCCGCGATTCGATGGCGACCGAGTTGCGTTTATGCTCCTCGTAATTTTGCTGTCTTCATTGTGACGTCTTCCCTGACATTGTGAGAATTGATATCGGCCCATGCGCTGATCGGCGCATTGAATGGCTACGAACGGCTGCCGATTGGCGTGGATGGACGGAGGTCTCGACTTTCGGCGGGTGAAACGGAATCGCGGGGCTGACCACTATTCTCGCAGCGAAAGCGCCGTCACGTTTCGCACGAGGAGTGGGGAAATGAGTAACGCGAGTATTACCAGCAATGCCGTCAGCCAATTAGTGTCCCAGTCTGACGCCGTGGGACGTCTTGCCCAGGACAACGGGGGATTTGCCGCAGCCGTTGCGGCGCTTGAATCGAGAGATGCCAGCGCGTTCCGCTGGGTTCTGGAACGCGTGGAGATGCTGCCTTACTGCGAATCGATTTGCGAATGGATTCGCATCAAACTTTGTACGCTGCGCTGCGCCGAAATCTGCCGGCCGACCGAAGTGGCGGAAATTCCGAGCCTGTCGCAATTTGCGCGCGCCCTTGTGGAGCTTTCTTCCAACGAAAAAGTTCTGCGCCGCGTGGTGGATGCCGTGGCCTGCGGCGATGGACGCGAATACCAGGCCGCGCTCAACGAACTGAAGCTGGGCGAATTCTGCGAGCTGATCTGTTACTGGGTTTGCTCGGTTGGCTATGAGGAAATCTGCCGCATCGTCTGCCGGCCGGAAGTTGTGGCGGTGAATAGTCCGGTGCTCGCGCTGCAGGCGGCCGGCGAGGTGATCGCCAAGGTGGCGAAGAATCAGAAAGTGATCGACGCCATCAGCAAGGCGGCAAAGGCATCGGATTTCGACGCGTTGCAGAATGCAGTCTCGTCGATCGGGCTGGGCGACGAGTGCCACATCATCTGCCTGTTGATTTGCATCTGGTGGCGGGTGTGGGTTTGCCGGGCGCTGTGTGTGGTTCCGCCGCGGATTTACACCGGGCAGTCCGCGATCGAAGAGGCGCAGAGCTTCGCGCTCGCATCGCGCGCGCTCGCAGGACAGCCGCGCATCCTCGGAGATCTGGTGAGCGCGGCGATCGAGCGCAATGCCGAGGCGTATCAGGCGATTGTGAACCGATTCGATCTCGAACCCTACTGCTGGCAGGTTTGCAGCTGGGTGGTGGCGAGCATCTGCTACGGATTCTGCATTCGCGTATGCCCGCCGCCGGGAGACATCATTCCGCTGTTCACAAAAGTCGGGTGCTATCTGGTGGGACCTCCGATCAGCGACTTCAATCCGAATGGCACGACGATTTCGGGCGCGCTCGCTTTTACCGGAACGATTCCACTGATCGGCCTGATACCGGATGGCACGGCAACGACTGCGCTCAAATACCGCTTCACCTATCAGGACTACAGCGGCGTCATCCCGAATCCGAATCCCGCAGTTCCGATTACGGGGGCGATGGTGCCGGCAACACAGATTGGCACACTGGAGTTCCAGTACTGGAACGGCGTTATGTGGCTGCCTGGGTCTGTGCCGTTCTGGGTGAACAATCCGGGCGCGACCGCGACGATCCCGCAAGAGTTCGGCTCGCCACTCACTGTTTCGGTGAATGTCGATACGGATCCGAGCGGCTGGATCCAGGTGCCGCAACTGCACGACAACTCTCAAGGCGGCACGGGACTGTTCACTCCGGCGGGAGCGCAGGGCCTGATTTTTCTCGACACGACGAAGCTGACGAATGAAGTCTTCGACCTGACGACCGGCACACCGCTGGCCGCGGGCGACACCATGCCGGCTGCGGCGCTGTCGCAGAAGCCCATGTTCCAGATCAACTTCGAGGCGCAGGTAGTCGCGACCTCGGCTCCGGTGAGTTCGAATTCGCTCACGGCAATTGCTCTTTGCAACACGAGCTACAAGTACATCCAGCACCCGGAGTGGCCGGGAGGACAGCCGCCGGTGACATCACCAGTGGTTGTCTCTGTGGACATTTTGGAACTGGACAGCGAAGGCGGCTGCGCGCGGCTCGACGACACGATTCATGTGCTATACACCGCGTACCATCCGTACATCGGCTCATGCAGGGTATTTGTGCAGGGTCCGGGCGTGTCGGGAATGACGACGCCTCCGGGGGGATCGATCACCTTGCCGATTCAACCGAATCAAGGGCAAGTGCTCGGTACGGGAAACGGAGTCGCGTTGACTTTCAACGGAACTTTGACGATGCCCGTGTTGCCGGGGTCGGTCGAGATCAACGCCGGAGCCGTAGTCGGAAAAGACAACGGCAGCGGAGTGATTTCGGGCGCCGGCATCTCTTCCGGGAGCATTACTTATGCAACGGGAGTGATCTCGGTGACGTTCGCGGCGGCGCCGGCTGTCGGTGTACAGGTGCGGGCGGACTACGACACCAATCTGGCGTCCGGCTCGGCGGGAGCTCCGTTTGATATGTCGGGACTGCAGCCTTGCGCGTATATGGTCTGGCTGCAGACCACGTTGAACCTGACGACCGGGTGCGGTGCGATTGGAGGAACGCCCTCCGACTACATTGCATTTTGCACGACTGACTCAAACGGGTCTTAGGCGTACGCGAGCGGGAAGGCGCGAAGCATGAGCATGTGGCTACGAGTTGTTCTTGGCGTCCTCGCAACCTGGCGGGTGACACATCTGCTGGCGAGCGAGGACGGCCCTGCCGACCTGATCGTGCGCTTCCGGTCGGTGCTCGGAGATGGTTTTGCGGGAAAACTGCTCGATTGCTTTTACTGCCTGAGTCTTTGGATTGCGGCTCCGATGGCGTTGTTCGTTTCGCGCAATCCGGTGGAGTGGATTTTCAGTTGGCTGGCGCTTTCCGGCGGTGCTTGCTTGCTGGAGAGCGTAACAAGAGAGACCGCCGTGATTGAGCCGATGGCGGCGACGGCGCAAGGAGACGAGAATCATGTGTTGCGGACAGAAACGGTCGTTATTGCAGAACACGATGGTGCGGAACACAATGCCGCGGACGCTGCCGCAGATGGCGGCCGAGAAACGGGAGCGACTGGTGCAGGCGGCGCGGGTGGCGAAGCTGTCGCAGGCTCCGGTGGTTCGCCCCGCTCCGGCTTCGCCGCCTAGCGGCGAGGTTGCGATGAGGTACCTGCAGAATGTTCCAGTGCGCGTGCGCGGTTTGGTGAGCGGGAGAAGTTATGAGTTCCCGGGGCCGCAGACGGTGCAACCGATCGATGCGCGGGATGTTCCGGGGTTGCTGAATACGCGACTGTTTCGGAGGGGGTAGACTCGCGCGGTAAAAGCAGGTTCCTCACCGCCGCTTTGCGCCGGTTCGGAATGACATCAACCTTTAGTGCATTTTTGTTAGGAATCAAAAACCCCACTTCCGCCAAACCGGGCAGAAGTGGGGCACCAAAAGCACTGAAGGTTCCGGCAATCCAGCTTTTACTTGTGCGCTACGGCTGGCTCGCGCAGGCCGGCGTCGGAGGCCAGCCTGGCGGCTTTGTCGGTCGATTCCCAGGTGAAGTCGGGATCGTTGCGGCCGAAGTGTCCGTAGGCGGCGGTCTTCTTATAAATAGGACGGCGCAGGTTGAGCGACTCGATAATTCCGCGCGGCGTCAGCTTGAAGTGCGCGCGAATGATGTCGGGGATGATCGCGGGATCGCACTTTTCCGTGCCGAAGGTTTCGACGAGAATGCTCACCGGATCAGCGACGCCTATGGCGTAGGCTAGTTGCACTTCGCAGCGATCGGCGAGTCCGCCGGCGACGACGTTTTTCGCGATGTGGCGAGCCATGTAGGCGGCCGAGCGGTCGACCTTAGTCGGATCTTTTCCGGAGAAGGCGCCGCCGCCGTGACGTCCCATGCCGCCGTAAGTGTCGACGATAATTTTGCGGCCGGTGAGTCCGGTGTCGCCCATGGGGCCGCCGATGACGAAGCGTCCGGTGGGATTGATGTGGTATTTCGTGTACTCGTCGAGCAAGTGTGCCGGGATGACGGCCTGAATGACATTCTTCAGAATGCTCGAGCGAAGCTCGTCGTTGCTGACGGTTTCCGCGTGCTGCGTGGAAATGACGACGGCGTCGACGCGGAGAACTTTTCCTTGCGCGTCATATTCAACTGTGACCTGGGATTTGCCGTCGGGGCGAAGGAAAGGAAGTTGGCCGTTCTTGCGGACTTTCGAAAGCTGCATCGTCAACTTGTGCGCCAGAGCGATGGGAGTCGGCATCAACTCTTCATTTTCGTTGACCGCGTAGCCAAACATCATTCCCTGGTCGCCGGCTCCGCCGGTGTCTACGCCCATGGCGATGTCGCCGGACTGTTTGTTGATAGAGGAGATGACGGCGCATGTATTGCAGTCGAAGCCGTGGAGGGCGTTGTCGTATCCGATGGACTGGACGGTGCCGCGAACGACCTGCTGAAAGTCGACGTAAGCTTTGGTGGTGATTTCTCCGGCGATGACGACCAGGCCGGTGGCGGTGAGGGTTTCACAGGCGACGCGGCTCGCGGGATCGTCGGCGAGGCAGGCGTCGAGGATGGCGTCGGAAATCTGGTCGGCGATTTTGTCGGGATGGCCTTCGGTGACGGACTCAGAGGTGAATAGATAGCGATTCTTTGCTTTCGTAGGGGATGGCAACTGTTTGTCTCCTTAAGATTGCACTGGGCCGCGGGCCACAGGGCAAGTTGTGCGCGCCTGAGGGCTGAGCTCGGGCGGCGGAAATCCACGGGTGCCGCGAGTGCGCGGCGCATCGAGAGGAAGTCCTAGAGAAAGGCTATCAGAGCGGGCGTGGGGGGTGCAATTAATTCGGGCTAAGGGGCGGGAGAGGGTAGCGACGACATTGTTAGCTACCGATGAAAGAGCCGGACGCACTGCAAAAACAAAAGTACACCGAAAAGAAGCAGAACTAAACCCGAGCCTCGGTAGTACCAGCGCAAGAATTTTTGGACCGACGCCGACTTTTCGCTCCCTCTTTTACTGTAATACCAGTTAACAAGACCCACATACTTCCGTGGCAAAGCAAACATTAGAAAGCCAGTTGCCAAGAAAAACGTAGTAACAAATGCATACCCCACGTTGAAAAGCATGTTGCCCTCACTCGCATTTAAAGGGAAACCGGGGACAGACGGGACGTTTACCATTTTTTCTTCCCATGTTGGGAATTGCTAATCAAAATCATCGGCGAAAACAGCGCCCTGCATCGCGGACCCCGCACATGTTTGATACGTTGGAGGCATGGGCCGGTTCGCGAGGGTGGTCGCTGTCGACATTCCGCATCATGTTACGCAGCGGGTTCCCGGGGTTCCCGGGTTTTCAGGGTTTTTCAGGGATCGAGTTCATCCTATAGCTTTGGGATTTGTTCGGGCGAAGTAAAAATCTGCAGGCCGAGACTTTGGCCGATGCGAACCATTTCGTCTGCGCCGGTGGAGGGTCCGCCGACGCGGAGGACGGCGTCGCATTTTTCGAGCAGGCGGGTGGCGATAGGGTGAAAGACTTCGTTGAAAACTTCGTCGCCGATTTTTTTGGAGCCGCCGAGAGCTACCAGTGGGAGCGCTAGCCATTCGCCGAGGATGGGGATGTGTCCGGCGCGGAAGATGGGGAGGGCGAAGGATTCCATGGTGCGCACGTTTTTCTTGATCAGGGCGGGGTCGTCGTTGGTGTTGGAGCGATAGGGGCCGGCGATCAGGATCATCATGGATTTGGACACGCGGTCTCTCCCTTTCGTGTTGATTCTAACTTTTTCGCGGGCGCGTAAAAATCCGTGCTGATGTGGTGAGTAGGTCTTGATTGGCAGGGATCCTTCGACTGCGGTTGAGCCTCGGCGTTGCCGGGGCTCAATCCTCGCTCAGGATGACAGAGTTTTTCGATTACAGAAAAGCAGGTTCCTCCTCGTTCCGCCTTCGGCGTCACGCGTCGGAATGACATCTTCAGTTTGTGTGGCAAAAGAGAATCCGGCTATTGCGGTTTCTTTTGTAGCGCCAGCGTGAATTGGGCGGTGCAGGTTTTGGTGGGATCGTCGAAGGCTTCGGCCTGGCGGTTGGATTCGGAGGCTTCGAAGTAGAGTCCGCGCTTGAGTTTGTTGGGCAGGCCGGTGAAGCGGGCTTTGCCGTCGACGTTGGTGGAGACTTCGAGATCGAGTTTGCGGATGCTGAGCGTTCCGTAGGCGATGTGGACTTTGATTTTTGCGTTGTAGATGGGGGCGTTGGCGGAGTCGGTGATGGTGAAGTCGGCGGTGCAGGGGCCGATGGCGCCGTCGATGGTTGGGATGGAGTGGGGGTCGGGCGTTTGGGCCAGGAGGGCTAGAAGGAGGATTCCGGGGAGCATGGTTCTAGGTTACGACGAACGGTGGGTTCAAGGCATTAACCACTAAGGACACGAAGGAGCACTAAGGGGAGCTTTCGTTGCTTTTAAGATAAGGCATTCACCACAGAGGGCACAGAGGAACACAGAGGAAAAGCTACTGCCAATATTCCTCATTAGAGTGTTCCAACTCTTAGAAAAATGGTCACTGCGAGGGAGCGGGAAAACACGGAGGAAAATCATTGATGCGGTTGGCTTTAGGGGTTCCTGTTACTAACGTTCATTGCCCCCCACGAAGGTGCCAAATATAATTTTTCGAACGCCACCCCTTCGAGCGAGGAATAACGGTATTTTGAGCATGACTGAGGCCGGCACTCAATTGACGCGCCACAGCCAAGAGCTGACCATCTTTCACGATGTGGCGAAGGCGCTCACGTCTTCGCTGGATCTCGACTCCATTTTGCAGACGATCATGGAAAAAATGGCGGAATATTTCCGTCCGGACACGTGGTCTCTGCTGATGGTGGATGAAGCGCGCGACGAGCTTTATTTCGCGATTGCGGTGGGCGACCGGGCGGAGATTTTGAAGAATGTGCGCCTGAAGATGGGCGAGGGCATTGCGGGATGGGTGGCGAAAAACGGCGAGGCGCGCGTGGTTCCGGATGTGAAGACGGATCCATTTTTTGCCAGCCGCGTGGATGAGGCGACGAAATGGGAGACGAAGTCGGTCATCTGCGTGCCGCTGAGGTCCAAGCTGCGGGTGCTGGGCGTGATCCAGCTGGTGAATGTGGAGATGTCGCAGTTCACGCAGTCGGAACTTTTCTTTCTGCAGGCGCTCAGTGACTATGCGGCGATCGCGATTGAGAATGCGCGCTGGGTGGAGAAGATTCAGGAACTGACGATTACGGATGACTGCACGGGCTTGTACAACGCGCGGCATCTTTATAAGACGCTGGAGACTGAGGTCTACCGGTCATCGCGTTTCGGATATGAATTCAGCATTCTGTTCATCGATCTCGATCATTTCAAGGCGGTGAACGACACGCATGGACATTTGATTGGAAGCAAGCTGCTGGCAGAGATTGGATATCTGGTGAAGGCGCAACTGCGATTGATTGACTTTGCGTTTCGTTATGGCGGCGACGAATTTGTGGTGTTGCTGCCGCAGACCGGAAAAGATCAGGCGCTCGTTGTAGCGAAACGGTTACGCGATGCGATGCGGGCTAGCGCGTTTTGCCGCGAAGAGGGCTTGAACCTGAATGTGCGGGCGTCGATCGGGCTGGCGACTTATCCGCATGATGCGCGGACTGCGCATGATGTGATCCGGCAGGCTGACGGGATGATGTATCTGGTGAAGAACTCGACTCGCGACAATATTGGGATTGCGCAGCGGGGAGTGCTGAAGTAAGAGACTCATCGAGGCCTATCACTCGCAAAAATTGCAACTTGAAAAAATTGCCTCGCCGTCGGAAGTTCCGCACAGAGAAGCATTTCTCATAGCAAATTCCTGCACATTGACACCCTTCTGCGGGCAACTGCAGAATGATCTGGTTTTCTCCCCCGCAGTGAATCTGGAGTAAATCAATGAAAAGCGTTCGAGTCTCGTTTCCAGTCCTAGTGTCGGTATTCGTGTTGGCCATCACAATTTTTTCGTGGGGACAAACTGAGGGAGTCGTGTATCGATTTGGGGCATCGTCGACCGACGGCACTTATCCCAATGCGCTGGTTCATGACGCGGCCGGGAATCTCTATGGCACGACCACGCTCGGAGGCACGTTCAATCAAGGAACGGTCTTCGAACTTGTTCACCCATCAAAAGGGGGCCACTGGACCGAGAAGATTCTGTATAACTTCAGCGGCAATGCCGACGGCGCAGCCCCATCGACAGGTGTGGTGTTCGACGCAGCCGGTAATCTTTACGGTGCTACTTTCTATGGCGGATCGGGAGATTATTACACCGGCGGCGTGATTTTCGAGCTCTCGGCTCCCGCCGTGCGAGGAGGCAAGTGGACCGAAACGGTGCTCTTCGATTTCAGCAGTTCGATCGCCGCCGTGGGTTTCAATCCGGTGGGAAATCTGGTTTTTGATGCAGCGGGAAACCTTTATGGTGCGGCGTCGGCGGGAGGGAACGGAATGGCATCGTACTGTGGCGATCCAGGGTGTGGCACGATCTTCCAACTTCAACCTCCAACGGTGGCCGGTGGGACATGGACGCTGGTGGATATCCATGATTTCCTCTCTGAACTTGGCGATGGATTCGGCCCAACGGGAGTCACGCTCACACAAGATGGATCGATTGTCGGAACGACTGTGTATGACCTGACCGAGGCCGGTTTGTATGAAGGTGGGGTGGCGTTCTGGCTCTCACGACCGACCGACACAAACGGCAGTTGGCCAGAGACTGTGCTTTACACATTTTTGAGTGGAAGCGACGGAGCCTCTGCCTCACCGTTGACGGTCGGAAAAAAGGGCGTACTGTACGGAACAACTCAAATCGGTGGTACCAATAATCTGGGAACAGTCTTCGCGTTGAGTGTGGTCGCAGGAAATGCGTGGCGCAAGACGATCGTGTACAACTTTGCCGGCGGATCGGACGGGGCCACGCCGCGGGCGGGTGTGACCTTCGACGCAAAAGGAAATATGTATGCGACAACCTCGCGCGGCGGGAGTTTTCCCTGCACGAGCAACGGCGGCGTTGGATGCGGAGCGCTGGCAGAGTTTACTTCTCCGTCGGGCTACGTTTGGACGGAAAAAACCCTCTACGATTTCACCGGAGGCGAGGACGGTTTTCTCCCAGCGCACGGCGTTTTATTCATGAACGGATCGATTTATGGAACAACGCAACTCGGAGGCTCGGCGACCGGAAATGGCGCCGGGACGGTATTCCAGATCCGGCCGTAGCAAAGAGACAGCCAGTTGATCAGCGGTTGGCAGGGACTGCAGACGGATGTGCCTCCTTCGCATCTGGCTTCCAGGGATTGGCGTTGGCGGCGGCTCTGGGATTGACGCCGAAATCCCAGACGTAGAGATTCATTCCTTCTTTTCCCATCATCTCAACTAGCGCGTATTCGCCTGCGGCCAGCGGCTCGGACGGGGTGACCTTGAACCAGCCTCCGGTCACTTTCGTGATTGTCGTCTTGATGAATTTTTGATCCTGCGAGACTTTGCCGGTCACGGCTCGCTTCACGTCGCCGACGATGCGCTTGTTGCCTTTCACCTCGGTGTGGATGATGCGGAAGCGATCGAAGGGGACGCTGGCCTGCTGCGGTTGCTCGGGTTGCTGGCGTTCTTGCGTCTCTTTGGGCTTTTTCTGGTCGGGCAGCGCGGTGTCGAGCTGGATGTTGGAGGCGGTGGGCGTGTTGGAGGCGTTAGGGCCTTCGTCGACATTGATGTAGAGCGAAGGCACGGCCACGTGGGATTGAATGGGGGCATGGGAGCCATCGAGTTCGATGGTCTGCTTCGCGCTGGCGATAGGATTCAGAGCGCCGCGAAAAATATTGCCTTTGGTGTTGCGGTTGAGGTCGCCGGCGGTCTGCTGGATTTCGTCGAGCTGGGGCTCACCCTGAAAATTGTCGAGCAGGAAGACGCCGGAGTTTTCGGGGATGCGAAGTCCGGGGGCGACTTGCGGCTGTTGCTGTTCTTCAAGTTCGCGCTCGTGCTCGAGCTCCTTGTCGAGTTCGACGGCTTCGGGCGAGGCGGCTGCAGCGGTGCGATCTTTTTCGAACTTTTCCGTGGCTGGCCAATCCACCAGCGAGTTGGGAACGTCCTCCCAGTCTTCGCGCTCGGAGCTGTAGTAGTGGACGCGGTCGCCTTTGACTTCGTATTTCGTGACCAGTTGGTAGCTGCCGTCTTTGAGGATGAGGCGATGGACGGTTTCCTGCTGGGCTGGAGAGGGGATGACGGCCGTCAACAACATGGCAGACAGGACGAGCAGATAGGATGTACGCATGACGTTGCTCGTGGCGTGTTTGGACATGCTCATTCCTATTATCTTCTCGTGCGGTCCGGGCGTCGAATGTTCGCTGAAGAGGTCGAGCTTGCGCTCGACTGGACAGCCGAGGCGGCTGTCCCTACATAGAATCTATCGATGCATTGGACTCCTACCGGGTTAGCCCGATCAACAGCGGGGTATTGCTTGTAGTATGCTGTCAACGCTAACGCCATCGCCCCAAAAAATGAAACGTACTCGCATCGCAGCAGGTTTCTGCTCTCTTTTGTGCGCGACTTTATGCGTGACGGCCGGGTTCGGCCAGGCAGGCTCCTCGCCTGCACCCACCTCCAACGTGCAGTACTCGGCACAGGGCAAGCCCCAGAGTATTGAGCCGGTGTCTTACGCGTCGGTGGCGCAACTGAACGGTATGTTGTCACAAATAGAAGCCGCGTCGAAGAATACGCAGGCCGACCTGGTGCGGTTGCGCATTGAGCGCTGGAAGACCGATACAGCTTCGAAGAAGCAGGCGCTCTCGAATGTGGATTCGATTCAACGCAATCTGCAGGGAGCGTTGCCCGAGATTATTTCGAAGCTGCAGGCTGCGCCCGAGGATGTGCCGGCGACCTTCCGGCTGTATCGCAACCTGGACGCCCTGTATGACGTACTCGGCAGCGTGGTGGAAGGAGCGGGAGCTTTTGGGACGAAGGACGATCTGCAGGCTCTGTCAAACGACTTGAGCAACTTCGAGGGAACGCGGAAGCAACTGGCGGAGCGGATTGAAAATTTATCGGCCGCGAAGGAAGCGGAGATCGCGCGGCTGCGGACCGAGTTGCAGACGGCGCAGGCAGCGATTCCAGTGGCGCCTCCGAAGAAGATTGTTGTCGATGATACGGAACCGCCGAAGAAACCTGCCGTGAAGAAGAAACCGGCGGCCAAGCCGCCAGGGACTACGACGCCGGCGAAACCCGCAACGGGAACTGCGCAAAATCCTAGTAATCAGGCACCTCAGGCTAAGCCGCAGTAGCTTTCCTTCGGATGACGCACTCCGGGACAGAGCGGCTTGGACCCAGGAAAAGCAGGTTCCTCACCGCCGCTTCGCGCCGTTTCGGAATGACAAAGTGAAATTGGTGCCGCTTTGCGCCGTTTCGGAATGACAAGAGTGATTTTGGATTGACGCGGCTCCCACGCTGTTAGCGAATCTGTTAACCTTCCTTTCGCATCTCATCGAACGATTGCTATGAGTTCTCACGGCAGCATCGTCGCGGCGGTGTTGGGCGCCATCATCATCTGGTCGGTGCTGCTCGACGCTTTTGAGACCGTGGTGTTGCCGCGGCGCGTGACGCGGCATTTCAAGCTTACGGCGTGGTTCTACCGGCGCACGTGGATTCCGTGGCGGAAGATTGCCGGGTCGATCAAGATGACCTCGCGCCAGCAAAATTTTCTCGGATATTTCGGGCCGCTGTCGCTGATTCTGCTGCTGGGTTTTTGGGCGGCGGGATTGATCTTTGGATTTTCGCTGATGCAGTACGGGATCGGCGGACATGAGCAGCTGAACCAGGAGCAGCTGACGTTCGGCAAGATCGTGTATCACAGCGGCGAGACTTTTTTTACGCTTGGCTATGGCGACATCGTGCCGACGTCGGGCCCGGCACGAGCGCTGGCGGTGATTGAAGCCGGGATGGGATTTGCGTTTCTCGGCGTAGTGATTGGATATATCCCGGTGGTGTACTCGTCGTTTTCGAAACGCGAGATACAGATTTCGATGCTGGACGCGCGCGCCGGGTCGCCGCCTTCGGCGACGGAGTTGCTAGTGCGGCTCGCGGGCCGGACGGAGGATCCCGGAGTTGAGCAGACGGTGCTCGACGAAGTGCTGCGCGATTGGGAGAAGTGGGCGGCGGAGTTGCTGGAGTCGCAGATTTCGTATCCGGTGCTGACGTTTTTTCGCTCGCAACACAGCAACCAGTCGTGGCTGGCGGCGCTGACGACGATGCTCGATGTGACGTCGCTGGTGCTGACCGGAATTGAGGGCGTGCATCCGGGTCAGGCGAAGCTGACGTTTGCCATGGCGCGGCATGCGGCGGTGGATCTGGCGCAGGTGGTGAATGCGAGACATGATCCGACGGCGCCGGACCGTTTGCCGGATGAGGAGTATGAACGGTTGAAGTCGGCGCTCGGCGCGGCGGGATTGAAGCTGCGTAGTGACGACTACGGGCGCGAGAAATTACGGAAGCTGCGCTCGATGTACGAGCCCTATGTGCACGCGACGGGGCGTAACCTGATGCTCACGCCTCCGCGCTGGCAGTATCAGGAGAAAGTGCGCGATAACTGGCAGGCCGGGCCATGGGATCGGTTGATTCAGGCGCGAGGGTTGGCGGTTCTGGGGCAGAAGCCGGTGGCTCAGGTGCGGCCGCAAGTTGTGGATGATCATTTTTAGTTGGGTGTTGGGGGTTAGGTCTTAGGTCTTGGGTGTTAGGCCGTAGGTAGCAGGTTCAGCATCACAGAAATGCCTTAGCCCAAGACCCAACACCCAACACCTAAGCCCCGAATCTCATCAATGAAACACACAGGCGAGAACGTGGTTCGCATTGAGGCGGAGGCGCTGCGGGCGCTGGCGGATCGCATTGCCGGTCCGATGGCGGCGGCGTTTCAGCGCGCGGTGGAGTTGATGTTTGAATGCGGCGGACGCGTGGTGGTCACCGGCATGGGGAAGAGCGGGATTATTGCCCGGAAGATTGCGGCTACGCTGAGTTCGACTGGCACGCCGGCGTTGTATTTGCATCCGGTGGAGGCGTTGCACGGGGATTTGGGAATGGTGGTGCGCGGGGACGTGGTGCTGGCGCTGTCGGCTAGCGGGGAGACGGAAGAGATTCTTGCGCTGCTGGCAACGGTGAAGCGGTTGCGCGTTTCGCTGATTACTATGACGGGGGACGAAGTTTGCGTTTCCCACCCTCTTTCGCAAAGAGCGCGAAAGAAGGGTGGGGCACCCTCAGTTTTGGCGGGTGCAGACGAAAAGTCAAAATCAAAAGACGCGGGCGTGGGCGCCCGCGCCACACGGGCGGCTTCAACTTTGGCGGCGGCGGCGGATGTGGCGCTGGATTGTTCGATTGCGCAGGAGGCTTGTTCGCTGGGGCTGGCGCCGACGGCTTCTACGACGACCATGCTGGCGCTGGGCGACGCGCTGGCGGTGACGTTGAGTGAGAAGCGCGGATTTCAGGAGGAAGATTTCGCTAACCTTCATCCTGGAGGAAAATTGGGGAAGCGGTTGGCGCGGGTGGAGTCGCTGATGCATTGCGGCGATGCGCTGCCTTGCGTGAGTCCGGCGACGAAGATGCCGGATGTGATTTATGAGATGTCGCGGAAGAAGCTTGGTGTGACGGCGGTAGTGCAGGGAAAGAAATTGGTTGGGATCATCAGCGATGGCGACTTGCGGCGGTTGCTCGAAAAGCGCGGGAAGGATGTGATGGAATTGACGGCGGGCGAAGCGATGACACGCGATCCGAAGACGATTGGAGCGAACGAGTTCGCCGCGAGCGCGCTGGCGCTGATGGAAGAGAAGAAGATCACGTCGCTGATGGTGGTGGACGCGGGTGGACGGCTGCTAGGGATTGTGCATTTGCATGATTTGTGGACTACGGAACTGGTGTGAAATTGAATCATTGAGTCATTGAATCATTTAGTCATTGGAAAAACTGATGGGCACGCTTGATAAAGCGGATGCTATGAAACTGCGGACCAAGCAGTTTGCCCTTCGGGTTTTTCGAGTGGTTCGGTCTTTGCCTAAGTCTCGAGAAGGGGATGTTTTGGCGAGACAATTGTTGCGCAGTGGGACTGTGGTCGCGGCCAATTACCGCGCGGTTTGCAGATCTCGCTCCCATGCTGAATTTGTCTCTAAGATGAACGTCGTGGTCGAAGAGGCTGACGAAACGGTATTCTGGCTAGAAATGCTGACCGAGACAGGTATGGTTCGGTCCAACAAGTTGGAGTTGCTAATCAAGGAAGGTAATGAAGTGCTGGCGATTTGTGCGGCATCCTTGCGCACTGCCAGACACAACAAAGGAGCTTGAGAGATGGAAATGACTGAATGATCTAATCTCTCAATGAATCAATTCCATGTATCACTACGATCCCAATACCGCGCTGGAAGAGTTGACTGAGGACGCGACGCTGCCGAATCCGGTGCATGTGCGCGACATGATTTTGCGCAAGCATCCGTCGACCGACAAGGCTCTGGAACTGAACCGGATGTTTGTGGAATATCAGAAAGCATTTGGCGAGCTGCAGAAGCTGGGCAGGGAACTGCTGAAGCAGTTGGCTGCGAAGTAATGTGGAAAATCTGGCGTGGGCCGCGGCTCAGAGCCTTGGTGAAGTGTTTGCCGCGTAATATTACAAAGAATTTGTAATGGTTGGTAAATTACAAAACCAAAGCGAGATCAGTCTTAGGTTCCGACTTGTATTTCGGATTCCGTCGGCTAAGGTCGGATTTCGATTGGCGTGCCGTTGGGCACCGCCCTCCAGATTTCGTTGATCTCGTCGTTGGTGACGGCTATGCAGCCGTCGGTCCAATCTTTTAGACGATGCGAGGCGCCGAGAAATCCGTAGCCGTTGGGCAGGCCGTGAACGAATACGTCTCCTCCGGGTGAAACATCTTGGCGACGGGCGGCTTCGCGATCGCGGAGGCTTGGGTAGGAGATGTGAATCGACTTGTAGAACTGGCTGTGGGCGTTACGCGAATCGAGAACATAGACGCCCTCGGGAGTTTTGTGGTCACCTTGGCGAGCCTTGGGGCCGATGGGGTCTCCACCTAGCGCGACTTTATAGGACTTGATGACCTTGCCTAGGCTCAATAGTTGAAGCGTGCGGTCCTGCTTGAGCACCAGTACGCGATCGGCGTGGAGGGCAGGAGCGGTTTGCGCCGCCGCAACAACCGCCAGCAGTACAGAAACAGCGCAAGAGAGGAGCGCGCGTCTGTTTTGAAAAGAGAAGGTCATGGGCAATAGTACTCACCGAGTTTAGACACCGCGAACATGTGAGATGTTACGCTGTAGTCGGATGGCGGAGGATACGCAAATAGAATCGACCGAGGCCAAAGCTGGCGTGACTCTGCGCCGTGCGTTGGAGAAATATCGCAGCATTCTTTGCTTCTGGATGTGTTGTCTCGCATGCTTGATTGGCTGTGCTACCGCGTTTGCCACAAATTGGACGGTTCGAACGCAGCCTACTCAACTAGTCAATGGCGCGCCGATGCTTTTTCAGGTCAAGCCGGCGGTGAAACTCGATGCGCTTAGCGGAACATGGCTTGGCCATCAGATCACCTTCAGTTATGCGGCAGCGACGCATACCTGGTTTGCGCTGGGCGGAGTGAGTTTCGAAACGACTCCGGGAAAATACAAACTCGAACTCGACGGCGAGCTGCCGGACAAGACACATGTGAAGCAGGTGCGCAGCTTTGGAGTCGCGGCCGCGAAGTATCCGAAGATTCAGGTCAATCTCAGCGTAGAAGGAAAATTCACCGAGCCAAATCCTGAGCAGGAAAAACAGATCGCCACCGATCAGAAAACCAAAGAGGACTATTTGAACCGCGTGACTCCGGAGCGGGAGTGGAAGGGAAAATTTACGGCACCGGCAGAAGCGGCGATCTCGGATGTTTTCGGTTCGCAGCGCATTTTTAACGCCAAGGCGCAGCGGCCGCACTTCGGGCTGGATTTCCGCGTGCCCACTGGCACGGGCGTGGACGCGATGAACAGCGGAACGGTGCTGCTGGCGCGCTTTTTATATTTCGAGGGAAATTGCGTGGTTATCGACCATGGCCAGGGATTGCTGACGCTGTATCTGCATCTTTCGCAGATCGAGGTGAAGGAGGGAGATGTGGTACAGCGTGGGCAGGAAATCGGCCTAAGCGGAGGAACGGGGCGGGCGACCGGGCCACATCTTCACGTCGCCGTGCGCTGGCAGGGAACTTATCTCGATCCGGCGCGGCTGATGCAGCTTACTTTCCCGCGAGAACAGGCGTCACCTTAAGACCCTGCTGCCGAGCATCCGGTTGAGCTCGTCCTTCATGCCCAAATTGCTGATCAAGCGGTGAAGATAGTTGGCATGCAGGCCCAGCACGCTCGCGGCCTCCACGTAGTTGCCCCCAGTCTGCGACACAGCTTCCAGAATGAGCCGCTTCTTTAGTTCCTTCAGCGCGGCGTGATACTTGCGCTGCGGCACATCCGAGGCGGGGGCCTGCTCCAGCAGCGATTCCGGCAGATCTTCGAGTTCGACATCCTCGGGCCCGCCTAGAACAAGAGCGCGCTCGATGGCGTTTTCCAATTCGCGCACGTTGCCGGGCCAGTCGTAATTGACCAGAGCGGCCATGGCTTCGCGCGAGATGGACTTGGTGCTGACCTTGCAGCGCTGCGCGTACTTCTGCACGAAGTGGCGGGCCAGCATGGGGATGTCGTCGCGGCGTTCACGCAGGGGTGGCATGGTGAGCTTGACCACGGCCAGCCGGTAGTACAGATCACGGCGGAATTCGCCCTCGCGGATAGCGTCTTCAAGATTGCGATTGGTGGCGGCGATAACGCGAATGTCGATTTTGATGGGATGGGTCCCGCCGACGCGCTCGAATTCGCGCTCCTGCAATGCGCGCAAAAGTTTCACCTGCAGGGTTGGAGCGAGTTCGCCGATCTCGTCGAGGAAAACGACGCCGCCATCCGCGACTTCGAGGCGGCCTTTCTTCTGCCCAGCCGCGCCGGTAAAGGCGCCGCGCTCATGCCCGAAGAGGTCGCTTTCGAGCAGAGTCTCGGGAATAGCGGCGCAGTTGATGGCGACGAACGGCTTGTTCTGGCGCGGACTGTTGCGATGCAGGGCGCGTGCCGCCAATTCTTTTCCCGTGCCGCTCTCGCCTTCAATGAGCACAGTGGAGTCGCTGGGCGCCACGCGGGCCAGAAACTGAAAGATTTCTTTCATACGATTGCTTTCGCCGACCAGAGTCTGCTCCTGCTGGATCTCGGTGGAGAGGCGCTGGTTTTCCTGCTCGAGCCATTGCAGGCGGCGGGCATTATCGAGGGCGACGGCGGAGATAGCGGCCGCGGCCGCCAGCAGTTGAACGTGATCTTCCTGAAAGCGACTGCTGGCGCTGGTGCTATCGACGTAGATGCAGCCGATCATTCGTTTAAAGACGGTCAGCGGGACGCACATCAGCGATCGGACCTCAGAGGCGGCGAGGCTTTCGATGTCACGCAGAGTGGCCGAGGCGGGGATATCGACGCCGAGGATGGCCACGTTTTCTTTCATCACCTGGCGCGCAATGGTGCGGCTCACGCGGACCAGCTGCGGCTCGCCGGACTTGCGGCTGCGGGCGTAGAGAGAATTGAATTCGAGTCCGGCGCTCTCGGCCAACAGAATGGCGCCGCGGCTGGCAGGAACAACCTCGAAGATGAGGTCCAGCAGGCGGGCCTGCAGTTCCTCAAGATCGCGGATGGCGTGAACCACGCCGCTGATTTTCAACAATGCGCTCAAGTTTCGCGTTACCTGGGAGCTTGCCGGCAATTCGTGCAGCAAGCGATCCGGCTGGAGGTAGAGGACCTCCTTGGGATAGATAACGCGAGTCTCGGCGGTGGGATTACCTTCCTCGAATTCGACGCGGCTGGGGGGAAGGACGGAATCCTCATCTTCGAGGAGAAAGCGAAAAACGGAATCGCCGACGGCGATTTCGTCTCCGTGACGGAGCCACTGTTCCTGGACGGTCTGACCATTGAGTTGAGTTCCATTGCGGCTGGCGAGATCGCGGACCTGGAAGCGGCCATCTTCTTCGCGGCGGAACTGGCAGTGCCGGCGCGAAACCGAGGGATCGATGACAGCGACGGCGTTGGTAGGATCGCGCCCGAGCGTAGCCTCGCCGTCGGGCAATGGAATGGTGGAATCTTTCAGGGGGCCTGCTACCGCCAGCAATCTAGGACGCAATCGGGGGTCTCCACTCCGTGCTGACCTTCTTACTTATCATAGAGCTAGGAGAAACGCATGCCCAGAATGGACTCTTTCCAATATCCGAACGGTTAGAGTCGACTATCTGATCGGATAGCGAATTCGGGGTTGGGGACGTTGAGCTCAGATTGCGAAGGACGTGGTTTCGGCCGTAATTTATTGAATAATTAGTAGGTTAGCGGTAACTGTGGAAATGTAGAGGAAGCATCCCCGGTTGGAGTACGGCGTGCATCAGAGAATATTGCGGATGCTCGGCAAAGCGATGGGGGAAGCGCTTTCGATCAGTTTCAGCCGAGATCGCCAGTCGGGAGCTCGGGGGACCCCCTCATCGAGCTCCTGACTTTTTTCTTTGCTGCAAGTCCCATCAAGGCGATAAAGTCCAGGAAGCAGCGGTAGCCGCGCGTGCGTGTCACCTATGACTATGCTTGCAGGCTTGATCGTAGTGTTCGCAGTGGTGGTGGTATTGCTTGGCATAAGCGCAACCTTTACGCCGATCAGAGGTTTCACGCCCAGGGTCGAAGCAGTCTGCGTGTTTGTCGCGTGCTTCTTTCTGCTGCTCGGTCTCAGAATGGTATTCGGGGAGATGTACGGTGACGGCCCTGTAATCGGAAGCCTGTTGGCTTCGCTTGCCGTGACATTCTTCTGGAGGATGTGGCGAAAGAGTTCCTAACCCACGGCTTCGCTTAAATTGGCCGAGACTGGTGAGCCCGAAGCCAGATCGGACGGCAGTAGGGCGATGCCATCTTTGTAGCTAACGAACCTGCCTGAGATCGCCGGCACCCTCTCTCCCGGCACGAGAATTCCAACCAGATTGAGCGGATCGGCGGCGGAGAGAGTGAGTGTGTCCCCGCTGAGCGGCAGGTTGCGCATGGCGCGGACCGACTCCACCGCAACCGGAAGGGCGAACTGCTCGCCCAGAAAGCCATCGACGAAGCGGCCGCCGCGGATTTCTCCGCGGTCTTCGAGGCGGCGGAATGCCATCAGGAGTTCGCGCCAGGCAGGCAAGTTCGATTCGCGGGCGAGCAAGTCGCGGATAACAATGCCATAACGGCGGAGCAGCATCCAGCAGGCAGCTTCGACGGCGCGCGGGCGCTCGATGGCTGAATCGGCATGAAGCAGGGCCCAGCGTCCCGAGCTGTGCCGCGGACGCATGGTTTTTCCCGAGCCTTGTCCGGCGCGGCGCTTGGGATCGATGAGCGAACGAAGATTGTCGAAGCCGTCGGCGGTGACGATGCCAGCGGCAACGAGTTCCCATAGAGCGGTTTCGATCTCGGCCTTGAGCTTGCCGGTGCCGCGGACGATGTCGGCAAAGAATGACGCGCCGCGCTGGCGCAGGAATTCGAGCACGAGGGCCGCGCCCGCACTGAGGCCACGCGTCTCGGTCGCGTCGGCGGAAGGATGGCGCGGGGACATCCAGTCGGCATCTTCGCGAACGAAGAATGTGATGGGTGCGACGCTGGTAGGGATGACCCGGCGCTGACGTGGCGCGGCGGTTCCTTCGGGCGAAGTGGCTCCGGCAGTTTCGAGCGTTGCCGGATGCGGCGACAGACGACCCCAGCCGACTGCTCCGGTCAGGCAGAGCTGATCGAGCCATTTGGGATCGTAGTCGATGATACGGCGCGAGAGAACCTGGCGCTCCCAGGCATTCGCGGGGACTTCGAAACCTTGCAACTGCCGCAAGACTTCGAGAGTTCCGCGCTCGCCGGAAACCTGGGTTCCGGGGGCGATATGCTGCCAGCGCATGAGCCAGCGCATGAACTGCGCCGGAGTCACGGGTTCGATCTGCTTGCGCAGCATGCCGACGGTCAGGCGATGAATGCGCGCGAGCAGACGGCGCTCGCACCACTCGGTTTCGGGAGTTTGACCGGACGAAACCGCGACTGCGTCTGTGAACTTTCCGCGCAGGACGGTGCCAGTTGCCTCCATGCGAAGAAGGGCTTGTTCGATCTCGGAAGACTTCAGCTGAAGCAGGCTGCCAAGTTGCGATGCGGTCACGGGGCCGATGTGCGACATCCAGCCGGTGACCAGCGTCAGCAAGGCTTCGTCGCGGGCGATCTCGCCGGTTTCGACTACCGCGATCTCATGCTCAAATGTCGCTTCCGGAAACAGTGCTGAAAAACTGCGGGCGCGTTCTGCGGCGACCCAGTAGTGACGCGAGTTCACGCGAGCGATGCCGGCGCGACCTTCACGCAACAGCGACTCGAAAAAGTACTTCCACTGCTCGGGTCCTGCGAACTGCATTGAGCTGAATGCTGAATGCTGACTGCCGAGTGCTGCCTCTTCCGGCAGCGCCACCAGCGTGTGCAGCACGTCGTGCAGTTCATCGGCATCACGGACGTCAGGCCAGGCTTCTTCGCGAACCTGCGCGATGGCGCCCTGGTCGAGCTTGCCAACTTCTTCTAGCACCGACTCTGGCAGAACGCGGCGCATCTCGACCGCGCGGGCGCGGCGCTCTTCAAGGGGCGCGTCATCGAGATAGGCGTAGGGATTGGCATTCAGAATTTCGTGCGAGAACTGCGACGGCACGGGCGTGTCGACGGCCAGCACACGAATTTCACCCGAAGCCATGCCCCGCAAGAGTTTTTTCAATCCCTCAACGTCCATCGCTTCCGTGAGGACGTCTTTCATGACCTCGCCGACCAGGGGATGATCAGGAATCTTGCGCTCGCCTTCGATGTTTTCGAAGCAGGCGGCGGCATCGGGAAAAACAGAAGCGAGAAGATCGTCGGAGCGGATGCGCTGAATTTGCGGCGGAACTTTTTTGCCGTTTTGAAAGCGCAGCAACGCGAGGGCGCGATTGGCGTCCCAGCGCCAGCGCGTGCCGAAGATCGGAGAATCGAGCGCGGCCTGCTCGAGGATCGGCTGCACGGTTTCGGCTTGCAGGAAATGGAAAACATCGCCGAGGGGAAAGCTGTGTTGCTCGGCCAGCGCGATGTTGAGCCCGTTGTCGGTGGCAGCGGCCTGCAGTTCGAAATTGAATCCGCGGCAGAAGCGCTTGCGCAGCGAGAGTCCCCAGGCTTTGTTGATACGGCCGCCGAAGGGCGCGTGGATGACGAGTTGCATGCCGCCGCCCTCGTCAAAGAAACGCTCTGCGATGACGGTTTGCTGTGTCGGCACCGCGCCCAGTACAGCTCGACCTTGCAGAACATATTCGATAGCCTGCTCGGCGCCGGAATCGTCGAGGCCGCATTCTTCTTTCAGCCACGACACGGCTGCCGCGACTTCGGGCTGCGTTGCTGAAAATCCAACGGGTGAAGTGTGCGGCAGCAACTCGCTGATTTTTTCGCGTACGTCGCCGACGTGCTGAGACAGTTCCTCGGTGCGGGCCGGGGCTTCGCCGCGCCAGAAGGGAACGGTTGGCGGAGCGCCGTGGGCATCCTGCACCAGCATGCGGCCGGAGTTGGTTTCGACGCGGTGAATCATCCACGACGTGTTGCCGAGCAGCATGATGTCGCCGCGATTGCTCTCCACGGCGAAATCTTCGTCGACAGTGCCGACGTTTACCTGATCGGGCTCGGCGACGACAGTGTAGAGAGCGTTATCGGGGATGGCGCCGCCGCTGGTGATGGCCGCGATGCGGGCGCCGCGCCGGGCGCGGAGTTTGCCGTTGACGCGATCGCGATGAATGTATGCCCCGTAGCGGCCGCGGCGCGCGGCAATGCCCTCCGAGAGCATTTCGAGGATGGAATCGAACGTTTCGCGCCCGAGTTCGCGATAGGGATAGGCGCGCCGGGCCAGCGCGAACATGGCTTCCTCGTCCCACTCTTCGGCTGAGCACGCAGCTACGATCTGCTGCGCCAGTACATCGAGCGGAGAATCGGGGACCATGAGCCGATCGAGATCGCCGTGCTTGATGGCGCGGACAAGCGCGGCACATTCCAGCAAGTCATCGCGCGTTGTGGCAACAAGCCGCCCTTTGGGTACCGCGCCGCGCCAGTGACCCGAACGTCCGACGCGCTGCAGCGCAACGGCGATCGAGCGCGGGGAATTGATCTGCACGACGAGATCGACGGTGCCGACATCGATTCCGAGTTCGAGTGAAGCGGTCGCGACCAGGACGCGAACCTGGCCTTCTTTCAATTTCTTTTCGGCCGAGAGGCGCAGCTTGCGCGACAGGCTGCCGTGGTGGGCGGCAACGTTTTCCTCGCCCATGCGCTCGCCCAACTGGTGGCAGAGACGTTCGGCCATGCGACGTGTGTTCACGAATACGAGAGTCGAACGGTGCCGGCCAACTAATTCGACCAAGCGGTCGTAAATCGAATCCCACATTTCGTTTGAGGCGACCGGCCCCAACGGCATGGGAGGAACTTCGATGCCGAGATCGAGCTTGCGCTTGTGGCCGATGTTGACAATGACGGGATCGGGATTTCCTGCTCCCGTCAGAAAATGCGCGACAACTTCGATCGGCTTCTGCGTCGCGGATAGTCCGATGCGCACCGGCCGGCGATGGCTCAACGCGTCAAGGCGCTCCAGCGACAGAGCTAAGTGCGCGCCACGCTTGTCATCCGCGACCGCGTGGATTTCGTCGACGATCACGGTTTCTACGTCGCGCAGAATGGCGCGGCTTTTATCTGCGGTTAGCAGAATGTAGAGCGATTCCGGAGTGGTGACCAGAATGTGCGGAGGCCGCTTCAACATGGCGCGCCGCTCAGGCATGAGCGTATCGCCGGTGCGAACTGCAGTGCGAATCTCCGGCATGAGCAGTCCGCGGTCATTGGCGAGCGCGAGAATCTCGCCGAGAGGGATCTCCAGGTTTTTCTGAATGTCGTTGCCCAGCGCCTTGAGCGGAGAGACGTATAGAACCTCGGTGCGGTCGGTCAGATCGCCGGCCAGCGCCTTGCGCACAAGACGATCAATACACGCGAGAAACGCGGCCAGCGTTTTGCCGGAACCGGTGGGCGCGGAGATCAGCGTAGTGCGGCCGGCGAGAATGTGCGGCCAGCCCTGCTCCTGCGGCTCGGTCGGCGTGCCGAAGCGGGAGACGAACCACTCCGCCACGAGAGGGTGAGCCCAGGCTAGGGAGGAGGGAAGGGACTGCATCTGCCTATTCTAGAACGAGGGCTTGGTTTCGCCAACCATTCGCCTCTCAATTGTTCGACACAACCCAATTTGATTTTGGATTGTAATATGAGTATGATGAATAATAATAATTACTCGAGACAGAATTACTATGCCCAGTTCAAGGGTCTCGGCGCTGACCCGAAACGACATCACGAGCACGGCGAAGAGTTTCCATTGGCATCGGCAGATGCCGAAATGGAGCGTTGTCGTTGAAGGCCGCGAACTGCCCGCCAGACCGCTCATCCTGACTGCGGCAGGCGTGCTACCCAATGATCCAACCAACTCTCATCAGGCTGTCGCCATTCTGAAGGAGCACGGATTCGAGGTGCGCTATGAGGGCAGGCCCCTCAACGAGGGCGAAGCGAGGTCCTCTGAGGCGCAATTCGAGGCGTTGCTTGACAAGCTGCGCGGTTCCTGCAAGGGCGGTCCATCCCTGGTTGGACTCCGTGAACGTGAACACCGGGACGACAGGTATTGAAATTTTCCGGCAAAGCTTACGTCCTCGACGCGAATGCAATCCTCGATTATGTCCAGCAAGGCCCGGGCTTCGGCACAGTTGAGCGCCTGTTCCGCGAAGCTTTTCGCGGTCAGGCTGCGCTGACGATTTCGGTTATTAATCTAGGGGAAGCTTTCTACTCTCTGTGGAGACTCAAGGGCGAGCAGAAGGCACGACAGGTCGTCGATCAAGTCGCGCTCCTTCCCATCAAGATTGCGCCGATCGATCTTCCCCTGGCTCTAAGGGCAGGCGAACTGAAGGCGGTTCACAAAATCCCTTACGCGGATAGCATTGCCGCTGCTCTCGCCATTACACAAAGCGCTACCGTCGTTACCTCAGACCCAGACTTTGAAAAGCTTGGCCGGAGGTTTCCCGTATTGTGGCTTCCGCGATGAGAAGTTAAAACATAGGCCGGTGGTAGAATTCCCCCTTCGCACTCGACCCTGGGGGAATCCTTTGACCTTGCTTCGCTCGTTGTCTGCCTGCGTCCTACTTTTTTCGTTCACAAGTTCTGTCATCGCCCAAACTGCAGGCCCATCCTCGTCGATTGGATCTTCGTCCGCTGCGTCGACGAATTCCACGTCTGCTCGGCTTCTCGGCTACTCCGAGCAAACTTCTGCGACCGAGCGCGATCTGGAAAACAAGTTCCGCGACGGTATCGTAGCCGCCAACATTCGCGAGAATATGCGGCGGCTTACGGCTCGGCCTCACCATGTCGGATCGCCCTACGACAAGGACAATGCCGAGTGGATGCTCGCGCGTTTTAAAGAGTGGGGATTCGATGCGCACATAGAATCGTTTGACGTGCTTTTTCCCACGCCGAAAGAGCGCGTGGTCGAACTGGTTGCGCCCAAGCCTTTCCACGCCAAGCTGCAGGAGCCCACTCTCGCCGTCGATCCCACTTCAAATCAGACTGCTGAACAACTTCCGACTTACAACGCCTACTCTGCCGACGGCGATGTGACCGCGCCGCTGGTTTACGTGAACTACGGCAATCGCGAAGACTATGAAGAACTCGATCGGCTGGGAGTGTCGGTCAAGGGCGCGATCGTTATCTCGCGTTATGGTTCGGGATGGCGCGGCATCAAGCCCAAAGTCGCGGCCGAGCATGGCGCGATTGGCTGCCTGATCTATAGCGACCCCAAGGGCGACGGATTTTTTTATGGAGAGGACTATCCCGAGGGCGGCTGGCGTCCGCGCGATGGCGTGCAGCGCGGCAGCGTCATGGATACGGACTATCCCGGCGATCCGCTCACTCCGGGAATCGGTGCGGTTGCCGGCGCTAAACGGCTGGAGATCAAATACGCGAAAACGATCACGAAGATTCCGGTGCTGCCGATCTCTTACGCCGATGCACAGCCGCTGCTCATGGCGCTGCGGGGTGAGATCGCACCGGAGAGCTGGCGCGGCGGGCTGCCCATCACTTATCACGTTGGCCCCGGGCCCGGGAAAGTTCACTTGAAAGTGACATCAGACTGGGCCACGAAGCCGGTCTATGACGTGATTGCCACTCTCAAAGGTTCGATGCCCGATCAGTGGGTGGTTCGCGGGAATCATCATGACGCTTGGGTCAACGGTGCGGAAGATCCTATCTCCGGCATGGCGCCGGAACTCGAAGAAGCGCGCGTGCTCGGCGAGATGCACAAGCAAGGCTGGACGCCGAAGCGCACGATTATTTACTGCGCGTGGGATGGCGAAGAGCCTGGCCTGCTCGGCTCAGTCGAGTGGGTGGAAACGCACGTGGAAGAGCTGAAGAAGCATGCCGTGACTTATCTCAACTCTGACGGCAACGATCGCGGATTTCTCTTCGTGGGCGGGACGCAGGATTTGCAGAACGTGGTGAGTGCGGTCGCGCATGACGTGAAAGATCCAGAGAAAAATATTTCGGTCTACGAGCGCGCCCATCTGCGCGGCATCATGCGCGCCAAAGATAACGAGGAGCGTGGCAAGGCCCGCAAGCGGACCGACCTGCACCTGACGGAGCTCGGCGATGGGTCGGACTTCACCGCGTTTCAGGATTTCGCGGGCATCCCCTCGCTGGATGTTGGCTTCGGCGGAGAAGACGACGGCGATCAATATCACTCGATCTACGACGATTTTTACTGGTACACGCACTTCGCCGACACCGATTTCGTTTATGGTCGTGCACTGGCGCAGATAGCCGGCAGCACGGTTCTCCGCATGGCCAACGCGGACTTGTTGCCCTTCGACTATGCGCCGCAGTCGGAGGCGATTACGAAATATGAATCCGATCTGGAGAAGTTGCTGAAAGACAAGCAGGAGGAATTCACCGAGCGCAATCTGGAGCTCGAAGAAGGCGCGTTTACCGCGACCGCCGATCCGCACAAGACTTACGTTCCGCCGCCGGTCGAGGCTGTCCCGCCGTACATGAATTTTGCTCCTATGAAGAACTCGCTGGAGTTGCTTAGGAAAAGCGCGGAGCGTTATTCGAAGGCGCTGGAGAAATTCCGGGCCGCTGGCAATGTTTCGCAATCTTCGCTCGATACCGCGAATGCCGACTTGATGAACGTCTCGCGACTGTTCCTGAACGAAAAGGGACTGCCGGAGCGGCCGTGGTTCAAGAATCAGATCTACGCCCCCGGCGCGTACACCGGATATGGCGCCAAGCCGGTCGCCGCCGTCCGCGAATACATGGACCAGAAAAAATGGAAGGAAGCCGACGGGCAGATTCCCATGGTGGCGGATGTGATCGAGAAGATTTCGGCGGGAATCGATAAGGCCGCGGGTGATCTGGAGGGAGCGTTATCGAAGCACTAGGGTCTGGGTCGAAAAGAAAATTTCAACTCTCGTTAAGGAAAAATCTTGGGCATATGGTCTTCCGATTGCCAAGCTTCCCAGTCACTCCTCTCGAACTCCGCTGCTAATTGGAGGGACTCCCGCTGATAGGTCATGTCGGTGCGCGTTTCACAGAACGCGGAATCGATCTCGTGTTCTGTCAATTCGATATTCAGTGTGTTCCGAATCTTTCGCATTGCCGCCTCGCAATCTGAAATCGCATTCGCTACCCACTGATATTTTATGACGGAACCGGATGCTAAAATTCTGGTTCCATGCCCAAGAAACTCTCCGCACAAGCCCGCGCGCGCCGAATCAAGTTGCTGCTCTTTGACGTTGACGGCGTACTCACTGATGGCAAGCTCTATTTTCTTCCCGAGCGGCAGGATGCGGATCAGAAAAATTCGCAGCAGTCATCGCAACTCACTGCGCAAGGCTCCGTCGAGTTCAAAGGATTTCACGCGCATGACGGAGTCGGGGTCTCGCTTGCGCGAGTCGGCGGCCTGCGGACAGGGCTCATCACCCGCCGTTTTTCTGAGACGGTCGCTCTGCGCGCCCGTGACCTGCGGCTGGAATTTGTGGAACAAGGCAGCCAGGATAAAGCCGTCACATTGAACCAGATCGCAAAGCAAGCCGGAATCGACGCGGCGGAAGTGGCGTTTGTAGGAGACGACATCGTCGATCTATCCGCCATGCGAGCCAGCGGGTTGGCGATTGCCGTGCAGAATGCCCGTGCCGAGGTGAAGAAAGAAGCGCATTACGTTACGCCGCACGCTGGCGGCGAAGGCGGGCTTCGCGACGCGGTCGAATTTATTCTGAAAGCGCAGGGAAAGTGGAAGCAGGCGCTGAATGACTATCTGGCGGGAAAAGATGCGACGCGCGGAAACTAACGGCTATCTCAGCCAAAACTCCGAGCCCAACAAAACAAAAAACCCACCGGATGCTTGCTTGGGGCGTGCTCGGGTCAGCATCCGATGGGCTACCGTTTCTCCTTACTCACCCTGTTGTTTTCAGGAGTATGTAAGTGGATTAAACCCCAGAACCTACTGAAGTTCCGTCTAATTTTGTAAAGCTTTGTAAAATGTATGTAGGCGTAAACACATCTAATTCAAAAGCATAGAGTGATTCGCACTACAGGATCCACCCGGTCCGAGCGCCTCAGACTTCTCCAAAAGATATGCAGGATACCCATAACATCCCTACATTAGGGCGTAGAGGTTTCCGTCCGCGCTGCCTACAATCACCGTCTTGCCGAACACTAAAGGCGACGAAAAGACCGCACCCATCCCCATGATTCGGTTCAGCCCCGTCACCATGTCATCGTAGAAGTCGGAGCGATAGATCACTTCCATATCGGGCGTGCCGTCGGGTTTTACGTATCCTGCGGGGCGATGCTTCGATCCGTCGGTGTCGAAGGACCAAACCTGCTGCATGGAACTGAGATCGACGGCCACGAGTATGCCCTGAGTCGAGCCGACGTAGGCGAAATTTCCAGCAATCGCCGGGGACGAGAAGATGAACCACTTATTGAAGGTCATCGTCTTCAGTATTTGTCCGGACTTCGCATCCGCCGCGAAGAACGTGCTCGAGTCGGAAGTTGGAAAATAGACCTTGCCATCTTTGACCGCGGGCGATCCGACCACCCACGAGCCGTTCGCCGAGAAGGCCCACTTCTTCTCACCAGTTTTTTCATCGAGCGCGTACAGATGCGCATCGCGGCAACCGAAGTAGACCATGCCGTCAACCACCGCCGCCGAAGATTGCACGCCAACCTGGTTGTAAATTTCGTGGTCTTCGCCGGTCTTGAATTTCCATTTTTCTTTTCCGGTGGCGGCGTCGATCGAATAGAAGTAGCTGTCCCAGCTGCCGATGAACAGCGCGCCATCCGCGATGGCGGGCGAGGCGTGAACGATGTCGCCGGTATGGAACTTCCAGTTCAGTGTGCCGGATGCAGCGTTCAGCGAATACACATTGCCGTCGCCGCTGCCGAAGTAGACTGCGCCGTTCCAGACCACGGGTGAAGAAAGATAGACATCAAAGGGGTCGGGCATGGTTTCAGCGGCGGGCTGTACGCCGTGCAGATGCTTTCCGGCAAAGCGCCGCTCGCCGCCAGTCTGAAATTTCCATTTCAGGGTTCCGGTGGACGCGTCGAGCGCGTAGAGGACTCCGTCGTAAGCGGTGAAATAGACCACGCCGCCGGCGATGGCCGGAGTGGATGGGATGCGGCTCTTGGCGTCGAACTTCCACTTCTGCGCTCCAGTTTCAGCATCAAGCGCATAGAGATTTCCATCAGTACTGCCGACATAGATCATGCCGCTGGCCGATACCGGCGACCCAAGAATCATGCCGGCGGTGTGAAATTTCCATTTCAGGCTGCTGAACTTTGGGACGCCCGCACCATCGTAAACGCCAGAGTGGCGCGCGTTTCCGCGGAAGGTACCCGAGTCGGACATTGCTGAGTCTTGGCAGAAGCAGGGCAGGGCGATGAAAAAAATAGCTGCAGTCAGAAATTTCAGGCGCATGTAGTTTTTTGATCCTCGGCGCTTAGACGCTCAAAAATCAGAGAAGTAAGGAGTTGTGTCTGGTGCGGGCGCGGGAAAAACACGAACCCACAAGTTCGCGGGACGAGCAACCTGAATTCCGGGAGGATTTCTTATTCGGGCAATCTACTCCGGTAATCTACTCCGGCAGCACCGGAGTTTTAACTGCGACCAACTCCACGAAGCGTTTGTCCTTACGCAACTCCGCGAATTCGATGTCTTTATAGACGTTCTTGAAATCCTTATAGTTTTCTTCCATCGCCTTCCGCAGGTATTCGAGAGACCGGTCGGAGAATCCCATCTTCGCGTAGAGCTTGGCGACGGTGTAGTCATAGTGGGCGCGGTCTTCGGGGCTGGGGAGTTGCGCCTGCACCCCGCCACGCGAAGTGCGCACAAACACGTCTGGATCGATCTGCATTGCTCGCTGATAAGCGATCGCCGCAGCCTCAAATTCTTTCTTGGAAAACAGCGCGGCGCCCAGATTGTTGTAGAAGGAAGCCGACTGGTCGTCGATGGCAATGGCGCGGCGATACTCCTTCACCGCCGAGCCGTACTTCTTTTCTTCATAGAGAACGACGCCAAGATTGTTGTAGGCATCGGCGAACTGACGGTTGATTTTAAGGGATTGCTCAAACGACTTCTTGGCCTCGCGGTAGCGTTGCATCATGAGCTGCGTGATACCGACCTTGTTGAGCAGGCGGGCCGAGTTGTGCTCCTTGGCCAGGGCCGCGCGATAGTAGTCGAGTGCGTCGAGGTAGAGCTTGACGGTGCGCAGCTGATCGGCACGCTCCTCAAGGTCGAAGACTGAAGCGTCGGGCGCCGGCGGATCGATCGTCCGCATCTGCGGCGGCATGATCTGCACTTGTTCGGTGTGCGAGACCTGCGCCAAAGAAGAAGCAGAAAGGATCAGAAGAGCAACCAGGAAAATGGAGAAGGGAACCAGCAGGACTTTGCGGCAGGAAGACATGAGCAACCCCCAGCTAGTGGGCTATTTTGGCACAGTTTTCGCCGGGTGGAGCAGAATTCAAGCGACGAGGCCTAATTCTTTCTTAATGTCGTCACGAAAACTTGAGATTTCGTCCCACGGCGGCTTCAATGTGGCCCATCTTGTCCACTATCCGCAGGTTTAGACACCGGGGCGGAGGATTTGTCATCCTTGAAAATGCCGGCCAGCTTGCCGAAAAAGCCCTTCTTTTTCTGAGGATTGTTTGGGTCCTGGCCGTCAGCGGTTTGGGCCTGGCCTGGCTGCACGGGAAGAGGCTTGTTTCCGCCGCCGAATAGCTTGGAAAAGAATCCCGAAACGCCGCTGCCCTGATCGCAGGTTTCGCGCGGCTCGGTTCCGGCGACGAAGGCTGAGGTGTAGTCGTCGGGGCAAGCTGGAGTAGCGAGTCGATTGGTAACCTTGTCGAGTTGAACATCGACCACGCCGGTGGGCTGCGAGAAATCGCGCATATCGGCGTATTGCGGAAACGTGGAGGCCTTCTTCATGAACTCGGTCCAGATGGGTGCCGCAGTCTGGGCCCCCGTGATCCGCAGGTCGCTATAGTCGTCGTACCCGACCCAGACAATGCAGAGAAGATTCGAGGTGTATCCGGCGAACCAGCCGTCGTGCGAGCTGCCGGTCTTTCCCGCCGCTGGAGGAGTAAAGCCACGGAGGCGCACGGCTGTGTAGCCGAGGCCGTTGTTGATGACGCCTTCCATCATGTTCGTCATCACATAAGCGATACGGGGATCGAGTACCGGACGCTGATCGGTGTTGTAGTTGGCGATGACGTCGCCCTTGGCGTTGCGAACCGAGCGCAGCAGGATCGGCGAGAGGCGCACGCCATTGTTGGAGAAGACCGTGTAGGCGCCGGCCATATCGAGCGGCGAAGCGTCATAGGATCCGAGCGCCATGGCGGGAGTCGGCTTGACCGAAGCGATTCCGGCTGACTTGGCGAGGTCCGCCACTTTGTCGTAGCCGACTTCTTCGGCCACTTTCACGGTCGCGTTGTTGAGCGACATGGCCAGCGCATAACGCAGCGTGACGTCGCCGTGGTACTCCTCTTTATAGTTGCGCGGTTCGTAGATCTGGTCGCCATAGGCGAAGCTTGAGGGCGCGTCGGTGACGGTTGAAGCCGGCGTGATGACGGCGGTCGACCCATCGAGCGCGGTATTCATCGCGGCGGCATAGACGAAGGGTTTGAAGATCGATCCTGTAGGGCGTTTCGAGACCGCGTGATTCAGCTGGCTCCAACCGTAGTCGCGGCCGCCCACGAGCGCCAGCACCGCACCGGTATGGGGATCGAGCGCGACCAGCGCGACTTGCGCCTGCGGACCGTCGGCGACTTTGGTCTCGAATTTCTTGCCGACTTTAATCTTCTTGGTCCGCATCTTCTTGACTTGCTCGTCGACCAGCTTGATGCCGCTCTCCACCGCCTGCGCGGCCGCTTTCTGCAGATCGGGGTCGAGCGTCGTATAAATCCGGTACGACGAATCATTCAGCTCGTTTTCGTTGAACTTGGTAATCAGGGTGTCGCGCACCATGTCGACAAAATAGGGCGCGTCGCTGGCCTCCACGTTGGGTGGAGCGAGTTTCAGCGGAGCAGCTTTCGCTTTGTCAGCCTGATCACGGGTAATCGCGTGCGTTTCGACCATCGCCTCGAGCACCACATTGCGACGGTCGAGCGCCCGTTCCGGATGCCGGTACGGCGAAAGCCGGCTCGGCCCTTGAATGATCCCTGCCAGCAGAGCGGCTTCGGGCAGGGTGATGTCTTTGAGATCTTTATTGAAGTAGGCCTTCGACGCTTCGGCAAACCCGCTGATCGCAAACGATCCGCGCTGCCCCAGGCTCACCCAGTTCGCGTAGAACTCAAAAATCTGCTGCTTCGAGAACTTCTGTTCGAGTTCCTCTGCGATTAGCATCTCAGTGAGCTTGCGCTTGATCGATTTCTCAGGAGTCAGAAAAAATCCGCGCGCCAGCTGTTGGGTCAACGTCGACCCACCCTGTGCCCTTTTCTGCCGGATGACATCTTCCCAAACAGCCTCCACCGTCCGCACGAAGTTCACGCCGCTGTGCTCGAAGAAGCGGCGGTCCTCGATGGCGAGTACGGCTTGCACCATCTGCGGGGGAATGTCGTTGTACTTGACCAGTTGCCGCTTGGAGCGTTGCTCGGCGTCAAAGAGGGCGGTGACCAGCTGCGGCTCGAGTTCGTAGGCGGAGAGTTCGTTGCCCTTGCTGGTGATCTTGTCGATCTGGCCGTCGGTGATGCTGATGTGCGCGGGCTCGGGGCTGTGATAGGACTGGTCGCCGGGCATGATCTCAATGCCGTCTTTTACGACGCGGAAGGTGCCCAGGGCCGAGTCGCCGCCTTTGTCCGGATGAGCGGCGTCAGAGTAGCCGGCGCGACGAAGATCGTCGGCAATTTCGCGGGTCTCAATCTGCTCGCCGTCGCGTACGGCGGTGGGCAGGGCGTAGATTTTCGCGGAGTTGCTGAAAACGGGCGTGCGGAAGCGCTTTTCAATAATGCGGTCGTATTTGACGTAGAAATAAGAGAAGAAAACCGTGACGGTGACCGCAAGAATGAGAAACGCGACCAGCGCCGCGCGCAGGATTGGATCACGCGGCAGGCCGGGGATCTTTTTGCCGTCCGGTCCGGTGCCGCCCTTCGGAATTTTGATCTTGATGCTCAAGCTAACGCCGCGTATCGCCGCCTACTGAAGAAGCACGGTTTGCGCGCCGCGCTGCTTCGCTCCCCTATTGAAAAGCGCGGTTTCAGCCGCGCCGACGAAACACATCTCATGACCGGGCAGAGCCCGGGGCCAGATTTTTCCTGACGAAGGACGCAGCTCGCACCGTTCTTTACTCTTTGACATCTGTCACATCAGACGCCGGGATGCACCAAAAGGTTTGAATCTCCGGTTCCCATCCAGTACCGACACCTCGTCGGGGACAGATTGCCGCTGTAACGGATGCCTTCATTGTACCTCTCGGCTAGGAAACGAAAAAAGGAAGAGACCCGCAGTACCGGGCGGGTCTCCAAGCTGTCAACAGCGCGAGTCGTTAAAAGTCAGTCGGTTACAGCGAACGGAAAGTTCTGGGTAACTGTCAAGTCCGCGCCATGGCTCAATTGTCCGCTGTTGACGTCATCGAAATTCACGGTCAAGGTTGTCCCGAAGAGTGTGTCGATGCAAAACAGATAGACGCCGGTCTGCTCAAAGCGGCAACCCTCGGAAGTAGGCACGCCGTTGAATGTACCGATTGAGGCCAGAGTTCCGGAATTCAGGGTAAAACCTTCTATCGGCGCATCGGTGTGGCTTACGACGTTCTCCTCCATGGCATAAACGTATAATCCGTTCGGCGAAATAACGAAATCGAACGGTGCCGCACCGGTCCCGGTCAGGAATCCCGAGTTGACCGGAGTCAATGCGCCTGTGCTGGTGTTGATCCCATAGACGTAGATGTGCGGATCCACCGCGACCGACGCTTTGCCCTGAATTTCCTGCACCCCCAGCAGAAACTCGGCCGTGGGACTGGCGTGAATCTGGGCTACCAGGGCATTGGTGAAGGGACTGCCGGCCAAGGGAGTCAGCACTCCGCCAGAGCCGATCGCGAATCCGGCGACTCCGAGGGCCGCATTAACCTGCCCGGCGTAGAGAAACCTGCCACTCGCATCAACGGTCATAGCATCCGCTACGCCGCCACTCGCGAACCCGATTGTGACTGGCGATCCACTCACGGCAGTGAGCGCGCCTGTGGTCGCATTGATCGTCAAGGCCCAGATGGCTGGGCCGGTTTCGCTTCCGACGAAGAGATATTGGCCCAGGGGATCTGTTGCCACATCGTCCGCCGTGGCCCCAGTGGTGCCCGACATCGTAAAAGGGCTGCCCGGAATTGGTGTCAGATCGCCGGTCTGGCGATCAATGGAATATCCGGAAACCGTCGTCGTGTTGGAAGAGCTCAAGTCGCCGTTGGGAATATAAAGGAACTGCTTTTTGACGATGATCATATCGTCAGCAAAGTTCGCCGGGGGCGTGACCGCCGTATAGCCGTTGAGCGTTCCAAATGTGCTCGAGCTTACGCCAGCCGCTTCGATCGACGCGCTGCCGTAATAAACGAGCGCATTGGCCTGCGATGCATTGATGCCACCGCCTCCTCCACCACCGCCTCCGCCACCGCCGCCGAAGCCGCCTCCACCGCCGCCGGACGAACCGCAGCCGGAGTTGCCGAAGCCGACCTGCGGGCATCCCGGTGCGCCGCTGCAACCCACGAGAAAGAGCATCAGCAGCAGCACCAGCAAACCGATCAATATTTGTAAGAAACGCTTCATGTACCGCCCTCCCAACTGCAACGAACTTTCTCTCACGAACTTTTTGTACGAGCTATGCGGACGTAATGGGTTCTCGTTTCACGAACTAACCACACCAATAAGCGCGAGATACAAATTCTCTTTTGGATAGTAGGTGCGGCAGTAACGTGGTGACAACGTTACGAATGTCACGGGACTACACCGCAGAGTGGGACAGTGTCGAGTTGGAAATAAGTTTGAAGCAATGGTGCGGCGTCATCCCGAAGGCGAAGTCATGGGAACGGGAGATCCCTCTCTCCGCCTGAAAAGCGGCTCCGGTCGGGATGACGCCATCGAATTGATCCATTCCCCAAAGCGCAGCTTCCAAGTGCGATCCAGCGGGGGACGCTCTATCGGCAGTGCACGAGAAAGCTTCACCCCGTCCCCAAAGGTAACTTCAAGGTAAAGCGCATTTCTGCTGTAATGACGGCAGTGGGTGAATCCTCCAAACCCCAGTAGCGGCGCGGGTTTTGCCGCACGAAGGGTGGATCGAATACGAGCTTCGGGTGACCATCGGACCTGCCCGTTCGTTCCTTGCCTCGAAAATTAGGAACTGACAACATGCGGATTGAAATCTCGCGGAGGATCGCTTCCTGTGAAACGTATAAGCCTTTTCGCCACTTTATTGATTACAGCAGTTGCGTTGCTGAGTACGAGCTGCGGCACCGGCGACAAAATCGGTTCCGTATCTATGACTGTGGGCGGAACTACCGGCACGGTGAACCTCGTCGGCCTGGGTGGGACCTTGCAGTTGAAGGTGACCGCCAACTACACCAGCGGCAAGCAAATTGACGAAACGAATTTTGCGACTCTTACCGTAGTGCCGGTCGGCGTGGATGATACCGGCGCCGCCCTTCCAGCCCCGCCACTCGGAGTGCAAATCGACAACACCGGCCTGATCACAGCCACCGCTACCGACGCCAACGGAGATGGGCTCTGCACGTGGATCAATCAGGGAACACTTCAGACTCAAAGTTGGTTTTTCACGGGCGAGTACACCGTCACCGCGAGCTATCGAGGATTCACCTCGAATCCGGTTTATATCCCGGTGGCCTCTGCAGCCAATAACCAAGGCGCGTTGACCAACGGCCAGTGCGGTCCGACTTCGTAGTCGAATTACTCTCTCTAGTCTCGAGCAAGTCAAAAGCGCAGCCCACTCCGCGGCTGCGCTTTTTGTTTTCCTGTCGAACCGGCTGCAATTTCGCCAGGCTGCCCAGTCGCTGGAATGCCTCGCGCGGTGCTTCCGCTGAGCGCAGACGCGAAGCGGAGAATCGTCGGGGCCCTGGGGTCGGCCGCGATTCGAGGGGCTGTACGGGCAAGTTAAATCGATTTAACTTCGATATTTATCTCTATTGTTATCATAGATTTACAGGGATTTTCTTGCACAGGAGTCAGGGCTGCCTAAGGCTTGATGATTCAGGAGTATCCCGACGCCATGCACTAGTTTTCGTGCAAGGAGCATGAAGGTTGCCCGTGGGCGATTTTTAGCCCCGTTCAGAATCGATGTCATCCTGAGGAGCGCGGCCAAGCGCTCCGAGGGACCTTACGTCGGCGCGCTCTGTCTGTGCCGCTGGCGGGGACAGAACTCGGGCCGCGCTGCGACACCTTTCGGCAGCATCATGGTCATCTACCGTCGTAAGGTCCCTCACGGCAGCTTCGCTGCCGTTCAGGATGACAGCGCAACAAAAACAGGGCGCAGTAAAAACAGGGTTCGGCTTGGCCGAACCCTGATCGAAGTAACTCAACACAAGGAGAAAAACGAGAAAGAAGAGAACGAACTACATGCCCTTGTTGCCGCTCGATGGCGTGAAATGCAGGGTGAAGTCATATCCCGGAAGGCTGACTGGCACGGTGTAATCTGTGCTTACGAAGATCGCGGGCGCGCCCGGGGTGCCGATGTGCTGCACGACGACCTTCTCGGGAGTCAGCGTAATCTGGTGCTCGGCCGCTTTCTTGACCACCTGGTCGATGACATCCTGGTCGGACATGTGTGGATTTGCTCCGCCGACCATGGCGATATTGCGGAGATCGTCCTGAAAAGAGTAGTTGCTCAACTCCGGCGGAATAATTTGGAAACCGGCGTAGATGCAGCCGATGATGGCCAGAAACCCGACAAGTGCTTTAACTGTTCCCATATCCCGCAATCCGCTGGGGTGCGGGAAGGGAAGCTATCCCGCACGTCCGAGCAACTCCTGAAAATATTCGACGATCGCGGAAATCGTAACATCGCGCACTTCGCGGGTCGAACGAATAACGACCTCGACGGTACCTTCGGTAACCTTCTTGCCGACCGTGATTCTAAAGGGGATCCCGACCAAATCGGCATCCTTGAATTTGACGCCCGGACGCTCGTCGCGATCGTCGATGACGACGTCGAATCTGGCCGCGTCCAGGCGCTTGGCGATGTCTTCGGCCGCTGCTTTGATCGCGTCATCCTTCATATTCGTTGCCGACACCACGATTTCGAACGGAGCGATCGATCGGGGCAGCCAGAATCCGTTTTCGTCGTTACCTTGTTCAATCGCCGCAGTCAGGATGCGCTCGATGCCGATGCCGTAGCAGCCCATGATGGGCATGACTTCTTTGCCGTTCTTGTCGAGGACGCGCGCGCCCATCGACTCGGAATAGCGGTAGCCGAGCTTGAAGATGTGGCCGATCTCCACCGAAGTGTCGATGCGCAGCGGCTTGCCGCAATTCGGGCACGCCTCGCCCGCCGTTACCGCGCGCAAGTCGGCATATGCCGTAGGATGGAAATCCTTTCCCGGCGTGAGATTTTTTACGTGATAGTCCTCTCTGTTGGCGCCGGCGATCAGATTGGCGCGGCCTTCGAGAGCTTTGTCGACGATGAGCACGGCTTTGTCGCCCGGGTTCTTTAGGTCCGTCGCCCATTCGATGCCGAGCGGCCCGAGATATCCCGCGGGAGACTTGAAGAGAGCCTTGATCTCGGCTTCGTCCATGGGGCGCGGTGTTGCTGCGACTGCCGCATTTAGTTTTGCTTCATTCAACTGATGATCGCCGCGCATCAGAACGACAACCGCATGCGACTTCTTCTTTCCCGCTTTATCGGTTTCGTCGATCATCAAGGCAAGGGTCTTAATTTTGTTTTTGGGCGAGACGCCGAGAAACTTGGCGACGTCTTCGATTGTCTTTTGTCCGGGCGTGTGTACTTCGAGCGGCTTGCCGCCGCCTTCGGGAGCGAGATCTCCCCAGGGCTCGAGCTTTGAAGTCGCCTTCTCCATGTTGGCGGCGTAGTTGCAGCCGTCGCAGCTCACGATCTGGTCTTCGCCGGCGTTAGTGCGCACCATGAACTCGTGCGACTCCTTGCCGCCCATGGCGCCGGAATCGGCTTCGACCACCATGTACTTCAGACCGCAGCGGTCGAAGATACGGCAGTAGGTGTCGTAGTGCTTCTTGTAAGAAACATCGAGTCCGGCCGCGTCGATGTCGAACGAATAAGAGTCCTTCATCATGAACTGGCGTACGCGAAGCAGGCCGGAGCGGGGCCGCGGCTCGTCGCGAAACTTGGGCGCGATCTGATACCAGATTTGCGGCAGCTGCTTGTAGCTGCGCAGCTCTTTCAGCGCGATCGAGGTCATGACCTCTTCTTCGGTCATGCCCAGGCACATATCGGTGCCCTTGCGGTCTTTCAGGCGGAACAAATTGTCACCCATCAGCGCAAAGCGGCCGCTGGACTCCCACAGTTCGCGCGGATGCAGCGCAGGCAAATAAAATTCCTGGCCGATCTTGTCCATCTCGTCGCGGACGATGGCCACGATCTTGTTGAACGAGCGGTTGCCGAGAAAGAGATAGGAGTAGATCCCGGCCGCGAGTTGCCGGATGTATCCAGCGCGCACCAGAAATTTGTGCGATGCAACCTCGGCGTCCGAAGGCGCCTCGCGCAGAGTGGGGATAAAGAGTTCTGACCAGCGATGCATAGTGAGTTTCGAGTCCCGAGTCGCGCGTCCCGAGCCAAGGGAATCAGCGCAGAGGATTGGCGAATTGCTTATTGTAAATGATGGGAAGTGCAGCGAACGGATGATGGAACGAAGCGACTTCTGACGAATCGAAGCGTTTTGACTCGGTCCGATTCGGAGGCTAGAATCTGCTGGAAGAATATGGCCAAGACTCGTTATCGCTATAACATCATGCTCCGCCCCGAAGCCGAGGGCGGCTACACGGCGCTGGTTCCTGCTTTGCCGGGTTGCGTGACCTACGGGCGCACGATCGAGGAAGCGCGCGAAATGGCAAAGGATGCCATTTCTGGATATGTCGCGAGCCTACGTAAACATCATGATCCAATTCCCAACGACGACGAGACCCTGGTTGCCTCGCTTGATTTGGAGTATTCGCGCTGAATCTCGTGCTCTCTGAGCAGTAAAAGGAAATAGAGCAGGAGATCCAATGACAAAGTTGCCGGCCGTTAAACCTCGTCAGATCGGCCGATTTCTCGAATCCAACGGGTTCGTGCTTGATACGCAACCGGCAGCCACTTCATTTACTACAACCGCACATCGCGCCACCGAGCTGTGGTACCTCAACACAATCGCGACCTGCCCAAGGGAACGGTGATGTCGTTGCTACGGGAAGCGGGGTTCACGCGAGAGGAGTTGATTCAGTACCTGAGCGGAAAGTAGTTCGCCTACATCTAGCGCTTGGTTCATCAACTGCGCGGCGAACATCCAGTACAGTTTCTGCATCTCAGTCCCGTGCTGCATGACCATGACGCGGAGAATCGACCAGTCTGATACGAAGGCCGCAGTCCCGTGGGGCCCACACGGCCGCCAATCACCGAGCCGGAAAATCCGCCGAAGAATCCCGATGTACCGGTGCGCGAACCGGACCGGAGGAACCGAACCAGATCTGATTCATCACATCCACAGTTAAGGGCCTTGATGGCCGCACTAGCGCCGCGAGTCCGGCGGCACCAGATTGTTGGCGCGATAGTAGACCACAAGCTGGCCGTAGTGCTCGCCGCTGTGCTCGATGGCAAACATCCAGATGTAGGAGTTGTGCGCCATCCGGTTCCCAAAGAATTTAGATGTGTTGTCGAGCCCAGCGTCGCCCTGCTGTTGAATCACTTGCGCTCCGTCAGTGACGGCCTCTTGCACGAATTTCACTACGTCGGCCTTGGTCTTGAAGGCGGCGCGCGTCGGATTGTCGCCCTCGCCGAAGTCGGGCCCGATGTTTGTTCCGGAAATCTTGCGTATAAGAACGAAATCCAGTGCGGCGGCATGCAGAAGATTCAGGGCAAAAGTGCGCTGGTCCTTCTGCAGTTTGTAGTCGTATTTGTCTTCGGGAAAATCCTTCGCCATGGCAACGAGCTTGTTCCCAATGTAGTTCCATCGGTCCAACATCTCATCGGATCGGAGGCGCGCCGGAGCCGGAGGTGCATTCTGCGTTTGAGCCTGACCGGGAACACTCATTCCAACCGCAGCAAGCAGGGCGACCGCAACTAGCGCGAGCGAAGACTGTTTCATTGGAAATTGCTCCTAAATGGGTATGATCGCTTCAGGGATGGCGTCGGGGGTTAGACGTGCCGATAGTCCTGAGGTTTTGAGCAAATTCTTGAAGCCACGAGTAAGAGAATGCGAGCCGCTCGTTGACTATCTTCACGCGCTCAGCGAAAATAATTGAGGTTCTCCGCAAGACAACTGTAGTGTCTCCGCACGTGGGCCTGTGGCGCAGCTGGGAGCGCGCTTCCATGGCATGGAAGAGGTCGTCGGTTCGATCCCGACCAGGTCCACCAAATTCCTTGTCTCTCTTTACCCGACCGTCGCTCCGTGACTCCCATCACTGACAAGCCAGCCCGCTTGGTTTCGCATTAGACTGCGTTTCGCCTCTCCGAAGAGCATCCTCCGCACGATCGCTTGCAGCACCCCCTGAGGCCCGTTCGAGGAGGAGTCATGCCCAGAATTTTCTATCCGGTCTTCATCGTTCTGTTTGTTACCCTTCCACTCTCAGCTCAGTTTCAACCCCGAGTTGACTATGCCGTAGGTCCCAGCCCGTATGGCGCGGCCGTCGGCGACTTCAACGGAGACGGGAAACCCGACCTCGTTGTCGCGAACAATGCAGCACATCCAAATACCCTTAGCATCCTGTTAGGCAACGGCGACGGCACCTTCCAGCCGCACACCGACATTCCCGGCGGCGGCCATCCGCTTCAGATCATCGTGGCTGACTTCAATCGCGACGGAAAGCTCGATTTGGCGGTCGCCAACAGCATCTACAACACCGTGAGTGTATTGCTGGGCAACGGCGATGGCACCTTCCAACCGCTTGTGCCCTATGCGACAGGCGCGAACGCGCAATGGCTCGTGGCAGCCGACTTCAATGGTGATGGCAGGCTCGACATTGCCACGGCTAACTACGACTCCGACTCCGACTCCGTCTCCATCCTACTGGGCAACGGAGATGGCACCTTCCAACGTCAAGTGTCTTTCCAGGTTGGCGTCAACCCGTTCGGCATTATGGCCGCCGATTTGAATCACGATGGGAAAATGGATCTGGTCGTGGTCTGCAACAACGGCTACTACGGTGTCTGGATTCTGCTAGGTAACGGCGACGGATCATTTCAAAACCCGGCCTACAACCCCAGTGGATATAACCCACGTGTAGGGCTCGTGACAGACCTGAACGCCGATAATAATCCCGACATTGCGATAGCGAACTGCATCAGCAACAGCGTCTCTATCCTGTTTGGCGATGGCGCCGGAAATTTCGCCTCGCAGATTGTCTATCCGGTCGATGTCTGCCCTCAGACACTGGCGGGCGGAGATTTCGATGGCGACGGCAATCTCGATTTGGTTACTGCGAACTCCGGAGGTAACGACGTGTCGTTGCTACGTGGAAACGGAAATGGCGCATTCACTTCGGGCGGAAGTTTCGCTGTAGGGAACGATCCGATGTGGGTCGCAGTGGCTGACTTGAATAACGACACCGCACCCGATCTCGTGGTGACGAACGTGAACGACAATACGGTCAGCGTGCTAATGAACATTGGCACCGACTTCTCAATCGCTGCTACGGCGGCGAATCCTTCCCCGGTAAATCGGGGTAGCACTGCCACATCGACTGTGAGCCTGTCGCTCTCCACATCGTTCCACGGGCCTGTGAATCTCGCTTGCTCGGTACAGCCCACGACAGCAGCGCCGACATGCTCGTTTAGCCGGAATCCAGTGACCTTCGACTCGCAAGGGAACGCGACCTCAATCCTGACGATAGATACCAGCACAACCACAGCCCACAAAGGCAACCCCTTGTCCTTCCTGTGGTTTCCGGTTGCCGCCTTGGTTTTCGCCGGCGCAGGGTGGCGCGCGTCGCGGCAAAGATGGATTCCTTCTCTGTTATTCGTGGTGATGTTTGCAGGACTGACGTTCCAAGTCGCTTGCAGCGGAACAAGTAGCAGCGCCACGAAGCCGACACCGCAGGCTTACACCATCACCATCACCGGCACGGCTGGCAGTCATCAGCACACGACGAGCACAAGCATTGTGGTGCAGTAGGAGTACTCAATAGGGCCGATTCTCGTTAGGCGTACCGTCCGGCACGGCCTTCCAGATCTCGTCGGTCCCTTCGTCCGTGACTGCGATGCACCGGTCTGTCTAGTCCGGAGTCAGCTTGTGGATCGATCACCTCGGCTCCCGTCGTGCCTCTCCCGGCATCTGAACGGCAGAGCGGGGCGATGGCACTAACCTGCGTGTCTCACCTGTACTCCTTACCTGTGTTGCGTGTGTCATCGGTTCGATTCCGGCCAGGTCCCCCAGTTTTCTGCCTATCGTTTCCACCCCACAAGGGGACGTTTCTCGCGCCACATCAATCAATCCCGAAATCGAATTTCTTCCGTGTCTTCCACAGGCATTTCTGCCATAATTGATTGTGCACGCCAACCTGCACAATTTTCCAAAACAATTTAAAGCGAGGAAGAGATGCCAGCGAAGTACATCTTTGTGACGGGCGGAGTTGTGTCTTCACTCGGCAAGGGACTGGCCGCGGCTTCGATCGGGTGCCTGCTCGAGAGCCGTGGGATGAAAGTTAACCTGATGAAGTTCGATCCGTACCTGAACGTCGATCCGGGGACCATGTCGCCGTTTCAGCATGGCGAAGTTTTCGTGACCGACGACGGCGCGGAGACGGATCTCGATCTCGGCCACTACGAACGCTTCACCCACGCCAAACTTTCTCGCGACAACAACTGGACGACCGGCCGACTCTACGAGCAGATCATCGCGAAAGAGCGGCGCGGGGATTATCTCGGAAAAACCGTACAGGTGATTCCGCACGTCACGAACGAAATTAAGGCGGCGATGAAGAAGGTCGCGCAGGATGTGGACGTGGCGATCGTCGAGATTGGCGGCACGGTCGGCGACATCGAATCGTTGCCGTTCATGGAAGCGATCCGGCAGATGCGGCAGGAGTTGGGCCGCGAGCACACCTTATTTGTGCACGTCACGCTGGTGCCGTTTATTGCCGCCGCGCAGGAACTGAAGACCAAGCCGACTCAGCACTCGGTGAAGGAACTGCTCAGCATCGGAATTCAGCCGGACATTTTGCTTTGCCGCACCGACCGTTTTCTGGCCAAGGACATCAAGTCGAAGATTGCGCTCTTCTGCAACGTCGAAGAAGAAGCGGTCATCACGGCAAAAGATGTGGCGTCGATTTACGAAGTGCCGCTGGTTTTCGGCCACGAAGGCGTTGACACGCTGGTGCTGAAGTATTTGCACATGGAGGCCAAAGATCGCGACCTTTCGAAGTGGGAGGACATCGTTCACCGCGTCTACAACCCGAAAGACACGGTCACGATCGGCATCGTCGGAAAGTATGTGGAGTATGAAGATTCGTACAAGTCGCTGAAAGAAGCGCTCACGCACGGCGCGCTGGCGCACAACCTGAAGCTGCAACTCAACTGGATTGAAGCCGAGGGACTGGAAAGCGCCGACGAAAAAAGTGTGGATGCGCAGCTCGAAGGGTACGACGGCATTCTGGTTCCCGGCGGGTTCGGCAAGCGCGGCATCGAGGGAATGTTGGTTGCGATTCGTTATGCGCGCGAGAAAAAAGTTCCGTACTTCGGAATTTGCCTGGGAATGCAGACCGCTTGCATTGAATTCGCGCGCAACGTGGTTGGACTGGAGGAGGCGAATTCGAGCGAGTTCGATCCGGCGACGCCGCATCGCGTGATCTACAAGCTGCGCGAGTTGCGCGGCGTGGAAGAACTCGGGGGCACGATGCGGTTGGGCGCGTGGACGTGCAAGATCGAGCCGAATACGCTGGCGCACAAGATTTACGGCAAGCTTGAAATCAGCGAGCGGCACCGGCATCGCTATGAATTTAATCGCGAGTACGAAGAGCCGTTGACGGCGGCGGGCCTGCGCATCTCCGGTTCGACGCCGGATGGGACTTACGTTGAGATGGTGGAATTGCCGGATCACCCGCACTTTATCGGATGCCAGTTCCATCCGGAGTTCAAATCGAAGCCGCTGGAGCCGCATCCGTTGTTCCGTACGTTTGTTGGCGCGGCTTACGAGCACGGCACCAAACGGCGCGCGGAGAAGGAAACCGCCTCCGTGGAAATGTTTCACCGGCCGGAAAGAGTCCGGGCATAAGGTCGGAAGCTCGCCTATGCCGCAAACCAGCGTTACGATTCGTACGGTCGAAGGTAATTCGTTAGCCGTTGGATCGTCAGGACCGCGCACGGTCACGATTGACCGCAGCAAAGAAGCTGGAGGCCTCGGGCTGGGCTTTAATGGCGGAGAACTTTTGTTGCTCGCGATTGGTGGATGCTACAGCAACGATATTTTCCGCGAGGCGGCGAAGCGCGGCCTCAAAGTGCAAAATGTTCAGGTTGAAGTGAGCGCGGATTGGGGTGGCGATCCCGTCCGCGCGCAGAATGTGGCATTCGCGGTTGCGATCGAAGCGGAAGCCAGGGAAGAGGAAATTCTCGAACTGATCCGGCATACGGATCAGGTTGCCGAGATCCCGAACTCGCTGCGACTTGGAACCGAGGTTCGTTTGTCCGCCGCGAAAGCAATCTCTACAAAATGAGCATGGCCTTCCAGGTCGCGGATATTCACGTTGGGAGCGGCGATCTTTTTCTGATCGCGGGGCCGTGCGTGATTGAGAGTGAAGAGCACGCCATTCGGATGGCCGAGATTATCAAGGGCGTGACGCGCTCGCTGGCTATTCCATTTATTTTCAAGGCGAGTTACGACAAGGCGAATCGCACGTCGATTCGCAGCTATCGCGGGCCGGGAATTAAAGAGGGCCTGCGGATTTTGAAGAAGGTCAAAGATGAGGTGCACGTTCCCGTCCTGACCGACGTGCATGAAGCGGCGGACGTCGGCAAAGTCGCCGAAGTTGTCGACGTGCTGCAGATTCCGGCGTTCCTGAGCCGGCAAACTGATCTTGTCGTGGCGGCGGCTTTGAGCGGCAAGCCGGTGAACATCAAGAAGGGGCAGTTTGTTTCTCCGTGGGACATGCGGCACGCCGTGGAGAAATGCAAAGACGCCGGCAACTCGCGCGTATTTCTCACCGAGCGCGGGGCAAGCTTCGGCTACAACAATCTTGTGGTCGACATGCGATCGCTGGCGATCATGCGTAAGTTCGCGCCCGTGGTCTTTGACGCGACGCATTCGGTGCAGTTGCCGTCATCGCAGTCATCAGGGGATGGGCCCGCGGTGAGCGGAGGGCAGCCGGAGTTTATTCCTCTGCTTTCGCGTGCTGCGGTGGCCGCAGGTGTAGATGGCGTATTCATGGAAGTTCATGACAACCCCAAAGAAGCCAAGTCGGATGGCGCGAATGCTCTGGAGTCGACCAAGTTGCGCGGAGTGTTAAAGGAATTGTTGGCGGTGAAACAGGCGCTGGACGCGGCGCACGCCACGCCTTAGGCAGAGAGGTTTCAGGCATATCAAAAGGGGCACCTGACTTTCACAGCGTGTCCTGTGCCCCGGTTTAGAGACATGCGCTGCTTGCCTCGAATAGCCTATAATCTGAGAATGCCAACAAGGGGAGGTCCAATGCCCTGCCCGGGTCGTCTACAGGGCGGCGATGCACGGAACGTGGACAAGGCCGCTAAGCGCGGATGTTGCAGGGTTTGCGGACAGGATGTTCAGGTTTTTGAGAGTGCTCCTGGGGTCTGGGCTCCTGCGGTTCACAGCTACATCCCGAAGTCGAAGAATCGATGATCCGCCCAAGAATGAGACTTCGTCCCTAGTTTCGCAGTAATCCTCTAATATTGCACAGCTTCTTCTTTGAACGTCACGCGTAGCCAGTCCCATCCTTTTTGTTTCGCAAAATCGGCAACTCTCATCTGCGTCAGCTCGCGGGCTGCTTTTGACTGCGCAGCTGAGACAGTGCGGTCGTAAATCAAAAGACAATGGACGCTCACCCCATCGTATTCTGGAGTAAAGGACATGGAGATGTGTTTGTCGGGACCAAGATCTTGGGCGTATTTTGCTTGCAATTCGAGTGCCGCCCATTCGAGTTTCGTGGGAGCATAGGGCGCGTCGCCAGGTCGCGTACTTTGTGCCCAGAGTATGCCCGCCAGAAGAACGGCCGTCGCCGCTAGCAAATAGCTCCGCATCTACCTGCCTCCATTTGTCGGTTTGATCGAGACAGCAGAATCGTAACCTCGACCCCTCCTAGCTGTCGATGGGTCGCGATCACACACTGCTCATCAAAATGGAAGCGGGGCGTCACATGCCGTCCCATTTCTCTTTGCTGAGTTTTTATTCCAGCACAAAGATATTCTTCTTCGCGCACATCTCCTTCAGGATTTTCGGCCACACTGTCACGCTGACCTCTCCCAGATGTGCTTTTCGCAGCAGCAGCATCAGCGTGCGCGACTGGCCGATGCCTCCGCCGATGGAGAGCGGGATTTCGTGGTTGATGATCGCCTGGTGATAGGGGAACTTCAGGTTCTCGAGCAGGTTTGACATCTCCAACTGCTTGCGCAATGTCTCGGCGTTGACGCGGATGCCCATGGAACTGAGTTCATGGCGGCGGCAGGTGACCGGATTCCACACCAGGATGTCGCCGTTCAATCCGTGAGTGTCGCGTAGAGTCTGGCTGCTCGTGTCCGTGATCCAATCGTCGTAGTCGGCGGCGCGCATTTCGTGCGGGAAGCCGTCTTTCAACGGCCATCCGATGCCGACGATGAAGATGGCTGGATATTTTTGCAGAATGGCGGTTTCGCGGCGCTTGCGCGGCAGGTCGGGATACATCTCGAGAAGTTCTTCGGCGTGGATAAACGTCAACTCCTCGGGCAGGTTGGGATAGCGTGGGTCGCGAAGTTCGGGAAACATTTCCTGGGCGAACCTCTCCGCGCCAACCAGGACTCTCCAGATTCCACGGACGATGTTCTTGAGGAAATCCAGATTGCGCTGCGCCGGTGTGATCACCCGCTCCCAGTCCCATTGATCGACGTAAGCGGAGTGGTCGTGATCGAGGAAGTAGTCTTTGCGAACGGCGCGCATGTCGGTGCAGATGCCTTCGCCGGTGCGGCATTCAAACTGCTTCAACGCCATCCTCTTCCACTTGGTCGCGGCCTGCACGACCTGGGCGTCGATGGGATGCTGCCCGCGATCGTTCGAAATATGAAATTGAATCGGGGTGCGCGATCCGTCGCGGTCGAGCATGTCGTTGACGCCGCTGGCGGAGTCGACGATCAGCGGAACCTCGACCATCATCAGCCCGAGTTCCCTGCAGAGATTGTCTTCGATGTAGCGCTTGAGATGGAAGATGGCCTGTTGCGTCTCTTTGGGCGGCAAGAGGGAGTTGTAATCCCGGGGCAGAACTTTTTCGAGTTCTTCATAACTTCCGATTCCCGGACCCGCCAGGTCCGCCTTCTTGGTGGCCTGCTGATCGGTAAGCGTGGTGTTTTGCGACGGTTTTTCTTGAATCGAACGAGTCAGCGAATCCTCTTGCTCGTATGTACGGGGCATGCGATGAAACTCCTCCGGCAGCGGCACCTCCGCTGCCTGGTTGCGATGATTGCTAGGTTTATTGGAGGTCGCGGTGCGCTGGCAGGCAGTGATGCGAATCACAGGGTACTGTGCGTATCGGAGCTGTACTGGCCGTAATTGCTGGGAATGCGGTCCGTCTGGGATGAGGCCGTTATGTTAGATTTGAAATTCTTCGATGAAATTCGTTGCCAATTGGGCGTTGAACACGGCCGCGACGCGCGGAGCGACTTATGCCGACGCTCGCATTGTGGCGCAGCGTAGCCGCGCTCTCACCACGAAAAACGGCAAGGTCGGCAGCGCTTCCGATGCGGAATCCGTCGGCATGAGCGTGCGCGTGATTGCCGATGGCGCCTGGGGATTTGCGGCTTCTGCGGAACTCGGGCGCGGTGCTGTGGAAGCAACTGCGGCTCGTGCCGTCGAAATTGCGCGCGCTTCGGCACGGGTGAAGAAAGAAGATATACGGCTTGCTCCGGAAAAGCCCGCGGTCGCCGAGTGGACGACTCCATACAAGATTGATCCGTTCTCGGTTTCCGTAGAGCAGAATATCGACCTGCTGCTCAAGATCGATGCCGAGTTGCGCGCCGTCGGAGGCGTGACGCTGGCCGAAACCAATCTCAATTTCAATCGCGAAGAGCAGTGGTTCGTTTCTTCAGAAGGCGCGGACATTCACCAGACGAAAATTTCGACTGGCGCGGGCTATGCGGCCTATGCCTTTGCCGAGAATGAAATTCAGAAGCGGTCGTATCCGAATTCGTACGGCGGGCAGTGGCAGAACAAAGGATACGAATTAATCGAGGAATTGAAGTTGCTCGAGAATGCCCGGCGCATCGCAGAAGAAGCTGTTGGTTTGCATAAGAGCGACCAGTGCCCGGAAGGGAAGTTCGACATCATTCTCGACAGTTCGCAGTTGGGGCTGCAGATTCACGAGTCGGTCGGGCATCCCATTGAACTCGATCGCGTGCTGGGCATGGAAGCGAACTTCGCGGGCACTTCGTTTCTCACTTTGGATAAGCTGCGGAATCTTCGATACGGCAGCGAGATCGTTAACGTCGTTGCGGATGCGCGCCAGGAGCACGGCCCCGGCCTCGGAACTTTTGGCTACGACGATGAAGGCGTGGCCGCGCAGTGCACCCCGATCATCACCAACGGTCTGTTCACGGGATATTTGAGTTCGCGCGAAATGGCCCACACCATCGGCGAGACGCGCTCGGGTGGAACGCTGCGCGCCGAAGGCTGGAACCGGCTGCCGATGATTCGCATGACGAATATCAGCCTGCTGCCGGGCGAAAAACCGCTGAGCCTGGAGCAACTGATTGCAGCGACGGACCACGGTGTCTTCATGGAGACCAACCGTTCGTGGTCGATCGACGACAAGCGCTACAACTTTCAATTCGGATGCGAGATCGGGTGGGAGATCAAGAACGGCAAGCGCGTGCGCATGGTGAAGAATCCGTCGTACTCGGGAATTACCACAGAGTTCTGGAATTCGCTCGACGCGATCTGCTCTCGCGACCAATGGACGCTGTGGGGAACTCCGAACTGCGGCAAGGGGCAACCGCAGCAAGTTATGGGAACTGGACATGGAGCCGCGCCGGCTCGATTTCGCGGGGTTACGGTGGGCAGCGCATTTAAGAGCTAGTTCACCACAGAGACACAGAGGCACAGAGTAAAGCAAGGCTAAATGCTGACCCACGAACAAGCCGGCGACATCTTCGACCGCATCCGCAAGATTACTGTTGCGGATGAGGTGGAGGTTCATTTTTCTGGCGGACGATTTGCGCTGACGCGCTTTGCCAACAACACGATCCACCAGAATGTAGAAGACTCGAATGCGACAGTTTCTGTGCGCACGGTGTTTGGCGGGCGCACGGCGCGGGCTTCGACCAACAAGTTTGACGAGGAAAGTTTGCGTCAGGTGGTTAAAGCATCAGAGAATCTGGCGAAGGTGCAGCACCCCGATCCGGATTTGCTGCCTATGCCCGGGATCGACGAGGCTGACGGGATCCACAGCGGCGAGAGGGGCGAGTCGCCCGTCTCCACACGGACTGAACAAATTCCCGCGCCTTCTCGATATTTCGAATCGACTGCTGCCATCACTCCAGAGCTTCGCGCCGAGGGAGTGAAGAAGATCGTCGGAGTCGCCGACCGCCACAAGCTCACCACCGCCGGAGTTTTTTCGAGCGCGGAGTACGTCGAGGGTATCTACAATTCGCGGGGCCTGAGCCGCTGGCACGCGCAAACTTCCGCCGAAGTTTCTATCACCATGCTGGGCGGCGATTCGTCCGGCTGGCAGAAAGCAAATTCGCCCGACGCAAGAAACGTCGATCCTTTAAGGCTGGCTGAGATCGCTGCGAAAAAGGCGGCTGATACAGCGCATCCGCGCGAAATTCCGGCAGGGAAATACACCGTGATCCTTGAGCCCGCAGCGGTGCTCGATATTGTCGGCTTCATGTTCTGGGACTATTCCGGCATGGCGATTCTCGACCAGCGTTCATTTCTCACCGGGCGAATCGGCAGCAAACTATTCGGCGACAACATCACCATTTGGGACGACGTGGCGCATCCGCTACAGAACGGATCGCCCTTCGACGGCGAAGGCGTGATGCGAAAGAAGCTGGCGCTGGTGGAAAACGGCGTCGTCAAACGTGTGGTCTACGCGCGCGCGACTGCGGAAAGAATGAAGCGTTCCGAACAAGGCAGCAACGTCGGTCCCGTCGAAGCTACCGGCCACGGATTTCTGCTGCCCAACGAAATGGGAGAGATGCCGCAGAACATCGTCTTCGCCACGACCGAATCCACGCAGACCGTCGATCAGATGATCGCGGCCACCGAGCGCGGAGTGCTGGTGACGCGCTTGTGGTACATCCGCGAAGTCGAGCCCTTTGAAAAAATGCTGACCGGCATGACGCGAGACGGCACATTCCTGATCGAAAACGGAAAAGTGACTGGCGGCGTCCGCAATTTTCGCTTCAACGAAAGCCTGATCCACATGCTCTCGAATGTCGAAGCCATGAGCACTTCCGTGCGCTCGTGCGGAGAAGAATCGTTCGACATGGTGGTGCCCGCCATGAAGGTGCGCGACTTCAACTTCACTGAAGTGACGAAGTTTTAAACGGTACTCCCCCTAATCCTCGCGGCAGTTTCCTCACGCTCATTTTCTCCGAAAATCACCTGAAGTTAACCGTGAATTGACCGCGAATCGCCCGCTGCCGCGGGACAAATGCAGGCTCGAATCCGCTTCAGCGAAAGCCTGTAATCCATTCAAAGAAAAGCAGTTAGCTCCACTTGTTCCATGACTTCGGTAACTTTGTTCGCTCCATTTGCGGGTGTACGCTGCCCTTGAGTTCGATAGAGACCGGAGCGCCAGACGCTGGCTCCGGAAAGAAGGTCTGGGAACGACGTGGAAGCGGACGCAGGCAAACCACCGATGATGGACCCGCAAATGAATACGCGGCACTACGAAGAGATGCAGAGCGCACCGCGATTTCCTCTGCACCTGACGGCGTCGGTGAAGTCGCAAAGCGGAGCGTACTCAGCAGAGACGGAAAACATCTCGGCCAATGGCGTGCTCTTCGCCATGGACAACGATGTGCCCGTGGGCTCGATGGTCGACTTCACGATTCTGCTTCCGGCCGAAGTTGTGGGCGCGCGGCAGGACGTGCAGATCGATTGCCGTGGCCGGGTCGTGCGCAGTTTCGAAGATCGAGGCCGCCGCGGCGTGGGCGTGGTGATTGACGAATATCGCTTTGAAAGAGATTAGGCGAAGCAGGATACAAGGAACCGAATGGCCAGCACTCCGGTAAATCTGGAAGACAATCTCGGGACAGGCGACGTTGCCGGCAACGGCCAGTTTGTCCGCGTGATCGTGGCCGATACTCAGGCCATCTTCCGCGCCGGGCTGCGCAAGATTTTCGCGCTTGAAGATGACATTCGAGTGGTCGGGCAGGCGGAGACACTGCCGCAGGCGCAATCCGCGGTAAAGAAGTTTTCCTGCGATGTGGTGATCTTTGAAGCGGCGCTGGCGCAGAATCCAGTGGAAGCGGTCACCGAGTTGTTACGCCAGAATCCGCAAGTGCGCTTCGTGGTTGTAACCCCGGGTTCGGATGAAGAGCTGACGCTCGATCTGTTCCGGCGCGGCGTGCATGGAATCGTTTCTCGCGAGGTTGAGCCGGAACTTCTTGTCGATTGCTTGCGCAAGGTCGCCGGCGGCGATCCCTGGCTCGATAGCCAAGGCACGCGTTGGGTTCTCGACGCATACCGTAATCAAAACAATCGCCCGTCGGGTTCGCGGCCGAAGGTGCAGCTCACACCGAAGGAAACGCTCATCGTTTCCTGCGTCACGCAAGGAATGAAGAACAAAGAGATCGCGTTGCGCGTCGGGACGACTGAGCAGGTCGTGAAAAATTATCTGCGCAAGGTCTACGACAAGCTTGGCGTTGCCGACCGACTGGAACTCGCGCTCTACTGCCTGAATCATCACGTGGTCGACCATACAAAAGTTCCACCGTTGCCGGCAGCACCGGTGAACGGGAATGGCAATGGCGCGGCAGCCGCGGCGGCAGCGTCCGCGTCAGCGGCGGGCTCGGCATCGATTACGATTCCCGCGCCGCCGGAAGCCCACTCCGAAGCTCAATCGGAAGATCACGAAGCTCACTCCGACAGTAGCGAAGACCTTTCCTAGAACGATTTCTTCCAGTAGATTCTCTCGCCGCAAGCGTTCGAGTGTCGTACACGACACCCTCCAGACCAATCCGTATTGGATCCTTCTGATTGAGCTTCCTCGTTGAAGTGTTACGACGAGTCCGAGGCTGCGAAAAAACTGCACTTCAGCATTTGTCTTGAAAGGGCGCGCGGTTTCGAGCCGCGCCATGAGTCGTGGTAAATCAATTCTGGTGTTTAGCCCCAGGGAGTTTCGGAGATTGGAAAGGGTCTTTCCCCGCAGCCTGCAGTCCGTCGCAACGCGCACCCCAGTCGGCCAGAAAATCAGACGCAGCCTGAATGTCTCGGGAGAGTTGTTCTGATCCAGTCTTTCTGAAACAGTCCTTTTGAGCGAATCATTCGAGGTTGCGGTATCAGCGGCCCGCCCATAGAATTGAGTGGTAGCCAGCGACCGAAGATGCGACTGCACCTCAGTCGGCTTCTGAAGTCGCTTCCTTCCCATCCCGTACGCCGGAGAGATGGCCGAGTGGCTGAAGGCGCACGCTTGGAAAGCGTGTTTAGGGGAAACTCTAACGTGGGTTCGAATCCCACTCTCTCCGCCAGTTCTTTGTTTTCAATGAGTTAGGTGCCATCCATACCGTCATCCATA
>DATJVU010000031.1:0-161829 GCA_035501655.1 Candidatus Solibacter sp.
GCCTTCGCGGATGGCGAAGCGCAGGCCCTTCTCCATCGCGACCGGCGTGATTAGCTCGATCACCAGGCTCACGTTGTCACCCGGCATCACCATTTCCGTGCCTGCTGGCAACTCGGCTACACCCGTCACGTCCGTCGTTCGCAAGTAGAACTGCGGACGATATCCCTTGAAGAACGGCGTATGACGTCCACCTTCTTCTTTGGTCAGGATGTAGACCTCGGCCTTGAACTTGGTGTGTGGCGTGATCGATCCCGTTTTCGCCAGCACCATGCCGCGCTCCACATCTTCCTTGCCGATGCCGCGCAGCAGCAAGCCAGCATTGTCGCCCGCCTGCCCTTCGTCCAGCTGCTTCTTGAACATTTCGACGCCCGTCACGACCGTCTTGCGCGTCTCGCGGAAGCCGACGATTTCCACTTCCTCTCCAACCTTGATCTTGCCGCGCTCGATTCGCCCCGTCACCACCGTGCCGCGGCCCGAGATCGAGAAAATATCTTCGATCGGCATCAGGAACGGCTTGTCCAGTTCGCGCGCCGGCTGTGGCACGCTCTTATCCACCGCTTCCATCAGCGCGTCCACCTGCTTCTCCCACTTGGCCTCACCATTCAGCGCGCCCAGAGCCGACAGTCGCACCACTGGAACGTCGTCGCCCGGGAACTTGTACGACTTCAGCAGCTCGCGCACTTCGAGTTCAACCAGGTCGAGCAGTTCAGGATCGTCGACGGCATCGCACTTGTTCAGCGCCACCACGATGTAGGGCACGCCGACCTGGCGGGCGAGCAGCACGTGCTCGCGCGTCTGCGGCATGGGACCGTCGGTCGCTGCCACGACGAGAATCGCGCCATCCATCTGCGCCGCGCCCGTGATCATGTTCTTGATGTAGTCGGCGTGGCCCGGGCAATCCACGTGCGCGTAGTGCCGGTTCGCCGTCTCGTACTCCACGTGCGCCGTCGCAATGGTGATACCGCGCGCTTTTTCTTCCGGCGCGTTGTCGATCGAATCGAACGACCGGAACACGATCTTCGGATTGTGCTTCGACAATACCTTCGTGATCGCCGCCGTCAACGTCGTCTTGCCGTGATCGATGTGTCCGATCGTCCCGACGTTGCAGTGCGGCTTTGTTCTTTCAAATTTCTCTTTTGCCATGTTAGCTACTAGCTCCTAGCTTCTAGCTCAAAACCAAATCTTCGTCGCCTGGATCTTCCGGCGCCTCGTAATACGCGCCAACGAATTCCTGTTTTTCGATCAACTCGCCGATCACCTGGCGGTCGAACTCCGCGAAATCTTCCGAACGGCCTTCGCGGAAAATCTCGAACCCGCGATGCCAACTCCAGAAATCCTGCACTCTGTACTTCCCATCGCTCGCCGATTCGCAGTTCACTTCGGTTGCGATGTAACCCTCGGCCTGCCGCAAAAACCGTGACCAGATTCCATCCGGCCGAAAAACATTTTCAAACTCGCCCTGCCTAGCCTGTCGGACCCAGAACCTGCGGTCGACGACGAACCGCGGCGCTGGCTGTCACTTCGCCGTGCCCTGTACCTTGGCGATGATTTCCTCCGCTACGGAACGCGGAGCCTCCTCGTAGCGCGCAAAGTGCATCGAGTATTCCGCGCGGCCTTGCGTCGAAGAACGCATGTGGGTCGCGTAGCCGAACATTTCCGCCAGCGGCACGATTGCCTTAATTACCTGCGAGCCGGCGCGATGCTCCATGCCTTCGATGCGTCCGCGGCGAGAGCTCAGGTCGCCCATGATCGTTCCGGCGTAATCTTCCGGCGTGACGACTTCGACCGCCATCACCGGCTCGAGCAGCACCGGAGAAGCTTTGCGCGCGGCTTCTTTGAACGCCATCGATCCGGCGATCTTGAACGCCATTTCGTTCGAGTCGACATCGTGATAGCTGCCGTCAAAAAGCGTCGCCTTCACATCCACCATGGGATAGCCGGCCAGCACTCCGCCTTCGAGCGCTTCCTGAATGCCCTGGTCGATCGGCTTAATGAATTCCTTGGGCACGGTTCCGCCCACGATTTCGTTGACGAACTCGTAGCCGGTCCCCGGCGGTTGCGGGTCGAGATAAATCTTTGCGTGGCCGTACTGGCCGCGGCCACCCGTCTGGCGGATGTATTTGCCTTCGGCCTCCGCGTGCTTGCGGATGGTCTCGCGATACGCCACCTGCGGCTTGCCGACGTTCGCTTCGACCTTGTACTCGCGCATCATGCGGTCGACGATGATCTCGAGATGCAACTCGCCCATGCCGCTGATGATGGTCTGCCCGCTGTCGGGATCGGTGTGAACTTTGAAGGTGGGATCTTCCTGCGCCAGCTTGCCCAGCGCCATGCCCATCTTTTCCTGGTCGGCTTTGGTCTTGGGCTCGACCGCAACCGAGATCACGGGAGCGGCGAATTCGATCGATTCCAGCGCGATCGGATGATCTTCGTTGCAGATGGTGTCGCCGGTGGAAACGTTCTTTAAGCCCACGGCGGCGCAGATGTCGCCGGCGAGAATTTCGTTGATCTCTTCGCGCTTGTTGGCGTGCATCTTCATCAGGCGGCCGATGCGCTCGGTCTTGCCCGTGCGCACGTTCAGCACGGAGTCGCCGGTCTTCAGCTGTCCGGAGTAGACGCGGATAAATGTCAACTGTCCGACGAACGGGTCGGCCATGATCTTGAACGCGAGAGCCGAGAACGGCTCTTTATCGTCGGCTTTGCGGCTGATTTCTTTGGTGGTGCCCGGCTCGGTTCCGTGCGTCTCGCCCACATCGAGCGGCGACGGCAGGTAATCGACCACGGCATCGAGCAGCGGCTGCACGCCTTTGTTCTTGAAAGAAGTTCCGACGACCACCGGGAATACTTTTAGTTCAATCGTCGATTTGCGCAGCGACTTCTTCAACTCCTCGGCGGAAATTTCTTCGCCTTCGAGGAACTTGTGCAGAATCTCATCATCGTTTTCGGCAACGGTTTCGACCAGCTGCGCATGGAAGGCTTCCGCTTTCTTTTTCAGTTCGGCGGGAATTTCTTCCGTGATGTACTCGGCGCCCATGGTCTCGTCTTTCCAGATGATCGCCTTCATGGCGATCAGGTCGACGACGCCGATGAACTTCGCTTCTTGTCCGATGGGAATCTGGATCGCGACGGGCTTGGCACTGAGGCGCTTGCGGATGGTATCGACGGCATGCTCGAAATCGGCACCCATCTTGTCGATCTTATTAATGAAGCAAATTCGCGGGACGCCGTATTTATCGGCCTGACGCCAAACTTTTTCCGACTGCGGCTGCACGCCGTGCACGGCGTCAAACACCGCGACTGCGCCGTCGAGCACGCGCAGCGAACGCTCGACTTCAGCCGTGAAATCGACGTGGCCGGGAGTGTCAATGATGTTGATGCGGATGTCGCGCCAGGTGCAGGTGGTGGCTGCGGAGGTAATGGTGATGCCGCGCTCCTGCTCCTGCTCCATCCAGTCCATGGTCGCAGTGCCTTCGTGGACCTCTCCGATGCGGTGCGTGCGTCCCGTATAAAACAGGATGCGCTCCGTCGTAGTGGTCTTGCCGGCATCGATGTGGGCCATGATGCCGATGTTTCTGCAACGTTCTAATGGGACTGTTCTGGGCACGGCTTTCTCTGCTTCTTTCTAGGGCTCCGACTTCATTTCTGATTTGGTAATTGGGAAATTTGGTAATTGTGTAATTTGAACTGCCAAAGCCGCACTGCCTTTCAATTACTCAATTACCAAATTCCCCAATTACTCAATTTTCGCTACCAACGGTAATGCGCAAACGCCTTATTCGCTTCCGCCATGCGATGCACGTCTTCTTTTTTCTTGATGGCGGCGCCGCGGCTGTTGGCCGCGTCCAGCAACTCATTCGACAACTTGTCGACCATTCCCTTTTCGCCGCGGCCGCGGGCGTAAGTGATGATCCAGCGGATCGCCAGCGACGTGCGGCGGTCGGCATTGACCTCGACCGGCACCTGATAGTTCGCGCCGCCAACGCGGCGGGTCTTCACTTCGAGCAGCGGCTTGGCGTTTTCCACGGCCTTGGTGAACAGCTTGATCGCCGTGTCGCCGCCCTTGGACTCGAGTTTGGTCAAGGCTTCATAAAAGATGCCCTCGGCGGTCGAGCGCTTGCCCTGCCACATCATCGAATTGATGAACTTCGTTACCAGGTCCGAGCTATAAACGGCGTCGGCTGGAACGGTCCGCTTTGCGATATGTCCTTTACGAGGCATTCAGCTCCTTCAGTAGCGCCGCCGTCCCGGCGGTCTGGCCGGCGAGACGCCGGCGCTACGCCTATCCTTTTTTCGCGCGCTTCGCGCCGTACTTCGAGCGGCCCTGCTGGCGCCCGGCGACACCGACTGCGTCCAGCGTGCCGCGAATCACGTGATAGCGCACACCCGGCAGATCTTTTACGCGGCCGCCGCGGATCAGCACGATCGAGTGCTCCTGCAGGTTGTGGCCGACGCCGGGGATGTAAGTTGTCACTTCAATTCCATTGGTCAGGCGAACGCGCGCCACCTTCCGCAGGGCGGAATTTGGCTTTTTCGGCGTCTGCGTGTACACGCGGGTGCAAACACCGCGCTTTTGCGGACACCCCTGCAATGCAGGACTCGCCGTTTTATAACGAGGCCGCTTCCGGCCCTGGGCCACCAACTGGTTGAATGTAGGCACTCTTCAACGCTCCTTAACTACGCACAGCAGCCGCCCACAACCGCGCCTCTGGCGCAGGCGAGACAGCTAAAATTCTGCCGCTTTCGAACGCGCATCCGTGGGCATGGCCAACTCAAGCTGACCATTACTTCTCGCCACTTCGTTAGCTTGAACTAACGCCGGAGAGATACTGGATTCCCATTCGGACTTTCGCTGCCCGACGGTGGCGCCCGGCCAAATTCCGGGGGCACTCCGTTTCGTCAGCCTTGCCCTGCATATCCTTTCGCATAAGGGCGAAAGGCGCCGCAGGAACGTTTCAGCGAGGAAAGTTTTCGAACGTCACTGCCGTCCGAAAACCAGTTTCTATTTCTTCTTTAGCTCAACTGCCAGCGCTTCGCACACTCACGCGAAAAACCGGCAGCACACAGCAAGCCTGGATGAACTCGCGGAACCAAACTACTATAGCAAGTGCTTGCAAACATCGTCAACCCGGGTTTTTGCATCCCAGTGAAACGTGGTAAGAGAGGTTGGCGAAAAGCGTTAAGGGGGAGCTTGGCTTACGCGTTAGGTCCGTTGAGCGGGAGATCCTTCGCTACGCCGGAAAAGCGGCTCCGCTCAGGATGACACGAGGCGCGGAAACCAAACTGATCCACTACGCAAAACGGCTCAACTTGCTGATTTCGGCACTCAGCCTCTAAACTACAAGTTTTCCAACTCATTCGATGACTCGCCTTTCCGGGTAACACCCCAGGTGCGGAGCGAGTCTAGCGCAAAGAGGGTGCATGGGTAGGTTGCGTTTGAGCGGTTGGCTGTGGGCGGTCGCAATCATTTCTCTGGCAATGGTTCCCGGATGCGGCGGTCACAAGCCCGCCGGCCAGCCGACGTTTCCCGCAAAAATCACCCTCACCCCCTCGGGCAACACATCGGTTCAGACGGGGAACAGCTTCGCCCTTACCGCTTCGGCGCAGAATGCCAACGGCCAGAACGTAACCGCGACTTTCACCTTTTCATCGAGCGATACCTCGATTCTCAACATAGCTCCGGGCGGCGTGGCCTGTGCCGGAATTTGGGACGCCACATTCACCAGTTGCACTCCTGCTGGGATTGGTGTGGTTCAAGTCACCGCCGCGTCGCAAGGATCGACCAGCGCGCCCACTTTCGTTTTCGTCCACCCGCCAGTTGACAACATTCGAGTCACAGGCATTCTGCCGGATAACCAGCCGATCCAGGAGCCTTGCCTCTCGCAGAGCCAGAGCATGACGTTGCAGGCGCAGGCCTTCAGCAATGGGCAGGATGTGACCTCATCCGTAGGACCATTTACCTGGTCGGCTAATAACACCAGCGTGGTAAAGCTGACTCCGATCGTTACGAACACGATCTATAACTTCGCGACGAATCAAGCCACGGCAACGGCAGTCGTTCCCGGCATGACGCAGATCTTCGCGACGGCCAGCGGCGTTTCGAGCACGTCGTTTCAGCAGCCGCAGTTGCGGGACTCCAGCAACAACCCAATACCTGTGGTCTTCGATTTCTTCGAAACCTGCCCGATCCAGAATATTGTCCTTGAAGTCGGCCACGTCGGCTCCAGTCAGACGAGCTTTGCGGCAGCGAAGGGCGGCTCCGAAACGGTTTTCGCCACCACGACAGATGTCATGGGGAACACATCTCTGCCGAACTCGAACAACAGTATCGTCCTCAGCAAAATTCCTTTGACCTGGAGTGCGTCGAAACCGTCCGCCGTACAGGCTGGTACGGGATGCACCGATTCCTGCGCAGTCTCGACGCCCGGTCCTGGATCGGGAGCGGTTACCGCGTCGTGCTCGCCGCCGACCTGTAACGTGGGCTACCCCGAGGTTCCAGCTTCGCTTTCGACGCCACAGCAACTCACCACATGCGCGCAGTATTTCCCGCCGAGCTGCGAACCTTTTATTCCCGTCCCGGTTTACGCGTCGCCTTTGCCCACGACTCCGACGACTCCGCCAACCTGCGGTCACCCGAATCAACCGCCATGCCCGGCCGCGATCTCCGGCCTCGTGACCGGAACACCAGCGGCCACGCCCATGCTCGCTTCCAGCTTCGGATGCGCCACAACGCTCCCCGGTGACTGCGGCGTAGGGATTTATGATTTCAGCACGACAAAAGAGCCGGTTGGCGCGGCCACTATAACGCCTACGCCTCCGAACTCAATGTTGTTCACTCTCACCGGCGACAAAGTTTTTATGGGGAGTGATTTTGGCGCGCAGGTGATCAACCCAGCGAACTTTGGGACTGCGAACAGTCCTTTCAGCCCATTGGGAACCGTAACCGGGAATGTACTGGCGGTGTCGCCCAACGGAAATCTCGCGATCTTTTCGGATACGGTTCACATTCCAAATCAGGTTTATGTGGTGAATCAAGCAAACGCGCTATCGACTTCGGCGACGCCTTTGAACATCGCTTCGGCGTCTGTGGCGGCTTTTTCTCCCGACAATCTCAGGGCTTTTATTTCGGGTCTCGACAGTAACGGCTTACCCAACCTCTTCATATACTCGACGCTGCAGGCTCTGCAGACACCCAGTCCGGCACTGACTCCCGGAACGACCGTCAGCTCAATTGTCTTCTCGACCAATGGAGCATTCGCCTACTTGGCTGAGCCTTCGCTCGGCGGCGGCGCACCGGCGGTGAGCGTCTACGACACTTGCGACAATCAGCTGTTTACCGACACGATTACGGGCAAGCAGTTCATCCCGTTGGCCGCGCCACCGGTGGCGTTCCGGGCGTTGCCCGATGGCATTCACTTCGTAGCGCTTGAGAATAACGGCACCATCGAGTACATCACTGCGACGATCACCGGCATTCCGGCGGCGACCCCGACGCAGCATGCCGCTTCGCTTTGCTCAATGACGGTCGGCCATACGGTCCAGACCATCAATCTCAATCAAGGCAACATTCATCCGGTCAACTTCTTCGTTTCGGCCGACGGCACACTTCTTTATGTCCTGGCCAGTGACCTGAACAGCATCGTGGTCTACAACTTTGCGTCGGCTTCGGTCACGGGAGGAATTCAGCTGGCATCGACTCCCGGCGGAATCAATCCCACGGCCATCGCCGCAGATATGACCTCAGATGCTTCGACCATCATCATTGCGGGCAGCGATGGCTATTTGCATCAGGTCAGCACGTCCATCGGCGGCAGCGATATGATCCAGAGCCCGTTCCCGAATCTCACCAACGGTCTGAATCCTTTCTGCACCATTACTCCGACTCAGGGACCTTGCGTTTTGGATTTCGTGGCGGCCAAACCCTAAGTGGTTGTAACGGGTGAGAAATAAGGAAAGTCTCGTCACACACCGGCGCCGGAGCCGGTGCTTCCGCTCTCCAACGCTTTTCCAACGCTGTCGAGAACGCCGTTTACGAAGTGCACGGATTCAGGTGTAGAGAACTTGCGCGCGATTTCGAGCGCTTCGTTGATCACGACCGCCCGCGGCGTTTCAGGGTAGGCCAGCAATTCCGCGACAGCGGCGCGCAGCAGGTTGCGGTCGACGGCAGCCATGCGCTCCATGCGCCAGTGCTCGGCGTGGCCCTCGATCAGCTTGTCGATTTCGGCACCGCGGTCCATGGCCACGCGAAAAAGATCGTCGGCGAAGCCGCGCACTTCGTCGCTGGTTGCGCCATGCTCGTTCCAGAAAGTCTTGCGGACCTGGTTGGCATCCTGCCGCCCCATGTCGGACTGAAATAACATCTGCAATGCCAGTTCGCGGGATTTGCGGCGTGTACCCATGGGTCAGTGGCTGTTGGTCGGTGGCCAGTGGCCAGTTTACTTCAGCGGGGGACTATTTATGCTTCCTTGATGTGAGGATATCTCTATTGTCATTCCGAGCGGAGCGAGCAATCTGCTTTTTTCTGACCACTGACCTTTGACCACTGACCACTGCTTTCAACGCCGCCATCTCCACCGCCGCCAGTGCCGCCTCGAACCCTTTGTTACCCATCTTCAGCCCGGCGCGGTCGATGGCCTGCTCCAGCGTGTCGCAGGTGAGAACGCCGAAGGCGTGCGGAACGCCGGTCTCCTGAGCAGATTGCCCAATTCCGCGTGTTACCTCGTTGACGATGACGTCGTAGTGGGCGGTGTCGCCGCGCAGCAGGCATCCAATGCAGATGATGGCGTCGTACTTCTTGGTTTCGGCGAGTGTGCGGGCGGCGGCGGGAATTTCGAACGCGCCGGGAACTCGCACGATCACCACATCCTTTTTCTTCGCGCCTAGCCGCAGCAACCCATCGCACGCGCTCAATAGCAAACGCTCTGTGATAAAGGAATTGAAGCGTGCGACGACGACGGCGAAGCGCCGACCGGAAGCATTCAATTTTCCGTCGACGGATGGGACGGCGGGTTCCGGCACAGACTCGAGTTTCAATTTCTTCTCCGTGCCTCTGTGCCTCTGTGGTGATTTGTTGTTCATTCGTGAGAATCGCGATCCGTGAGAATCCGTGCAAATCCGTGGCGAAGGATTTATTTCCCTTTAAACTGCGCCGGCCGCTTCTCCAGAAATGCCTTTGTGCCTTCCGTCTTATCTTCTGTGGCGCAGCAGACACCGAACAGCGTCGCTTCGAGATAAAGGCCTTCGGCTAAAGTCATCTCCATGCCTTTGTTGACGGCCTCCATGGCGTACTGTACGGCCAGGGGCGCGTTGGCGATGATCTTGGCGGCAATCGCTTCGGCGCGCGGAATTAGTTCTGCCGGAGCGGTGACTTCGTTCACCAGGCCGATGCGATGGGCTTCCTGCGCTGTGATCATTTCGCCTGCGAGCACCATTTGCATGGCGAGTCCCTTGCCGACGAGACGCGGCAGGCGTTGCGAACCGCCGTAACCCGGAATAATTCCCAGCTTCACTTCCGGCTGGCCGAGTTTCGCGTTGTCGCTGGCGAGACGCATGGTGCAGGCCATGGCAATTTCGCATCCGCCGCCGAGGGCGAATCCATTGAGGCAGGCGATGACCGGCTTGCCGAGATTCTCGATCAGATTGAGCACCGACTGCCCGCGATGCGTATATTCCTTGCCGCTGACGGCGTCATGCTTCGACAACTCGCCGATGTCGGCGCCGGCGATAAAAGCTTTTTCGCCCGCGCCGGTAAAGATGACGACGCGAATGTCTTTATCGTTCTTGATGTCATGGAACGCCGACCGCAGTTCTTCCATCGTGGCCATGTTGAGCGCGTTGAGCACTTTCGGCCGGTTGACGGTGACGTAGGCGATTGCGTTTTTCTTTTCGAGGAGAATGTTTTCGAAGTTCATAAATTCCTTTCACCACAGAGGCGCAGAGACACGGAGGAATTCATTTCTCGTTTTTCTCCATGACTCGGTGCCTCCGCGTGAATCGCCTTTCAATCCGTGAAAATCCGCGTAAATCCGTGGCTAAAGCTTCCGTGCTCTTGGCTTCTCCGGGTCCGCGTAATCATAAAATCCCTTGCCCGACTTCCGCCCGTACCAGCCTGCCATTACCAGCCGCTTCAGCAATGGAGGCGAGGCGAAGCGGCGCTCTTTGAACTCGTCATACATCACGTGCGTGATGTAGTAGGTTGTGTCGAGGCCGACGAAATCTAGTAGCGTGAATGGGCCCATGGGATATCCGCAGCCCAGCTTCATGGCGTTGTCGATATCTTCGATTGAGCCGACGCCTTCTTCGTATGCGCGGATGGCATCGAGGAGATACGGCACCAGCAGCCGGTTCACGATGAATCCCGTCTTGTCCGACGTGCGCACGGGAACCTTGCCCAGCTTTTTTCCGAACTCGTAAGCCGTGTCGTAAACATCGTCGGCCGTGGCGATGGTGCGCACGACTTCGACCAGCTTCATCAGCGGCACGGGATTGAAAAAGTGCAGGCCGATGAACCGCTCGGGCCTCTTAACCGCAGTTAACAACTCCGTCACTGAAATCGACGAAGTGTTCGTTGCAAAGATCGCATCTTTCTTCACGATGCCGTCGAGCGACGCGTACATCTTTTTCTTCTCTTCAACATTCTCGATGATGGCTTCGATGACGATGTCGCAGTCGGCGAGATCGGACTTGTTAGTCGTGCCCTTCAGCCGCGCGAGCGTGCCGTCTTTCTGCTCTTTCGTGATTCCACCCTTCTCGACTGGCCGCTCGGAAAATTTCGCCAGCGACTTCTCGATGCCAGCCATGCCCTTGTCGAGAAATTTCTGCTCGACTTCGAGCACAGTCACTTCGAATCCGGCCATCGCAGAAACTTGCGCGATGCCGGAGCCCATCAAACCACAACCGAGAACGCCGACTTTCTTAATTTCCATTCAAACTTCCTTTGCCGCGGATTCACGCGGATTTTCGCAGATCAAAGTCAATTCACCACCGAGGCACGGAGAAAAAATTCTCGGACTTCTCCGTGCCTCCGTGGTGAAAAAAGCTAGCTCATGCTCTCCACCACCATCGCGATCCCCTGGCCGCCGCCGATGCAGGCCGTTGCCAGTCCGTATTTCTTGTGCCGACGCCGCAGCTCATACAGCAGCGTGATCACCAGCCGCGTCCCGGTTGCGCCCAGCGGATGTCCCAGCGCGATCGCGCCGCCATTCACGTTTACTTTCTCCCGATCGAGACCTAGCTCTTTCTCGACGGCCAAGTATTGCGCCGCGAATGCTTCGTTCACTTCGATCAAATCAATGTAGTCGAGCGACAGCCCGGCTTTCTGCAGGGCAATCTTCGACGCCGGCACGGGACCACGTCCCATCACCTTCGGCTCGACTCCAGCGATGCCCCAGCTCACGATCCGTCCTAGCGGCTCCATGTTGCGCTTGCGCACTTCGTCAAGCGACATGACGACCACGGCGGCCGCGCCATCGACGATACCGCTGGCGTTTCCGGCGGTCACTGTTCCATTTTTTCCGAATGCCGCTTTCAGCTTTGCCAGGCCTTCCAGCGTGGTCTGCGGTCGCCGGTGATCGTCTTCGGTTAGCGACTCGCCGGTGGGCTCGCCTTTATGATTGCGCAACGGCACCGGGACCAACTCCTCTTGAATGCGTCCTTCTTTGTAGGCGGCGTCGGCGCGCTGCTGCGAGCGAAGGGAAAATTCGTCCTGCATCTGGCGCGTGATTCCCTGCTCCGATCCGTAAAGTTCAGCAGTGTTTGCCATGTACGATCCGCAATAGGAATCGAGCAGCGCGACCATCAGCGAGTCTTCGAGTTTTCCTCCGGGGGACAGAGTAAACCCGTCACGCCCACGAATGACGAACGGCGCCTGCGACATCGCTTCCATGCCGCCGGCGAGAACAATCTTCGCCTCGTCGGTCTGAATCATCTGCGCCGCGCTCACGATCGATTGCATGCCCGACCCGCACAGGCGGTTCACGGTCAGCGCCGGAGTCTCAATCGGAATGCCAGCGCGCAACCCGACGTGGCGCGCGCCATAGAGCGCATCGCCGGAAGTTTGCTGCGCGTTGCCCATGACCACGTGGTCGAACTCTTTCGCGTCGATGCCGGAGCGCTCAATCGCGCCTTTCGCAGCCACAGCGCCCAGTTCCTGTGCGGTGTAATCCTTCAATTTGCCGCAGTAACGGCCAAAGGGCGTGCGCGCCCCGCTGACAATGGCAATATCTCCAGGTTTCAACATGAAGTTCCCTGCAGGACTCCTCAGAACGGATCAGCCAAACTTTTTAGTGTAGCAGCGTGTGCGGAGATTTGACCAACGGCAGAGCCTTGACCGCGAAAGACACGAAGTTAGCCGGCTACTAGCTACTAGCTTCTAGCGGCTAGCTCCTAGCAAACCGGTGGGGTTTGATTTGCTAGAAGCTAGCAGCCAGAAGCTGGTAGCTCTCTTTAGGCTGTTTGTGTGGGGACGAAGTGAATCAAGCCACAGCGCTGGCGGTCAGGGCTGGTCCGAGCGCCACAATTTTTCCCGGACCTTGCGACATCGCCTGCCCCAACGCATGCTCGGCCCGGTTGATGACCTCGGTGACGATGTCGATGGGATCGTATTCAGTGCGAACCACGGCCTCCGCCAGGCCCGCGGAGAACTGCGCCAATGGCCCTTTTGGGGCATCGCCCTTCGCGGGAAAGCGGACTTCGCCGATAATCTTCCGCAGTTTTTCGATCGCGAGCAGGGCCTCTTTTTCCGCGGTTTCTCCCAGTAGAATTGCGATTGTCGTCGTGTCGTAGCGGAACGCCAAATCGTTCGAGCGGATGTTCGCGGCAAAGAGCTGGCCGACCCGTTCCATCACGGCCTGTACTTCCGACTCGCCATATTCTTTGATCATCAACGCGCTTTTGCCGAATTGCATCAGCAATACCGAAAGCGACGACGAATTCTGCACCGCGCGCTTGCTTTCGGCCAGAAGCAGGTCGATGTAGGATGCGCGCTTGAGCAAGCCGGATTTTTCGTCCGTCACCGAAAGATTCTTTACGAGGCGGCGCAGTCCCGCATTGTTCAGGGCGATCACCATCTGGTCTGACAGGGTCTTGAGCACAACCATGTCCGACTGCTGCCAGGAGCGCAGACGGTTGTGAATGAGAATGAGAATCCCGACGACATCTTCTCCATCGTTCAGCGGAATCGCCAGAATTGTCGTCGGACGGAGTTCCGCAACAGACTTTTTGGCCGCTTGCAGAGCAGGCGCTGTCGGTACATCGGTGATTGCGATCGGCTCGTTCCCGTCAACCGCCTGGTGAAGAGCGGCCACAAGCTCGGAGATCGCGCCGGGGCTCGCCCTCTTGATTCCATCGGCGCAATATTCGTCAACCGCGGTCGGCGACAATCCAGCCTTGCCCATGGCTGCGATGCACCGAACGGCCTCCCAGTGAGCGCCGATTTCCTTCACCGCAGTGCTGAGGACCGCCGGAGCCGTGCCCTGGTGATACAGCTTGCGGGTAATCTCCGCGACTTTGGTGAAGCTGCGCACATCGGCTGCAGGATCAGGCGCCGCCGGAGCAGCTGGCGCGGCAGCCGGTGGCAAGGGAGCAGAGCCAGCGTAGCGTGGCGTGACTCCTGCCGACAGATAGAGCCGTTGCAAATCTTCGTTTCGTTCTTCCTCGCGCGGGAACAGTTCTTGAATTCTCTGCAGCCGCTCGACCGCTTTGCTGCGCATGCCGTACTGCACCAGGATTTCAGCTTGCAACATTAAATCCTGCAACGTAGAGGCGCCCAGTGTCGGCCCTTCGACATGTGCCGGCTCTTCGGCCGCCTTGGCGACAGAGTTAAATCGGGAGGCAATCACCTTGAAGCGTCCGTCGTCTACTTTTCCTTTAAGTTGATCGAGTCTCTTCAGGTGCCCCGGCTCGTAAGGGTCAACCTCGGCCGCACGATCGAGGCATTCTGCGGCCTTCGCGAAGTCGCCCGTGCTGCAATAAAGGTCGAAAAGCTTCAACAGAGTCTGACAATAGTCATTCTCGCGATTCGAGGCGTTATAGAGTTCGCTCAGGAATTCGAGGATCTGCGGTGAAACCCGGTGCGCCGCCGTGATGTCTTCCATGATCGCGATGAACTGCCGCCGCTCCCCCCGCCTGCGCTGGAACTGCTCCAGTTTGCGGGCCAGGGCGACGGAAGCGTCATCTTGCTGGGCATCGAGGAGGTGCCCAATCAGCGCGATCACCTGCTGCACACGGGAGGGATTCGCTTCGAAAAGCTGCCAGATCAGGGGCTCAGCTTCGGCGTAGCGGCTGGCCGCCACCAGCGCGGACGCGTAAGTTTCGCGCATCTCGGGCGACACCTGCCCGGCGTTCAGCTGCGGTTCAAGGATGAAAATTGCCGCCCCGACTTGTCCTTGGGCAAGCAAAGATTTGCCATAAGCCAGGGCAATTCCCGGATCGGAGGCATCTTCCTGATAGGCGCGCTCATACCATTGGGCTGCGTCGTTGCCCTCGGCAGCCGAAAGCTGTGCCACCCGCTGGAAAGCCGAGGCGGCCATCTTGTGGTTTCCATCCTCCGAGGCCAGTTCTGCCACACGCAGGTAGTTCGCCTGTGTCGGCTCCAGAGCGACGATGCGCGACAGCACTTCGGCCGCTTCCTGCTTCTTGCCGATCTTTCCAAGGTCCAGTAGGGCGGCCTCATAGGTGCCCACTGCCAGTTTCTTGTTCGACCCTTCCAATAGTTGGCCGAAGCGGAACTTCTGCTGCCAGGTCGGATTTCCGTGGCGGGCCAGCTTCTTGTAGGTCAGACTAGCGCGGGTTGCATCGCCCGTACCGACTTGCCGCTCAAAGAGGTCTCCGAGCAGCTTTACGGCATCGGCGTTGCGGCTCAAAGAAAGGCACAAATCGGCCGCAAGTTGCCGCACTACATCGTTTTCCGGGTCGTCCTTGAGGACCAGCAGATACTCTTCGAGAGCTTCGGCGGTCTTGCCCTTTTGCAGCAGTTTTTCCGCGCGCTCAACGCGCTTTGCCATTTCGGCTCGGTCCAGGCGTTTTGTGATCTCAGGCATGCGGAAATAAGGCGGGGTGTCCCTGCTCCGATTCTAGGAGTGGGCTACCACCCCAGCAATGTGCGAAGGACTCGTTGCGATTACGAAGGTCACCTAACTATCGACTCCGCTCGCTAAACTTTTGAAAGGTCTTAGCTCCCATCTTGGGAGAATGCCGTGGCTTTTGTTATCGTTCTGCATTGCCCACCGACACTCCCACTCACGAACATGGTCTCCGCCACCAACTTTCCGCCGCACAAATGGCAATGGTGGCTGTCGGAGGCTCCATTGGCACTGGTCTGCTGCTCGGTTCGGGCGCGGCTATGGAGGCTGCCGGGCCGGCTGCAATTCTCAGCTTTCTCGCGGCCGCTTTCATCAACTGGACTGTCGCCATGGCGCTTGGCGAGCTGGCGTGTGCTCATCCTGCAGCGGGATCTTTCGGTGTTTACGGACAGATTTATCTCAACGACTTTGCCGGCTTCATTGCTCGAGCGGGATATTGGGCCGGTCTCGCGCTAGCCATCGGGGCGGAGATGGTGGCGGCCGCAACTTACATGGCTTCCTGGTTCCCGGGCATTCAGTCGTGGATATGGATTGTCAGCTTTGGCGCTCTGCTGCTTGTCATCAATCTGCGCAGTGTCGGTTCCTACGGACTGATTGAATTCTGGCTGGCGATGATCAAGCTGGCTACGATCGTCGCGTTCATCATCCTCGGCGCAGTTTTGCTTTTCGGCGGACGTGTGCCGCCGCAATACAACGCGCAGGGTGGATTCTTTCCGAAAGGTGCATGGTCCCCGCTTGCGGCGATCACCTACGCGGTTTACAGCTTTGGCGGAGTCGAAATGGTGGCGGTCACCACGGGAGAGTCGCGCTCGTCCAAAGAGATTCCCCGTTCTGTATGGCTGACCTTCCTCACCCTGTCGTTCGTATACGTCGGCGCGATTGTGGTGCTACTCGGGATCATGCCGTGGAACCACGCTGGCGTCACCGAGAGTCCGTTCGTCACGACCTTTCGCACGGTGCGAATCCCACACGCTGGCGGAATCATGAACTTTGTTGTGCTCACGGCTGCGCTGTCGGGAGCCAATGCCACGCTTTACGTGGCGTCGCGCATGCTGTTCTCACTGGCGCGCACCGGCTGGGCGCCGACGGTCCTGGGGAAGCTGAACCACGAAGGTTCTCCGCAAGCTGCAGTGCTGGCTTCGGCGTGCGGAATCTTTCTTGCGCTCGCCCTCGTTCTCTGGGCTCCGGAGAATGCCTTCCGGTACATGCTCGGCGCAGCATTTACAGGAATGATTCTCTCGTGGCTGGTCTCGCTGGCCGCGCATGTAAGCTTTCGCTTCCGTCGCTCGCCGGAGGAACTCGCTGCCCTTCCGCTTCGTTCTCCGCTCGGCAAATGGGGATCTCTGGTCGGCGTAACCTTGGTTGCGGTCTCGCTCGTTCAGACGTGGCTGTCTCCGCTGATGAATCTCTTCAGCGGCCTCGGCCTGCTGGCGGTTTTGGTATCTGCGTATTTCCTGCTGCGGCCACAACCGGAATAAGCCGCTATATGACAAAACGCACGCATCAGCGAGCGCGATACAGGAATCCCGATACCGCGGCAGACCGGATGCCAACAGACTACTGCCCAGATGATTTTCGACCAGGTGTCGCAGTGCGGAAGCGTACTCTTGCATCCAACTCTTCACTTCGTGGTAAAAGCCAGGGTCAACAAAGTCTTTTGTTCAACCTCATGAGCCTTGGCGCTGCCCGTTGCGGGACTCGCGCCTGAACTGCGCTTCACGCTTAGCACCGGACGATCTCCTGCGATGCGCTTCAAGCGCGGCAGCATGTTGAACATCGCTCCCATGTTGGCCGGCTCTTCCTGCACCCAAACGATGTCGGCATTTTTTCCGTGACGGTCGAATTCGGCGGCCACTTCCGACTCCGGGAATGGATACATCTGCTCCAGAAACACGATGGTGGTGGTCGCGTCTTTCCTCCGCTTCCGCTCCGCCCGCAACTCGTGGCCAATCTTGCCGGTGCAGATCAGGATTCGGTCGGCTTCGCCAACGTCTGTGTCGGGAATCACGTTCAGGAAATTCTTGTGCGTAAGATCCTCGACCGGCGAGCTGGCATCGGGATGCCGCAGCATGCTCTTCGGGGTGAATACAACCAAGGGTTTGCGCCAATGGCGCAGAGCCTGCCGGCGCAGCAGATGAAAATACTGCGCGGCGTTCGAGGGCTGCACAATCTGGATGTTGTGCTTCGCAGCCAGTTGGATGAAGCGCTCGATGCGCGCGCTGGAATGCTCCGGCCCCTGCCCTTCGTATCCGTGAGGAAGCAGCATAACTAAACCAGACAGCAGGTTCCACTTGGCTTCTCCGGCGCTGATGAACTGGTCGATGATCGCTTGCGCGACGTTGACGAAGTCGCCGAATTGCGCCTCCCAAAGAACGAGGGATTCGGGGTAATCGCGGCTGTACCCATATTCGAAACCGAGCACGCCAGCCTCGGAAAGCGTCGAGTTGTAGATCTCGCAGCGAGCCTGACCTGGAGCGATATTTTCGAGCGGTACGTATTCGTTTTCGTTCTCGATATCGATCAGCACCGAATGCCGCTGATTGAAAGTGCCGCGGCGCGAGTCTTGTCCGCTAAACCGCACATGAGTTCCTGCCTTGACTAAACTCGCGAAAGCTAGCGCCTCGGCCATTCCGTAATCGACGGCACGTTTGCCGGCCCCCATTTCCACGCGCTGTTCGAGCAATTTCTTCACCTTCGGGTGAATGTGGAAGCCTTCGGGGTAAGTCGTCAGGCGAGCGGTTAGTTCCGATAGCGCTTCTGGTGACAGTCCTGTCTCGACTTCGAATTCCGGTTTGTGCAGGCCACCGAAGTAGCCGTCCCAGTACTTAGGTAGTTCGCGCATCGACGGCTTCTGCTTTATGCTGCCCGCCTGCTTTTGCGCCGCCTCAAATTCGGCTTTGATCGCATCGGCCTGCGCCTGCGCATCGCTGGCGCCGATGTCATCCGCGTAAATCTCCCATAGCGGAGGGTGATCCTTGATCTTTTTATAGAGGATCGGTTGCGTGATGGTCGGATCGTCCACCTCGCTGTGTCCATGGCGCCGATAGCCAATAAGGTCGATCACCACATCGGTGCCGAATTTGTAGCGATACTCGGTCGCCATTCGCGCTACGCGGACCACCGCATCGACATCTTCGCCATTGACGTGAAAAATCGGGATCGACTGCCGACGCGCGATGCACGCCGCGAAGCGCGTCGAATGCTCTTCGGTATAGCTGGTCGTGAAGCCGAGCAGATTATTCACAACAACGTGGATCGTGCCGCTGACCGTATATCCCGGCAGATCGGCGTAGTTCATGGTCTCGGCCAGAACACCCTGTCCTGCAAAGGCCGCATCGCCATGCACCAATAGAGGCAGATATTTTTCCCGGCCTCCTTCTCCCGTGCGGTCCTGCTTCGCGCGAGTGCGGCCAACAGTTACTGGATCGACGGCTTCCAGATGGCTGGGATTGGAAACCAGGTGAATGTGAACGTTGCCGCCGCTGCGCGTCTCGTATTCTCCGGTCGCCCCCATGTGATACTTCACGTCGCCCGAACCGAGGACGCTGCGCGGATCGACATCTTCGAATCCGGCGAAAATTTCTTCCGCAGGCCGCTTGGCCACGTGGGCGATCACGTTCAGGCGCCCGCGATGGCTCATTCCCATGACCAGTTCAATCGCGCCAAGGCGCGCCGCTGTGTCAAGAACTTCATCCACGAGCGGAATCAGGGCCGTCGTCCCTTCCAGAGAGAACCGCTTGCTGCCGAGGTAGCGCTGCTGCATGACCTGCTCGAAAATGTCGGATCGAATCAGCAGGTCGAGAATGCGCTGTTGATGTTCTGGGGTAACCTCCGACTCCCGCGACTCCGACTCCATCCGGTCATAGATCCAGCGCCGGCGCTCAGGTGCATAGATGTGATTAATCTCGACCCCGATCGTGCTGGAATAAATGGCTCGCGCCTCGCGCGCATACTCGCCCTGGCGTTCGAGCTCCGGCGTCTCACGCGGCCGGAGAAATCCCAGCGGGTCGAGATCGCCCTCCAGGTAACCCCACTGACGGTAGGCGCTGAAAACGCGCTCGCGTTCGGGATTTGGGCCCGACGGGCTGGATCCATTTCCCTCAGACGATTCGAGGAGGGCGGCGCCGCGAGCGCCAGAAATTCTGGTTTTCGGAGTAGGCATACGAGGTAACTACTAGGATAAAGGATGCGGGCACAAAGCAGAAAGCTTCAGCCCGCCGCACGGCCGGCAAACATCCCTTTCTTTTCTTTATTCGAAGAACGGCTAAAATCTTACTTCTTCCAGCGAGGGCCAGATTGGGGACACCGACACTACTGGGAATTCCGTTCGATGCACACTCCTCGTATCTTCGCGGACCGGGCGATGCGCCGCCAAAGATTCGAGACGCTCTACGGTGCGACGCCTCCAACCGGTGGGCCGAATCCGGCGTTGACCTAGAAGTCCTAGGCATCTACGCCGACGCAGGCGACCTCAATCTGCGCGACGACACTGCTTTCGAAACAATCGAAGCTGCCGTGAGCGACGTTATCGCCAAAGGCGGCCGCCCGGTCTCACTGGGTGGAGATCACTCGATTACTTATCCCATCGTGAAAGCGTTTGCGAAGCGCTATCCCGATCTGACGATTGTCCACTTCGACGCCCACCCCGATCTTTACGACGTCTTCGAAGGAAATCGCCTGTCGCATGCCTGCCCTTTCGCGCGCATCATGGAAGCCGGCCTGGCGAAGCGGCTGGTGCAGATCGGAATTCGCACCATGAATGGCCATCAACGCGAGCAGGCCGCCAGGTTCGGAGTGGAAGTCCTGGATATGGGCTGCCTGCCCGCCTACGACAAGCTGAACTCGGAAGGCCCCGTTTACATCACGTTCGATCTCGACGTTCTGGACCCAGCCTTTGCCCCTGGGGTCTCGCACCGCGAGCCAGGAGGGATGTCGGTCCGCGAGGCCATCTCGCATCTGCATGCGATTCGGGGGCATGTCGTCGGAGCCGATCTCGTGGAGTACAACCCGGTCCAGGATATCTCCGGGCTCACGGCCACCGTAGCCGCAAAAATCATGAAGGAAATGTTGGGGCGAATGATCCGAGTTTGAACGGAGAATCCCCGCCGAAGATTCACTTCTCGACACCGCTCCAAGCCTAAGCCTTAAAACAATTTCACATCCTCCTGCAGTTGTGTATGTCTAACCCACTGGAGAAGAAGGTGTCTTCCAAGTTTCCCCCGGCTCATTTACAGTACTTGGGTTCAAGAGCGTATTCTTACGTATCATGGCGAACAATTACCGAAAATCTCATATCCCCTATTTAATCTTGCTGACCGGCTCCCTGATGGCCGCCGCTATAACACTGGGGTGCTCAGGCAGTGCATCGCAGAATCCGCAGGCGGGCGGATTTCACGCCATGCCGGTGAAGGTGCTGGAGGCCAAAGCGGTTCCGGTGAATGATTCCACCGATTACGTTGCCACCCTGAAGTCACGGGACTCGGCAGTGATCATGCCTCAAGTCGAGGGACAGATTACGCAGATTTTCGTGCACTCCGGCGAGCGGGTAAGCAGTGGCAGCGCCCTAATGGAGATCGATCCTCTCAAGCAGGAAGCGACAGTAAAGAGTCAGGAAAGTGCGCGCGCCGCACAAGAGGCAAATCTCGCCTGGACGAAGCAGCAGTATGCACGCGCCGAGGGACTGTCGTCAGCGGGCGTGGTAAGCAAGCAGGACCTCGATCAAGCCAAGGCACAGCTGGACGCGGCTCAGGCTCAGATGGATTCGCTCAACGCGCAGGTCCGCGAGCAGGAAGTGCAACTGCACTACTACAAAGTAGTGGCCCCACGCGGCGGCATCGTGGGCGATGTCCCGGTGCGTGTCGGAGATCGAGTGACAACCTCAACTCAACTGACCACGGTCGATCAACCGGGCAGTCTCGAAGCCTACGTGTACGTTCCCATCGAGCATTCGTCGCAGCTCAAGATGAATTCACCAGTCCAAGTGGTCGATAGCGAAGGCAAGGTGCTGGCGGACTCGCACATCACTTTCATTTCGCCGCAGGTCGACAATTCCACGCAGACTGTTCTTGTGAAGGCCCGCATCGCCAATGGCAATGATGCGTTGCGCCAATCGCAGTTCATTCGGGCCCGCGTGGTCTTCGGCACCCACAAGAATCCCGAGGTGCCGATTCTGGCTGTGTCCCGGCTGGCCGGACAATACTTCGCCTTCGTCGCCGAACCACAGAATGGCGGCTCCTTTGTTGCACGCCAAAAGCCGCTGAAAATCGGCCAGACAGTCGGGAACGATTACGAAGTGCAGGATGGCATCAAGCCCGGCGACAAAGTCATCATCTCCGGAACGCAATTTCTGATGGATGGAGCCCCGGTGATTCCGCAGAGTTAATTGTTAGAGGCGTCGCAAAATGGCAAGGTGGCAAAGTGGCAAGGTTGAAAAAACCGTTCTTCAGAAGCAACAATTTCCTTGCCGCCAATCAACTTTGCAACGTTGCCACCTTGTCACGTTAATTTTAGCTGTCAGTTTTGAGTCATACGCTGTTCGACTCTGCAAGTACGTAAATCTTCATGTTCGTTAATTTCTTCCTTCAGCGCCCGGTGTTCGCAACCGTCTGTGCCTTGCTGATCGTGCTGGCAGGCACGGTCGTGATCCCGACCCTCCCCATCGCCCAATTCCCCAACCTCGCTCCGCCCAAGGTAGGCGTGACGAGCGTGTATATCGGTGCGAGCGCGCAAACGGTCGAGAGCGCGGTGACGATCCCCATCGAACAGCAGATCAACGGCGCCGAAGGGATGAAGTACATGACCTCGACTAGCGGCAACGACGGGACCAGCCAGGTACTGGTCACCTTCGACCTGACGCGCGATCCCGACCTCGCGACGGTCGACATTCAAAACCGCGTCAACACGGCGCAGGGGCGGTTGCCCAGCGCGGTGAAGTCCGTCGGCATCACGACCCAGAAGACTTCACAGAACTTCGTTTTCGGCGCGGCAGTCTTCTCGGACAGAGATAAGAACGGCAAAGATCTCTACCCCACGCTGTTCATGAGCAACTACCTCGACGTCTACGTGCGGGATTCGCTCAAGCGTATTCCGGGCGTGGCGGACGTGATCATCTTCGGCGAACGCAAATACTCGATGCGCTTATGGCTCGACCCGGTACGCATGGCGGGACGCGCGCTCACCGCACCCGACGTCGTCAACGCTCTCTCTGAACAGAACGTCGAAGTTGCTGCCGGGCAGGTGGGGCAACAGCCATCCATCTCCGGCCAGCAGTATCAGGTGAGCGTGCGCGCGGTAGGACGGCTCAGCGAGCCGGCGCAGTTCGACAACATCATATTAAAGACGAACAACGACGGCACTCTGGTCCGGCTGAGAGATGTCGGCCATGCCGAACTGGGAGCGGAAAACTATGCCAGCGATTTGAAATTCAACGGTCAGGAGTCGGTCGGCCTCGGTGTCACGCAGTTGTCGACCGCGAATGCCCTCGACGTCGACCGCAGGGCCATCGCCGAACTGGAGAGGCTCTCCAAGAGCTTTCCGCCGGGCATGCACTTCAAGGTCGCCTTCGATACTACCGACGCCGTGGGAGAGTCGATTCGCGATGTGACCTTCACGGTAGGCTCGGCGATTGCGCTGGTCATTCTGGTGATTTTCATTTTTCTGGGCGACTGGAGAACAACGATGATTCACTTCATCGCGACCCCAGTTTCGCTCGTCGGAACTTTCATCTTCGTAAAGTTGCTCGGCTTCTCCATCAACACTCTTACCCTGTTCGGCATCACCCTGGCCACAGGCTTGGTCGTAGATGACGCCATTGTCGTGATTGAAAACATCGAACGTCACATGTCGGGGGGAGAGCGCGACTCCACAAAAGCGGCGGCCGCAGCCACGGCAGAGATAACCAGCGCCGTCATCGCGACATCTCTGGTGCTGGTCGCCGTCTTTGTGCCGGTCGCATTCTTCCCCGGCACCACTGGCATTCTGTTCCGCCAGTTCGCGCTCACCATTGCATTCTCGATCGCCATTTCAGCGTTCAATGCTCTTACCCTCGCGCCGGTGCTGGCGGCATTTTTCCTGCGCGACGCCCACCACCAGAAGTGGTGGTTCCTGCGCAAGTTTGACGACGGCGTCGCCGCACTCAATCGCGGCTACCGGCGCATGTTGCATCACCTGCTGGAATACAAAGTGACGATGGCCGTGGTGTTTTTTATTGGCCTCGGGCTCACCTATCTTGTCTTCACGCGCGTTCCCACCGGTTTCGTGCCCGACGAAGATCAGGGATATTTCATCATCGTGATTCAGGCCCCCTCAGGCGCATCCCTGGAATACACCGAGGGCATCGGTGAGCAGGTGTCCGCCATGCTGGCGGACGTGTCGGAGGCCCAGGGCACTTTTTCGGTCGCAGGCTTCAGTTTCGCGGGGTCCGCCCCGAACCAGGGATTGATTTTCGTTCCGCTGAAATCCTACTCGCAGCGCAAAGGCAAGGAACACAGTGCAACGGCAATTGTGAATCGGGTCCGACCCAAGCTGTTTGGAGTCTCCGGTGCGATCGTCTTTGCAACGCTACCGCCGGCCATTCAAGGCCTGGGACAGTTCGGCGGATTTCAATTCGTGGTGCAGGATCTTGCCGCGCATAGACTCGACGAGTTGGCCGGGGCAACACAGGGATTGATGCGAAATGCGGCTACAAGTCCGGAACTGGTTGGACTCTATACGCCGTTCACCGCGAACGACCCTCAGTTCCTGGTGACGATTGACCGAGAGAAGGCCAAAAGCCTGCACGTCCCCCTGTCGCAGATCACCGACACGCTGGGCGTCTACATGGGCTCGGCGTATGTGAACGATTTTGACTTTAACAACCGCTCGTATCGTGTTTATGTGCAGGCCGATAAACAATTCCGCGCCACCGCAAAAGACATGAAGCAGTTCTACGTCCGCGCCGATACGGGCGCGATGGTGCCGCTGGACAACCTGATTACGATCGACCAGACGACTACGCCGCAGGTCATCACCCACTACAATCTATTCCGTTCAGCAGAAATCGACGGCTCGCCGAAGCCCGGGTATAGTTCCGGACAGGCAATCGCTGCCATGGAAGGTCTCGCGGCCAAGCTTCCGCAAGGATTCTCTTACAGCTGGACCGGACTCTCCCTGGAAGAATTGCAGGCGGGCGGAACCTCTCTTATTCTGTTCGGCCTGGGTAGCCTTGTGGTTTACCTTACCCTCTCAGCCCAATACGAGAGCTTCGTGCTGCCGTTCATTGTATTGCTCGCCGTGCCCATGGCGCTGCTCGGCGCGTTGGGCGCGCAATATATTCGCGGCCTGAACGACGACGTGTTCTGCCAGGTGGGACTCGTGATGCTGATCGGACTCGCGAGCAAGAACGCAATTCTTATCGTCGAGTTCGCGGAACAACTGCGGCATCGCGGCATGCCGCTGATGGAGGCTGCCGTGCAGGCAGCGACCATTCGCCTGCGCCCGATTCTGATGACATCGCTCGCGTTCATTCTGGGCGTCGTTCCCCTGGTGTTCGCCAGCGGCGCTGGAGAAAACGGCCGCCATTCAGTGGGCACGACGGTCTTTGGCGGGATGATTATGTCAACCGTGCTGAATCTGTTCTTTATTCCCGTGCTCTATCTGATTATTGAAGGCTGGCGGGAACACGGAAAGAAGCAGAGGGCAAACCGAAACCTGGAGATTGTAGAGTAAGAGAGAATTAGGCGGCTTTTGGGGGCTGGGCGTCCTGCGCGGCTTCCAGTTCTTTCTTTTTTCTACGCGCTTCCTTGCGGCGCATCTTTGCCATCCAGTCGCGCGAATACATCGTGCCGCGGCACTTGCGGGAGCCGCAGTAGCAGGGCGCAGGCTCTTCGTCGTCGTACAGGTTGTAATCCCAGACGAGTTCCTCCCCGGCGGCGATATCGCGCAACGCAAACAACCATACCCGCCCTTTGATCTCATCGACCTCGCAGTTGGGTTGGCAGGAGTGATTGAGGTAGGCGCCGATTCCCTCCCCGTCAATAACCGTTTTGCCGTCTTCCAGGCCGTACAGGTAAGTGCGCGAAGCTCCCTCGTATAGGCGATCAGCTTCTTCAGGCGTGATGCGGGGACCCTTGTATTCAACGACGCGGACTCCCTTGCGGATCGGAGTATTCGTGTATACCCCGACGGAGTGAATGGGCGACGGACGAACCAATAGTGGCACGCCCTAATTTCGCATGGATTGCGATTTTATGGAACGCCAAAAAGTGCCAGACGATCATCTTTTTTTCATTGCATCAAGTCGGCAATTCCGGCTGCGGCGGGCTCGGCCAGAGCCTCCAAAACCCTTGCTGGATGCCGATTTCGCCCTCGAATCCATGTAAATTCTTGCATGCAGATTCAGCCTGCCGTGGTAGACTTTCGCCCTTGTCAAAATTCGCGGAAACAAATCCCGGTGAAGAATGAGGAGGTTTGATGCGCTCAATTTCTGTGGTTGGGAAAACTCTGCTGGCCCTGACGCTCGGCACATTCGCCATGAATGCCTTCGCCCAAACGGCACAATCGAATGCGGCTGCTCCTGCCGTGGTAACGAAAGAAGCATATTGCACGGCAACCGGCGGGCTGGTTGAAACGCGGCATGCGGTTTTTGGCACGAACGGTCCTCCGCAAGACTGGCTGCCGCTGTCGGCGGTCGAAGGCTTCTGCCAGTACACATCGGCCGACGACGGATCGCGCATTCATCTCTCGCTGCTGACACTTTTCACCAAGAAACCGACTCTGGCCGCGCTAGCCTATTACGCCCAGCCGCAGTACAACGGAACGTGCCAGGGCAATCCGGCTTCCTGCTATTGCACCCAGATCGGTGGAGCCGAAATCGGCGCAACCGAACTCGCCGGCGGCGCGTGGGTTACGCAAGGCGGAATCGACGATTTGCTCGAAGCCTGCGTCTTCCCCGACAATTCGACGATCGATTCGTGGGGTTTGCTCTATCACTCAGTGGGGACCATTCGCGGAACGGATCTCTCAACCGTGCTGAAGTATTCGAATCCGTACGCGACCAAGAAGAGCGAGTAGGAATCCTCAGTAAACAAAAATTGCCGCCCCATTGTGGCGGCATTTTGTTTTGCGATCAGAATCCTCTACGGATCATAGACCGAACTTCCGAGGCCTTGTTTTCGTGCCATCTCCTGCGTCTCTTCCAGGCGTTTCTGCTGCTCCGCCAGTTGCTGCTTCATGACTTCAATCTGTTCCTGTTTTTCTCTCTGGCGCTCATTCCACTGCACGCAGCCTGAGACGCAGTTCCCTCCTGCATAATGCACCGACTGTTCCATGTTCGCGATCTGCGACTGCATCGAAGCAATGTAGTTCTTCATCTGGAGAATCTGATTCTTCCATTGCTCAGCCGCTCCGGGAATGTTTCCGTAGCTTGGTTGCTGATACGGAACAGTGGGCTGCTGCGAACCCGCCGGAAGCGTGCTGGTCGGCCCAATGTGCTCGGGAATCTCGTCGTTGGTGATAACTCTCTTGCCGGCCTTCGGAGTCTGACCGTTTGCCGCTGCCACCTTAGGCTGAGAGTCACTGCCCTGCGCAGGTTTCTTGTCGGCTTCCTTACTATTAGCGGCTGGAGTTGAAGCAGGCTGCGGATTTTTCTGACCCGCAGAATCCTTGTCAGACTGGGCGTCCTTTTGTTGCTTTTGTTGCCGCGCCTGGCGCGCAGCATCTCCCAGAGATGGCTCCTGGTCCTGCGCGACCGCGACCGTTCCCAAAACCAAGAGACCCGCTGCCGCAAGAGCCAATATGGTGCACGAATGTTTCATGAAAAACACCTCTCGTCGCAACCGAACGCAGGGTAACGGCGCATCGCCAATCCTAGCGGAGACGCCTGCGCGAGGTGCATTACGTTCGTACACTCAATCGAGCCGCATCTTAAGTACTGACGTACTGCGCGATCAATTCGTCAAGTTTGGCGAAGAGAGCCTGATTCCCCTGCCGCGGATACTCTTTCAGCGGCTCCCGATAATGCGGCAGATTATAGAGAAACGACTCGATCCGCTCCTTGTTCAACTCCTCCCAGTAAGCGCCATAGCCGGACTTCTGTAGCCAAAAAGCGTTGAATATTTGCTCAAACTGGTGGCTGACCGGCACGGCGAGATACGGCTTTCCCAGGTGCAGCGCCTCGGTAACGAGCGAGAAGCCGGAGTTGGCCACGATCGCGCGAGCGTTAATCAGGTCGCGGAAAAACCCATCCACCGAAGGCTTCTTATAAACAATGTTGCCATCCTGACCTTCACGCCCAAATCCGTAAGCCACGAATGGACAGCGCACGGAGCGGAGCAGAGCGGCGAGCGCCGGAGCGGGAGATGTGACATACACAAGAACGGGATCGCCCTGCATCGCACGCGCTTCGAGAATCTCCCGGCGCAGCAGCGGAGGAAATAAGAAAGTATTCCGCTTCCGCACCGGCGCTTGAAAGAACGAGATCACCAGATACGCATTGGCGCGCGGCGTCATCAGTTTCGTCACGATCTTCGCCGCCGCGGCATCGCGCCGGTATTGCTTCGGATAGGAAACCTCGACGTTCGTCAGGCAGTGTTGGTTGTCAATGGAAATCACGGGCAGTTTTCGCTTGTGCCCGATATGGCACGTCAAGGGCTCAAAGTCGGTGATGACCAGTTCGATCTTCCGCTCGTCCACCAGCCGGTTCAATTCCGCCAGACTCTTCCGCGCTTGCGGAACAGTGACCAGATTCTCTGCGATAGTCCGCTTGTACCGCACCCGATTATTCACATAAGCGAAGCGGAAGCCGTAGATTTCCACAGCATCGAAGTGCGGCTTGAGATTTTGCAGCCCCCGGTCGAATGAAGCCACGCAAACCGTGTGCCCCTGCGCTGCCAAATGCGTGAGCACTTCCTTGGAGCGCGTGGAATGCCCCGCGCCCTCGCCGTTCACTCCATAAAGAATGTTGGCCATGAATAGACGCCGAGTATAACCCGCCGTCCCCAGCAGGCCATCTTCACGGGGGGAATCAGGTCAGTACTGGCCTCTGACCCAATCGCAGTAAGACGTTTGGAGGGGTTACTGATTGTTCAATGAACCTCTGAGACCTGCCTAATGAAGGGTGGCTCCCCTAGAGTCAATACACACTAAAACGTAGTTCTGCGCCAACTTCGTCGTAAGCGGTTCAATTTTTATTTGAGGTGCAGTCCATGTCCCCCACGTTTTACGCTTCGGCAAAACTGCCGACAGGTTGTAACGCGCGCAGCGTCAGAATCGATCAGGCATTTCTCTTCGTCCTTGGCCTGATTCTTCTAACCTCACAGTTCGTTCTCGCCAGCCCTCCGATGAAGGATCCTCTCACTGTTACGGGGAAACTTCCCAATGGAGTCGCGACTGAAGCCTACTCCGGCAGCGTCTCCGCCAGCGGTGGAACCGCACCCTATCTCTACAAAGCTGCTCACCTGCCCAAGGGGCTGAGCATCAATCATTCTTCTGGCGCAATCACGGGAACCTGCAACAGCACCGGCCAATTCGACTTCACCATTTATGTGACCGATTCCTCGGGCAAGTACGGCAACGGTCAGTTCTCGGTCACCATGGCGCAGCCGCCCGTCAGCATTTCACTGGCGCCCGGCACGCTGACGATTCCCTCTTCGGGAACTCAGCAGATGCTCGCCACCGTGCAGAACACGACGAATACAAACGTGACTTGGACCGCCTCTGCGGGCACAATTTCTTCCAGCGGCAGCTTCACCGCTCCAAAAGTCACCAGCAACACGAATGTGACCATTACTGCAACCAGCGTTGCCGACACGACCAAGGTAGCGAAATCCACCCTCACGGTATCGAACACCACGCTTCCCCCGGTTTCCCTGGAGCTGTTGTTCCCGCCAACCAACAAGAACGAGGATTATTACGCCGATGTCCAGAAGTATCTGCTGAACAACTCGCTGATCTCTGGTGTCTCGGTCTGGCTGGAGTGGGCGACTGTCGACAACGGGCCCACGGCGAATCCGCAATATGATTTCTCCGCTTTCGACGCAGAGATTGCTCCCTGGATCGCGGCCGGCAAGAAGGTCAACATTATCGTCTGGGCGGTAAGCGATACGCCGATCAATAACGGAACCCCGGCATATGTAATGAGCAACCTGGGTTCGTCAAACATCACGACTTGCGCCGGCGAGAAAATTCCAAACTACTTCCAGTCTGCTTTCCAGCTGCCTTACGAAGCGTTCATGGCGCAGGTGATCAAGCACTACAACAGCAATGGCTCGGTGGGCTACATCCGGTTCGGCTTTGGCCGCGGCGGCGAAACCTTCCCAGCCCAGAACTTCGGCAAAGACCCCTGCACCAACACCTTCATCAACAAGTGGGGATGGTCTGACACCACCTGGACGAACTACGTAAACGCCATGCTGAACTACGTCTCGACCCTCAAGTCAACCAAGCAGTTAATGGTGGGCATTGACAGCGTCGACAGCAGCAGCATGCCGGACTCAGAAGCCGCGACTGCGGTTTCGATGCACATCGCCTTCGGCAACCAGGGCATGAACGCAAAAGATATTACCAACTACCCCCATTGCTCCTCTGACTGGTGCGATCTGTTCGACAAGTACACAGGAGACGTTCCTCTCGAGCTGCAGACCATTGCGTTGAGCAGCCCGCAGAACAATCCGCCTGTCGGATCCCTTGTAAATCTGCTTCCCTTCGCCGTCAGCCATCACGCTACGATCCTCGAGATCTATACGGACGACTGGCTATTGGCCTTCGACCCGAATTACCCGGGCAACTCCACCTACGGCGCAGCCTACGCAACGACGTTCAAGGCAGCATCGCAAGGAAAATGAACTGCAACATCTCAATCAAGGAGCGACGGAGGAATCCGTCGCTCTTTTTTTGCCTGCAGTCTTTCCCGATACGCGCAAATGGGGGCTGGAATTCGCTCATTACGGAAACCCCCACTAGGACATTGACCGGACGGCACCTACCACCAATTTGGCGGACTGGCTAGAGTCGGTCAAGGCTCGGGTTATTCCCGCGCTTTGCTCACTCACAACTAAATTTAAGAGGTGTGTAATGTCCCCCAACGTCCCTCGAAATGGTTCGGCGTCGACGTTCATTAGCTTCTCGGTAAGTGCTCTCGCCTGTCTCTTCCTTGTTTTCAGCTCACAACTCACTTTTGCCGCACCGGTTCCATACTGGAAGCAGAATCTCACCGTCTCGGCCACTCTGCCTGCAGCCACGGTCGGCGTATCTTATAACGCAGTCGTATCGGTCAGTGGCGGAAACGCTCCTTACCGTTTCGCATCGCAAGATCTTCCTTCAGGCCTGACTCTGAACCATCAGACCGGCGGCATTTCGGGTGCGCCTACCGCCGCGGGCAGATTTTCATTTGAAGTTTGGGTGGGCGATGCAACCGGAGACTCGGGCATTGGACAATTCACCCTCACGGTCAGTAATAAGACAACCGTGAGCATCTCGGTTTCGCCCACTACGGCGACGGTAAGTTCTGGCGCAACCTCTCAATTTACAGCGACGGTTTCGAACACCTCGAACACAGCGGTGACCTGGAGCGCCTCTGCCGGCACGGTTTCTTCGAGCGGCCTTTTCACCGCACCCACAACGTCTCAGAATCTGAGCGTCACCCTGACCGCCACGAGCCAGGCCGACACGACCAAGTCGGCGAGCGCCACCATCACAGTCAACGCGACTGTGACAACTTCCGGCAAGGTCCAGTTGGAAGTGCTCTTCGCGCCCACGAACACGAAATCCAGCACGTTCAAGGCAGTCCAAACTTACTTGATGAGCAACCCAGCGGTCTCGGGCGGGAACCTCGCCGTAGAGTGGGGAATGATCGATCAGGGCCCGACGGCGAATCCGCAATACGACTGGAGTTCAATCGATAGTGCTATCGCTCCCTGGGTCGCGGCCGGCAAGAAGGTCAATCTGATCGTCTGGGCCAACAGCGACAGCACCAACGCCACCTGCAGCAACGGAACCAACAACACCACCGGCAACTGCGCCATTCCGGCTTATGTCTGGAAGTCTCTCGGCTCCTCGAACTACGTGATGTGCAGCACCCAGTATGGAGACCAGCAGATCCCGAACTACCTAAATCGCGCGGCCTTCCAATTGCCATACCAGCAGTTCATGGCGGCTGTAATCCAGAAGTACGGAAAAGATGCCGACATCGGCTATATCCGCTTCGGTCTCGGCCACGGCGGCGAAACCTATCCGGTAACCGGCTGGAATGGCACCGCTGCTTGCGGAAAAGCGTTCTCCTCGTGGGGCGTGACAGTGACCAGTTGGGAAACCTATCTGGCTTCGATGTTGAACTATGAATCCAACCTGAACTCCACCAAGCAGCTGATGGTCGGAGTCACGCCCATGGGCGCGCCGACCACGGTTGTTCCCAACTATGTGGCTCCGCTGGCGGTCCCGCTGCATGTCGGATTCGGCAGCCAGGGATTAGAGCAGAGCGACATCACCAACTATCCAAGCTGCACGGCAAATTGGTGCAACTTGTTCGCGCAGTTCGCCGGACAGGCTCCACTCGAGCTGCAAACCTATCTGCAGAGCTGTCCGGACCGGAGTTGCACGACTGGGTCGCTGGTCGACCTGGTGCCCTTCGCTGTCGCCCACCACGCAACCGTTCTGGAGATTTACTATCAGGACTGGCTGCTGGCGTTTGATCCGTCGTACCCCGGCTACAGTCAATACGGTGCGGCCTACGCGAAGGTCCTCACCGACGCTGCCAACACAGCGGTTAAGTAATTCTCCTTCCAGACCCTCTGCGGGCGGCCAACTGCCGCCCGCTTTTTTATCGCAGATTTTCGTCTATTGCATGCCTTGGTTGGTTTGACTCTATTGCAGACTCTCGGCTTCCTCCGCAGATCTCATCATCGCGCTTGCGTCCGCGCCTGCCGCGGCGTCGTGCCGTAGAGTCTCCTCCACGCTCTCCGCAATTGGCGGCTTGACCCAAAGCCAGTTCGCTCGGTAACGTTTTCGATGTCGAGCCGCGTCTGGCTGATCAGTTCGTGCGCCAGAGTGGCGCGCAGCCGGTTGCGGTAGTCGGTCACGCTCATGCCGGCATGTTGATGAAACAGCCGGGTGAGATGCCGCTTGCTCGCGCCCGCGATTCGCGCCAGTCCGCTTAGATCCCACGCGCGCGCCGGATCGCCCGCAATGGCATCCTGCACGCGATGCACGACCGGATGAATATGATTCCTCCCGGCGAGCCAGGGCGAGAGCTGCGGGTCGGCTCCGCCTCGCCGCAGGTAGACCACCAAATACCGCGCGATCGCCGCGGCGCAGGATTCATCCGTGAGGCGCCCCACAAGAAACAGCATCAGATCGACACCCGCCGTGATCCCCGCGCTCGAGTACCGCTCGCCATCTTCCACGTAGAGGCGATTCTCCTGCACCTTCGCCTTCGGAGCGACCGCCGCCAGTTCCGCGCAGCACAAGTAATGGGTCGTGCAGTTGTAGCCATCCAGCAGTCTGGCTTTCGCCGCGAGCAGCGCTCCCGAACAAATCAGGATGAGTTTGTGCCCCGGACGAATGGTCCGCCTGAGCCAGTCGACAATCGCGGCCGCATCGGCCTTTTCTTCCGCCGCTGTTCTCCCATCCATACGTCCGGCGGGCACCATCACTTGGTCGACATCGCCGGCAACCACAACCATGGCATCGTCGGGCAAGGTCGTCGGCAACGGATCAATGGACCCAAGCGGCAAGCCAATCGATGACAACACGGACTCCGACGGCCCCACATAACGGACCTCGAAGCGAACGTCCGATTGCTCGCGGTTGGCCCGTCGCAACACCTCCAGCGGCCCTGCCACGTCAAGCATCGTCACTCGCGGAGGAATGACCACGTACACCTGTATGTGCCGCACTTCCCCTCCCGTTCCGCCGACGGTTCTCAGGCAGCCACACTGGCCAATGAACTGGAGAGAGCCTCGTCCACGGTCACGATTCGTGCAAACCGCCCGTCGAGCACCAACTCGGTTGCTGCTTTGATCTCTTCCGGCGACCAATTTCTGCCGTGCCGATCCGTCATCGGAAAAGTCAGCGTCGCCTCCGTCACGTAGTCGACCTGATATCCCAAATCCGAAGAGTGCCGCGTTGTGGTCTCGCAACACTGCTCGGTTCGGATGCCGGAAACAATGACTCGCCCAATGCCATGCTGCACCAGCCACACTTCAAGGCCGCTCCCCACCAACGCGCTGTGACTACGCTTGTGAAAAATGGCGTCCGGCTGTATCGACAGCCCTCCAAGCGTTCTCACGTGGCCAGACTCCATCGCAAACACGCCTCGATCTTCCACATGAAAAACCTGAACGACTGGAATTCCGCAAGCGCGGGCGCCGTCAATCAACTCCTGCAGCTTCTCCACGAACGCAGGCACATCGCGGGCGTCCCAATACGGTCGATGCCGGAACGATTCCTGCACATCGATGACAATCAGCGCACTCTTTGTATCGGACATATATAGCCTCCACTATATTCGGAATAATCAATGATATTCATTGATTACGACGGAGCGAAAGCCATCAATTTGCCAAATATAGGACTAAAAGGGACATTAATGCAATCTCATGGGCAGAGCTGGAATTTCCGCCGCGAAGGACTGAGGACAGGAATCGACGCCTGATGGCCGAGGAACCAGACAAGTTTCTAGCGTTGGAATTTGGAAGATACGCCGAAGAAGTTCGGAGAGGAAAGAAGCAGATGGAAAGAAAAAGTTCCCTGGGGGATTTCTCCCCCAGGGAATCTTCGCACTCTAGAAGTTCACTCGAAACGCGACCTGCATCTGCCGCGCGGACGTGGTTCCGTCCGGCCGAGTGATGGTCGAGGTGATCAATCCAAAAATCGGCGATCCCAACAGATTGCCATTCGCGTTGATGTCGGCGCCGGGATTGTTGAAGTGAGTATGGTTGAAGATGTTGTAACCCTCAAACCGAAGCTGCGCATTCACCCGCTCCGTGATCTTAATCGCCTTGCTGAACGACAAGTCGAAGTCTACGTAGCCTGGTCCATAGAAGTGATTGCGCCCGATGTTCCCCGGCCCGTCGAACGTCGGCGCGCCGCTGCCATCGGAACGGGAAGAAAACGCGCCCAGATTGGAGAACCATATTTTCGTGTTGGCCGGCACGGTATCCGGCGTGTTGAAGTTTCCGCCCGTGCCGGTCGCAAACGGATTCTGTCCCGGCACCAGATCGGCGCGCCCGCTCAAGCCCGTGCGCTCCATATCGGTTGAGCTGAATACGTCAAACGGATGCCCAGTCTGAATCGACGTGATGCCGGCCAGTTGCATCCCTTCCAGGATTTTCCCAACCATGCCATTGCTCGCGAACGACTTCCCTCGCCCGAAAGGCATATCCCAGATGTAGCTGATCACCGCCACATGCCGGATGTCGTTGTCGGAGTTGCCGCGCTCCTCGCCCAGATCGCGCGAGTTACGCGGGAAGCTGCGGTTCCCAACGGCCGTCACCAGAGGATCGCTGGAGTCGTCGATTCCATGCGCCCAGGTATATGCGCCCTGCACCTGCAGTCCATGGCTCATGCGGTGAGTCAGTTTGACCTGCAGTGAGTTGTAGATCGCATTTCCAACCGACCGCTGCAGGAAGGGCTGCACCACTGCGTTTTGCTGGACCGCATCGAACGGCAATACGCCGAATTCCGCGCCCAAGTAGAGATTCGTTTTGATCACATCATCGTCGGTGCAACCGGTGGTGTTCTGCGGGTTCGCGGGATCGCTGCAGATTGCCAGCAGTTGCTGCACCAGCGCCGGATCCGGAGGATTGCCATCGACCTGCCGGTAGATGTGATGGCTCTCGGAGCCGACATACGACAGATCAAGCACGTTGTTGCCGCCCAACTCCCTCTGGATTCCGAAGTTCCAGTTGTTGCTGGCGGTGTTCCGGTAATGCGTATCAAACAACACCGGGGCCAATGCCGAGCCATTCGGGATGATGGGCGACGGAGTCGTGTCCGGCACCGCAGGCAACGGGAACTGGCCGCTTCCGCCGAAGTTGTTGATGGTTTCGAACGGGAAGTTCACATAGTCCTGCTCGAACGGAGGATTGCCACGCGCATTCCCGAACAGATTTCCGAAGACGCGGTCATGAAAGATTCCAAACGCGCCGCGGATCGCTGTTTTTCCATTCGACCACGGATCCCATGAGAATCCCACTCGCGGTTCAATATTCGAATAGTCGCTGTTGTAAAGCTGGTGGCCTGTTCCCGGCCCGACTTCGGTCATCGTCAGCGGCGCCGGCCCAGCCGGGCTCCCCAGCAGGTTCGAGAAGCTCCCCGACTCTTCGTAAGGTACGCCGTCAAGCTGGTAGCGCAAACCCAGAGTCAGAGTCAGGTTGCGTCGAACTTTCCACGTATCCTGCCCGAACCAATCGTATTCGTGCTGCCGGAAGTGCTTGTTATCCGAGGGAAGCCGAGTCGCCGCCTTGTTAAAGAACTCGGCGTTGACGTCTTCCCAGACGAAACCGTAATAGGCCGCGGCTGCATCCTGGAACTGGTTTGTATCGCCGGCCTGCGTCGAGATATCGAACCCCGCCGGATCCAGCACATTGACGGCGGTTGCAGCTCCTGTATTAAAGAAGGCATTCGTCAAGACCTGCCGCCGCGAGAAAAAGTTGTTCGGCCCTTCCTCCCCGACGTTTCTGAAGTCGGCGCCAAACTTGAAAGTGTGATTTCCACGTACCCAGCTGAGGCTGTCTCCATAGCTCACGGTGCCCGTTTCCCGCCATTGGCCGTCAGCAACCAGCGCAAGGCAGCCGAAGCTGGTGAACGGGTCGGTGGTAACATCCCAGCCTCTTCCGTACTGGTCGGTCGCCGGAATCGCACTGTCCAGCGTTCCAATGCCGGTGCAACCGAAGTTCGAATAAATGTGGTTCCAGCCAAAGGCGAACGTATTCACCACGCTATTCGTAAGAGTCGAGATCAGGCTCGCGGATAGCCCTTCATTAATGGCCTTCTCGCTCACTCCTCCCACATTGCCGGGGAGAATGTCGTTATGAAACGGATTCGGATCGACAAAGTGATCGTAGGCATAGCGCACGCTTACGGTCTCGCGATCGGTGAAGTGGTGGTCGATCTTCGCCACCGTGTTGTAGCTGTTCTGCTGCGAGGCGCTGGGGAAAAACAGCGTTCCCGAATACCCATCGCCGTTGTCGACCGTCGGATTGGGATAAAGCGCGAATATCTTCTGCATCGTGGGATCGAGTGGAGCTCCACCCAAGCCGTTGTTGGCGCCAGCCGAAGTCAGATCGACGGGCACGGTCACGACTTGGCCGTTCAACGGGCTGGAATCATTCTTATCGATGGTGGTGTAGTTGAACACCCCGTTCTTAAATGCCTGCGTGGGCACGGTCGAGTTGTTGGTCAGAGTTGTCCGATAGCGTTCGAACTCTTCATTAAAGAAGAAGAATGTTTTGTTCTTGATGATCGGTCCGCCGATCGAATAGCCGAACTGGTTGCGGACATAAGGATTCATCCGCGTCGCTGCGCCGGTCGAATCGATGGCCGGATTAAACCAGTCGCGCGCACCGCCAAAGCTGTTCCAGCGGCCGAACTCATACACGCCGCCGTGAAATTTGTTGGTCCCGCTTTTCGTCACCACTTCAATAATCGCGCCCGTGTTGCGGCCGTATTCCGCATTGAAGTTGTTGGTGATGATGCGGAATTCTTCCGTCGAATCCGGATTCGCCCCCACAACTCCATCCGGAATTCCCGGCACCGACGTGTCGTTGTTGTCGACGCCGTCGAGCATGAAGTTGTTGTTGCGTTCGCGCGCTCCGTTAATGGTGAAGCCGCCCAAGCCGCTATTCGTCTGCGACGTTCCCGGCGACAGCAACACAAGACTGTAAGGATCGCGCGTAATCAGCGGCAGATCCTTCATCTGCTCCTGGTCGACCAGATTACTCACCTGCGACGTCTCCAGATCAATGGGCGCGACCGTGTCGCCGCGCACTGTGACTTCCTCACTGGTGGCGCCCGCCACCAACACGGCATCGATGGTCGATACGTGGGACACGGACAGATCCACGCTCGGCAACCGGAAGGTCTTGAATCCTTCTTTTTTCGCGGTGACCTCGTAGCTGCCGACTTCAAGATTGGTGAGCGAATACGCTCCCGTCGCGCTGCTGGTCGCGGTGCGCGATAAGTTGGTGGCAAGGTTTCGCACTGTGACCTGCGCTCCCTCAACGACGGCGCCGGAGGAATCGGTAATGGTGCCGCTCATCGCGGCGGTTTGTGCGTGCAAGTGTGCAGGCAACACAACGCTTAACAACAGGGCCATTGACACTACTACTACAGAAGACATGCGCTTCATTGTTTTCACATCTCCTCAGACGTACTCGACAACCCGAGCGATGTGATGGTGCAACCGCGCAGCCAAACCGCGCGATTTCGCGCGAAGACAATAAGGAGCTAGCTCGACAATTGAGGAATCAAGGACTTTGAAACTTTCTCATGGCGAGTCTGTGACACTTCACGACTGGCATCGTGCAGCTACGTTTTCAAAAGCTGTAGACCGCATTTTGTCCCGCTATAGCTTTTGGTAGAGAAGGTAGTCGCACCCTTCAAAACAAGACAGGCCAAACATGAGGGAAACGCGTGCGACATTTCACTTCTGATTGCAAAGCGTTTCGATAAAACAAACGCACCCATTTTGTATAGGACGAGAAGCCCTGAACGAGATTCGCTAGTCCGAGGCCTTCTCTCCCAAGTCTTTTTCATACTTAGGTAACTTGCCCGGTGCAAGACCTTCCGTAATCTTCTACGTCCCCCGTCGGGATACGATAATTTTCTTGTGCCATGACTCAACTCCTCCAGTCACGGGATAGCTGGCGTAGTCCGCGCGTCCGGCTCAACGACATCACTCCTGCCGTCCTTCGCCTGCCCAATGGAAAGCACTCCCGCGGTCAACTGGAAACAATCTCTCTGACCGGTGGCTTGCTCAACATGACGAACATGTTGGGCCAGGGCTCCCGCATTCGCTTGATGTTCCTCACGCAGAATGGCCCCGTAACCGGCTCCGCCGAGATGTTGAGTCCAGTCGCCACCTTTCGCCAGCCCTTCCGCTTTGTCGCTCTCGAAGCGGAGGATCAGCGCAGGTTGCGGGCAGTCGTGCATTCTTCCTCGCAGCCCTTTGCGGACCCCGTCGAACAAGCCTGGATTCAGAAATACCGTGCTGCCCTGGCGCAACAAAAACCTCGGCGTCGCGGTGTCTTTCGAGTTGTCCTCGGAATGCTTGCCGGCACGCTGTGCCTCGGCAGCGCCCTCTACCTCCTGAGTTCCCATCTTCTGAAGTAAATTTCGGCTGCGAGCCTCCCCGAAGAGAAGGGCACGTCAAGGTCGTCCTTTCGACTCTCTTCCGTCGTCCGTTGCCCTACCGTAATCACACGCCGAACTGAACGTTGGTAATTTGAAAAATCTAAGGTTGGCACGCAGAATCTACCTGCCCACCACTTCGCGGCCCATTTTGTGTTCGTTTCCGGTCTGCGGAGCGATGTTGCTCCCAGCCCTGCTCTGGCCGATTGAAATAGCGAACGATGGCACAGCACTACTAACGCTACAGCCACCGGCTGCCGCGGAGTTGAAATAACGATGGAACAAGTATCGGCCTTCCCCCAAAACACGCGCCGCTGGCCGCGCTATCGGGTCGACCTGCCCGTGTGCATCGTCGGGCTCAATGGAGTCCTGACCACGCCCCTTCCCGGCCGTGGTACTGACATCAGCCGCGCCGGCATGGCCCTGCGCGCAACCGTTCCCCTCCGGCCCGGCGATCTGATGCAGATTCAGTTCCCGACTTCCGCGCGCTCCCGCGTCACTGCGGTCGTGCGCAATCGCATCGGCAATCGCCTGGGACTCGAATTTCTCACGCAGCTTCCGCCCGACGACGAAGTGCCGGCTCCGGCGAAAATGCTGCCGCAATCGGCTCGTCCCGCGCTGCCCCAACCACCGCCAGCGCCTGCTTACACGTGCGATCCGCGTTTGATTTTCACCGGGCTTCGGCGCAAGCAGGAAGAACTTCGCCAGTTGAAGAAAGAGATCGAGGCCTTGCACGTCGCCATCGTGCTCCTCGCCGATGAAGGACGCGAAAGAGAGCCAGAGCGAGAGCCTGATCCCGTCGGTTGGGACGATATCCTCGATCTGTCAAATTAATCCTTCCCCATTCGCGTCACACGGTGCGAAATCAGCAGCGAGACGAGACAGAAATTCCGGCGAATCGCGGCAAGAGTTGGCGGAAGCGAGTGGGGGTCGAACCCACCGGCGACAGGGTCACCTGCCGCCCGCCGGTTTTGAAGACCGGGACGATCACCGGACCGCATGCGCTTCCGTGCCCTCGATTATCGCTCTCATCATAATGCCTGTAGCAGGCACCTATGCTGAAACGAAGACGGCCCCTCTGTGTCCTCTGTGGTTGATGGTGTTAGTTTTTCAGTTGGTGGAGGAACAGCTTTAAAACGGCCGTCCGAATGCAGGAACAGCCGGGGCTCGCGCGGTCTGGTGAAATCGTCGGTTCGCTACTTCAGAAGCTCGCCTGATACAAAGCAGCTTTCCGGCGTGCCGCCTGCGATGCTGCGAATGGGAAACTCGCTGGTTGAGAAATACGGCTTCTCTTCGTAAGGCCCGAATGTTCCGGTCGCGCAAAAGGTGTGGAGGTTTGCACTCGGGTCAACTGGGATGGCGAGAATGTTCAGCTTCCCCGCGGGCTTTGAATTCTCCGCGCACTGTGCCGAGAACTTATATTCACCCGTGCCACCGAAGAACGCCGCATCTACGAGCTTGGCGTGAGTCGGCGAATTCGGCCATTCCAGCTTGGTCAAGACCTGCGCGTCGCAGGCGAACCCCTCCTGCGTATGGCTCATCGCATAGGCGGATTCTGCCATTGCAAGCTTCCTGAGATTCACGATCGCGCTCATCTCTGTAGTGGAAGGATGCGTCGGCAACGATCTTTGACCGGCGGAACTGGTCTGCGAAAAAACTGCAGCGGTTAAACCGGCGAGAAACAAAATGGTTAGCCCGAGTCTTTGCATAAGTCACCCTCGACGCAATATTGCGCTGCAATCAAGTATTCGCTATTGCGCCTTACCTCACAGGTTACTGCAGGACATGTCCCCGTCAATGTTAAACATCCTGACCGAGCACATTCATCCAGAATCTCTCAAACAAAAACGCGCGGACGCCTCACAGTCTCCCCGCCCAGATTAGCCCACACACAATTTCAAACTACTTCGCCGGATCTCCGCCCTTCGAGACAGCAGCCGGGCACGATCCGCTGATCTTTGTTCCCGAGAAAGTTCCCGCGGTGTCGGTCGCGCCGGTGATGAAGAATTCCACCTGGCGGCCGGCGATCTTCTGGGCGTTCTGAATGCTGCCCTTCCACGAGAAAATGAAATCGCCCGCGGCCACGCCATGAATGATGATCTCATCGCCATTCACATACCATTCACCCGACCAGCCGGCGCTGTACGACGGAACATTCCATGTGCCGCTATTGGTGAAGCCGAGAACACCTCCCGTGTTCGTAAAGTCAAAGCAATAGGTGTAGGGGCTGGTAAGGCCGGGCTCGAGATACCCGGTGATGTTCCACGAGCCGGTGAACTTCGGAATCGGCGGGTTAGCGGCAAACGCCGACAGGCTGACTGCAAACAACAAGACGCACAGCAAGGCAATTTTGCCTTTCATTGAGTAGCTCCTTTTTGAGGGGGCTTGCGATTTAGGTTGGAACGTGCAGCCTTAACGGACCGCAGGGCTTCAAGAATCGAACCGCACCACTCTAGCAATAGCGGATCGACCCGCTCGCCGGGGAATGGCGAGACTTGATCACAATCGACCGAAGTCTAAACAAACTGTTGTGCTTGTCAAGATGAAAGATTCTGCACAACACGTGCAAAAAGAGGACGGAAGAGCCTGACGATGTCGCGACTCTCCCGTCTGATCCGCTCTTAGACTTCTACGGTTCTACTTTGGTTGGGGAACAATCCGCAGGTACGGCTTCGGGGACTTCCAGCCATTCGGATACTTCTTCTGCGCGTCTTCGTTCGACACCGATCCGCTGATGATGACGTCGTCGCCCTGCTTCCAATTCGCCGGCGTCGCCACCTGATGCTTGGAGGTGAGTTGCAGCGAGTCGATCACTCGCAGGATTTCGTCAAAGTTGCGGCCGGTCGTCATGGGATAGCTGAGCTGCAGCTTGATCTTCTTGTCCGGCCCGACGACAAAGACGGTGCGAACCGTCGCATTGTTGGCAGCCGTACGGCCCGTGCTGGTTTCACCGGAATCGGCAGGCAGCATGCCATACAGCTTGGCGACCTTGAGTTGCGGATCGCCGATCATCGGATAGTTGACCGTGGCGCCCTGCGTTTCTTCAATATCGGCTTTCCACTTCTCGTGATCCTGTACCGGATCGACACTCAGTCCGATGATTTTCGTGTTGCGCTTGGCGAATTCCGGCTGCAGCTTCGCCATTGCCCCTAGCTCGGTAGTGCATACCGGGGTGAAGTCCTTGGGATGAGAAAACAAAATTGCCCAGCCATCGCCGATCCATTCATGAAAATGCACTTCGCCTTGCGTGGTCTGAGCCGTAAAGTCGGGAGCAGTGTCGTTAATACGCGGAATGCTGTTCGTTTCAGTTGCGGTGCTCATGGTATCTCCTCAGTGATTCGAATCATCGAGACTTCGAAAACAAGATTTAGAAAATTGGCCCGACCCGGTCCCGGCTGGCGGATAGATGATGAGGAACCCACCCGCTCGCTTCAGGTGGGTGGGAAGAATCCTGCTGGCTCCCTACCCACACGCCGGACAACAACAACCCATGGCGGCGGTGGCAGGCAGCAACATGTAGTTAGCATAAAATCCGCGCCAGCCGCTGTCAACGGCACAACACCGTTTCCGTCGCGGCGGCGCGCACATTTCCTGCATCGCGCGGCCTTCTGCTGGCATCTTCTTGGCGTCGTTACTTTCTCCCGGAGCATTGAATGCCCACACAACGCCGCTTTTCCATGTCGCAGTGGGATGTATTTTCCAGCAAAGCGCTCGAAGGCAATTCGCTGGCGGTTTTTTCTGATGGCCGCGGCCTGACCGATTCTGAAATGCAGGCCATCGCCCGCGAGATGAATCTCTCGGAAACCACCTTCATCCTGCCTCGCGAAGCGGCCGTAGAAAAAACGCACGGCACCCGCGTGAAAATATTCACCGTACAGGAAGAGTTGCCGTTCGCCGGGCACCCTACGCTTGGCACAGCATTTTCGCTGCGGGGAACGTCCAGCGCGAAAGAGCTCTTCCTCGATCTCAACGTCGGCAAAGTACCGGTTCGCTTCGAAGACTCGCCCGGACAACCGACCTTTGGCGAGATGACTCAAGTCGATCCGATCTTCACCACACAGCACGATCGCGAAACTGTGGCCCGTGCAATCGGACTCGCACCCGGCAGTTTCGACTCTTCACTTCCGATCGAGACCGTGTCCACCGGTTTGGCGTACACCGTCGTGCCTCTCGCATCTCTGGCAACAATCCAGAATTTGCACATCGATCTGGCCCGCGGCACGGAATATCTTGAAAAAACTGGCGGAAAATTCTTCTACTTCGTATCGCGTGAAACCGTCGATCCTTCGGCCAGTCTGCACGCTCGCATGCTTTTCTATAATGGCGAAGATCCTGCCACCGGTTCAGCAGCCGGATGCGCCGCCGCGTGGATGGCCGCGCACGGCGTCGCTCAGCCGGACGAGCGCGTTCTCATCGAGCAAGGCATCGAGATGCAGCGGCCCAGCCGAATTTTTGTTCGCGCCTCGCGCAACGATAACCGTGTAGTTAACGTGCGCGTCGGAGGCCACGCGATTGAAGTCATGCGCGGGGAAGTTTTTCTCTAGCTCGCGCTCCAAGCCACGGGAAACGCGCAACGCAATCACTCGCGCAAAAAGCAATAGCCGGAAAGCGCCATTAGCATCCGCGGCACTTTACAGCGCAACGTTTTTCCCTATAGGATGCATCTCGCTCCGACATTCTTCATATTGAGAAAAGCGTTCGTTGGTTGCGATCCACCCTCTCGAGTCGCGCCCATCGATGCACGAAGGCTAATGAAACCGAAGCGCACGATTCTGTGTGTAGACGACAACGAACAGTCTCTCTCCCACCGCAAAATCATGCTGGAAACCCGCGGCTACCGCGTAGCCAGTTTCTCGCGCGGGGAGGAAGCGCTGGCTCGTTTCGAACAGGGCGGGATCGACCTGGTCATTGCCGACATGGCCATGCCCGGTCTGGATGGACCGCAACTGATCGCGAAAATCAAAGATCTGTCGCCGGTGACGCCGGCCATTCTGATCTCGAGCAAAATTCGCATCTACGATCACGACTCGAAGGCCGATGTTTTTCTCACCAAAGGCATGTATGCGCCCGTCGATCTGCTGGAGCGCGTGCGCCTCTTGCTGGTGAAAAAGCGCGGGCCAAAGCGCTTGCACCAGCGCCCGCTAGCCGCGCCTAGCCAGATCGGCGTTGCCTAGCTCTTGCGCGCCTGATCGGTCGAATGGCCCGGCCGCCCATGCTCATCGTGTAAGATTCTGCTAGGCATGGGCGAAGCATCCGGAAGTGCATTCATAGAAGCCAGGAACCTGCGTAAGACCTACCACGTAGGCAAAATTGAGGTCGAGGCGCTGCGCGGCATCTCCTTCACCGTGCAAAAAGGCGAGTTTGTCAGCGTCGTCGGCCCCTCGGGCAGCGGAAAATCCACTCTCTTCTATCTGCTCGGCGGCCTCACCCGCGCCGATGGCGGCAGCGTCGTGCTCGATGGCGATGACCTGGCGCAACTCTCCGACGCCGAGCGCACCCGCATGCGCAAGCGGAAAATCGGCTTCGTTTTTCAAAAATTTAATCTGTTGCCTACTCTCGATGCCCGCTCCAACATCCTGATCGCGCGGGAAATCTCAGGAAACGGCAATCTGGATTCCGCCTATTTCGACCGCATCACCGATCTGCTGGGTTTGTCCAAGCGACTGATTCATCGTCCATCAGAACTCTCCGGCGGCGAGCAGCAGCGGGTCGCGCTCGCCCGGGCGCTGATCAACAAGCCAGCGATCGTCCTCGCCGACGAACCGACTGGCAACCTGGACTCGAAAAATTCAGATACCGTGCTCGGCATGCTGCGCCGCTCCAACCAGGAATTGGGTCAGACGGTGCTGATGATCACGCACAATCCCGAAGCTGCAAAGTTCGGCGACCGTATCATCCATATGCGCGACGGCCAAATCGTCAAGCCGGAAGAGGATCCGCAGTGGGTCGCGCACTGAACTCTTGTCGTCGTGGCTCAGCTCGAAATCTTCTATAACGCGGCGTCATTCCGAAGGACCGCGTTTTTTCCAGCGGTCCGAGGAATCTCCCGCGAGTGTGCACTGTGGGGGAGATCCCTCGCTCCACCTCGCTGCGCTCGCCCCCGGCTGAAGCCGGGGGTCTACCAAAACGGCCGTGCTCGGGATGACGCCATCGATAACGACGCCCCAGCCAGAATGCTATTCTAGTAATTCTTATTTCCTCTCTTGAGGCCGCAATCTTTCATGTCCAACCCAGAAACTCCTGCAACCCAGCCTGCCGCCGAAACCACCGAGAATTTCGGCGACATCCTCTCGCAATATCAAAAGAGCCATCAGCGCAAAGCCGAAGACGGCAGGCAGCTCAAGGCCACGGTGATCGCCGTGACCGCCGAGTCGGTTTTCTTCGACATCGGCTACAAGTCGGAAGGCGTTCTTCCCATCACTGCGCTGCAAGGCGAAACGCTGAAGCCCGGAGATCAGGTCCAGGTCGCCGTAAAAGGCCGCGATCCCGACGGCTACTACGAACTCTCGCGATTCAAAGTCGAGCGCCCCATGGATTGGTCGGCGCTCGAAAAGTCTTTCGCCGACAAGTCCGCCATTCTCGGGACGGTGACCGCAGTCGTCAAAGGCGGATTCAGCGTCGATGTCGGCGTTCGCGCCTTCATGCCCGCCTCGCGCAGCGGAGTGCGCGAAGCCGCCGAGATGGAAAACCTGGTCGGCCAGGAAATCCGCTGCCGCATCATCAAGCTCGACGTCGCCGAAGAAGATGTCGTCGTCGACCGCCGCGCCGTCGCCGAAGAAGAAGAGCGCGTCGCCAAAGATCGTCTCTACTCGCAAATCGCGGAAGGCGCGACCGTCAGCGGCACTGTTCGCAGCCTCACCGACTACGGCGCCTTCATCGACATTGGCGGAGTCGACGCGTTGTTGCACGTTGGCGATATTTCCTGGAGCCGCATCGGCAAAGCTGCCGACGTGCTCTCGGTTGGCCAGCAGATCGACGTCAAAGTACTCAAGCTCAACAGCGAAGGCGACAAGCGCCGTATCTCCGTCGGCCTGAAGCAACTGCAAGCGCACCCGTGGGATGCCGTTGCGCAAAAATACAAAGCCGGAGACCGCGTGCGCGGCACAGTCACGCGTCTCGTCGACTTCGGCGCCTTCGTCGAGCTTGAGCCCGGCATCGAAGGCCTTATCCACATTTCCGAAATGTCGTGGTCGAAGGGCAAACTGCGCAAGGCCAGCGACGTAGTCAAGCAGGGTGAGACCGTGGAAGTCGTCGTGCTTCAGGTAAACGCCGCCGAACGCCGCCTTTCGCTGGGACTGAAGCAGGCACTGGGAGATCCGTGGGCAGATGCACCGCAGCGCTTCCCGGTGGGCTCGGCGATTCAGGGTCCGGTCACGAGCCTCACGAAGTTTGGCGCTTTCGTGCAGCTTGCCGAGGGAGTCGAGGGCATGGTCCACGTCAGCGAGATAAGCGCTGAGAAACGCATCAACCAGCCCGCCGACGTGCTACGCGTGGGCCAGGTCGTGCAGGCGCAGGTCGTCGCCATCGATCCCGAAAAACGCCAGATGCGCCTCAGTATGAAGCAGCTGGTTCCAACCGGCATCGACGAATACATCGCCGAACACAAGGTGGGCGACACGGTCACCGGCCGCCTCATGGACGATTCCACACAGGCACGGGTCGAACTCGGCGATGGCATTCACGCGACTTGCAAAATGGCCTCTACCACGCCCGCAAAAGCCGAAGCCCCGAAAGAATCCAAAGCCGATCTCTCATCGCTCAGTTCGATGCTGCAAGCAAAATGGAAAACCGGCGCCGGTGGCGCGCCGAAGCCAGAACCCGCACGCTCTGGCCAGGTGCGCAGTTTCCGCATCGTGAAACTCGATCCGAAAGCAAAGAGAATCGAAGTCGAAATGACCTGATTGATGTAGGCATAGCCGCCCCCGACTGTCCAGTCGAGCCGTAAGCTCAACAGTACTGTCGTCATCATTGCGTGATCTCGGACCACTTTGGTGGGGGGCCGGTCCGATAGCAAATGCGGTATAATTTCTGAGATCGAGCGGGAGTAACTCAGTGGTAGAGTGCGACCTTGCCAAGGTCGAAGTCGCGGGTTCAAATCCCGTCTCCCGCTCCAGATTTCTGCCCCCACCTGGCGGTTACAGGTGGAGTTTTTTTGGACGGAAATCTGTCTAAATAAGGGGCGCGGTACCCAAGTGGTAAGGGAGAGGTCTGCAAAACCTTTATGCGTCGGTTCGATTCCGACCCGCGCCTCCAATCTTTTCCTGCAGTTCCTTGCCAGCCTTGCGTTTCGCCGCGAATTGACGATTCCCGCTCAGTGAGCCTCCATGGGGCAAAATTGGCCAAATTCGATTCCAGGGCACGATGCCCATTCGCGGTCAAAACCGTTTAAAAGTTGATATGAGCCATCAATAGTTTCGATTTCCCAATTGGAGGGAGATCTTATATCTATGAATTGCAGAGTTCGACCCAGATCACTGCAGCGAGGCGAGTGTGGGGCACGTCCGCTCTGACAAGGTGATTCTTGTTCGGTAATCCTGATTCGCAAACGCGACGAAAAGTCTATCTTGTGGGAGCGGGGCCGGGGGATCCGGAGCTGCTTACGCTAAAGGCAGCTCGCGCGCTCGGTTCGGCAGACGTCGTTCTGCATGACGCTTTGGTTTCGGCGGAAGTCCTGGCGCTGGTTTCTCCGCGGGCGCAAGTCCTGAACGTTGGCAAGCGCTGCGGACGGAAGAACATCACCCAGGACGAGGTCAACGACTTGCTGGTGCGGTTTGCGGCGGCGGGAGAAATTGTTGTGCGTCTGAAGAGTGGTGATCCGTCGATCTTCGGACGCGCCGCAGAAGAAATTGATGTGCTGCGCCACACAGGGATTGAGGTGGAGGTCATCCCAGGAGTGACGGCCAGTCTGGCAGCAGCAGCGAAAATTCGAGTCTCGCTGACCGACCGGCGACGGGCCGATCAGCTTCCTTTTGTCAGCGCGCACAGCGGATATGGAAAACAGAAATCCGATTGGCCCGCACTCATCGACGGCCGAACTACCGTGGTCGTCTATATGCCGGGAAAGTACGAGGGAGTGGCGGAGGATCTGCGCCGCGCCGGGTTGAGCGAATCGACACCGTGCGCGATCATATCGAAGGTGTCGAACCCGGACGAGCAGTGGTATGAAACAAGGCTCGGATCTCTGCACGATGCGCCCGTTCTGCCTTCTCCGTGCGTACTCATTGTAGGAGAGACGGTGAGGAAGGCATTGTCAGGGAGTTCCGGCCGCAGCTTCTTCAGACCATCCCTACTCACGGGGTGTTTCCCGAGCCTTCTGGAATCTTCACCGAAGGATGACCATCGCCTTCCCGGCAATGTGTCGTGCGGAACCCTTCGAATGCCGCGACGCTGGCTTGATCGTGGAGAATCTTGCGCCGCGTTTCGGCCGCCATCTTCTTATTCTGAAGAAGGGCGCGCATTTCTCCCAGTTGCTGGACCCACGGTCCATATTCTTCGCTGAACTGCCGTTCGAGCTCTTTTCGCAATCGCTGAGCCAGCGCCGGACTGTTCCCTGCCGTGGAAATAGCGATCTGCAGCAGACCACGCCTCACGACCGCTGACGCATAGCAACTGCAGTGCGGCATGTCATCCACAGCATTGCAGAAAGTATTTTGCTTCTCCGCATCTGCAAAAACGCGAGCATTGGTGTCGGAATCCGCGATCACTACGACAAGAAAGGCATCCCGCAGGTCGCCGTTCGCATAAGCACGAGGCTCCCACTCCAGGAACCCAGCCTGTGCCCACGCGGAAATCTGATGCGTCACTTCAGGAGCAATCAGACGGATTCGGGCGCCAGCGTCCAGAAGCTCTCGAGCCTTTGCCTCGGCCATTTCTCTCCCACCCACAACGACGCAGGTGCGATTTCTCAAATTCAAAAACAGAGGATGTAGGTTTGCGGTCATGGATAAGTCTGCCTTCCGGCTGTGCGTTTTGCCTTGAGGAAATCGGGACCTTTTCCTGCTTACTCTTCTACCAGGAATCGCACTTTCGGGTGGGAGCACTCGGTGTCCACGTTGAGCCCTCGGCCCCGCAGTTCTCCGAAGTCAGGGGACCGACCGAGGTGCTGACTGCGTCCAAGGTCTGGGCTTGTGGCATCCTCTCGACGCCTTCGAAAAGGGAACGGATCTGGCCGTACGCCGCGCCAGACAGCAGAAGCGCTGAGCTGAATGGCGGTTTCATGACAAGCACTCCAGTCTGATGTTTAGTCAGCGGACATGAGAGCAGGCCGCGCGCTGCCATCGGGGATCGACACGCTCGACTCTCTGAAGGGCAGCGCGAGTGCGCAAAAGGAGGTGGCCGCGACAATACAGCCCAGGAGCAGGAATGCACTCGCGGCGGACAGGCTCTCGGATTTGAAGAGCATGGCAGAGACAACAGCGCCAAAATTTCCTCCTGCGCCAACGATGCCGGAGACGGATCCTACGGCACGCGGACGAATCAGGGGAACGATCGCGAAGGTCGATCCGCAGGCCATGCAGACAAACAATCCAAAAAGAAGGAACGCGACGGTGGCCGGGCCGAGAATTGTCAGGCGCGAGAATAAGGCCATCAGTAGGCCTTCGAGGATGATGGTGAATCCGAGGAGACGAGACCGGCCACTTAATCCCCACTTGTTTCCCGCCCAGTCGCCTGCGATCCCGCCGAGGGCGCGGGCGAAAAGGTTCATCATGCCGATCAGACTCGCGAGAAGCCCCGCGATCTTCAGCGACACGTGAAACGAGTCTTTAAAGTACAGCGCAGCGACGTTATCCACCGTGATCTCGACTCCAAAGCACGCGCCATAGAGAAGAAAAAGGAGCCATACGCGATAGTCGCCGGCGGCCTCCCAAAACGCGGCGCCGCCGATGCGGGGAGCAAACGGGCGGCCGTCGGGCGTATCTTCCGTGAGCCGGTAATACGCGATGCCGGTGACAAACAAGAGCGCGCCGGGAACGATCATCGCCAACCTCCAGCTCAGGAACTTGTCTATGCCGAAGCCGACGAATGCGCCAAACAGCGGGGGCATGACCCATTGGGCAACGCCACCGCCAAGATTGCCCCAACCGGCAGTGACCGCGTTCGCGGCACCGACGACCGAACGGGAGAACATCACGGACGTGTGGTACTGCGTGGTGACGAATGACGCCCCGATCAGTCCTATTGCGAGTCGAAACAAAAGGAAGGAGTGATAGCTATGGGAAAGACCGATTCCCATTACTGGCAGTGCACCAAAGATTAGCAGCGCGGAATATGTTCGGCGTGGTCCGAAGCGATCGCACAGCCAGCCGGTCAGCAGGCGCGCGAAGATGGTGATCGCAACGGAGGCAATAACCGTGTTTCCAATCTGCGCCTTGGTGAGCTTCAGATCGTCCCGAACGATAGCCATCAACGGAGCAATTCCGAACCAAGCGATGAAGCTGAGAAAAAAAGCAATCCACGAGAGATGGAAAGCGCGCATCGGTGCCGTGGAGAAGTTCAGCAGCCGGATGCGTGTGGCCTGGCCGTCGCTATCGAACTCGGGCAGAAGTTCCTTCCGATAAACATAGTCCATACACATCTCCTTCGGTCGTGGCGCAAAGTAAGAATTTGGGCAGTTGCAGAGCCGTTGCGGAACCGGGAATCAGGCTTCGGCTGCGGACGAGTAATCGTTCGTGCCGGCGATTTCGCCCGGTTGTACGCACAGCGCCGGCACTTCTTTGCGTGAAGGCTCTCCACCCTCCGTGCGTATGTTGCAGATATCCAGCAAAACGACCCCGAACTCCACTCGCGTCGGAAAGGTCTCTACGCAACTTGACGCACTGGGACCGTTGACACCTTTGCCCGTGTCGAGGCTCAACCTCCACGCGTGGAGCGGGCAGACGACGGTTGTGCCCGAGACGAGTCCATCGGCCAAAGGACCGCCCTTGTGCGGGCAATGATTGTCGACAGCGAGGAAACGGTCCCCGAGATTGAAAATTGCGATCTCCCGGTTACCGACCTTCGCCGCGCGGCCTTCACGCAGCGGGATGTCCCGACAATAGGCGATGCGAACCCACGTATTGGTGTGGCTCATGCAAAGACTTCCTCCAGGGGCTTGATTTGGACGAACTGCGTCGGATTGTGAGGTGTGTCGCGCTCGAGCCACGCGTCGCTGGAATGCTCTTTCGATTTACGAAGTCGCTCGAGCAAACCGCTCTTAACGGTATCGCGTGCATACACAGTGTCCTTCCGGACCTTTTCTATGCCGAGTCTCTCCACGAAGTCGTACGTACGTTCGAGATAGTTCGCACCCTCGCGGTAGTATTGGAAGAAGAGAGCGGCTGCTTCCAGAGCCTGTTCGGTGGTCTCGACGGTCAACAGCAGATCGGCTTTACGGACCTTCTTCCCGGCCGCTCCGCCGACCACGACTTGCCAGCTGCCCTCCTGTCCGACCAGTCCGATATCCTTGACCGTTGCTTCGGCGCAATTGCGGGGGCACCCGACTGCGCCCATCTTCACCTTGTGCGGGGTAAAGAGATTTTCGAACCGTCGTTCGAGTTCAATGCCGGCACTGGTCGAATCCTGCACGCCGAACCGGCAGAAGTCGGTGCCCACGCAAGTCTTCACCATGCGAACGCCCTTCGTATAGGCCTGGCCGGAAGGCATTCCGAGATCAGCCCATACTTTTGGGAGATCGGTTTTCTTTACACCCAGCAGGTCGATACGCTGGCTACCGGTGATCTTGACCATGCGGACGCGATATTTGTCGGCAACATCCGCGATGCGCCGCAGTTCGCCGGGAGATGTAACGCCGCCACGAATGCGAGGCACGACCGAAAACGTTCCGTCTTTCTGGATGTTGGCGTGCACGCGATCGTTGATGAAGCGCGCCGAACGGTCTTCCTCGTGGTCGCCGCACCAGAGCATGTCGAGCATGTAGCTCAAAGCGGGCTTGCAGACTTCGCAACCGATGCCATTGCCATAGATTTCAAGCACCTCCTGCACACTCTTCAGATGCTGGCTGCGAAGGACGTCGCGAAGCTGGTCCTCGGAGAACGGAATGCACCTGCAGATCGTTTTCCTTACTTCCTCTTCAAACTCCGGCACGACGGCCTTCAGCAAAGACTGGCACAGCCCGGAGCAACTTCCGCATCCGGTAGAGGCGCGCGTGCATTCCTTCAATTGTGCAAGAGTGTTTACGCCCTTCTCGTGGATGGCGTGGATGATCGCGCCCTTGGTCACTCCCATACAGCCGCAGACGGTCTCGCTGTCCGCCATTTGAGCGACGCCGATTCCCGTGTCTTCGGAGGGAGCGGGAAACAGGAGCTGACGGCGCAAGGGAGCCAGGTCGTGTTGCGTGCGGAGCCAATCCATGTAGCGGTGGCTATCGGCGGTGTCGCCCACAAGGATGACGCCCGCGAGTTTGCTGTTTTTGAGCGTGAGTTTGCGGTAGATGCCGAGGGCGGGATCTTCGTAGCGAATGACCTCGGAGCCATCGAGTTTGTCGCCCACCTCGCCGGCGGAGAAGACATCGACCCCCATGATCTTGAGCTTGGACGCCAGCACGCTGCCTTGATACTTGGGGCCTTTGTTTCCGGTGATGGTGGCGGCCAGCACTTTTCCCTGCTCGATGAGCGGGGCAACGAGGCCGTAACAGATGCCGTCGTGCTGCACGCATTCGCCGACGGCGAAGATGTCGGGATGCGATGTCTCCATGTAATCGTTGACCACAATGCCGCGCTTCACTTCGAGACCGGCCTCCTGCCCGAGCCCCACGTTCGGACGAATGCCCGCCGCAATCACGACGAGATCCGCCGGAATGCTGCCTCCGCCCTTAAACTGGACGCCCTCGACTTTCCCGTTCCCGAGAATCGCGGTTGTGCTCAGGCCCAGCAATACCGTGATACCCAACTGATTCATCTTTGCGGCAAGGTAGCCGCCGCCCGTGACATCGAGTTGCCGTTCCATAAGCCAGTCCATCAGATGGACGACGGTCACGTCGCATCCCTGCACTTGAAGCCCACGAGCCGCTTCCAAACCGAGCAGGCCGCCGCCGATCACCACTACCTTCAAGCCGGGGCGGCAGCGTTCCAGCAGAGCGCGGGTGTCGTCGAGGTTGCGGAATACGAAGACACCATCCTTCTTCACTTCGTCGATCGATGGGATGAGCGGCATGCTTCCCGTAGCGAGCAGAAGCTTGTCGAACTTCGTCACGCTCCCGTCATCACCGGTGACCGTCTTTGCCATAGAATCCACGCCCACAATGCGCACGCCGAGACGGAGATCAATGTGGTTGCGCTGATACCAATCGAGTCCGTTGAGAACGATATCGTCGTCCGACTTTTCGCCGGCCAGCACCGAGGAGAGCAGGATGCGGTTGTAATTGACGTGGGTCTCGTCGCCGAAGATCGTGATGTCGAACTTCGGCGAGTGGCGGAGGATCTGCTCGACGCAGGCTACGCCCGCCATACCATTTCCGACGACCACTAGTCGCTCCACTCATTCACCTCCGCTGAGGATTGGGGTACACAACCCGGACTTGCGTTGATTCTTGCGAGTACAGCTCAGCTGCACCAAGACCGCACACTGCTTGTAGTTGGGTTCGCGCGAAATGGGGTCAAATGCGCTCTGCGTGACCTGGTTCGCGTTGGTCTTCACGAAATGAAACGGCATGAAGACCTGGCCGGGCGCTACGGTCTCGGTTACGCGTAATTCGATATTCCTGATGCGGCCCCGGCGGGAGATGACGTCCACGCGATCGTGGGGCCTTAAACGCAGGGCTCGAGCGTCACGCGTATTCATTTCCAGCCATGCGCTCGGCGACATACGCTCGAGAATCGGAACCTGGCCTGTCTTGGTGCGGGTATGCCAGTGCTCGACCGTGCGTCCGGTGTTCAGGACGAGGGGAAACTCGGCGCTCGGTTGCTCGGGAAATGGAGTCCACTCAACGCAGAAAAGTTGTGCCTTGCCGTCTGCCGTTGAGAACTTTCCGGTTTCGTAGAGGCGGCTCGTCGTTACTTCCGGCGTCCCTTCGGGGAATGGCCACTGGATTCCGTTGTATTGCTCGATCAACTCGTAGGTCAGGCCGGAATAGTCGCAGAGGCGGCCCTTTGAAATGCGCTTCCATTCCTCAAAGGCGTCCCGGGGGCCTGTCCAGCCAGGAAAGAGCTCTTCGCGACAACCGAGCTTTTCGGCGATCGCGAGGAAAATATCGAGGTCGGTCTTTGCCTCACCCGGCGGATCGACAGCGAGATTTACCTTGCTGACGCGACGCTCGGAGTTGGTATACGTACCCTCTTTTTCACCCCAGATCGCCGCCGGCAGAACCAGGTGCGCGAGTTCTGTAGTGGGCGTGGGATGGAATCCGTCCTGAACGACGAGGAAATCCAAGGTCTCAAGGCCCTGTTTCAGCACGTCGATGTTTGGAAAGGAAACGATGGGATTCGTCGCAATAACCCAGAGGGCGCGGATCTTTTTGCTGACGGCCGCCTCGATGATGTCGGGGTAGGCGAGGCCACGCGATGTGGGAATGCGATCCGCTGAGATACCCCAGAGAGCAGCCAAGTCTTCCCGATCGCGGGCATTTTCGAATTTGCGGTATCCGGGAAGGCTTGACGTGAAACCAGTTTCACGAGTTCCCATAGCGTTACATTGCCCGGTGATGGAGAAAGGAGACGCACCTGCGCGACCGATATTGCCCGTGATCAATGCCAGATTGTTGATTGCATTTACGGTCTCGGCGCCCTGGGTGCTGTGGTTGACGCCCATCGTCCATCCGATGAACGCGGCCTGGGCGTTCCCGTAAAGGTATGCCGTCTTGAGAATCAGGTCCTCGCTCAGGCCAGTGATTTGGGAGACGTGTTGTGGCGTGTACCTCTCGACGAACGTTGCGAGTTCGGGGAATCCGCGCGTGTGGTTCGCGACGAACTCGCAGTCGATCTGACCTGTCTGAATTAACACATGGATGATTCCGTTCACCAGAGCGATGTCGGAGCGCGGCTTCAGAGGGAGGAACAGATCCGCCATCATCGCCGTCTTGGTGACGCGTGGATCGGCGACGATGAGAGTCTTCCTGAGATTGGCTTCCAGATGCTGGCAAAGAATGGGATGGTTCTCGGCGATGTTGGCGCCGATCAGGAAAATGACGTCCGCCTTCTGTAGGTCCTCGTAGGCTCCGGGTGGGCCGTCGCTGCCAAACGACCGCTTATAACCAGAGACGGCACTGGCCATGCACAAAGTGGTATTGCCATCGTAGTTTCTGGTGCCCAACCCGAGTTGCACGAGCTTCCCGAGAGCATAAAACTCTTCGGTGACAAGTTGGCCGGTGCTGATGACACCGAGAGAGTCCCGGCCATAGCGTTCCTGCGTGGTGCGGAATCTCTCGAGCATTGTGCCGAGCGCGTCGTTCCAGCTGACCGGGACCAGCTTGCCGTTTCTCCTGAGCAGAGGAGTCCGGGCGCGGTTTGGCGCCTCCAGCGTGTAGTGTTCCGAAAGACCTTTGGGGCAGAGTTTCCCTAGATTCACCGGGTGATGTGGATTGCCGCGAACGCTCACTGCACGGCCTTCCTTCACACCGACAAACATTCCGCATCCTACGGAGCAGTATCCGCAGGTGGTGGGTATCCAACGGTCCGGGATTTTCTGCGCCGAGGTGTGTCCGTGCTGAGGATCGTCAGCATAGGAATACTGTCCGGAGAGGATGTCGACGCCGATCTTGCGCAGGAAGTTCATGCCGCGCGCTCCTGCCCCGCAAGGTAGGGAGCGGCGATGTTCTTCGGCACAACACTCACGTAGAAGAGATAGCGGCCGGCAATCTCACCGGCAAGAGCTAGAACAATGGCTGCGAATCGAGCGGACAGCAGGCCGGACAACGGCAGAGCAATGCCTCCGGCCAGCAGAAGAGCGCCACGCAGCAGGAAGGTTCCTGCCAGAGAAGTGGACAGTAATCGCGCCGACGCCTGCAGTTCAAACGTGTCGGAACCTATCAGCCACAGGAAGCGCAGCGTCTGGTTCAGCAGTTGCGCTGAAGCTGCAGCAACTCCGATCAGAGTCAGCAGGCGTCCCTGGGCAGTGCCCATGGCAACGGGGAACAACGGTCCCAGAAGCAATGCAGTGAGGAAGAAATCGGAAATCGTGAAGTTTGTGTTCCAGGATGGGCGCGCAGGCACCAGATAAATGAAAGCGCTTGCCGTGATGCCGGCCGCGCCGAGAAACGCTGTGGCCCCGCCAAGTTGCCGGCTGAGGGGCAATCCCAGCCACAGCGACGCAGCATAGAGTCCCGCCAGCGCAGAGAAACATCCAAAGAGAAGTACTTCGCGGCTCAGCCACGAGCGCTTCCACATCCTCAATGCGCGATAGGCGTAGATGGGGCGGCCCAAGTGCGTGGTGGAGGAAGCGAGCGCCAGTCCGCCGAAAATGAGGGAGCCGATTGCGGCGGCATTCAGACGGCTGGTCGATCCCACGAGTTGCAGAAGCCAGATCATGGCGAACGATCCCACCGACAGCTGCGTCAGCACTGTCATGACTACAAGCGGCCAGTGCGGAGCCTCTGGCCGCACGCGCCAGTAGTCGGCTTTCCGGATGTCCGGCGGGAGTCTTTCGGGGAGAGTAATTCGAGTGGTGGAGATGCTGTCGTCGGCGGAGGGCAGTCCCGGAGCGTTTGCGCTGGAGTACTCGCTGTTCCACTCCGCGGCGTTCACAATCTCAATGCGGATCGCGCCCTCGGGACAAGCATTGACGCAAGCGGGCTCCCGGCCATCGGTGAGGCGTCCGTAACACATGTCACACTTGCCGACGACGCCGCGGTCGGGATTGTACTGTGGCACGCCGTACGAGCAGTTCCATGTGCAGTATTGACAGCCAATGCAGGCGTCGGAGCTGTGTTGCACAATGCCGGTGAGAGGATCTTTGGTGAAAGCCTCGACGGGACATCCGATCAAACACGACGGTTCGAGGCAGTGATTGCATCCCATCGACAGATAGAGGCGGTAGCTGTCCGGATACCAGCCTCCCTCGATCTCGCCGACGCGACGCCAGTTGATGTTCGCCGGATTCCCGTTTTGTTCATTACAGGCGACAACGCAGCACTTGCACCCGATACACTGCGTCATATCGAAGTGAAAGCGATACTGCTCGCCGGCGGAAGGAGCACGATCGGGAATGCGAGGGACGGCCGCCAGCGGTTCGATTCCATACAGGACCTGTTGCGCCGCGGGGAATTGCCGGCTCAACACGAACCTGACGTCGCCAGTTCCAGCCCTCTCGATGAATGGTAAAGACATCTTTTCCCCAGACTTGCGGCTGACACCACGTCAGCCTTGCACCAGTGGAACTTAAACTCGCTGTCGTAACCCGGGCTTGCAAAGAAGCTGCACTGCTTCTTGACGGCCTGAACCGGAAATTCGGGTTCATGGATACGACCTGGTATCCGGGGATTTCTCGGGAGCGAAAATCGCAGCGTGCCTCCACTGGCAGGGCGATTCCCTCTCCAGCCTTGACGAGACCGCGTTCCGTTCCTGGAGGCAATCTAGCCAGAGCCACTTATGACTGGAAATAGAAAAAATCTATGACCGCGATTACCCGGACTTGAGTCCGGAAAGCCCTCTAGTTCAAGGCGTGCAGATCGACGGTCGGTGTCTGCGATGGGATTCTCTTATAGCGACCATCACTTCTTTGAATTGGTGCCGGACGCGTTTTGCCAGCAAGCTAGATGGGAAAGATCGGTCTGGGGGGGAGGGGTGTGAGCAAACCGCCGTCGAGACTCTCGGAAGAGAAGTCACCGCTCTTTCCGATGTTCGTGAAGATTGCCAAACGGCGCTGCCTTGTGGTCGGCGCGGGGAAAACCGCCGAGGAAAAAATACCAACGCTGCTCCGTTGCGGAGCGCACGTCTTCGTGGTTGCTCCGGCGGCCACTCGAACCATTCGAAGCTGGGCCGCGGAAAACAAGATTGTGTGGCAACAGCGCCGTTTCGAGTCGCACGACCTCGACGGCGTATTTTTGGCGGTGGTGGCGACACCGCAAAAGACGTTGAATCGCGCCGTGTTTGAGCAGGCGCAACAACGAAGGGTTCTTTGCAACGTCGTACGAGATCGAGACGCATGCGATTTCTATTACCCGGCGGTGGTGCGGCGTGGTCCGCTGCAGATCGCGATCTCAACAGCCGGAAACAGCGGGGCCCTGGCGCAGCGACTGCGCAAACAGTTGGAAGCTCAATTCGGTCCCGAGTGGGGTAGTTGGTTGCGCTGGCTGGGAGAGGCAAGGTCGTCACTGTATGACGATCCACTTTCTCCCAAGCGGCGGCGCACCATGTTGCATCGCCTGGCGAGTCTTAAAAAGCAAGCGGAATTTTTTCGTCGTTGGGGCTATCCATCGAACCACAATTAAGGACATGTGAGGGCAACCGTGAGCAGGCGGGATCGCACCGGCGCTTGTCATTTCGGCCTCAGTAAAGAACCAGGCCCGACGGCTAGTGCGCGGCGAACTCTTGCACATTGATCGGCACTTTGGTCAGCGTTTCAACTCGGGTACCGTACTTGCCCAGAGTGTTCTCCACTACGCAGAAATCGAAGCCAGGGATCACGACGTCGTGCCATCGGTCTCCGATTCCGCGCAACGCTACGTCCAGCATAGTGACAATTTGATTGCCCAGCGGTTCCTGGCTGTCGAGCGTGATGGCGCCAAAGAATTCCTGGCATTCGGTGTAGCCGGAGTTGTGCGTGCCAGTGTAGGGCTTCTGTTGCGCGAGGTTGATCTCCCGACCAATACGGCGTGAGACTTCTTGCGAATGTCCAGCAAAAAAGTCCACGAGAGATTGCTCCTGCAGGCGCGCAGGCAATTGTTTGCCCGCTACCTCACGATACGAGTGCTCGCCGACGTTGTATCCTTCTTCGACCAGATCGAACCAGTACTTCTGCTCCGGCGTAACTTTCGTAGGCGAGTCCACGGCAATCACGGACCGGCGAATGCAGGCGGTTAATCCATCGCGCTTCGGCGCAACGCCCAGGTGAACCCAGTCGCCTTCGCGAATTTGCCGGTTCAGTGCCGGACCGATCAGTGTGCGGTTGGCTGTGTTGGCACCAACCATGATTTGAAATCCGTCGCGCTCGGAGCCCAGCATGCGGCCGACCCACGCTCCCCAGGCAGCGACTTCGGTTTCGAGACGCCCGGGACGTAGTACCGCTAGCATGGCGCGCAACATCGCATCCGCGATGACGCAGGCATCGGTGATGAGGCGCATCTCAATCGCGCTTTTCTCGTACTTCACGCGGTAGTAGAGTTCCTGGGCGTCGACCACGCCCTCTATCCCATAGAGGTCTTGCAAGTGCTCAACTAGACCGGCGGGGATCACCTGACGTGGCGTCAGCAAAGCAATGTGGTCGACGTCCTGGCCGGCTGCGGCTTTGATCACATCCTCGAGCCGCTCTGCTCGAATGGGATATTTTTCGTCGGCTAACTGCAGCAGTTCGACCTTGTGCACCGTCGCTCCGGCACGGTCCGCTAGCTGTTCGGCAACGTAGCCGCCCTCCAGTCCCGCTACGACGTGAAACCCTTTTGGCCCGATAACGCCGGCTACCTGCTCGATCGAGACATTGGTATTTCCGCCGAGGTAAGGAACGTCGCCGGCATACTGCTCGTCGGAAAAGACGAGACCAACAGTGTGGCCGTGATGCTGCAATGCCTGGTTGGTGCGGCGAACTCGCGCCTGGAACTCCTCAAGGGGAGCCATGTATTCGCGGTCTATCGTCGCTGTATCCTGCAGGACGCGCACAACCTTGTCCAAGTCCTTGCGGTGTGCTTCGAAAGGTGGTCGAGAGTTCATTGAATTTGGCCTTCGTGTTCCTGAGTTTGTGTTCTTGAAAATCGATTGCTGAAATATCCGCCGCCTTGGCGGTTGACATTCCATCCATCGATTTCGACGCTCGGAGTCGACTTACTCTTGTCGCTCAGGCGATACGTGGCCGTCGATTAGCGCGTCTCTCCCTGCCTGAGTGACCCTTCTAAGCAGCGAGGCCCAGTTGGCGCTCTGAGTGATATTGCTCCCGGATTAGACGGCTACCAGTAGAGCTTCAACGCCATTTGCACCTCGCGTGGACCATTGCACTGGTAAAAGATCTTGCCGAAGGTGGGGCTGCCAAATGTCGTGTCGGGACCGCAAAACTGCGGGTGGTTGAAGGTGTTGAAGGTCTCGAACCGGTATTCAAGGCGCATCCCTTCACGAACCGTGCCCAAGCCGAACTCTTTAAAAATGGACAGGTCCGCGTTTTCGGCGCCCGGATTGCGCACGGAACCCAAAGCACGAGGTGCTGTACCTATCGCGTACTGCGCTGGCTGGGCAAAAAAATCGCTTCCATCTGCACTGGTGAAGTACTGGTTGATCCAGTCCGAATCTTTGCCTCCGGCACGATGTGGCGTCCCGATCAGGTTTGGACGCTGCGGCCCGTATGTTGGCAGGCTCTGCGAGATGTAGAGCATCGGGTTGATCGGCCTGCCGCTGTTAAAGCGCCAGATGCCGTTGGTGCGCCAGCCACCGACGATGGCATTGAGCACCGGGTGCATATTACCTCCGATGAATTTGCCCCTGCCGATCGGAAGTTCGTAGGTGTAACTGAACTGCAAGACCTGAGGAATGTCGAAGGAAGAGAGACTTCGTTCGCCAGCCGGATTGTTTGGATCCTGTAAGCTGGCAAAACTTCCCAAATAGCCGCTGTTGGTGCTGGTCAGCGAAGCATCGTCTATCGACTTAGAGAAAGTGTATGTCGCGAGAAACTCCAGCCCGTGCGAAAAGCGCTTCTCCGCACGAAACTGCAGTGCATGATAAATCGAGTTGGCGATTGGTGGCTCGTCCCCGGAGAAGCCAAAGAACTGCGGGTACGGCATTAGCAGCTGCATCTTCTGGATTGTCGAGTACAGCAGCGGATTGTTGGGATCGGTGATGATCTGCGAGGCGTTGGACTGATTTGGATCCGCGAATGGATTGTCGACGAAGGATGCAAGATCCGCTAACTGAGCGTTGGTGTAGTGCTCGATCTCGGAGCCCAGATGATTGATGCTACCAGCATTGGCGTAATAGAGGTGCGTTCCCTTCTTGCCGATGTAGGACGCGTCGAGGACCAGGTTCCCACGAATCTGGTGCTGGACGCCGAAGCTCCAGCTCTGTTCGTAAGGCACTTTGTTGCTGATGTAGCGAATCGGTCCGTATCCACCGTAGCCCACGTCGTTCAACAACCCCAGGCTGCTGCCCGGAGGCTGAATTGGTCCGTTCGGATAAGGATTGCTCATTCGGGCGGCGGGCGTCGCCCCATCTCCCCAAAACGAGGTGACTAAATAGGACAACTGGTCGAAGCCCTGCTGGCCCACGCCGGACGTTCCGGCGACTGCTCCTCGCCACGCGGAGTAGTAGATGCCGTATCCGCCGCGAACGACCGTGTTGCGGAATGCTCGATAGGCAAAACCAAAGCGAGGCTGGATATTCTTGAAGTCAGCTGCATAGGAATGCCGGTCACCAGAATTGGCGAACCTTTCGCCGCCCTTCAGATGCTGGCCGTTGAGGGTGATGGGAGAGGTGGCATTCGGATCAAGCCAGTTCAGCTCATTGTGCCGCTCGGTGCGAGGCAAAACCAGTTCATAACGCAGACCTAGATTGAGAGTCAGCTTGTCGTTAACCTTCCAGTTATCCTGCGCGAATCCGCCAAACTCAAAATTCTGACTGGCCACCGAGTTTGGAATCTCGTACATGCCCCACGAGTTCGGTTGCACCCCGATCAAGAAGCTCGCCATCCCATCGCCGCCCAGTGGGTCACAGTTCACATCAGGCGGATTTGGGATACACGCGGGATCATAGTTCGCGGTGCCGGTCTGGTCGAAGCTGTAATATCCGCCAGGAGCGTAATTCGGCTGCGTGAAGTTGAGGCGATGCAACCGTCCTTCTGCACCGAACTTGAGCTCGTGTGTGCCCTTTATCCAGTTCAACGTCCCGATCAGGTGATGCGTCTCTTGTCCCTGCTTGGCGTAGCTGTAGAGTTCGGTGCCAATGTTGTTGTATGGCCCGGCGGAGCCGTAGCCGCCGCCAATGCCGACCGCTGGGAACCAGTCGTAACCCGAAGATCTCATATAAGCTGGCTCGCCGAGCAGGTCCACAGCGGAGGTTCCCTTAGGGAAGGTGCCAGCGTTGCTGGGATAGAAATACGTGCCGCGTGAGACGCCGTAAGAGATGTTCAGCAGCACGGCCGGACTGAACATATGGTTGTCATTCAAGGCAAACATGTGGGCGGTGCCTGTAACTGGTCCACTCGAGCACGGGTCAGCAAAGTTATGGAAGCAGTTGAAGGGCGTTGAATTGCTGGCCTGTTGCGAGTATTTCGCACTGAGGAGGTTCTTCTCGCTGAAACGATGATCGATCTTCAAGTCCCACTGATTGTTGGTGCTCTTGGTTGACCCTGAGTCCACGCGATTGAAGAAGGGATCGTAGCTCGAACTGCCGACGTTCCGGTTTGGCTCCGGGAAGTACTGCATGAGCTTGAATGCCACCGGGTCAATCAGGTTTCCCGGTCCCGAAGGGAGGCGATAAGGAGCGCCACCCGGATCGTTAGCCAGGATCACGTTGCCGGGGTGGTTGGCATCCACCGTGCTGGTGTAGGTGGAGAGATTGTTGTACGGGATGGGCGCCAAGCGTCTCGCACCGCCCACGGCCGGATCGTAGGTTCCCGAGTAGGGATCCCAGAGTTGGCCAGTTTGGCTGGAACAGACTCCCTGGGCGTCGAACGTTCCACCGTTGTTTCCGCAGATCTCGCCAAAGTCCCCTAGCCGTTCGGCGTCGCTGGGCACTCCGTAAAAGACCGGTCCGGCGGCGGAGGTCCGGCGCATGCCCTCGTAGTCGAAGAAAAAGAATGTCTTGTTCTTGATAATCGGCCCGCCAATCGTCCCGCCAAAATTGTTTTGGCGCAACGCGGGAATAGGAATTCCCTCCTGATTGTTGAAATAGCTATTCGCGTCCATCTTGTAATGGCGGAGAAATTCATACCCGCTGCCGTGAAACTTGTTCGTGCCCGAGCGCGTGACGAGATTAATGATGGTGGCGCCACTGAAACCAAATTCAGCGCTGAAGTTCGATTCCTGAACCTTGAATTCTTCGACGGCATCTACCGAAGGAGTATAGGTGTCCACGCGAATGCCGCTGTTCTGCTCATAGTTCGTGGTTGTAACCCCGTCCATGAGGATGTCGGCAGTGGCATTGCGGCTGCCATTCGAAATGAAGTTGTTGGCGGAGCAACCCATGCAAGCCGCGTCCACTTCCGTGACGCCGGGAGTGAGGAATGCGAGATTGAAAACGCCTCTTCCATTCAGCGGAAGGTCATTAATGAACTTGCGGTCGACAACCTGCCCGCTGACCGCGTCCTGCGTACCCAGCAATGGAGCGGACGTGGAGACGGTGACGGTCTCGATAGTGCCCAACACCGACATTGGGAAATCCACACCCACATTCTGGCTGACGTCGACTCTAATCCCGATTCGGTTTTGGTCCTTGAATCCGGCAGCCTTGACCAAGAGGTTGTACGTGCCGGGCGCCACGGATCGAAAAAGGTAGCGTCCGTCAGTGTCAGTTTTTGAGACAAAGGTGAAACCCTTCTCCGCATCGACTAACGTTACGTTCGCCCCGGAGATCACGCCTCCCGTCTGGTCGGTGACCACTCCCGTCACGGACCCGGCATAGAGCTGAGCCCTGGCGGGAATTGCGAACTGGAAGAAGATCAGAACGGCCACGAGAGATACCACGGCAACGATGCGCAGGCTCGATGTTCTGCGGGCGCCCTGGGATGCGACGTTGAACAAAGTGGATTTGGTCATTGCAGTCTCCTTGATTCCTGGATATCTGTTAGCGCTCGTTCGCCGGTTGCATCGCAGAGCTCGGCGGGGGCGCCTTATGGCAACGGTGCCTCAACTTCCTCAAGCACCCAGTGATCGGGCGATTCCAGATGACAGTCATAGCCATGAAATCGACCGTTGAAAATGTGCTGGAACAGGCAGGCGCGCTGTCCTCGCATGATGGGATTACCTTCTACAGGCTGGAAATCGCCATCGGGCTCGTTGGCGGCGAAGATCTTTACCTGCCACTCGCCTTCGGGATCATCGGTGTAGCGGTGCGGATAAATCTCGGTGGCGAGATAGTAGATCCCGGTTTTCCTTCCTCCGACGCTGACCGCATCCTTGACATACAGCAGCGTGGGAGCCGCGATTGTCGTGTCTGACTTGAGCAAGAGTTTTTCGGGAGCCTTGTCCAGGTCGATGACGGAATCGGCGCTCTTGCTGATAATCTCGAAATGATCCTTGTCGTTGCCGCGATAGAAAGTGAGATAGAACCGCCCTGTGCGTGGATCGCGGAAAAGGTTCGGATTCTGGTTGCGCTGGTTGGGAACGCCCGCCACCAGAATCTTCACCTCGGTGAGATGAAGTCCATCGCGGGAACTGGCCAGCACGATATGGCTACTCGGAGTGTCGTATTCACGAGTGATGGCGAAGTAGAACAAGTCTTTGTCCTTCGCATCGGCTTCGGCGAGAACCGAAGGCCAGCGAGCATTCGTCCAGAGCGGATTCTGGTCGTACTTGGTCCACGTCAGGAGATCGTTGCTGCGGGCGAGGCCGATTCCGCGGCCTTCGTTCAGCCCATACCATCCCCAATAGCGGAATCCGCCGCGGTTCAGTTCCAGCACCGACATGGTGTGGGGAAACTGGTCGCCTTCCCACTTCTGCGCGTCGGCAAGCACGTGGTGCGGCGCTGTGAGCTTGAGGTACGGAGCAGCCTTGGGGTGTTCCTGGGAAAAGGCAAACCCTGCTAGGGCAAGCATGGAAAACGTCACTACCATCAAAACCCAAACCTTATGACTGGCAATTGACATGTCTGCTCCTCATCGAAAATTCCCCGCACGTCTTTATTTCTGCTTTGCCATCGCTCCATTGATCGTGTTCCACAGCGAGTCTGAAGATGGATCGTAGGGAACCATGTCGATGGCAAACTCCCAATAAAAGCCCCCGCCCACCCACTTCGAAACGTCGGGATGGATGGCGTAGTACCGTTGCACCAGATCCTTCACGATCGCGTCCGACGGTTTAGTCTCTGACCACCCAAACTCCGCAATGCCCAGCTTGGCGTTGGGAAATAACGTCGCAAGCTGACTGAAAACGCGCTGCCACTCGGGCTTGTAGCCGTTACAGTCCACCTCGTAGTAGCTCAGCAACAGGTAATCCAGACCGTTCTTCATGCGAGCGGGAACATTAGCGTTTGCCCACGCGAACATCTCGTTGGCCGCAGGCGCGCGACACGGTGTGTTGTAGAAAAGAGTGAGCGCGGTGATTTTTCCTTGGGACTTTAGATAGTCATAGGCCTCGATCATCTTGGTTACAACGTCACCCGGGGACGTGGAGGTCACCGATGTTTTTGGGGAACAGTCCTTCGTTTCCCCAAAGAGCCATTCGCCGTTGATTTCATTTCCCACTTCCCAGATATCAACAGTAGAGCCCAGCGTGGTTGCGTAATCCTTGAAACGGGCCAGGTGCTCCGTGGGTGTGAAGCACTTCATGTAGAACGAATCCACGGGCTGCCCTAAGATGTATCCCACGCCCCTGATCTGCCGCGTGGCATCGAGGTATGAGGTCGCAGAAAAGTATCCTTCCTTGTCTCCGGGCGTATAGACGATTCTCACGGTGGGTTTTACTGACAAACGTCGCAGCGATTCAATCAACTTTGTAAGAAATGCACTGTCGCGAATGTCGTACTTGTTGTCGACGGTCACACCGTGGATCGGTTCGGGTATGGAGCTCTGACCCTGAATGCACACACAGAGCGCGAAGATGAAAGCAATAACGGCCGCGATCCTTGGTCTTCCGGACTCTCGTGCCGACGTCATTCCACCCTCACGCTGTGCAGCACATTCTCGACTGCACTTTCCCGGTTCGAAATCGTGGCGTTGGTGATGATCGGCCGAGCCCAGAAACCGGCGCTGAGAACGCATCCGAAGGTTAGGTAGAGAAACGCGACACCCGAGCGGAGACCTGCGAAATCCCCAATGCGTCCGATGATCAACGGCACGACCGCTCCACCCATGATTCCGGTGCTTAGAATTCCCGCGAACGGACCGTGGTGTTCAGAAACCGAATTTAGCGCCAGGGAAACCAGCACTGGCCACATAACCGAAGCGAAAAGTCCGATAGCGGGGAACGCAATTAAGGAAACGCGCGCGGGTCCGAACAACGCCGCTGTAAGGCAAAGCAACGCTCCCACGGAAAATCCGATCAGCACTCTCCGGCTGTCGAATAGCTTGAGCAGTCCCATTCCGACCAAGCAGCCTGCCGTCAGCATTCCCCAAAACCAGGACACTGCGGTCGCTCCGGTCGTGTGCGGGTCGTAGCCGTGATACTGAGCGAGAAATTTGGAGATCCAGTCCGCTGTTCCCTGCTCGCAACCGACGTACGCAAAAACACACAGGAAAAACATCCACACCATCGGCTTGCGCAGGAGGCTGCCATACATCTGAAGCGAACCCGCGGCCTCATCGCCTGTGCGTTCAACACGAGGAAAGCGCGCGCACCCGAGCACAACAATCATCAGCACCGTGATGACCGCGAAGATCCAGTACATTGAAGCCCACGGAAGCGCTGGCGGGGTCAGGCTGCTGAGGATCCGCAGTAGCAGATTGCCCATAGCAGTAGGCTTTCCCAGGTTCTCCACAAGGTACGAGTAAATTCGCGGGCTGGCGAACGAAGCCGAGCCAAAGATCAATTGAGCGAATGCGCAGTTGAATGCGAAATGCTCCTCTCCGCCCGCCACACGCAACAGGGGATTGATGGCAACTTGCAGCGTTGCCATTCCGGTACCCATGACGAACAGGGACACCACCGAAACGTGGTAAGTAGGAAAGAGAGCGAAACTTAAGGAGCCGATCGTACCGGCGAGGAAAGCGGCAATCATCACGGGTTTTTCTGTAAAGCGTTCCACCCAGAAGCCGGCCGGGATCGACATCACGCCGTAGGCAATGAAGAAGGAGAAAGGCAGAAGAGCCGCAGCCGTCAGGCTGACGCTGAAGCTGGTGATGATGTCGGGCACGATCGGGCCCAGTATGTTGGTCAGCAGTGACATCACGAAGAATGTCAGGAACACCAGGCCGACCATGTAGCGATTTCGTGCCATCGTTAAGAGTCCTTTCTCTTCTCTTACTCTGTCGTCGTAACTTTGGTTGCTAGTTCGAAACGGCCGGGCTCGCGTCCGGCATGCGCAGCCAGCGCCAGTGTGATCATCTGCACGGGCAGAATTTCCAGGATTTGCCGAATGCTTGGGCTGTATTCCCCGATACGACAGCAGGACAATGAAGCTTCTTTGTCGACGAGTTCGGAGCGCCCTTCCTGTTGGTGGATATCGTCATGCAGACGTCGGTTTAAGTCCCGAGTCTTGGCGTCGCCGGCAAAGACAAGCACGAACGTCTCGGTCCCCAGCATTTCAAACGGACCGTGGCGGAAAGCAGCGCTGCTCATGCCCTCCGCGTGAAAGTGGTCGGACTCCTTGACAATCAGTGCACCCGTGCCCACGCTCGCCAGCGACGCCCCGCGTCCAACGAGAAACAAGTGGCGCGTGTTGTTGAGCGCTTGAGCCAGAGTGCGAACATAGTCCTTCCAGTCAGCCAGATAAGCTGCGACCGCTGGGCACGCCTCCTTCAACTCCTTGCGTGTTTGGTGGAGACTTCGTTCACACAAGACGTCCCCTAGCCATTTCAAAGCCATGAGCGCCGTCACGTATGTCTTGCAGGACACGGAAAACTCGCTGCCAGCCTCGGTAAACACGGCAGCGTTCGCATGCTTGGCAAGGGGACTGCCGGGCGTGTTGGTTACGGCAATCACCGTGCAGCGCTTATGGTTCGTCTGCGCCAGTCGCACCATCTCTGCGCTTTGCCCGGACTGCGACACCGCAACAACCAGAGTCTTGGGATCAAAGAATCGACTGCTGTAGTGAACCAGTTCGGAAGTCTCGACCATGACGGCCGTAATGCCGTTGCTAATAAGCTCCAGGTTCAACGGATGAAGTGCGTGGAACGAAGAGCCCATTCCGGTCAACACGACTCTTTGGAATTTGCCCTTGTTCAGTCGCGCTGCCACCTCCTGCAGCGGCTTCGACGTTTCCAGGGCGGCGAGAGTGTTCTCCAGAGCCTGGGGCTGATGAAGAAGATCCCTAAGATATTCGCCCTCGACGATCGCGAGATCCTCAAACACTGTGTTCCTCCCCTCACGCAAACCGGTGATACCAAACGCGTGCGGCGCCGATAAGATTGGCGTCGTCGCCCAAAGAGGCCAGAGTCAATTCCGTCTTTTCAAAGGGAACGAAGCGGCAACAGCGGACGATCGTTGCCCGAATGCCATCGAGAAACAGAGGCGCACTCTTCATCACACTGCCGCCCAGCACGATGGAGTCCGGCGCAAATATCGTGACCAGATTCGCAACGCCCAGTCCCAGGTAGTAAGCCTCCCGGTCGGCAGCCTGCAGAGCCAACTCATCTCCCTCACGCGCAAGTTCACAGATTCGCTTCGCAGTCAGGTTGTCGCGGTGAGGGTAATCCACGGGCATCCTCGTCGCGATCCAGCCGACCATCGCCGGGCCAGCCGCGAGCGATTCCCAGCATCCGTGAAACCCGCACATGCACAGTGGGCCAGAGGACTCGATGACGTGGTGGCCAATCTCCGGGTGAGCGCCATCAGCGCCACGATACAGCTGCCCGTCTACAACGATGCCAGTACCAATCCCAGTCCCCACGGTCACGTAGATCAGACGCTTCTTGCCCTTCCCCGCGCCCCACGCAGCCTCGGCGAGAGCGGCGGCATCGGCATCGTTTTCCATCGCAACTTGCACACCGAATGCGCGTGCCAGGTCGGCAACGGGATTGTTGCCGCGCCACTTCGGAAAGAAATTGACTTCTCCAATCTCGCCGGTGAAAGGATCGACCGGACCGGTGCTTCCAATCCCAACTCCCGTCAACTGGCCACCAGTCGACGCCGACAAGGCGCACAACATTTGCTGGGTCCGCGCGAGAGCCTCCGTGTAACCGCGTTCCGCATCAGTCGGACACTCCGCGCGACACAGCACACGGCCCGCCTCATCCACCATTCCAACCGCGATCTTTGTGCCGCCAATGTCGACCGCACCGATCACATTTGCTCCTTTCATGCCCTACTTCCACTCCACGATGGCCGCTTCGTAGGGTTCTACGTCCATCTTCCAGGTGCTGCCTTCGACGGGCAGCGCTTTGAAACTCTCCTGCCCAATCTGCCGGGCCGTCTTCACCGGCAACGATGTCGAGATCGTCACCTTGTATGCCTGCGCGCTGTGATTCACGACCACGGCATATCCGTGATCGTCGCCGCGCAATGACGTCACTTCCACCGAAGGCTGATCGCTCTGAAACAGCGGCTTCACTCCGGTCCAGTTGCGGAACGCCTCGTAGAGGCGATGAGTGTTCTCTGCCTTTTCAAATGCCGCCGGACTATTTGCGAGATAGGTCTCGATCGGATAGGCCGAGAGCAGCGTTTTTCCGGAGCCGATGGTGTTCGTGACGAGGGCGGGGCGTCCGTCCTGATCGAGGGCGATCACTCTTCCGCCCGTCACTTCGAGCAACGAACCCCACACGCGAGGGCTCGCGCCGGGAGCGGAGTAGTGGAAGGTGTCACCCGGCTTGAGGCCACCAAAGGGCTCGACGATTTTCAGCGTAACGTCTGAGACGACGGCGGTATCCACCAGCCGCGCGCCGAAGATGGTTTCCATGTCGGGGATGGCAGCGTCGGCGGCAACCGACGCGTAGAGGAATCCGCCACTTTCCACATATTTCCGTGCCTTCTCGTAGAAATCAGAATGCACGTGCGTGATCACACTGGCGGTGCTGGTCAGTGGAGATGGCAGAAACAGCATCGGGCGTTTCGCCCAGTCGTCGTACTCGCGGGGGAAATCCGCTTTCAGCCCCGCGCGATGCGCAAGGATGAAGGAGTTTAACGTGGAGCTGATTAGCCATGAGTTATCTGCACTCGTACTTGGTGGAGCCTGCCCCGGTATGGCATCGCCATCGAAAGTGGAGACGTAAGGTGTGACCTCAGGACCAGTCAGGCCGAAACGCGAGAAATCTCCATGCGTTCGCGCCCATTCACCAGGGATCAAAATGGCAACCTCGGCAGGTGCGGGCTTTACGCCGGTCAGATCGAGTTGGCCGACGATCTTTGAAAACTTCTTGAACTCGGTCGCCAGCGGTTTGTCCTGACGGTCCCAAGTCGTCATGCCCCACCGCGTCTCTTGCGGGGTTCGCAGGTAGGGCGCTTTGTGAAACTGCGCCGGTGACGCATCCGTGTAGCACCAGAGATCGACGCCAATCGATCCCGCCGCCAAGCCTGAGTAGATCTGCAGGCGATCGTAGAGAGCCACTCTCTCGGGTGAATACTGTGCAGTCGAGCCACCCATCTCGTGGATCATGGCGGGATGCCCGGCCCCGCTGGACAATGCGATTTCGAAAGCAGCGCCATAGGTCCCGCGTTCAGACAGCATGGGATCAGGAAAAAGATCGGAACTGTAAATCGTGAAGGGATGCACGCTGAAAAAATCGACTTCCTTCGCAATATTGTCCGGACGGAATGGACCATGGCCGATTTCTTCTCCGCTGGTTCCGACAACAATCGGATGGAGTTTGTCCTCGCGGCGAATCGCGTCGGCAATCAAGCGAGTCCAGTTGATCGCCATGGCATCGGTGGTCTGCGCCTGCACAACCCAGAACGGAGGTTCATCGGTGAGGTCCCATGCGATGATTCCGCTCTCGTTGGCGTAGCGCCGCCCAAACTCGGCAGCGAGATTCGTCTCCAGCCTCAGCATTTCAGGATCTGAGTGCGGATGGCGACCATGCCGCCACGGTACGTCCCAATAGGCCTCGCCGACCTCGCCACCGATAAACAGCGAAGGGTTCAGGTAGATCTGATATTTGTGCGCGAGTGAAACCAGGTAGTCGAGTTGCTGAAATGCGACTGGGTTGTAGTCGCCGGGGCGTGGTTCAAACCATGCCCACATCATGTCGAAACGGACGATGCTGTAGCCGAGTTCGTGCATCTTGGCGAAATCGGCTTCGATGTCGACTGTATCCCACTGAACCGGCCACTGCATTGCCGCCTTCGCCGGAACCCAGTGTGCTCCCACGGGAAGAAACCGTTTGCCATCCCGCATGAAGTATTGGCCATCGAGATGCACAGGCGGCAACTTCCTTATCGTCGCGACAGTGGTTGCCTTTGGACTCGTCTGCTGGCCTGACAGAAGCGGCGCCCGCAACAGCAGCGCCCCACAGGCGATGATTCCAACTCCGATCAGTCGGAGCAGTCTCCTGTTTCGCACCGTGCTTCCTCCTGCTTTCTTGCGCTCGTAGTACTATTGGCGCACTTCGATCTCGTCGAGAAAGGTCCAGCCCGCATTCCATCCTGGCTTGACCTGCACCCGCACATAGCGTCCATTTACTCCGTTCAAGTCCGTCAGCGTGTACCAGATCGACAGATTGTCGTCTCCAGGCGCCGGCCGGTTGACCGCGCCCGCCGCCGTGAAATTTACGTTGTCGTCAGATACCAGACACTTGAGCTGCTTTGGCAGGAAAATTCCCGACGGCTTGTCTTGAAGCCAGTGGCTGCGGATTTCCTTGATCACCTGAGAGCTGCCCAAATCGATGGTGAATGAGTAGATCTTCGTGGTCGCTCTACCCTGCCAAGCCGGATCGGCATAATTGGTCGAGTCCAAGATGTCGTCGGTCAACTCAACACCACCCGTATCGGGATAGCTCGCATCTGCGGGCATCGTCGTCCCGTACGGCCTGTGCAGCGCAATGTTGGTCGGATACAGGTGGGGCTCCGGCGTCGTCGCCGTTGTGCGATTGCTTACGGCGGACTCATTGCCTGCGGCATCGAATGCCCTTACCTCGTACGTGTAGGTGGTACTCGAATCGAGTCCGGAATCCACGTAGCTCGTCGTTGCGTCGTACTGCGTGGTTACGCGTTTGCCATTTCGGCGGACTCTGTATCCAACCACGCCGACGTTGTCCGTCGAGGCAGTCCACCAGAGACGAATCCTTGTGGAATCGATGGCCTCGCTGCCTAGGTCCGCTGGCCTCGTCGGATGCACAGACTCAACAGTTCCACTCGCGAGGTAGTTCAGATACGTCTGGTAGTACAGCGGATTTACTTGCTGCGGACTCAAATAGTGATTGAAGCTGAAGCTGAGATAACTACTGACGTACGGCTGCACCGCGCGCATGTCGTCCACGATGGAATGAATTACCCGCGGTTCGCTGTCCCAAGTGAAGGTTTCCGTGTCAGCCCAAAATCGCACTTGCGGACGGGAATTCTGAATCGCGTTTCCGACAGCGCTGAACCACGTGGGCAGGTCCTTCGTTGTGGCGTGAGCCACGCCCACTCCATCCTGTAGCGCGAGAATGTCCACGGGGCTGCGTTTCAGAATGTACTCCCACATGGTCTGCCACTGAGAAGGCGAAAGGTCCGCCGTTGTGCTGAAGAACGGCGAAATCAGGATGGGCTTTCGGGGCGCGAGCTTGCGAAGGTGATGGCCCACCGTCCGGTAGAAAGCGATCAGGTTGTCCCACTCTGCGGAGCTGGTTGCCGTGTTGTCTACTTCAAATCCTAGATACCATCCCGTTAATGATCTGTGGTGGCTGTAACGCTTCCAAAGGTCATCGGCCAAAACGGTCGCGAGCTTAGCCTCATTGTCGAGCCAGGACTTGTCCATGAGGTAGATCGTCCACCAGTCTTCGTTGATTTGCAGGCCGAGATACACCTGTGCACCACTGGCGTCGGCAGCATCAAGAGCTCGATCGACGACATCATGTTCCGTGGTCTGCATATAGCCAGCGAGTTCGGAGGGATAGATGGTTGTCTTCTGCTTACTGTCGGCGGTCCACTGCAGGACCATCTGATCGAGTCCAGCTTTCTTCATGTAGTGGAACTCGTCGCGCCATTGCTTTAAGGTCCACGAGTCACCCAAGGCCGGTTGCAGAAACGAACCGCGAAGCGCTGGGCGCGGACAATCCTGCCCTACTGCCGACAAGCATGCCAGGACGATGAACGTCGCAACCATCGTCCATCCCCAGCGCGTCGACATTCTTACTCGATTCCGTACTTTGAGTCTGTGATCGAGAACCGGTTCGCTGGTGGGGCAAATCAGAATATGCAAACCGTGGCTGTCAAACTCGAGCATGCCAACACGAAAACATCATATGCATATATGTTGTCAATCTTTATTTTGAGAGGGAAGCTCGTGGCCAGCAGAAAGGCCAGCGAGAAATGCACACAAACCACTCATTATATTAAACTTAATACACGATCACCCCCGCCGATAAAATATCCGCCACAGGATATATCCCAACTGACATATAAACGTTGTATACTATGTATTCATGTCAGCTAAACAAACGATCGTTTCCAGCAGCGAGCGAGGCGAGGCGCCCAAAACTGAGTCTCTGGGTCTGATGATCGACACTGCCAGCTTCGTCCCCTATTACGAGCAAATCGTCGACCAGGTACGCAACCTGATCAAAGGCGGCGAAATTCACGAGGGAGAGGTTTTCTGCTCCGAAGGCGAAGTCGCCCGCACGTTAGGCATCAGCAAGATGCCCGTCCGCCAGGCATTCCAGAAACTGCGCTCTGAAGGCTTGTTGATCATGGCCAAAGGCAAACGGCCGATCATCGGATCTGGGCGCGTCCCGTGGGACTTCCAGCAGCTGCGCGGCTTCAGCGAAGAGATGCGGCGGCGCGGGTTGGTCCCCTCGGCGAAAGTCTTGGCGCTTGAGGTCGAAGAGCCGGATCCTGAGACAGCGCAGGCCCTCAAGCTCGCTGCGGATGAAAAGACCTACTGCCTGCAGCGTCTACGTTTCGTAAACAAGAAACCGGTGGCAGTCGTCACCAGTCATTTGCCGGTTCGCCTCTTCTCCGGAATTGAGAAACAAGACCTGGCTAAGCAGTCTCTCTACCACGTTTTCGAAAACGTCTACCGGCGGAAGCTTCAATGGGCGGAGGAAGTAATCGGGGCGGTCACCGCCGGCGAGGAGGAAGCGCGTGTCTTGCAGACATCGCCTGGTAGCGCGCTTCTCTCGATCAAGGAAACAACCTACGACGTGCAGCACATCCCGATTGAGTACAGCGTCTCCCTGCTACGGGCTGACCGCTACACAGCTTCTGTTGTCTCGGTCCGCAAGACGTAGCCACTACAGAGAATGTTGCCGGCGACGCCATCGACACTCGGAAAAGAGCGTATACCGGATTTGAAAAAGGTCATACTGTCTCCCGGGTTGTCACGTCCCAAAGCTCATCTGTCTAACGCGCCGGAGCCGGCTGGGGAGTTGCCGGTGCCGTCGTACTCGGATTTGAAAAGTTCACCTTCGGTACCTGCCGCGAACCTTCCGACGCCGCAAAGTACGCTTCGTTGGGCTTGAATCCAGCCCATCCCGCGAAAATGCTGTTCGGAAACTGCTGGATGTACGTGTTGTAATCCTGCAGCGCATCGTTGTAGCGCTTGCGTTCCACGGCAATGCGATTCTCCGTGCCCGCCAGCTCATCCTGCAGTCGCAGGAAATTTTCATTCGATTTCAACTGCGGGTAATTCTCCACCACCACCAGCAACCGTCCCAGCGCGCCGTCCAGTTGCCCGTTGGCCGCGATCTTCTCCTGTGGCGTCCCCGCAGAAAGCAGCGCCGACCGCGCCTTGGCGATGTCGCCGAATACGGTTTGCTCTTGCAGCGCAAATCCCTTCACCGTCTCGACCAGATTCGGAATCAGATCCGCGCGCCGCTGCAGCACGATATCGACCTGCGACCACGCCGCCTTCACGCCCTCGTTTTTAGTTACAAGAGTGTTCTTCACACTCACGTATTGGCCGAAAATCGCGAAGCCAATCAGCCCCAACACGACAACCACCACGATTACGGCGATGAGTCCCTTGCCCATAACCATCTCCTCGCAATCCGTAAGTTATTTACTCGATGCTTCCCGATCCAGAGCTTTGTCCACCGCTGCCGCCACCTGCTCAATGGCCGCCAGGTAACCGGCACACAGATTTTCCACATTCAATTTCTTCGGCTCGGCTTTTTTCTCGCGCACATCCAACGCCTGCCGGATCGCCGTCGCATCGAAGCCCAGCCGCGCCGAGAGAGCCTGCACCGCTTCCCGCCGTTCGGCTGGAGCATCGACTCCAAGCGCCATCAGCGCATGCCGAAACAGCGTGGCAAACGATGGCACCGAATGCAGCACCACATCCCAAAGCTGCTTTTCGTTTCCGTCGGCCACTAACAGATGCTGGCGCAGTAAGACCAGTTTCTCCCGCAGTTCGTATTCCACCTGAACACGGTGAAGATGCGTCGATATGCGCAGGCCTTTCACCACGTCCTCACCAAACAGCACGCGGTGATGCTGCTGCATGTCCAGCAGTTCTATAGTGAAGACATCGGTCGATCGTTCCAACTCCTGTCGCGTCATACACAGCGGCGGCGGCTGTTTCTGCCCCCTCCACCACTTCACCGCCGTGGCCAGCGACTTGAGCGCCGCAAACGAGCCATCGCGCAAAACGCAGAACATATTCAAATCGGAGTATCCGGGGCGGAAATTTCCCGACGCCGCGGATCCGAAGAGAATCACGCCCTCGACATTTGTTCCGCCCGCCTCGCGCACGCGCTTCACAAATTCCGCAATCTTATCTTCTGGGACCATCGCACTCTCCAGGCATCACCAACTGCTGCTCGCACCGCCGCCACCTGAACTGCCGCCACCGAAACCGCCAAATCCGCCACCACCGCCGCCACTCCAGCCACCACCGCCCCCTCCACCAAATCCGCCGAAGCCTCCTCCTCCGAATCCTCCGCCGCCAAATCCGCCGCGACCGCCGAATATGTTGGAGAACAGCAACCAGAACAGCAAACTGCGCAGCGGCGTGGCCAGAATGATCAGGAAAATCACGATCAGGACAATCACTCCGCCCAACGAAAAACCACTGTCCGGTTCCCGCACTCGCCGCGTCGGAGGTCGCGGGCGCTTGCCCGTGAGTTCGACGCCGGCGTCGGATGCAATCACGTCGGCGACGCGGCTCGTCACCAGCGACAATGCCGCGCTGTATTCCCCGCTCCGCATCAGCGGAATCGCTTCCCGCTGAAAGCCTCCTACTTTGCCGTCCGGCAGGATCGGCTCCAGGCCGTAACCCACCTCAATTCGCGCCTTGTGATCCTTGATCGCGTAAAGAATCAGAACGCCGCGATCCGTTGCCTTCGCCCCAACACCCCACTTCTTGAACAGATCAACAGCAAAGCTTTCTATATCGCTGTCGTCGAGCGTATTGATCGTGACCAGCGCAATCTGGGCATGCGCCTTTTCATCGACCTGACGGCACATATCCTCGATCTGCGCCCGCGAGCCCGAATCGATCACTCCCGCAAAGTCGTTGACGTACCCGGTCGGCTTCAGCTCCGCAACTTTTTCGGCATGCAGAGCGATGCTCAGTAGAATCGCCGCCGCAATCGAGATCAGTTTTCTCCGCCCCGTCACAGGCAAATTGTATCGTTTGCGGCGCATTTTCGCCGGGATGCGACCGCCGGCAATTTGCAGATCGTGATTTTTAAATCACGATTCGAAGCTGACAGCTTGTGCCTAAGGGTACGTGAAGGGGAGATCCCTCGGCCCGCTGGAGAAAACGCGGGCGCTTCGGGATGACGCTTCCCTCGGGTACCGGCAAACATATATTCAAGCGGGCGGCATCTTAAGAAAATACTTGACGCCCGAACACAAAGAGCGCAATATGGCGTTAGACGACATGTCGCGATAAGTCATATATGGAAATCCTGCCCCTTACCGAGCCCGTCCTGCTCATCCTCCTCAGTCTGGCGGCCCAGCCGCAGCATGGCTATTCCATCCTCAAAGACATCGAGCAGATGAGCGACGGCCGCGTCGTACTGAGCACCGGCACTCTTTACGGCGCATTGCGGCGCCTGCTCGACGACGCCTGGATCGAGCGCATCGAGGAAGATGACACGCCGCGCGGCCGCCAGGCCTATCGCTTGACCTCCCGCGGGCGTAAGAATCTCCAGCTTGAGGTCGGACGCATGAAGCAACTCACCCGGCTCGCCCACATGCGCATCGCCATCCGTTCGGCGGTAAAGGAGAGTTGAGCATGCTGAAACTCTACCGAAGCCTCGTCAATTTCTATCCTGCAGCCTACCGCGATCAATTTAGCGACGAAATGATCGCCGTCTTCCGCGAGCTGCACAACGACGCCGCCAACCGCAAGTTTCCTGCTCGCGCTGCTTTTTGTTGCCGCGAAGCTGCCGGCCTGATTCGCGGCGCTCTGCGCGAGCATTTTCACGGTTTGGCCGGCTTCCAGCACTGGCTGCCATTTCCCTCACGGAGGTTTGATATGCACAAGAGTTTTCGCTTTCCCAAGTCCACGCCTGTCCTGATGCTCATCATTTTTGCCGGCATCGTCATCGCCATTGAGAAGGCGCGCACCATTCAGGCGATGTATGCCCATGACAATCCGGTCGTGCCCTTGGAACTGGCGCACTACACCTTCTTCCCAACCGTGGCGATCCTTTTCGTGGTTTTCGACGCGGCGGGCGTCGCCGTATGGGCGATCCTGCACGCGCTGCATCGCTCGGGCGTTCATCGTCTCGACAACATGCCGGTCGAGCAGAAGTAGGAATGCGACCGCCGGTCACCAACAGATCGCTGTTGCTCCGCGAGCAGCGATCCTTCTACACTCGTCTCCGCAACTGCGGATCATCCCTAAAATGCGCCAGAATCTCTCTCGTCCGCTCCTTGTCGTTGTCGTCGCTCTTTTCGCAATCACCGCCCAGGCCCAGGCTCCCGCCGCGCCCGACGCCGTCGGCGACTACGTAAGAGCGGAAATGCAGCGCCAGCATATTCCCGGCTTATCACTGTTGGTCGTAAAGCAAGGCAAGATCATTCGCGCGGAAGGATTCGGACTGGCGAACGTCGAACTCCAAGTTCCAGTGAAGCCCGAAACAGTTTTTCAGTCGGGGTCCGTCGGCAAGCAGTTCACCGCCACTGCTGTGATGATGCTGGTTGAAGAAGGAAAAATCGGCCTCGACGATCCGCTCACGAAATATTTCCCCGACGCGCCGGCCACCTGGAAAGAAGTGACGGTTCGCAATCTGCTCAGCCACACCGCAGGCTTCGGCGATTATCCGAAAAATTTCAACTATCGCAAAGACTGGAGCGAGGCCGAGGAACTCAAGCTGATCGAGAGCATTCCCCTGGCGTACCCGCCCGGCACCAGTTGGGACTACAGCAACTTCGGCTACGTCACGCTCGGCATTCTGCTCCATCGCGTTACCGGCGAGTTCTACGGAGACTTTCTACAGCAGCGCATCTTCCGCCCGTTAGATATGTCGACGACGCGCATCATCAGCGAGGCCGACATCGTTCCCAATCGCGCGGCCGGGTATCGGCTGGTGAAGGGCGAGCTTAAGAACCAGGAGTGGGTCTCGCCCGTAGTCAACACCACCGCCGATGGCAGCCTTTACTTCACCATTCTCGATCTCGCTAAATGGGACGCCGCGCTCTACACCGAGAAACTGCTCAAGCGCTCCAGCCTCGACTTGATGTGGACTCCCGTGAAGTTGAAGAATGGCCAGCCCAACAAAGGCCACTACGGATTTGGCTGGTTTATCGATGACCGCCACGGCCACCGCTGCATCCATCACGACGGCGCGTGGCAAGGCTTTCAGACCGCCATCGACCGCTATGTCGACGATCAACTCACGGTGGTGGCGCTCTCCAATCTCGAAAGCGGAAAGCCCGGAGAAATCACGCAACACGTCGCGGAAATGTACCTCGCGAACAAATAGTCGGCATCGTAAGGCACCGGGCGTCAGGCACCGGGCGTCAGGCGCCAGGCGTCGGCGCCAGGCACCCGGCTGAAGCCACCGTGGAAGAGCGGCCCTTCAGGGCCGCGTAAAGATCGGAAATGAATCGGGGCTTTAGCCCCCGCGCTGGATCCGCGACTCGACGACCATCTTCATCCCATACTTCGGCCGCAGCGTAATGAGCGGCTCGGGTTCCACGACGTGCCCGGGAACCAATTTCAACTTCCACTTCCGCGCCAGCGTCGCCAGCAACAGCACGCACTCCATCCACGCGAACGATTCTCCGATGCACTGGCGCGTTCCCGCGCCAAACGGAACATAACTGAACTTCGTTCGCTGTGCCTTGGCTTCTGGAGTAAATCGTTCCGGCTTGAAGATGAGCGGGGCGGGAAAGAACCGCGCATCCCGGTGCAATACGAACTGGCTCATCAGCACGGTGGTCTTTGCTGGAAGAAAATATTCTCCTAGGCGAAAATCGGCCCGAGCGTAGCGCCCCATCGCCCACGCCGGCGGATACAGCCTCATCGACTCGGCCAGCACCATCTCGGTATAGCGCAGCCGCGGAACATCGTCGCACGTCGCCTCGCCTCCGGGTAATTCGCGATCGATTTCTTCGTGTAGCCGTCTCTCGCATTCAGGATTCTGCGACAACAAGTACCACGTCCATGAAAGCGCGTTGGCCACGGTCTCATAACCGGCCAGGAAAATTGTGATGACCTGGTCACGCAGCGACTGCTCTGAATCCTCGCTCTGCTCCGGAGCGGACGCGAGCATCAAGTCCAGTAGCGTGCCTGCGTCCTGCCCGCGCTGACGGTGCGCTTCGATCATCCGATAGACGACGGCATCGATTCTCTTGCGCGCCCGCACAAACGCAGCCAATCCCGGCGGACGCACATGCACCAGCCACTCTGCAGCGGGTAGCATGACCAGAAAGTTGTAAAGGCCCATGATGCGATTGATCGCGTCGGCCAGTTCGTCGACTTCGTTCCGCAACTCGGTCCCAAATAAAGTCTCGGCCACGATGTTCAGCGTGAGGTGCATCATGTCGAGCGAAACGTCGCGCGTTTCGCCGTCACGCCAGCTCTCGCGCATGCGCACGGCTTCGCGCACCATGGTGCGCGCATATTCAGGAATCCGCTGGCGATGAAACGCAGGCTGCGCGACCTGCCGCTGCTGGCGGTGCTCGGCGCCTTCGCTGGTGATCATGCCTTCGCCCAGCAGCATCTTCGAGCGGCGTACTGTGCGCTCTTTGATGAAATTGTCGTTCTGCACCACCAGCACTTCGCGGATGTACTCCGGATGGTTCAGAAAGACAATGTGATTCCATCCGATCTTGTAGTGCGCAATGTCGCCATACGTCTCGGCCAGGTGCTGAAACAAGAAGATGGGATTGGCGGGCCGGAACCTTCGCCACGCAAACCAGAGCAGGTTCCGCTCAAAGCCCGGCGGAAAGCGGTATTTCGCGCCGCCGTGCGCCGTCCCTACAGATTCCCTGGCCGCTGTCGCCATTTAGCTAGTGTACTTCGTGCGCTCATAAAGCGGGCTCTTCAGGAGACCGGTCTGCGCTGAGGCGATATTTCGCCGCCGATGCGCGCACGAGTGATTACAATCCCTTCGTGGAGAGGCAAATGTCCGTCTCAATGGCGTTGTTCGTGCTCTTCCTCACTTGTCTCGCGACGATTTGGACTGTGTGGCCCGCCAAGTATCAAAAGTGGATCGATGGGCTTTTCTTGGGCTGGGGCCCGGCAGCGCAGGCGGCTAGAACAAGGGTGCGAAGCGTGTTTCCGTTTTCAATGACTACGAAGACTTGGTATCCCACTTATCTGCGCGCGGTGGGGGTGCTCCTTTGGCTCGTTCTATTGGGAATAGCGTATCTATGGTACCGGTCATGAGGCTTGGACCTGGTGCAGCAGGCATCGAGGAGACATGCGACAACTACTTGCGACGCGACAGTAGCCACCGCTTACCCTCCGCGATTAGTCCCGATTCTACTGGAGCCAATGCGTCGGGCACAGCCCGTTGAATTGCCCCGGCAAGGTAACTTAGGGACAGTCGTTCCGCCTCATCCAATTGAAACAGGATTTCGTAACAGCCGGGACTCACTTCTTTCCATGATTCTGGATTTCTTATCGTTCTGACCAACAGTTCCCAAATGACCAGGCTTGGGCCTGTGCGTAAGCGTATTCTCTCTTCGTTATCCCGTGCGGTTGTCATGAAAAAGTGGCGGTGCCAGCAATTCGTTTGTGGAAATACTGGGCGCAGTAGAAGTATAGCCGCACGTATCAGTTGACGAAATCAGGTTACATTCACTGGTTCGCTCGAGACCTCGCCCCAGTTCACCGCCATCGTGAATATTCTGCCTCAGCTTGATTCAGCAAGGGAAGCGTTCGATCAGCATCTTTCCAGATCGCAAGAAACTGCTGATAAGCAGCGCGAGCTCCCGCTGTATCGTTGGCGAGGACGCGAGCGCGCGCCAGCCCAAGGTGCGCGAGCGTCCAGGTTGGGCTGTAGGGTGCGACCCCGCGATGATCGATGATGGTCTGGAACTCGGCGGCTGCCTTGGCGGAATCACGCTTGCCGAGAAACGCGAGCCCACGGAGATAGAGTGACTGAAATGTCATATCGGAGCCGAGATCGTAGCGCCGCATCAGTTCCAGCGACGCAATGGCCTCATCGAAGTTATTTCGACTGATGGCGATCGCAGCTCGCACGCACGGAAGCGAGAACCTTCGGTCATTGGGACTGAGCCACGAAGATCGCTCGATTTCGCGAGCCAGGGCCTCGGCCCGCGCGGAGTCTCCCGCCATGGCATACGCGATCGACAGCGTCGGAAGGTTGGTTCTGCGCGCCAGTGCCAGACTGGCGTCTGCGTCGCGGCGCACTGCGGAAGGCAGAAGACTCGCCTCAATCAGAGCGAGTTGCGCGAGTTCGAATGCGGCAGTCTCATCCCATCCACCCGGGTGCAGCTCTTGCACATCGCGCTGGAATTGGCGGCGGGCTTCTTCCAGGCGTCCACGTTGTGCTGCGGTGAATGCCAGCAGCGGCCCTAGGTTATCTATTGCCGGCTGAGAATCGGACCAACGGGCTTGCTCGGTTTCAGCAGCGACATCGCCGTTAAGAATGGCAACCTGGTAAAGGGCGGATCGCACCGAGGTGTTGTCCAGCCCGATCGCCCGAGTTGCGTCGAGAACAGCTTTCGCATCCTGGATTCGTCCGAGGGCAAGGTACGACCGAGCCAGTCCGGAAGGTGAGTTCGGCTGTTGCGGGTCAAGCTGCATGGAATGACGAAACAGCTGGGCCGCCTGCTCATATTCATTGAAGTTGGCGGCCAAATCCACGGCCAGGCTATCGACTGGGAGCCAGTCCCTTGGGTACTCTTCCATCCAAATGCGATAAGTCTCCATCTCTTTGTCGATGTCGCCCAAAGCGTCGGACTGATAGTAGGACGTGACGAGTAGCTTTTCACGCTCGCTGACCCGGTCCCGCAAAGCGTAAGCCTTCTCGTAATAAGGACGGGCTCGCTCCACCTCTCCAGCATTCGTATAAGCGAGGCCGAGATACACGTACGCCAGGGCGAAGTTAGGGTCGAGTTCGATGGCGTGCTGGTAGAGCGGAATGGAGGCCGAGGGGTTCGGACCGTGCCGCGCCAGTTCCGCTCCGGCGTTGAAAGCTTTCAAGGCCTCCAGAGAAGATGTCGTTGCCTGCCGCAGAGGCGCGTTGAACTTATGAATAGAGGCGAGCGACTCGCCAAGATCTCTGCGTAGAGCTGCTGTTGCCTGGCTCAGGGCATCCAGAACGGTATCTCTGCCGCGCGACCGCGCCGTCTGACTTGCGATGACAGCGCCATTGTCGCGGCAGTCCAAGACTTCCAGGCTGAGGACACACTCCCCTCCGACGGACACGATCGAGCCGGCGATGACCGCCTTGCTGTCGGCGCGCTGACAAATCTCAAGGGCAGCATCGCGGGTCACGCGCTCATCTTCGCCACGCTTCATCAGTTTCAAGGTCGACCGCACCCGCTGATCGGGCAGCAGGCTTAGGAAGGGAGTTTGTTCCAGATCCATCGCGAGGGCCGGCTTGAGCGTGCCGTCGAAGATGGGGTCTCCCGTGCGATTGTCGAATTCGGAGAGCACGACGGTATCTTTGTCGGTCAACTTCGGTGCCGGCCGCGAGCGTAAGTAAAATCGGCCGGCAACCAACACTGCGACGACCAGCAGAACCATCAGGCCAGCAAGAACACGAAAGCGGGAACTCCGCACCCGCGTGGTTGAGCCGAATAATACCGCTGGCTCTGGTTCTCCACTTGCCGCTGCCATGGGGACATCCGGGATTTCCCGAACCGGCTCGTCAAAGCGGTATCCGCTTCCGCGCACCGTTGCGATGTAGCGTTGCTCCGGAGCCGTTTCCCCCAGCGTCTTGCGAAGCATGAAGATGGTCTGGCTCAGGTTCGACTCTTCGACAAAGCTCTCGGGCCAGATGCGATTCATCAACTCTTCTTTCGGCATCACCCGATGCCGGTTTTGAACCAGCAATAAAAGAGTGTCGAAGGCCTTGGGAGTCAGCGAAACCGGCTCCTCCCCGCGCTGCAGGACGCGCTTGGCTGGATCCAGACGGAATGGCCCGAACTCGTACAAGTTGTTGATTCCCTTATGCGATTCCCGTTTGAGCGAATTTTGAGGAAGTTATGAACTAACTCTGAGGACAGCCCCAAGCCGCCTTCTGCATGATGCCCTCCAGATTTTTACCACAAGGAGGAGCAGATCGTGGCTACTACAGAATCTCCAGTTCTATTGCAAAGCGTCGGCGGGTCCTTCCTGCGCGTTCTCACAAAACCATGGGTCGACAAGGCGCTTGCCGCGGTGGCGATGGCGCCCTTTATTTACAGCGTTGCCGTTAACTACAACAATCTCCACCTGAACACTCCGTCGGTGTTATGGCTGGCCGACATGCTGATCATCATCAGCACAACCCTGTTCCGAAAGGCTCCGGTACGCGTAACTCCGAACCCGTGGTTTTGGGCGCTCGCCTTCGTCGCCACCTATTGGGGATTTCTGACCTGGGGGATGCAGAACGAGGGACGACCGGTAGCTCCAGCGCTCCTCTTCAATGCCGTTGCGGTGCTAGGAACCGCTATCGAATTATGGGGCCGATTTAGCCTGGGACGAAGCATAGGGTTTGTTCCGGCGCAGCGCGACATTGTGGTGCACGGAGCCTATCGATTTGTTCGCCATCCGATTTACACAGGACTGTTCCTCGGCTTGCTCGCCGACTGTCTGGCGGGCTGGTCGCCACGGAACCTCTTGATCAATGGGCTCATGGTGTTCTTGTTCGTGATCAAGAGCCTGGTCGAAGAATCCTTCCTCAAGAACGACCCTGCCTACGCCGCCTATCTCCAGCGAGTTCGCTGGCACTGGTTCCCGGGCGTGATCTGAGACTGCAAGACAAGACGAGAGGAGCGAGTTATGAAGACAGGAATGTTGCTGGTGGGCGCATTGATTGTCGCGTGCACTGTTGCCTTTGTAAGAGGAAGAGAAGCGGCGACCGTTTCTGCAAATGGTGGCCAGGAAAGCGGATGTGCGGTGCTTGCCGTGGATGTGCCTGCGCTAGCGCGCCCGCTGGGTGCCGTGCAGATTCCCAGTCCGGCTGCAAGCTTCATTGAGATAGGCGATTGGGCCCGCGATCGCTGGCACCGCCTCTGGGGACAGCCACTCGATGACAAGGATTGTGTATGGTTAGCCGATTCGGCTGACAGATGACACGGTTTGGAATCGCTTTACTTCTGCAGCACATCCAACTCCGCCAGCACTTCTGCGCTGTGCTTTACTGGATCGACACTCGTATACGCCTTGGCCACTTTGCCTTGCGGATCAATCAGGAACGTGTGGCGCGCGGCAAATTTCGCTACGACAAGATTCGTGAGCGATCCGTACGCGTCCGTTACTTTATGGTCCGTGTCGGCCAGCAGCTTGAAGTTAAGGCCTTCTTTCGCACAGAACTTCTTATGCGAGTCCACGCTGTCTAGGCTCACTCCCAGCACCACCGCATTGCGCTCGCTGTACTTCGGTTGATCCGCCTGGAAGTTATGCGCCTCGCGCGAGCAGCCCGGCGTCTGGTCCTTCGGATAAAAATACAGAACCACCCACTTCCCGCGGTAATCCTTCAACGTCACCGTGGAGCCTTCCTGTGAAGGCAGCGTGAAGTCGGGAGCGTTGCTGCCCTCGGCCGGCGGCGTGGACCGTGACATTAATCGCGGTACCAGCACGATCAGCACAACAACCGCCACCAGCAATAAAACGATCTTCAGCATGGCTCGCCTCCGGCGCTTTAATCGCGGACGCCGCGATTTTAAACCAGCGGGCGAGCGGTCGTGTCAAAGACTCGCGCTCCCGGCGGGCTGTGATTTTGGATGCTGAGAATCGATGGCGTCATCCCGAGCGTAGCCGTTCCGGTAGACCACCGGCTTTCAGCCGGTGGCGAGCGAAGCGAGGCGGAGGGAGGGATCTCACGCTCCACGGCTGCATAGTTAGGGAGATCCCTCGGCCCGCTGGATAAAACGCGGGCCTTCGGGATGACGCCGCTGGGAGTGGAACCGCCGTCCGGCATGTCGCTACGCGTGCTGCTCCATCTCGAGCAAGGCTTCTTTGCGCTCAATACCCCAGCGGTAACCGCCCATGGTTCCGTCTTCGCGGACCACACGATGGCACGGAATCTCGACCGCCACAGGGTTCGTAGCGCAAGCCCTGGCCACCGCGCGAGTCGCCGCTGGTTGCCCGATTCCTCGAGCCACTTCGCTGTAAGACTGCGTCGATCCAAACGGAATCGACTGTAAGTAAGTCCACACGCGGCGCTGAAATGCGGTAGCGCGGATGTCCAGCGGCAACGAAGAATCCAGTTCCTTGCCACGCATGTGCTTCAGCAACACCGCCACCCACGATTTCAGCACGCCGGGATCCTGCTTGCGCACCGCAAACGGAAACTCGCGCTTCAGTCCCTCCAACAGTTCCCCGTCGTTGCGGCCAAATTGAATCGCACAAATGCCGCGTTCGGTGGCGGCGATCAGCATCCTGCCCAGAGGAGAATCCGTGCACATATACCGAATCCCCGCCGCAATGGCGCCGCGCCGGTATTTGTCGGGAGTCATTCCTAGTTGCGAAGCTGTCTTTTCGTACAGGCGGCTGCTCGATCCGTAGCCCGCGTCGTACATCGCGCGTGTCACTGAGTCTCCGGCCTGCAAGTTTCGTTTGAGCAGCCGCAACCGGCAGGAATCCGCATACTCCCGCGGAGTAATGCCCAGCGCCGCCTTGAAGCGCCGCTGCAAATGAAATGGACTCTGGCGAAATTCCTCGCCCAGTCGCTCGAGCGTGACCGGTTCGTCGAGATGCTGCTCGATAAACCGGCAGATCGCCTTCACGCCATCGGACGCCCCACTGGCGGCCGACCTGGGCTTGCAGCGCAGGCACGCCCGGTATCCGCCGCGCTCGGCCGCTTCCGGCGTTTCGAAAAATTCGACATTCTCCCGCCGCGGCCGCCGCGCCGCGCACGAGGGACGGCAGTACACGCCCGTGCTTGAAACCGCGAAAAAGAACTTTCCGTTGTAGGCGGCATCGCGGTCGCACACCGCCTTCCAGCGCTCGTCATTCAAACGATCGGAGACGTTGCGTGTCCCAAGGTTGGTGTTCATTTCGGGCATCTCGTTTCGGCTGTCCACTGCGAGTATCGCATCGGTTGTCATAGCAACGGTTGTCATAATGAGAAGAGCCTACTGCCGTCGCCTTTAGCGGGCTATCCGCTTCTTGCGGTCAAAGCAAAATCGTCCACACAACGCAGTTTGGCTCACGCGCAGGGCCGGCTAAGCGGGAGATCCTTCGCTACGCCTGAAAAACGGCTTCGCCCAGGATGACAGACGGTAAGAGACCTCGCTGAGCCACTACCACAACCCATCGCAGTTTGCTCTTGCCCCATCAAAGGATTACAGTTTCGTCGAGCATTCTTATCGCCATCACTTAAGGATAACCACTATGCAAAACCGCAAACTCATCCCCATTCTCTTTCTATTGATGCTCGCCTCGGCCGCCGCGCAGCAAGCCACCAAACACATCCTCAGCGCCGACGAGCTAAAGAAAGCCGTTCCCGCCGAATTCTTCTTCCGCGGGCAGAAAGCGCCCACACAGCTTCGCAACGCAGTCGGCCTCCAACTCGCCGACGGCAAAATGGCTCTGGCTGCTCTGGTCGACGCCTCGGGATACTCCACCGCGATCCAGCAGAAATATCAGGGCATGCTCATCACCGAATCCAAGCTCAACATCGGCGGATCGACGCTCGCCCCCGGCCAATACGGATTCGGCTTCACCGCCGACGGCAAGTTCGTCATCATGGACGTCGCTAACAGCGACGTGCTCAGCGCCGCGTCGCAGACCGATTCCGCCCTGCAGCATGCGGTCCCATTGAAGCTGGTGGAAGATGGCGACGGCTACAAATTGTACGCGGGAAAGAAGTGGATCGCCCTGAAGCCGGAGTGACGGCTTCGCAATTTGTTATGCAGGCCTACGATTTGCTCAAGAAGGAGTGGCTGATCTCGCGAACTGCGAGGACGGTGTATCGCACCGCGGCCGTTGTGTCTTTAGGCTCGTTGCCGGTCATCGTGGCAATTCAACAGAGCTCTCCGGTTCCGGCATATCTCAAGCAGCTTCTTCTTTTGTCGCTGGTAGGCATGGCACTCAACGGCGCGGCAATGGAATGCTTCCTGTTCCGCTTTGACAAGTCAGGCGTGCTGAAACAAATATTTTGGTTCTGCGCGATGATTTTCATCCCGATTGGTCCGGCGATGTACTGCTTCCTGGTTTACTCGCGATCAAGCGTGTTCAAGCAGGACAATGCCACAAGCAGCAACGCTGCCGGAGCAGTTGCTCACGAATCGGTCGAGAATCGCGACTTGCGCTAGTGCGATAGCGGCTGGAACGGCCCATGCAGCGAGTTCATCCCGCTACGCTTGCGCAACTCCGCCAGCAGGGCGCTGGCGGCATTTTGATACGTCTTGCTCGGATCCGACGGGTCGGCCCACACCGCGTCATAAATAATCTGCGCCGCTTCTTTCAGGTCGAGATGCAGCGCGGCCTCGCAAATGTCCAGGCGCTCCTGCAGGCGCTCGTAGCATCCCTTGCAAACTTCCGCCGGAGCGGCCTCCATCGTGTGGTGCTCTCCCATCGTGCACATCGCCTCCGTGGTATTCGCCACTTCCGCGTGCGCTTCGAGCAACTGCGACTTGAACTGCCGGAGAAACTCCTCCCGCTCGTGCTCGACCATGGCGCTGTCGGGAACCGGATCAGGCAGGCTCTCCGCCACCTTGAACGTCACTTTGGGAACAACCGGCGAGACCCGTTCATGATGATGACAGGTCGGGCAAATATCCAGGTCAGCCGGATAATACAGCCGGCATTTCGCACATGGCAGACCGTAACCGGAGGGCTTGCGCGCGGAATCCGTGGTCGAGTCAGGAGTCGATGGATCGAGACGGCGAACACTCGTCTCCTGCCCAACGGCTCCGTGGTGGGTTGGCGTGCTGCTGGCAACCTGCTGCGTTCTCGGTGCGTTGCTCGCCATCGCGATACTCCTGCGCCTGCCTTCCTGCGCTTGAATCCAAGTCTAAGTTCGATCTAATCCTTCAGCCTAAGTACCGTAGTACATCGTCCGGTCGTGTCGAACTAATCGAATCTTGACTCGAATCGTAAACGACTAGCGCGTAGCAGGATCTTTCATCAGTTTGAGCAGTTCTTCCCGGCGCGCGCGATAAAGCTGCCGCTCGGGATCGAGCTTCGAAGCAAGGTCAACCTCCGCCAGCGCCTCCTCGTAGCGATCCATGCTCATCAGGCACGCCGCCAGCGAAAAGTGATTGTCAGCGGTGGCGTTGATGCGCAGCGCCTCGCGGAATTCCTTCTCCGCCGCCTGCAGTTGCTGCTGTTGAAATAGCACCGTGCCCAGAAGATGGTGGGCGATCTCCGAGTCTGGATTCAGCGAAACGGCCAGCCGCAGCTCGCGCAGCGCCTCTTCCGGCTGATTGTCGAGCAGCAACGCTTGCCCCAGAATCCGGTGCTCCGTTGAGCCCGTTGGATTCTGCCTGAGCGCCAGCCGCAGTTCTTCAACGGCCGCGTCGTAATTTTTCTTCGACATGTACGCGCTGGCCAGGCAGGCATGCCCCTGCTGCCACTCCGGATGCTTCCGGTAAAGCTCTTTCATCTCCGTGATGGCGGCGTCGAAGTTGCCCTGGTCACAGTACGTATTTCCCAGATTGTTGCGAATGCTTGCTTCCTGCGGAGCGATCTTTTCCGCCGCCCTATACTCCGTCACCGCCTTCGCCAGATCGCCCTGCTCGTGCAGAATCAGCGCCAGGTTCGAGTGAGCTTCCCAAAAATCCGCCCGCAGCTTGATCGCCTGGTTGTACGCCTCGATCGCCCGCTGCTGATTGCCGTCTGCATGCAGCGCGATGCCCATGTCGTAGTATGTGTCGGCGTTGTCTTTGTCGAACGCCAGCGACTCGACATATGCATGCACCGCCGCTCCATATTGTCCGTTGGAATACAGCCCAAGCCCGAGGAATTGATAGGCCTCGGCATTTTTCGGATCCATGCTGAGCGCGGTTCGCGCTTCGGCGATCGCATTCGGCCCGTCGTCCATGCGATAGAACAGATACGCCAGCGCGCTGTGGTTCTCCGGCAGATCGGGCATCAACTTGGCGGCTTGCGTCAGTTCGTCGTAGGCGTCGTCCCAACTTTCCTGATGCCGCAGCATCACGCCCAACGCAAAGTGCAGCGCCGGATCCTGGTCGTTTACGGCGAGTGCCGCGCGCAGATCGAGTTCCGCTTCATGAAATTTCTGCTCGCGCGCCTCTGCCACCGCTTTCAACAATTCTTTCGGGACGCCGGGACCGATCTCCGCCGACCGCACATCCCCCGAACTCAGAACTTTCATCAGCGCCTTGTCGGCTCCGGCAGACTGCAACTGCGCCAGCTCCGCCCGGGTCGGCAGCGTCGCCAGACCCCGCTCTGAGACCAGTTGTGCCAATCGCTCGCTGGATACTCCACCTACGAGCCACGCCGCCACTTGGGCACCGGTCAACGGCTTTTTTTCGTTGGAAATTTCGGAACGAACCTTGCCGGTTTGGCCGCTCGAAAGGGTCAGCGCAGAGAACAGAAAAGAACAGACAAGTAGCGAGGCCTTGACTCTCACGGACTCTCCGACGAAGTGGATTGGGTTCCTGCCGGCGGCGTTTGAGGTGGCGACTTCGAATCGGCCCCTCTTCGACCACTTCAGAAACATAGCCCCTTCCCAAAGGCCGGAGTAAGGTCACAAAAGTAACGTTCCGAATGGGTTAACCGAATAGAGCGAGGCGCTTTACCCTATTGAAAACGCGAAGGGTACGCGCGAGACCTTCCCCAGCACCTCGGGGGGCGTATAATAAAAAGTTGCAGTATCGCCCTGGAGGCCCCCGATGTTTGAAGGACTTTTCCAACCCACACACCTGATCTTCATCTTCGTGATCGCCCTGCTCATTTTCGGACCGAAAAAGCTGCCGGAACTTGGCAAAGGACTCGGCGAAGGTATTCGCGCCCTGAAGGATGGCATGAAAGATCAGCCCAATCAGGCCTCAAACGACCAGAATAAGAACAACGAGACCAAGAGCTAATTTCGTCATCGCGTCGCGCGTTGCATAAGGGCGGTACCCTTCCGGTTCCGCCTTCGCCTTTTTCGTCGACAGTTCTTTACTCGTTTCAGGGCAATTGGCTTCTGTTCGCCGTTAAATCCTCATACTTTAAAACTGGAGGTAGGTTGTGTTGCGCAAGTTCGAATTGCTGACCCTATTCGTGTTTTTCGCGCTTTCTTCTTTGATCTATGCCGATCAAGTCACCCTGAAAAATGGCGACCGCCTCACCGGAACCGTGGTCAAGTCCGACGGCAAGACCCTGGTTCTTCATACCGACGCTGCGGGCGACGTCACGCTGAAGTTTGACGCCGTGCAGGAGATCAAAACTGATGCGGAACTGCACGTGAGCCTGAAAGGCGGCAAGACCGCGGTCGGACCCGTGACCACCAGCGATGGCAAAATCGAAGTGGCCACCAAAACCGCAGGGACCGTGGAAGCGCCTACCGGCGACGTCACGCTCATCCGCAACGATGCCGAGCAGGCGGCTTACGACAAGTCGCTGCACCCTGGCCTCATGCACGGATGGAATGGCGGCGCCAACGTTGGCTTCTCCATCGCGCGCGGCAACAGCCAGACCGAAAACCTGGCCCTCGCGTTCAATGCCGCTCACCCGACGCTCAACGACAAGCTCACCATGTACGCCAGCGCGATCTATACGCGCAACGACATTCCCACTACGGCTACGACGGCCAATCTGGAGACCGGCGGCCTGCGTTACGACCGCAACATCAATCCACGGCTCTTCGGATTCGTTGGCGCCGACTTCATGAGCAACGCTCTTCAGTCTCTCGGCCTGCGCTCCGTAGGTAGCGGCGGCTTGGGATTCCACGCCATCAAGTCCGACAACACGACACTTGATTTCCTGCTCGGCGCCAACTACACGCACGAAACTTATCACTTCATTCCCGGCAATCCGACGGCCGTTCCTCCCGTCCCCGACACCCCGGGCATCACCCACAACTTCGGCGCACTCACGCTGGGCGAAGAGCTCATGCACAAGCTGGGCAAGAGCACGGTTGTGAATCAGAAGTTCTACTTTTATCCGGACCTGAGCGACACCAGCCAGTACCGCGGGGAGTTTGATTTCGGGACGGTGACGAAGATCAGCAAGTGGCTAGGCTGGCAGAACCAGTTCACCGACATCTATGTGTCGAATCCGCCGGGTGTGGCGAAGAAGAACGACCTGGTGCTAACCACTGGCCTGAATTTCTCCTTCACCCACTGACACTTTATCGGCTGAGAACGGAGTGGCGGGGTTTCGTGAATGTGTCATCCTGAGGCGGCGCCCAGCGCCGCCGAAGGACCTTGACGTCCGTATGATCCGCCATCGCAGAATCGAGGACTCTGCAATGCAGCGCAACGAGAGCGTGCCGGCGGGCGTTACCCTGAGCGAAGCCGTTTTTCAGGCGTAGCGAGGAACTCCCGCACGGTGCAACGCGCCGGCAGAGAAATTTCCACAGCCCAACCGATATTCCTTGTGACGTCCAACCTTGACCATGATCCTCAAGAAAGCAGATGATCGCCAAGGCGAAAGCGGTAGAAGCAGCCTCCAGAGGCACACGCCAGGTTCTTTGTTTTCAATATTTTGAGATTTAACATCTTGGCGCTCAAGATTTTGTGCAGGGCACTTTTGCAAAAACCGCGCCAGGCAAGGCTTTTCGGGGATCTGCGAAAAAACACAAGCGCAGCAGGTATCCCGATTTTCCCGAATCGGAACTCAAGCAACGCGGCGCGACCTGTTCTTTGAAATTTTATTTTGGAAGATTGTCCACAGCTCGCGGTCGACCGACCCAAGACACCGAGAACAGTTTCCTCGCAGTTCTCCGTGCCTCCGTATCTCCGTGGTGAAAAAATCCTCAGTCGATCCCGTGAATTCTCATGCTGACAAGCTTGTCGATGCTCAGGTTCGGGATGCCGCGGGTTTTCATCTCGCTGATGTAATCCGGCGTCACGTTGTGGATGCGCATTGCGATCAGGTCGTCTGGATCGGGATGCGAATATCCCAGGCCCTGCACCTTTTCGATGAACTCGGGCGAGACGCCGTGAATGCGAAACGCGATCAGCTTCTCGAGGTCGATGTGATCGTAGCCGCGTTGTTTCAGTTGCGCCATCCACTCCGGCGTCGCGCCGTGAATGCGCATGGCGATCAGCGTGTCTTCATCGGGCGAATAGCCGGCCTGTTTCAGGCTGCGCACCATCTGCGGACTTACCCCATGAATGCGGAACGCCACCAGCTTGTCGCTATCGGAGATTTTCAATCCTTCCGCGCGCAACGCTTGAATGAAGGCTGAATCGACCCCGAAGATGCGAAATGCGATCAGTTTGTCGGCGTCGAGATCGCTCAGGTGCTCGTTCTTCATCTGCTTGGCGAAGTCGAGGCTGACGTCCTGTACTGCCATGGAGTACTGCTTTTCGTCGTCAATCGAGAAGCCAAGAGACTGCATCTGGCGCGGATAGTTCGTATCCGGATAGAAATGAAAAAGGCCCGCGCCTTCGCCGTCCTTGAGAAATCCTTCGCAGTCGATTTTTCCGGCATCGCGCGTGATGACGAAGTGAACTTCCTGGTGCCCGGGCTTGGAGAAGTCAACGCCCTGGAAAGAATTCATGGGCCAATCCGACTCGTGGCTCGACTGTCCGTGGCGATGATGCTCGATCAGCGAGAACTCGACCTTGCTCGCTTGGTCGGACTTGCTGATTGTCCAATCGCCCGAACGCTCGTCGCCTTTGGCTTCGGCCGCGCGGTCCTTCGCCACCAGCAATAGCACGCACGCTGCGAATGCCAGAAAAGCCAGAGTTCTTCGGATTCTCATAAATATCTCCTATAAAGAAAATCGCGGCCGCTCCACTTCTCTTGTGCCCGCAGCGAATTAGATATCGGCCTTGGCGTCCAGAATGCCCAACTGGCGAAGTTGGATCAGCTTTTGCAAGGTCAGATCCTTGAAGCCGTGCTTCTTCGCTTCGTTGATGAACTCGGGCGTCACGTCCTGCACTTTCGCACTGATGATGTCGCTGATCCTGACGTTGAACCCCGCCGTCTGCAGCGCCTTGATGTACTCTGGCGTCACGTCCTGCACCTTCAGCGAAATGATTTCCTGCGCCGTAGGCTTGAAGCCAAGCGCCTGAATCGCCCGCACATATTCCGGAGTCACGTCCTGCACCTTCATCCCGATCAGATCGTCGGTGCGAGCGTTGATGCCGAGATCGTGCATCTGTTTCAAGTACGCAGGCGTCACATTCTGCACCTTCAGCGAGATGACCTTGTCGACCGTGATGTCGAATCCAGCGGCGCGCAGGTCGCGCACATATTCCGGAGTCACGTCTTGGACTTTGAGCGAGATCAAGTGATCGACATCGGGATTCAGGCCGGCATCCTTCATGGCGCGATAGTACGCGGCGTCCGCGTCCTGCACCTTGAGCGAGATCAGGTGATCGGCGTCGGCATTCAACCCGGCATCGCGCAGTTCGCGCACGTATTCCGGCGTGATGTCCTGTACCCGCATTGACACCAGGCGATCCGCGTCAACATTGATGCTCAGTTCCTTCATGGCGTGGACGTATTCGGGCGTCACGTCCTGCACGCGCATCGAGATGAGCCGGTCGACATCGACGTGAATGCCTTGTTCCTGCAGGCCGCGCACGTATTCCGGTGTCACGTCCTGCGTCTTCAGCGCGACCAGTTGATCTACGCTCAGATCGGTCAGGCCGACTGACCTCATCGCATCAACGTAGGATGATGCGCTGGTTGTCGCCTCTGCGGACTGGGCGTGAGCGGGCGAGGGCTTCGAACTCGGAGTGCTCTTCGCGGTGCTCTGCGCCGATGCGGCAGACATCGCGCTTTGCAGGCCGAGCGCGCTCGCATAGACGCGCACCGAGGCGGGATGAGTCATCTCCAGAAACGCGTCGCCGGCCACCAGTGCTGCGGTCAGACAGAGGATGCTTCCGGCGACTCCGATGCCCCGAACGCCCGTCCCGAGAGTTTTGAGTCCAAGCACGCGCAGAATGCGTTCTTTCAAAGGACCTCCATTGGCTGCGGCCGCGAAGATCGGCGCGCTGCGCCACTCCTCCATCAACGTGAGCGCGCGCGCATATTCCACGGCATTGCCGCACAGCGTGACTGCCATTTCGTCGCAGCAATGCTCGCGTTCGGCGCGGATGCGCTTGTTCAGCCACCACACCGCGGGGTGATAGAAGAGCAGCGACTCGACAGCAATCTGAAACACGTTTACGAAAGGATCGAAGCGGCGAATGTGCGCCAGTTCGTGAGCAATCACGGACTGCAACTGATCTTCGGAAAGTCCAGTCAGCGCGGTGGCGGGCAGAAAGACGATAGGCCGAAACCATCCAATGACCGCGGGTGCCTGCAGCCATTTGCATTCGCAATACTGAATGGCACGGCGAATGCCGAGTTGATCCTGCAGCGCGTAACAGATCTCAAGAATGCGCCCATTCACCAGCGACGCTTTGCGGCGGCGTTCCCGCTCCAGCAGGAAAAATCCTCCCGCAGATCGCAGGCTGAAGAAAGCGACGCCGACCAGCCAGGCTTCGACGAGCCACGGAAACGTATCAAGGGATGGCACACTTAACGGCGATGCCTGCGCGATGGTCGATCCACTCGCCGCAGCGGCGTGTCCCCTCGCTATGGGCCGGGCGACCGCGGCGAGCGGAGACGACTTCGCGGTGTCTGCCACACCGGAATATCGCGGAGCGCTCACTCCCAAAAGAAATGTCGCGACGGGCGTGATCAGCATCAGGGCAAGGGCTGCGACGCCGATCGCGTAGCGCGCTGTGCTCCGCCGAATCATGGCCATGGCCGAGGCAGCGACCGCAGCGATGGCAGTTCCCTGCCAAAGGAAGTGCAACAGCGACCACGCGAGCGCGCGCATGGTCTGTGGGGAAATCCAAGTCACTAAATTGCTGGTCGCTGCAATCGCTGTAATCGTCATCGGCGATTCCTTTCACGCTCTCGTCTTGTCGCTCTGGCGCTTCTCGTATTGATTGATCAGGCGACGGAGCTCTTCAATCTCTTCCGGCGATGCCTTGCGCCCGGCGAGGGCGTGCATCATGAGCTGGCTCGCCGATCCTTCAAAGACCCGCTGCAACATGTCCCCGGCAAGTTGCCGCTTGGTCTGCTCGGCGGGAAGCCCTGCTTCATAGACGTGCGCACGCTGGGTTTCGTTTCGGCGGACGGTGCCTTTCGTTGTCATGATCTGAAGTAGCTTGAGCACCGTGGTATATCCGAGGGATCTCTTTTCACTCAAAGACTCATGCACCTCCCGCACCGTGGAGGGCCCGCGAACCCATAGCACGCGGAGAATCTCGAGTTCGGAGGCGGTAGGTTTTTGCGGAGACCTTGTCATGGACAGCACCTTACTACGAAGATATTCGTAGTGTCAACGAAAATCTTCGTAGATCGTCCGCTTTTGTTGTTGCGGTGCCACGATCTTGCGAGTTGATCAGTGGGGCTCTGCGAGATTACCGGCTCCCGCGTGTGTTCTTATCGCCCAAGATGTCCCCCGGCGGCTGAAAGCCGCATGATCTTTGCCTGACTTATGGCCCGACTGGATGTCGGGCCCTTCCCGGTTCTTAGCCTGCTAACCCCGGCTTGGCAAATACGTCTACCACCGCGTACAGTACTGTGTCGTCTCGTTCTCAAGGTCTCAATCCAACCAACAGGAGTCCGCTTCCATGCGTCACGCTGTGATCATGCTGGCTGCGGTCGCGTGCCTGAGTGTGTTCGCCCTCGCGCAGACCGCCGATGAACTCGTCAACAAGAACATTCAAGCCAGGGGCGGGATGGAAAAAATCAAGGCCATCAAGTCGGTGAAGATGACCGGCAAGCTCAACGGCGGCGGAGGCTTCACCGCGGCGGTCGGCCAGGAGAACGAACGCCCGAACCTGGTGCGGGAGACTTTTTCGCTGCAGGGCATGACCGCCGTCACAGCCTATGACGGCACGACCGGTTGGCAGATCCAGCCCTTCGGCGGAAAGAAAGATCCGGAGTTGATGGGCGAGGATTCGCTGCGCGACCTGCTGCTCGATGCCGACTTCGACGGCCCGCTGGTTGACTACAAGGAAAAGGGCAACACAGTCGAGTACCTGGGACACGACATTGTCGATGGCGACGATGCGCTGCGCCTGAAGGTCACGCTGAAGGATGGCGACATTATTTATTACTTCCTGGATCCCGACACATTTCTTGAAATCCGCAAAGAAGTGCAGGAGTTTATCCGCGGGTCGGTCCGCGAAAGCGTCTATGAGATGGGATCGTACAAGCCGGTGCAGGGCGTGATGTATCCGTTCTCGGTTTCGCAGGGGACGAAGGACAATCCGGCGCAGCAGACGACGACCGTGGAAAAGATGGAAGTGAACATGAGCTTCGATAAAGCGGACTTTGCGGTTCCGGCGTCGCTGAAGGGAACCAAGCCCGAAGGCGAGAAGAAGTAAGCGCCCCTAATGGCCGCGTTTCCACCAACAGACATCGATAAAAGAGGAATTGCAATCATGAATGCATGCTTCGAACGCAATCTGATGATCAGAGCAACTGTGTGGTGCGGACTTCTCGCCTGCGCATTGCTGGCCGCGGCGCAGAGTGGATACAAATTCGATTCAGCGACCGTTTCCGGCTTGCCTGCGCGCAACATCGGCTCGGCGACGATGAGCGGGCGCATTGCCGCTGTCGACGCGGTCGATCAGGATGGACGCATCACAGTCTTTGTGGGCTCGGCGAGCGGTGGTGTGTGGAAGTCGGTGAACGGTGGAACGACCTACAAGCCCGTCTTTGACCGGCAAGACGTGCAGTCGATCGGCGCAGTGGCAATCGACCCGTCGCATCCGAAAACTGTGTGGGTCGGCACCGGCGAGGCCTGGGTGCGCAACAGCGTTTCTGTCGGCGATGGCATTTATAAGTCAACCGACGATGGCGAGAACTGGACTAACGTTGGACTGAAAGACAGCGAGCATATCGCAAAAATTCTCGTTGACCCCACCAATGGAGATAACGTGCTGGCCTGCGCCACCGGGCACCTGTGGAACGACAGCGATTCTGGCGGGGTTTACAAAACGACTGATGGCGGAAAGACCTGGAACAAAGTGCTCGCCGGAGCGAATGCATCGTCGGGCTGCGGACTGATGTCGAGAAGCCTGCAGGAGCCGAAGACGATTTACGCCTCGATGTGGGATTTTCGGCGCGAAGGATGGACGTTCCGCTCAGGCGGCCCGGGCAGCGGACTTTTCAAGTCGACCGACGGGGGCGATCACTGGACGGAAATCACGGACGCAAACGGAAAGGGCTTGCCCGCGAAACCGTGGGGACGCGTAGCCGTTGCTGTAGCGCCGTCGAAGCCACAGGTCGTCTACGCGAACGTTGAAGTCGAGAAGGGCCGCGGGCTCTACCGCTCCGACGATGCTGGCGCGAGCTGGACCAAGCTCGACTCCAGCAACTTCATGGTCTGGCGGCCGTTTTATTTCGGCAACCTGATCGTCGATCCGAAAGACGAAAACAAGATTTTCAAACCGGACCTCATCCTGCTTTACAGCACCGACGGCGGCAAGACGTTCAATGTGGTTTCCGGCGGAGCGCACGGCGACTTCCACGACGTGTGGATCAATCCCAAAAATACGAGCGTCGTGATCGCCGGTGACGACGGCGGCTTGTGGCGCAGTGAAGACGGCGGCAACCGCTGGAAACACCAGATGAACCTGCCGGTCTCGCAGTTCTATCACGTGAGCCTGGATAATTCCGATCCGTATCACGTTTATGGCGGATTGCAGGACAACAGCTCGTGGGTGGGCGACTCGTCGTATCCCGGCGGCGTGACCAACTCGCGCTGGGAAAATATGTTTGGCGGCGACGGCTTCTGGATGTTTGAAGATCCGTCGGATTCGAGCTACATCTATGCCGAGTCGCAGGGTGGCGAGATCGGCCGCGTGAATCGCTGGACGCATGAGGTGCGTGGCATCAAGCCGCTGCCGAACTATGGCGAAAAGAAGCTGCGCTTTAACTGGAACACGCCAATTCACATGAGCCCTAACGAAAAGGGCACGATTTACATCGGAGGGCAGTTCCTGTTCCGCTCGCGCGATCACGGGCAGTCTTGGGACCGGATTTCTCCTGATCTCACGACGAACGATCGCGAGAAACAGAAGCAGGAAGAGTCCGGCGGCGTGACCGTCGATAATTCTTCGGCGGAGATGCACACCACGGTCTACTCGATCTCCGAGTCGCCGAAGAATGGGCAGATCATCTGGGTTGGCACCGATGACGGCAACGTGCAGATCACGCGCGATGGCGGCAAAAATTGGACCAACGTGGTGGGCAATATCAACGGGCTGGGAAAAAATTCGTGGGTCTCGACCTTGGAGGCGAGCCGTTTCGACGAAGGCACAGCCTATGCCACTTTCGATCGCCACACGTTCGGCGACATGAAGCCATACGTTTACAAAACGACGGACTTCGGCAAGTCCTGGACTGCGCTCCCGGCACAGGAGAGCGGCGCGCGCGGATATGCGCATGTGATCAAAGAAGATTCGGTGAGTCCGAACATTCTTTTTCTCGGCACGGAGTTCGGGCTGTGGATTTCCGTCGATGGTGGCCAGCGCTGGGCGCAATATAAGGGAAGCAGCTTTCCGGCCGCCGCCGTGCGCGACATCGCGGTGCAGGCGCGCGAGAGCGATCTGGTGCTGGCCACGCACGGGCGCGGTATCTGGGTGATCGACGATATTTCTCCCCTCCGCGCTCTGACGCCTGACATGATGTCGAAAGAGGCCACGCTGATACCGGGCAAGGCGATTCAGTATTTCGACGCGTTTGGCGGATGGCCCGAGGGAGACGAGAGTTTCTCGGGTCGCAATCGGCCCACCGAGGCGCAGATCACCTATTACCAGAAGAGCCGCCACATTTTCGGCGATCTGAAAATAGACATCCTCGACAAAGACGGCAAAGTCATCGACAGCGTCGCCGGCAGCAAGCATCGCGGACTGAATCGTGCGAGTTGGGCGATGCGCGTGAAAGCTCCGGCGGTTCCCCCGGCGGCGACAGCGTTATTCGAAGCGGCGCAAGGCCCGCGGGTGTTGCCGGGAACCTATACCGTGCGCATGACCAAGGGCGAGAGCGTCTACACCGAACAGTTGAACGTCACGCTCGATCCGCGCGCGAAGTACTCGCCCGAGGATCGCAAGGCACAATTCGATCTGACGATGAAGGTTTATCACACGATTGAGCACATGACCTACGGCGTGGAAGCGATCGAAGGCGTCCGCGATGCTGCGAACGCGCGGGCGGCGAAACTGCCTGAGAAAGATGCTCTGAAGAAACAGTTGCAGGACCTCGCCGCTAAGTGCGATGCGTTGCGGTCGAAGATCGTGGCGACCAAGGAAGGCGGCATGATCACCGGCGAAGAACGCATCCGCGAGTTGCTGGGCCAGCTTTATGGCACGGTGAATGGGTATGAAGGGAAACCTTCGGATTACCAGGCAGCTCGCTCCGATTCTCTCGCCCACGAATTGCAGGATGTGATCGACGAGTTCAAAAAGCTGACCGACAAAGAGCTGCCCGCGGTGAATGCCGGACTGAAAAAGAAAAAGGCGGAGGCGATTACTGTAATGACGGAAGCTGACTGGCAGAAAAAGCGCGAGGCCGAGGGCGGGTCGGGTGCGGCGGCGGGGATGCGCTGGTTCGCGCAAACTGCGGAGAGCGATTAGGCAACTCTTACCGATGCCATCCTGAGCGAAACGCCGAGGATGACACCGCTGAAAAAATGAAAAGATCCCCGCCTTGTGATTGATTCCCGCCCGCAGTGCGAGTAGATTGGTCTGTCCCAAAATACCCAACTGAAACGGTTCAGGAGCTTCCCATGTTAAATCGATTTATGATCGGCATTTTTCTGGTGGTGGGCCTCCTCGGAGCAGCGTTCGCTGCCGAGGAGAATGCCTGCAAGGGCGATCCGGACAAGTGGCAGCAACTTTTCAACGGCAAGGACCTCACCGGCTGGAAACATGTTGGCCCCGGCGGTGACAACGTGGATGAAGGCTTGATCAAGACCCACGGCGGCATGGGACTGCTGTACTGGACCGGCGGCAAGATCGGCAACTGCGAGATTCACGTCGTCTTCCGCATGCGCGACGAGAACGACAATTCGGGCGTGTTCATCCGCATTCCGGTCGAGCCGCGCGAAGAGTGGATGCCGGTGCACTATGGATTTGAAGTGCAGATTGACAACCATCCGGAAAAATCGAACGAGGACGAGTATCACGAGACGGGCATGCTGTATTCGCTGACCAAGCCACTGGTAAAGAATGCATGGAAGCCGGGGCCGGAGTGGAACACCATGGACATCACGCTGGACGGACCTCGCACGATCGTGATGCTCAACGGGAAAAAAGTTACGGACTATAAAGATGGCGACCCAGTGCCCGATCGCAAGTTCGATTTCGAACCGCAGCACGGGCCGCGGCCGAATTTCGGATACTTCGGTCTGCAGAATCACAGCGACAACGACATCGTTTTCTTCAAAGAAGTGGCAATCAAACCGCTGAAGAAGTAGCTGGAGAAGTGCGAGTCTGCAGTGCGAAGCAGAAGTCCAATTCATTCGGAGGCATTGGCATGAGAGAACTTTATTCGCGACGCGCATTCTTGCGGGGCGGAGCGGCGGCCGCCGCGGGCGGCGTGCTCCTTTCCAAAACGATCCGGCTTGAAGCTCAACCACTGTTGGCGCGCGCGGTGGCGCCCAGCGACCGCATGCGCTTTGGCATTATTGGCATCGGCATGGAGGGTTCAGGCCTGCTCTCAACCGCAATCACGATTCCTGGCGTCGAGTGCGTGGGCGCCGCCGACTTGTATGACGGACGGCACACCCTGGCCAAAGAACTCACCGGCAACACGAGCTTGCCGACAACACGCCACTATCAGGAGCTGCTCGACCGAAAGGATGTCGACTGCATCGTGGCGGCGGTTCCCGACCACTGGCACCGGCGGGTTGTCGTCGATGCGTGCAACGCCGGCAAGGATATTTATTGCGAAAAGCCGATGTCGCACAACGTGGCCGACGGCTTGGCGATGGTGGAAGCGGCCAAGAAAAATAATCGCATCGTGCAGATTGGCTCGCAGCGCGTCAGTTCCCTGCTTTGCGAGAAAGCCCGCGAACTTTATTCCGGCGGCGCGATTGGCGACGTCGAGATGGTCGAGCTCACGCTCGGGCGCAACGATCCGACCGGCGCGTGGGAATATCCTCCGCCGCTCGATCTTTCTCCGCAGACGCTCGATTGGGACACCTGGCTCAATGACGCACCCAAGATTGATTTCAACGCGCTGCACTTCGCGCGCTGGCGCTGCTGGCGTGCCTACGGCACCGGCGTAGCCGGCGACCTGATGGTGCATCTGATCAGCGGCATGATGTTCACGCTAGGCTGGAATGAGATTCCACGCTCCGCCATGGCCATGGGCACGATCGTGCGCTTCCCCGATGGCCGCGATATGCCCGACTTCCACACCGTTCTGTTCGACTATCACGGCGTGCCGGTGTATGTCCGCCTCGACCTGGGTTGCGAAACGCCGGAACTGGCGCGGTTCATGGGGCCGAAGGGAATTCTGGATGCCGGCGAGTTCGACCTGCGTCATTCGCCACAGGCCGGCGTCGATCTCGACCCGAGCTACTACAGCTTCAGCTTCCCCTCGAAGATGCGGGCGGAATACGTCGCGAAGTGGCATGCGGAGCACGATCCCGCAATCGGCAAAGAGCCAGTTCACGAAGACGTCGTTTACAAAGGCCACGACTGGGACGATCTGAAGCCGCACCTGAACGTCTTTTTCCAGGCGGTCCGGTCGCGGAAAGCGGTAGTCGAAGACGCGGTGTTCGGCAACAACGCCGCCATTGCTTGCCACATGGCGAACGAGTCGTACTTCCGCAAGAAGCCGGTCACGTGGGATGAGGCTTCGAAGACGATCAAGTCGTAGCTCGAGCACGGAGGAAACAGAAACAATGGGCAAGTTTCATTCAGCCGAGAGGAATCGGAGCATCGCTCTGGTTCTTCTCGGTTCTTTTCTTTTTTTCATCTCATCTTTTAGCGTCGCCGCATTCGCGCAGGAACTGACACCGGCTAAGCCGGAAACGCTTGGGCTCTCTTCCGAGCGGCTGGAGCGCATCAGCGCCGCGGTTCAGCGCAGCATCGACGACAAGCGCCTTGCGGGTGCAGTCACACTCGTCGTACGGAATGGCCACATCGCTTGGCTGAAGCCGCAGGGCATGATGGACCGCGAAGCGTCGAAGGCGATGCAGGCCGATGCCCTGTTCCGCATCTGCTCGATGACCAAGCCGATCACCAGCGCGGCCGCGATGATGCTGTATGAAGAAGGCAAGTTCCTGCTCGATGACCCGGTTTCGAAGTACTTGCCTGAATTCAAGAATCCGAAAATTCTGGTGAAACCGGCGTCAGGCGAGCCTTACACGATTCCCGCGACAAAAGAAATTACGGTCCGCGATCTCATGCGCCACACGTCGGGAATTACCTATCAGTGGAACGGCGATCTCGGCCTGCTCTATGAGAAGAACGGCGTAGCCAGCGGCCTGTTGCAGTACGACGGCACAATTGGCGACAGCGTGAAGCATCTGGCGGCGCAACCCCTGCTGTTCAGTCCGGGCGAGCGTTTTGAATACAGCCTGGGCGTGGATGTGCTCGGCCGGTTAGTCGAAGTCTGGTCAGGCAAGCCTCTCGACGAATTTTTCCGCACGCGGATATTCGAACCGCTCGGAATGAAGGACACGTATTTCTTTCCGCCGGAAAATAAACTGAACCGCCTGGCCACTGCCTATGCCTATTATCCCGAGAAGGGCTTGAATCGCTTTCCGGACACGCCGATTCGCGAGGACTCTTTCGTTTATTCGGCGGATTATCCCTCGCGCGGTCCCAAGAAGTTGTTCTCAGGCGGCGCGGGCCTCGTTTCCACCGCGATGGACTACGCGCGCTTCTGCCAGATGATGCTGGACGAAGGAAAAACCGGCAACACGCGACTACTCAGCCGCAAAACAGTTGAATTGATGACGCACGATCAACTCGGCAAGATCGATCCGGGCCAGGGTTTCGGCCTGGGATTTGGCATCGAGGGAACCAAGGAGCCACTGCAGGAACTGGGCTCCGTGGGTGAGTACAGCTGGGGCGGTTTCTTCTACACTGACTTCACCATCGATCCGAAGGAAAAGATGATTGTGATTTTCATGGCGCAGTTGCATCCGGCCGGAGATTTAACGCTCAACAATGAGGTCAATGCACTCGCCTACCAGGCAATTATTGATTGAGCTGATTATTGACCTGGGCTGTGGGGTTTCGACGTAAACGTTCTTTCTATGAACCGACGTGAAGCACTGCGCTTGCTGATGGCCGGCGCCACTGTGCCGCTCTTACCGCGCGGCGCCCTGGCGGCGATGCGCTCGGCGCGAGTGTTCGTCGGCACGCCCGACGCTCCTCGCACACTGAATCCGCATCAGTTCGCCACCGCCAAGACGATGGCAGAACTCATTCTGCCGCGGACCGAAACTCCGGGTGCGGCTGACGAAGGCGCGGCCGAGTTCATCGATCTCATTCTGACCGAGTGGTACGTCAACGACGAGCGCGCGCGGTTTCTCGCAGGGCTCGACGACGTCGATCATCGTTCGCAATCACTCTTTAGCAAAGATTTCGCTGACGCCTCACGGGCACAGCAGACTGACATTTTGATGGTGCTGGGTGCGGAACTGTCGGAGTTACCGCAAAGCCGAGATCACTCTCCGCGCAATCGCGGATCATCCCCGCAGGCCTCGGACAATTTCTATCTGATGTTGCGGCGTCTGACCATGATCGCGTACTACACGTCAGAAGCTGGCGCGACTCAGGAACTGAAATTCGAGATGATTCCGGATCATTTCGATGGATGCGCGCCCAGGCACACAGCCACCGCCAAGGAAGGCTCGCAATCGTGAAGGAAGAGACCAGCTACGATGCGATTGTGGTCGGCTCCGGCATCACCGGCGGATGGGCCGCAAAGGAACTGACGGAAAAAGGCCTGAAGACGTTGGTTCTCGAGGCCGGCCGCCCGATCGTGCCGGAACAGGACTACATCGAGCACGTTCCCGTGTGGGAGATGAAGTTCCGCGGCCTGCGCAATCGCCGCGCGCAGCGCGATGATCAGCCGATCCAGAGCAAGTGCTATGCGTGCGATGAGTGGTCGTCGCAGTTTTTTGTCAGCGACAAGGAACATCCCTACACGACCGATCCCGACAAGCCGTTCAGCTGGATTCGCGGGCGGCAGGTCGGCGGGCGCTCGATCACGTGGGGACGGCAATCGTATCGCTGGAGCGATCTCGATTTCGAAGCCAACCTGCGCGACGGATTCGGTGTGGACTGGCCGATCCGCTACGCCGACGTTGCACCGTGGTACGACTATGTGGAAGAGTTCGTAGGAATTTCGGGTGAAGCTCTCGGCCTGCCGCAGTTGCCCGACAGCAAATTCCTGCCGCCCATGCCGTTCACCTGCGCCGAAACGGTAGTTCGCGAGGCCATGGCGAAGCATTTCGGCGGCGAGCGCGTGCTGACCATCGGCCGCACTGCGGTGTTAACCAAAGATCACAATGGCCGCGCCGCTTGCCACTATTGCGGGCCCTGCGAGCGCGGATGCATCACGCGCTCCTACTTCAGCAGCCTGAACGCAACCCTGCCCGCGGCAGAAAAAACCGGCCGCATGACCCTGCGGCCATTCAGCGTGGTGCACAGCGTGAATTTCGATTCGCGGACGCGGCGCGCCACCGGCGTTAGCGTAATTGATTCGAAGACCCGAGCGACGATTGAATTCCGTGCCAAAGTAGTTTTCCTATGCGCATCGGCGCTGGAGTCAGTACGCATCCTGCTCAACTCGCCCACGTCTGAGTTTCCCAATGGTTTGGCAAATTCCAGCGGCGAACTTGGACACAACTTGATGGATCACATCAAGGCCGGCGGCGCGGCAGGAACGATTCCGGGAAATGAAGATCGCTTGCCGTTCGGCCGGCGGCCGAACGGAATCTACGTTCCGCGCTTCCGCAATGTGAAGACAAAGCATCCGGATTTCATTCGCGGATACGGATTCCAGGGCGGCGGTTCGCGACAGGGATGGGAGCGCGGCATTGGTCAAGTGGGATTCGGTGCGGAATTCAAGCAGGCCATGAGCCGTCCGGGGCCGTGGCGATTTACGTTTTACGGCTATGGCGAGTGCCTGCCGAACCACGCTAACTTCATCGAACTGAACAACGAAAAGCTCGACGTCTATGGAATTCCGACCTTAAAGATTCACTGCGCCTGGCGCAAAAACGAACTTGCGCTGCGCAAGGACATGTCGATCAGCGGCGCGGAGATGCTCGCGGCCGCCGGAGCCTACGATATCGAACCGTTCATGGATGACGATCCGCCCGGACATTCGATCCACGAGATGGGCACGGCGCGCATGGGCCGTGACGCGAAGACTTCGGTCTTAAACGCCTTCAATCAATCGCACGACGTGAAGAATCTGTTCATCACCGACGGCGGGGCCATGGCTTCTTCTTCATGCGTGAATCCATCGCTCACCTATATGGCGCTGACGGCTCGTGCATGCGACTATGCCGTGCAGCAACTGAAAAAAGGAGAGCTGTAGTCATGAGCACCCGGCGCGAATTCGTGAAGATGATGTCTGCAGCAGCAGTCGTGCCTTTTGCTTTCGCTAAAGCGCTGGCCAGCAAGATTCCCATTGCGTTTTCGACTCTGGGTTGTCCGAAGTGGCCGTGGGACAGGATTCTGAGCGTCGCCCATGACAACGGTTTCGCTGCCATCGAACTGCGCGGCCTCGAAGGCAACTTGGATTTGCCGTCGCATCCTGTCTTTGCCGCCGACCGCATCGAACAAACTAAGAAAGAAATCACCGCCGCTAACTTGAAGATCGCTTCCGTCAGCAGTTCGGCGCAACTTTTCGTGGCGGACGCGGACAAACGCGCAAAGCAATTGGCAGATGCACGCCGCTTCATCGATCTGGCTGCGACGTTGAATGCTCCTTGCGTGCGCGTGTTCGGAGGAAAAGAAGAATCCGACAAGAGTCCCGCACCGGACGCCGACACGAAAGCGCGCGTAGCAGCCGGCCTGCACGAACTCGGGGATTACGCCGGGCCGCGCAAGGTGACCGTCATCATCGAATCGCATGATCACTTTACCGCTTCATCCACATTAAAAGACGTGCTGACTCGCGCCGACTCCGAGCACGTCGGCCTGCTTTGGGATGCGCACCACACGTTCGCCACGTCAAACGAAGAACCAGAGTTCACGGTAAGCGAACTCGGGAAGTGGATTCGCCACACACACTTGAAAGATTCGGTGGGCAGTGGCGAAGACCGCAAATATGTACTTACCGGACGCGGCACGGTGCCCGTCGAACGTCAGATCAAAGCGCTGCAGTCGATCGGATACAAAGGCTTCTATTGTTTTGAGTGGGAAAAACTCTGGCATCCGGATCTCATCGATCCGGAGATTGCCATCCCCGACTACGCGCGGGTAGTCGGGCAGTGCGTGGGCAACGCCCATGCGTGCGGCTATAACTAACGTTAAGCGGCCGCGGGCGGATGATCGACGATGGTCTCAGTGGCTGCGTCCCAATACATCTTCCTACCGGCCCAGTACGACTCCGCCGCCATCATGCACGCCACCGAGTGCGCGAATCCCGCGTCGACCGAGGCATTTGGCGTTTGCCGCGAGCGCATGCAGTCGAACCAGTTCCCCATGTGCTCGAGCGAGAGGTCGTCAATGCCCATCGGCGGAAGTTGGTCGCCGTTCAGAGTTAGATACTTCGACTTGCGCTTGGCATCGATGTCGGAATCGTCTTCGTGCGTGCCCTTTTCTTCGATCAACTGGTAGCGCGGACTTCCCTCTCCACCGATGTTGATCAGCGTCGCTTTCTTGCCCATGTAGCGCGAGAAGCTCGGCGCATCGTTGCCGAAGCTGGTTGAATAGCTGACCAAAAATCCCTTGGGATATTCGAGCAGCGCCTGGAATGTGTCGGCGTTCTCGCGCCCGTCGTGCCACGCGAAGACGCCGCCGTGAGCCATCGCGGACTTGGGGAAATCATCCTTCATGAACCAGTGCACCAGATCGATGGCGTGACTCATCCACTGGTCGGGGATGCCACTGGAAAATTCCTTGTACAGCCGAAATTCAAAATAAAGCTGCGGATCGAACGGCCGCGCGGGCTTGGTCAGCAGCCACTTGCTCCAGTCAGTATCCTGCTCGCGAATCTGTTTGACTTGCGGGCGTCCGCGCCAACGCGGGCCGTGATAGTTCCATTCCACTTCCACTTTGCTGACGTCGCCCAACGCGCCGCTCTGCACGGTATCGTGCGCGAGGCGCTGATAAGGCTCGCTGCGATGCTGCGTTCCGGCCTGAACGACAGCTTTGTTCTGATGCACCGTGTCTCTTGCCGCCTTCACTTCGGCAAGCACGTTTCCCATCGGTTTTTCGACGTAGGCATCTTTCCCTGCTTCGACCGCCATTTTCAGAATCGGAGAGTGCGCATGTTCGGGCGTGGAAATCAGAACACCGTCTACATCCTTCATGGCCAGCAGATCTTCCAGATGTTGTACGGCCCGCGGGGCACGGCCGTAATATCGGGCGTTGGTGCTGGCGGCCTTCTCGCGATTCACGGTCCACAGGTCGCAGACGGCGGTCATCTCCACGTGGTGACTGTCTTTCAACTTCGAAGCAATCAGATCAAGATCTTCGCCGCGGCTTCCGATGCCGATGTGGCCCAGCGAAATGCGATCGTTGGCGCCGACGATTTTTCCATACGACAACGCCGTGCGAGGCAGCAGCGCGCTGCCTGCGAGCACGGTGGCGGATTTCTCAAGAAACGTGCGGCGATTCATAGCATCGGAGGACTCAGGCATGTGGGCTCCCCTTGGTGTAAAGAAGAAAAAAATCGGATGGAATTCAGAACGCCATAGTAGGAGCGCCATACAGGCAAGTCAAGAACGCCACCGCAGAGTGAAAACGGCTTCTTACTTGGCTGGACATCTCGAGCGCGGTCATGACGAAAAGAAACGCACGAAAAGCCCTCATTCGGAAAGGCCCCGAATCGCAACTTCGCGATTGACCGCCGCTCGAACCTGTGACAAGATGCCCGAATCCAATCGCAGACCCTCCGCTCAGGGCCGGCTACGAATTCTTGCGACCGAGGTGAAGCATGAAGTCTCATCTGTGGTGTGCAACCCTGATCGTGTCTCTCGCTGCATTTTCTCTGGGCGCCAGCGCGCGCGACGTCGTCCTGCCCGCCGGCACACTTCTGCAATGCACGTTGAATGAACCCAACTTCTCTTCGGCTACTGCTGATGTCGGCGATCCCGTTCTCTGCCATTTGCGCGGCATCACCGAATTCGGCCAGCAGGCCTTCCCGCGCGGCAGTTATCTGGTCGGTCACCTCGAGTCAGAGAAGGATCCCGGCCACTTCTTCGGCAAGGGATATCTCAAGATTCAGTTCGACCGCATCGGCCTGCCCACCGGCGACCTACCGCTCGAGACCAAAGTGATCGCCACGCGGGGCTACAAGGTCGACAAGCAGGGCAAGATCGACGGCAAAGGCCACGCCAAGCGCGACGTGGTCGAATGGCTGCTGCCGCCGCTCTGGCCGTGGAAGGTCATGATGCTGCCGGCGCGCGGCCCGCGCCCTGCTCTGAAGGGCGAAACCGCGCTAAGCCTGCGATTGATGGACGACGTGCAGATTCCGCAGGTCGCACAAACGTTCGGCCCCGGCTGGCATTTTTTCGGACCTCAAAACCAGTCATTCAACAACGCACAGTTGAATTTGAATGACGCGCACCCACAGTTGGCCGTGCGCTCAAGCGACGCTGCTTTCGCTCAGGCGCCGCCGCCCCATCTCACGTACGCGAGCAACGTGACGCTGACCGTAACGCAGCCGGTTCCGTCGAACATCGCCAGCCTGCCCGGCATGCCCGTGTTCGTGCTGAATACCGGCAGCGTGCTCGCCGTCAGCGGCTACGGCTACCAGGATAACCGCATCAGCTACTCGCTGATCGGCGGCGGCACTGGCGTCATCGGCGGCGACGAAGTCAACTGGGACGCCACCACTAAACTAAACGCCCAGCGCGGCGTCCGCGTCACGCTGCACAATCCGCGCGCGGCGCAAGCTACGCCGGGACTCTAGCTCATGGAGGGGCGGACGCATTCGTCCGCCCCTGCTTTCCACACAAAACTCGAGATAGGTGTCATCCTGAGCGTCGGCGAAGCCGCCGCGAAGGACCTTACGACTGCCTACGGCTACGATGCGTCGACAAGATCTCCCCGCACGCAGCATCATCCCATCAACCGCCGTAAGATCCCCCACATTTTTCTTTGCGACCTTCTTGCGTTCCCTGAATCTGAAAACAACAAACTCCAACCCAGGAAGGCCCAATGCCGAAGGTCAACATCGCCGAAAAGTTTTCGAAAATCACCGAATACTGGAAACCCTATATCGCCGCCGAACTCAACGGGCAGAGCGTCAAGCTCGACAAGATCAAAGGCGAGTTCATTTTTCATCACCACGACAACGAAGATGAATTGTTTCTCGTAGTCAAAGGGCGTTTTCGAATGGAATACCGCGACCACTCTGAATGGATTGAGGAAGGCGAGTTCGTCGTCGTCCCGCGCGGCGTCGAGCACAAGCCGGTTGCCGAAGAAGAATGCTGGTTCCTGCTCTTCGAGCCGTCCACAACTTTGAATACGGGCAACGTGGTGAACGAGCGCACGCATCAGCAGCTCGAGCGAGTGTAGGAGCAATCGGCAATCAGCAGTTGGAAATTAGCAACGACCATTCAGCCACTTGCTAACGGTTGATTGCCAATTGCTAAGAGCCGCCTCCCCCGCACGCCCGCTTCCACATTAGCCCCTTCTTAAACCACCCGTACATCCCCTTCAGTACCGTGGAAAACCCGCGCCCAACGGGCGAAGATGAATACTCCAAGCCGGCAGCCTGATCCGCTTCCCCCGCAAGAGGCTGTAATTCCAACCACTTGGAAAAGAAGTTCGAGGCCGCCACTCGACCCGCATGGACGAACATCACTCGCAGCAGAAGACGACCGACGACTCCCCCCAATCCGAATCGCAGCACGCTCCGGCACCTGAACCCAGCCCGGTCTGCGACCACTGGCAAGAGATGATTCAGGGAGTTTTGGCCGTGGTGATGCTGGGCGGAGCGCTGGCGCTGCTTCATTACTATGCGCCCTCAGCCGTGCAAGGCTCGCTCCCCGATCCGCAGGCCGACGCGCTGCAAAAAGAGGTGCATGATCTCACCACGCAGGTCGCCCTGCTCAAGCAGGACGAGGCCATGCCTGCGACCGTGCTCAATCATTACCGCAATTCCATCGGATACATTTACGGCGTCTATCAGGTCGGCTTTCCCGACGCGCGTCCAGCCATTCGCGCGCGCGTTTCGGGCACGGGATTTCTCGTCGGCGACGGCCTGCTCGCCACCAACCGTCATGTCGCCGAGCCCTGGTATGGAGATTCCGAGTCTGAGGCTCTTCTTCGCCGCGGAGCCGTGGCCACGCTCGAAAGCCTGGTCGTCTTTTTTCCCAACTCGCCTATGCCGGTGAATCTCACGCCCGCGTCGGTTTCAAAAACACGAGATCTCGCTATTCTTCGAACTGCAGATTCCGACGTAGTCCGCAGCCTTCCCATTCTGCCGCTGGCGAAGTCGCCGAGTTCTCCGGGGGCGCTGGTCACGGTGATCGGATATCCCATGGGCATCGCGGGCATGGTCGCGAAATCGCCGACCGGAATTTACGAACGACTCGCTTATCGTCACAATGACATCAGTGCCGCCAGCGAGCTAGCGGCGCTTTCGCTGATCCGTCCGTCGGCCACCTGCGGCCATCTCGGCGACGTCGTCGGCGACAAACTCATCTACGACGCGCCCACCGCCCACGGCGGCAGCGGCGGCCCGGTCTTCAACGGAAAAGGCGAAGTCATCGGCATCAACTCCGCCTACATGGACGGCTTCTCCGGCGGCACGCTCGGCGTCTCAGTCGACGCGCTGCGCCCGCTACTAAAAGAAGCCAGTCAACAAAAATAGAAGCGCATTCCGCGCTTCAGTGTTTCACTGCGCCCCTCTGTGTCATCTGTGGTGGAAGCCTTTTGCTCAAACCAATAAAAAAGCCGGGGCACTTTGCCCCGGCAATCATGAACGCCAAGTCTAAAACGCCCAACGCAACGAGAACTGAATCAACCGCGGATTTCCATTCGTCTGCACGATCTTACCGAACGGGCTGCTCGTTGGATTCGCCAGATACTGCTCGATATCCGTCACTGTGGGCACGCCGAAGTTCACATGGTTCCACATGTTGAAGAAGTCGGCCGCAAACCGCACGTCCTGATTTTCTCCAATCTTGAAATGCTTCAGGAACGAAACGTCCCAGTTCTGCTGAAAGGGTCCGTGATAGAGATTCCGCGCCAGATTGCCGAATCCCGTCGTGCAGAAATTCGAATCCAAAGCGCAATCGGCAGGATCGACCAGCGGCGCCGGCACAAACGCCGCCGGATTCAGATATCCATTGGCGACGCGTGAACGAAGATCACCGCTCGATAGGCCGCTGGCAATCGATGCTCCCGGCGCCAGGCTCGCGCCCAGCAGAGGCGTGCTTCCTGCTCCGAGAAACGCAGTTCCCGCACTCGAATCGAAAATCGAGAACGGCAAGCCACTCTGGAAGATCGTCACCCCGCTCACCTGCCATCCGCCGAGCAGCGCGCCTTTGGCTCCAGTCGCCCCCCGCATGAACGGCAACTCGTAGGCATAGCTGACAGCCAGCCGGTGCGGCCGGTTGAAGTCGGAAATGCCGCGCGAAGCATTGATGTTGCTCTGATCATTGTATGCGGTATTGAACGCCGTGTTGCCGGTCGAAGTGGCGTCGATATTTTTTGAGAACGTATATGCTGCCTGCAGGTAGCTGTTATTCCAGCGGCGCGAAACCGTCGCCTGCAGCGCGTGGTATATCGAGTACGCGTCGTTGGCGAAAATCTGGTAGCCGCTGTAGCCATTCAACCCCGGCGTTGGCGTACGTGCAATCGCGTTGGCAAACGTATCGGTCGTGATCGTGTACGGATTGTTGCTCATATCAGTCACGGTAAGCGGATGCTTCATCGCATCCACCGACTGGATTCCATCGCGCGTTTCGCGCAGGTGAATTCCCCGCGTGCCCACGTATCCTACTTCCAGCACCCAACGCTTGCCCAATTCGCGTTGCACGGTCAGGTTCCACTGCTGCGTATTGGGAACTACGAAATGCCGCGGCACTTCCAATACAAACAGATTCTGCGTCGTATTCACGCCGGGGCCGGTGCATCCGCCATACGTCGCCGCGCCGTTCGTATCCGGAAAGCTCGTCAACTGCGCCAAACACGGCAGCCACGCCGCATTCAGATCGCCCGCCGCCGGCACCGCATTGGAATTCGTCGCCGGAGTTCCCGTGAAGAAGTTCGACATGGTGAAGCCCGGCGTCTGCCCGAAGAACACGATCGGAATGAACGGCGACTGAAAGCTCAACTGGTCCACCGCGCCCACGTCTTCGCGAACATAGTAGATTCCATATCCGCCGCGAACCGTCGTCGTGTGACGCCCCATCACATCCCACGAAAATCCAAAGCGGGGTCCCCATCCGGTCGAAACGTTGTTGCGGAAGGTCGATCCCTTCGCGTTGCCCGTCAATCCGGAAACGCCAAGCTTGTTCACGCAAGTCGGATAGATGAACGGATACTTGTTCGACTTCGTCAGGTCCGATTCGATATTACCGATGTGGCAATCGCCATCGGTCCACGCACCCAGGAATTCCGTGCGCAATCCCACGTTCAGAGTCAGGCTCTGCGTCGCCTTCCAGTCATCCTGCGCGAAGAGCGCGGAGTTGCTCTGCCTGTACGCGTGGTTGTAAACTCCGCCGCCGCCAAAGCTGAAGGCCGGCGTTCCCCCTACGAAATCCCCGAAGTCGGTAGTGCCGGTGTTTACGAAGAAAAGCTGCCCGTTGAACACCTGCGGGAACAGCTTGTCGAGCCTCACCCGGACATACTGTCCCCCAACCATCAGAGTGTGCGAGCCATGTACCCAGCTCAAGTCGTCGACGATGTTGTAGTTGTTCTGCGTCTGCGCCTGGTTCGCCTGCGGCGTCGGCCCAAACTGGAAGCCCGACGTCAGGAACGTGAACTTATAAATGCTGCTGGTCAAATTGCTCGTCGGCCGGTCGATCCCCGCGTCCGTTACCGTAACCGGGTTCTGATTCACCGCTGTATTGTTGATATGGACCAGCCCAAAGCGCACATCGTTCACCAGCCGCGGAGAGAACACGTGCGTCTCCGAAAGCACAAACACCCGATCATGAATCGGCAACTGGTAGGGGAAATTCAAATCGGAAGTGCTCGCCGCTGCGCCCAGCGAAGCCTGTAACCCACCTGCACCAAACGGAATGTCCTGCTCCGAGTTCGAGAAGAAAAATCGCGCCGCGACCGAATCGCGCGAGCCGCGGAATTCGTGGTCCCAGTTCGCGGTCAGCTGATCGTCGGTGAATTTTCCCGGCTTGCTCACCGTGAATTGCACCAGGTCGCCGGGATTCGCGCCGGTCACATTCGGCAACGGAAATAAATATCCGTTGGCCGGCGCGCCAAACTGATCGCTCTTGAATGCCAGCAGATTAGCCGCAACCGGATCGGCGCTCGGCACACCAAAGTCCGCCGCCAGGTTCGCCATCGAAGTTGGATCCGTCCCCCGGTCCGCTGCTGGAACATACGGAATAAACGTACTAATCAGCGTGCCCGGAGAATCGCCGCTGCGTTGCCGCGTTCCTTGATAGTTCACGAAGAAGAAACCCAGCTTCCCGCCCGGGCTCACCGGCCCGCTGAAGCTTCCACCGAAAATGTTCTGCTGAATCACCGGCCGCGGCGCCCCCGTCCCGTTCAAGAAATATTCGTTGGCGTCGAAGATCGTATTACGGAAAAACTCGTAAACATCGCCGTGGAATTTGTATGCACCGGACTTCAGAATGGCGTTGATGTTCCCACCGCCATTGCGACCCTGGCTGGCGTCATAGAGCGAGGTCTGCACCTTGAATTCCTGCACTACATCCGGATTCGGCAGCGGCGTGTTGGTCAACTCCGCCACGTTGTAATCCGTCACACTCACGCCTTCGATCAGATAGTTGTTATTGTCCTCGCGTTGGCCATTCACTTGAATTCGGACATCTCCCCGGCCCAGCCCTGAAGCTTGGTTCAATCCGCTCTGGGCCCCGCTCGACAGCGTCAACAACTGCTGAAAGTTTTGCGTTGCCAGCGGGAGCGCGCGGATCGTCGAACTCTCAATCGCCTGGCCGGTCGTCGCATCGCTGGTGTCGACCGCCTGAATCTCCGCCTGTACCTCGATCTTCTGTTGCACCGCCTGCGTCGAGAGCTTCGCGATCATGTGCGTGGTCTCGGTCACGCGCACCACGACATCGGGAAATCTTCCATCCGCGAATCCCGAACTATGCGTGGTGATCAGGTACGTTCCCACCGGGAGCAACGTAGCAGTAAAGCTTCCGTCGGATGCAGTCTGCAACGTGCGCTCGACCACGTTCGTATCCTGGTTGATGATGCGCACTTCCGCATTGGCCACGAAGGCGCCGCTCGGATCCTGCACCGTGCCTGCAATCGCGCCCGTCGCGCCGCCCTGCGCAAAGGCCATTGCGGCCCACACCAAAGCCAGGAAACCAAAAACGAAATAGCGGAGTGACAATCGACCCATGATCTTTCTCCTGATTCGACCTAACATGTTGATTCAAAATTCAGCAAATGGGGACGCGGTTGTTATGGAAGAATTGACATAAAATATCGACAACTTCCGGCTCCGCTTAGCCGGGATTGGGCACTTCTTTTCCGACCCGAAGTACCCATTGCAAAGGAACGCAGTTTGTAAACCGCTATCGCCATATCGGTGAAAAGCGTCCCGCAAGAACCTGTGTGGATTTGCCAGAGAGCTTATCGAAGAGAGGCTGTGACTTTCAAGTAATGTTTCTGCAAGAGTGCCGAGAAAGCCATCGCCATCGCAGCAATAATTTCGATGTTAGTAATTACAACGACTTTAACCATCACGATGTTAAGGATCACAACAAAGTATCGCTAGCCTTCGCCGAACTCCCGATACCGCGCCAGCACGGCGCGCTGCGAGATCACGCCTTCCACTTTGCGAAAATTGGCGCGATTGACCACCGGCAGCAGCGGCCAGCGATCGACATAGCGCAGCGCCGTCTCCAGCGATTGGTCGGGATAGAGAAACGGCACGCGGCCATCACTTGTTACCGTTCCCAGCGGCGACTTCCCCTTATCTGCCGCTTTCGTCGTCATCAATTCATCTTTGCCTACACCAACCCATTGTCCGGGAGCCAGTTGTACCAGCAATCGGTCGACGCCGCCCGCCTCGATCCGTTCCAGCGCCTGATCCACAGTCGCTTGGCCGTCCAGCACCAATTGGTCTACCGATTGCATGGCATCTTCGACTCGCAGAACCTCCTCTTCGCGTTGCTCCTCCATCGATGGCAACACGAGCCCATCCTGTCGCGTGAGCACGTCGAAAATTGGCACCGGCTGCAAGGCTCGCGAAATCACATAGGCAAATGTATTGGCGACGATTACCGGCAAGATGATCGAATAGTTCCCGCTGACCTCCAGCACCATAAATGCCGACGTCATGGGCGCGCGCAGAAATCCGGCGAACAGCACACCCATTCCCACCAGGGCGTAGGTGCCTTGCGCTGCCGCCAGGCTGGGAAACAGAGCGTGCTGCGCGCCTGCCACCGACGCGCCCAGCATCGCGCCAATAAACAATGTCGGCGCGAACATTCCACCCGGCGTCCCGCTCACAAACGAAAATGTGGTCGCCGCAATTTTCAGCAGCGCCAGGATCGCCAGCATCTGCCACGTGAACCGGCCATGCATCGCTTCGTCAATGTACTCGTAGCCCGCGCCCATCACCTGTGGCGCGCCCAGCATTGCGATCATGCCAATCAGCAGGCCAGCAATTGCCGGCTGAAAATACTGGGTCCAGCGCGGAAGCGCCTTGCACCGCGGCCGCAAGCTCCGGATACTTCCCGAAAACGCCACCGATGCCAGCCCACCCACGATGCCCAGAATGCAGTACGCGATTAGTTCCGAAGGCCGCTGCATCTGCATGACGGGAATCCGAAAGAGTGGCTCGGACCCAAGAAACACTCGCATCACCACGACGCTCGACACAGCTGAGAGAACAACCGATCCTAAAATGCTGGCAGTCCAGCGCCCGATGACTTCTTCAATGACAAACAGCACCGCTGAAATCGGTGCGTTGAATGCCGCCGCCAGCCCTGCCGCCGCGCCTACAGGTGCCAGCAGCCGCATCCGGTCGCGCGAGAGCTGTAAGCGCCGACCCAATACTGAAGCTAGGCTCGCCCCGATTTGCAGCGACGGATCCTCCGGCCCCAGCGAGTGCCCCGATCCAATCGCCAGCGCCGCCGTGATGAATTTTCCAATCGCCGTCCGCAGCGGAATGTAACCGTTGTAGATGTAAAGCGCCGCCTTGGTCTGATTCACGCCGCTGCCGCGCGCGAGAGGAAAAAACTGCATGACCAGGAATGCAATTACCAGGCCGGTCAGCGTCGGCGCCAGGATCAGTCGTAGAGAACTCGCCGTGCCCGCCGGTCCTACTAGCACTAGCCGAGCCCGTTCAATCGCGAACCGGAACAACACGACCGCGAGGCCGGAAATGATTCCTATGAAGATTGAGAGGATAAGAAAGAAGCGGTCTTCGCGAAATGTCGACCGCACCAGTTGCCGCCAGAATGGCGGCGGCATCGTCTCCGCCGGACTTTCCGCATAACTCTTGCCGGAAGCACGCTGGAGTTCGGGCAGCGGCCCCATCTTTTCACTGCTCATGTTGCTTTCGAAATCGATAAATTCCGCGCCTCAATTCTGGTTTCGCTGAAAAGCGGACGCTCTGTGTCGAATAGACCCGTTCTCGCCCTGACTCTGCACCGCGATTAGGATTTCGCGGGACTCACGCTGGCACCAGCATGGCCGTTGCGACTGCGCCACCAACCCTGCTCCAGCACGTGCTCATCCTGGAATCTTCGCAGCCGCGCCGCCAGAATTGCCGCCCGCCCGAGATACCCAACAATCTTGCGCTCATCGCCGCGTTCCACCACCGGCAGGCGCCCAATATCGAAGCGCAACAATTTCTGCGCCGCTTCCGATACCAGTTCGTCGGCATACGTCACCACCAGACGCGTGCTGCCCGCTTGTTCCACGGTCATCGCGCCCGACGAATCCTTGTCCAGCGCCCGCACCATGTCGCCGCGCGTGATGATCCCTTTCAATTTGCCGGCCGCGTCCACGATCAGCAAAGCCTCGTGCCTCGCCACGGCGGGATCGTGTCTGGCAACTCGCTCCGCCAGCGTTCCCACTTTCGTATCTGCCGAAATGATCGGAGCATCTTTCTCCATCGTCTCGCCCACAGTTGCCTGCGTCAGCGCATCCGCCTCGTAATCCTGATGCACGCGCAATCCGCGTCGCGCCAGCTTCTCGGTCATGATGGAACTCTTGGGCATGAAAAGCATCCCGATTCCGTCCGCGATCACCGCCACCAGCATCAGCGGCAGAACCGAGTTGTAATCGCGCGTGATCTCGAAGGCGAAAATGATGAAAGAAAACGTCGCCCGCGACGCCGCCCCGAACACCGCTCCCATCGCCACCAGCGCAAATGCTCCCGGCGAAAGATGGGCCGACGGAAACAATGCATTCCCTACCATGGCAAACACGCCGCCCAGCGCGGCACTCCACATGAAAGTCGGGGCCAGCAGTCCGCCCGACGTTCCCGAACCCAGCGAAATCACCAGCGCGGCAAATTTCGCGATCATCACGATCAGCAGCAACTTCCACGCCAGCTGCCCATTCAAAATGTCGCCGATCGTGTCATACCCGACCCCGAATACTCGGGGCACGAAGAAGCCAATCAATCCCAGGCCCAGCGCGCCAATCGCCGGCCACCACAATTCGTCGACAGGCATCTTCTCGAATAAATCTTCCACCCAGTACAACGCCTTGCTCAGCGCAACTGCTGCGACACCACATATCACGCCCAGCACCAGATAGAACGGCAACGCGCGCGGAATCCCGAAATTCATCGCCGAAACCTGAAACATCGGTCCCGGCCCCAGTAGTTGCATATGCACAGCCGTCGCCAGCGTGCTCGCGACCACCAGCGGAATAAACGACCGCGACTTGAACTCGAATAGCAACAGCTCAATCGCCAGGATCACTCCGGCAATCGGAGTATTGAACGTTGCCGACATTCCCGCCGCCGCGCCGCAGGCCAGTAGAACTTTCCGCTCTGATGCCGTCGTGTGCAGCACCTGCCCTACCAGCGAGCCCACCGCGCCGCCTGTTTGAATGATCGGCCCTTCCGCGCCGAACGGTCCGCCCGTGCCAATCGCAATCGCCGCCGAAATCGGCTTTAGCAGCGCCACTCGCGGCTCGATGCGGCTGCGATTGACAAGCACCGCTTCCATCGCCTCCGGAATGCCATGCCCTTTGATCTTCGAAGAACCGTACTTCGCCATGAATCCGACGATCAGTCCGCCAATCACCGGAATGAAAATTACCCACGCGCCCAAATGGTGATAGCGCACGCTGGTAAAACTCGTGGACCATGTATGAAAGAAAGCCAGGTTGGTAAACAGCCCGATGAGTTTGTAGAGGGCATACGCCACCAGCCCGGCGATGAGCCCGATCGCCGCCGCCAGAAAGGAAACCATCACAATGCGAAACTGCGCCGGCGGCGGTACCAGCGGAGACACTCCGGACGCCGCCACCGGCGCCTGCTGCATCTCGACCGTCACCGTTTCTTTCTTCTCGTTCATTTCTTTCTACCTTCCAATTCCGTTTCGAGGGCCCGTTTTGCCGCTCACGTTGACGGCGTCTCGTCCTTTCCCTCTTTCGTCACTCTGCGCAGAGCCGCCACCAGCGTCGGCGCCGCGCTGCGCAACTCCTCGTGATGATGCAGCGCCAACTCGCCCAGCACCTTCTCGCCCTTCGCCGTCAGCGCCAGCAACACTTCACGCCGGTCTTCCTGCGCGCGCTCGCGCTTCACGTAGCCACCCGCCTCCAGCCGGTTAATCAGTTCCACCGCGCTGTGATGCTGCACCTGCATCCGGTCCGCCAGGTCGCGTATCCGCGGCCGCACGCCCTCCGGCATCCCCTTGATCGCCAACATGAGCTGGTATTGCCCTCGCTCCAGCCCAGAAGCCTGCACCGCCTGCTCACTAAAATGCAGATACTTCCGGATCTGAAAGCGAAATTCGGCCAATGCCTGGTAGTCGGATAGCGTAAGCCTCTTCATGCCGACGATTGTATCGTCTCGCGATAGTCTTTAAATATTATATCGTACAGCGATATATATAGTAAGTAATCGCCAAGGACTCACCTCTGTGTCCCTCTGTGCCCTCTGTGGTGAAATCTTGCATTTTCCTGAAGAAGCAGTTGTCCCCGTAATAACCGCACTCTAGCCTCCATCCCCCAATCCGTTTAGAATCCTTAGTCCCACAAAATCCGCCCAAAACCAGGAGACGCTTAGCCCGTGATCCCGCGCTACACCCGTTCGGAGATGGCCCGCATCTGGAGCGACGAAAATCGCTTCCGCACCTGGCTGGCCGTCGAACTGGCCGCCACCGAAACACTAGCCGAAGCGGGACAGGTCCCCAAAGCCGCCGCCAAAACTATCCGCGAGCGCGCCAACTTCGTCGTCGACCGCATCCACGAAATCGAAGCCGAAGTCCGCCACGACGTCATCGCCTTCACGACCGCGGTCGCAGAGTTCGTCGGCCCCGAGTCGCGCTGGTTCCACTACGGACTCACCTCGAACGATGTCGTCGACACCGCCAACGCGCTCTTGATCAAGCAGTCTTCCGATGTAATAGAAAAGGACCTCGCCCGCCTGGCCGCAGTCCTCGAGCGCCGCGCCTGGGAGTTCAAAGACACGCCCATGGTCGGCCGCACGCACGGCATCCACGCCGAGCCCATCACCTTCGGATTCAAAATCGCCAACTGGTACTCCGAAACGCAGCGCAACATCGCCCGCTTCAAAGCCGCCGCCGAAGACATGCGCGTAGGAAAGTTCTCCGGTGCGGTCGGAATCTTCGCGCACCTCACGCCAGAGCTGGAAGAAAAGATGTGCGCCCGCCTGGGATTGAAAGCGGCAGCCGTCTCCTCGCAGGTGATACAGCGAGACCGCCACGCGCACTATCTGGGCACGCTCGCTGTGATCGCTTCAACGCTCGATAAGATCGCGACCGAAATCCGCCACCTGCAGCGCACTGAAGTGCGCGAGGCCGAAGAGTTCTTCAGCGAAAAACAAAAAGGCTCGTCGGCCATGCCGCACAAGCGCAACCCGGTGACCTGCGAACAGATCAGCGGCCTGGCCCGCGTGGTTCGCAGTAACGCCCAAGCCGGATACGAGAACGTCGCCCTCTGGCACGAGCGCGACATCTCGCACTCGTCGGTCGAGCGCGTCATCCTGCCCGACTCCACCACGCTCGCCGACTATCTGCTCACCAAAACTGCCAATATCATCGACACCATGTTCGTCTACCCCGAACGCATGCTGGCGAATCTCGAATCGACTCACGGCCTCATCTTCAGCGGACAGCTTCTGCTCGACCTGGTCGAACACGGCGTCAGCCGCGAAGACGCCTACCGCTTAGTGCAATCCCACGCCATGCGCGCCTGGAAAGAAGGCCTCAACTTTCGCGAACTCATTCTGTCCGACAAAGAAATCACCGGCAAAGTTCCGCGGAAGCAGATCGAACACGCCTTCGACCTGCAACGCCAGCTCAAAAATGTCGACAAGATTTTTGCTCGCGTCTTCGAAAGGCGGCAAGGTCAAATCAAGCGTGTAATCCAGATTGCAGCAGTCGCAGACCAACCCCGACGGAAGCGCGCGACTAGACTTGTGCGAAAGAGTAGAACGAGAAAATGAGTTGTGCTTTTGCCGCACGTTCGCCAACTAGTCGAGCAACGGCCGTGCGCCCCCACCGAGCAGTGACGAATTCATATTGAAAATATTGTGATGTCCCTCCGGCCCGCCCCAGGCAAACATCATCGAAACCATGGGGAAGCCGCCCGCGCGTATCGTCAATCCGGCGGCAAAACTGTGACGCAGATGCGAAAAACCGAGATCGCTGCGTGTCATGGCCACGCGCCCTTCATCGGCCTGAAACTTCAAGCCGAGTGGCCCCCAAATCGCATACTCGGCGTGAGCCTGCATCAGCAGCAGGTTCGGTGCGCGAAAGCGATAGTCCTGATAGCTGCCCAGTGACATTCCGCCATTGATGTCGCCGCCACCAAGCGTTTGTTGCAGATAAAATGGCACCACGCTGGTTGCCGAGTTCATCGATTCGGATACCAGCAACCGGAAGCCAACCGAGCCATTGTGATTCGTGGTGATCGCGGGGCATGCATCGCCCGGCAGCGCGCAGGAGTTGGGCCCGGTACCGGGCGCGGTCCTCTTGACCGTTGCCGGCGTCGCCTTCTGATAGCTCTGCAGATAAAACGTCGTGTTCAGATCGACGGTCCAGCGCTCGAACGAATTCGTGGAATTCGACGGCGCAATGAACTCCTGAAAATTGCCCGAGTAGTCGAATTCGAGTCGGTCCCAGAGGACGGGATCAACGCGAATCCCCTGCGCTAACTGCAAGAATCCCGGCTGGCTCGCGAGGCCGGGCGCCGTCGCATTCGTATAGACCGTCTCAATCGATGGAAACGACTGCCCGCCTTCGCCGCGAATGTTGACGAAGCGCCCGTTGATCTCGCCATGCAGCGAAAGATTCAGTGGGCGAATCGCTTCCCACTCATAGACTGGCTTGACCGCATTCGCACCGACAATCGTCTCGCGCATTCCAAACACCGAAGCTCCGGCCAGCGGAGAATCGTTGCCCTCGCCAAAATAGTTCAGCTTGTTCAGTGAGATCGTCTGCGCGTACAGGTTGTAGACGGTGTAGGGGTGAACCAGCACCGGCGGCTTCTTTGGTTTCTCGCCCGGCGCAAGCGGCTTCAGTTTGTGCGGAGGATTGTGTACCAGCGTGAAATAGCCTCCGGAACGCCACGACGCATTGGTCGATACGACGGCATCCGCATCGAAGCTCCAGCGCCAGTTCGTAGTATTTCGCCCCGCCACGAATGCACCACCCAGACCGAACCCATTTTGCGGAGGAAGACTTCCGGCGGCAATGTGCAGCGGATGATCGGTAAACAACTCGATGCCGCAGGCCATCGCGCCCTTGAGAGTGAATTTGGCGCACCCGTCTTTTACGCGAGTCCCTTCATTGCGAAAATCGGCGTGCAGCCATCCTTCGTCCTGCGCCGCGGCCGCGCCACTCAGCAGCACCAGAAAAATGAGCGCTTTCATTCGCATGACCAGCCTCCACGTCGCGCCCACTAGCGCTTTGCTCTTTTCTTCGCCGCGCTCTTCTTCTTCACTTTTGTTTTGCGCGCCAGCCTGCGCTCGGCGGCTTCGTCGGCAACGGCGGCGATTTCGATCACCGGCTTGCGCCCACGCCGTATCGGCTTCACCTTCGCCGCTTCGAAGTCGGCATGCGCCCGATGAATCGCTTCCGTCACCGCCTGAATGTAGTGGGCCGCGTCGCCCTCGCTGCGCAGCGCATTCACATAAATCTCCGTGTGATAGCGCAGCGGCATCCGCATCTCGGCCGCGTGCAGATGCTCGACCTGCCACTTCAGCAGTGACGACATCGGCCGGTCAGGATTCCACGCATTCTTACTCGGCTTTGGCATCGGCAGCAGCGCCATTGGAAACTCCTCTCCGGCCGCGCTCGGCGGCAACCACATCCGCGAGTAAACCTAATCGCCCCAACCCTCCGGACAATCCGTCCGCATCGTATTCAGCGACAACAGATTGTTCGCCATATTCCCGCTTCCGTCGTTCGGCTCGATGAACACATCCGCGCTGGTTTCGCGCGGAGAAAGCTCATCCGCATAATTGCCCAGGAAAAACTTGGTCACCGTCCGCGGAATCGACGCATGATCGAATACCCGATCCACCACCGTCCCTCTCTGAATCCAAGGCGACACCAGGATCGCCGGCACGCGCACTCCAAGCCGGTCAAAGTTAAACGGCTGACCCGTGCCCGTGGCGCTGGCGTCGGCCGGTTTCGAATCCGGCGTGCACGCCGGCGGCGGCACGTGATCATAAATTCCGCCATGCTCGTCATAAACGATGAGCAGCGCAGTATTCGGCCACAACTTTTCGTTCTGCCGGATCGTGGTATAAACCTGCGCGATGAACGCCTCGCCCGCGCTCACGTCATGATCGGGATGCTGATCGTTCGCCAACTCCTGCCCGCCGCTGGTTCCATGATCGGTATAGTTCGGCTCAATGAACGAATACTCCGGCAGAATATTGTTGTTGCAATCGTTAATAAAATCGCCGAACGTGCCAAACAGCTTCGGCTGATTCTGCAGCAGGTTGGTCACTTCCATGGTTGAGCTGGCGGTGTCGTAGTAATACAGCTTCGACGTATGCGGAGGCGCCGCGACCATGCGCTCGTAAATGCTCTTGATCGGCTCCATCAAATAAATGATGTTCATGTCGACGCGCCCAAACGAAGTGCCGTAATGCGCGAAGGCCCGGTTGCAGATCGTCGGACCCGGAATCGACGCAAACCACCGGTTGAACACCGCAAACTCCAGCGCCAGCGTGGTCAGCACCGGCAGGTCGCTCTGCTTGAAGTAATACATAATTTTCGCGGCCTGCTTCGTGTTGTTCTGCTGGTTGTAGTAGCTCTTCACGAAGCCCTGCATGTTGGCCACGCGGCCGGGACTCGTGTCGCCGCCAAAGATCTGCAAGTCAACCGCCGGAAAATGATGATTGGGATCAGGCTGCAACTGCCCCTGAAACGCCGCCTGCGCCAGCACCGGCACAGGACTCCCCGCCGGGGATGCATCCGGATTCGTCTCCGCTCCGGTCAGCCCGTCAATCGCCGAATTCACAGACTTCAGCGATCCCAGCATGTGGTCAAACGACCGGTTCTCCATCATCAACACAACAATGTGCTTCAGGGCATCAAGTCCAGGCGGCATGGCACACTCCAACTATGACGGATAGTGAAGATCATGCCACGAACGTTTCTGTGGGAAAAGTAAGAAGGGCAATGCGGGGAGAGTTGCGGGAAAAATGGGTGCCCGAAGCGTGGAACGTGCCCGGACGCCGGCGGAAGCACGACGCTTTTAGCGCGAGTGGGATCTGTCGAAGTCAAGAAGTAACATCGGAAGCGCCGTGGAAGAGCGGCCCTTCAGGGCCGCGTCAAGGCTTCCTCATGAGAACGGGGCTTTACCCCCCGTGGAACTTCATCAAGTCGCAACACCCCCGCCGCCGACGAATATGGATATTTCTCCGGACTTGAGACCAAGCGTGCCCGAACCGGATTCATCCAGATATATTCGTGATGCTGCTCATAATCTTCCCAGTCGCGCACGCGATGATTCGTGAAACTCGCCTGCCAGATGTGTCCTTGTTTCAGGCGAAACGAAAATCCTCCCTTGATAAATTGCGCCACGCGTTCCAAAGAAATATTGGGGGCGGGCGCGATCAACAAATGCATGTGATCGGGCATGACCACGAATTCGTGAAGAAGAAATTTTCCCAAATCGCGATAATGCGCGAGGGTTTCTATCAGCAGACGAGCCGTAGCATCGCGCCGGAAGATCGGCTGTCGGTGCGCGGTAACAGAAGTGAAGAAGAATATCCGCTCAGAGTCCACCGTGCGATGCTTGCGAAAGAAACGTTATCGAGTCTGTGACGAATGTCACAATCGCCTGTGGAGAATTCCAAAACGGTACACAGGGCCTGAAGGCCCGGTTCTCTTAGGCGCGCTCAACGCGGCCCTCAAAGGGCCGCTCTTCCACGGTGACGTCCATGGCACCGGCAGTCACGGGAGAGATCACAGGCGAGTCGAAAACACGGCTCCGTCGCATTCGGACTCACGACGATGTCGTCGAAATCGCCGTGGAAGAGCGGCCCTTCAGGGCCGCGTCAAGCGTCAAATACCTGAAATACGAGGGGCACGGCGTTGGCCGTGCCCTTTTTTGGAGCTGCGCTTATGCGAAGGGCTACGAGCACCCGCTCGTGCTGCCGCAGCTCATGCATCGATAGCAACTGCCGTTGCGGGTCATGATGCTGCCGCAGAAGCTGCAGGTGGGCGCGTCGCCGAGGTCGACGATGCTGGAGAGCGCGTCGGTGGCGTGGACGGAACCGGGCTTCAGGCTTCGGGCTTCGGCCTTTGGGCTCGCGGCGGAAGCATCGGTCGTGTCCTCTGTCTGAGGCCCGACGCCTGACGCCTGACGCCTGAAATTTTCGAACAGCATCTGTTGCTGGCCGGTGAGGAACCGCAGCTGCAGCCAACGGAAGATGTAGTCCATGATCGACTTGGCATAGCCGATGTCCGGATTGCCCGACCATCCGCTGGGCTCGAAGCGCGTGTGTGCGAACTTTTCGCAGAATGTCTTGAGCGGAACGCCATATTGCAGCGCCAGCGAGACAGCGAGGGCAAAGCTGTCCATGAGACCGGAGACGGTCGAGCCTTCCTTCGCCATTTTGACGAAGAGTTCGCCCGGATCTCCGTTGGGATAAAGACCGACCGTGATGTAGCCTTCGTGGTCTCCGACCTTGAACTTGTGCGTGATCGAGGCGCGCTCTTCCTGCAACTTGTGCCGAACCGAGCGCGGCGGAGAGTTCAAGTCAACTTCTTCCACCACAGAGGTCACAGAGGACTTCTCCGAGGATGCTGTCTTGGTTCCCGCAGCCGACAGCGGCTGCGACTTCTTGCAGCCGTCGCGATAGATGGCCACCGCCTTCAAACCAAGCTTCCAAGCCTGCAAGTAGGCGTCGCTGATGTCTTCGATCGAAGCGTTCTCAGGCAGGTTGACCGTCTTCGAGATCGCCCCGGAGATGAACGGCTGCGCCGCCGCCATCATCCGCAGATGCCCGGTGTAGTGGATCGACCGCGTCCCCTTCGCCGGCTTGAACGAGCAATCGAAAACGGCGAGATGATCTTCTTTAATATGCGGCGCACCTTCGATCGTCCCCGTCGCATCGATGAAGCTGACGATCGCGTCAGCCTGCTCATGCGTGTAACCGAGCTTGAACAGCGCCGTCGGCACGGTGTTGTTCACAATCTTGATCATGCCGCCGCCAACCAGCTTCTTATACTTCACCAGCGCCAAATCCGGCTCAATCCCCGTAGTGTCGCAGTCCATCATGAAGCCTATGGTGCCCGTCGGGGCTAGCACTGTTACCTGGGAATTTCTGTAGCCGTGCTTTTCGCCGTGGGCCAGGGCTTCGTCCCAGCATTGCTTGCTGGCTTCGTAGAGATTAGTGGGGACGTTCGCTTTGTTGATGCCGTTCACGCTGGCGCGGTGCATGCGGATTACGTCGAGGAATGGCTCGCGGTTAATGTACCAGCCGGGGCAGGCTCCGCCGGGCATGACGTTGGAACCGAGATTTGTTTCGGACAAAGTTTTCTTCGTGGCATCGGTGGCTGGAGCCAGCGGCTCGCACAATTCGGCGATGCGGCTGGACTGGAGATAGGCTTCGCCGCACATGATTGCCGTGACGCAGGCGGCGTAGTCGCGGCCAGCGTCGGAGTCGTACGGATGCCCAGCAGCCATTAACAGCGCGCCCAGATTCGCGTATCCCAAGCCTAGCGGGCGATAGTCGTGCGAGTTGGCCATGATGTTCTGTGTGGGGTATCCGGCGTTGTCGACGATGATTTCCTGTGCGGTGATGAGGATGTCGACGGCGTGGCGATAGGCTTCCACGTCGAATGTGCCGTTGGGCGCGAACTTGAGCAGATTGAGGCTGGCGAGGTTGCAGGCTGAGTCATCGAGGAACATGTATTCGCTGCATGGGTTGCTCGCGTTGATGCGCGCTGTGTTCTTCGAGGTGTGCCAGCGATTGACGGTGGTGTCGTACTGCATGCCGGGATCGCCGCAGTGCCACGTGGCTTCAGAAATCTTGTGCAGCAGTTCTTTGGCTTTGTAGGTCTTCACGACCGAGCCATCCTGCACGGTGCGAGTCGAGAAATCGGTGTCGCGGACCACGGCGTACATGAAATCGTCGGTGACGCGCACAGAGTTGTTGGCGTTCTGGAAGAAGATGGAGCTGTAAGCGTCGGAATCGGGATGCGAGCCGTCGTATCCCATGGAAACCAGAGCGTGGGCTTTGGCTTCTTCTTTCATCTTGCACTCAACGAAATCCATGATGTCGGGATGGTCGACGTTGAGAATGACCATCTTGGCGGCGCGGCGTGTTTTGCCGCCGGACTTGATGACGCCGGCAAAGGCGTCGAATCCTTTCATGAAGCTGAGCGGGCCGCTGGCGGTGCCGCCGCCGGAGAGCGTTTCGCTCGATCCGCGCAGAGGCGAAAGATTCGTGCCGGTGCCGCTGCCCCATTTGAAGAGCATGCCTTCGGTCTTCGCTAGTGTCAGGATCGAGTCGAGAGAATCTTTTACTGAGTTGATGAAGCAGGCGGAACACTGCGGCTTCGTGTATCCGGTCACACCGAATTCGACGCTCTGCGTCTTGGGATTCCAATGCCAGTTGCGGCCGTCGGAGTTGGGCTCGATGCGGTCGCATCCCACGTTGAACCAGACGGGCGAGTTGAAGGCCGCGTACTGGCGGACGAGAATGTGGACGAGTTCGTCGTGGAAGGTTGCGCCGTCTTCGGGCGTGCGGAAGTAGCCCTGAGCCAATCCCCAATCGCGGATGGTTTCGGCGACGCGGCCTACGAGCCGGCGAACTCCGGTCTCGCGCTCGGGCGTGTTGAGCTTGCCGTGCAGATATTTGGAGGCGACGATGTTGGTCGCCGTCATCGACCAGTCTTTGGGGACCTCGACATCTTTCTGCTCGAAGATGACGTTGCCTTGCGCGTCGGTAATGGCGGCGGTGCGGAGCTCCCATTCGACCTCGTCGTAGGGAGAGACGCCGGACTTGGTGAAGAGGCGGCGGAATTGCAGGCCGGGGGCCTTCTTCTTATTCTGCACGGCGTTGAGCGCTTCTTTCTGGATGGAAGCGGCGGAGGTCGACGGGGCGGCGGTTTCGGTTGTCTTCAGTTCGGGCATCGGATCTCCAAGTTATTAGATTCTATTGGTGTTGCAGCCGATTCGGCGTCCGGATGGGCTCGGACGGGAAGCGGGTCGAGCTTTCTTTCGCCCCTTCGGGGCTAGTTCTTATCTCGGTTTCGTACCCACGGCTTGCGCCGTGGGCTGCATTCTTTCGCCGCTTCGCGGCTGGCTTCAGCGGCGTAAGTGCAATTCTTATCTCCGCTTGACGCGGCGCTAAAGCGCAACTCTTCCACGTTTCTGTTTCGCAGCGCCAAAGCGCTGCGCCACCCAAAATCCCCCGCTTTAAAAGCCGGAGGGGAATGGGGCGGGACAGTTGATGTTGGTGGCGGCTCCGGGGGCTTGCTGCGGGGTCGTCGCGGGAAAGCTTTGGGCGGAGAATTCTGGACTTGTGCCGGGGCCGCTTGCTTCGCATCGCGGGACGGGCGAGGCGCCCGTTGCCACATGGCCTGTCTCCACCCGGCCATCGTCGAACAGAACTTGCTGGGCTTCGTTGGCTACATATTCGGTTTGCGGCGTTAGTTCCAGCGACGTGGCGAAGTGCGAGCCTATGCCGGTGGCCTTTTCGGCGGAGTTGGCGATCCATTGATTGAGCGCGTTGCAGATGCTCTGGCGCTGGGCCTGGTCTTCGATGACGACGAAGCGGACGAAGTAGTTGCCGGATTCGAGGCGCTGGCGCATGGGATGGTTGCGCGAGAACATGCGGTCGAGGACGAAGGCCATGTCGTCGTCGGAGAAGAATTGGGTGACGGCGAGCATGCGGCGGGGGTCAACTTCAGGGCCGCTTGCTTCGCTTCGCGGGACGGGCGAGGCGCCCGTCACCACATGACCGCTCTTAACGTCCATGATTTCTTCGGCCAGCGCGAAGACGCCGGGCTTGCTGGGGACCAGCAGTAGGCTGTGGTGCGACTCGCAGCGGAACCAGCGCGACCATTGTAGGCGGCGGTAGTCGAGAGGGCGGTCGAATCCGTGGCGGACCAGCGATTCGGTGACGAGGCGCGTTAGATCCTGCATCAGGGCTCCTGCTTTGGTGCTTGTGCCATCCGCTAAAGCGGACTTGGTTTTTTTCTCTTAACGCGGCGCTGAATCGCCGCTCTTCCACCTTTGCGCGACAGCTAACCTTGTTCCGCCCGAAGGCAGACGGTTCACATCTACTTGCACTTGTTGTCGTGCCCCGGGAGAGGGTCTGGGGCACGGCCACCGCACTTCTTTTTGCCGGCCCTGTTATTGCCGGCGTTGTTGCCTAGCCTTCGGCGTCCGTTGCTCGGTTCCCTGGAGCCGCCGCAGGCTCGTCTTACTGTTTCTAAGGTTGCGGGCGCCGGGCTTACGGATCTGGAAGCCCGGGCGCCTCTGACCCTGCGGCGGGCGTCCAAGTCACCTCTGGCCTGAAGGCCTGCCGCTGCTTTCACTGCTCTCCCGCCCCATTCCCGTGAGGCGGAAATTGTTTGCTTGGGATTGCAAAGTTACTCCCGCAGATTGTACCTGTCAAGGGGGAAACACCATATGTTGTATCCCTAGCAATGACGGGCTTGATGCGCATGTGCCGTCCCTGTTTTCCACATTGTGGAAGAGACAGGAGTTGGGCGATTTGTGGGGGTCCGGATGCAATCTGCATTTTGGGTGTCCGGTCGTGGGTGGTCGGTCCTCGGTATGAGTGAGTCCCTCCGGTTTGTGTGCCGTCCGCTAAAGCGGACTCGGTTTTGTTTTTTACTTCGGACCAACGCTTACGCGCTGGGCTAACGAATGCCGCCGCTCTCGCGGCTGGAGTTTTCTTAACGGCTAGTTTCCTCGACCAGAAGGTTGGGGCTAAAGCCCCGTATTTTCTTGGCTCGCTTTACGCGGCGCTAAAGCGCCGCTCTTCCACCGGGAATCCTCCCACGCGGAGTCCTCCACAAGAAAACCGGCCCTCTAGATGCTTGCTACATCAGGTTCAGGCGCGAGGGCTGGGCTGGAGCGCGGCGGTCGCGACAGGGCTGGGGAAGCTTGCGGTCGCGAGCTGGATCGACGAGGCGCGCATCCCGCATCGTGCTGACCGAGCGGCGCATGGGCTTGCGCGCCGAGCGGACCTCTTCGATCTCTAACGCGACGATGGGCATGTCGGTAAGGCGGCGCCCGCGAATCTTCTGGCGGCTGGTTTTTTCCGGTTGCGGCTGACATGGGCTCTCGGGAGCCAGTTCATCGCCGAGCATGGCCACATAGATGTCTTCGAAAATTTGCCGCGGAGCGATGCTGAGAACTCCTTCGGAGGACTCGACGAGATAGTCGCCTTTGCGTCCGATGTGCTGGCGGCCAAGCGGATCGACGAAGCTGAGGGAGGAGTTGAGCTGCTTGGCTTTCACCAAGAAGCGCGTACGGTACGTCTTCCATTCCGTTGATTTCATGGCGCGCAGGACCCGGTAGCAGTTCTTCTCTGCGAAAAGTTTGTTGGGAGTTCTCACCGGCTTGCGCGGGTGGGAACCGGTCAGATTTTGTTGAGGAGCGAAGGTGACTTTACGAAGGAAATGCTCGGCGGTCAATTCAGTATTTTTGGTGCAATTGAGGAAAAGACGCAACCGATTTTCTCAGGAGCGGCTGGGGGAAGAAGGTTGAAGCACAAGGGCTTGAAGCGCCCAATGGCGGTGGTTTCGGAGAGGCGCAAACTGCTTGGTTTCGTTGGCGGGCCGGGCCAGCTTGGTTGTCCACAGGGCTTGCACAGGAAATGCAGAAAGGCAGTGGTCGGTGGGACGTGGTTAGTGGGTAGTGCAGACATCAGCTTTCGGCTGCAGATATTCCCCCCTTTTCGCAAAGTGCGCGAAAAGGATGGGGCACCCGCGCACCCTTGGTATTTGTGGATACAAAAAAATCAAGTCGACTACTTTGTCGGAATTTTGCAGTAAGTGGTCAGGTCGCTGATGATCAGGTTGGCGCCGTCCTGGACTTCGGTGATGTCGTGTTGGGCGTCAGCTACGCATTCGATTTCTTTTTGCGACTTGATGCGGTTGGCGAACAGCAGGCCTTGCGGGACGGCGGAGCTGACGTCCTTGCCGCCGAAGACGAAATGCACGTCAGTGTGCGGAAAAGAGAAGTTGGCGTCGGGCGAGGAGATACTGTCGTGATCCCAGAGCGTGGCGTCGTTGGTCGTGTGCGTGTCGCAGTCGGTGTTGCCGTAGGCGGAGTCGATGAGGCGCTCGGCGGTGCTGCCGGTGCCGAAGCAGCTGTGATTGCGCGTGCCGCACGGAGAGACGGGAGACTGGCCGGTACAGGTGCATCCGTAGTCGACGCGGCCGAAGGGCGGGCCGCTGTCGAGTTCGACCATGTTGAAGATGCTGCCGAGGGCGTAGTGCGAGAGCGAGAAGGAGATGGCGGCGGCGCCTCCGCTTTCTCCGGTGGCACAGAAGGGGGCGCTGGTGTTGGATTGATGAATGTTGGTATAGACCCACTGCGCGAGCGTGGCGTAGAGGCAGGAAAGCGAGCGCGGGCCGTCGGTCGCGGGACCTTGGAGCCATCCGTTGCCAGATGCGCCGGGGAATTGAGTCTCGGCGACCGTATATCCGGCGGAGACGACTCCGGTGACGATGTAGCTGCCGTAGCCGGGAGCGTACTCGTAATAGGAAGCGTCGCCGCCGCCGGCGGTCATGATAACCGTGCCGAGCGGAGTGATGGTCGGGGTGAGAACTTTTACGTTGGCAGTGACGTTCGCAACGTTAGGGCAGGTGAGGGCAACGTTGTAGCAGGTTCCGCCCGCGATGCCTCGGCCTGTGCAGGCGGTGGTGGTGCCGGTTGCGGTGCCTAGCGCGTCGGGGGCGGCGATGTGCGTGCGCAGTTCGTTGGAGCCTTGGGCATCATTCTGCGCGTGCAGCATCAGCGGGAAGAAAAGAATTAGCGCGGCAAATGCCGCTGTGGACAAGGATTTCCGGACGACCATGCAGGGCTGGCAGTTCATGGGACCACTACGTTTGCATGGGTTCCGAGCGAAGTCAAGGTGCAGGAAATTGCATGTGAGGGACTTCAAAAGCGTTCACCACAGAGGACACAGAGGAACACACAGGAAAGCACTGATGGTAAGTTGATTTTTTCGTGAGTCGAAGGGCTGCGAGCTGCGGTCTGAGGTCTGCAACAAAATCCCACGTCTCGCAACTGTGGCGAGACGTGGGGCACCCTGTTTACGTTCTCAATCCAAGACTAGCGGCTGGCTAGAGCTGGTTCGTGGGCTTCTTTGCCGGCCTTGAACGTGGCGAAGCGCTTGTTGATCTCGTCCCAGTTGACGGTGTTCCACCACGCCGCTAGATATTCGGGGCGGCGGTTGTTGTATTTCAAGTAGTAGGCGTGCTCCCAGACGTCGTTGCCCAGGATGGGATACAGGCCTTGCGAAATCGGGTTGTCCTGATTGGGTGTGGAGATCACCTGGAGATCGCCGTTCGACTTGCCCACCAGCCAAGCCCATCCGGAGCCGAACTGCTTCGCCCCGGCGTCGTTAAACTTCGCCTGAAAATCCTTGAAGTTGCCGAAAGCTTTATTGATTGCTTCGGCGATCGGACCCGAGGGATCGCCTCCGCCCTTGGGCTTCATGATCTTCCAGAACATGGAGTGGTTGACGTGGCCGCCGGCGTTGTTGCGCACGGCGGTGCGAATGTCTTCAGGGATCGCGTTGAGGTCGCGGATGAGATCGTCGGCGGATTTGCCGGCCAGGTTGGGATGTTTCTCGAGAGCGGCGTTCAGATTTTTCACATAGGCGCCGTGGTGCATGTCGTGATGCAGAGTCATGGTCTGCTTATCGATAACGGGTTCGAGCGCGTCATAGGCATACGGTAAAGGGGGTAGTTCGTGAGCCATTTCAGTCCTCCAATGCTTTTCAGATGACGATTGTCGGGGTTTCGATGCAAGGGTTCGTGGAGGATTATAGCGCTTTGGCGGTTGCTGGGCTTGCGGCGACTTAGGACCCGAGGACCAGTCACGATTGCAGGGATGCTTCGACTGCGAATGAGCATCGCATTCGCGCTGCTCGTTCTTCGCTCAGCATGACAGGCATTTCAGAGTTTGCAAGATAGAGTCAGGGCGACTGTCATGCTGAGCGGAGGGCGCGCATGGCGGAACGCCATACGCGTCCGGAGTCGAAGCCATCCCTACGATCACCTCTAGCCTGCTTTTTCTTCTTTCATCCACGGATACCGTTCTGCCGCGAGGTCGAGCCAATGTGGGTTTCTGCGTTCGATCAAGGCAATTTTCTTGGCGCGCGATCAGCCTTTCAGTTGAGTTTCACGGGCTAGGGCTTTGTGTACCTCATCGTACGACTCCCAGTAGAGTAGGCGAACGACTTCGTAACGTTGAGTAAAGCCTTCGAAGTGATGGAATTTATGTTGAAAGACGCGGCGGTGAAGATTGCCGCTGACGCCGATGTAAAAAGTCCCGGAAAGACTCCCCATGATGTAGATGGCATAGTATTTTCGGTCGCGCATTTTGCCATGGTTGTACTTTTACGCGAACATAGTCGGTGACGGATGTCACATCGCAGCTGTGGAATTCCCGAAATGAAGTGGCGATCGTAGGGATGCTTCGACTGCGAACGAGCATCGCATTCGCGCTGCTCGTTCTCCGCTCAGCATGACAGAACTTCTAGGTCATCGATCAATGACAAAAACTACTTTTTCCCTAGCAGGCGGATTCGCGAAGTGAATGCTCTGCCCAGGCAGGCCTGAAAGGTGGGAAGCGGATGGGTGGCGTCGATCACGCTGTTGACTACTAACGGATCGCAGCGGCCGGTGATGTTGTCGAAGCCGCCGCGAACTGCCCAATCGTTGTGAAAGAGGTGGAAGCGCTTTTCCAGTTGGAGGTTGAGGGCGAAGTAAAAAGGAAAGCGATACGCGCCGGGGCTGCCAAGCAACTCCTGCTGGTCGCTGAATTCGCTGAACGGAAAACCGGTGCGCGCCTCCATCGAGTAGGCGAGTTCGAGTTGATGCACGATGGGTAATGGGAAGAACGGCAGGTATCCCCAGGAGAGAAAGCGGTTGGGAGTGTCCCACGAGTAGGGCCCGGATTGCTGCGCGCTGAGGATAGGGCTGTCGACGTTGAAGTCGAGCGCCTGATTGGAGCGGGCCCGCGACCGCGTATAAGAACCCATGATCATGTAGCTGCCGCGGAAGTTGTGGCGCGCAGTGATCTGAAACGCGTCGTAACGGTCGTCGCGCGTATTTTCGAGAACGAAATTGCCGCCGGTTGTGTTGCCCAGCGTGTTGTAGACGAATCCGCGGCTGCCGTGGCGCTCGAAAAATTCCGCCTTGAGATAGATGGCGCGTGGGAGTTTCTTTTCGAGGCCCAGGCTCCAGTTGAGGAAGCGCGGCATCTGCAGTGTGCCCTGATTCACGCTGAAAGTCGTCGTAACCGGCGCGCTTGTGGTCACGCAGTTGGCGATGCAGGTCGGATCTTCGATCGAATAGAACGTATCGTCGCGCGTGCCCGCGAAGGGGCGGGCAATCAGGTAAATCGGCGTCGAGTCATAGACCAGCCCGACACCAGCGGAAATTTTTGTCTCGCCGGCATTGTCGAGGACATAGGTCCCGGCGAGTCGCGGCGAGATTTCCGCCTGGCGGACGATCTGATCCCAATCGAGGCGAATGCCGGGCTCGAGTAGCAGGCGATTCGTGATGGCCCAGCGATCTTCTGCGTAAGCGGTGATCTCTCCGTTGAACTCGCGATGCAGGGGCGCTGCCGTGAAGGTTGAATAGCGGGTGCAGGGAAAAGTCTGATCCTGCGTGGCATTCAGGCAGGTTTCGCTGGCGGGCAGCGACGTTTGCGCCGCGGTGAGGAACGAGATCGGTTGGCGCGCAAACAATGCACCGTAAGAAATGCGATCAAGATCGGTTCCGATTTTGAAATCGTGACGGCCGTGCCACTGCCGCGAGGGAAAAAACAGATTGACGATCCCCTGCCAGCGAACCGCGTGGGTTTCGTCGGAAAGATAGTAGCTGCCACTCGTGGTACTCGGGTTCACTGTGTACGGGAGCGCGCCATAGGGAGTGAGCCGGATGTCATATTCGCTATACGCGAATCCGCTTTCGAGCAACTGGCCGCCGGCAAAGTAATGCTGATCCTTCACGCTGGCGACGTAGGTTGATTCCACGTCTTTCGGATTGGAAAGTTGCGGGCTCTGCGGCGAGAGGAATGCGTACTGGTCGTGGAGGTAGTTGACCAGAAAACTGGAGGTGAGAATGTTGCGGCTGGTGATGTTGGTCTGCAGCTTGGACAGATTGCCGATACGCAACGCGTGATCATTATCGGCGCCGACCGGGAGCGCGGTATAAATCGTGTTGTCGTACTCGCCATCGAAGGCGTTGTAGAACCAGATTTTTTTCTTTACGATGGGGCCGGAAAAAGTGAAGAGTGGCAAGAACTGGTCGAAGCGCCATCCGTGCTTGTTCTGGATCGAGGGCACAAAATTCGTGGCGTAAAAACGAAAGTGATCGTCGCCGATTCCGGTGTTGAGGTGCAGCACGCCTCCCGATCCCTTGCCGTCTTCGGCGGGCTCGCGCGAAGGCACGACCTGGATGGAGCGGAAAGCATCGGTGCTGACGCGCACCAGAAGCTGCCCATTCGCTGGTTGCGTGACGTTAAATCCGTCCAGCAAGGTTTGTGTCTGATATGTCTGCGCGCCCGCGACGTGCGGCTGGCCATTCTGGTCCTGCACAACACCGGGAATGAAGTTCAGCACATTGCGATAGTCGTGCGCGGTGGGATAAACGATGTCGACGATGTCGAGTCCGCTGATGGACTCTTGCGCGGAGACTTGCGCCGGATCGATGGCGAGCGGCGATTCGTGAACGTCCACCACTTGACGCACTTCCTGCTGATGAGCGATCGCAACTTCGATAGTGCCGCCGGCCACAGCCTGAACGTTCTGTTCCAGCAATGCATAGTAACCTGGCTTCTCCACGCGAAGCTGGTAGGCGCCGGCCGGCAACAAGGGAAAGCGGCAGCGACCGGTGAAATCGGTCTGGCAGAGCACGGAGGGTTGCGTGGAGGACTGGAGGAAAACGCGAGCCGATGCGACGGCCACCCCATTTTCATCGGTCACGCTGACGATGAGCGCGGATTGGGCTGCGGCGGTGCCGAGCAGAGCGACAACGACGAACAGAGCACGCATGCGTTTGAATCAATTGTATGGGATGAGCGGGTGCAGGCAGGTGTTGGTTGAGATGCAGGTCAGTGACGCTGGATAAAAAGCCCGTTAGCCACGAAGGGGCACGAAGCTACACGAAGGAAGATCTTAGGCAAAACCTTCGTGAACCCTCATGTCCGTCGTGGTCATGGTTGTCGGGTTGTCAGCTCGCTGTGACTTCTGCTTTGTCGCGAATGTGGCGCAGCACGCGTAGATGAATGCGGTGAATGATCGCGTCCGACCACAGCCTCCAGTATGCCGCGGGCCAGAGCCCGTGTTGATACCAGGTTGTGCCTTCCAGGCGCGTGCCTCCGTTCGGGAGGGGTGTGAGAAGAAACTGTCCGCCTTCGGAGACCAGGAACCCATGCAAGTGCGGTGGTTCAATGTGGTGGTAAGGCGTCCACTCCTCCATCGGCCGAGGGTTCGAGGTGACGGAAAATTTCAGCTGATGCGGCGCATCCCAAATCTCGATTGGCTCGACGAACGCCCCGGTGGAAAACACACAATGCCGCTCGGCTCCCACGCCCTGGCCCAGCATCTCGGCGCGCATCGGGTAAGCGATGCCGGCGCGGAACAGCCACTCGGAGGGAGCAGGAATTTCCGAGAAAGCAACGACTTCGCGCCACACTTTTTCCGGAGGAGCCTGAATGTCAATCGAGGTGCGGACAACGTAGGCGGGTCGGGGAAGGGAGAGCGCATGCTCGATCGCTTGCATACCGGGAGCAAACAGCAGCAGCGCGGAAAGGACAACCGGGGCGTCGTGACCCATCCAGCGCCGCTTCTGCAGCGGGTAAGCGCAGACTCCGCCGAAGATCCCCAAAGGTAAAGCGAGCGGTAGAGCCATGATCAGGCAGAACACGCCTTCCATCGCCAGCGCCAGCAATGCCCCACCCAGCAGCACGACTGACAGAGAGGCTACACCGATCGAACTGGCGAAGCCGCGTGGCTGGCGCACGCCGTAGAGCAGCACGGAGACGAACCCCATGGTGAATGGCAGGGCGACGAAGAGCCCCCAGCCATAGTTGGCGAAAACTTGTGCGCCGAGAAGCGCGGCGGCGAATCCCACCGGCACCGTGACCAGCAGCGAAAGCGCGGCGCTGCCCAAGGCGCCCTCCGGCACGACACTCGCCAGCCAGGAACTGGCTGCTGCGCGCGGCTTTTGTCCGGCCGCGGGAATTTCTCTCTCCGGTACGAGGCAGAGAATAAGCAAGAAGAGCAGGTTGAGAAACGGGAGGAAAAAGAGGGCGACCAGCGAGACGGGCAATCCAGCGCTGCGCAGGCGCTGCATCGTGAGCATGACGCCGATCCAGATGAAGGGCAGCGAAAGCGCGACCATCGTAGCCAGAAACCGCGCATCCGCCCCGCCGAGTTGCGTAATCCGAACTACGTCCCGCACGGGAATCCAATAGTTGAAGAGTCCCCAGGCCCGATGGAAGGCCAGGGCGGCGACCAGGCGATCGAGGTTGTGCTTAATGGCGAAGCCGAAGATTCCAATCAGGGCGTAGGGCGCGCGGCCGACTGTTCCGCTGGATCGCCAGAGTTGCGTGAACCTGAGTTTCATAGTTCCCTCGTGAACCATTGCCCAACATTATTTTTCGTACTTTCTGTTTATACAGAATATACAGTACAGTAAGTCGAGCCGTCAATCCTTTTCTTGGGAATGGCTGAGAGATCTCGGATGTCGAACCTCAGGCTTCCTTCTGTTCTCCGTTGTCATCCTCAGAGCCGGCGCGAGGGTCTTACGACCGTTCGAAGTCCCCAGGCCACGTAAAGATCGACTAGCCTCCGACAGCCCGGCCGAGACTGATTCAATCCAGCTTGATGGCGGCTTCCGTAAGGTCCCTCACCGCGGCTGGGCCGCGGTTCAGGATGACATCGTGGTCGGGTTCGCTGAGGTCCGAGGGCTGAGGTCCGAGGTCCGGTGTTCTACGATTTCGTTGCTAGATAATCGCAGACGCGGCGGATGGTGTCCCGCTGGATTTCATTCAAAGTGAGAAATTCGAATCCGTAGCGCAGGCCCTGGCAGTAGCGCACGATGGCGCGCACCTTGATCGGATAGGGCGTGAGCGGCAGCGGAATCTCCAACGTCACGATCTCGCCGGTTTCGAGCGTTCCCGTCAGCGTGGCGCCGATGCCATCCTGCCCCATCTCGGTGGAGCGGCCCCAGCAACTGCGGAACTCGCCATCCTGAAACATCTTCACCTGCAGACGGACATCGATGGAAAAACGGGGAAAGCGCCGGGTAAAGTTGGCCTTGGCTGCGGGCTTGGCTTTCGCATTCGGATCGCCGTCAGTGGTTGCCGCGGCGGCGCGGGCTTTTTTCTCGTTTGCCATTCCGATTAGAAGATTGCACCGCGGCACACGAGAGCCGCCGTCTCCCTTTATCAGTTCCCGTGCAGCAGATAGCCGGGTTCGAGTGGCAGCTTTCCGCCGAGTTTGACCACCGAGACGCTGCTATTGATGGCGTACACATCGACCACCCCGACGGCGCCGGGTATCGACGCCACTTTGTTGACCAGGTCCTCGTCGGAATCCACCACCAGAATAGCGGGATGATTCAGGCGGCCGTGGTTGGCGGCCGCGATCAGATCCTTCACCTGCGCTTCGGGGAGCTCGAAGACTTTTTCGAGCAGCATTCTCATCTCGGGCGCGGATGGCGACCGCATGATGAACGTGACCGGCCTGCCGTCAGGCCAGCGGCTGGTCTGTGCCTTGCACACCTTCACCAGGTCCGGCAGAGTCATGGCGTTCATGCCGTTGGCCTTGTTGGAGACCAGCGCAAGATCGCGCGCCGTCGCCAGCGAGACGCCGGTCGCGAGAAACAGACAGATGCATGCGATTTGACGATGGAACACGCTCGCTCCCGCAGGCGGTCTTTGCCCGACATGATTTTCGTTTAATTTGTTCAGCGCCTCAACGGTCACGAAGGTCATGTACCACTGGAGCTAATAACTGCGGACCTCAGACCGAGGAACGGCGGACCCCGGGCTTTCGGCTTCGGGTTTCAGGAAACCCCATGGTTGGGTGCTCTGATTCTCGCCCATCAAGTTGGCTGCTAGAGACCTCCCTCCCCAGCCTGTGCAAAACGCGCCCTGATTGGAAACGAACCCCGGGCGAATGAGATCTCTGAATCGGAGGTCCGAGGGCCAAGGTACGAGGTCTGCGGTCCGGGCTCCGCTTTTCTGGAACTGCGACGAGGCGATTTCGTATCACATTACAGGCAAGAGATGGAGGCAGCCATGTTTTGCAGCCGCTGCGGAAGTCTGATGCAATCGGAACAGATGCCATGCCCGAGGTGCGGACGGAGGATCGGCGATCCCATCAGCGCGGTGGCGTATTCGCGCCTTGACCGGCATCTGCACACGCTGGGAATTCTGTGGATCGTGATCGGCGGACTGTTCGCCATCCCGGCGGTTCTCCTCATGATCTTTGGCACCGGGACTCGCATGATTCTGCGCAGCCGCGAAGTGCTTCCCGGCTTTGTCCCTCTCCTGGTTTACATCGCGGGCGGCACAATGGTGCTGCTGGCCACGGGCGGAATCTGTGTCGGGCTGGGCTTGATGCAACGGCAACCATGGGCGCGCGCCGCGGCAATCATTTTGGGGGTGCTGGCGCTATTCCATCCACCGCTCGGGACAGCCCTGGGGATCTACACTTTGTGGGTTCTGTTATCCGACGAGAGCGGCGCGGAATACCGCTATCTCGCGCGGGTCGGCTGAGCCCAAAAAGCATGGGTGCGCAAGGAACCGCAAAACAATGGCCATTTTTTCTGAGGAAAACAGGCACCACATCGTTATTGCTTTTCGAGTTGGCAAGTCGGCCGGAATAGGTTAGGCTATGCCTTCTTAGTAGACTCCTCGCTGTTCCAAAGGATCATACCCCCGATGACCAGTCGCGTAAGTTTGCCTCCGCAGGACTTTAAGAGAATGTGCAAGCAGGCGGAACGGGATCATGAAGCGAGGAAGTTAGTGGTGCTGATGGAGCGCGTCAAGCGCCAAATCGCCGAGCGCGCCAACGCAGACGACCAGCCCAAGCCTCCGATGCCTTCGACTGCCGCCGATGCTCTCTTCCGTCTTCCCTTGCGGCGCGCCCCATTCGAGCGCTGAACCCACCCTCGGTGCTGCAAAATCTTTTCACTTTCCACAACCCGTTTTGCGCTATGATGATCGAGTTTTTCCGGCGAGCGGCTGAACGGCCTAAGCGACTTTCCGGATTTGCCTTCCCCCAGGAGGTTGTTGGATGTACCGGCCCTATACCAGTTCACTGGCGGATTCTCGTCCGTTCCAGGATGTGGAGTCTCTGCTCCGGGGTTTAACTCAAGATTTTTCCATGGCATTTAATACCGGGAACTATGATCAGGCGGCAGCCCTGTTCGCGCATGACGGCGTGTTCATGGCTCCGCTGCAGGAACCCGCGTATGGACAGAAGCCGGTAGAGCGCATGTTGCGTGATCTGGGCGAGGCCGGCTACAGCGACCTTCGCCTGGAAACCACGCGCGTCGAGCACTCCGGCGACATGGCAATGGAATTGGGCCGATACACGGTCGTGGTGCGTGCCGCCAACGGCACGCTTGTTCCCGAACGCGGTAAATATGTGAAAGTGTGGCGGCGCCTGGGTGCGTGGCTCATCATTGCGGATTCCTGGAGCCGTGCTCCGCAAGTTGCCAGCGACCGCGCGGCTTAGAATATTTCTTCCCTGGGCGAATCCAGCCTCGCACTTGCGGGATAGTCTCGTCTCGAATAACGTCACCATTTCGGATTAAGCTCGCAATGAATCAGCCCGCAACCCCACGCCCTCGTGCACCACTTGCATCGGAGGCGAAAGCCGTAGACCCGGTCCAGTTCGCCTCAGTTCGAGTCAACCCAAATCAGTGCGACCCAGCTCAATACTGCCCAAACTGTTCTGCCAAACTGCGTGAGAGCCGCTGCAAATTGAAGTGCCCGCAGTGCGGTTTTTTTCTGAGCTGCTCGGACTTTTATTGAAATTGTTGATTTTTGATTGTCGATTGTTGATTGCAGCAGCGCCGGAATTCACGACCCGTTTTTTATTCAACAATCAACAATCAAAATTCAACAATCCCTCCCGCTCCGTCTACAATGGTTGGGCAATTCACCGAAATCATAGTGAGGAGAAGAGCATGCAACGCAAGGCCAGTGCAGTTTGGAAGGGCGGACTGAAAGACGGGAAAGGAAGCCTGTCGGCTCCGGGCGGAGCGCTGAACAACACGCAGTATTCTTTTGCAACGCGCTTTGAAAATGCGGCGGGGACGAATCCCGAAGAGTTGATCGCGGCGGCCCACGCCGGATGTTTCTCCATGGCGCTCTCGGCCCAACTAGGCGGCGCGAACCTGACGCCGGAGAGTATCTCGACCAATGTCACGCTCACCATGGAAAAGCTTGACTCCGGATGGACGATTACTTCCAGCCACATCGATGTCGTCGGCAAAGTGCCAGGAGCCGATGCAGCAACATTTCAGAAATATGCCGAAGCTGCAGAGAAGGGATGCCCCGTCTCGAAAGTTCTGAACGCCAAGATCACCATGAACGCGAAGCTCGAGTAATTTCATCTCGCGGCGAACAATAGGCCGAATGAACCGAAGAAAGTTTCTCCAGGCAACCGGCGCGGCGTCGCTTCTACGTCTGCGGCCGCGCGGTTTGGCGGCCGAGTTATCGGCGAGACTACTCGCGGCTCCAGCGTCGCGACGGGTTCGACCGTCCGATGCCGCCTGGCCTTCTAAAAAAGAATGGCAACGCCTGAATGATGCCGTCGGCGGCAACCTTGTCCTCGTCGATTTTCCGCTTCAGGCTTGCGTCTCCTCCTTCGAAAGCGCCGACTGCAAGAGTCTCGTCGCCAACATAAAAAATCCTTACTACATTGGCGACACTCCCGGTATGACGCAAACTCTGGGATGGATCGATGCGTGGACGAGCAAGCCGAGCGTCTACGCCGTCGCCGCCCGGAATGCCGGCGACATTGCCGCTGCAGTAAATTTTGTTCGCGAGCATAATTTGCGCCTCGTGGTAAGAGGCGGAGCACACAGCTACCAGGGAACGTCGAACGCTCCGGATTCTTTGATGATCTGGACGCGTCACATGCACGACGTCTCTCTGCAAGACAGTTTCGTGCCGCAGGGATGCGCAACAACGCACGCTCCTCAACGTGCGGTGACGGTCGGCTCGGGAACAATCTGGCTTCAGGCCTATGACGCGGTCACGACCAAGGCTGGCGCCTACGTGCAAGGCGGCGGCTGTACGACGGTCGGCGTCGCCGGCTTGGTTCAGAGCGGAGGCTTCGGCAGCTTCTCGAAACACTACGGCACGGCTGCGGCCGGGCTGCTTGAAGCTGAAGTTGTCACCGCCGACGGCAAAGTTCGCATCGCGAATGCCTGCACCAATCCGGATTTGTTCTGGGCGCTGAAAGGCGGCGGGGGCGGCACATTTGGCGTGGTCAGCAAATTGACGCTGCGTGTGCGCGATCTTCCTGAATTCGCCGGAGGCGCTTTTTTCAAGGTCAAGGCATCTTCCGACGATGCCTTTCGCCGCTTGATCCGCCAGTTCGTTGGCTTCTATCGCGATGCGCTCTTCAACGACCACTGGGGCGAGCAGGCCTACATTTCTTCCGACAACGTGCTCGAGATCAAGATGGTCCACATCGGCCTCACGACGGAAGAAACGCAAAGAATCTGGAAGCCGTTTCTCGATTGGGTTGAGCAGTCACCTTCGTTGTACACGCTTGAGCCGGACAGGGTCATGGGCAGCATGCCCACGCGCCACTGGTGGGACCCGGACTGGCGGAAGGAACATCACATAGAAGCTTTCAAATCGGACTCGCGCCCGGGTGCAAATCCGGGCAATGTCTGGTGGAATGGCGACGGCGGCCAGGTTGCGTGGGTGGTCTGGGGATACGAGTCGCTGTGGATGCCGGCCATATTGCTGGCTGACGACTCGCAGGAGAAATTAACCAACGCGCTCTTCGCCGCTTCCCGCTTCAGCGGAGTCGAATTGCATTTCAATAAGGGACTTGCCGGCGCACCCGCGGACGCGATCGAAGCGGCGAAAGACACGGCGATGAATCCCGCAGTGTGCGGCGCGTTTGCGCTGGCCATCGTCGCAGACGGCGAAGGCCCGGCGTATCCCGGAGTTTCCGGTCACGAACCCGATGTCGCCGGCGGCCGCAAAGCTGCGGAGAACGTGCATCGCGGCATGAACGAGTTGCGCAGGGTTGCTCCCAATGGCGGTGCTTATGTTTCGGAGAGTAATTTTTTCGAGGCTGACTTCCAGCATTCTTATTGGGGTGTAAATGCGTCGCGGCTCGCCGATATCAAAAAGAAGTACGACCCCGATGGACTCTTCTTCGTGCACAACGGCATCGGCTCGGAGCAGTGGAGCGCGGATGGATTCACGCGCAAGTGAGGATGCCTTTCTGTGGAACTATGTCATCCTGAGCGGAGCCGCTTTTCAGGCGTAGCGAAGGATCTCCCGCTTAACCGGCCTACGGCGTCAGCCAAACTGCGCGACTCTCCCCCCAGCAAGTTTGACAGGTACAGCAGGGGCGTTAAAATAGGTGAGTAGGTCTTCCCGACGGCGGCCTTTGGGCCGCCGCTCGATTGTCAGTCCACTTGCCATCGTGGCGGAATTGGCAGACGCGCATGGTTCAGGTCCATGTACCGGCAACGGTGTGGGGGTTCGAGTCCCTTCGATGGCACCAAGCAATCGTCAGAAGTCCTTAATCCCTGTCATGCAAGCGCAGTCGAAGCATCCCTGCTTCAAGCACTCCAGCCGCGCTCAACAACAGCGCCGCCTCGAGAATCAGGGTGAACCCGTAACCTCAGCGTGTGACAACTTGAAGAGGGCAGAGCGACGCTTAGGACAACTCTCATTACAACGAAGCTCATACAAAGATGAGTCGCCTTTTTTTGCGCTCTCCGCGGCAGTTCTTTGCGATCTCTGCAGTCAAAAGCTTTGGCCGCAGAAGCCGTCCTAAAAGCTCTCATCCACGTTCACTTCCATGATCATACGATCGAGTTCCGCGTTCGAGGCGTTCTGCTGCGCAGTTAGATCGGCGCTCTCCTTGCGCAAAGTCGCCAGCCGGCTTTCCTGTGAATCCAGTTGGCCGACGTAACGTTGAATCAATGCCTTCTCCTCGGAACTTCCCTTCAGCGCCTTCATGTTCTCGCGGATGCGGTTCTGATCACCCGCAATCTGATCGCTTTCGCGCTTGCGGTCGGTAATCTGGTTGGAGATTTCGTCGATTTTCTCTTTCTGCTTCAGAATGCGGTCGAAAACCTGTTGCATGGCCGGCGTCATCCGCTTCTGATCAACCAGCAGGGCGACTTCGTCATCACCCAGGTTGGTCAACTCGTAACGGGTCTCATCCGGATGCACCGACTCCACCGTTAACTCCGCAGTCTTGCCCGCCTCCACCGGAACGCGGAACCGGTACAGCGATTCTGTCGATTCCTCCGGCTTTTGCGTTTCGGATGTAAGCTTCCACCCCTCCTCCGACGGATATTCGACGATGACCTGCCGCGATTCTGTATCCGCGTTGCGAATTGTGAATTTGTTTTTCTTGTGCTCTTCCTTGGTCAGCACCATGACGCCCTTTGCGATGCGCACGTGGCTGAAAGGCTTCTCGCTCGATTCGTCGGAATACTTCACATGCACCGCCGCATCGCCGGCATAGGAGAGCAGCCGCCGCTCGCCGGGATGAATCGTCTCCAGCACGCCTTCTCCTGCGAAGGTTTCGGCTTCGAGCACATTGAAAGATCCGGCGTCCAGCACTTGGCCGCTCGTGTTCTTGATCCAGAGCGCGCGCAGCGGAGCCGAATCATGGTTCCATAAGGTGACTTTCTCGACTTCGATATGCGCCTGCAGAATTGGAACCAGTGCCGACTGATTCTTGCCGATCGTGGTTTTCTGCCTGATCTTGTATTCGAAAAAATCGCCGGCCGATTTGCCTTCGGCCTCGGCGCCTTGCTTTTCGACGGTAGAAACCATCACACTCTCGGTGTTGACTACCGGAGTCTCGCCCCTTACCTCGACTGTTTCGGTCGCCGTTCCCACATTCAGGGTGGCGTCGATTTCATTATTGCGCCCGATTCCGAGATAAATGTTGGCAAGGTTGAAGCGCTGAAACCCGGCCGCTGTCACGAACAAGGCAGAGTTCCCAGCCTGAATATCGTTGAACTGGTATCGCCCCTGCGAGTTAGTCATGGCCACTTGCGACGAGCCAGTCTCTTCATTTCGCACAGTCACACGCGCGCCCGGGACGACAGCGCCCGACGCATCCTTCACGATTCCGTAAAGACTCGTCGAAGCGTGAGAGACACTCGGAGATGCCGGCGGAGGCACCAGCTTGGCGTAGGTTTCGACGGTGGCCTCGTGCGATTGCGGCGTGAGCATCACCGATTCCGGCATGGCGATGACCGGTCGCCGCGCATAAAACGGTTGCGAAATGTCTTGAATGAACGATTGCGGCGCGCCGGCCACGAGCGAAAGCTGCACGTCTTTCCAATCTTCGCCGATCGTGTTGTCGACGATGGCCCAGCCTTGCAGCAGAGGCTTCTCGCCGGGCTTCTCTGGAAAAAGAATCCGGTAGGTACTCTTCCACACCGGCACTTCGCTGATGTAGCTGACGAAAACATCGCGATCGCCTGCACCTGAAGCGGTAAAACTCATGCGCCGCACGTCGCGTGCTCGCGACGAACTGATGAGGCTGAGATAGCGGCCGACTTCATCGGTCAGTTCGCGCTCGGCGATACGCACCGAGGTTCCAGCGCCCAGATCGAAATTCCGCATCTCGCCAGCATCGGTGACGATGGAAAAAGTCGTGACATCTTCGAAGTCGTCTCTGCCTCGCTGCCGCCGAAGTTTCTCGACGCTCAACAATCTTCCCGCTGCAGTCGCGGAACCGCTGCGGACCTCGACGCGCGCGCCGCGCAGCGCCGTCAGATACTCGGCCTGCGTAACCTCCTCGCCGAACGGCAAGCGCAGCGACCTCAAGCGCTCATCCAGAGGCGCGATCGAGTTGTAGCGCACCGACGAGATGCGCCCTTCGCCCATATCGACCGCGGTGAGCGATTTCAGCACATCATTCAACTGCGCCGTGGTGAAGTCGATGCTCAAGTCCTGCGTGCCATGCACGCGCGCGGTGTGCTCGAAGTAGCCGACGCCGTTCTTGTAGAGCACAACCCGCCTCACCGGCAGGCGTGACGGCGAATCTGATGTTGACATTGCGGCAGTCGGGACATTGGCGCCTGCCTCGTTCTTGGTTTGTGACTTCTGAGCAATCAGGGAACAGCAGAAGAAAATCAGAACCGACGGCAGAATCAGACGACGCATGTGGCACCTCCGTTGCGAAGAACGGCTGATTCTACAAAGACCGACGATTCTACAGAAGCCAATGCTTATTGCCGGGTTGTATGCGCGCCTACGGCACGATGCCTGCTCCTGTCTTGAAATCCCGCAACTCCAGCTCCAACCCGCCGTATTCGGGATGGTCGTTGTGCCCGATGCAGAATGCGATATCGATGCAATCCCCTGCCAGGAGCGGGGTTTGCGCCAGCCGCTCGGCCATGTGCCAGCCCAGCGCATCGAAGGTGACTTTAGACCGCAGGTCGTTTGCCGCTGAACTGGCGGCGCGCTCCGCAACGGCGGCCGCCCGGTCGCTTCGCCGAATCGCCGCACTGTCGGGATGGCAGCGAGGCGTTGCGAGGATCGCCTCGGGAGAAAGCGTGGACAAGTTTTCCGCCGGCGCGACCGGCCGTCCCGCCCGTAACTTCATCTTCACATGCTTCTCTTTCATGATCCGCGGGGGCGCGGCCAGTTGCACGGCGCGCGCGGCAAACACCGGCTCGGGATTTCCCACGCCAAACGGCTCCAGCAAACTGAGCGCGCGAAATAAATCAGGCGTCACTTCTCCCAGCCACAACTCCGCATCGAGATCGAGCACCGGATCGAAATCCGCCATAGTGAGCCGTGCCCGCGCAAACGCATCCAGGCGAGTGCGCAACTCTTCCACATTCGCGATCGGCATGGCGAATCCGCAGGCGTGTGAGTGCCCGCCGTAGCGCGAGAATAATCCGCTGCACGACTCAATCGCTTCCAGCAGATGAAACGCCCGAATCGAGCGCCCGGAGCCGAACGCCTCCTCGCCTTCGCGCGAAATCACCACTGTCGGCCGGTTGTAGCGCTCGACGATCCGCGTCGCGGTAATGCCAATGACGCCGCGATGCCAGCCGTCGCCGTCGATCACGATGCAGTACGCATCGCACAACGCCGGATCGCCGCTGAAGCGCTCTTCGACCGCCTTCAGAATCCTTTTTTCTTCTTCCTGCCGGTCGGTGTTCAGTTGATCGAGCTTCGCCGCCAGCTCGCGCGCCCGCACCGTGTCTTTCACGCTGAAAAGTTCGATGACGTCGCGTGCCACATCCATACGGCCGGCGGCGTTAATTCTTGGCGCGATACGAAAACCAACCTCGCCCGAAGTTGGCGGACGCTTCGGCGATATCTGTGCCACCTCGAGCAGGGCCTTTAATCCCGGATTCACCGCCTTGCGCAGCGCATCCAGCCCCAGCGAGGCGAAGACGCGATTCTCTCCCGCCAGTGGCACTGCGTCGGCGATGGTCGCGATCGCCACCACTTTCATGAACGACAGCAGCAGCTTGTTCTGATCTGTTGCTTCGCCATTCCGTTGGATCGGCCTTCGCTGCATCAACCCCTGCGCCAGCTTGAACGCCACGCCCGCTCCGCACAGCTGCTTGTACGGATACTCGCATCCCGGCTGATTCGGATTGATCACGGCCAGCGCATTCGGCACGCCATCCGGCCCGGGCAGGTGATGATCGGTGACGATCAAATCCACGCCGAGCCGCTTCGCCGTTTCCGCAGGCTCGAACGCGCGAATTCCCATATCTACGCTAATGATCAGACGAATGCCCGCAGCCGCGGCGCGTTCGATTACATCGCCGCGCATGTCGTAACCTTCGCGAATGCGATGTGGCACATGAAAGTCCGCTGCGCCGCCACATAGTTCAATCGCAGTCTTGAGAATGATCACGGCCATCGTGCCATCGACGTCGTAGTCGCCGTAGATCAGCATCGGCTCTTTGCGCTTAATGGCGGCGTCGATGCGATCCACAGCCGCGCGCAGGCCAAGCATCTGCTCGGGCGCGTGAAGATGAGTCAGGGATGGATAAAGAAATTTGCGCGCCGATTCCGGGTCGCAGATTCCGCGCTGCGCTAGTAGCGGCGCGAGAACATCGGCACTCGCGCGCAGCGCAGGATCATCGCGCAAGGCGGCGGCGAGCGCGGCTACTTGTTCTTGATTGGCTGTTTTGGGAATCCACCGCATGCGAGAAACGTCAGTTTACTCTACGCGGCGAGTGACCTGCGGAGCTGCGCTTGGCCTCGACGGGCGAGGCGCCCGTCGCCACACATTTCGCGTTGAAGCCGCTAATTCTCCTCGTCCTGGTCCGGCTCATCCATCGTCAGTCCGCCGAACTCATCCGACACATCGAGCAGCCGCTGATACTTTTCGTACCAGTCCGTGTTCACTTCGCACAAAAACATCGAGCCCTGATAGGCCCAGCCCAGCTGCAGATATCCCACCTTGCCGATGTGCGCCTTCAGCCAGCGTGCGTCTTCCACATCGTCGTTGTCAGTGAACTCCGAGTTCGTCAGACGCTCTACCATCTCGTCGAGTTCCTGGCGCTCCAGCGTCCACGCGTGCATGGTCAGGAATGGCGCACTCGCCGTCTTCGCGAGCTCGACAAAATCCTTCCACCCATCCGGATTGCCGCCCATGTCCCACATAACGCACTGCACCTCTTCGTAGTCCACAAAGCCGTGAAAGCGGCGCATGCCGTGGCCTTCGATGAAGGCAATCATGTCGTCTTTTACGGTGGAAAGGTCGTCAGGAATGGGAGACATACTTTGGCGCAGCTATAAGTTCTTTATTGTATGCTGTTCGCCGATTCGGTGCCAGCGGCGAAGATCGTGCGGGGACGGGCGCCTCGCCCGTCCGGTCGAGCAAAGCTCGACGGGTTTAGGCGGGAAGCCGCTTAATGCGCCGCCGACATCAATCCCACAAACATCCGATAAAACTTCTCCGTGTCCAAATCGAACTGAATCTCCACCCTCCCCGCCCCTGCATGCGCGCCATCTTTCTCCGGCCAGGTCAGCGTATTGCCATATCCCGCGCCGCGATCGAGATCCACTCCCATATTCCTGGTCTCGCTCTTCGTGATAATCGACGGATCAATAAACGCTGCAGCCGTGATTTCATCCCACATGATGTCGGCTCCGGGCGTGAACATGGCAAACTTCGCCACGTAACGCGCGAGAGGCGTGCCGCTCGCCTCGATCTGCTTCGCCATGGCGGGAGTGAAATGCGTCTTCACCGAAATATCGACAGGCGTGCAGACGATCTTCTTCCAGGGCGCGCGCAGCACGATCTCCGCCGCTTCCGGATCGAACCAGAAATTAAATTCGTGCCGCGGGTTGTTCAGGAACTCGGGATTGTCCGTTTGCGGCGCAAGGCTCCCCCCCATGAAAACCAATTGCTGGGCCAACTCCGGGAATTGCGGATCGAGCGAAATCGCCAGGGCCAGATTCGTCATCGGCCCGCCTTCATAGATCGTGACTTCATGCGGATACTTGCGCACCATGCGAATCAGAAAATGCGCGGCGTCTTCGTCGGAAGGCTGTGTCGTCGGTGTGCCCTCCGGCATGGGCGGGACCACAGATGCCTCGTGCCACCAGCGATCGTCCCACGCGCCCGCATACGCGACTTTGCCGTAGCGTTGCTGCCACTGCTGCGACTCGTCGCGCCGCCGGACCAGCGGATACTCCGCTCCCGGCACCACGGGAATGTCCGTGCGCCCCATGATTTCGAGCAACCGCAGCGTGTGCGCGACTTCCTCATCGCGCCACTGATCTCCGCTGACCACGGTGACGCCGAGCACTTCAACCTGCGGTGACTCGACCAGCATCGCCACCGTCTGCATGTTGCTGCCGCCGGGGCCCGAGCAATCTTCGTTGATGATGATCTTGCGCCGCGCCTGCCCGGAGCAAAATACAGATGTAATGGCCAGAAAAGCGGCAATCCATTTTGGGTTGGTCATGTTGATCGAATGCTAGTGAACTCTTGTCATTCCGAGCAAAGCGAGGAACCTGCTTTTCTGCCGGCGCCGGCAATCCAGCAGATTTCTCACTGAGACTCGAAAATAACAAAACGTATTTCTACTTCTTCCCCACCGGCCGCGTCATCAAATCCGTATAAATCCTGTAAAACTTCTCTGCGTCAATATCGAACTGCACGGTCGCAACCCGCTCCCATGGCGGAACCTGCGCCGACGCATCCCAGAAGATCGTCTTGCCATAGCTCGCGCCGTGATCGATGTCGATGTCCATATACAACTGCTTCGAACCGGTAATAATCGACGGATCGATCAGCGCGATTCCGGCAATCTCATCCCACATGTAGCCGGGCAGCGAATACTTGTCGAGATAATCGGTGATCGGCGTGTGCGCCTTCGTGATCGCAGCCTTCATCTCAGTCGTGTAGCGAGTCTTCACAGAAATATCGATCGGCGTGATCGTCATCTTCTTCCACGGAGCGCGCAGCACAATCCGCGCCGCCTCGGGATCGAACCACCAGTTGAATTCTCGCCGCGCATCCAGCGCACGCGGATCGATCGCGCCCTTATCGGCCCACAATCCGCCACCCATCAACACGAATTCTCTCGCCAGAGTCGCAACCGACGGATCCAGCTTCAGCGCCAGCGCATAATTCGTCAGCGGCCCGCCTGCCCACAGCACCACTTCTCCCGGATAGTTGTGCACCATGTTCACGATAAATTCCGCGGCGGTTCCGGAATGCACCTCAAGGTGTGGCTCGCCCTCCGGCATGGGCGGCACGACATCGGGCTCGTGATACGGCATGTCATAAACAATCGAGCGGTTCGCCTTGAACTTGTCGGTCCACGCCCCCTTGTATTCAAACTTGCCGTACATCGCCTCCCAGCGCTCGGACTCTTCTTTCGAATTAATCAGCGGAAACTCCGCGCCCTGATACACCGGCACGTCGGTGCGCCCATCGAGTTCCAGCAGCCGTAGCACATGCTGCGTTTCTTCCTTCACCCACTGATCGCCACTGACCGTCGTGATGCCCAGCACATCAAACTTTTCCGAATTCAAAAACACCAGAATCGCCTGCTGATCGCTGGTCCCGGGCCCGCGCGCGTCCTGATCGACAATCACTTTGATCTTCTGCGCCGCGGCGCAAGTTGCCATCAGCAATACACACATCGCCACAATCGCCCTTTGATTTTTCGAGAAGTGGCTTCTGCGAGCGCGGCTTCTCGCGGACCGGCGAGTCACAGTTCCGCTTTTCGCAAATCGGCTTCCCGTAAATTCCCTTCGCACCATTCCGCTGGTCATAAATCTCTCCCGGACGCCACCACAAAAGTTCGGGCAGACTGAGCGCAAACTCAATCTGCCCGGAGAAAGTGACGCTTGTTACAAATTTGGCCCTAGACCTCCCTGGGAAACTTCTGGCCCTAGAACGTAAACTTTAGCCCAAACTGAACCAAGCGTGGATTGTTCACCGTATACGTAATCGCTCCAAGCGTTTGATTCAACGGCTGCTTGACTCCGAGCACCGTTCCCGCCGCCAGATCAGCATTCGGCAGTCCGAACTGTGCATGGTTGAACAGGTTAAAGAACTCCGCGCGGAAGTCGGCTCCTACGCGTTCAGTCACATTAAACCGCTTGATTAGAGAGAAATCGGTGTTGACAAAGTCCGGACCGGAAAGTGGCGTGCGCGACGCCGTTCCCAGCTCTCCAACAGGAGCCTGCGTGAAACATGCAGGGTTAAACCACTGTTGGATCGTTTGATGTCCCGCAGTCGGATTGCAAAGCTGGTCCGGTCGGTTGTCGGTGGCAAAGTTGTCTTCGAAATTCACGCCGGATTCGTTCACGCTGTTGACAATGAACACGGGGAACCCGGAAGTAATCTTCTCGATCAACGTCGTCTGCCAGCCGCCAAACAATGCGTTGACCGGCCCGCTCCAGTTTCCACCAAAACGCTTGCCTTTTCCGAAGGGCAGGTCGTAAATCAAACTCGCCGTCAGCTGTTGATTCAAGTTGATCTGCGAAAGTGCCCAATCAGCCTTGGCGGTTCCTGGCAGCGGCCAGTAAGTTGCCCCGCTGGAAGTGCCGAGGCCATCCGGGAAACCCGAGTCATACGTCTTGGACCAGGTATATCCGACCAAGGCGTAAAGGCCGTGCTTGGCACTCTTGGTTTCGGCCTTGATTTGGAGAGAGTCGTAGCGCGCGGATCCGGAATCTGTGCTATTCGCTACGTAGAAGATTGGGTACGGAGCGGCGAACGCCGTTCCGCCTGGACCGCAGCCGAGGGTGTACCCCGGGTCGACTCCGCATCCCGTGGGCGAACCTACGTTCAAATTCAAACCGTCCACCAGAATGTGCGTGCTATGAGATCCCGCGTAACCAGCCGTGAGGACTACGTTACCCGGCAGTTGGTGCTCGATGTTGAGGTTGTACTGCTGCACGATGCCCTGTTTGAAGTTCAAGTCCTGCGACCATACGGTACCGCCGAACGAACTCACAGTCGGCGGCGTTGTAAACACCGGAAAACCCGTAGAGATATTGCAGATGTTCGCGGGCGGATTCGGAATCAGACTTGGCGTCATGCAAAAGAATGGTCCCTGTGCTGACTCCGCGAAGTACGGTGGATTCTCCCACAGCCCCTGCGCTCCCTGATTCCATGAGGAATCGTGGAAAATCGCATACCCGGCACGCAGAGCAGTATCCTGTCGCCCGAACACTTTCCAGTCCAAACCAATCCGAGGTTCTAATGCAGTTTTGTCCAACTTTACGCCTACGCGCCCATTCGAGTTCACACCGGGAATCAGCTGATTACAGTCCGGGGAGGGCGTGCAGTTGGCGTAGAAGTTAAAGTTCGCCTGACGATTCTGCGCCTCGGTGATCGGTGTCACGAATGCCCAAGCAACGCCCAGGTTAAGTGTGAGATCCGGGCTCACGCGCCAATTGTCCTCGGCATAAGGCCGATAAAGTTTCCACCGCCGGCCGGTCGTCGCACCTTTGAAAGTTTGATCATGCAGCGCGAATGTATAGAGACCCATCAGCAAGTCCGCGGCCGCATCTCCGGATTGCCCAGTGACGCTGAACGATCCATCCTGAAACGCATTCGTCATCACGTTCATCTGGTTGGCGCGTATGCCCATGCCAACCTTGATGTTGTGCTTGCCGCGAATCATGTCAAAGCTGTCGGAAATGGAAAATACGTTGGTTCCGCCTTGGAAGGGAGCAAATCCACGATCACCCAACCCCCAGTATCCACCGTTCAACGAGACAGCGGAAAGTCCGCAACTCACGCAAAACTTCGAAGACTGCGACAGGCCCGCCGGTGCTCCCGGGCACTTACTGTTGATGTCCGCTCCGGGAATGCCCCCGCCAATCGTCGCCGCTTCGCAGGTTCCATTACCCTGCGACAGAATGATATTGAAAATGCGGTTGTAGCCGACGTTGAGCTGGTTGATGTTGTTGGGCGAAAAAATGTGCGTCTCTGCAATCGCCAGATTTCGCCCGTGGTTTGTGATGTTCTGGTTGCTAGCGAACGTGCTCGGTTCCGCGAATCCAGGCGAACCGCCGGGAACGAAATTCACGGCCTGGTCATAGCTGAAGCGGCCGAACAGGGTATCTTTGGTCGAGAAACTGTGGTCAATGCGAATATCGAATTCGTTTTCATCCAACTTGCGGACCGGAACACTGGCGAAGTTAAAGCCGGCGCCCGCTGCCGATGCCCCGGAGAACAAGGGCGCCGGATACAAACCAATCAACGCCGACCCGACCGGATCTTTCAACCCATCCGGAATCACGCTGCACGGCGTGGCAGTTGGAGTCTGACTCCCATCGGAATTGATTCCCACCGGGGTCACTCCATCGGCCTGACAGTAGAAAGGCTGCCCGGAATAAGGGTTGGTTAAAGGAGTGGTGCGCGCCACTCCGAAAGCATCATTGTTGAAATTTCCGGTTAAGTCTTCAGCCGTCGGTACCAATCCGTTGAAGGGAACGCCCTTGCGCTGATCTCTGCGCTGATAATCGAAGAAGAAGAAAGTCTTGTCTTTCTTTATCGGTCCCCCGATTGCGCCGCCATATTGATTGAGATTGAACTTCTCGCGCGTGGTGGCGAAATAGCTGCGGGCATCAAGAGATGTATTGCGGAAAAACTCGAACAACGAGCCGTGAAACAGATTCGATCCCGACTTCGTAGTCACGAGCACAGTAGGACCTGAGCGCGTGCCGAACTCGGCGGAGTAGTTATAGGTGAGGACCTTAAATTCCTGAATCGCATCGATCGACGGCAAAATGGCGATTCCGCCGGCTGTCAATTCGTTGTTGTCGTTTCCGTCAAGCAGCCAGTCTGTACTCTGCGCGCGCGATCCGCCAACCGACAGTGAAAACGACCCGCGCGTGGAAACCTCGCTGCTGGGCCCGCCATTGAAGAAGCTGTTCGGGTTGGTTTCCTGCGTCACGCCCGGGGTGAGCGTAGCCAACTGCACAAAGTCACGACCGTTCAGCGGAAGCTGGGCGACTTGCTCAGAGGTGATCACTTGGCCGAGGGTCGGCGTCGTAGTTTCCACCGCGACTTCCGTGGCATTCACCTCCACGCTGGTGCTTACCGACGCGGGAACCATCTTGAAGTCGAGTTCGCGCTGCTCGTCCACCTGCAGGCGGTTATCCTTCGACTCCGCCGCTTTGAACCCCCCCGCCTCCACGTGAACGGTGTACACTCCGACGCCCAACAACGGCACCAGGTAGTGGCCGGTGTCGTCGGTGGCACCCTCGCGCGAAATGTTAGTCAGAGTGTTAGTGACCGTGACCTTCGCGCCCGCAACCACCGCGCCGGAATTGTCCGTTACCGTGCCCGAAAAACTACCTGTGGCCTGAGCGAACGACAGGGAACTGCACAGACACACGACCAGGCAGAAAAGCACCCCAGAAAGCAGCTGCTTCCTCGACATTTTTGTGAACCCTTTCAGGCGGTCAACCTGCAGAACCCCATCGCCCCAAAGAAAAAGACCCTCCCTCTTCACCGCATGAAGTTGGGAGGTCGGTTGTCCGCAGGCTTGGCTTATAAATTGCCGGTCGCTGGTTAGTCAAGAATTTTCGTAGTGGAAAAGGATTAGCATCGCGCCATTCCTCCGCCTGCAGCGATGCACAAGCCGCATCTCGCGCAGCATCTGAAGGAGATTGCCCGCTCGAGTCCTCGACTCGCCAGTTTGGGAATCCACAAGGACAATTTGACATTTGTAACCATCTATTCACAAACGTCTTGTCCGCAAAACTTCAGGCTCGCTTGGCCCATTCCGCGTCAAACCGCGCGCGATCATAGAATGACTTCTGCGTGCCCACGCCGGTCGTCGACAATCCGGCGTACAGGTTAGCACGCCACACGGCTTCTTTCTCCGGTACGCCCTCGCCGAGAAACACGGCGAAGCTGCCAATGAAGGCGTCGCCCGCACCCGTGCTGTCGATACTTTGCACGGGAAATGGTGCAACGTGATCCATGCCGTCGTTACCGGCGAGCAGGGCCCCATTCGCGCCCAGCGTGATGATCACGCGCCGGATGCCTCCGCTCAAAAGTTTCTCGGCGCACCTCTTCGCATCGTCAACGCTCTTCACCGACGAACCGGTAATGATCTCAGTCTCAGTTTCGTTGGGCACGAAGTAGTCCAGATCCTTCAACGCCGTGACGTCGACAGGCTGCGCGGGCGCCGGATTTACAATGCACCGAATTCCGTTTCGCTTGGCAAATCCAACCGTGTAATAAACCGTTTCGATCGGAATCTCGAATTGCAGCACGATGCAGTCGGCCGATTTCAGCGTTTCAGCGGCGGCATCTACATCAGCGGGCTTAAGTGCGTCGTTCGCGCCCTTCACCACGAGAATGCGATTCTGCCCGTTCGGCTCGACAAAAATCGGCGCCACGCCGCTCGAAAGTCCCTCAACCTGCTTCACGTGCGTCGGATCGATCCCCTGCTTGCGAAAATTTTCAATCGTCGCCGGACCAAACAAATCGCTGCCCACTCGCGCCACCATAAAGACTTCCGCGCCGCACAACCGCGCCGCCACAGCCTGGTTCGCGCCCTTGCCGCCAAAACCCAGATCAAACTTTGGCGCGAACATAGTCTCGCCCGGCTTGGGAAACTTATCTGTGAACGTGGTGAGGTCGATGTTGGCGCTGCCAACTACCGCAATGCGAGGGCGTTTTGCCATGGTCGAGTCCGTGTCTGTTAAGCACGGCGAGTCTAGTGAGCGCACGCGCCAACTGTCAACGATCGCATTTGCATTGCTGACCACGGAGACACTGGCCACGGAGAGGACGAAGTCTCTATCTCCTTTCTTCTCCGTGCCTCTGTGACTCCGTGGTGAATCGATGTGTCGTCTGCTAATATTCGGCGTCTACAGGAGTGACCCATGCCCCGCAACGTCCGCTGCGCTCTCATTCAGGCGAGCAACGCCATCCCCACCGACAAGCCGCTGGAAAAAATCCGCAAGGCCATGATCGACAAGCACCTCAAGCTGATCGAGCAGGCGGCGAAGAAAAAAGCGCAAATCCTCTGCCTGCAGGAACTTTTCTACGGACCCTACTTCTGCGCCGAACAAAACGCCCGCTGGTACGAACTGACTGAGAAAGTCCCCGACGGACCAACCACCGAACTCATGCAGAAAGTCGCCAGGAAGCACGGCATGGCGATCGTCGTCCCGGTCTACGAAGAGCAGATGCCCGGCGTTTACTTCAACACGGCCGCATTGATCGACGCCGACGGAAAATATCTCGGCAAATACCGCAAGCATCACATCCCGCACTGTCATCCCGGCTTCTGGGAAAAGTTTTATTTCACGCCCGGCGATTTAGGCTATCCCGTTTTTCAAACCAAATTCGCGAAGGTCGGCGTCTATATCTGCTACGACCGCCACTTCCCCGAGGGAGCGCGGGCGCTGGGATTGAACGGCGCCGAGATCGTATTCAATCCATCCGCAACGGTCGCGGGACTGTCAGAATATTTGTGGGAACTCGAGCAGCCCGCCCATGCCGTGGCCAACGGATATTTCGTCGGCGCCATCAACCGGGTCGGCACCGAGAAGCCGTGGAGCATCGGCGAGTTCTACGGCAAGAGTTACTTCTGCAATCCGCGCGGCAAGATCATCGCGCAAGCCAGCCGCGACAAAGACGAAGTCGTCGTCGCCGATCTCGACCTCGACATGATCGCCGAAGTCCGCAAAGTCTGGCAGTTCTTCCGCGACCGCCGGCCCGACAGCTACGCCGCATTGACCCAGCAGAGCGCAACGAATTGAGTAATCGGGAAATTTAGTAATTGAGTAATTGAAAATCGACACGAACGGCCCACGTCGCAAGGGTTTCAATTCCCCAATTACTAAATTCCCCAATTACTCAATCAATCATGGCCAACACGGACCCCGCCACGCTCGCTCGCATCGAATCTTCCCCGCTCTACAACCACGACCTGGCTCCCGCCACGCCCGCCCAGCGCCACTGGACCACCTACAACTTCGCCGCCCTCTGGATATCGATGTCCGTCAATATCCTCACTTACATGCTGGCGGCGAGCCTGATCCAGGGCGGCATGAATTGGAGGCAGGCGGTCGCGACGATTTTCATCGGCAACGTGATCGTGCTCGCGCCCATGCTGCTCAACTCGCATCCCGGCGCGAAATACGGCATTCCCTTCCCTGTTCTGGCCCGCGCCTCGTTCGGAGTGCTCGGCGCCAACGTCGCCGCCGTGCTGCGCGCACTCGTGGCCTGCGGATGGTTCGGCATTCAGGCCTGGATCGGCGGCGAAGCCATCAGCACGCTGCTCGCCACGCTGATTCCCAGTTGGAAAAACGTCGAACACGGCACCGCCATCTGCTTTTTTCTTTTCTGGCTGATCAATCTCGTCGTCGTGCTCAAAGGGATCGAATACATCCGCATGCTGCAAGGCATCAGCGCGCCGATTCTGCTTGGCGTGGGACTTCTCTTGCTCGGCTGGGCCTATCACGAGGCCGGCGGATTCGGACCGATGCTTTCGGTGCCGTCGAAGTTCACGAGCTTTCCCGACTTCCTGAAGTTCCTGATTCCCGCGCTCAACGGCACCGTCGGATTCTGGGCCACCGTTTCGCTCAACATCCCCGACTTCACCCGCTTTTCGCGCCACCAGCGCGAGCAAATGATCGGACAAGCCTTTGCGCTGCCGACGACGATGACTCTGTACGCGTTCGTGGGAATCGCCGTGACTTCCGCGACAGTCGTGATCTACGGCACCGCCATCTGGGATCCGGTACAACTGCTCAGCCGCTTCCATTCGCCGATCGCCGTTGTGATTTCGCTGGTCGCGATTCTGCTGGCCACGCTCAACGTCAACATCGGCGCGAACGTCGTCTCGCCCGCCAACGACCTCTCGAATCTCTGGCCGAAGAAAATCAGCTTCCGCACCGGCGGCATCCTCACCTGCTTCATGGGCGTCGCGATGATGCCCTGGAAGTTGCTCGCCGACTACGGCACCTTCATCTTCGGATGGCTTGGCGGCTACGCCGCATTTCTTGGACCGGTAGCAGGCATCATGATCTGCGACTATTTTGTGATTCGCCGCCGAGAATTGGTGCTCGATGACTTGTACTTGCGCGGCGGCGTGTATGAATACGCGCGCGGCTTCAACTGGAAGGCGATCTTCGCGTTGGCGCTCGGAGCCGGAGTAGCGGTATCGGGCTTCGCGATTCCTGCGACGAAATTCCTCTACGCCTATTCCTGGTTCGTAGGATTTGTGGTGTCGTTCGTGGCGTACCTAGCGATGATGCGCGGATCAGAAAAGCGCACGTAACCAGACGATAATCCTGTCATCATGAACATCACAACTCCGCCATCACTTCTTTTGTGAAGCTTTCCAGGTTCTGCTCCTCATCGCCGCACATCAGATAAATATTGAACTGCGTCACGCCCGCCTTTTCGAGTTCGCGCAGTTTTTTCTTGTGCGCTTCGGGCGGGCCGATGAGGCAGAAGCGCTCGATGACTTCATCCGAAACGAAATCGGCGTTTTCACTGCCCACCTTGCAATGATGCTGATAGTCATAGTGTCCGCGGTCCTGCACGTACGAAGTGAGATCCGGCGGCAAATCTTCCGGCTTGTACTGGCGAATCAGATCGAGCACGTGATTCGACACCAGCGCCGGGAACCAGCGCACACGCTCACGCGCTGTGTTCAAGTCGTTAGACACCCAAACCGGCGCGGCGGCCATGACTTCAATCTTTGACGCATCGCGGCCGGCAGCCTTCGCGCCTTCCTTCACAAATCCCATGCACCACTCGATCAGCGCCGGATCGGCAAATTGCAGAATGATTCCGTCGGCCACGCGACCCGCCATTTGCAAGACCTTTGGCCCGTATCCCGCAATCCACACCCGCGGTGGAATCTTCGCCCACGTGAGCCGCGTGGGCTGACCGTCGTGCATGACCTCTTTCGAAGACGTCAGATCGCGAAACTCCACGCACGCCGCTTCCAGTTGCGACCAACTCACCGGCTTCTTCCCCATCACGCGCCGCGACGAGTCGCCGCGCCCGATGCCCAATTCCATGCGCCCGCCAGAGATCAGATTCAACGTGGCAAACAAACTCGCCGTTACGGTGAGATCGCGTGTCGCGGGATTGGTCACACAGGTGCCGATGCGCAGCTTCTTCGTGTTGATCGCCATCAGCGTCATCAGCGGATAGCACTCCATCCACAGCACGTGCGAGTCGAAGATCCAGCCGTACTCGAAGCCGGCAGCCTCGGCCTGTTTGGTCAGGCTGACGATGCGCTCGATGGAAATGTCAGGTTTAAGCGTGATGCCGAAGTGCATGGCCGAGGTCCTTTGCTGTCTCGTTCTTCTAAGACTTTGTCATTCCGAGCTTTAGAGTTTGTCATTCCGAGCAACGCGAGGAACCTGCTTTTTGCGTGTGGCGAGAGAAAAGCAGATTCCTCGCTGCGCTCGGAATGACAAACTTAATAAGCAGAATGGCAGAGAGCGAGCGCTGAGAGGCGGCAGTGTAGCATAGGTGCGAATCGAGCGATGTCATCCTGAGCGGCGGCGAAGCCGGCGCGAGGGACCTTACGTCAGCGGATGGCTAAGTTGCTGCGTGTGGGAACGGATATGGTGCATGAGCCGCGATTCCGATCCTACCGGCTGCAACTCAGATCGCAGCCGTCGTACGGTCGCTCGGAGGGCTGATCGCCCTCCTCACGATGACATCTCGCTAAATTTACAGAGGGGACTCAGATGGGCTTCGACACGATCATCAAAAACGGCACGGTCGTCACCGCGACCGACACCTACATTGCCGACGTTGCCATCTCCAACGGAAAAATTTCGGCGATCGGCAGCGGCCTCGGCGACGGGAACGCGACCAAGCTCATTGATGCGAGCAACAAACTCGTCCTCCCCGGCGGCATCGACGTGCACACGCATCTCGACATGCCCTTCGGCGGCACCACCAGCGCCGACGACTTTGAGACCGGTACGCGCGCCGCGGCTTTCGGGGGCACGACCACGCTGATCGACTTTGCCATTCAATACAAAGGCCAGCCGCTGCGCCAGGCCTTCGACACGTGGATGAGCAAAGCCTCCGGCAAAGCCGTCTGCGATTACGCCTTTCACTGCATCATGACCGACGTCGCCGGCGGCCAGCTCGACGAAATGAACGATCTGGTTCGCGAGGGCGTGACCAGCTTCAAGCTGTTCATGGCGTATCCCGGCGTGTTCATGCTCGACGACGGATCGATCTTCAAGGCGCTGCAGCGCACCTCGCAAAACGGCGGACTGATTTGCATGCACGCGGAAAACGGCAGCGCCATCGACGTGATCGTGCAGCAGGCGCTGGCCGAAGGAAAGAAAGCTCCGAAGTATCACGCGCTCACCCGCCCCACAACGGCCGAGGCCGAAGCGGTGGGCCGCGCCGTTGCTCTCGCGGAAATTGCCGGGGCGCCGATTTACATCGTGCACCTGAGCTGCAACGATGCGCTCGAAAAAGTGCGCGAAGCGCGCGACCGCGGCCTGCCCGTCTATGCTGAGACTTGTCCGCAGTATTTATATCTTTCGCTCGAAAACATGGACGCGCCCGGCTTCGAAGGCGCGAAGTACGTGTTCACTCCCCCGCTGCGCGAAAAATGGAATCAGGAAAAACTGTGGCAGGGCCTGAAGCGCGATCACCTGCAAGTGGTCTCGACCGATCACTGCCCGTTCTGTTTCGAAGATCAAAAAGCTTTAGGTAAAGACGACTTCACCAAGATTCCTAACGGCGGCCCCGGCATCGAGAATCGTCTGCAACTGATTTATCACCACGGCGTAAATGCGGGAAGAATCACTCTGAATCGTTTTGTGGAAATCACTTCCAGTACGCCCGCGCGTATTTTTGGAATGTATCCG
>DATJVU010000032.1:0-2362 GCA_035501655.1 Candidatus Solibacter sp.
AACAGCATGATGCCGCGCTGCTCATCGGCGATCCGGCGTTGCGGGCGGACCGCTTCCGCTACTACACATTCGATCTAGCCGAAGAGTGGAATCGCTTCACCGGCAAGCCGTTTGTATTCGCGTTTTGGGCGGTCCGGCAGGATGCCTTGCATGAAGCGCCGTCGCTGGATCTCGCAGCCATCTTTCAGCGCTCCCGCGACCTCGGACTTTGGCCTCGTAGCATCAACGAAATCGCCTTTAAATGGGCGCCGCGGGTCGGTTTGCGCGAAGACCAGGTCCGCAGCTACCTGACGGAGAACATCCACTACGAACTCGATCCCGGCTGCCTGGAGGGGTTGCACCTGTTCTATCGTTATGCGGCTGAGATTGGAGCGCTGCCTTCCGCGCCCGAGTTGTGCTTCCTCGGCGCTGCGAATGCAGCGATTGTTTAACGAGGTTAGTGGCGCAATCACTTTGGTCTAAGCCTGGCCTCGCCTCGTAGACTCGCCAGACCCGAATGCCTCTCCATCTACCCCCGTTGGTTGCGATCCCTATCTGGCGCCAATTGCGTCACCTGGGTGGAGTGGGACTCATCCCACTGGGAATTGCAGACAACTCCGTGGTCCCGCTGACCGGCAGCGTGGACGTGTTAACCATCTGGCTGGCCGCGCGTCATCACGAACCTTGGCCCTACTACGCCGTCATGGCGACCCTGGGCGCAGTCATCGGCGGCTACATCACGTACAGTCTGGCCCGCAAGGGCGGCCAAGAAACCATGGAACGCAAACTCTCGAAAAAAAGGACGGCGCAAGTTTGCAAAGCATTTGAACGCTGGGGATTCGGCGCGGTGGCGATTCCTGCCCTCATGCCTCCACCGTTTCCCTTTGTCCCGTTTCTGTTGGCGGCGGGCGCGTTGCAGTACTCGCAAAAAAAGTTCCTGGCTGCCCTGACGCTCGGCCGGGGCACGCGATACTTCATCGTCGCCGCGTTGGGATTCGTGTACGGAAGACACATCTTGCGTTTCTTCTCCAGATATGAAAAAGAGGCGGTGGCGATACTGGTCGGGTTCGCAGTTATCGGTACGACGCTAACGCTTGTCCAGTACCTCCGCTATAGAAAGAAGGAAGCCGGTATAGCGGCCCGCGCGGATTGAGGTCGCAAAGTATAGCGGCACTACTCTCCAAGACTTTGTCATTCCGTGGCGCCCGCCTTTGGCGCGAGGAATCTGCTTTTCGAGCCTTCAGCGACAGCAGATTCCTCCTCGCTTCGCTCATCGTCGGAATGACAATTGCCGCGGGCTGTGTTGCGCGATTGTCAGTGTCGCGCCCTCCGATGGCCTCCCGAATTTGGAGCGAGCCGCCGTTCTCCTTTAGAATTGGGCCACGGCCATGTCCCTGACCAAACAACAAGCTCTTGAGATGTTCCAGTCCGATGACTTGATCGGCATCGGTATGGAAGCCGACGCCGTGCGCCGCAAGCTGCATCCCGAGGGCGTGGCCACCTACATCATCGACCGCAACATCAATTACACAAATTTCTGCACCGAGTACTGCACGTTCTGCGCGTTCTATCGCCCGCTCAAGGGACCCAAGGCCAAGGAAGGCTACATCCTCGATTTCGAAACCATTTACGACAAGATTCGCGAGACGGTCGAACTGGGTGGGACCGGTGTTCTGATGCAGGGCGGCCTGCATCCTGATCTGAAGATCGACTGGCACGAGCAGATGTTGCGCGGCATCAAAGAGCGTTTTCCCAAAGTGCATCTGCACTGCTACTCTGCGTCAGAGATCATCGCCATCGCGGAATACAGCAACCTGACCATCCGCGACACGATTGTGCGCCTGCGCGATGCCGGCCTCGATTCGATCCCCGGCGGCGGAGCGGAAATTCTCGACGACGAAGTGCGCTATAAAATCGCGCGCCTCAAATGCCTCACCGACGACTGGATGAACGTACATCGCACCGCGCACCAGCTCGGGATGCGCACCACAGCGACCATGATGTTCGGCGTGGGCGAAAAGTACGAACATCGCGTTAACCACTTCCAGCGACTTTACGATTTGCAGGAGGAAACCGGCGGATTCACCGCATTCATCCCCTGGAGCTTTCAGCCTGCAAACACCGCTCTGGGCGGCCGCCACTGGGAGGAGGCCACCGCCGTCGAATATCTGAAAGTGCTGGCCATCTCGCGGCTGTATCTCTCGAACTTCCTCAATGTGCAATCCAGCTGGGTCACGCAGGGATTGAAAGTTTGCCAGCTCGGCTTGCGCTTTGGCGGAAACGACGTGGGCTCGGTGATGCTGGAAGAAAACGTGGTCCGCGCCGCCGGCGTGACCAACTGCACCACCGAAGAAGAGCTGCGCCGCATCATCCGCGACGCCGG
>DATJVU010000033.1:0-373031 GCA_035501655.1 Candidatus Solibacter sp.
GTTTGCGGCGGGGCGTAACGAACTTGGCCACTTCCGACTACTCGATCAGCACGCTTCCGGCGAACGTTGAGGCCGAGCGCTCGATTCTGGGCGCGATCCTGCTCGACAACTTCGCCTACAACCAGGCCGCCGAGCATCTCCGCACCGAAGACTTCTCGCTCGACTCGCACCGGCGCATTTACACGCGCATGGTGGATCTGGCCGAGTCTTCCCGCCCGATCGACATGATAACGCTGATCGAGGAGCTCGACCGGCACAAGGATCTTCAAGCCATCGGCGATGTGGCCTACGTGTCGAGCCTGGTCGAGGGCGTGCCCGAGCGGCCGAGCATCGAGCACTACGTCAAGATCGTGCGCGACAAGGCGCTGCTGCGCGGCCTGATTTCCGCCGCCAATACTGCCATTGCCCGGGCCAGCGAGCAGTCCGACCTGGCCGAAGAGGTTCTCGGCGACACCGAAGCCGCCATCTTTCAGCTTTCGGAAAAGCGCATTGGACGCGGCTTCATGGGCGTGCAGGAGATCGTCCGCGAATCGTTCGGCTCGGTCGACGCGCTCCTGCAGCGGGGACAACGCATCACGGGACTGGCCACGCACTACACCGGTCTTGACGAGTTGACCAGCGGGTTGCAGCGCTCCGACCTGATCATCATCGCGGCACGGCCGTCCATGGGCAAAACCGCGTTCGCCATGAACATCGCCGAAAACGCCGCGATTGACGACCAGCAGGTGGTCGGCGTCTTTTCGCTGGAAATGTCGCGCGAGGCGCTGCTGCTGCGGTTGCTGTGTTCGCAGGCGCGCGTCGACGCCCACAAAATGCGCACCGGCTCTTTGTGGCAGGACGACACGAAGAAGGTCGTGCGCGCAATGGAACAACTCGCTCACGCACAACTGTTCATCGACGACACACCGGGCATCTCCGTGAGCGAGATGCGCGCCAAGGCGCGCCGCTTGAAGCAGGCGCAGGGCGGACGGCTTGACTTGCTGATCGTGGATTACTTGCAGCTCATGTCCGGCGGCGGCAAGCGCTTCGAGAATCGCACGCAGGAAGTTTCGGCAATTTCCCGCGGGCTGAAAGCTCTGGCCAAGGAACTCAGCGTACCCGTCGTCGCGCTCTCGCAGTTGAGCCGCGCGCCGGAGAGCCGCGGTGGAGATCATCGTCCGCAACTCGCCGACTTGCGCGAGTCAGGTTCGATCGAGCAGGATGCCGACTTGGTGATGTTTATCTTCCGAGAAGAGGTCTATAAGCAGGACGATCCCGAGCTGCTGGGTAAGGCCGAAATCATTATTGCTAAACAACGCAACGGTCCCATCGGCCGGGTGCGCATGGCATTCCTGAAAAGCTGCACTCGCTTCGAGACGCTGGCGGAGGGTGGCATGGCTCCCGAAGAGTGAGTCAATCTGCCTACCCGACTTCCTGTAGAAGAGCCGGGGTAAGTACCTTAGAGACTTGGGTTTGCAAGCGTTCCATTTTGGAACAGCCAGCCTGTGGAAAAGCTTGTGGAATTGAAAACCTCTTTCAGAATCCCTTTCAGCAAAGACCGCCCGGTCGGTTCCCCGACCCCGGAAAATCAGAGCATAAACGTATGAGTAGTAACCAGTTATACAATTCACTTGGCATTAACACAGAAATTTACAATTGCTCTCCGCGAACCTCCCGCTTTTGAGATTTGCACATTTCCGCTTTCCGCACTCTCAATTTTTGGGCGATTTTGGATGGTTTTTATCTAAGCGCTGTAGCCGCTCCGCGCAAAAAATTGCGATTTGACGGATCAGCTTTTCGACGCGTTCTGAATCGTCCGCGCGACGAGTAATTTCTCGCAAAGTGTTGTTAAAATCGCCGCCAGCTTTCAGACTGAAATGCGGAGTGAATGCCGGGGTTAGTCCCTCTTGATCTCTATGGATGGCCTCTCAAAGACCGTGTTTCGCGTGGGCAACTGGCGCGTCAATCCGCCGGCGGGCGAAATCTCGCGTGGCGCCGAGACCGTACGCCTCGAAACCCGCACGATGGGCCTGCTGTTATGTCTCGCCGAACATCGCGGTGAGGTAGTCAGCATCGACGACCTGCTGACCCATGTCTGGCCCGACGTCACGGTCTCCCCCGATTCGGTGTATCAGGCGGTCGCATCCCTCCGAAAGCAACTCGGGGACGATCCGAAGCAGCCGACCCACATCGTCACAGTGCCGCGCCTCGGCTACCGCATGGTGGCGCAAGTGGCTCCCTGGGCGGAGGCAACGCCGCAATCAGCGCAGCTGTCGATGCGCAAGCACCGAGCGCTCGTCGGATGGTTCGGTTCCACCGCGCTGATTCTCCTTAGCGCGCTACTCGTCGTGCCCTACGTCCTGCGCCAGCGCGGAGCGAGTGGCCGCACCTCAGCCGTGATCGCCGCCCAGCCGCAGAAATCTGTGGCGGTGCTGCCGTTTCTCGATCTCACCGAAGGCATGAAAGAAGAAGAATTCGCAGACGGCATGACCGAGGAGCTCATCGGCCGCCTCAGCAAGATTCCAGACTTTCGCGTCCCATCGCCGACCACGTCCTTCTTCTATGAAGACAAGAAGGTGCCGCTCGCCGAAATCGCCAAAGCGCTCGGCGTCGCCTACGTGCTCGACGGCAGTGTCCGCAAATCGTCGACGAGGTTCCGCGTGGCGGCCCGGCTGGTCCGCCCCGAGAACGGATTTGTGATCTGGTCGGAAACCTACGACCGGCCCCTAGGCGATCGCCTCTGGGTCCAGGAAGACATCGCCAACGAAGCAGTCAAGGCGCTGCGCGCCTCAATCGAAGCCGCGCCGAAGTGAGAACTTTTCGTGAGGTTTAGTCGCTGCTCTCTCCGACTTTGAGCACTGCCAGAAAAGCCTCTTGCGGAATGTCTACGCGCCCGATGCGCTTCATGCGCTTCTTGCCTTCTTTTTGCTTCTCGAGCAGCTTGCGCTTGCGTGTGATGTCGCCACCATAGCACTTCGCAAGCACATTCTTCCGCATCGCGTGCACCGTTTCGCGAGCGATAATTTTTGCGCCAATCGAGGCTTGAATCGGAACCTCAAACATCTGCCGCGGGATCAGCTCCCGCATTTTGGAAACCAGCGCCTTGCCCCGCTCGTAGGCGAAATCACGATGCACAATAATCGAGAGCGCATCCACCGGTTCGCCCGCCACCAGAATGTCGAGTTTGACCATCGGCGATTCCCAATAATCGGCGAGATGATAATCGAGCGAGGCATAACCGCGCGACACTGATTTCAGCCGGTCGTAAAAATCCAGAACGATCTCGTTCAACGGCAATTCATAGTGCAGCATCACCCGCGACGAGCTGACGTACTCAAACGTCTTCTGCTTGCCGCGTTTTTCCTCCACCAGCGCGAGAATCCCGCCGACGTATTCCTCGTTGGTGAGAATAGTCGCTAAGATCACCGGCTCTTCCACCTTCTGAATCTCACTCGGATCAAGCCACCGCGACGGATTATCAATCTCCACCATCTCCCCATCCGTCTTCGTAACTTTGTAACGCACGCCGGGAGCCGTAGTAATCAGATCGAGCCCAAACTCACGCTCCAGCCGCTCCTGGATGATCTCCATGTGCAGCAGCCCAAGAAACCCACAGCGAAAACCAAATCCAAGCGCAGCCGAACTTTCCGGCTCAAAGAAAAATGACGAATCATTAAGCCGAAGTTTTTCCAGCGCCTCGCGCAACTGCGTGTGCTCGTGCGCGTCCACGGTATAGAGCCCAGCGAAAACCATCGGCTTGATTTCTTCGAAGCCGGGAAGGGCTTCGATCGCGGGATTCGCCTCGTCAGTAATGGTGTCGCCGATCTTCGAATCCGCAACATCTTTAATATTGGCGATTAGAAACCCCGCTTCGCCCGCCACCAGCTCATCCACATCGACAGGCTTGGGCGTAAGCACGCCGAGCGCCTCGACGTTAAACACGCGGCCGTTCGACCACAGCCGGATCTTCTGTCCCTTGCGGATCGTGCCCTCGAAGACACGAGTGAAAACGATGACTCCACGATACGCGTCGAACCACGAATCAAAAATCAGCGCCTGCAGCCGGTTGTTCGGATTTCCCTTCGGCGGCGGCACGCGCTTCACAATCGCTTCCAGAACATCGGGCACGCCCTGCCCCGTTTTCGCGCTGATGAGCACGGCGGCGCTCGCATCAAGGCCAACCGCGCCCTCGATCATCTCTTTGGTGCGAGGGATGTCGGCGCTCTGCAGATCAATCTTGTTAATGACAGGAATAATTTCCAGCCCGTTGTTGATCGCCAGATAAGCGTTCGCCAGCGTCTGCGCCTCAACGCCCTGCGAGGCGTCCACCACCAGCAGCGCGCCTTCACAAGATGCCAGCGAACGCGAGACCTCATAAGAAAAATCAACGTGGCCGGGCGTGTCGAGCAGATTGATCTGGTAGAGTTCGCCGTCCTGGGCCTTGTATTCCATGCGAACGGCGTGCGCTTTGATCGTGATTCCCCGTTCGCGCTCCAAATCCATCGAGTCGAGCACCTGCGCCTGCATTTCGCGCGCAGTCAACGATCCGGTCAGCTCCAGCAGGCGGTCGGCCAGCGTAGATTTGCCGTGGTCAATATGCGCGATAATCGCAAAGTTCCGAATGTGCTGGGAATCCATGATGAGGCGTAACTATTGATTTTAACAGGTGAGTTTCTTATTCCGGCCTGACCTTCCGTAAGTTGAACAGACCGAGTGCCGGCGCGATACTAGTTCTTGTCGCGGGATGCTGTTCTCACCACTTTAACAACACCTCGATTTTATTGAGGCCTTTCCGTTTGATCTCTTGGGGTGCCCCACGTCTCGCCGATGTTGCGAGACGTGGGAATCCGTGCTGCCGAAATCGAGAACCGAAAACCTTGCCACCCACCCTCCGCTGATTTACCCTCGTCTCCCAAGATCACATGATCGGAAAACACATCCTGCTCACTCTGGTGGTAGGCGCAGCCGTCGCCCTCTCCATATGGAAGTACGCGCCAACCGAGTGGGGCCCAATACAAATCGCGGGAGCCTGCCTGCTCTGCGCAGGTTTCATCCTGTGGACCGTAGCCCGCTTCCAGTTAGGCGTATCATTCGCGGTCAGCGCCCAGGCGCGGCAACTTGTGACGCACGGCCTCTATTCGAAAATTCGCAATCCCATCTACTTGTTTGGCTCATGCGTGATCGTCGGTGCGATCCTGCTGTTCGGGCGCCCAATTTATCTGTTGATTTTCGTACTCATCATTCCCCTGCAGCTCTGGCGCGCAGGCAAGGAATCCGCCGTGCTCGAAGCCGCATTCGGAGATGAGTACCGCAAATATCGCGCGAGCACATGGTTCTAAAGATTTTTGAAGGTTCCGGTGGTACCGCAGTCTAGAATTTGCGTTTCGTTTTACGGTGGCGTCATCCCGAGCGTAGCCGCTCTTCAGGCGGAGCGAGGGATCTCCCGCTAAAAGGCACCCAGGGAGATCAATCGGCCCGACGTCAAGGAGCCCTCAGAGTGCCACAATTTTCCGGAGGGGAATCATGCGCAAACAATTCGCGCTGCTGCTTAGTTTCTTGTGCGGTCTCTCACTCATCATTCCATCGGCGACAGCACAAGCTCTCTCCCCCGAAGTAAAAGCCTTCGTCAAAGTCGACGCCCCGGTAGTCGCCCTAACACACGTCCGCGTAATCGACGGAACCGGCGCGGCCACCCGCGAAGATCAGACCATCATTCTGAACAAAGGAAAAATCGACTGGGTCGGCGACGCCACCGCCGCCAACGTTCCGAAAGATGCTCAGGTTCTCGATCTCCACGATCACACCGTGATCCCCGGTCTGGTCGGCATGCACGATCATATGTTCTACCCCATGGGCGACGGAATTTTCGGTGAAATGGGATACAGCTTCCCGCGCCTCTATCTCGCCGGCGGCGTCACCACCATCCGCACCACCGGCTCGCTCGAACCCTACACCGATCTCTCCTTAAAGCACTCCATCGATGCCGGCGAAACTCCCGGTCCAAAAATCCACGTGACCGGCCCATATCTTGAAGGCAAAGGCTCGTGGGCGCTGCAAATGCATCAACTCGAAAATCCCGAAGACGCAACCAAGACCGTAAATTTCTGGCTAGATCAAGGCGTCGACAATTTCAAGGCTTACATGTTCATCACCCGCGCCGAGTTGGGCGCGGCGATTCAGGCGGCGCACAAGCGCGGCGCAAAAGTCACCGGACATCTTTGTTCGGTGACATTCCGCGAAGCCGCCGACCTGGGCATCGACGATCTCGAGCACGGATTCTTCGTCGACACCGAATTCATCGCCGGGAAAAAGCCGGACGAGTGCCCAGGCGATGGCGAAGATCCGGTCGCGCTCGCCAAGCTCGATCCAAACTCCGGCCCGCTGCACGACACCATTCAATACCTCATTCAGCATCACGTAGCCATCACGTCCACGCTGCCGGTCTTTGAGATGGGAAGTTTTCCGGGAAGGCCGACGATGCAGCCGCGTGTGCTGAACGCGCTGTCGCTAGAAGCACGTACCCAAGTTCTAGCCAATCGCGTCCGAGCCAGCGACGTAACCCGCATTCGCAAACGCTGGGGAAGCGACGTAACTCCCTACGAAGCGTCGTTCAAAAAAGAATTGGAATTCGAATACGCCTTCTCCAAGGCCGGAGGCCTGCTCTTAGCGGGCCTTGATCCAACCGGCATGGGCGGCGTAATCGCAGGCTTCGGCGATCAACGCGAAGTGGAGTTGCTGGTCGAAGCCGGCTTCACACCAGTCGAAGCGATCCGCGTCGCGACGTACAACGGCGCGCAGTTTCTCGGCGACCTCGACCGCATCGGAACCGTCGCCGCAGGCAAGCAGGCGGATCTCGTCGTCATCAAAGGCGATCCCTCGAAGAAAATCGACGACATAGAAAATGTCGAAACAGTATTCAAAGACGGCGTCGGCTACGACTCCGCAAAGCTGATCGAATCCGTCCGCGGCGTAGTCGGAAGCAGGTAAAGCGGCGGCCAGTGGTCGACCAGTCGTGAGTAGCTTTCCAAGACGCGCTGTCATCCTGAGCGAGAATTGTGCTCCGGCGAAGGCCGGAACACAGGCGCAGTCGAAGGATCCCTGCAACCGTGACTGAATTAAGAGATCAAAGCTCTTGCCGTGAACAGCATTAGATATGCCGATCCTTTGCTTCTGCAATCACTACAGCCGCGGTTTGTGCCTCAGAATGACAGGCTTTAACCCCTGGAAAACACAATCGAACGAATCACAAAGACCCTTCCGATAAAATCAATTTCCCATGCTAGTTCTCGCCTCCGCTTCGCCGCGCCGTCAGGAACTGCTGCGCAACGCAGGAATTTCGTTCGAAGTGCAGCCCGCCGATGTGGATGAAACTCCCGCGCCGGGCGAAGCACCTCTCGATTGCGCAATACGTCTGGCTCGCGACAAAGCTCTCAAAGTGTGGGCCTCGCGTCCGCAGGATTTTGTCCTGGGCGCGGATACAGTTGTCGTAATCGATGACGTGATCCTCGGCAAGCCCGCCGATGTGCACGATGCAGCAAGTATGTTGCGCATGCTTTCCGGCCATTCGCATCGTGTGATCACGGGCGTCTGCCTCGTGAAAGCACAAAGCGGAGAAACGAAGTGCGACTCGGCCACCACGCTCGTGACGATGACCCAGCTGACGGACGAAGAAATTCGCGCCTACGTCGCAACCGGCGAGCCCACAGATAAGGCCGGCGCATACGCCATTCAGGGCATGGCTTCGAAATGGATTCCGCGCATCGAAGGCGACTACAGCAATGTGGTGGGTTTGCCAGTGGCGCTGGTTTATCGGATGTTGCAAGATGCAGGCGGGATCTAGCAGGCAAGCAAGAGTTCGCAGCCAGCCGAAGTGGCCAGCGCTCAGATCGTCAGGATTTTTTCTCCTCCGTCTTCTCGTCTTTCTTCGCCTGATCTTTTTGGCTTTCGCCCTCTTTCATTGCAGACTTGAAATTGCGGATGCCCTCGCCCAGACCTTTTCCGAGATCGGCAAATTTACTGGTGCCGAAGACCAGAAGCGCAATGCCAATGATCAAAAGAATGTGCAGCGGCTGAAACAGGCCCTCGCCCATAGACTCCTCCGGGTGCGCGCTGCTCGCGCCAAATCCAGCACCGCATACAACCCTGAGTAAATTCTAGGCCTCTCAGCTTGAGCAAGTCAAAACTCGCGACGCGTTGTCTAAGCGCCGCTCACGAAGCCGCTACTAGCCAGTCTATTCCTCCATGTCCGCCAGGGTTGCCCACATGCCGCGAATCCGAATCTGCTTCTTCTCACTTTTACTGACCGCAGCGTTGTTCACCGCAACGGGAGTTGCGCTGCCTCCCGCGCAAAGTGCACCAGCCACAAGTCAACAACGCAAAACCAGCGAACCCTACACCGGTGACCTCTCGATCTTTGACACGCCCGGACGCGAAGACCGCCTGCAGATCAACCGCGTCATGGACATCCTCTCCATCGCGCCCAAAAAAAGCGTAGCCGACATCGGCGCCGGCTCAGGATGGTTCACCGTGCGCGCCGCGAAAAGGACCGGTGAAACCGGAGTCGTCTACGCGGTCGACATCAACCCTGAAGCGATTCGCTATATCGACAACCGCGCACAGAAAGACCAGTTGCAGAACATCAAGACGATTCTCGGCAAAGAAGACGACCCGCAACTCCCCGCCGATTCCGTCGATGCCGTGCTGATGCTCAAGACGTACCATGAAATCGCGCAGCCGGTTGCGTTGTTGCGCAAGCTGCATGCCGCGCTGCGCAAAAACGCGAAGGTCGGCATCATCGACCGCAACGGCAACGGCGAAGATCACGGCATCGGACGCGACGTCGTCATACGCGAGGCCAAGCAGGCCGGCTACAGACTGCAGGCACAGTACGATTTCGTCAAAGCCGACAAGATGGATTACTTTCTGGTGTTCACAGCAGATTGACCTCTTCCACTACCGACCACGTCGTGCGCACTAAATCCGCGAACAACGGCAGATCCGCATCCGAAGCCGCGCCCTGCGGTGTCGCCCACCCAGCTTCCATAGCCTCCCAACTGTCGAAATAAACTTCCACAATCGCATCCCATCCGGGATGCTTCCGCTTCGGATCGGAAACAACATAGTTCTGCAAATACTTCCGCACGCCCGGCAGATTCTTCACCAGCGGCGCGTGCACACGCTCAAGATGCCGCCGAAACCGCTCCGCCGTAAGATCGGGCCGACGGTAAATCACGACCATAAACTTGAGCATCGCCCTCGCACCTAAATACTTTCAATCATTCCCGCCAGCAGCAGCGCGCGCCGGGGCAATTCCGAGATCACGATGTTTTCATGCAACGCGTGCGCTCCTTCCCCAACTCCGCCCATGCCATCGAGCGTTGGGATGCCCATGGCCGCGGTGAAGTTTCCGTCAGAGCCGCCGCCGACCGCGGCTTCGTCCAGTTCCCATCCAATCTGCTGTGCAATCCCGCGCGCCTGCTTGTAGAGCGCAATCACACCCGCATTGCGCTCCATCGGCAAACGGTTGATTCCGCCCTCGACCGTCAACTTGCAGTGCTTGTCAAAAGTCTTGAGGCCATGAAATTTGCGATCGAGCAACGCCGCCTGTTTCGCGCTCTTGATACGAACATCGATCTCCGCCACCGCTTCCGCCGCCACCACATTGGTGCGAGTGCCGCCCCGAATGATGCCCGGGTTAACAGATAATCCCAGCTTCAGATTCGTCCACTTCGAAACACCCGTGATCTGCCGCGCCAGTTCGAGGATGGCGCTGTGTCCCTTCCCCGGATCGAGCCCCGCATGCGCCGCCACTCCCGTCACCTTCACCGTATAGTCACCCACACCTTTGCGCGCAGTCTTCACTGCGCCGCGCAATCCCGCCGCTGGTTCCAAAACCAGTACCGCCGCCGATTCTTTCGCCAGCCGCTCCGTAATCGCGCGGGACGAATAGCTTCCGACTTCCTCATCAGAAACCAGAAACACCGTCACCGGCCGCGGCAGCGCCCCATGCCACGATCGCAACGCTTCAATCGCATGCAACATCAGCGCGATGCCCGACTTCATATCAAGCACACCCGGACCGTGCAGGCGCCCATCCGACACGCGACACGGCATCGTCGCCAGCGTTCCCATCGGATACACCGTGTCAAAGTGCCCGAGCAACAGCACCGGCTTCATTTTTTCGCGGCCGGGAAAATTAATCTGAATGCTGTCCGCATAATCTTCCGCGCGATGCACGCGCGCATTTCCGCCGATCGCCTGGAACCGCCCGGCCAGCAGCGTTCCCATGCGGTCGGCGGCAAGCTTGTTGTCGCTGGGAGATTCCAGCTCAGCAAATTCGCGGATGCTTTCCACCATCGCGTCCAGCCGCTCTTCGAAATATTTCAAACGGTCAGGCCGGCCTGTGGCCTTGCTCGGGGGGGAATTTTTGGTTTGCATGATCTTTTTGCGAGGCATCGTTCGAATTCGCGCCGGCCAACGCCCGCTCTCCGGGCATCTCTGCGCAAGGCGTACAGTATAATCTTCACGCCGCAAACACCTGTGAGGAGTGAGACCACCCCGTGACCGACGCTTCGGCCCAATCGACAACTGAGCCAGCAACGCCCGAAACAAAGACCGGCCTAGACATCCACGAAATCCTCAAAATTCTGCCCCACCGCTATCCGTTCCTGCTGATCGATCGCGTCCTCGAACTGAAGCGCAAAGAGCGCATCGTTGCGATCAAGAACGTCACCATCAACGAGCCGTTCTTCAACGGACACTTCCCCGGCCTGCCAATCATGCCCGGAGTCCTCATAGTCGAAGCTATCGCCCAAGCGGGCGGCGCGCTGCTGCTCACCGAAGTCGAGGACCGCAGCGACAAGATCATGGTCTTCACCGGAATCGAGCGCGCCCGCTTCCGCCGCCCCGTCAGCCCCGGCGACCAGCTGCGCCTCGAGGTCGAATTAAAAGGCTGGCGCGAAGTTCCCGGCATGGTAGCCGCGAAAATGCAAGGTTACGCCTTCGTAGCCGACAAGCGCGTGGCAGAGGCGGTAGTTTCCTGCCAGCTAATCGACAGCTCCCGAGGACGAGGCGGCGAAACAAGCACCGAATCAGAGTAGTCCGGGCGAGGTTTCCTCTGTGTACCTCTGTGCCCTCTGTGGTGAAGGATTTTAAGCGTCGAGCCAAACTGAACGAATGAGCATCCACCCCACAGCAATAATCGATCCCAACGCGAAAGTTCCCGCAACCTGCAAAGTGGGTCCCTATTGCGTGATCGGCGCCAACGTAGAACTAGGCGAGAGATGCAATCTCGTCTCCCACGTCAACATCGAAGGCCCCACAATAATCGGCGCCGACAACGCCTTCTTCCCCTTCGCCGCCATCGGCATGGCCCCGCAAGACATTTCCTACCGCGGTGAGCCCACGCGCCTCGAGATCGGCAACCACAACGAAATTCGCGAATGCGTCACCCTCAACCGCGGCACCGTCAAAGGCGGAGGCCTCACCAAAATCGGCAGCCACATCCTCATCATGGCCTACACCCACGTCGGCCACGACTGCATCATCGAAGACCACGCCATGCTCATCAACGGCGCCACGCTAGGCGGCCACGTCACCGTCGAAGAATGGGCGGTAGTAGGCGCGCTCTGCCCGGTCCACCAGTTCGTCCGCATCGGCGCGCACGCCTACGTCGGCGGAGGCACCACCATCACCCAGAACGTCCTCCCCTTCTCCATGACCTCAGCCGCCCGCGACACCCACGCCTACGGCACTAACAAAGTAGGCCTGGAACGCCGCGGATTCTCCAAAGAGCGCATTGCAAAGATTCATCACGCGTACAAAGTGTTGCTGGCGTCGAAAATGAATACGTCGCAGGCGATCGAGAAGCTGAAGTCTGAGCCGGATCGCGGCGAAGATGTGGAGATGCTGATACGGTTCATTGAAGCAAGCGAGCGCGGAGTCATTAAGTAGAGGTTTCCAGTGACGCTCGGACGAGGCAGTGAGCCGTTATTCGCGATACTGCCGCGAAAGCCCATCCCCCCGTATATCGATTCTAGGTACTTGAACGCTGGCTGCCCAGTGCCCTCTTGTCGGCCTTCTGCTTACACAACGCACCCTCGAGAACGGCGCACACAGTGTAAAGCGCCGCACACACAAGAATGCCGAATACAAAAACGGTCAGGACTTCGACAGTGGGGAAGAGGAGCGCTCCGCTCCAAAGAGCCTTTTGCTCCGTTAGGAAAACGAACTCATCGCGCAGGAGCATGGCAGTCACTAGAATCGTCCAAAAAACGGTGACAATAACCCATCTTTTTACTGAGTGCACTTTGTTGGAGCACCTATCCCATGCAAGTACAAACTCTTCATCCGTATTTGGCTGCCGGAGAGGCTTTGAAAAGTAGAGGGCACGCAGGACACTTGCGGATTTCACCAACGACACGATGACGACCACCGTCAAATACAGTATGAGTAGTCGCGATTCCCAAGGCATCTGGCGATCGATGGAGAGTGGATCCAGAACCATTGAGGGGCCTTCTTGCATGGATGCCTCCGAGCGGTGGCTGCACATTCTTGGCTAGCTGCTGAATTAGACACCAAGCCCGGATTTTTTGCCGCGGGAAAGCCGCGTTCCGCACGGGTCATGAAATCGACGCCCTCCCACTCAAGCCAAAGGCGGGTTTGATTGGGCCACCAAGGTCTTAGTTTGCGGCTGCCGGCGATTTCCTATCCAGCAACCTCTCCATCTCATCCATAACTCGATTCATCTTCTTAACCGTAAGCTCCAAAGGCTCATCGGTAGTCATATCCACGCCGGCGTCCTTCAACAACTCCACCGGATACTTCGACTTACCCGAAGAAATAAACCTCAAATATCTCTCCCGCGCCCCAGCCTCACCCGCCAGCACCTTCTCCGACAACGCCGAAGACGCCGTAAACGAAGTCGCATACTGAAACACATAAAACGAATTGTAGAAATGCGGAATGAACGCCCACTCGTTGTCGACGTAATCATCCACAATGCAAATGCCCTGATCATGTCCGTAATATCTGCGCACGATCTCGCCGTAGACCTTCGAGAGCGAGTCGCCAGTAAGCGGCTCTCCCTTCTCAACCATCTCGTGCATACGCAATTCAAACTCGGCGAACTGCGTCTGCCGAAAAACCGTGCCCTTGATGCTCTCCAGATAATTCCCCAGCAGCGAAAGCCGCGTGTCATCGTCCTTAATCTGCTTCAGCATGTAGTCCATGAGCAGCGCCTCGTTAAAGGTCGAAGCCACTTCCGCAACAAACGTGGCATACGACGCCGTAGCATAAGGCTGCGTCTTGTTCGAGTAATAACTGTGCATCGTGTGACCTAACTCATGCGCCAGCGTGCTCATATCTTCATACTTACCGTTGTAATTCAGCAGCATATAAGGATGAACGTCGTAAGCTCCTCCATTCGAGTAAGCTCCCGCCGTCTTCCCCTCATTCGGATACATATCGATCCAGCGCTCCGTAAACGCCCGCTTCGCCCCAGCCGCATATTCCGGACCAAGCGGCGCCAGCGCCTCTAAAATGTTGCGCTCAGCCGCATCCACCGGATAAGCCAGGTTCACCGACGACACCAGCGGCGCATAAAGATCAAAGTAATGAAGCTCCGCCACGCCCAACATGCGCCCGCGCAGCTTCAGATAGCGATGAAACGCCGGCAGGCTGCGCCCCACCCCCTCCACCAGCCGAGAATAAACAGACACAGGAATATTCGGACGGTCGAGCGAGGCCTGCAGCGAAGTTTCGTAATTCCGTGCATGCCCATAAAAGTTCGAAGTCTGAACGTTCGAATTCATCATCGATCCAAACGTCGCCCGATATTTTCCCAGCGCCGTAAAGAACGCCTCCATCACTTTCTTCCGGTCGTCGCGGCTAGTAGAAGCTCGATGCAGCGCAAAGGCAGCTTTGTCGAGCTTGACGCCTTTGCCATCGCTCAACGTGACCGAAGGGAAAGGAAAATCCGCGTCGGCAAAGATTCCGAAGACACTCGAGGGCCCGCTAGCCATCACGCCTGATGCAGCCAGCAACTTCTCTTCGGCATTGCTCAGCGTGTGCGCGCGGCGGCGAGCAATATCTTCGAGATCGTGCTTGAATACTTTCAGCCGCGGCTCCTGAGCGACGAAGTTTTCAATCGTCGCGTTGTCCATCTTTAGGATTTCCGGCTCAATAAACGCCGACTCCGTGCCGAGAACGGAATAGACCTGGATCATCTCCTGCTGCATCCCCTGATACTTGCTGACCCGCGTGTCCTCGTCCGAGTTCATCGCCGCATACACATAAAGCCGCGACAACTCTTTGTCGAAGCCGCTCTGCATCTCCAGCGCATCCGCCAGCCGCGCGGCAGAAGAAGCGAGTGTGCCCTGAAACGCACGCAGCTTCGGCAACGCGGCCGTGAGTTTTTCTTTCGCAGCCCTCCAAGCCTCATCCGAGGAATAAATGGGAGAAAGGTCCCACTTATGTTCATCTGGAATCTTGCTGCGATCCCGCTCCTCAACCTGCGCATCCAAAGTCGTCACAGAGCGATGAGAAAAAGCAGAGAACAAGTCACGGAGAATGGCGGCAACTTCAGAGGACATGATCGGTTACTCCTGAGCAATGAGAAAAATGCACCTTAAAAAGACTCCACCGGGCATCGAACGCTGCCGCAGAACCGCAACTTACCCAAGCCGCAAAGCGGCGAAAGAATGCAGCCCACGGCGCAAGCCGTGGGAGGCAAGAAATTAAAGATAACCAGCCCCGAAGGGGCGAAAGAAAACGTCTGCAAAAGCACCAGCACACCCGGCCCGACGCCAATCTTACATGAGCCAAAATGCTATCCTGACTGGGCGCACCGCCGTTCACCAAATGCCAGACCCACCCGAGAAACTCGGCCTAATCGCCGGCAACGGCACGTTCCCTTTTCTCGTGCTCGACGCCGCGCGTGCCCAAGGGTTTGAAGTCATAGTAGCGGCTATAAAAGAAGAGGCCGCCCCCGAAATCGACACCCGCGGCGCAGCCGCCGTACATTGGCTCTCGCTAGGCGAACTCTCAAAACTAATCGAAACGTTTCAATCCGCTGGCGTCAAGCGCGCCATCATGGCCGGCCAGGTCAAGCACAGCCAAATTTTCTCCAGCATCCGCCCAGACTGGCGCCTAGCAAAACTTCTCCTCTCGCTCACCACGCGCAACACAGACTCGCTCCTCGGCGCAGTAGCAAAAGTTCTAGCCGACGAAGGCATCACGCTCGAAAAATCCACATGGCTCCTCGAGCCGCTGCTAGTAAAACCGGGCGTCCTCACAAAACGCGCGCCAACCGAAGAAGAGCGCAAAAACATAACCTACGGCCGCACCGTAGCCAGAAATCTGGCGCAACACGATATCGGCCAGACAGTCGTAATCGCCGAATCCGCCTGCGTAGCCGTCGAAGCCATGGAAGGCACCGATGCCACCATCGCCCGCGCCGGCGAAATCATGCGCTCGCTACATGGAGACGCCTCCACCCTCAGTCGATCGTTAACCGTGGTAAAAATCGCCAAGCCGAATCAAGACATGCGCTTCGACGTCCCGGTAAGCGGCGTGAAAACAATCGAAGTCATGGAGTCCGCAGGCGCAACCTGTCTGGCAGTCGACGCCGAAAAATGCCTGCTCCTAGACGGCCAAAAAGTAATCGAATCCGCCGACGCCGCAGGAATCGCGATCGTATCGGAGTAGAGAACGAAATGAAAAAGAAATCAGCGAAGCCAAAATCCGAAGCCGCACTCATCGCCGATCAACTACGCCGCGCCTTCAACGGCCAAGCCTGGCATGGCCCCGCGCTTCTCGAGTTGCTCAAAGACATCGACGCCGCCACCGCCGCAGCCCACCCAATCCCCAACGCCCACAGCATCTGGGAACTCCTCCTCCACATCGCCGCCTGGGACGGCGCTGCCCTCAGCCGCATCGCCGGCAAAACCGCGAAACTCAAAGGCCTGCAAAATTTTCCTCAGGTTCCCGAACCAACCGAGCAAGCCTGGCAAGCCGCCATCGCCGCGTCAAAGCGAAATCACGATCTGTTGGTAGCAACCGTCGGAGCCCTATCCTCCAAGCGCCTGCGCGATCAGTGTCCCGGAAAAAATTACGACCTCTACCATCTCCTCCACGGAGTCGTCCAGCATGAGCTCTATCACGCCGGCCAAATCGCCATTCTGAAGAAAGCCGCCGGAATTGAATAATTTGGTAATCGGGTAATTGTGGGAATGAAAAACCGTTGCCCAGCGTTTTCAATTTCACAATTACAAAATTGCTCAATTACACAATCCCTCCATCACCACTGCTTAAAAATCACCGCCACAGCCACAACAATCAGCCCAAACCCCGCCACATAATTCCATCTCAGCGGCTGCCCCAAATAAAAAACCGAGAACGCCGCAAACACCGTCAGCGTAATCGCCTCCTGAATCGTCTTCAGCTGCGCCGCCGTAAACTCATACGACCCGATCCGGTTCGCCGGCACCTGAAAGCAATATTCAAGAAACGCAATCAGCCAGCTCACCGCGATCACCTTATACAGAGGCACCTCGCGATACTTCAGGTGCCCATACCACGCAAACGTCATAAAAATATTCGAGATGGTCAGCAGCACGATCGTGCGCATGAATGTTTTGACTCCCTATGTTTCGGTCTTGGGTGCTAGGTCTTGGAAATTAGTCCTCGTGTTCCGCATTCCTCTTAAAGCACAGACACATTCTTGCCTGAGTTACGCCAAAGGAGAATTACTCCGCCCGACGCGAACGCCCAACCCCCACCACCCAGGCCCCACCACCCACCCCAACAGATGCTCTTTCCCCCAATTCCGTTTACAATTTCGTGCGGCAACCGGCCAAAAGAGAATTTCCCCTGACAGCTCCCAGTCCGATCTCTGTCGCCGTCGTCGGCGTGGGCGTCTTCGGGCGCAATCACGCACGAGTGTACAAGGAACTCGAACTCCAGGGTCAGCCCGTCCGCCTGCTCGGCGTCGTCGATCCCGATCTCAACCGCGCCGACGCTGTCGCCCGCGAGTTCAGCTGCAAGGCCTTCGGATCGGTTGAGCAGATGCTCACCACCCACAGCGAACTCCAGGCCGCAACCGTCGCCGTGCCCACCATCCATCATCTTTCTGTGGCCCGCGAGCTCATGCAAGCCGGCGTCGACGTCCTCATCGAAAAGCCGCTGGCCGCCAATCTCGAAGAAGCCGACCAGATCGTCGCCTTCGCCGCCAAGCACAAACGCATCGGACAAGTCGGCCACCTCGAGCGCTTCAACCCCGCCGTCCGCGCCACCCTGCCGCTTCTCACCCAGCCCATGTTTTTTGAAGTCCACCGCCTCAGTGTCTTCACCCCGCGCTCGCTCGATGTTGACGTCGTCCTCGACCTGATGATCCACGATCTCGACATCGTCCTCGCCTTCGCCAAGTCGCCCGTAAAAGAAGTCCGCGCCGTCGGCCTCCCCATCCTCTCCGGCAAAGTTGACATCGCCAACGTTCGCCTCGAGTTCGACTCCGGCTGCATCGCCAACTTCACCGCCAGCCGCGTCTCCACCGAACGCGTCCGCAAGCTGCGCTTCTTTCAGCCCCGTCAATATGTTTCGCTCGACTACAGCCGGCAAGAAGTTCTCGTCTTCACCGTCGGCGACAATGCCGGCGCTGCAGCAATGCCATCCGTAAACCCGCAAATCGGAGTCACCAAACCGCCCGTCGCTTCCGAAGAGCCGCTGCACGCCGAGCTCAAATCTTTCCTACATGCTGTCCGCGAGCGCTCCACGCCAGTCGTCTCCCTCGAAGACGGCCAGCGCGCCCTCCACCTTGCCCTCGAAATCGTCAACGCCATCCGCGAGCACGGCAAAAAAATCAACCTCCCAACCATCTCAAAAGCCAAGCCCTAAGCAGGACACGAATCCCACCGTAGCGGTGTCATCCCGAGCGCAGGCGTTCTTCAGCCGGAGCGAGGGATCTCCCCGCAACGGCGTCGAGAAGGGCACGACTTCAGTCCTGCCGTTAGCAGTCTAAGAAAACCAACATCAAGCGGCTGTAGGCGAACCACCTCCTGTCATCCCGACCGAAGCTCCTCGTTTGAAGAACGAGCAGCGCAGCGGAGCGACCTGCTTCCGCTCACGACTCACGACTCAGGACTCACGACTACGCCTCCATTTACATATGTTTACGAAGGTAAGTACCGGCACGTTTGTGTAAGAGCAATTCCCCGCGAAAGATGCGAAAATAGAAACTACCTGGCTACAAGCGCCGCGAGCACCATTATTTTCTGGGAATGCGGCCCGGGAACGCTCGATGCAACTCCGCCTACTGTGGGGCCAACACTGGCACGACCGGCGGACGCATCTGAGCATCTAAGTCTTGACCAGCGCATGCCGATTACGCAGATTCCATTCCAGGACCCCGTTGCCCCAACCGAGAAGCCGCAAGCGGAGCAGCTTGGACTGTATGACACCGACGACTGGGAGCAGGCGTATCGCGATCTCGATGCGCGCGTTCCCCATCTTCTCATCCAGCTGCAGGACGATCTGTCACGCTCGCGCAAGCGCGAGGCCATCTGGATTTCCGTCATCGTCCACCTCGTGGTCTTCATCACTCTCTGGAATTTCAAGTTCATCGAAAAATTTCTTCCCTTCCGCGCCGTCATCGTCGTTCCTCTCAATCCCGACAAAAACAACGACGTGACGTTTCTCGCGCTGCCGCCAGATGCGCAGAAGCTCACGCGCAAGCCCAACACCAACATCATGTCCGACAAGGACCGCATAGCGACGGCGCGCCATCCTGAGCTCGATCCGAAAGAGTTGAGAAAGATTCTCGCAACACCGCCGCCCGGCGCGCCCGGTCTGCGCGGCCCGCGCGCGCCTCAGCCCACCGGACCGCAAGCCATGGCGCCGAATCCTCCCGCCAACGAAGCGCCTTCTGGCCAGCCGCAGCAACAGACCGCGCGCCCGCAATTTCAAACTAATCAACAGGCGCAACTCCAAGCGCCGCCCGCTCCCAACACCAAAAATGTTTTCAGCAAATATGCCGGATCAACCAGCGCAGGATCAGCGATTCAGGAAGCAACGCAAGCAGCCGCAGCCAACCGCGGCGGCGGCGGCCAGGAAGGCGACTTCGGTCTGGGCACCGGCGCCCGCGGCCGCCAGTTAGGCGCGCTCGATATTCTCAGCGACACCCAGGGCGTCGACTTCGGCCCCTACCTGCAACGCATCATTCAAGATGTAAAAGACAACTGGTATCGCCTCATCCCCGAATCGGCAGAAATGAAAAAAGGCAAACTCGCCATCGAGTTCGCCATCACCAAAGACGGAAAAGTCGCCGACATGCGCCTGGTCGCCGGCTCCGGAGACGTCGCCCTCGACCGCGCCGCCTGGGGAGGCATCACCGCCTCGAATCCCTTCCCGCCCCTCCCCGCCGAATTCACCGGCCCCTACCTAGCCCTCCGCTTCCGCTTCTACTACAACCCCGACAAATCCGACCTGGAGTAGCGCTCCCGTGGAAAAAATGCCTGTCCTGTTCGTCGGTCATGGCTCGCCGATGAACGCGATCGAACAAAACGCATTCACCGAAACTCTGACCAGCCTAAGCGCCAGGTTGCCAAGGCCGCAAGCTGTCTGCGTGGTCTCGGCGCATTGGGTAACGGCAGGCACGCAAGTTGTAGCGTCGGCGCATCCGCGCACAATCCACGACTTCTACGGATTTCCCCGGCCCTTGTACGACGTGCAATATCCCGCGCCCGGAGCGCCAGACGAAGCCACCGAACTTTCCGCGAATCCCGAAATTCAAAAGACCGACGAATGGGGACTAGACCACGGCGCATGGAGTGTGCTGCGCCACTTGTACCCGCAGGCGGATGTGCCTGCGTTCCAGCTAAGCCTGGATGCGCGCCGCACCTTCCGCGAGCACCTCGAACTGGGGCGCGAGATCAGTGCGCTCAGAGAGCGCGGAGTGCTGATCGTAGGCAGCGGCAACATAGTGCACAATCTGCAGCGCATCAACCGGGACAACCCCCACGGAGCCTACGATTGGGCGCTAGAATTCGACACCCGCGTAAAAGCCGCCATCGACCAGCACGACGCCAGCGCATTAGCTCAACCTGAAAAGTGGGGCGAGAAACTATTAGCCACCGCGCATCCCACACCAGAACACTACCTACCGCTCCTCTATTGCATGGGCGCAACAACAGAGCAAGATGCAGTGACGTACCCCTACGAAGGCTTCGACTTCGGCAGCATCTCCATGCGAATGGCGTTGTTCGCAGAAACGCCAGTCTAACCCAGCAAAGCGCGCACCAATGTGGCGCGGGCGCCTCCGCCCGCGTCTCAAGTTCAAACGCAACCCTGCGCCCGAACATATGTCATCCTGAGGCGCCGCTCTTTGGCGCCGAAGGACCCATGCACTCCCTGAATCCCAAGTCGCTCGAGAGAATTCATTAGAACTAGAGATAGAAACCTGTCATCCAGAACGAGTAGCGCAGTGGAAGGACTTGCTTTTGCTAACAACCAACGACGAGCGACCAACGACCAGTCGCAGCAAATGTCAGGAATTAAACCAGAACAACTAATTAGCAGCCTTCTGCAACGGATCACTCAAAGCAATTAACTTCCCCGGAGGAAAATCCTCGGCCGTCAGCGGCGTCTCCGGATTCGGATTCGTAATCCTCCGCACCGCCCCACTGCGCACACCCTGGATGGTCAGGCTCTGGCCCTCAACCGCCAGCACACGATACGTTTCCGCGAAGATCTCCGCCCGAGTGTCAGCCATGATGCCTATTAGATGCCCAATCCCCCCAGACGGCCAACCAGAAGTTGTCCAACCGACGCCCTTTCGTCACCTCTTTTTTCCCAATCAGGAAATCCCCACGCAGGGCGTCATCCTTAGTAGATGAAGACGAAGAACCCACAAAGAACCAGTGTACTAACGACATAGGGGAGAAAAGCAGGTGTGCCGGATAAAAAGCTCACGACTCAGGACTCTGGACGAATCAAATCTCCCACCAGTTAACCGCTCACTCCCCCTCCATAAAACGAACCAAACACATAAACATTCCCACTTTCCCAATAAAAATTCCTCTTCCACCCAGTCCGCCGTATCCCAACCCACAACCACGACCCAGCGCTCGCAGCGCGCAACCTCTCAGTTCCACTCATTAACCACTCCAATGCCCCCAATCCCAACGAACCAAAAATACAAACTTTCCCACTTTCCAAGAAAAAAGCGGCCGTCAGGAGTCTGTTACGGAATTCGCCGGAAGGGCATGGTGGTGGTACAGGATCAAATCGAGTCGCGGAGCGACGGCATTCATTAGCCCAGCGCGTAAGCGCTGGGAACGAGTAGTGCGGGATGAACCGAGTCCGCTGCAGCGGACGAAACGAGTTTCGTAAGACTCGTCAGGCCGCCGCCGTAGAAAGCTCACGACCAAGGACTACTTCACGCCGCACCAGTTCGATTGGAAAAAGTCTGTCATCCCGACCGAGGCTGCTCGTTCGAAGAACGAGCAGCGCAGTGGAGGGACCTGTTTTTCGCTAGCGACTCAGGACTTTCCTTTGAGCATCTCCACTACCCGGTCATAATCATCCACCGTCGCATACTCAATCACAATCTTGCCTTTCCCCTTCCGATCCCGAATCCTGACCCGGCATCCCAGCAACCTCTCCAGCTCCGTCTGCGCCGCGCGTACATTCGGATCCACCCACCGCGCCCCGCCCGTCCTCTTCACCACCGTCCCCGGCATCCCCGGAAACGGATCGAGCAGCCCATTCATCGACAGCACCATCCGCTCCACCTGTTCGAGCGTCAGCCCCTTCTTCACCAGGTAAAGCGCCGCCTGCGAAATCTGATCCTCCCCATTCAGCTTCAGCAACTCCTTCGCCTGTGCAAACGAAATTCTCTTCTCCGCCAGCATTTGCATCACTTCACGCGGCAGCTTCAGCAGCCGCATGTAGTTCGTCACCGATTCGCGCGACAACCCCACGCGCTGTCCGATCTCTGCCTGCGTCATCTGAAAATCCTTGCTCAGCACGCGGAATGCCTCCGCCTGCTCCAGCGGGCTCAGATCCTCACGCTGCAGGTTTTCGATGATCGTCACCTCCGCCGCCTGCTGCAGCGAAAGCTTGCGCACCATCGCCGGAACTGTATTCTTCCCCGCCTTCTTCGACGCATGCAGCCGCCGCTCGCCCAGCACCAGGATGTACCGCCCCGGCTCATCCTCCGACGGCCGCACCAATATCGGCTGCACCACTCCATTCGCCTTGATCGACTCCGCCAGCTCTTCCAACGCGTCGTCATCGTCCACATACCGCGTTTGAAACGGATTCTTGTCGATCAGCTCCAGCCCCAAATTCACCACAAGATTCCCCCGCACCCGCGTCTCCGCCTGCGCATAAATCGTGATCGGATCATCGGATGCCACAACGTTGTCATTAACAACTTCCCCAGAGATGTCATTCCGAATCGGTCCGAAGGACCGGTGAGGAACCTGCTGTTCGCCAGCAGCACCAATCACCGTAGGTGCCCCATCTTTCGCGTCCTTTGCGAAGGGTGGGTAAGTTGCCGCCGAAGCAAAATGAGCAGCACCTCCACCCGCCTCCTCCACCGCAGCCCGAATAGTTCCCTCAATCGGATACCCCTCAGGCGCCACTGAAGGCGCCGCAGCAGCCGAATCCGCCACGCCCAAATGTGGCGCGGGCGCCCCCGCCCGCGCATCGCGCGATTCAGGAGGGGCGGACGCATTCGTCCGCCCAGCGTGTGTAGGGACAACCGCCCCCGGTTGCCCAGCTGAGCGAAGCTCCGCAGGCCGCCCAGCCGGCACCACCCGCGGCCCTGGCAACAACGACTCCAACCCTCGCCCCAAAGCTCGCCGCTTCTCGACCTTGTCTTTATCTTTCTCGCGATCTTTATCGCGCCCCGCCAGATTCTCCGCCGCCGAAGTGGTCATTTAATCTCTCCGCACCAGAAGTTCTTATCGATTAGCCTTGAGCACCAAAAAAAATCCGATGTCACCCACCACAACCCGCTCTAATCCATAGCCAACCAGATGTCATCCTGAGGCGGCGCAAAGCGCTGCCGAGGGATCCTGCGTCCGCCGACATCGCTAATGGAGCCGTAAGGAGCAAAATTTTCATCATCCAAACACGCCACGCACGGCAGCTTTGTCATCCTGAGGCGCCGGCCACCGAGGGCAAAGTACATCGACATTCATCAATCTAATACATCGATGATCATCGATGTAAAGAGCTGATAGCTGATAGCTGAAAGCTGACGGCTGCAGCTCAAGCGGTCTTATCCATCTCCCCCGCCGCCGGAATCTCCTCGACAGCAGTGCCTTGCTCGCCTCCCTGTGCCGCCGCGACTTCCGGACCGTGCGCGCCGACAGCATGTTCATCAGCCACTGACGGCTCACCGCTGACCGTTGGCCATTGCCTCTCGATCATCTCCTTCGCCAGCCTTATGTAACTCTCCGCCCCCTTCGACCGCGGATCGTACACCAGCGCCGCCTTGCCATGGCTCGGCGCTTCAGCCAGCCGAATGTTCCTGGGCACAGTCGTGCGGCACAGCTTCTCTCCAAAGTAATTTTTCAACTCAGTCATCACCTGCTGCGCCAGGTTCGTGCGTTCGTCGAACATCGTTAGCACGACGCCCTCAATGTCCAGCAGCGGATTCAGGCCCGCACGTATGCGCTCGATCGTGTCCAGCAGCTCACTGATACCTTCGAGCGCAAAATATTCGCCCTGCATGGGAATGAGCACAGCGTCAGCTGCCACGAGAGCATTCAACGTGAGCAGGTCGAGCGCAGGAGGACAATCCAGCACGATGAACTGGAAGCGATCACGCAGAGGCGCGAGCGCGTTGCGCATCCTGAACTCCCGCCCATCCACATCGACCAGCTCAAGGTTCGCGCCGATCAGGTTCTTGTGCGCAGGGATCAGCCAGAGCTGCTCGAGTTCAGTCGTCTGCAGCGCTTCCTCGCCAGAGGCAGCGCCCATCAGAACATGGTAGGAGTTGATCCGCTCAGGATCCTTGACGAACCCCAGGCCGCTGGTCGCATTAGACTGCGGATCGCAATCGACCAGCAGTGTGTTCACTTCGGCCGCTGCAAAGGACGCAGCGAGGTTGATGGCGGTCGTGGTCTTGCCCACGCCGCCCTTCTGATTGGCAACGGCGATAACGCGTCCCATTGAGTTGTGAGGAGAACCTAGAGCTCATCGCAGCATAAGACGATTCACATTTCAATTGCAATGACGAATTGCAGTGCAAACGAGTGAATCATGTGCAAAACCAGTCGCAATGTTCCTGCAGGAACATTGCGGTGAAGAACTTCACCGATGGCGTCGATTCTGTAGGTCAGCCTGTGGGAGTGGTTTGTGGGATTGTGTCGGTTCTGGCGATACGGGTAAAATGGGCGAAGATAAAGAGAAATGTTCCTGCAGGAACATTGTGAGCGCCTAGAACTGTTCGAAATAGCGGATGGCTAATCCGTACGGAATTGAAGAAATGTTCCTGCAGGAACATTTCACAGATGATCCAATCGGGACCATGAAATACGTAAAATGCGCTGGCAGTTTCCCACTTTAGATGTAAGTTGTTATTCTTGCACTCAAAATCTGATGACTTTTCGGTTACGACTTCCACTTTCAACCTAATTTCGTATGGGGTTAACTATTCGGGTCCCTGGCTGGGCCAAGGAATCGATCATTTGGGCTGGCTACGTTTTGATTGAGCTATGACTAGTATTCGGGAGGATGAGAGCGGTATCGGGTAGGGGGAGGACCAGGCGAATGTGGGAATGGCTGCGCGAGCTTCGGGCAGTTGGGATGCGCCCATCAACAGGCCGAGACGTCCGCCCGGGGCGACCAGGGTGGCCGCTACGGGGAGTACTGTGGCGAAGCGCTCGACTGCGCGCAGGCTGACTACATCAAAGCTGGCCGGAAGGGATGCGGTCGATTCAACGCGCGTGGTTTTTATATCGATATCCGTCAATGTAAGGGCGCGGACGACTTCGCGCAGGAAAGTTGATTTTTTGTGATTGGATTCGATCAGCGTTACGTGGGCCTGAGGCGCCCAGAGTTTGATTGGGATGCCGGGGAAGCCGGCACCGGAGCCGACATCGGCTATCGTCGGGGCTGACGCCCCTGTTTCTTCTTGGCGCTTGACGCGGCCCTGAAGGGTCACTCTTCCCCCGGATACGGCATCACTTGGCGTGCCGTCGCTGCGCTCGGCTGGGCGGAGGAATGCCTCCGCTGCTCCAGGGACAGCTTTGGGAAATAGATGTTGGGCGGCGAAGAGGCTTTCACCGAAGTGTCGGGTGACGATTTCTTCCGCGTTGCGGATGGCGGTGAGATTGATGCGGGCGTTCCAGCGGAGGAGTATATCGATGTATGTCGATATACCTTCGAGTTGCGCCGTGGATAAGCTTGCGTCCGAAAGAAGGAATGGGTGGAGCAGTTCGGCGATGCGGCCGGGGTGCATGGAATTTTCGATTGTACGTGTGGGTGCGTCGCAATGCGACACCCGGCCTTTGAGAAGTTCGCACGCGAATGAGGGCGCAGAGCACCAGCCGCCATTGTGGCCGCCTGGGTGCCGGTCTTTCGCCCCTCCGGGGCTTACTGTCCTACCGCTTATTATTTCCCACGGCTTGCGCCATGGGCTGCACTCTTTCGCCGCTTCGCGGCTGGGTTTTCTTTTGACTTTCGCCTTTTTGTTTTATCTATGAAAATTAAATACTCCGGGGAGAGAGTGGGGGCTGGGAGTTTTCCTATTCTGAGTTCCCGGTGAAATGCCCCATGTCTCGCAAAAGCGGCGAGACATGGGGCACCCAGGAATACCGGGATCTCTTATTCACCGCGCTAATTGATGGTGAAAGTGACCGGCGTCGACTTACCTCCTCCGGGAACCGGGTTGGTGACCACGACATTTACTGTGCCGGCGGATGCGAGGGCAGAAGCGGGCACGTAGAGCGTCAGTTGAGTTGGGCTGAGATAGTTTGCGTAGAGAGAGGTTCCATTCCAGGTGACTTGCGAGCCGGGGACGAAGCCGGTTCCGGTGATGGTTACGGGCATATTCCAGGTGCCGTGAGTCGCACTTGAGGGTGAGAGTGATTGCGCGACGGGCACGGGATTTTGAGTTCCAGTTGCGAACATCGAGGAACTGGACAGCAAGACCACCTGCGAACTTGTAGTGCCGCAACATTCGACCTGGTCGAGGAAAGCCAGCCCGTTGTTTCCCCAAGAAATGAAGCTGCTGATTGTGCCGGCGGGAACTTGCGATAAGTTCGCGACGGCTGTGGGAGTGAACTTCGAGAGATTGTAGGTAGTCACTCCGAGGAAGTTCTCGGAGAACGGCGTAACGCCGAGGGCGAACAGACGATTGATCGCTGAGTCTGGTAAAACCTGAGAGTTGCTGTTGCAGCAACCGCCAACGATGTCGAAGCTGCCGGTGCTAAGTCCTGTCGTGGGATTGAAGACGTGGCCGATGTTGTCGTAGAGGAGGCCACTGGCGTACGCGATGGTACTGCCCTCGAGCAGGTTGCTCCATTGCGAGCCGAGCGTGCCTCCGAGGGAATTGACGCTGACTTGGCTTACCGTGTCCTGGTAGTAGCCATATAAGGTGGTGGAGTTGGCGAAAACTATATCGCCGATGTACGGATATGTAATGGAGTCAGGAAGCTGAGTGGAGTCTTTGAAGAAGTAAAGGCCGGTGATTCCACAACAGCCGGTGGTTCCTTCGACGACGGCGATCGTGTGCGGGTCTGAAGGCAAAACCTGCATGCTAATGGCGTCGTTGGAGGAGCCATAGCCGTTGGTGCCCAGGCTAATGTCGATATCGGCGGTGAAATTTGGGAGGACCAACCGCTGGACGGAGCCGTTTCCGTTGAGCCCGACGTAGAGATACTTGGAGTCACTGGAGAGAGCCAACTGACCGGGCTCGCTGCCGGCAAAGTAGTATCCGGAGACGCGTCCGAGAGTTGGGTTGATGACGGCGACGGTGTTGCCTTGCGAACCGTAGCTGCTGGGAAGTGAAGCGTAGATGCGTTGTGCGAAGGGATCCCAGACCAGGCCGTTGGCGGGGAGATCGAGCACTGTGACTTTTACCGGGTAAGTGACGTCGAAAAAGATTGGCGCGGAAAGTCCACCGGGAGGCGGGTTCGAAATGGAGAGCTGAATAATGCCGGCGGAGGCAAGCTCGCCGGTGGTTGGCTGGAACTGGACCTCGCCGGAATTCACATATGTGGTGGGTTGAGACTTGCCGTTCCAGAGTACTTTGGCTCCTGTCATGAAGTTGTTGCCCTGGAGGATGATGGGAGCAGGAGCCGTTTTCGCAATGACGGTATTGGGCGAAGCATAGGCAAGGCTTGGAGTTAGCGCGACGATATCCAATTCGAGCGCTTGGGAATAACCTCCACCCGGCGGAGGATTCTCGACAGAGACGTACGTGCTGCCCGTGCCGATGAGGTAGGAGGCAGGCACGATCGTGGTGAGCTGCGTGGAGCTTACGAACGTCGTGGGCAACAACGTGCCGTCGAAGTCGATGGCGGAACCGGAGATAAAACCGGTACCGGTGGCGGTGAGGGTGAAGCTGCCGCTGTTCTGATAGACAGTCTGGGGGGAAATCGAGATGAGGTTCGGGAGGGGGTTACCAGCGGTTCCAGAAACAGCAATGGTGATCGGCTGGATTAAACCTTGTACTGAAACCAGAAGATTGGTAGCGAAACTCGTGACCGCGTTGGGAGTGAAGGTCATCTCAGTTTCGCAGGTCTGCCCCGGAGACAAGGTAACTACACACGCACTCGCAATCGTAAAGCTTGAGCTGTTGCCGCCGCTCAGAGTCATTCCGGTGATGGTCACCGAATTGGCAATTGAGTTGGTGAAATAGACGGCGACATAGCCGGTTGAGTTTTCGGCTACAGTTCCGAATTGAATAGGGTTGGGATAAACGGTAATTGGAGAGAAGGCTGCGTGCGCGAGGCAGGCAGCGAAGAGCAGCGACGCAACTACGGCAAGGCGCAGTTTACCCGACATCGTTGTGACTCCTTCAGAGAATTCCCCCTCGTTCGTTTCAACGTATGGGACAACTTAGCGGCGAGCTTCCGGATGGTGGTACTGGGACGGATGCTCGGCATATGTTTCGACACCAGCGACTTCGTCGCGAGGTGACGAAACCTAAGTTGAGGGCTGACATTCTATCTTGGTTCGGGTTTTTGCGTATGTGATTCTGGGAGTTGCAAGTTATTGCTACAGGTATGGTGCTTGGGCTCTTGGGTTTTGTTTGCGCGGCTGCGCGGGCGGGGGGCGCCCGCGCCACATTCGCCCGATCCACTTCGTGTTTTGTTCCTGCAAAAGTCAAAATCCCCACCCTGTCGCAAAAGACGCGACAAGGGTGGGGCACCCGGTCACGCGACTCTGGTGCTGAGTGGGGGTTGGGTGGGGTCTAAGGAAGGTGTTGGGATTGCAACTTGGGTGCGGGTTGGGGCATCCGACGGGTTGTAAGATTGTTGCTAGTCGTGAGTTGTGAGTCCTGAGTCGTGAGGAAAGCAGGTCCCTGCACCGCGGTCGGGATGACGGTTCTTTGCTGGTTCGTGTGAAAATTCGTGAGCCGTTGGTCTTTCTCCCTGGGTGTCGCGGCGATTGCAGGAATCCCTCGACTGCGGTTGTGCTCCGCTAATCGCGGAGCACAATCCTGGCTCAGGATGACATGGGCTCCGGGGCTACAGTGGCAATGGCTTCGAGAGTGATCATTACGAGGTTCCTCTTGAGATCGGCACGAATTTTCATCGCCGGTAGATTTACTCTTCTGGCAGTATTTCTTCTTCTGTTCGCGCCCTTCATCCTCGTCCCGTCCGCGAGTCCATCCCTTTTTGCGCAGGATTATTCCTCGGGTGCTTCTGGGCAGGATTCGCAGCAGGCGTTTACTTTGAGCGGGAGTGTCGTGAATGCGGCTACTGGGGCTCCGGTGCCGCGGGCCTTGGTTACGTTGTATGGGCCGCGACGGCGATCGGTGATGAGCAATGCTGAGGGGCAATTTTCGTTTGAAGGAGTTACGGCTGGGTCGATGCAGGTTGGAGCGGAAAAGCCGGGCTACTTCAGCGAGCAGGAGATGAAGCTGCGGGCGGGGAATCAAGGGGCGATGCCGGAGACGGTGACGGTGGTGCGGGAGTCGTCGACGGTTACGGTGAAGCTGATTCCGGAGAGCGTGATTGCGGGGCGGATCACAGAGAATGGCGTGGGCGTGGAGGGCGTTCCGGTGACGGCGATGACGCTGGAGATTCAGGATGGATTCCGGCAGTGGGCGCAGCGGGGGAACGCGGTTAGCGACGAAGACGGAGAGTTCCGGCTGGCAGGGCTGACTGTGGGCGAGTATTACTTGCAGATTGGCCCGAAGGGTCCGGAGGGAATGGGAGGGAAAGGTCCGCAGAGCGGATATGGGAGGGTGTTTTATCCGGGGCCACCGGCGGCGGAGGGCGGATCGCCGATGGCGGTGGGCTTGGGACAGCGGGCGGAGATGGAGATTGGAGTGAAGCGCGAGCCGTGGTTTGTGGTGAGCGGCGCGGTGCGGGCTACGGAGCCGGTGATGAACTGGAATATCCAGCTGGTGGACGATCACGGCGGCACGCTGGTGGCTGGGGGGCGGCACAGTTTTGAGACGGGCGAATTTGAGATGCGGGCTCCGGCGGGGAATTACACTTTGCGCGCGATGACGTTTGCGCGCGGGAGAGCGAGTGCAACGGCTATGCCGCTGACGGTGCATGGTGATGTGACGGGATTGCAGGTGGCGGTGGGCTCCGGCGGCGTGATTCCGGTGAAGATCAAGACGGAGTCGGCGGGGACTAAAGCTCCGACGACTAGCGAATGGACGAAGGTGACCTTTGGAAACGGACGGAAGCTTAGCGGCGCGGGAATGCCTCCGGTGTCAATCTATTTGCGGCGGATGGGAGAGTTTGAGGAAGGGCGGAATCTGTTTGCGGCTATGGATGAAAGCGGGAGACCGGAAACGCTGGCGGTGCGCGGGCTGGAGCCGGGGAATTATTGGCTGGAGGCGAGCAATAACGCTCCGTGGTACGTGGCGTCGGCGGAGTGTGGCGGCGTGGATTTGCTGCGGGAGGAGTTGACGGTGACTACGGGGGCTCCGTGTGCGGAGATTGATGTGACGCTGCGCGATGATGGGGCGTCGCTGCATGTGAGCGGTACTTGGGATGGGGATCCGGCGCAGGCGGCGGTGCTGATTCTGCCGGAGCGGGCTCCGCAGCAGACGATTTTGGGGCAGGTTTCCAAGGATGGCGATGTTGGTTTTGGGGATTTGGCGCCGGGGGCTTACAACGTGTTGCTGATCGATCGGGCGGATGGGTTGGAGTACAAGAATCCGGAGGCGATGGCGGGGCATTTGGGGAAGGCGGCGCATGTGACTTTGGGGGCTGGGCAGGAGGGGAGTGTTAAGGGGGAGTTGGTGCGGAGGTAGTCGTTGGCCGTTCGTCGTTAGAACGCTTGGGTTTGTGGCGATTGCAGGGATCCTTCGACTGCGGTTGTGCTCCGCTAATCGCGGAGCACAATCCTCGCTCAGGATGACATTGTGGCTTTTAAGCGGTCGGAATTGATTGTGAGTTTCCTGGTTATGAAATTGGGTTCTTCATCGCAGAGAAAATCCCCTCGTCTCGTGGCACGGAACGCCGCGAGAAATGGGGCACCCACATGTGGATTGGTCCTTTTTTGCTTTCTGTTTTTTCTTTGCACTGGAGTGTGGGCGCAGGGGGGGCGGAAGTTTCGGATTAGTGGGACTGTGGTGAATGCTAATACTGGCGATATTCTACGCAATGCTACGGTGACGCTGGGGTGGTCGCAGAGTCAGGATGTGTTGGCCACGACTACTACGGCGGAGGATGGGAGTTTTCGATTTGAGGGGCTCGCGGCGGGGAAGTATTGGATGCGGGGCGAGGCTAGCGGATTTGCGGCGCAGGGATTCGACGAGCACGCGGGGTTTTTTACGGGAATTGTTACCGGTGGGAGTGTGGATGCAGAGCATTTGATGTTTTCGCTGCGTCCGGATGCGGGGATTGTGGGCGCGATTCTGGATGAGGCGAATGAGCCGGTGCGCGAGGCGCAGGTGAAGCTGTTCCGGCGAGAGATGCAGGATGGAAAAGAAGTGACTAGCTTGCGCGCGGTGGCGCAGTCGAACGATGAAGGGCGGTACCGGTTTGGGCATCTGGCGCCGGGGCGCTATTTCATCGCGGTGGAGGCGCGGCCTTGGTACGCGCAGAATGCAAATGTTGTGGAGGGAGTGCCCGATCAGGTTGTGGACCAGAATCCGAATCAAGTAGTGAGCGACGGCGCGGTAAACGATGTTGAGGCAGGCGCGGCGACGGAGGAAGCTAAGACGGAATCGGATCGGGCGCTGGATGTGACTTATCCGCTGACGTTTTATCCGGGGGCGACAGATGAGAATGGCGCATCGGCGATTGTGCTGCAGTCCGGGGATCGGGCGACGGCGGATGTGAGATTGAGTCCAGTGGCGGCGGCGCATTTGCATGTGCCGCGGGCGACGGCGGATCCGTCGGACGGGATGAATGTGACGCTGATGCGGCGAATTTTTGGCGGCGCGGAAGAGCCGGTGCAGTCGCAGAGCGAGCAGTCAGATAAAGGATATGACATTGGAGGAATCGCTCCGGGAGAGTACGTGCTGCAGGCGCAGAGTTTTGGGAAGAATCCGCAGAGTTGGACGCAGCCGATTGCGATTGGCGGCGATATGGAAGTGAACCTGGAACACGCGACCGCGATGGCGAGCGTGAAGGGCGTGGTGAAGATTGAAGGCGGCGGGCCGGTGACGCGCGGATTTGTGACGCTGACCAATCGCTCTACGGATGAGCGGGCCGGGGCGAGGGTGAACGAGAAAGGGGAGTTTGAGCTTTCGGGGCAGCCGGTGGCGCCGGGGAGTTATGAAGTGGCGGCGGCTACGACTCCGAACGGGCGGGTTAGCCGCGTGACGGCTAGCGGCGCGAAGGTGACGGGGGAAACGCTGGAGATCGGCGGGGCGGCGAACGTGGAGTTGACGATTTATCTGCAACAGAAATTTGCGACGATTGATGGAACGGTGACGCGAGAGGGCAAGCCGGCGGCGGGCGCGATGGTGATGCTGGTGCCGGAGGATTTGAGGAATCAGGAATCGATGGTGCGGCGGGACCAGAGCGATCTGGATGGGACGTTTACTTTGCGAGGCGTGGTGGCGGGGAAGTATACGGTGGTGGCGATTCAGAAGGGATGGGACTTGGATTGGATGAGTCCGGCGGTGATGGCTGGCTATTTAAAAGGCGGAGAGACGGTGCGGGTGGTTGGTGGGGAGAAGTATGGGGTGAAGGTTGGGGTGCAGTAGGGGGGTTGGATCGAGGCACACTCTGCATTTCTGAGAGTTCGAGCTTATGAAGTCGTGGCGATTGCAGGGATCCTTCGACTGCGGTTGTGCTTCGCTAATCGCGAAGCACAATCCTCGCTCAGGATGACAGATGGCTCGAGGGCGTGGGGAACTTCAGTCGGTTAGTTGCGCTTGACGCTGAGCCCGGGCGGGGGCGCCCGCGCCACATTGTCCTTATCCTTTTTATCCTTCGCGCGGATTATCCGGTGATCAGTCGCCCAGGACTGCGGGGCCGGCGGAGTTGTCGATCAGGCAGCGCCAGTCGCCTCCGGGTTGCTGGCGGAAGACGGCGGTGGCGACGAACTGGCGGGGCGGGGCGTTCTGAGCGTTGCGTTTGAGGGTCCAGCGGGAGAGGAATAGAGCTACACCATTGGCTTCCAGGGTGAAGGTGCGCTCCTGCTTGACGGTGGCTTGCCAGGCCATGATTTCCTTAAACGCCCGGCGGAGGTCGGCCTTGCCGCGGACTACGCGGTCGGGCATGACCATGACGGCGTCATCGTCGTAGAAATTGAGGACTGCTTCCAGGTCGCCCCGGTTGAAAGCATCGTCTAGGGCGAGGACCGTTTCCTGCGGAGTTCTCGTGATCATACAGGGGGAGTGCTCCCGAGAAAGATTTGGATTGTGTTGCTGACGGCGACAGCGAGATTGCAATCTGGCGACGGAATTCAGTAACAATTCAGCATTGGACGAAGAGCGGCGCGCTCCCAAGCTTTGTGGAATATCATGCCACAGAAATGGGTGATTTTGATGGGATTAATTATCCACAAGGGCCGTTGGGAGCGGGTTTTGGGGTCGGGGATTGTTCTGGTCATCTGCCACTCCGCCATGGTTCGGACCGCGCAGTTGTTCTTGCGCAGGCTGGGGTGCCCGCGCCACATTCTCTCTCCTCTTCTCTCGGCAAGTTCTCTGGTAGTGGTGCAGTTTGGCTGACGCGTTAGGCCGGTTAAGCTGGAGATCCTTCGCTACGCCTCGCTTCGCTCGCCCCCGGCTGAAAGCCGGGGGTCTACCAAAGCGGCTCCGCTCAGGATGACAAAGCTCCGTAAAGAGCCAAGCTGCACCACTACCAGTTCTCTCGGCAAGTTGAGGGGTTTGCTGGGCGCGTGGTAGCATCCTAGGTTTTGGCGGGCGGGGTTGACGGAGTCGACGGGCTGGCCGAATTTCCTGTCCTGATCCTCTTCCTTAGTTTTTGTGGCTCGTTTCTTGGCCGTGCCTTCCGCGCCTGCCCATAGGAGCCCAACGTGAAAGTCTATTCTGGAGAAAATATCCGTAATGTGGCGATGGTGGGGCACGGGCATGCGGGCAAGACCACGCTCGTCTCCGCCATGCTGTACACCTCGGGAGCAACGCAGCGGCTGGGCCGGGTAGACGACGGCTCGTCCACGACCGACTACGACGAGGAAGAGATTGCCCGCAAGATGTCGATCTCGGCGAGCGCTGCCGTTGTGGAGTGGGGGACAAGCAAGATCAACATTCTCGACACGCCTGGATTCAACATGTTCGTTCACGAGGCGAAGATGGCGCTGCCCGTGGTGGACGCAGCGATTGTGGTGGTCGACGGCGTGGCCGGCGTGGAAGTGGTGACGCAGAGAGTGTGGAATTATTGCGAAGAATATAAGACCCCACGGCTGATCGTGGTGAACCGCATGGATCGCGAACGCGCCAATGCCGAGCGGGTGATGGAGTCACTGACGGCGGCCTTTGGGCGGGACGTGATTCCGATCGAGCTTCCGATTGGAGCGGAGAAGAGTTTGTCCGGCGTGATCGACCTGGTGCGGATGAAGGCGTACACGTACGAGATGGGCGGGAACGGCAAGGGCAAAGAGACGGAGATTCCCGCGAATTTGAAGGAGCAGGCGCAGGAAGCACACGAGCGGCTGGTGGAGCTCGTGGCCGAAGGCGACGATAAATTGATGGAGAAGTTTTTTGAGGCGGGGACGCTGGCGGAAGAAGATTTGGTTCCGGCGCTGCACAACGCGATTCGCGAAGACAAGATTTTCCCGGTGATCTTCAGCTCCGGCCTGGGCAATGTTGGCGCCGATCGCGTAATGGATTTCATCGTCGACTACACCCCGGCGCCGAGCGAGCACGAGTGGGTGCAGGGCGAGGCGTCGCCGGGTGGAAACGGCGATGCGCCGAAGCGGCACGAGACGGATGCGGAACCGGTGTCGCTGTATGTGTTCAAGACCGTATCGGATGCATTCGCAGGAAGAATTTCATACTTCAAAGTCTTCTCGGGCGTGCTGAAGAATGACGCGACTTTGCAGAACTTCAGCCGCAGTACCGCAGAGAAGTTCTCGCATATTTCGGCGGTGCAGGGGAAGACGGCGGTCCCGGTCAACGAACTGCATGCGGGCGATATAGGCGCGGTGGCCAAGTTGAAAGACACGCTGACCGGCGACACCCTGGGCGACAAATCGGCGCCGATTCAGTATCCGAGGGTGAAGCTGCCGGAACCGGCGATCACCTTTGCGATCGAGCCGAAGAGCCGCGCGGACGAAGACAAGCTGGGGCCCGGCATTCACAAGCTGATGGAAGAAGATGCCATGTTGCGCTTCTTCCGCGATCCGCAGACGAAGGAATTTTTGATTGCGGGCACGGGGCAGCAGCATATCGAAGTGATCGTCGCCAAGCTGAAGAAGCGGTATCACACGGAAGTGAATTTGAAAGCGCCAAAGGTGCCGTACCGCGAGACGATTCGCGGCAAGGCCGATGTGCAGGGGCGGCACAAGAAGCAGACCGGCGGGCACGGCCAGTACGGCGACTGCAAGATCAAGATGGAGCCGCTGCCTCGCGGAGGAAATTTCGAATTCGTGAATGATATTTTCGGCGGGGCGATTCCGAAGAATTTTATTCCTCCGGTAGAAAAGGGAATTAAGGATGCGGCGGCGCGGGGATATCTGGCGGGGTATCCGGTGGTGGATTTCCGCGTGATTCTGTATGACGGTTCGTATCACGACGTGGATTCGAACGATCTGTCGTTCCAGATGGCGGGGCGCATTGCGTTCAAGAAGGCAATGGAAGTGGCGAAGCCCACGCTGCTGGAGCCGATCATGCAGGTGGAAATTACTGTACCCGACGATTTTGCGGGATCGATCATGGGCGACCTGAACAGCCGGCGCGGACGGATTCAGGGCATGGACAACAAGGCCGGGAACACGATCGTCAAGGCCGAAGTACCGATGGCCGAGATGCTGACCTATGGCGTGGAGCTGACGTCGATGACGCAAGGACGTGGTTCATTCAACATGGAAATGCACCATTATGATGTCGTCCCGGGACAACTGCAGGAGAAGATCATTGAGAAGGCCAAAGCGGAACGCGGCGAGGTGAAGGAGGAAGAGGAGTAGTTATTCTTGAGTCGTGAGTCTGGGCGGCCTCACGGCCGCCTTTTATTTTATGTGGCGTTCAGGCCTTGGGCTTTAGCCAGCTTCATCTGGCGTTCGTCAAACGTCCAAAAGTGGTCCGCTCCCAGTTCAAGAGCACTGGCTACGTGGAGAGTTTCAAGCGTGCGGACGCCGAGCTCGGGACCGTGGAGTCGTCCGAGGTCGGCGCAGAGATCAAAGGCGCGATCGGGGAGATGGACTTCAACCCACGGGCCAGTCTTCGTGTCCATTTCAAACATGGAATGCAACTCTGCGGCGTGATTCTCGGTGATCATGCCGCGAAAGACATGCTGCGCGATTGCATGGAACCACTCGGCCCGGTGGAGAGGAGTCAAGAAGCACTCGTCCAGGTTTTGAAGCATCTTATCGGCGGTGTGAGAATGAGCATCTGCCAGATAGAGCGATACCACGAAGCTCGTATCGGCATAGGTCGTCAATAGCGACCCCGATCTTCCAAGATAACGTTCGGAAAGACGCGATCTCCGAAAAGCGCTTTGCGGCGCGCTTCGAAATCCGGCCACTTGGCGGGCTTCTTCGACGGCTCGTTTTCGGGGACGATTTTGGCGATCAGTTTGTCGCGCTCGCGGAGTTCGACGGTCTTGCCCGCGCGCAACCAGGCTTTGAGGCGGCGCGTGTCGCGGAGTTGACGGAGGTTGACCGAGGGCATGGTATAAGTGTGTCACATTGATGTGACACATCTTAGAGATCGACTCAAAGAGGCCGGTTTATCGTGGGAACGCCTTGCCGGGACTTTGAGCGCTGGTAAGATTGCAGGGATCCTTCGACTGCGGTTTTGCTCCGGCTTTGCCGGAGCAAAATCCTCCCTCAGGATGACAGACTTGGTGGGTGAAGAAATGAGAATGCTGGCCTGGATTTTGGCGCTGACGTTATTCGCGATTCAGTTTGTGGCTGGCGCTAACGCGCAGACACAAACTTTTCCCACCTCGGCGGGGGATGTGAAGATTACGCCTCTGAATCATGCTTCGACTTTGATTGAGGCCGGTGGCAAGACGATCTATCTCGATCCCGCGAAGCCGGCAAAGTTGGACGGTTTGCCAAAAGCCGATATGATTCTCGTCACCGACATCCACGGCGACCACATGGATCCGGAGTCGGAGAAAGCCGTCAGCAAAGATGGCACGGAGATTTTTGCGCCGCCGGCGGTAGTGAAGACTGTGACGCAGGCGAAGCCCATCGCGAATGGCGAGTTGAAGACCTGGGGGGCATGGACGATCGAGGCGATTCCGGCTTACAACCTGAAGCGCGGGCCGGAGCCGGGAAAACTATTTCATGACAAGGGCCGCGGCAACGGCTATGTGCTGACCTACGGCGGCAAGCGGTTTTATTTTTCGGGCGACACCGAGGGCGTGCCGGAGATGCGGGCGCTCAAGAATATCGACGTCGCGTTTGTGTGCATGAATCTGCCGTATACCATGCCACCCGAGGAAGCGGCGGATGCGGTGAAGGCCTTTCATCCGAAGGTGGTGATTCCGTATCACTATCGCGGCTCGGACTTGAACGTGTTCAAGAAAGCGCTTGAGGGGACGGGGATCGAGGTGCGGCTGCTGGAGTGGTATCCGAAATAGTTGTGAGTCCCGAGTCCTGAGTCGCGAGTCCCGAGCAACATCTTGGCATCTCGCCTAATTTTGGTCCCTAAGCTTTGAATATCTCTTCCACCGGCTTGCGGAACAGCTTCGCGATCTTAAACGCCAGCGGCAGGCTGGGGTCATACTTCTCCGTCTCAATCGCATTCACCGTCTGCCGTGACACGCCCAGCCTCTCGGCCAGATCAGCCTGCGTCCAATTCAGTTCCGAGCGGATATCGCGCACGCTGTTTTTCACTCGTACCTCCGCTTGGCGATGGCGACGCCGATTCCCCACAGCGCGATCAGCAATGGGGCGACCCAGCTCACATCAAAGCGCGGCAGTCCGGCATTTTGCTGGAAGGCCCAAGTGAGGGTGACGAAGCAGGTGGCGAGGAAGCTGAAGGCAACAGCTTCGAGTTGAATGCGGCGCTGGAGTTCGTCGAGTCCGCGGAAGAAACGCAGGAACGCCCAGAGCGCAAACGCCGACGGAATGATGGGAAGAAAAGCTATGGCGAAGCCCAGAGGCGTGTGCTGGCGGCCGCGCAGCAGCCAGACCGAGAGAGGAACCATGAGCGAATACGCGGCCATGGAACTCAGGAATCCTTTGAGATAGCGTTTGCCGTTGGCGTCCATCGCGGCCTCCGAGTCAAGCATACTTGACATCTAAAATGTAAAGCACGCTTGACATCGGTGTCAAGGGAAAATCCGGCCTGCGATTTCGAAGAGAATCGGGGCTGATTGGTGGCGGGCTCCCGATACGATTGCAGAAATCCTTTTAGTTTTCGGGTGGGACCAAAGAAAAATCTCTACTCAAAGATAAATCCCCACTTCTGCCGCAAAACACGCGGCAGAAATGGGGGGCACGCTGATGTAGAGGTTCCTGAGTGACCGTAGCTATTTCCCGATTGCAAACAGGTCGGCCATGGCCTTGGTGCTTGCGTCGCAGGCGTGGTTCAGGCACGGGAGGCCGAATCCGCCTTCGATAGATCGCAGCAGCGAGAAGTGCGTGTAGTACTCGCCGCTGGTCAGCTCGTGAAAGCCATAGTTGGTGTCGATGATGGTCACGACCTGGTTGATGATCGGCTGAACCGCGTAGTCGTTCTCATCCCACGTCAGAACGATCGCGTTATGGCCGTTCTTCCACGCCGGCGACTCGTGAATCGCCGCGACTAGCTTTTGCACGGCCTGATCGCCGAGGATGATCAGCGCCGGGTTGAGGCCGGCCTGGGTGCCGTTGTCATCGGGATCGTAGTTGCAGAAAGCAGTGCTGTTGCCGCGCCCGTGCTGGTCGTTGCATTGGTTAGGCACGATGAACGAGAAGTTCGGGACGTTGCCGGTAGCGAGATCGGCCCAGAGCCCTCTGCCGCCGTCGAAGGCCTTCATGTTCGCGTAGCTCACGAGCGGGTTCGTGCCGGCCTCCACGTTCGCGAAATAGACGAACGGGTTGTGCTTGGAAGCGTAGAGCTGCACGATATTGTCGGTGGTGAGTGGCGGGTTGAGCTGCGGGTTGATCTTGGTAAAGTCGGTGAGGTTGGTGAAGTTGCCATCGCTGTAGTCGACTTGATCAGGACCGCGCTGCGGCAGGCCTTCCTGATAAGTTCTCCAAGTCTTGCCAGCCGCCGCGAGCTGATCGGCGATGGTGATGCCGAGGGTGTTGGGATTAGCATCGTAGGATTTTGTGCCGTCCAAGTTGATTTCGCATGGCGGGCCAGTAACTTCGTTGGAGCAGTCGAGCGCAGGCGTGGCTGCGTCGGTGCCGCCGCCAGAGATGGGGCAGATGTCGGAACTCGGCGGATTGTCCGTGTTGGCCACGCCGGTCGAAAGATTGGTGGCGCAGCTGCCGTTATGCCAGTCAGGTGGATTGTCGCTGAGCACGCCGAAGTTCGATCCACCGACGGTTTCAAGATAGTTAGTGAGGCTGGGGTGCGCGACGGCGAAATAGTTGGTGGCGAGGTTGGCCTTCTTGGCGTACTGATTGATGAAGTGAGCGTTCGGGTTGTGGAGAATTTCCGTATAGCCGTGATTTTCCATCATGATCACGAATACATGGTCGAGGCGAGGGATGCCCTGCGGTACGGCGCCTTGTTGCGCGAGCGCTGCACCCGAGAGAGCGAGAGACAGGCCGATGGCGAAGAGATTTTTTTTCACTATATTCTCCTAAGGTTTTTGCCTGGGAATGAGAAATCGTTTGGACTCGAAATGCCACCGTGCGCGCGGACTTCCGCGAGATCACTTCGATTCCAGCCGGATGACGAAGAGGCTATCGGGGCTTTGTTGCAGTCAGGTGACAGCAAGGTTAAGGTTTGATGAATTCCAACGGGAACAATAGTAGAGGCGGTTCGGCACCTGGGCCCGCCAAGTCTTCCTCCGTGTCCTCTGTGCCCTCTGTGGTGAAGTCTTTTTCAATGAAGCTGAGCTAAACCAGAAGTCACAGAGAGTCATTGCCTGCTTTCGCATTTCGTTCTACCATCCGAGAGAGTGGCCACCGCCAGAAATCCCAATCCTGAGTACAACCGCGAGCGCCTGGTGTCGGGCGCGCCGGTGGGCGACGACTCGACGTTTGAGCTGAAACTCCGTCCGCAGCGGCTGAAAGAGTTTATTGGTCAGAACAAAGTAAAAGAGAACCTCGCCGTAGCGATCGAAGCGGCCCGCTCCCGCGGCGAGGCCATGGATCACGTTCTCCTCTACGGCCCGCCAGGACTGGGCAAGACCACGCTGGCCAACATCATCGCCAACGAACTCGAAGTGCACTTTCAGCCAACGGCCGCGCCGCTCCTGCAAATCAAAGGCGATCTCACTGCGATACTCACCAACATGCAGGACAAGCAAGTTCTATTCATCGACGAAATTCACCGCCTGCAGCCCGTGCTCGAGGAACTTCTCTACTCGGCGCTAGAGGACTACAAGCTCGACATCATCATCGGACAAGGCCCGTCTGCTCGCACCCACACGCTGGAAGTGAAGCCGTTCACATTCGTCGGCGCCACCACGCGAGCCGGGCTGATCTCATCTCCGCTACGTTCGCGGTTCGGCATTGTGCTCCGGCTGGAGTTCTACACCCCGAAAGACTTGCAGGTGATCGTCGAGCGCTCAGCCGAAATTCTAGGAGTTGGCATCGACGACGCCGGAGCCATGGAGATCGCCAGCCGCTCCCGCGGCACCCCGCGCATAGCCAACCGCCTGCTGCGCCGCGTGCGCGACTACGCCCAAGTGCGTGGCGGAGGAAGAATCGACGAAGCCACAGCCAAGGCAGCGCTTGAGATGCTGGAGGTCGATCAGTACGGATTCGATGAAGTCGATCGGCGCTTGCTGCTGACGATCATCGAAAAGTATCAGGGTGGCCCGGTTGGCTTGAACACGCTGGCGGCGGTGCTGGCCGAAGAACCCGACGCCATCGAAGAAATCTACGAGCCCTTCCTGATGCAGATCGGCTTTCTCGACCGCACGCAGCGCGGCCGCGTGGCCACGCATCTCGCCTACGAACACTTCAAGCTCAAACCCACACGGCGGCAGGCCGAGCTGTTCTAGTTGCCAAATCGATATTGTTTCGCCGATATTTCCATCAGCTAGCAAGCCCGAATGTCACTTCCTCCGTACCTGTTCTGCAAACCGGAAAAACCACGCTTTTCTGTCATGTATGAGCTGAGATGGTGTATCGTTGCAAGCTTCCCTGAAGGGGGCAGGGGAAGAATCGGGGCGTTTTGCAACGGTATCGGGCCATCGCGGGGAAGAGTCGCACTGTCGCGAAGCTGTATATCTTCAGTCTTGGGGTCGCAGTCTTTTTCACCTCGTCTCGTGCACACTCGCTGACGGAACTGCCCCTACATACATCCTCGAGTTACCCCCAGAACGCCCAAACAACCCAAGGGCAGCAGAATCAAACAAATTCTCCAGGGCAACAACCGGCAACGCCTAACCCCGACACAGTTCCGACCGGTCCGAAACAACCGGCACCGACAACAACGCAGGTCCCATCTCCAAGCGCACAAGTCCCGGAGCCGCCGATCAAAGATCCGGCCGTGCAGCCGGCTCCAGTGGTGAGCGCTCCAACGCTGACCATCCCTCGTCTGGAGCGCGGTCCCGTACTCGAAGATTTTCTCAGCATGAAGCCGCTGGGCGAGATTGCCCGACGAATGGCGAAAGTGGCGGGATTCACGCAACGCAATCCCCACGACGGCGAGGCGGTCAGCGAGCGCACAGACGCATACCTCGGCTACGACCAAAAAAATCTCTATGCGGTCTTCGTGTGCTTCGACAACCCCAAAGAGGTGCGGGCGCGCATGTCGCGCCGCGAAGACGTCTACGACGACGACCAGGTCGAGATCATGCTCGACACGTTTCACGATCGCCGCCGCGCCTACGCCTTCCAGACCACGCCGCTCGGCGTGCAGTGGGACGCGATCTGGACTGAGGCTTCGCGCGAAGAGGAAACCTCAGCACACTTCGATACCTCGTTCGATACGGTTTGGGATTCAAAGGGAAAAGTCACCGAGCAAGGATTCGTAGTCTGGATCGCGATTCCCTTCAAGAGCCTGCGCTTTCCTGCGACGCAGCAACAGGAGTGGGGCGTAATTCTCTATCGCGGCATCACGCGCAAAACAGAAGATTCATTCTGGCCGCACGTCTCCTACAAAATCGAGGGCCGCTTGGGACAAGCAGCCACGCTCAATGGCCTCGAAGGCATTTCCCCCGGTCGCGACATCGAACTCATCCCCTACGGCCTCATGCGCGGTTTTCGCGCGCTCGACACGCGGGACTACACGAATCCTTATTTTCAGAAAGCAACGGCGCAGGGCCAGCCGGGGATGGATGCGAAGTTTGTCTTCCACGACCACTTCACCCTTGATCTGACGGCGAATCCGGATTTCAGCCAGGTGGAATCGGAGGATCCGCAGATCACAGTGAATCAGCGCTACGCCGTCTACTTTCCCGAGAAGCGGCCGTTCTTTCTGGAAAACGAAGACTTTTTTCGCACGCCGATGGATTTGATGTTCACGCGGAGCATCGGCGATCCGTCGGCGGGAATTCGGCTGACCGGGAAAGATGGGCCGTATTCGCTGGGCATAATGTCGACCGACGACCGCAGCCCCGGCCTCGCCGTGCCCGACCTCAGCCAGTACTCAGGCATGCGCTCGTACTTCACGATCGCTCGCGTGAGCCGCGATATTTTCAAGCAGTCCAGCGTCGGCCTGCTCTACACAGATTGGGAGTGCCCGACCACGCACGAATTCAACCGCATCGGCGGAGTCGATACGCATCTGAAATTCAATTCGAACTGGACGCTCGACGGTCAGGCCGTGAGCAGTTCCAGCGATTTGAATCTGAATTGCGAAGCGAATATCTATCCGTTCAGCTCCGGCAATCGCGGCAACGGCAACTACTACGCCGGTCCAGCGGAGAAACTAGAACTGCGCCGCGATGGCCTGCACTTTACCTACGACGGAACCTACAGCGACATCACGCCGGGATTCGTGACGGTTCCCGGATTCATCAACCGCACCGACATTCGCGAGACGGTGCAAATGGTCGACTACCGCTTTCGTCCAAAACACGGTTGGATCGTAGATTGGGGCCCGTCGATGTACACCCGCTACGACTTCGACCACACCGGACTGCGCCTTGACACCGACTACCTCCCGTACTTCGCGCTGCAGGGCCGCGGCCAGACAATTATTCGCTTCGGCCCATACGAAGAAACGCGCGAGCGCCTGCGTCCGCAGGATTTCTGCTACTACGGATACGCAGCCTATTGCGCAGCGCCGAATCCCGGCAATCTCGACTTCCACGAACACACGACTGCGATCGGCTTTCAAACCGCTTATTTGAAGAAGGCCACGATCGCGGCGAATTATTCCTGGGGCAACAGCCCGAATTTTGTCGCGAATTTTCCGCCGACGACCACGACGACCACCTTCAACCAGCCGTTTCTCGCCCGCCAGGATACCGGCAGCATAACCCTCACCGTTCGCCCGATGACGCCGCTGAAAATCGACAATGAATATCTCTTCGACCGCCTCCGCGCCACCGATGCCGCTTTTGCCTTCGCACAGTCGCAGAGTCCAAGCGCGGGACGCGGTATTTTCAACGACCATATCATCCGCAGCAAGTGGAACTGGCAGTTCACGCCGAAGCTTTCCACGCGCGTGATTCTGCAATACAACGCGCTGCTCGCCGGCACGCCCGGCGTAGGATCCCCCTACACATATCTCTCGACGTCGCGCGAGTTCAACGCCGATTTTCTGATCACCTACCTCGTGCATCCCGGCACGGCGATTTATATCGGATACAACAGCGACCTGCAAAACCTGCTCGTCGTCCCCCAAATGCCGCCGCAGCCGGGCTATGTAACCAACACGGCGCGAGGCTACATCAACGACAGCCGACAGTTTTTTGTGAAGGTAAGCTATCTCTTCCGCTTCTAGTCGGGCGCGGCACGCAGAGCGCGGCAATACTTCAAAGTTCTTAGCAATCGGGAAGGCCACGACCTCCAGTCACGCGGCTAAGCGCCTACCTAAACCAACCCCAAGTGGCTGAAAAGCCGCCGCGCCAAGGCAATCCCCAACTATTTCGTCGCCGCAGCGTCAGACGCATCCTTGATCAAATCCGCAACCTGCCAGTCGCCACCGTGATACCAGCGCGCGATTTTTCCTTCAGGAGAAATAACCGCCGTGCTCAGATTATGAGTAATGAGCCCGCCATCGGGTTTGACGGTAAGCGCAAAAAAATCGGCGATCTTGGGCAAATCGGCGACAGAAGGCGCGCCGAATTCCCATTGCGTGAACAGCGCCGAGTCATGCGTATGCGCAACGGAAAATCCATAATCGCGAAGAACTTTGGGCGAATCATGCTCCGGATCGAAGCTCAAGCTGAGCAGATGAACTTTACCCAGCGCAGGTGTAGAGCCAAGTTGCTTGTAAATCTCGTTGAAGTTGCCGCTCATCCGCGGGCAAAAATCGGGAAACGGGCAGCGCGTGTAAATAAAAGTAACCAGCAGAGTCTGTCCGCGGTACTCATGAAGGGAAGTCCTCTTCCCGCCTTGATTAGTGAAGGCAAAGTCCGGGACCTCCTCGCCAACAGCCGGCATGTGAAACGCCGCGTTCGGCGCGGCCGCCGGCTTATTGTGTCCCGTGACCTTGATGTTTTCCAGCCAATAATCCGGGATCGCATCCTGATCCTTAGCGTCTGACTCGACGACCACGTCCGCCGACACGACGTCTCCGGGTTGCAGTGGCGTTATCGCCGAGGCGGGCTTCGACTTGTAGGACATCGCCATCGCTTCCATGAACCCGGGTATCGCGTCAGCGTCGATCAGGGCGGATTGGGACGGAGCGTCGACGGAGATGACGCGGCCGTGAAAGGCGTAGCGTTTGGCCGTGGGCTGCGGGCGGTGGCAGGAGATAGTTAAGGCGATGAGTAGTGTGAGCGCGATGCGGTGAGTTTTCACTGAGGATTATTTTACCCGCCGCTTGGCTGATGGTGGGATGCGGGAGTCGCGGGGCAGCATCGCGAGTTTTGATTTTGGGACTGGCAAAGATCTCCACTTCTCGCAAGAGCGGCGAGAAACGGCGCACCCATGTCAAGGGCGAACCGATTCGAAGCAGCCTGGGTTGTTGTATCCTCACGGCGATTGGTTGAGTTCAGACTTTTAACTGAGAGGTAGGCATGGCTTGCGATCCTGAAGTGTTGAAACATGTTCCGCTGTTTGCGCTGCTCGATGAAGAAGAGACGGCTGTGCTGGCCGGTCAGGTACAGGTAAAAACATTTGCGCCGCGACAGCGGATTTACAAAATGGGCGACACGACCGGGCAGGCATACGTAGTGGTGTCGGGGCGGGTGCGAGTGACGACGGTCGATCAGGATCATCAGGAAGTCGTGGTGGACGAGCCGTCGCACGGGGAGTTTTTTGGGTTCGCCTCGATGCTGGAGCAGACGCCGCATCAGACCGACGCCACGTCAGTGGACGAAGCGGTCTGCATCGAGGTCGACCGGAACGACATTGCCGTCCTGCTGCAGCGCAAGCCGCTGGCCGGAATGGACATGCTGCAGGTGCTGGGCAGGCAGTTTCACGCCTCGCAAAACCTCGTACGCCTGCGCGCGAATCGCCATCCCAATGAAGTCATCGACAAAGACGCCACCTTCGGTGAGCACGTGGCTGATGCCGTCGCCGGCTTCGGCGGTTCGTGGACATTTATTCTGTCATTCACCTTCGCGCTCGCTGTGTACGTCACCCTCGACACATTGCTCGGCCAACACGGCTGGGATCCCTATCCCTTTATCTTGCTCAATCTTTTTTTGTCGATGCTGGCTGCGATACAGGCGCCGATCATCATGATGAGCCAGAACCGCCAGGACACGAAAGATCGCCTGCGCGGCGAGCTCGATTTCGACGTGAACCGCCGCGCCGAGGCGGAGATTCAGGGTCTGGCGCGAAAGTTGAATCTGTTGGGAGAGAAGATTGGCGACATCGAGGAAATGATGCGCGAGAGGCAGTGAATGAGTTGCGAGTCGCGAGTCCTGAGTTCAGGCGACTGGAGCGGAGAGTTTGGCCAGGAGTTTCCCGGCAGCTTCGCCCGGATCCTGGGTCGCGAAGTCTTCGTCTAGCACAGTGAGTTGAATGAGGGGATCGATCTCTTCCAGGGCCTTCCGGGTGGAGCGACCGTAGACGGATTGAAGATTGGAAGCAACCAGAACTTGTTTGGCCTTGGTGGCACGGAGAAGAATTTTGGCGTCGTCAATGTTGGCGGTGGTGAGGGCGTTGTATCCGGCGGCGCAGAGAATTTCGCGGAGGAAAGTGCGAACGTCGGACGAATCGTAGATGCAGAGGACGCGGGGCCGTGTGTCTCCCGCTTTGCCGGGAGAGTAACGCGAGCCGAGATATGCGGCGGTGATGGCTTCTTCCACCGACTCGTAGGTTTCGAACTGCTGGAGCAGGTGCGTCATCTTCAGAGTTTTGAGGATTGGGGCGGGGACGCCGCTGAGCTTGAGGTCTCCCTTTTTGGTGCGCGCGGACTGGACGAGGCGGACGAGGGCGCCGAGGCCGCTGCTGTCGATGAATTCCACCTGGTCCAGTTGCAGAACGACGTCTTCGTGCCTAGCGAGCGAGTCGCCGACGTGCGCATGGAGATGGAGGACTTCGGGGCCGGCGACTATGCGGCCGTGACACTGGGTGACCTGGACTTCGCCGACAGGCCGAGATTCGAGACGGAGTTTCACTGGGCGGACATGGTACGACTGGTTGGGGGTGGAGTCAATGATCGGTTAGTGAGGTTGGAGTCACAATCCCCACTTCTCGAGCGAGAGCGTGCGAGAAATGGGGCACTCTCATGTTCATTGCTTTCTGCGGCTGCATCGGTGCTTTCTGGCTTGACGTAAGGGCCCTCCCGCCGGCTTCGCCGACGCTCAGGATGACAGCCTTAGAGTTGAAATTTTGAGGAATGGGCTGGAACTCAGAATCAGGATGGTTTGATCATGCTGGATCATGAGGTTTTGACATCGGTAGCCGAGCAGATGATGAATGGTCACGAAGTCGAAGTGGGCGAGGTGGCTTCGCGAGTGGATCGCACGGGATCGCGCCGCTTTCGCACGGTGCGTTTCAGGATGGAGGGGCGCGATTATCAGGCGATTGAGCAGAATCCGGAGAAGCCGAGCCGATGGGGGAAGCTGGCGCGCGAGGGGCATAGGGTGGTGCAGTTTCGGGATGTGGAATCGGGGAAGTATGTGGCGGTGGCGGTGGATGACCGGGTGATGGAGTATGGGCGGTGAGACGCATTCTCGTGGGCCCAGGTGCTGCGGTCGAAGATTCGCTCGACCGGACGGCCCCGTGGCTTCGCCGCAGGGCAGGCTAAGGCGCCTGTCCGACGGGCAGGCGTTGCGCATGGGGTACAGGCGGGAGTATGGTTACGATCGCGAGTGCGTTTCATACGACAACCACGGGGGCTGAAGCCCCAAGTTCTTTCCGGCGCTTACGCGGCGCTTAAGGGCCGCTCATCCACGGCTATTTCCACGGACGGTCCTTCCGCCAACTTTCTTTTCAAACGTCCACCAACGTTCTTTTCGTCAACATTTTTTCCATCGACTTTTCCATCAACATCTTTCCACCAACCTTTTTCGGAGAGCGTCAATGAATAAGAGACTTGCAAGGCTGGCTCAGGGTTCAGTTCTGGCGGTGACAGCAGTTTTTGTTTTCGCCGCGGCCGACAGCTCTTCTCTGCCCAAGCCGCCGGTGGCGAAAGTTGTTCCGCATGAGACGGACATCAACGGGAAAAAGCTTGCTGACAATTATTACTGGCTGCGCGACAAGCCGAACCCGGAGGTGAAGGCGTATCTCGAATCCGAAAACGTCTACACCGACGCGGTGATGAAACCGACGGAAGGATTCCAGAGCAAGCTGTATTCCGAGATGCTCGGCCGCGTCAAGGAGACCGACGTCGAGGTTCCCTTTAAAGAGGGCGAGTACTGGTACTACGTACGCACGGAGGCGGGCCAGCAGTATCCGATTCGATGCCGCAAAAAAGGCACGATGGACGCTCCCGAAGAAGTGCTGCTCGACCAGAACGAACTCGCCAAGGGGCAGGCGTTTATGAGCATCGCTGCGTTCGCGGTCTCGCCTGATGGAAACACGCTGGCGTATTCCTACGACAACACGGGCTTCCGGCAGTTCACGCTGGCGATGAAAGATCTGCGGTCGGGCAAAACTCTGGCGGATCACGCCGAGCGCGTGGGATCGGTGGTGTGGGCGAACGACAACAAGACGATTTTCTATACGCAGGAAGATGCCGTGTCGAAGCGGCAGTACCGCATGTACCGGCACATGGCGGGCACGACGGATCCGGATGCGGTCGTCTATGAAGAGCCGGATGAGAAGTTCGAAGTCGATGTGTTCAAGACGCGCAGCCAGGCGTTTCTCATTTTGCTGTCCGGAAGCCACACGACAACCGAGGCGCGATACATCTCGGCGAACGATCCAACCGCCGACTGGAAGGTGATGGAGCCGCGCAAGCAAGGCGTCGAATATTACCCCGACAACAACGCTGACTCCTTTTATATCCGCGTGAACGACACGGGCAGAAATTTCCGCCTGGTCACGGCGCCCGTAACGAATCCGGGGAGCGCGAACTGGCACGAGGTGCTGGCGCAGAATCCCGGCATCATGCTTGACGATATGGACCTGTTCAAGAATTACTGCGTGCTGTTCGAGCGCGAGCAGGGGCTGCCGCAGATTCGCGTGATCGATTTGCGCAGCGGCCAGTCCAAGCGCCTCGATTTTCCCGAGCCCGCCTACGCGGCCTATGGATACGTGAACCGCGTGTATGACACGACGGAGTTTCGCTATGGATACCAATCCGCGATTACGCCGCCCTCGGTCTACGCGTACGACATGGAGAAAGGCACGTCGGCGCTGCTGAAGCAGAAAGAAGTCCCGGGTGGCTACGACAAAAATAAATATCAAGTCGAGCAGATTTACGCGGTCGCGTCAGATGGGGCGAAGATTCCGATCTCGGTGCTGCATTTGAAAGGCGCGAAGCTTGACGGCAAGGGCGCGCTTTATTTGTATGGCTATGGCTCCTATGGAATTTCGATCGATATGTTTTTCAATTCGAATATCTTCAGCATGGTCGATCGGGGAGTGGTAGCGGCGGTGGCGCACATCCGCGGCGGCGGCGAAAAGGGCAAGGCGTGGCACGACGCCGGCCGCATGATGAACAAGAAGACCACATTCACCGACTTCATCGCCTGCGCGGAAGACCTGGTGAAGCGAGGCTACGGATCGAAAGACCGGCTGGTGATTGAAGGGCGCTCCGCCGGCGGATTGCTGATGGGCGCCGTGCTGAATATGCGTCCGGATCTGTTTCATGCGGCGCTGGTGGGCGTGCCGTTTGTGGATGTGATGAATACGATGCTCGATGAAACTTTGCCGCTGACCGTCGGCGAGTTTGAGGAGTGGGGCAATCCGAAGGAGAAGGCGGCGTTCGATTACATGCTCACGTATTCGCCGTATGACAACGTTGAGGCGAAGAACTATCCGGACATGCTGGTGAAGACTTCATTCAACGACAGCCAGGTGATGTATTGGGAGCCGGCGAAGTATGTGGCGAAGATGCGGGCGACGCGGACGGATCACAATACTTTGATTTTGAAGACGAATCTGCAGCCGGCGGGGCACGGCGGCGCTTCGGGCAGATATGACCGATTGCACGAGGCGGCGTTTGATTACGCTTGGATTCTGGGGGAGATGGGGATTAAGGATTGAGCTTTCGTGATCGGGGCGGCCCGCGAAAATGCAGACGTCCTTCACCTCGCTCAGGATGACAAGGCCTGGAATTAACGCCTAATTGGCCGGCAGAACAATCTGGTGGAGTGGCTCTGGAAGCGCGAGTCGTTGCGAAGAGAGTCGAGTTCAGGATCGACGGATGGCCACGCGGCCCAAACGTCGCGCCGCTGGACGACGATCTGCAGGGCTGCCAGCGCGTGTTGATTGTCTCCGCTTCGGCCGGATCGGTGCCGACAGCCTTCTCCATCTTCAAGAAAAGCCTCAACCGCTTCGCCTTGAGGATCATGAATGGCTGGAGATCTAGATCAGGCCGGCTCGGAGGCGGCGGAGGAAGTCCTCGGCTTCGGATTTGGCCTGGGCTACGACCTTGGGCTGGTTGTGGTATTCGAGTTCCACTTCCTGAAGAAAGAGTTCGACGGCGTCTTTGGGCTTGAAGCCGTGGGTGATCAATTTGCGGATGCGGGCAGTAAAGCCCTCGTTGACGGGGGCGAGGCGCGAGTGGTGGTCGGTACAGTTATGATCGCGAAACTTGGCCGCTGCCAGGCGGTCGAAGGCAGTCTTGGCCTCGGAATCGTTGAGTAGCGTGGGAATCGGAGAGTTCCACTCACAGCGGGAGCAGGTCCAGCCTTGAAACCCGTGGTCGACGGTCCAGAGTAGTTCTCTGGATATTTTGCCGTCGGCGCCGCGCTTCGGACTGCTTTCATCCATGCTGCTGATTCCATGAGCGGCGCGACTGGTCCGCACTGCGTGCCCATGTACTTCTTGCTTGCATGGTACAGCGAATTCGGGCACGGCGAAGGTGACCAGGACGGTTCGTGGTGGGGTGCATCGGCGCTCTCGGTGGAAGCCAAAATTCCATCGTCTCGCAAATGCGGCGAGACGTGGGGCATGCCATTCTATAGATGGATCTGTGGCTTGAGATCGCCTGGCATTTCGCGCTGCTAAGAACTATTTCGCGAAGAAGTAGTCGAAGGATTTTACGGCGTGGAATTCGTCGTCCTTGATGTCGAAGACGGTGTAGAGCTTGGTCACGTAGAGCACGTCGTGGACTTTCTGGGTAAGGTTGAGGAGTTTCAGTTCTCCGCCGGCGTTGCGGACGGCGGTGAAGCTGCTGACGAGTTCTCCGACGCCGGAGCTGTCGATGTAATCGACGTCGGCGAGGTTGAGGATGATCTTCTTCTTGCCCTCGGAGATGAGGCCGCGCACGGCGGAGCGGAGGTCGCCGATTTCGGGGCCGAGAACGAGGCGCCCGTGAATGTCGAGGATGGTGACGTGGGAGACTTCGCGCTGGTCGATGGTGAGGGCCATGTTGTGACTCTTTCGGCTAGAACAGGGGATGGTAGTGGGTTGGGGGCGTGGAGTCAAAGGATTTCCGGAGGTTGCCCGTTTTCACCATGGAGGCACGGAGACGCGGAGAAAAAAGCAGGTTCCTCACCGCCGCTTCGCGCCGGTTCGGAATGACAAATATTTTGGCGAACGAACTACGAATGCGCGCCGTGGGGGCGGGAGTCCAATTCTAGCGGTGGCAGATGCGATTGGCGGTAGTTGCCGCGGATGGCGTTGTCTCGAATGTCCTGGATGGGCGAGGTGATGATGGGGGTGGGATATTGGGGGTGGCGGAATTCGAGGTGCATGCCGCGGCCGACGTATTGCAGCTTGAGCATGGAGCCTCCCCAGGTGGAACCGGCGATGGCGACTTGGACCGGCTCGGGGCAGAATTCGGGGTGGCCGGAGATGAGGGCTTCGCTGCCGCCTAGTAGGACGGCCGTGTAGCGGTGATGCATGGTCTGGATTTCGAGGACTGTATCGGGTGGGAGATCGTTGAGAAAGACTCCGCCTTCGATTTCTGATTGGACAATGCCGCTGTTAACATCGTCGGCCAGGTTGGGGTGGGGGTTAAACATACTTAATGATTAGGGTAGGGTAGCGGGTTTCGGGGCCGGGTACAAGAGGACTTTGGGGAGGGGTGGAGCATGTCCGTTAGAGGAGGTGGCGGGGGTGGAGGTTGCAGAGAATTTGGGTGGGGGCTGAAACCCCTGATTCTTTTGGGGGATTTAACGCGGGCGCTAAGGTGCTGCTCTTCCACGGTGGGATTTGGCCTTCGTGGTTCACGACAGGGGACAAGAAAAGCAGGTTCCTCCACTCCGCTCGCTTCGCTGCGCTCCGGTCGGAATGACAGATCTACTTTGGGATTCGGGGGAAATCCCCACTTCTCGTGCAAGAACCGCGCGAGAAATAGGGCACCCTGATGTGGCGGTCGCACCTGGCGGCGAATCAAGATAGTCCCCGTCAGGGGCACAGGGCTGGCGTCATAGCTGATAAAATGGGGGCCAACGGGGTTTCATGCCAGTTCCGATTTCTCAGATGTGGACGGTGACGTCCTATGTGCTGCGGCAGAAGATGGCCGGGCGCAAGCAGTATCCGCTTGTGCTGATGCTGGAGCCGTTATTCCGTTGCAATCTGGCTTGTGCGGGGTGCGGGAAGATTCAGTATCCGGCGCACATTTTGAAGAAAGATTTGACGCCGGAGGAGTGCTTCAAGGCCGTCGATGAGTGCGGGGCGCCCATGGTATCGATTCCCGGCGGCGAGCCGCTGATGCATCCGCAGATTGCTGAGATCGTCGAGGGGCTGGTGGCGCGCAAGAAATACATCTATTTGTGCACTAATGCGCTTCTGCTCAAGGAGAAGATCGACCAGTTCAAGCCGAGCAAGTATCTGACGTTTTCGGTGCACCTGGATGGGCAGCGGGAAGAGCATGATCTCGCCGTCTGCCGCGAGGGCGGATACGACCTGGCGGTTGAGGGCGTGAAAGAGGCGCTGCGGCGCGGCTTCCGCGTAACTACGAATACGACGCTGTTTGACGGCGCGAATCCGAAGTCGGTGCGGGCATTTTTCGACGAAATGATGGAACTGGGCGTGGAGGGCATGATGCTCTCGCCTGGGTATTCGTACGACAAGGCGCCGGATCAGAAACATTTTCTGGGACGGGCGCGGACGCGGCGGATGTTTCGCGCGATCCTGTCGAACCGGAAGAAGAGCTGGCAGTTCAATCTGTCGCCGCTTTTTCTTGAATTTTTGATGGGGAAGCGGACGTATCCGTGCACGCCGTGGGGCATGCCGACGTATAACGTGTTTGGGTGGCAGAAGCCTTGTTATTTGTTGCAGGATGGATACGCAGACTCGTTTGACGAGCTGATCCGTACGACCGAGTGGTCGAATTATGGGACGGAGTCGGGGAATCCGGCGTGCGCGAATTGCATGGTGCACAGCGGATATGAAGCCTCGGCGGTGAACGCTACGTTTTCATCGTTGGGCGGATTTTTGGCGACCGTGAAGGCGACTCTGTCTTCGACCTATCGCGATAAAGAGGCGGAGCGGATGCTGGAGGAGCGCGTGGAGCCGGTGCATCCGCTGGTGCAGATTGCGCCTTCGAGCGAGATGGCTACTCGGGCTTAAGGCGCCCTGTGCTGTGTGGTGGCTCAAGCGAACAGCAGGTCCTTCGACTGCGGTTTTGATCCTGCTTCGCTGGAGCGAAATCCTCGCTCAGGATGACAATTTATTGAGGATTAGGCGGCGCTGGCGCGCCGCTCTTTCACTTTCATGACTGGTAAAGAGGCGGGGCATTTCGATCATGCATCGGCGCAGGCTGCGCCGCATGCGAACGTGAACCCTGACGCGCTCGAAGTCGCCCCGGGGACGGCGCATGAGCAGTTGGAAGGATGGATTCCGGCGCTGGCTTCGGAAGAAGAGTTGCGCGTGGCGCTGGAGAAGGCGTTCGACTATCGCGGCGATGTGACGATCACGCGCAAGGATGGATCGAAGATTGAGGGCTATGTGTTTGACCGGCGACCGGGAGCGTCTCTGAAAGATTCGCAGGTGCGTCTGTATCCTAAGAATTCTGGCGAGAAGGTTGCGGTTTCATACGCCGAGATTGCGGCCCTGGAGTTCACCGGACGCGACACCGCGGCGGGCAAGAGTTGGGAAGCCTGGATGAACAAATACGCCGAGAAAAAAGCGCGCGGGGAGAAGGATCTGAGTCTGTATTCGGAACCCTTGGAAGGTTAGTCGAAGTTAGATTCTGCTAACCCATAGGTTTCGAAGGCGCCCCAGGACGGGGCGCTTTTTGTTGCTCTGAATCCTTTTCCCGATTTCGCCGCTCTTCCGTTGTAGGGGGCCGTGTGGCCTTTCCGAGAGGAGGTAAGGTGAGCGCAGCGATCACAGTCGACGAACTCAGGAGTCGCGCCGCCTCGGTGCAAATGGTGGATGTGCGCTCGGCGACGGAATACGCGGCGGGGCACATTCCGGGCACGACGAATATTCCGCTGGATGAAATCGAAGCACGGGTCGACGATCTGCGGCGGGACATTCCTGTCGTGCTGATCTGCCAGGCGGGAAAGCGGGCACGCATGGCCGCAGGACTACTGGAGCCGTGCCGACGAGAAATGTTCGTCCTCGAAGGAGGAACTGAAGCTTGGGTTCAGGTGGGACTGCCGCTCGTGGCCAGCGTGAAGACGCGGTGGTCCCTGGAGCGGCAGGTGCGGCTGGGAGCCGGACTGATGGTGGCAACTGGCGTGGTACTCGGGCTGACCTGGAACACGTTGTGGCTGGGACTTTCGGCGTTCGTCGGTTGCGGGCTGGTTTTTGCAGGGGCAACGGACATATGTCCCATGGCGGAAGTGCTGCGGCGGATGCCCTGGAATGGACGCAGCCACTGTCCGGGAACGAGTTCCGAGGTGGAACCGACGGGGTGCTGTAAGTGATTCTGGTTACGGCGCGGGGCGATGCCGGATGCCAGAATTACGGGATGGCGAAGCCTGTCGAAGCCGGCAACACCAAAGAACGACCTCCTGATTTTGAGAAGCTCACGCGCGAGCACAAAGACGCCGTCTACCGCCAGATGCTACGCGTATGCGGCAATCACGCCGATGCCGAGGACGTGCTGGTAGAGGCGCTAGTGAAAGCGTACTGGCATTTGGATCAGTTGCGCGACTCGAGGGCGTTTCGAGCGTGGCTGGCACAAATTGGACGGCGCGTGTGCTGGCAATTGAAAGAACGCGAATCGCTCTTGCCGCTGCTGCAACTTTCATCGCTGGAAGGGGAAGGGCGGGAGATCGCGGGCAGCGAACCGACTCCGGAGGCGAGGCTGGCTCGGCGGGAAGTGAAGGCGATGCTGGATGGGGCGATTGCGGCGCTGCCGGAGTTGTACCGCGAGGCGTACCGGCTGCGCGAAATCGAAGACCGTTCCGGCGATGAAGTGGCTCGGCGGCTGGGAATTTCGCAGGCGGCGATGAAGTCGCGGCTGCAACGGGCACGCGCCTTGGTAAGGATGCATCTGGACGAGGCGTTGGCGGGCGAGAGTTCGTAAGTTCATTTGGAGGCACTTATGGAAGTGACGGTCGAGCATCTGGGAGCGGTTCAGTTTGAGATCAAGACACGGCAGCACAGCATCCTGAGCGATCAACCGCTGGAAAATGGCGGACACGACGAAGGCATGACGCCTCCGGAACTGCTGCTGGCGTCATTGGGATCATGCGCGGCGTTTTATGCGGCGCAATATCTGCGGAAATGGACCCTGGCGGCCGAGGGCACGCGGGTGCGGGTGACGGCGGAGAAAGTGAAGGATCCGGCGCGCGTCGACAATTTTCAGATTGAAATTGAGACCCCTGTCGAATTGACCGATCAGCACCGGGCGGGAGTGGAGAGGGCGGTGCATCAGTGCCTAATTCACAATACGCTGTTGCATCCGCCGCAGATCAGGATTGAGGTGAGGCAGACGGCGGGGGTTTGGATTTGAGTCAAGTGCGGATTTTTTAGGAACGTTCCCACGTCTCGCAAATGCGGCGCACGTGGGGCACCCGTCTTCTAGTGGGGACCAGGGTCCGAATTATTTTCCGGCTGCGGAAAAGTCGAGATTGTCGATGAGTTCCTCCGCGTCGTCTTCTGTTCCCGCAATTACTGTGATCGATATGGCATAGCCGTGCACCAGCATGGCCAGCGTGGACTGGCGCATGACGCGGGTGCCGACATCTTTGTGGAAATCAGCGCGAACTAGAGTTTTCGCGCCTACGGCAATTTCGTAAGGGTCTTCGTCCTGCGTGAAACCCTGGGCTTTGGCGACTTCAGTAATGGGATCGAGATATTGCAGAGCATCTTTCAGTCCGGGATAAGAAGATTGCGCCTCAGCGGCGATGAGGACCGAAGAGTTGATCTCTTCTCCCTTGGCCTCGGGCGGGCGCGAGAAAGCTGCGAGTAAGACCTTTGCGCCGGCGCTCGACGCAGGTTGCGGCGAGGCGCGCGGGCGATCTTTCTTTTCTTGAGATTTGTCTTGTGAAGCGTTCCCTTCGCGAAGTGGGTTGCCTTCGCGGCCGTTCAGTTCTTCCGTGCGGAGGACCCATCCGTCGGGGATTTTGTAGGTCAGTCCCAGGGTTCGGTTGCGATAGGTGTTGCCGGTGAGGATGCCGGGATCAAGCGCGGAGTCGTTTGGGCTAACCTTGACTGGCTTGGACTTCGATGAGGATTGGTTGGGCGTGCCGGACTGCGCCGCAGCTGCGAGGGAGACTGCCAGAAGCAGGACCGCGCGCGAGAGACGAAAGCTCATGAGGCTATGGTACGCGAAGAGGCGAACACGTCATCGAGCGAAGTCCACGCCGGTCGTAATGAAAGAGAGTGATGGGATAGCCGAGCGAGGCGAAATCCAGGACGGCGTTCGATTGGCGCTAACGAAAGTCCCACATCTCGCAAAATCGGCGAGACGTGGGGCACCCGTTCTTATGGTTTCGTCTCGTTAAGTGGCCGTTTGTTTAAGCGGCCATGCTCAGGCGGCGCGGCCCATCTGGGGCTGGGCGCAGTGGGAGCAGCGGCGCGCGTCGATGGGAATCTCGCTCAGGCACTCCGTGCATTTTTTGGTGGTGGGATCGGCTGGGGCCGGGTCTTTGCGCATGCGTGCGACCAGGGCGTTAACCGGCGTAACCACGAAAAAGTAAACCGCTGCGGCAATCAGGAGAAACGATACGCACGCATTGATGAAGTGACCAAGCGGGAAAAGAGTTCCCCGGATCGCGAACTGAATCGCGGAGAAATCGGGCTTGCCCACCAGAACGGCTATCAGCGGCGTGAGGAAATCGGTGGTGAGAGCGGTGACGACACCTCCAAAAGCCGCGCCGATGACCACACCGACAGCCATATCCACGACATTACCGCGAAGGATAAATTTCTTGAAACCATCTAACATAACGCCCCTCCTAAATTGAAGTGGGGACAATGTATGCCAGTGAGGTCGGCAGGTCAAGCCAAGAGAGCCCTTTTCTTCAGAAGAAAACGGCTTAAGGCGGGCGTTTTGCGGCGCGCGGGCGTCGCTTTCCGGATGGTAGACTGCGGCCCATGAAGGAAGCTTCTTCAGGAGCGGCGCTCTATCTGGTGGCAACTCCGATTGGAAATCTGGAGGACATCACGCTGCGCGCGTTGCGCGTGCTGAAGGAAGTCGATGTGATTGCCTGCGAGGATACGCGGCAGACCCAGAAGTTGCTGAATCACTTTTCGATTGCGACGCGGACCACCAGCTATCACGAGCACAACGAACGCGAGCGTGCGGCGGAACTGGTGGCGCAGTTGCAAAAAGGCACGAGCGTGGCGCTCGTGACGGATGCGGGCATGCCGGGGATTTCCGATCCGGGATATCGCTTGATTACGGGGGCGATTGAAGCTGGCGTGCTCGTGATTCCGGTGCCGGGGGCGTCGGCATTTCTGGCGGCACTGGTGGCAAGCGGATTGGCGACCGATTCATTCCGCTTCAATGGATTTTTGCCGGCGAAGCGCGGGGAGCGGCAGGCGGTCTTGGAAGAGCTAAGGAATTCCCCGTGCACGCAGGTGTTTTACGAGGCTCCGCATCGCTTGGTGGAGGCGTTGGCGGATCTAGTCGAGGTGCTGGGCCCCGGTCGGGACGTTGTCGTAGCACGCGAAGTCACAAAGATTCATGAAGAGTTTCTGCGCGGGGGCGCGAGTGAGATTTTAGAAAAATTGAAATCGCGCGAGGCGGTGAAGGGCGAGATCACTCTGCTGATCGGGAAGGCGGAAGAAAAAAATGCTAGCAGTGGAGCGGACACAGCTTGCTCTGAGCAAGGCGGTGGTGTCCGCCCCAGCGTGCGCGAGCGCATGCAGCAAATCATTGCTGAAGAACAAATTGATGAAAAGGCTGCGCTGAAAAAAGTGGCGAAAGAACGGGGCATTTCAAAGAGCGAAGCCTACCGGGAATTGCAGCGCAGCAAGGGAACTCAGAAGTAACATTGCCTCGTCCCGTGGACTGACCTACGATTTTGGTATGCGCCGGCTTTGTTTTGCACTCCTTCTGATCGCGTCGTGCGCAGCCTTCGCCTCTGCGCAGGATGAGAAAAAAATCGCCTGCTACGTCTCTCCGAAGACGACTGAATCGTTCAAAAAGAAACTTTGGGATGGATACGAGATTTCGCTGGGCCCGGCGCGCAATGCGGCGGAGACCGACGGCGGCGACTGCACGGCGGCGATCTACAACGCGGCCGGCAAGGTAGTTTTTCGCACCACGGGATTCGGCGTGATCTTCGATGAGGAACACACCGGCATGGACTTCGACGGCGACGGCAAGGGCGAGGTCGTTTTCATAACCGATGAGGCGGGCGGTGCGCACTGCTGCTGGGTCTATAACGTGGTCACACTCGTACCAAAACCGCAAAAGCTCTTTGACGTTGGCGAAGGGGCTGCGGTCGATTTCGTAAAAGAGAAAGACGGCCGGATGGTCATCTGGCAACGAGTCGGCGGACCGGGTGCCTTCACGTCCGGCATGGAGCGCCCGTTTGCTGAGCAAGCGTTGCGCCTGAAGGCGGGAAGGCTCGTGGATGCGACGCCGGAATTCTGCGCGCAGATCTTCACTCCGGGCCACGAGGACTTTGATGAGTGGACACGAGTGCTGACGCCGGAGAACCTCACGAAGCTGCAGGGGGTGAAGAAATTCGGGTACTCAAACTCTGATCTCGATGTTGTGGTCAGCGCTTTGCTTTCGCGAGCGATGCAGCGGGTGCTGTGTCGTCAGTACGATGAGGCGCTGGCGGATTTGGATTTGTGGCCTGAGGGCAGCCGGGATCAGATGAAGGATGAATTTGCCGCATCGGTGAAGGAGTTTAGTCCGGAGTTTGTGGAGCGGTTGCGGGCGGCTGCGAAATAGACTCAGGCTGTGTGTCGAGCTTCGCTCGACCGGGCGGACGAATGCGTCCGCCGCTCCATGTCCATTCTTACTTTCCCGCCAATTCTTTCTTCACCGTTTCGCTAACCACTTTTCCATCCACTCGCATGCTGGCGGCATTGAACTTCGCCATAGCGTTTTTCATCACCGTGCCCATGTCTTTCATCGTGGGTGAGCCCATCTCAGCGATGACGGCTTTCACTCCGGCTACGATTTCCGCTTCTCCAGCGGCCTTTGGCAGGTAGCTTTCGATCACCGTAATCTCGGCGGCTTCCTTGTCGGCCATCTCCTGGCGTCCGCCTTTGGTGAACTGCTCGATCGACTCCTTGCGCTGCTTGATCAGCGTGGAGAGGACGGCTTGCGATTCTTTGTCGTCGAGCGCCGACATTTTCTCGACGGCCTTGAGTTGCAGCGCGCTCTTGACCATGCGAAGCGTGGAGAGGCGGACTTCGTCTTTCGCTTTCATGGCCGTGACGATGTCTTTTTGAATCTGGTCGACTAGGGGCATGTGGAGATTATAGACGGTTGTGATTTCCGAAGGCTCAGCCGCGGAGTTGCATAAGCCTGTTCAAAAGACCAGGACCAACGACGATTCGAGCCGCGCCCAGAAACGACGCCAGCCAAACGATCCCCCAGAAACCTACAAAGCCTACAACGCCGGCACGCCCCGAAAAATGAATGCCGAAACCGCCGAACCAATGCTCACTCACAAGCTCGAGCGCGATGATGGGAGTCGCGATCGCCAGATAAAACGCGCAGGTGTAGAGCGTCAATTTCAGGAAGAACATTTAGAACCTCGAGTTGCGCAGATTATACGTGGCGATGAAAGGACCAATCGAGGTCGCTTTGATTCTCGACTTGTGAATTTTCGCATCACACAAAGGCGGCAAGCATGGGCAGCCAGTCGTTTTTCTTTCCAGGTTTTAAAAGAATGCGGCTGCGAATCCGGTAAACTAAAGGGTTCTTCCCGATCACAAGGACTCGTTATGCTGCATAAGAATCGTCTTTTTACTCCCGGGCCGACGCCGCTGCTGCCAGCGGCGCAGACGGCCATGGCTTCGTTCACGGCTCATCATCGAACAGCCGATTTTCGCGCGCTGTTTCAGCGGGTACTGGCCGACATGAAGGAGTTCATCGGCACAAAAAATGATGTGCTGGTGCTGGCCTGCTCGGGCACGGGCGTGATGGAAGCGTCGGTGTCGAACCTAACTTCGCCGGGCGACAAGGTGCTGGTGCTGACCGCCGGAAAATTCGGCGAGCGCTGGACCGGGTTGGCCAAGGCGTTCGGCTGCCAGGTGGAAGTGCTAGGCGCCGAATACGGCGAGACATTTTCATTGAGCGACATTCGCGATCGCGTCACGCCCGATGTGCGTGCGGTGTTTGTGCAGGCCACAGAAAGTTCGACCGGAGCGAGGCACGATATTGCAGGCATTGCGAAGATTATTCGCGCGCAGGGTGACAACACGCTTCTGGTCGTCGACGCGATCACGGGGCTGGGCACGACGCATCTCGATGTGGATGGATGGGGCGTGGATGTGATCATCGGCGGGTCGCAGAAGGCGCTGATGATGCCTCCGGGGCTGGGCTATTGCGCGGTGAGCGACCGCGCCTGGAAGCGAATGGAGTCGACCAACTCGCCGCGTTATTACTTTGACCTGCGCAGGGAGAGGAAGTCAGCGGCCAAGGGCGAAACGGCGTACACGCCGGCGACTTCGCTGTTTGCGGCGCTGGGTGCGGCTTTGGAGTTTGTCCGCGGCATGGGCAACGGCGATCTGGCCAAGGGCCGCGAGGAATTGGTCAACAACGCCGAGCTGTGCGCAGAGATGACGCGCGCGGGAGCGACGGCATTGGGGCTGAAGCTGTATGCGTCTGCTCCTGCGGCAGCGCTGACGGCGATCTCTGCGCCGGATGGCCTGGACTCCGGAAAAATTGTGAAAGAGTTCCGGGAATCGTTCGACGCCGTGGTGGCGAACGGACAAGGCGAGATGAAGGGAAAACTATTCCGTATCGCGCACATTGGATACTACGACTACCTCGACACCATCGGAATTCTGGGCGCGCTGGAGCATGTGCTGGCGCGCGTCACCGACAAGAGCGTGGAATATGGCGCGGCGGTGCGCGCGGCGCAGCAGGTGTATGCACGCAGTTCGGAGTCGGCGCTGGCAGTGCGGTGAAATGGGTGCGGTGAGTCTAAAGCTTCCACACAACTGGGCGGACGTGGGCGTCCGCCGCCCTCGTGCTAGCGCGCGCAATCCGCGCGCTAGTTAATGGTGAACGTCGACGCCACAGAGGTGACTGCGGGCGTACCGTAAATGCCCATCGTCGCCGGGTTGGTTACAGTGACCGGAACCTGGCCAGACGCTGCAACAGCAGAGGCCGGAATCGTGGCTTCGAGTTTGGTCGCGCTGACGACGGTCGTAGCTTGAGCGACTCCGTTGAAGTTAATGACGGCGCCCGAGGCGAAACTGGTGCCATCCACCTCCAACTGAAACTGGGCGCCAGCGGTCGCGCTCGACGGGCTCAGTTGCGCAATCGTCGGCATCGCTGTCCCGGCCGTCGAAGGTTTGGAATAGCCGCATCCTGCGCCCAGAGCGGTGAGCGCCAGAAGAAGCAGCGTTTTGGTTGCGGTTTTCGTTGAAATGTTCATTTTGTTTCCTCCATCGGGCCTGGGCCCGTATGAAGAGAGTTTAGAAATGCCGCGGCGTAGGCGTGTCAGGGTGCTGTCATATTCCTGTCAAGGTTCTGACCGCTCATAATGTCACGAAAATGTAACGAGTGAAGGGATTGATAACCAAGTGAAGATCATCGTAGCGGAAAAGATTTCATCGGCGGCAGTGGCGCAGTTGCACGAGCCGGGATGGACCGTGCTGACGGCGGATCAACTCGACGGAAAACTGGCCGAGCATCTTGAGTCGGCGGACGCACTGATTGTGCGCTCGGCGGTGCAGGCGGACGCGAATCTGCTGGAGCACGCGAACAAGCTGCGCGTCATCGGGCGTGCGGGCGTGGGCGTCGATAACATCGATCTGGAAGCGGCGACGCACAAGGGCATCGCCGTGATGAATACGCCCGGCGGCAATGCTGTGGCCGTGGCTGAACAAACGATAGGCATGATGCTGGCGATGGCCCGCCACTTGTGCCGTGCGGATGCATCCATGCACGCGGGCAAGTGGGAGAAAAAATCGCTGCAAGGAACCGAGCTGCGCGGAAAGACGCTGGGCATCGTTGGGCTGGGCCGGATCGGGATGGAGGTAGCGCGGCGGGCGCGTGCCTTCGGCATGGAACTCGTCGGGCACGACCCGTTCGTGTCGGTTGCGGTGATGAAGGAGCAAGGTATCCGGCTGGCTGCGCTGGAGGAGTTATATGCAGCGGCCGACTACCTCACGCTGCATGTCGGGCTGACTCCGCAGACGACCGGCATGATCAATGAGGCGTCGATCGCGAAAATGAAAAAAGGCGTGCGGCTGGTCAACTGTGCGCGCGGCGAACTGGTGAATGAATCGGATCTGGCGGCGGCGTTGAAAGCCGGACGCGTGGCGGCGGCGGCGATCGATGTGTTTGCGGAGGAGCCTCCGAAGAATTCTCCGCTGACGGCGCTGGAGAATGTACTACTGACGCCGCACGTCGGCGGATCAACGCATGAGGCGCAGGAAGCGGTGGGCGTGCAGATCGCGCAGCAGGTGAAGGAATATCTGAAGCATGGCGTGATTCAGAATGCGGTGAATGTGCCTTCGGTTTCGGCAGAAGAGTATGCGCTGATGCAACCATACATCGTGCTGGCCGAGCGCATGGGCGCATTTCTGGCGCAGGTTTCAGAGGGCGGCCTCGAGGAGATTTCAATCCGCTACGGCGGCCACATCGCCGAGTGGAAGACGGAGTTGATTCGCAACGGAGCAATCAAGGGAATTCTCAATCAAGCGCTCGAAGAGAAGGCCAACCTGGTGAATGCGGCGACCATCGCACAGGAGCGTGGTCTCAAGGTGGTGGAGTCGCACAAGGCGAAGGTTTCGACCGGCGGCGCGGGCAGCGTGCTGTCGATTCTTCTGAAGTCTTCGAGCGAACAGCACATGGTGAAGGGCGCAGTACTGCACGGAGCGGCTCCGCGGCTGTTACACGTGGATGGAATCGATGTAGAAGCGCCGCTGGAGCGGAATCTGATTTATCTGCGGAATCGCGACGTGCCCGGCGTCATTGGAAAAGTCGGGACGATCCTGGGCGAGGAGTCGATCAACATCGCCGATTTTTCATTAGGGAGGCGAAGTGCGGAAAAAGCAGAGCAGCCAAGCGAGGCCATTGCCGTAGTGCACGTGGATGAGATCGTGACGGACGCTGTGCTGGCCAAGTTGAGGAAGATCGCAGCGGTGCAGCAGGCCAAGGGGATACGGCTTTTCTAGAACCCGAGAACATCAAAATCCGATGTGGCTGGCTTTTTCAGCCGATTTGTAAACCTATTCGTCGCGCTTAAGTTTGCGGCTTTCCGCCAGCAGCGACATGGAGTGCATGAGATTCTGCAAGGTGACGATGCCAATCAGGCGCTGATCTTCGACCACCGGAATGATGCTGGAGTTGCGGGCATTAAGCTTGCCGAAGGCCGTGGCCAAAGAATCGTGGCGGACCGAGACTTCGAAAATTTTATTCATCACAGCTTGCACGTAGCCGTTGCCCTCGGCGCGCAGAGCGTCGAGGATGCGCTGGCGCGAAATCACTCCCACCATATCGCTGCCGCGAATCACCGGAAAATCGTCTTGTAAGGAGTGAACGGCTTTTTCCAGCGCGTCTTCCAACGTATCGGCGGGCGAGAGCGTGGCGAAGTCGGTGAGCATGATTTCTTCCAGGCGCACGTTGTCGAGCACCGACTGAAAAACCAGAGCACGCTCCTCAAGTTGCACCGCTGAAAAAACAATGACTCCGACCACCGTGAGCCAGTTGTCGCTGAACAGGCCAGCCACCATCAGCACCATGGCGATAGCATGGCTAATCGAAACGGCACGGCGCGTAGCGGAGGAATTGTCGAGCGTGCGCGCAAAATATGCGCGCAAAATGCGCCCGCCGTCCAATGGATAAGCGGGCATGAAATTCAGCACCGCGATGTAGACGTTGGCCCAGACCAGGCTCTTGCGCAGGCTGGCGGCTTGCAGGAGCGGCCATTTCAATAACTCAACATTGCGATCGGTGCCGATGATGGCGGCAGCAATCAGGCAAGCCAGGCCGAGGTTGACGAGCGGACCGATAAGCGAAAGCCGAACTTCCCGTTGCCATAACAATCCCGGCTGCGGCTTCGCGGCATGCGATTCATCAAAAACGGTAACGCCGGTCAGCGGAAGAAGAATCACCGCTTTCGGAACCAGTCCATAGCGACCGCCGGCAAGCATGCGCCCGACTTCGTGCGCGCCGACACAGGCCAGAATAATTCCGACCAGCGCCAGGTCGCGCGGCGCGTTAGGGTGACCCTTGGTCGCGGAGTATTCCATGCCGTAAATAAACAGCGGCAACAACAGGAAAGTGAAGTGAAGGCGGACGTCGACGCCGAACAGGCGGCCCACCGAAATAGACATGCCACGCATCGTGTCTGTACTTTTATTCTACATGGGTTGACGGAAACGGTTGTGCCGTCAAAGGTGCTCAGCCATGCGGGTGATCTCGGGGAAATACCGGAGCCGGCCATTGCGTTCGCTGCGCGGGATGGACACTCGTCCCACGTCGGACCGGCTGCGGGAAACGCTGTTCAACGTGCTGACGGCGGGGGATCCGGAGGCACTCGAGGGCAGCGTATGGCTCGATTTGTTTGCCGGAACCGGCGCAGTGGGAATTGAAGCTCTGAGCCGCGGAGCAAAAGAAGTGTATTTCGTCGAGCGCGCGGCAGCGGCCGCTGATGTGATCCGCAACAACCTGAACAGCCTTGGCATCGTCGATGGATATCGCCTGCTGCAGGAGGAAATGCCGCAGGCCTTCTGGCGCATGGAGCGCCAACACGTTGCCGCCGACGTTGTGTTTGTCGATCCTCCGTATCAGATGCGGGACGCGTACCTCGATACGCTTCGGGCGCTCGCGGACTCGTCGCTGGTCTGGGCGATGTCGGTCGTCATCGCGGAACACGAGAAGAAATTCGATCCCGGGGCGCAGTTCGGTCCGCTAAAAAGATTTCGGTTACTGGTGCAGGGCAGCACAGCGCTAAGTTTTTATCGGATGGGGAGCGGAGCGGTTTAAGGTTAAGTGAAGGACAGCCGCCTCGGCTGTCCGGTCGAGCGAAAGCTCGACGACTCTAATTAAGCGTCGTTCCTTACATAATCAGCTCGTCGGTGCGACGCGTAATCGGGTGCTGCATCTCTTCCAGATCGTTCTTCACCATGTTCAATCCATAGACGCACCCCTCAAAATTCTTGGAGAGGCTGGCGAAAAGCGGTGCAACCTTGGCGTACTCGAAGTGCTCGAATTTACTGACGATGTAGTAGCTCTCTTTGCCGGCCTTGATCCACTCCACAAAATTTTCCAGGCGCTGGCGGCGCAGCCGGAAGCGGTTGATACTCTCGGGAAACATACCGGCGAAAAACAATGTGTAGTCGCCGATGTGCTTGCGCACCTGGCGCTCGCGATCGAACGATGGCGCCGGACCGTAGACGGGATCGGATTCGAGCAGCATCTCGCCGACATCAGCCAGGGGGCGGTTGGCAGTGTCGCGAACTTTGTAGAGTTGCTCGGTCTCGCAGAACTCCGCGAGCAGATGGGAAACGTAAGCCACGATCTGCGGATCGCGGATGCCGATTTCCTCGGCATAGTGGCGGCCAACTAAGTCCTGAAACAACTGCTGCAGCGGATGCGTTTCCTCAATCATAGGTTTGGGCCCCCTGAACCCCGCGCAAGGCGCGGTATTCATCCACTTGCGAGTGTTGATACCCCAGTTTCGCTGTGGAACGCAAGTGACTTTTGTTTATCCGCATCATTCATTTTCCTGATCAGTTAGAAGACAGGGAATAGCACTTGAGTTGTGCTGATGAAACTTTAGAGGGGTAGCCAGAAATGCGAATTTTGGCGCAGATTTCGCCGTAGTTTGCTGGCACTCAAAGCAGGCGGCTGCCAACGCCAACGGGATTCCGCTGTTGCCTTGTAGAATGCGGGCACGGAGGAATTTGGAATGGAACGGCAGAATGTCTCAACTGGCACACCGTGGGAGCCGGTGGTGGGTTACTCCCGTGCGGTGAAAGTCGGCTCGTACGTCCATGTTTCGGGGACGACGGCGACCGGGCCCGATGGCAAGATTGTTGGCATTGCCGACGTGTACACGCAGGCAAAGCAGACTCTGAAAAACATTGAGAGCGCACTGAAACAACTGGGCGCAAGCACGAAGGACGTTGTACGTACGCGCATGTATGTGACGAATATTGCGGAGTGGGAGAAGGTCGGGCGGGCCCACGGAGAATTTTTCTCGGAAATTCGGCCTGCGACCTCCATGGTGCAAGTAAGCGCGCTGATTTCACCGGAGATTCTAGTGGAGATCGAAGCCGATGCTGTCATTGGTTAAGGCTTCGTAGTCAGCGGTTTTGACATTTCAACGAAGTGGCAAGCAACCTTCGGATTCAGGCCGGGAGTGAACGGCGCGGTGCCGGTTTCGACGTATCCGCGACGTTGGTAGAAGCCAGGCAGCTCGCGGCGGACGCTGACGATGCGTAGATCCATAAAGCGCGCACCTGACTTGGCGCAGAAGTCTTCGGCGGCTTCCATCAGCTTTGAGCCCAGTCCGCTTTTTTGGTGGCTGGGTTCGACTGAGAGCAAACCCAAATACGCGCGCTCGCCCCGAGATTCCACGTAAACACAGCCCATGATTTGGTTCTTCTCTTCGGCTATCAGGAAGTGCCCCTTCTTCAGTAGCTCTTCGATCGAGGCTCGGTCGATGCGGTCGCGATCGATCAGAAACGACTCGGCACGACGAAATGCAGAGTTGATCACAGCGGTGATCGAGGCAGCATCGGCGAGTTGCGCTAGACGGTGTTGCACGGAATCCACAAGGCCCTCCATTCTACGAGCCGAGTGCGCCGATCAGAGCGACGGTATAGAATTCTCGCCGCCAAATCATCCATTAAATTTCAGAATCAGAGCCGGGTGTAAAGTGTGTGCGCTCCGGGAGGACGGTTCATGAAGAAATTCTGCGGCATGCTGCTCTTTGCGTTGACGGTGCATTCGTTCGCGCAGGAGTCGTCTCATGCTCAACAAGCATCAGTAACCATGATTCGAGCGGGCACCTTGATCGACGGCAAATCGGCCGCGCCTCGCAAAGATCAGGTGATCGTGATCCGCGGCAACAAGATTGAAGGCGTGTCCGACGCGGCAAGCGCGAAAATTCCTGCCGGAGCGACCGTGATCGATCTGTCGAAGTCGACCGTGCTTCCCGGCCTGATCGATTCGCACACGCACATTTTTCTCCAGGGGGAGGACCCGGCGCAGGGCGGATATGACGCCAACATCTTGAATGCGCCGTTGGCTCTGAGAGCCGCGCGCGCCACCGTGGCGGCGAAGCGGGCGCTGGAGCAGGGATTCACCACGCTGCGCGATGTGGAGACCGAAGGCGCAGGCTATGGCGACGTCGGCATCAAGATGGCGATCGAAGGAGGATACATTCCCGGGCCGCGGCTGTTCGTGGCGACGCGCGCTATCTCGACGACCGGTGGATATCCGCTGGAGGGGTATGCGCCGGAACTTGAAGTGCCCAAGGGCGCGCAAATCGTCGACGGCCCAGTCGAGGCGCGAAAGGCCGCGCGCGAGCAACTCGATCATGGCGCCGACTGGATCAAGGTCTACATGACGCACCGTTCGTGGGTGGGAAAGAATGGCGAACTGGTTTCGCAGCCCACGCTCACGGTCGAAGAACTGCGCGCCGTAGTCGACGAAGCGCACGGCTGGGGAAAAAAAGTAGCGTGCCATGCCTACAGCGGAATCGGGCTGCATCGTGCGCTCGACGGCGGGTGCGACTCGATCGAACACGGCCTCGACCTCGACGACGCCGCCATCGCGCAGATGGTCAAGCAGGGCACTTGGTATGTGCCGACGCTGAGCGTCTATTACACCGATTGGGCTCCGGCGGATACACCCGCCGGCCAACGCGACCGGCTGCGCGCGTCGGCGCACGAACCGTCGTTCAAGAAGGCGATGAAGGCAGGAGTGAAGATTGTTTTCGGCACGGACATGGGAGGGATTCCCTGGACCGAACCAATCGCACAGGAATTTCTGCGCATGACGGAGTTTGGCATGGCGCCGATGGATGCGATTCAGAGCGCGACTTCTCGCGCCGCCGTGATGCTCGACATGGAAGGAAAGATCGGCGTTGTGGCTCCAGGGGCGTTTGCCGACATCGTGGCGGTGAATGGCGACCCGCTCAGCGACATCAGACTGCTGGAAAATGTTTCGTTCGTGATGAAGGATGGACAGGTGTTTCGTGGAAAGTAGGGTGGTTTACGTTAATTTTTCTTGACAAGCGCTTGGCGGCGGGGATAATGCGTCAATCCAGTTTTGGTTTGGTCCGATTCGGCTGGGCCCTTAGGACTGGCCGGGGAGGTCTTCGATGAGCGTTCTTGATCTGTGCGACCGGGAGATTGCCGCGGTTGGACTTGACGCGACCGTGGCCGAGGCAATTCACAAGATGCTGGACTACCACGTTGGAGCGGTGGCCGTGGTGGACAGCGATTATCGCGTGGCAGGAATTTTTACCGAGCGCGACGTGCTGCGGAAGATGTCGCTGAGCGGAGCCGATCCGCAGACCACGCCGGTGCGCGACTTGATGACGACTCCGGTCGAGATGGCAACACGCACTACGGGCGCCGGCGAAGCACTGACGACCATGCTAGAGCGGCATTTCCGGCATTTGCCTGTTGCCGATGACACCGGCAAGCTGCTGGGGCTACTTTCTATCCGAAATCTGCTGGAGTGGCGCGTGGGCGACTTGAGCCGCGAACTGGAATCGCTGGAGCAATACGTTTCTAACGACGGGCCGGGCGGATAGAGCGCTCGGTCGGGTTCGCAGTTGATTGCCTACATTGAATGCCCACCTCCTCCGTCTTGCCCAAGACGATCTCTGTGGTGCGCGCGGCGGTGTCCCTTTTCTTTTTGTCTTTTGGAGAATACAAGCTTGCCGGCCCGGGCTTCGCGCACGGCGGGTTTCAAAACTACCTGCATGAATACATCACGACCGACGCGGTCAGCTTTTACCGCCCGGTTCTGACAGGTTTGGTGTCGCCGCACGCCGTCTTTTTCGGATATTTCGTCGGCGTGCTGGAGTCGTTCGTAGGCGTGTGCCTGTTGCTCGGCATCTGGGTGCGGCCAGCAAGCGTCGTCGGAATTTTCTTCTTGTTGAACCTGACATTGTCGACGTGGTGGGATGCCGGCCACGGCGTGGCCTGGTGGCACTACTTTGGCGCGCGGCTGGACACGCTGCCGATTCTGCTGCTGCTTGTAATTTTCTATGCCGCCGACGCAGGCAGAGTTTGGGGCCTCGACGGATACCGAGGGCGACGGCAGAAGCTGTGAGCCATCTACCCGTGCGCGGCCAGACGAAAAAATTATGAAAAAACAAATAAGACGTTTTGCAATCCTGGCAACGGTTGCGCTGTGTTGTGTCAGTGCATTCACTCAGACCTCCCGGCGGATCGCCGTGCACGCGGGGCACGCGCTCGATGTGAAGACTGGCAAGATGCTCGCCGACCAGATTGTGGTGATCGAAGACAAAAGGATTATCAGCGTAGGACCTGCAGCCGAGGCGAAAGTTTCATCCGACGCCACACGCATTGACCTGCCGAATGCCACGGTGCTGCCCGGACTGATCGACGCGCACACGCATCTGACGATGAATCCGAACTTTGGCTACGAGACTCTCGCGATTTCGATTCCGCGCGAGGCGCTGATCGGTGCCAAGAATGCTCGCACCACCTTACTCGCCGGCTTCACCACAGTGCGCAACGTCGGCGCCAGCGGATATACCGATGTCGCGCTGCGCGATGCTATCAACGCAGGCGACGTGCCCGGTCCGCGAATGCTGGTGAGCGGTCCTGCGCTCGGCATCACCGGCGGCCACTGCGACAACAACATGCTGCCTGCCGAATATCACGATGTGGGCGAGGGCGTGGCGGATGGAGTCGCAGCCGTGCAGCACAAGGTGCGGGAAGACATCAAGTATGGTGCTGACGTAATCAAAGTCTGCGCGACGGGCGGCGTGCTTTCGCTCGGAGACAGTCCGCAGACGTCGCAATACACGCTCGAAGAAATGAAAGCCATCGTCGCCGACGCGCACCGGCTCGGCCGCAAGGTCGCCGCTCATGCACACGGCGCCGAAGGAATTCGCTGGGCCGCTGAAGCCGGAGTCGATTCGATCGAACACGGCTCCTACATCGATGACGCCGCGATCGCCACCATGAAGGAGCACGGAACGTATCTGGTGCCGACGCTCTATCTCGGCGACTGGATGATTGACAACGCAGGACTGACGCGGCTGCCGCCGCCGTTGCTGGCGAAGGCGCAAGCGGTCATTCCCGAGGCGCGAAAGAATGTCGCGCGCGCGTTCGCAGCCGGAGTGAAAGTAGCCTTCGGTACGGATGCAGCCGTCTATCCGCATGGCATGAACGCGCACGAGTTCGCGGTGATGGTGCGCCTGGGACTGAGTCCGCTGCAAGCGATTCAGGCGGCCACGGTAAACGCCGCGGATTTGCTGGGATGGCAGGGCAAAGTAGGAACGCTGGAGCCGGGTGCATGGGCGGACATCGTGGCCGTTGATGGCGATCCGATGAAAGACGTGACGACTCTGGAGCATGTGAAGTTCGTAATGAAGGGCGGAGAAGTCGTGAAGAACGAGTACGGGAAGTAAAGGCATTTCACCACAGGGGGCACAGAGGAACACAGAGGGAAACTGAGAAGTTCTCTGTGTTTCTCTAAGTCCTCTGTGGTTAAAGCTTTTGACGTGCCCGCTCGGTAACCCAGTCAGTCAGATAGGCAGATTCACCGCTAGAGAGAAGCGGTTTCTTTCCTTCCAGAGCATCCACAAAATTCTCGATCAGCGGAAAGTGAAAATTCATGTGAGCCGGCAGATGCTCCTTCCCTCCGGGACAAACCAGATCGGGTCCGTTCAACGGGCTCATCTCGATCTCGCCGTCGGTTCCGCGAATCCGGCATTCGTCGCGATTGATCTTCGTATTCCAACGCACGTCGACCACGCCGCGCACACCGTTCGAGTATTCGATCATCACAGTGGCGTTATCTTCGACCGCGTAGTGATGCACGACGTTGGAAAGCTGCGCCGTTACGCGCAACGGCTGCCCGAAGAGAAAATTCAGCACGTCGATGCGGTGTGAGGCAATGTCAAACAACGGCCCCCCGCCGGATTTCGCGGGATCAAAGAGCCAGCCACGATTTCCCCCTCCATCGAACCACATGTGATTCGTGAGCTCGGCAAAGACGGGCTGGCCGATCGCTCCCGCCGCGAGCAGTTCCTTGGCGCGCTGGATTTTTGGATAGCAGCGCCGATAATAGGCGACGCCGAAAGTCTTACCGCTTTCCCGTCCGGCTTCCACCATAGACCGCGCCTCGGCCTCATTCATCGCCATAGGTTTTTCGCAGAGCACGTCCTTCCCTGAGCGTAACGATTGAATAGTCTGCGGAGCATGCAAGAAGACGGGCGTACCGACATACACGATGTCGATCGCGGAGTCAGTAAGAGCTTCATCCAGAGTCGCCCAAGCACGCGTTTTGTAAGGCGCAGCCTTCGCCGGATCGCGCGTCACGACACCGTAAAGCTGGCTGCGCGGCTCAGCTTGAATGGCAGGAATCACGCGGCGAATGGTGATGTCGCCAATGCCGATGACGAGCCAGTTGTGATGAGCAGGTTTCAAAGTTTCAAAGTGGCAAGGTGACAAGGTGGCAAAGTTTCAAGGTTGCAATGTGCGGGCAAAAAACGTCCACTCAATCCGTTGTCACTTTGCCACATTGTCACCTTGCCACTTCTTATTCAACCCACAAAACTAAAGGCCGGCCTGAGCCGGCCTTCAATTTAGTCTCAAGCACAAAACTACTTCTTGGGCGCGATCGCGTCCTTCGCGGCCTTGGCGACGCGGAACTTCACCACGGTCTTGGCCTTGATCTGGATGGGTTCGCCCGTCTGCGGATTGCGGCCGACGCGGGCTTTGCGATGCGCCTTCACCAGGCGGCCGAGGCCGGGCACGATGAACACGCCGTTCTTCTTGGTCTCTTTGATCGCGGTGTCAGCCAGGTGCTCCAGGAAAGCGGCAGCCTGTTTGTTGCTGAGTTCATTTTTTTCCGCCAGATGGCGGACGAGTTGTGTTTTGGTCAAACCAGCAGCCATATACTTCCTCCTCGTAACAAAATCGGTTTAATACCGGTGGGGCTCATCTTATACCCATCGGCCTGTGGAAAACACTGTATTTTACAGGGGTTTTCTGAGTCGGGAGCGCGCGCAAGGCCATTTTTAGAGGGTCTGGCAGAGATAGTAGTCCCAAAACGGGCCAGCCATGCGTACCAGCGTGGTTAACGACCCAGTGAGTTTTATTACCACCGAGGCACGGAGGCACGGAGGCACCAGATCGCAAATCGATTGTGATCGCCGAATTCGGATTCAATGAACGCTTTTGTTCAGAATCCCTCCGTGTCTCCGTGCCTCCGTGGTGAGCCCAGCTCAGTAATGCCATAATGCTGCCAGGAGCCTCTATTGAGCTGCGCCATCTGCGAAACCCGCAAGGAGAAACGCTTTTGCCCGGCGGTACACGGGCGCATCTGCCCGCAATGCTGTGGCGAACAGCGCGAGGTCTCGCTCGATTGTCCCAGCGACTGCCCCTACTTGCGGCAGGCCCGCGAGCATGAAAAGCCGCGTTCGGCGGAGCAGATCGATCCGGCAAGCCTCTTCCTGCAGATCGAGGTTTCCGACCAGTTCATGTATGAGCATGAGCACCTGCTCATGGGACTGACCTACGCTCTGGCGAAAGCAGCACGGGCCGAGCGCAGCCTGCACGACCAGGATTTGATCGCGGCGCTTTCCATGCTGGTGACAACTTATCAACGGCGAGCGAGTTCGGGACTTCATTATGAGGAACCCCTCGCCAATGAACTGCAGCGCCGCGCCGCGATGGAAGTGGAAACCATGGTGAAGGAGTATCGCGAAGCCGAGCAGAAGCACATGGGCTATTCCACCCTCAAAGAATCCGATGTGCTGAAGGCCCTGGTTTTTCTGGTGCGTCTTGGACAAGGGCGAACGTCGGGGCGGCCGAAGTCGCGGGCGTTTGTAGAGTTCCTGTTCGCGCAGTTTCCTGAAAAGGAATCCGCTATAGTTGCCCCAGCCGCTGCGGGAAGCCGCATCATCCTCCCGTAAAGAGCCAAACAGGCCACTGATTTTCACAGATTGGCACGGATCCAGTCCGCGTTAATCCGTGAAAATCCGTAGCTATTGTTTTGGCAGCCTTTTCACGACTTGCCCCGCAGGCAGGTCGGCAAGCAATTCATGTACTGTTTTACCCAACAGGGGGTGCCGCGCCTGTGAAGCAATTTCGGCGAGCGGCTCAAGGACGAATCGTCGCTGGTGCATCGCAGGATGAGGAACTATGAGATCCGGATCGCCGATGACCGCATCGTCGAACAGCAGAATGTCGATGTCGATCGTGCGCGGACCTTTCTTCACGGTACGGCGGCGGCCCATATGTTGCTCAATGTGCATCATCACCCCAAGCAGCGGCCCAGGAGAGAGTGTGGTCTCGATTGCAACCGCACAGTTGAGAAACCAGCTCTGATCGACGACGTCGACCGGTTCAGTTTCATAGAAAGACGATACCGCCAGGACCTTGCCGAGATTTTGCAGGCGGGCAATCGCGCTGCGAAGTTGCGCCTCGCGATCTCCGATATTCGACCCCAACGAGAGGTAAACGATCGACATGGTGTGCTGCAGCCTGCTGGGCGATTGTTCCACGCGGCGTGAGGAAGTGCAAAGTATTCCAGACATTAGAGATGTCTGGAGCAGGCTCCATTCGATGACGCCCAGGGCCAACAAAGGTCCCATTACCTTGGTCACTATCGTCGGAATAAAGGCACACCTAGAATCAAACCATGACGTTGGATTCGCTCCTACTCAGCCAGGACACGGACTTGGTCCGCGTGATCCGGCCCACGCTTGAAAAGCTTTCGATTGACGTGGAAATCTGCCAGGAAGCACGGGCTGGCGCCGATATTTTGATATCCAATAAATTTGACGCAGTGGTCGTTGATTGCGACGACCTCAAAGGCGGCCTCGCGATCCTGCAGGGACTGCGACGAACTCCCAGCAACAAGAATTCCGTGGCCTTCGCCATCCTGAACGGCAAGCGAACCACGACGAAGGATGCATTCGGCTTCGGCGCCAACTTTGTGCTGCAGAAGCCAATCAGCGCCCTCAACGCCTCCCGCTGCTTTCATGCCGCCTTGAATTTCATGGTGAAAGAGCGGCGCCGGTACTTCCGGCATCCGGTGAAGATGCAGATCAAGATCGTGCTGGGCGACCACACTGTGCAGGCCACCAGCACCAACGTCAGCGAAAGTGGAATCGCCTTGATGCTGCGCGAAGCGCTGCCCAAAGGCGCGACACCCAGGCTGCAATTCACTCTGCCCGACACCACTGCCCGGCTTGAGTTCGAAGCGGAAGTCGTCTGGGCGGATGTGAAGGGGCAGGCCGGACTGCGCTTCCACAATGTTCCCGCCACTACGCAGGCTAATCTCGAAAAGTGGCTCGACGAGCGGCTTGAGGAAGAGATGCCCGGCGCCAAAGAGCGCATCGCAGCCGCCGAGACCGGAAACCTGCAGTAACTCAAAAGAATTTAGGAGCTTGCTCGGATGCGGAGATTTATCCGCCAAGCCCCGGGGCTCCACTTTTGTGGTATCCACCCTGAGACTTGCGCTCCTCCCAGCTCATGTCATTCTGGATAATTACCAGGTGGCTAACCCTTCATGACACACGAATTCCGCATCGCCAAAGTGCAAAGAACGTTGCAATGGCTGGAAGACGACATTCCCCTGCTGAACCTGCGGGTAAAGGAGTTGTCGAAGGAGCGGCAGGAATCAGCCAAAAGATTCGCCGCGGCTGTAATCGATGAGACGCGCGCCGAATTGCAGAGATTACTGACTGCGCGCCCGGGCGCAGAAAGTTTGCCTGGCGAACCTCCCTGCGAGCCGGCAGATTGAGCCAGCGATTTAGGTTTGGGTCAGGCTCCCGCCGATGCCTCTGAGGCGGCGAAGGACGTATGTTCGGCTTCTCTTCCGGGAAAAGTAACTTCCTCCCACAACGTCTTGTCACGCAGAATGCGCGAAACCAGCGCGGTGTGCATGGCGTGTCCCGCTCGATCGGCGACAACATTGCCCAGGATCTGCTTGCCCAGCAGCGCCAGATCTCCCACCAGATCGAGCACCTTATGCCGCACGAATTCATCCGGATAACGCAGCGGGCCGTTTTCAATGCCATCGCGCGTCAATACAATGCAGTTTTCCCGCGAAGCGCCCCGGATCAATCCCATGTTGCGCATCGCCTTTTCGTCTTGCCGTGATCCGAACGTGCGCGCCGCGGCAATGTGCTTCAGGTAGCTCCCGTTGGTCAATTCGACCTGGAAAGTTTCCTTGCCGATGAGAGGATGCGGGAAGTTGATCGAGTAGGAAACCGAGTATGTCTCGGCGGGATAGACCGCGATGAATTTATTGCCTTCGCGCACTTCCAGTTCGCGGTTGATCTTCAAATATTTTCGCGGGCGGCGCTGCTTGCGGATGCCCACTTTCTGAATCATGTCAACGAAGGGCCGTGCGCTGCCATCGAGAATCGGTAACTCCAGGTTGTCGAGCTCGACGATGGCGTTGTCGATACCGAGGCCGATGAAGGCCGATAGCACGTGCTCCGTGGTCGAGATGAGTACGCCTTTTTTCATCAGGCTGGTGGCATAACTCACGCGCGCCACGTTGCGGCTGACCGCTTCGATTTCGAATCCATCCAGGTCGGTGCGGCGGAAGACGATCCCCGTTCCCGCCGGAGCCGGCAGGATCCGAATGGTGACCGGAGCGCCGCTGTGCAGGCCGACGCCACTGCACGAAACGGCAGAGCGGATTGTCTGCTCGGGGGTCAAGAGAAAGGCAATAATTGACTGGTGAACGTTGTAGGTTAAAGCACGGGCGGAAAAACTGTCTGTGGTAAAAAAGCCACAGTTCGTAGCGAAAGACCTGACCCACTGGCTCCGCCGTATCCTTTGTATCTATTTGTAAACATGTGGCTTATAAGGAAAGTGTCGCGCCCGACTAGCGTTTCGACGGCTTGTTGGGGTTATATCCGGAGTTAGGATCAAACATCGCCGGATCGAGCCCTTGATTGATAGATACGTTATTGAAGAAGCGCTCCCCGGCCATGTCGCCATTGAAGTACCGTGTGACGTTAAAGGGCGCCATGATGCCCTGCACCGGGCGATAGTTCTCGTAGATTTCTTCTTCCAGATTCTTTTGCCGATCGACCGGATCGCGCCACTCGAAAGCCTTTTTTACGGGCAGGTGCGTGTCCACGTCAAAGAAGAGAGTCACAGCTTCGTTCTTTGCGTTAATCATGGTTACGCGGAGCGCAGCATGCTGCGCGGCGATGGCGTTGCCCTCGTACAAAAACACAACCCCGGGATCGTTCACCCAGGTGCGCAATACCGCATCGAGCGAGAAACGCCGCCGCCGCAGGTAGTCGTCGAGATCCTTCTGCTCGATCGGCTTGGCTCCCTTATAGGTTATCTCCCATGCCTTGTTTCCCACATAAAGATCGGCGATGTCGCGTTCTTTGGTGATTTCTACGCGCTCTTTATCGGGGAACTCTGAAAAGCTCCAGAAGACCGAACCGCCGCCGCTGGGGCGCCCATGATGAAATCCGTAGCCGCGGCCTTGCTGCTCACGGTCGCGGATGTTGAGATAGGTATCACCGCCCAGCGCTTGAATGCCCTGTTCAACAAGTACTTTGGCTTTGCGGCCATTTTCATCGAGCGGAATAATCGGCGCGGCGGTGGTTGCCCCCGCGGAGGATTGCGGCGCTGCGGCCGCGCCCGCGGCCTGCCCCAGCAGGGGCACGCAGGCAAAGCACACCAGAACCACTATCCACGAAAGCCGTGTCATCTTTGAGGGAGTCGCTTGCAACCAGAATTGTAGCGTTTCTTGCAGGATTTCTGCCCGCAGCCGGAAAAAGCTCCTTTCCAGTCTTGGATGCAGAAAAGCTGTAAAACGCAAGCCTGCAGCCGCTGTTTTGCGGTTTTTGGGCGATTTACCCCACCAACACCGCGCCCCCGTTTACGTTGAAAACCTCGCCTGTAATAAAGCCTGCATGCTCGGTGCACAGAAAGAGCACGGGAGCAGCAATTTCCTCGGGTCGGCCCACACGGCCGAGTGGGATCGTGCGGCGAATTGCTTCACCGCTCTTGGGATCAGCTAGCGTTGCGGCGCTCATGTCGGTGTCGACCCATCCAGGGGCAACACAGTTGACATAGATGTTTTCCTGAGCCAACTCGGCGGCCAGACTTTTAGTCATGCTGATTAGTGCGCCCTTGGTGGCGGAATAGTCGACGTGATAGGCCTCGCCACGCTGACCACTGGTTGAACTGATGAGAACGATGTGCCCCGAATTGTTCGAAATACGCGGCTGCGATTTCATTTGCGCCACCGAATGCTTCACGAGGCCAAAGACGGCATCAAGATTGATCGATAGGGTCGAGCGCCATTGCTCATCAGTCATGCAGTCGATTCCCACGTCCTGGGCGGGCCAGACGCCATGATTGGCGACGAGAATATCGAGACGCCCGAAGTGCTTGACGGTCTCGACGACGAGCGCGCGAGCGGCTTCAGGAGTATTTAAGTTGCTGGTGAAGCCGTGGCAGTTGCCAGCACCGCATTCACCGGCGAGCGCATCGGCTTCGGCGCGCGCTTTGTGATAGCTGAATGCGACCTTCGCGCCGGCGGCGGTAAACATGCGCACGGTGGCAGCCCCGATACCACGTGAACCGCCCGAGACGAGCGCAACCTTTTCTGCGAGAGAAAGAACGATGGACATGCAGAATAGTTTGCAGGTTCTTGATGCGCACCAGCAAGGGGCTAGTGGAGGGGCGGACGCAGCCTGCCCTGAGCAAGGTCGGAGGCTCCGCCCAGGGAGTGGCGAGAGCTTCTGGGTCGAGAGCCTTCCCGCTCCCTCCCCGGACGAATGCGTCCGGGGCTCCATTCAGGTTAGTCCCCGGAATTCGAGGGCGCTCGCTCCGCCTTCAGTCCGCGCAGCAGCAGCCGTACCAGCATTCCATCGAAACGAGTGCCGCTCATCTGGGCCAGTTCATCGAGCGCCTGATCGGGCGTTCTGGCCGCGGAGATCGACTGCTCCGTAACCATGTTCGCGTAGGCGTCCGTCACTGCGATGATGCGGGCCCAGAGCGGGATCGCCTCGCCCTTCAGCCCATTGGGATAGCCCGAGCCGTCGAAGCGCTCGTGATGATGCTCGATCGCGGCGCGCAACTGCGCACTGTGCGGGATGGCGCCAACGATTTCCGCGCCGATGCGTGCATGAGTCTTAATATGAAAATACTCTTCGTCGGTGAGCGGGCCCGACTTGTTGAGCACATGCTCCTGAACGAAAATCTTGCCGGCGTCGTGCACGCGCGCCGCATAGACCAGGTCTGCCGTTTCGTCCGAAGGCAGCAGCAGTCCGCGCGCGATCACTTCGGTGTAACGCGCCACCAGATCGCCGTGCCCGGCGGTCTGCAGTTCGCGCGATTCGGCGGCGCGACTCAACGACTCGATGGCTTCTTTCAGCAGCGGCACATTGCAGTCCTCAGGACCGCCGCACAATTTGAACAGGGTTGAGGTCAACTCTTCGACTTGCTCCGGGCTGTTTCGTTCGCGCTGCAGAAATCCTTCGATGTAGGCGGAAATCTGCTGGCGCTGGCGGGCAAAGTCCTGGCCCTCCACGAATTCCTGCGCCGTCGAAACCAGATTGCCTCCCGAGCGCTTCGAGACATACATGCCGGCGTCGGCGACGCGAATAATGTCTTCGATGGAGAAACCGTGCATCGGAAAGCTGGCGACGCCGAAGCTGCCGGTAATGTGATGCTCGCTCAGCATGGGATCGGTGGCGATCCATTGCCGCAAGCGTTCGGCTAACACCTGCGCCTGCTCAGACCCCGTGTCCGGCATCAGGATGATGAATTCATCCCCGCCATATCGGGCGACAACGTTCGACTGGCGCGATTTTTGCTCAAGCAGCCGTCCCACGCGCGCCAGCACCAGATCACCTTCGAAATGGCCGAGGCTGTCGTTGACCTCCTTGAATTTGTCGAGATCGATCAGCACCACCGAGAATGGGCGCCCTGAGCGGGATGCGCGCTTCCACTCGGCGGAAAGAGCTTCCCAGAAGAAGCGCCGGGTCTTGATTCCGGTCAAGCCGTCGGTAATCGACTGCTGCTGCAGCTTCTGATAGTGGAAGGCGTTATGCAGCGCGGTGGCCAGCAAGTCGGCGAGGGTGTTGAGGATGAGAACGTCTTGCGGAGAAAAAGCATTTTCATTCCGGCTTTCAATGTTCAGAACACCCAGCAGCGACTCACCGTAGGTGATCGGGATACACAGAACCGCGCGCGAATCAGGCAGGATTCCCGTCAGGTTGCCCGGCAAAGCGTTTTGCACGAGCGCGCGCTCGCCGGTGCGCGCGACCCGGCCCAGAATGCCGGTGCCCAGCGGAATCTTCTTGCCTTTCGCGTGGGATGTGGCTCCGGCCTCCGCCTTGATTTCGATTTCCTTTGTGCCATAGTCGAGAATGCCGATGCCGATGTGATCGAAGCTGAACGTCTTCTGGATCTCACCCGCGATCTGGCCGAGCATGTGCACCGGGTCGTCGCTTGAAATCGCGGTGCGGGAAACGTTGTTGAGAAACGCGAGTTGCCGCGAGCGGCGCTGCTCGTCGGCGAAGAGGCGCGCATTCTCTACCGCAACCGCGACTTGCCCAGCGGCCGTGACCAGCACGTCGAGATCGCGTTGCTCGAAGACGAATTCGCGCTCCGGATTCATGGCCACCATCACTCCGGCGGCTTTGTTGCCCAGAAAAACCGGCGCCGCGATCAGGCACTTGGCAGGCCGCTCCGGGACGTGCGAGATTCCGAGGCGACTGCGCGTCCTCTCCAGATCAGAGCGAATGAGCAGCGGCTCGCCGGAGCGGATCACGTATTCGGTAAAAGCATTGCGCAATTCGCGTTTGCGCTTGGGCAGCACGCGATTGTCGCGCACTTCCAGTTCGAAGCGGATTTCTTCCCCTTCGAGGAATGCGATATAGAAGTGGCTGTTGTCGAAAATCTGGCCCAACTCTGCCTGAATCGTGCGGATGATCTCATCCTGGTCGAGGCGGGAGCTGATCGCTTTACCGATCTCGGTCAGCAGTTCGTACTCTTTCGTGCGCCGGTGCGCGTCGTGGCTGACGACATAGTTTTCCAGCGTGAGGCCGAGCTGCAGTGTAAGTCCAACCATGAGCCGCGGGCCGGAGGAGCCAAAAGCTGTGCGTTCGGCATGCGGAAAGAGAATGACGCCGAAGTTGTGTTCGCGGGTCTGGAGGTTGACCGCGGTCAGATGCCGCACGCCAGCTTCCGTGAGGATGCGTTTGAACTCTGCAAATGTGCCCACCGGACCGACCGGCATGGGTTCCGTCATCTCGGCCAGATCATGTACCGTCAGGATTCCGCTTTGCCGGTAGGCGAGTTCGCAAACGTAATCGCCGGCGCCGCTGCGCTCGAGAGCCTCGACGAATCCCTCCGGGAAGCCCTGCTGTACCGAGGGCAAAAGGCTGCGCCAGCGCTCGGTGATGACGATTGCGGCCCGATCCACGGGCAGCGCGCTTTTCAGGCGTTCCAGCGCGGCCTGCATGTTCGGAATCAGATCCTCGGCGAAGAGCAGGCTCCGCGGATCGACGCCGAGAGTCGAGAGCGCCAGCGTATTTTCCTGCACCGCATTGCGCTGATTTTCGAACAGCACCATCACCATGGCGATCCCGAGCAGCATCTGCGGCACTGGCCCGAACAGCCGCGAGGCGTTTCCAAATACCACCGCCCACTCGCCGTGAAGCTGGCCAATTCCCATCAGGACTGCCCACAAAGCCAGCGCCACCGCCAGCACCTGGAAGGCAAGCGAGCCGCGCTTGTGTCCGCTCAGGTAAAAAGAAAACGAGCAGTAAAGCAGAATGGCCGCCAGCCCGATTCCGAGCCGGATCGCCGGTTGCACATCCGGGCGAAAGACCCCATCCACGATGTGGCCCCACAAGGTCAGTCCCGCAAGGATGATGCCGCCTGCGCCGACCGCAGCGTCATACCAGCGAAAGCGGTAAGCCGAACGCATCAGTCGCGTCGACACAAAGATGCAAAGCGCCATCGCAACCAGAAAAAGTTCGCTCAGAAGAAACGCGATCGGCGTGGTGCGGAACACATCCAGAACGAAGTGCAGGGAATAGAAGGCCCATCCCAGCTGCCATGCCCGAAAATAAGATTGCCGGCTCTGCTCGTGAAGATAAGAAAAAACGAGGAAGAGCAATACCGAGACGAATCCCGGAATCACTACCGTAGACATGACAACACTGTTCATAGGGTCCGAGGAGACACCTCTGTGCGAGCTTGCAGCTCGCTCAGTTTCGGGGGGAAACAGTGCATTAATGCTTTCACATCGAATACGGATTGAGCAACAAGATTTAAGTACATGGACCGTTTTTGATGTCTCTTGACCACGGTTTCGATGTCTATTGAATAAGAAGGTTGCGGCCGAAGTAATGCCATAACGTTACTGTGGTGCAGCTTGACCGATCGTTTTTGCCGCCCGTACCATCAAAGGTCCCGACTCACGTCACCCGATCATGTCCGAAGCTCAAAAAGCCAGCTCACCAACCGGAAAAATGGACAAGCTCAGGGTCCGCTTCGCGCCGTCGCCCACAGGATTTCTCCACGTAGGCAGCGCCCGCACATTTATTTTCAACTGGCTCTACGCGCGGCGCAATAACGGCACCATGATTCTGCGCCTCGATGACACCGATGTGGAACGCAATACCGACGCGTCAGTGAACTCGATCTTCGAGGGGCTGAAGTGGCTCGGCCTAAGCTGGGACGAAGAGTACAAGCAGTCCGAGCGCCTGGAGTTGCATAAAAAAACCGCAGAGGCGATCTTTCAGAAGGGATCAGCCTATCGCGACTTCACCCCCGCGCACACCGGCGACAGCGAAAAGTCCGGAGCGCAGGGAACGTGGCTGTTCAATCCCGGCATGCGCGAGATGTCGCGCGAAGAGAGTGATCGCCGCGCCGCCACAGGCGAGCCGTTTGCCCTGCGCTTCCGCGTGCCGCGCGAGGAAGGAAACACAGTTCGCTTCAACGACGCCGTCTACGGCGAGCAGATGAAAGCCGGAGCCGACATCGAAGACTTCGCGCTGCTGCGCTCCGACGGCATGCCGACCTATCATCTCGCTTCGTGTGCCGACGACGCGGACCTGCGCATCAGCCACATCATCCGCGGCCAGGATCATCTTACGAACACGTTCAAGCACGTCTTGATCTTCGAGGCCGCCGGTTACGAGCCTCCACAATTCGCGCATCTTCCCCTGCTCGTAGCTCCCGATGGAACCAAGCTCTCCAAGCGGCGCCACGGCCCAGTAGTCAGCGTAACCACCTATCGCGATGCCGGATTTCTCCCCGAAGCCTTCATCAATTTTCTCTGTCTCCTCGGCTGGTCGCCAAAAAACGATCGCGAGCAAATGACCCTCGCCGAACTAACGGAGCTTTTCTCGCTCGAGGGCATCAACCGCGCCAACGCAGTAGTGAACTTCAAAGAAGAAGGTGCAACAAAAGAACCCAATGTGGCGCGGGCGCCCTCGCCCGCGCACCCCGCGACAAAAGATACTTTCGATCCCAAGGCAATCTGGCTAAACGCGCAGCACATCCGCAGCCTGACAGTAGAAGACCTGACCAGCCGCCTCCTGCCAATCGTGCAACAAAGTTATCCCAGCGTAACTTCATCCGAACTTTTGCGCATAACCCCGCTAATCCGCGAACGAATCGAATTCCTCCGCGACGTCCTCACCGCCGCGGACTTTTTCTTCCTCGATCGACTGCCACCCTACGATCCCGCAGAACTCGTCCCGCAAAAAGGCGACGCAGCAATGGCGCTGAAAGTTTTACAGAGAGCACAAACCGTGCTTCCGAGTGTCGAATTCAAACACGACCCGCTCGATCAGGCTCTGCGCACCGCAGCGCAAGAGCTCGGAGTAAAAGCCGGACAAATGTTCCAGCCCATCCGGGTCGCCGTCTGCGGGCGCAAGAATGCTCCACCGCTTTTTGAAACACTCGAGGTGCTGGGAAAAGAAAAAACGTTGACGCGCATCGAGAGCGCAATCAAGCTGCTTTCGTAAGCAAAGCTACACGATTCCCGGAATTACCGCGCTGGTCGAATTTTTATAATCTTCGTAATCCGCTCCAAAGACCCGACTGAGGAATTGCTCTTCCAGGCGAATCTTCCTCCAATATGCGACGCAAACCAGAATCATTCCGATCAGCGCGTGCAATTCACCAGATATCAAAAGCAAGCCCAGATACGTTCCCGAGAAAGCGCTATAAATGGGATGCCGCACCCATCGATACGGCCCCGACCGCACCAGCTTCTGATCAACCTTGATGGCTATGGCTCCGCTCCAATTGCGCCCCAGCTGCCGCCGCGCCCAAACAGCAAATAACAGAAACGCAAACTCAATCACGAGGCCTGTGACCGTCAATATCGCAGATCGTGGAACCAATCGCTCTTGCCAGAATGGAACCGGAAGCAACAGCAGCACCTGCGCCACTGTAACCAGCGTCACATGAATCGCTCGCGACCGGCGGGACTCCTGCGTCTTGCTTTCCGGCGCATCCTTCGCCGCTGCCTCCCAGTAGAGCGAGAGCATAGCGAACATCGCAATCGCGATCAGTATCGGCGGCGAGAATCCCGTGCTGCGATGGCTGACATACCACTGATGCAGGTGGGAAATGTCCTGCGCCCCGCCTCGCTGCCGGATGGCCCAGATTCCACCGGCCACGGCTCCCACCGCGCCGCCGACAAGCATTTGCTTCAACGTCGATGCTCGACCCGATTGCCCCGCCATGCGTACCGTTTGTGCCACAACCGGCAGCGCCGGTCAAGAAAGCAAAGTCAAGAACGCAAAATTGTTGCATCCATACGCAGCCGTTCTCTATCTATACATCTTGACTCACGCGAGTTTTTCTGCACGAGTTTCCTTTAACATCTTCCTCTCACTGCCAGCGCAACCCCGAAACGAGGCCTCCCATGAAAGCCGTTCAAGTCAGCAAGCCCGGTGGAAACTTTGAAGTGGTCGAGCGCCCCATCCCCGAGCCAGGACGCGGCCAGGTTCGCATCAAGGTGGAAGCCTGCGGCGTTTGTCACAGCGATGTCCTGGTGAAGGAAGGTCTGTTCCCGGGCCTTCAGTACCCGCGTGTGCCGGGCCACGAAGTTGCGGGACGGATCGACGCCGTCGGTGCGGACGTGACTCAGTGGAAGCCGGGACAGCGCGTCGGCCTGGGCTGGCACGGCGGCCACTGCTTCCAGTGCGATCCCTGCCGGCGCGGCGATTTCATCAACTGCGCGAGTTTGAAGATCACCGGCATTCACTTCGACGGCGGCTATCAGGAATACATGCTGGCCAACACCGAAGCCGTGGCCTCCATGCCCGAAGCGTTGCACGCCGATGAAGCCGCGCCGTTACTCTGCGCCGGCATCACGGTATTCAATGCGCTGCGCAACGCGGGCGCGCGCGCCGGAGATCTCGTAGCCGTCCAGGGAATCGGCGGCCTAGGCCACCTCGGCATTCAATACGCGCGCCAAATGGGATTCCGCACAGTAGCCATCGGTCGCGGCGCCGACAAGAAACCGTTAGCCACCAAACTAGGAGCTCACGAGTACGTCGACACCAGCGCAGGAAATCCGGCCGAAGCGCTCAAGAAATTAGGCGGCGCAGATCTCATTCTCGCCACCGCGCCCGATTCAAAATCAATGTCAGCACTGGTTGAAGGACTCGGCCCAAACGGCAAGCTCTTAATCGTAGGCGCCGGCCCCGAACCGCTCACCATAACTCCGCTACAACTCATCTTCGGCAGAAAAACCGTGCAAGGCTGGGCCTCAGGCACCGGCAAAGATTCCGAAGACACACTGAAATTCAGCGCCCTAAGGGGAGTGCGCCCAATGATCGAGCGCTACCCCCTGGAGAAAGCCGCCGAAGCTTACCAGCAAATGATCAGCGGCAAAGCCAGATTCCGCGTAGTGCTAACCACGGGCAGATAAATCAAGTGGCTGACGAATCAAGTTGAACTGCTGGTGAGCATGAAGCTCAAGATCCATCGTGCGGCCTTCGTAGCCCTAAAATCCTGTCATGCTGAGCGAAGCCGTGAAGTGAGCGAAGCGAACTTCACGGCGCAGTCGAAGCATCCCTGCGTCAATCCCGACAGTAGGGGCGAGATGCCAGGGCCCTCCCCAGACGCGGGAGCATTCTGCAGTCCGCCAGAACCGGGAAGCGTGCCAACATTCAGAGCCGCAGAAAAATCCCGAATCGAATGGCCTTGGGAAGGGCACGACTTCCAGTCGTGCCGCCAAGCATCGTACACAAAACAACCTCACGCGGCTGAAAGCCGCTGCGCCAGCACAATCAACATCTACAATCAGGACTATGCATCGACGCCGGATCACCCTTCTCATTTTTTGGATCTTCTGGTGTGCAGCTCATTCCACAATCGCGCAAGAGCCTCCGTCCCCGCCAACCGAAACGGAGAATCCTCTGGATGGGCAGTTCAAAATTGTATGGAAAACGAAAGACCTTCCCGCCACTCTGAAGCAAGCATTTTCCAAAATCGCGCGGCAACCATCATTTGCGATGGCTGATCCCGGCCAGAAATTTCAAGTCACAGACGTCGTGCTTGATCGCACACTACCTTTCAGACGCCTCGTCTTTGCGGGCACTAAGGACGATATCTGGTTTGTACATTACGAGCATGGCGGTATCGCACACCGCTACTACGTAATCGCCTTCAAGTTAACCCAGCATGACGACGCAGATTTCATATGGGGCTGTTCGATGGCGGGTGTCGCAAAGTCTGTAGAGCAACTCCGCGCAATGGTCGCTTCGTGTCGGCCGAAAAAAGCGAATGACTACTGGTGAGTTAATTCGGCGAAGATCTGGTTACACTTGGAGTTCTCAGGCCTTCTCATTAAGCCCTCACACGACCCCAACGCTAGGGCTTCTTATGCCATTCCGCGTTAACAACGGGAGGCAACGAATCCAACCGGCTGAGAAATGTGACAACCTTCCATATATGATCGTCGGACACTGTTTTATCGTTCTGCCATTGCCCGTCCCAGGCCGACATGCCCGAGTAGCGCACTCCATTTTTAACGATCCAAAACAACTGCCAATCCGGCTGGCGCGGCGGACTAACGGCAAATTGGGGCACATGCGGATAGAAACTGGCGCCGTAGTCGCTGGTCGCATTAGGATCGCCATGGCAACCGGCGCAAGCATCTCTGAAGATCTTCATGCCAGCCAATAAATTTTCGTCAGTCGCTGCAACGGGGTTGCTGAGGTGCGGTGCGTGCCGCGAGACATAAGCATTCAGAGCCATCTGCGCAAACGCTTTTTCCCATCGTGGAGGATCGACATTCGCGAGCGCTGGAAACAAGCCCAACCACGCCAGCAATACAGCCCCAGCGGGCAACGTCACAACGCCCACCAGGAATCCGAGAGCGAATTTACGCATAGGTGCTCCTAAAAAGATGACGTCAGGCTTTAGACGAATTGCGGATGGAATAAGTCAACCGGGTGTGCCCGTATCAGGATGCTGCCCGCCAACGTCGTCTACTCGTGACCCTCAGTTCTCAAAAATGTGCTATGGTCCGGCGTCATGCCCCGAGCCACCATAGTCGTCGACGTAACCCGCCCCGAGGAAGTGGCCGCCTCCGAAGAGTGGTTTGCGAAGTGGACTCCCCGCCTCACTCATCGCTCCGAAAATCAAGGATGTGGGTGCTGCGTTAGCATCTGGGAAGTTGAGGCTCCCGACGAAGTTCTCGCTTCGATTCCGACAAGAATAAAGGGACAATAAAATTGTCGCATGGCAAGAGCCCCTCGGTCAGTTGGCGTAATATCCTGATTGCACTCAACACTCATGAAAGAAGGTCGGATCGCATTTTGTGACAGAGTTCGAGTCCGTCGTACCGACGAAACCGAAAGCCGGCGCGTCGTAGGGCTGACCGGAATCGTGCACGGGCGAACGACTCCGTCAGTAACGGGTGTTAGCGTCATCGGCAAGTCTTCCGAGGATATTGCAATCGGTGTCCTACTCGACGGACAGGCGACGGCACTGTGGTTTGCAGAGGACCTTCTCGAAATTGTCGACCATGCACCCGGGACCACAGCCGAGATTGCAGGACGCAAGTTCATTCGCGACGAACGTGGGGAGTGGCGGGAAATAAAGCCAAACTAAGCGTCGACCAACAAGAAAAGTTCTTCTGCAAACTGCCACTTCCCCTACCGCGCCACACCCACCCTCTTCACCAACTCCACAAACCGCGGATCACTCCTAACCCCATCAAACACCGGATCCAGCGTCAGCCACAACAGATACTCCGACCGATCGTAGTAAGCCTTCTCATACCACCGAAACTCCGCATCGCGATCGCCAAGCACGTCGTAAACAATCCCGATAAAAACCGGCGCCACATAACGCTGCTTGCCCAGTTGCTCCATCTCGCGCGCGCCGGCAAGTGCCTTCTCTCGATCACCCGCCTTCGCATAACTGATCGCCAGCCCGGTCATAGGAAACGTCGCCTCGGGATTCATCGTCCTCGCCTGCTGAAACTCCTCAATCGCCTGCGAGTATTGCCCCTTGATGTAGTAGCACATGCCCGCCGTCAAATGCGGCACCCAGAATTTAGGAAAAGTCTGCTGCGCCTTCATCGAGATCGACAGACAGCGGTCGTAGTCCCGCTTGAAATACCAATCCCACGCAAGAAACGAATTCACCTCCGGAGAAAGCGGATCAATCGTCAAAGCCTTGTTCATCTCCGCAATGGCGCGGTCTTCATCGCCGGTTGAGGCCAAATATTCCGCGTACTCGTACTGCGTGGTCACGTTGCTCGAGTTCAGTTGCAGCGCGCGCTGAAATTCCTGGTCCGACTCCTTCAGCCGCCACTCGTGCAGCAACACATGCGCCAGCGCAGCATGCCCCTCGGCCAGATTTTCGTCGAAGGCCAGCGCCTTGCGCGCCGCGGCTTCTGCCTTGGGCAGCGCCTCCGCCGGAGCGATTAGCCAATCGGACTCAGTCGTATAAGCATCGGCCAGCCCGGCATAGGCAAGCGCATATCCCGGATCAAGCGCAATCGCGCGATCAAAATAATCAATCGCCTGATGCATCCCAGCGCCGGTGAAAGTAAACTCCGCGTACCGCCCCTCAAGATAATTCCGGTAAGCCTCGATGTTCTCCGTGTAGTGCCGCGCCAGCTCTTTCTTCTCCTGCGCGGCCAGGCTCACCGCCAGCGCTTCGACGACTTTTTCCGAAATCGAATCCTCGACCGCGAAAATGTTGGTGAAATTGTCGTCAAACGTCTGCGCCCACAGCGGATGCCCGTCGCGCACCCGCAGAAGCTGCACCGTCACCCGCAAGCGATCGCCGGATTTCTGAATCTTTCCCGTTAGCAGCGAGTCCACTCCCATTTCGTGCGCCGCGTTCGCGGGATCAGCCTTGGGGTCGGCATAACGAAGACTAACGTCCGTCGGCCGCACCGAAAGCTGATGCAGATTACTCAGCTTGGTAATAATCGCGTCGGTCACGCCAAGCCCAAGATGCTCATCGTCCTCGTTCAGACCCCGGCTCACGCCCTCGCCCGCCGAGAGCGAATGAAACGGCAGCACCGCCAGCGACTGTATCCGCTCCTCGGGTGCGCTCCGCGAAATCTTCCAGGCATACGCCGCGACCACAGCCCCAAGCAGCGCAATTGCCGCCACAACCCACCGTCCATTCGCCGCCGGAGCCGGCAGCGCCAGCGCGCCCGAACCTTTCCCGTCGTCCACTTCCTCCTGAATAATCACCTGCGAAGTAGTCCGCCGCTGCAAAATCAAATCCCCAGCCTCATCCCCGCCCTCGCGCACTTCGCCCACAAACCGATAGCCCTTGCCGGGAATCGTAGCGATGTAACGGTTCTCCCCCGGACTCTCCCCCAGCGCCTTGCGCAGCGCCGAAATGTTCTGCGCCAGATTCACTTCTTCGACAAAGGTGTCCGGCCACAAGGCCTTCATCATTTCGTCTTTGAGCAGGACTCGCTCGCGATTCCGCAGCAGCAACAGCAGCGTCTCAAACGATTTCGAGGTAAGCGCCAGCGTTTCGCCCGAGCGGCTAACCACGCGCCGCGAAGCGTCGAGCTGAAACGGCCCGAATTCGTATAACTCTTTTATTTCTTGTGCCATGAGTCCCGCGAATCACCGAGCCGACCAGCCGTGGAGGGAGCAAAACTAACAAATCCTAAAAGATTTCAACCCCCCGCTCAAGACTTTTAGCGCCCGCCGCGGTCATGCTGCCTCGCACTGGGCCGCGTTTTACACGAGCCAATTGAAGTACGCACGATTCAGAAGCAAGTCATAGAAAGCAGAGAGCCAGTAAAGATGAAGATCCGGAGAGTAACCGCGATTTCGATTCAAACGGACGAAGCCATCCTAGTCCGCCGCGATCGCAATTCCGCTCCAGTGATGTGCAAGCAATGCTCAGCCGCCATGGTCAGTCCAGAAGACGCAGCAGGGCAAATCCAAAGGTCGGTCCGAGACATTTATCGCATGCTCGAAGCCGGCCAACTCCACTTTCACGAAACCTCGGCAGGCGCCGTTTTGGTCTGCCTGGAATCATTGCGCAAAGCCATCCCCAGGCTCGTGTCCAACGCCGGAACAGAAATCAACTCTAAGGAGAAATAGTCATGAGCAGTCTAGCGCCAATTTTTTCCACTCCAGCCATCGTGCGGTTCCGCCGCGGAATGCTGGGCCTAGTCATCGGATGTCTCACCCTGGTTGTTTTCCTGCCAGCCGCCTCCGCGCAGTGCGGATCAGCCCTCACCCATTCCCAGGCAGTCCCTGTGCTGCCGGAGGCGGCCCTGGCCCAATCGCCAAACGCAACCTCCGCCGCCAACAAAGCTTCCAACCCGCCGACCCAGGCCTCCATCGTCGGCCTCTGGCAGGTCAACTTCTTTTCCAGCGGACAAGTCGTCGACGTAGCCTTCGACACCTGGCACAGCGACGGCACCGAGTTGCTCAACGACTACACCAACCCCATCAATGGCAACGTCTGCATGGGCGCATGGACGCAAGCCGACAGCGCAACCTACAAGCTCAAGCACCCGTCCTGGTACTTCGACAACAGCGGAACCCTGCTAGGCACCGAGATGATTCACGAAACCGTCCAGGTAAGCCAGGACAACAACCACTACGCCGGCACCTACCTGATCGACGTGTACGACACCGAAGGCAATCTTTTAGCAACGTTCGGCGGCACCATCAAAGCCTCAAGAATCACCCCGTAGTGGCAAATCGAAAACCGAAAAAAGCGGGAGCCAAACAAAGGCTCCCGTTTTTATTCGAAACCCACCGCAAATCTACAAGCAGAATCTATTCTTGACGCAATGTACTTTACAATATAAAGTACTAAAAATGACAGCTTCCGACGATCCATTCCATACCCGCATCCGCAAGCGCTGGATCCCCCAAGAAATGGCAGTAGCCCCCGCACTCGACCCCACGGCCCAGCCCGGCCCGACAGAAAAAAACTACGCCCTCCTAATCAACCCGTTCTACCCCAAAGACGCCCACGCCAGTTTCGGCAAGCACGTCCTAACGCCAAGCCTCGCCATGACCAGCTTCGCCGCCACCACGCCACCACACTGGCGCGTCCAGTACTGGGACGAAAACCTCCTGGACGGCCGCCCACCATTCCAACCCATGCCCCAACTAGTAGCCATCACGGTGCACCTAACGTTCGCCAAGCGAGCCTATGAACTAGCCGACTGGTACCGCTCCCGCGGCTCCAAAGTCATCTTCGGAGGCCTCCACGTCCTCTCCTGCCCCGACGAATGCGCCCCGCACGCCGACGCGCTAGCTCTAGGCGACGGCGTCCAACTCTGGCCCCGCATCCTGCAAGACGTAGAACAAAATTCCCTGCAACCCCGCTACGCCGCGACTTACGAGAACGACTACTGCGACGATCCCGCGCCGCGCCGCACAATTCTTCCCCGCCACAGTTTTCTCACCACCACCAGCATCATCGCCACCCGCGGATGCCACAACCGCTGCGGCTTCTGCTATCTCGCAACCGACGGCCTCCGCATGCCCTACCGCATGCGCCGCCCCGAACAAGTCGCCGCCGAGTTTCAAGAAAACGGCCAACCCTACGCCGTCTTCATCGACAACAATCTCGGCTCCCGCCGCGACTATCTCCACGCGCTCTGCGCCGCGCTGCGTCCACTCAACAAAATCTGGAGCGCCGCCGTCAGCATCGACGTCACCGACGATCCCTCGCTCATCCGCCACATGGCGCTCGCCGGATGCACCGGAGTCTTCATCGGCTTCGAGTCTCTCTCCGACGACAACCTCGCCGACGCCCACAAAAAAACTCCCAAGACCAGCGACTACGCCCGGCGCGTCCGCATGCTCCACGATGTCGGCATCCAGGTCAACGGATCGTTCGTCCTCGGCTTCGATCACGACCGCAAAGATGTCTTCGCCCGCACCGCCGACTGGATCGAACAAAACCGCCTCGAATGCTCCACCTTCCACATCCTCACGCCCTATCCCGCCACGCCGCTATTCGCACAAATGGAAGCCCAGGGCCGCATCCTCCACAAAGACTGGACCCGCTACGACACCGGCCACGCCGTCTTCCGCCCGAAGCACATGACCCCCGAAGAACTCGAGCACGGCTACGCCTGGATATACCAGCGCCTCTTCTCCCACAAGTCCATCTGGCGCCGCCGCCCCCAGCAACTGCAAGCCATCCCGCTCTATCTGGCCATGTCCTATCTCTACAAGCGCTCCAACCGCTTCTGGCACTTACTAATCAAGCACGACCTAGTAAACCCAGTCTGGAAGCCCCTGGTAGAACTAACCCGCATAAGACACGTCCACTACCGCCGCAAACTTGAGCAACAATCAACAGCAATACCCGCCCCAGGCCAAGTAGTGTCAGCCGGCGTGTAAGGGATTGGGAGCGAGCCTTAGAAGTTAGGTGTTGGAGCCGACACTTTGGAGCGCGTGGATCCGCCAAGCACAGAAATTAGGCCCGAAAGGCCGACTGTCGTTCGCGAGAAAAGTGTGTGGGCGAATAGATCACTACCGACATTTATAAAAGTCACCTTCAGAAATGAATGCAGCTTTTGCTATTCACCGAAGTTTTTCGAATTGCAAGAACGCCGCAAGTGGAACTGACGGTATCCCAAGGAGTCCGCAAGCCGTGTTCAGCGACATTTTTCTTGGCGTATCTTTTGTCTCCTGCGTTACTACCCGGGCATCCTTTCCGTCGTTTCTCAAACGCTCAGCTACTGCAAGAAGATAAGGGTCCGCTTCCTCCACGCCAGCATCTTTGTCTGGGTCTAGGACTTCGGGGACCACCGCTAGGACTTCCTTTACTTCTTGCAAGGAGGGATCTTGAGCGTTGGCTTTGTCCGCGTGCTGACGCGCCCAGAGATACTGAGCATCGGGGGCATTAGGATCGACCGCTCGCTCAAGCTCGTCCACCACCTGTTTTGGGAACAATATCCGATCAGCCGCGACAAGACTGGATAACCCGGCGAATAGAGCACTTCGTTTGTCAACCGCCACGGAGCGGCGAATCTCAATTATCGAAGAGGTGTCGAGAACCCAGATAATTGCCGTGGCAACTCTCACGCGCGGTCCACGCTCGATCCGACGTCAGCCAAAGAGTCGAACGCCGCTTCTGGAATATCCAAGAAATCCACGGCTTGAGAACGGCTGAGAAGGTCGCGTTCTACCGCTGCGACAAGAAGAGAACTCACTCTGTTGCCCAGCTGATCTTCGCGGATTTCGGTCCGATTGCGACCCGTGCCGCCTCCGCCCTTCCGCTTATTGTCTGAAATGGGGGGGATCTGATCGTAGAGCGTCCAATCGGCGGCCCCCAACTCGATGACCCTAATGACAGCAGCCCGCAGACTGACCTTGTACAGGCCTGCAATACTCTTAGCGATAGACAGATTCGTAATTTTGGTCCCTGAATGCCATCCTTTACCGCTTAGTGTTTCCTCCATATCGCTAGCCGGCATAAGAACGGCAGCCGCAAACCGCTCGCACCATCGCTCGATGGGATCGGTCCTGGAACTTGTACTGCGTGGCTCCAAACACGCTGAGCTTGTTCGGGTGACAAGGTGCCCAAACTCATGCAAAAGCGTGAAGATCCTTGCGGATTCATTCCAGGCGCTATTCACTGCAACGATAGGAGCAAAATCGTCCCAAAGAGAAAATCCTTGACTCGAATCGGCACCCAATGAAAACAGAAAAACTAAGTGCCCAGCGGCTTCGAGGCTAGCCCGCCACTCATCAAAGGCAATGGACGGCGTCGGCCAATTTTTCTGCGCCTGGGTGGTAACTGCAAGGGCTCGGCGTGCCTGCGCCGCAACGTCGACAGGGTTGTCACTGACGGATGCGTGGAGCGTCTCCGGCATCTCCAACCCAAGTTCCTTGACGAGCCAGCCGAGGACATCCTGATATCTGGCCGCGCGGCGCAGGTAGCGCCGTTCATTCGGGTTTAAGGCTCGCCGTTGAGAAGCAGAGTGTCTAAATTCGACCGGTAATGGACGATTCTCTGGCGCTGACGGTAGGAGGAGCGCTGCGAAAGGACGATGAAGCTTGGCTGCAAGTTTTCGAGCTTGAGTAAGTGTCGGCTTGCTGTCGCCAGAACCCCAATTATTCAGCAGACTTGAATCAACGCCGAGTGATCGCGCAATCTCGTCGACACTGTATCCCGACTCGTTAATTGCCCAGCGGATAACAGCAGGAGTTACCGGTACTTCGATTGCGCGACCCATCGCATCCGAATTCTAAGCGCATTTCCGGCCCATGTCGAAAATCCTTTCGGCATCCGAATCTCAGTTGTTAGCTGGGAAAACTAAGGTCGCTGTGTGCCAAAATTCGCTACCCAAACGTTTTCCACAGATTTATTTCCCGCAATGTTCACATAACCGTGACTGAGAATTTCAAATCTTCCATACTCCTCGCATAAACAACCAAAGCCAGCTCCCCAAGCCGCACTAAGTCCCTCGGGCTCAAGATTTTGCCCGTAACTGATTGCAGCCCAAGGATCAAACACCATTTCCCCGCTAACCCCAAGATTCCAATAGATCGAGGGGGAGGGGGGATGTACCAGGTTTCAAAGTGCAAGGTGGCAAAGTGACAAAGTGAAAAGGTGACAAGGAAACAACGAGGAGCCGAGTAAGGCCCGCAGGAAACTTTGCCACCTTGTCACCTTGCCACTTTGCCACCTGAAACAAGCTGACAGCTGATAGCTGACAGCCAACCGGAGGTCGAACATGCCCACATACCCACACCGCTGCCAACACATCAAAGTCAACGGCACCCAGTGCGGATCGCCCGCCCTGCGCCGCAACCGTTTCTGTTACTTCCACAAGCTCCATCACGACCAGCGCATCGAACTCAACGCCGATCGCGCGAAGAAGCGCCGCCACGTCGCCATCGACCTGCCCGTCCTCGAGGACGCCAACTCCATCCAGGTCTCGCTCATGCAGATCACGCGCCTGCTAATCTCCGGCGACATCGACACCAAGGTCGCCGGACTCATTCTCTACGCCCTGCAAACCGCCAGCGGCAACCTGCAGCGCACGCGCTTCGAGCCGCTCATCCACGACGTGATTCTCGATCCCTCCAGCGTCGCCGAAACGCCGCTCGACGCCCGCGCGTGGAGTGATTCCGACTTCGAGGATGAAGACGAATCCGCCAACGATCCCTCCGACGGAGTCGATCCCGCCCGCCGCGCCGGCGTCATGAAGGCCGCCGAATTCCTCTACGACTTGGACAAAAAAAACAAAGGCATCCACGGCTTCGCCCCCAAGCCCACTCCTGCCACCGCACCAAAGCCAGTAGCGAAATCAAAACCAGATGCCAAGAAGATCGAGACAAAGAAGGTCGAAGCAAAAACGCCAGAAGTAAGGGCAGCGGAAGTAAAGACGGCGGAAGTAAAGACGGCCGAAACCAAAACGGAGCAAGCGAAGCCATCAGAGAGCAAGATGAAGAAGGCCCCAGCCCGTGAACTCAATCCCGCCGATGTAAGACAACAGCTCCGCCAGCAAATTCTCAAAGAAATGCCAGCCCTCCTAGCCGCAAATCCAAGTCTTCTTACTCGTCCAACCAAAGAATCGCGCGACGGTTCGGCGTGATAGGAGTCGGTGCAGTTTGGCTCTTTACGTAGCGGCGTCATCCTGAGCGGAGCCGCCTTTCAGGCGTAGCGAAGGATCTCCCGCTCAACTGGCCCATCGCGTCAGCCAAGCACGCGCAGTCTTTGAAACCTTGAAACCTGGAACTCACAAAATTCTCTTGACAACTGATACCATGCGACATACAGTGTATCTCGTACACTATATGTCGAACGGTACCCAAAACGGCGCAGAAGTCTTTGAAAACCTTAGGCTTGAACTGCGCCGAGGCTGCTTGACCCTAGCCGTCCTGACCCAATTGCGAACCGAACGCTACGGTTACACGCTCCGCAAGGCCCTGGCAGACGACGGCTTGGAAATAGACGAAGGCACACTCTATCCCCTCCTCCGTCGCCTAGAAAGCCAGGGATTACTAGTCAGCCAATGGCGCGAAGAAGACAAGCGCAACAAGCGCTTTTACCGTCTATCAGAAATGGGCACGACAGTCCTGCAGCAGCTGCTATACGAATGGGGACGAATCAACAGTTCGCTAGAACGCATCCTGCAGGAAGCTTAAAAGTAAGGAACCTTAGGGACAAACGCCATGGAACTTCTCGACAGCTATTTAAGAGCAGTGAGGCGCTACCTGCCGCGCAGCCAGCGAGACGACATAGTCGCCGAGCTACGCGACGAACTTCATCAACAAATCGACACGCGCCAGGAAGAACTCGGCCGTCCGCTGCGCGACACCGAAGAGATGAAGCTCCTCAAAGACTACGGCGATCCCATGACCGTCGCGCGCCGCTACCGCCAAAACGACCGCAGCCTCACCATCGGCTGGGAGCTCATCGGTCCCGAGCTTTTCCCGATGTACCTGATCATTCTCGGATTGAATCTCTCGCTGGCTCTGGGATTCACGGTTCTGATCTTCTTGTATCTCCGCCAGCCGCTCGGACTCTGGGTGCTATTCCGCACAGGCCTGATCCAGGTATTGGTAGTAACGCTGACGTTCACCATTCTGAATCTGATACGCCGCAAATATCCGCAACCGTGGTACTACCCGCCAGCAGAATTGGCCACAATGATTCCCATCGCGCCCTGGTGTTCGATCAGCGGAATTTGTATTTGGTCGGTCTTCTCGCTGTGGTGGACGCTGGTGCCGGTCTACCCAAATCTCTTATTCGGATCCGCAGCCAACAGCCTGGCGCTGGCTCCAGCGTGGCACCGCTTCTTCTGGCCCATCCTGCTCTTACTCGCAGCAGGAATCGCGCAGCGCTCCGTCAACCTCGCGCGGCCCAAATGGAGCAGCCTGCTTCCAATCTCGCGGCTTGTCATCAACGCGGTGGCGCTCGGCCTGCAATATCCGATGATCAAGAGCTTTCCATATGTACTGGTCGCCGGTGCAGCCCCGGACGCGGCTCACGCAAAACAAATTGCAGACGCATTCAACGGCACGATTCTGTGGGGCGTGCTGAGCTGGATGTGGATCTACCACCTAATCAGCGTGGCGATCTACGCGTGGTACAGCGCGCCGCATCTGCGGCGCTGGTTGCAGCGGCGGCATCAAGCCATCCGCATGACGCAGGAGATCAACGGGGTCCTGTAGCACTTTTTCTTTTCAAAAAAACGACACCGACGGCGTGGGCAAACCCGCGCGCCCGGATTAGTACGCCTCGAAACGAACTTGAAAAACGATTCTGAATAAGGAGGACGGAATGAATCGAGAATCTCTCGCAGAACTCTCAGGAGTAAAAAAGCGTTATGGCGCGATCAACGCGCTCGACGGCTTCGACCTCGAAGTGCGGCCAGGCGAGTTGCTGGCGGTGCTAGGCCCAAACGGCGCAGGCAAGTCAACGGCAATCTCATTGCTGCTCGGCCTGCGCGAGCCGGATGCAGGGACAGCGCGGCTGTTCAGAAAATCTCCGCTGCAGATTGAAGTGCGCCGTCGCATCGGCGTCATGATGCAGGAGGTCACGCTCGCCGGGGAACTCAAAGTACGCGAGCACATCGAGTTGATCGCCAGTTATTATCCCGAGCCGCTCGCAATCGAAGAAGTGCTGCGCCTGACCAACACCACCGCCTTAGCCGATCGTCCGTATGGCAAGCTCTCCGGAGGACAGAAGCGGCAGGCGCAATTTGCGCTGGCAATGTGTGGAAAGCCTGCACTGCTTTTTCTCGATGAGCCGACGGTTGGCCTCGATATTCAGGCGCGCACCGTCATGTGGGCCGCGTTGCGGCAGCTGATCCACGATGGCTGCTCAATCGTGCTGACGACTCACTATCTCGAAGAAGCCGAAGCATTGGCCGACAGAGTCGTGGTGATTGCAAAAGGAAAAGCCGTCACTTCTGGAACCGTTGCCGAAATGCGCGCGATTGTCGGACGCAAGCACATCACGTGCTCAACATCGCTCGCGCCCAACATTGTTGCGGCTTGGCCCGGAGTGCAAAGCGTCAATCGCGACCGCGAACGCCTCGAGATTACGGCGAGCGATGCTGACGCGGTTGTGCGGCGGCTCGTCGAATCGGCCGCAGATTTTTCTGGACTCGAAGTCCGCAGCGCCGGACTTGCTGAGGCCTTTACCGAACTCACCCAGACTCATACAGACCAGGAGGTCGCATCATGAGCGCAACCAGTTTGCCAATTTCAAATGTAGGCGCAGCGAGCATGGAAATGTCGAGTGCCAAGCTGTGGCGCGCGTACGCGACCGAAATTAAATTTGAATGCCTGCGCGCGATGCGCGCTCCGGCGTTTTCCATTCCATTTTTATTGCTTCCGATCGTGCTCTACGTTCTGTTCGGCGTTCTGCTGGCGGGCAACATGAGCCACGGCGACCCGACGGTAGCCAAGATCATGTTCGTGAACTGGGCTGTGTTCGGAGTGATGGGACCGGGCATGTTCGGATTCGGCATGTTCGTCGCCACCGAACGCGAGCAGGGGCTGATGACGCTGAAACGTGCTTTGCCCATGCCCTACGGAGCGAACCTGATGGCGAAGCTGGTGATGACGACTCTGTTCGCGCTGATTGTCGTGCTTACGCTGATCGCGGCTGCTGTGGCGATTGGACATCCGGGATTGAGCGTCTCGCAATATTTCGGCATCACGCTGCTTGATGTTGCGGGATCGCTTCCCTTCGGCGCGATTGGGCTGTTCATTGGCACGCGCGCGTCAGGCAAGAGCGCTCCGGCTTTCGCCAATCTTGCTTATCTGCCCTTCATGCATTTGGGCGGACTTTTTTATCCGCTGCCCAAATCGGTGCAGCCGCTGGAATTCATTTCTCCTGCGTTTTATCTGGATAAACTTGGCTTGTGGCTCGTGGGCGCGCCGAATATGGACCGGCTCGCGAACAATATCGGACCTTCCAGTCACGGTGGGCCGCTGCTCTACGCGACGGTTCTGGTGACGATTACAACTCTATTCACGGCGATGTCGATTCGCCGACTGGCCCGCGTGGGATGACCTGCGTAAAACCGTTGGCCACGGATTTACACGGATACTCGCGGATAAGAATTTTGATCGGTGGAAATCTGTGTTAATCCGTGGCCAAGTTTCTTAATCTTTTAATTCGCGAATCCAGATGTTGCGGAAGCGTACGGGAAATTCGTGGTCTTGTAGTTGAAGAGGACCTTTGTCAGGACCCGGCTTGTAGGGCGGCCGCTCACCATGCGCTGTGGGGCCGGTGAGTTCGACGTTGTCTTGCACGAGCAGGCCGTTGTGCAGAACGGTGACGCGCGCCGGATGCGTGAGCTTGCCGTCTTTGAAATGTGCGCGATGAAAGATGATGTCGTAGCTCTGCCATTGCGCGGGCGGGCGCGAGGCGTTGACCAGCGGCGGATATTGTCCGTAGACAGCCGAGGCTTGGCCGTCAGCGTACGTTTGATTTTCGTACGAGTCGAGCACCTGGACTTCGTAGAGGCCCTGCAGAAAGACTCCGCTGTTGCCGCGTTCCTGGCTCTCGCCGTGCGCTGGACTGGGCTCGGCGAACTCGACGTGGAGCTGGCAGTCTCCGAAGGAATCGCGGGAAGAAATGTTGCCGGTTCCCGGCGCCACTTCCATGTAGCCGTTTTCTACTTTCCATTTTGCGGGTTTGTTGTCTTTGTCGACCCAGCGAGAGAGATCTTTGCCGTCGAAAAGCACGGTGGCGTCTGATGGCGGCGTTCCGGCTTTGTCTTGCGTACTTGAGGTTCCGGGCTCGACGATCGGCGGGAGCGGACGGTTAGGGTCGTGGATTTTCCATTTCATTTCGGCTTGAGAGAAAGAGAACGTTGCCGACAGGATTACAGCGAGAATCAAGGGGAAGGTAAGTCGCATAGTTGCGTGACCTCGCGGACGAAATCTCGCGTCACATCATACAGAAGTTCGCGGAGAAAAATTGCCATCGAGAGAAAATGGTCGCTCCATGCTCTACTGGTGAGCGATGGAGCGCCCTGCGGGCGTCACCGCGATCGGAATTTATTATCTTTTGGCTGGCGCCTACGGCTGCGCTTTCGCGGCGTTGAAGCTGACTACTTCCTTTGATTTGCCCGTTCGAGCGCCGCTTTGGAATGAACTGGAGTTTTATGGGGAATGGTACGCGCTTGTTTTCGGCATCTTGTGGTGCATGATCGGTTGGGGACTTCTTAAGTTGCAGCGCTGGGCTCGCTGGCGGGAATGCTGGGCATGGTCCCGGCGATTTTCTTGCTGGTCGCGCCGATTTCGATGGTGAAGATTGGAGTGCGGCTGCTTTGGTATGGGCTGCTGATTGCGCTTCACGCTGGGGCGGGATTTTATTTGGCTCAGGCGCCGACTGCGCTGGAGGCGTTCGAGAAGAAATGAAGGGTGTTATAACGAACGCCGAAGTTCACGGAGTCCGTTAAGAAACTCGTCTTCCGCCCCTACGGGGCTGGATGACTTCGCGCTCTGACCCATGGCTTACGCCATGGGCTGCACTCTTTCGCCGCTTCGCGGCTTGCGAGCGTGCAGTTCATCCCACCGTGGCGAGACTGCCGCCGAGTTTCTGAACAAGTACTACGCTGGCGGACGGTTGTCTCCCCGGGATTCGTTTTGGGGAGATCCCTCCCTACGCCTGAAGAACGGCTTCGGTCGGGATGACGCCCTAGGGTGTGCGTGATGTCATGCGTCTGTTGCAGCTCTCACTCCTTTTTTTGGGCTACTTTTCTCGGCTGCGTTTTCTGCGCTGTCAGCAGACGCGGGCGCGGGCACCCGCGCCCCATTGATCAGGCTCATCGATCAGGTCTGGTTCGGGAACTAGCGTTTGGTTTTTGCTGGTTCTTTTTCTCCTACTCGTTGTCCCACTCGCTTGCTGACTTCGAACTTCATCTTTCCCTTTTCTGCGTCGACCACTACGTGGTCGCCGTGGAGGACTTGGCCGTCTAGAATTTTCATTGCTAGCGGGTCCTGCACGAATTTTTGGATCGCTCGTTTGAGCGGCCTTGCTCCGAAGTTTGGGTCGTAGCCTTGGGTGAAGAGCAGATCTTTCGCAGAGTCGGTTAACTCTAGCGAAATTTTGCGATCGGCTAACAGGCGGCGGACGTCTTCGAGGCGCAGTTCGATGATCTTTACCAGCTGGTCTTTGCCCAGCGGGTGGAAGACGATGATGTCGTCCACGCGGTTCAGGAATTCGGGACGGAAGTGGGCGTGGAGCTGGGTCATTACTTGCTCCGATGCCTTTTCAAACTCTGCTTCCGAACGCAAGCCTTCGGCTTGCAAGAATTGCGAGCCGATGTTTGAGGTCATGATGATGATGGTGTTCTTGAAATCTACTACTCGGCCTTTGCCGTCCGTTAAGCGGCCGTCGTCCATCATTTGCAGCAGGACGTTGAAGACGTCGGGGTGCGCTTTTTCGATTTCGTCGAAGAGCACGACCGCGTAGGGCCTGCGGCGGACTTGTTCGGTGAGCTGGCCGCCTTCTTCGTAGCCGACGTATCCGGGAGGCGCGCCGATTAGGCGGGCTACGGAGTGCTTCTCCATGTACTCGGACATGTCGATGCGCAGCATGGCGTGCTCGTCGTCGAAGAGAAATTCGGCGAGGGCGCGAGCTACTTCAGTTTTTCCGACACCCGTTGGACCTAGGAATATGAATGAGCCGATCGGGCGCTTGGGGTCGCTTAGTCCGGCGCGCGAGCGGCGAATGGCGTTGGCGACGCGTTCGAGTGCGGCGTCCTGGCCGACGACGCGCTGGCGCAGGCGCTCTTCCATGGTGAGGAGTTTTTTAACTTCGCCTTCGAGCATCTTTGAGACCGGGATGCCGGTCCACTTGGAGACGATGCGGGCGATGTCTTCTTCGTCGACTTCTTCTTTGAGCATGCGCTGCTTGCCGCCGCTCTCCATTTGCTTAGAGAGTCTGGCGAGTTCCTGCTCGGCTTGGGGAATCTTGCCGTAGCGGATTTCCGCGACTCGCTCGTTGTTGCCTTTGCGCAGTTCGCTTTGCTCTTCGACTTTCAGTTTCTCGATCTGTTCTTTCAGTTCGCGGATTCGGGCAATGAGATCTTTTTCTTTTTTCCAGTTCGCTTTCAGCGTGTTGGATTTCTCGCGGATCTCGGCGAGTTCTTTTTCGATCACTCCTAACCGCTCTCTTGAATTCGGATCGTCTTCTTTCTTTAGCGCCTGCTTTTCGATTTCCAGTTGCGTGGCGCGGCGTTCGAGCTGATCGATGTCGGTCGGAAGAGAATCGATCTGGATGCGCAGCGACGCTGCGGCTTCGTCGACCAGGTCGATGGCTTTGTCGGGCAGAAAACGGTCGGAGATGTAGCGGTGCGAAAGCGTGGCCGCCGAGACGATGGCGGAATCTTTGATGCGGACGCCGTGATGCACTTCGTACTTCTCTTTCAGGCCGCGGAGGATCGCGATGGTGTCTTCGACGTTGGGCTCGCCGACGAAGACAATCTGGAAGCGGCGCTCGAGGGCCGCGTCTTTCTCGATGTACTTGCGATATTCGTTGAGCGTGGTTGCGCCGATGGCTCGCAGTTCTCCGCGGGCGAGCGCGGGCTTGAGCATGTTGGAGGCGTCGATGGCGCCTTCGGCCGCGCCGGCGCCGACTAATGTGTGCAACTCGTCGATGAAGAGAATTACTTGGCCGGACGAATCTTCAATTTCTTTTAGAACCGCTTTGAGGCGGTCTTCGAATTCGCCGCGATACTTTGCTCCGGCGAGCATGGCTCCGAGATCGAGCGCGACTACGCGCTTGTTCTTCAGAGCTTCCGGTACATCGCCAGAAATTATGCGCTGGGCGAGGCCTTCGACGATTGCGGTCTTGCCAACACCAGGTTCGCCGATCAGCACGGGGTTATTTTTCGTGCGCCGCGAGAGTACCTGCACCACGCGACGGATTTCTTCGTCGCGTCCGATGACCGGATCGAGTTTGCCGCGGCGGGCCTGTTCGGTGAGGTCGCGGGCGTAACGTTCGAGCGCCTGGTATTTGGCTTCGGGATTCTGGTCGGTGACTTTTTGCGATCCGCGGACGACGGTTAGGGCTTTGAGGATTGCGTCATAGGTTGCGCCGTGTGCGGCTAGCGTTTGCTGGGCCGCGTCGCGCTTGAGATGCGTGATGGCTAGCAGCAGGTGCTCGGTGGAGACGTACTCGTCTTTGAAGTTGCTGGCTTCTTTGAAGGCCTGCTCGAGCAGCTTGTTGACTTCGTTGGAGAGCGTGGCCTGCGCGGATTCGCCAGAGACTTTGGGGAGCTTGTCGATCTGGCTGTAGACTTCGCTCAGCACGGCCTGCGGGCCGATGCCGATTTTTTCCAGCACCGGGGGAACTATGCCTTCTTTGTCTTCTAGCAGCGCGGCCAGGAGATGCAGCGGCTGCAGCTCGGGATTGCCGTGCTCAGACGCTAGCTGGCTGGCGCGCTGGACGGCTTCCTGGGCTTTTACGGTGAATTTGTCCCAACGGATGGGCATGGGAACCTCGATTTCGTAATTGTAGAATTTGGTAATTGAGTAATTGGAAAACGTTTTGTTGGAAACGGTTTCAAATTGCTCGATTGCAATACTCCGCAATTCCAAAATAAACAGGAGGCGGTCACCTCTGCCGCCTCCCGTGGACCCTCAGGGGCTAAAGCCCCGGTTTCTTCTGGCCGGTTACGGCACGACTGAAGTCGTGCCCTTCCCGTTCATCTTGGACGCGGCCCTGAAGGGCCGCTCTTCCACGGTCGATCACGCATGTGTTCGCTTGCGCGCAGATGCGCTCGGCTTCGCCATCGCGGGACGGGCGAGGCCGCCCGTCCCCACACGGTCATTGCTTGGCCCTTTCGCACTGCAACCTTACGCGGCTTTGCCGGGGCCTTTTGCTTCCAGGGTCTTCTCAGTGCCGACGTTGACCTTGATCTGCTTGGGCTTGGCTTCGGCTTTCTTGGGCAGCGTGATCTTCAGGACGCCCTTGTCGTAGTTCGCCGAAACTTTTTCGGTGTCCACGGTCTGGGGCAGGGTGAAGTTGCGGGTGAAGCTGCCGTACTGACGCTCCACACGGCGATAGTTCTCTTCTTTCTCTTCCTTTTCGATCTTGCGCTCGCCGTGCACAGTGAGAGTGTTGTTCTCCACGCGGACGTCGATATCTTTCTCGTCGATTCCGGGCACTTCGATCTTCAAGGTGACCTTGTGCTCGTCTTCGTAGACGTCGACGGCGGGGGCAAAGCTGGAGGTGGTGAGAGATTCGTCGCGGTCACCTCCGCTGTAGGAATCGCGGAATACGCGGTTGATGCGGTCCTGCAGGGTGGCAAATTCGCGGAACGGCTCCCAACGGGTTAATACGGTCATGGCTACTTCCTCCTTCAGAAATTTAGTTTGGTCAGAGACTTTTTGAATTTCGCGACTGGCCTGGGAGTCGATCCTCAGGCGCTGTCAAGCAATTAGACGCGTAATTAGCGCAAAAGAATCATAAAAGTTGAGCGTAGTATTGTCAATATACAAAATATGCTTGTTTTTCTTTAACTTACATGCGCGACGATGCACTTCAGGTAGGCGGTTTCGGGCACATTCAGCAGCGTGGGGTGGTCTTTGGACTGGCCTCGGACCTCGATCAGGCGCAGCGTGCGGTGGGCGTCGAGGGCGGCTGAGCCCAGCATGTCGAAGAAATCTGCCTGCCCCACGTGATAGGAGCACGAGCAGGTGACGAGGATGCCGCCGGGGCGAAGCATCTTTAGGGCGCGCAGGTTGAGTTCTTTGTAGCCGCGTAGGGCGGAGTCGAGGTCGCGCTTGGTTTTGGCGAAGGCGGGCGGGTCGAGGACGATGGTGTCGTAGTGATGGTTGGACGATGCGTAGTCTTTGAGGAGGTCGAAGGCGTTGGCTTCGATCCACTCGATTTCTTTTTTGATCTGCTTTTTGTTGAGGTCGGCATTCTGGTCGGCAACTTCTAGCGCGGGGCGGGAGCTGTCGACTCCGGTGACTTGGTCGCAGGCCCGGGCGAGGTGGAGGGCGAAGCCTCCCTGATAGCAGAAAACGTCGAGGGCTTCGCCGTGGGCGTATTGCGCGGCGGCGGCGTAGTTTTCGCGCTGATCGAGAAAGGCTCCGGTTTTTTGGCCTTCTAGCGCGTCGTAGTGGAATTGGATTCCGTTCATGGTGAACGTTGTGGATGACTTTTTGCCTTGCAGCAGGGCTGATGGGCGCAGCGGAAGAGTTTCCAGTTCGCGAACACGAGGGTCGACTCGTTCGACGATGGCTGCTGGGTTCAGGCGTTGCGTCAGTTCAGAGAGGACGGTTTCGCGGATCGGTTCGGCGTCCGTTGCTTGGGTGAGAATTTGGAGCGAGAGGATCTTGTTGTAGCGGTCGACGATCAGGCCGGGTAGAAAGTCGGCTTCGCTGAAGATGAGGCGGTAGGCGTTGGTGTCGCGTACGATTTTTTCGCGGTAGTTGATGGCGTCGGAAATTCTTTGGCGGAGGAGTTGGGGAAAGTCTGCTACCGGATCGTGCGAGATCAGGCGAATCGCGATTTGCGAGGAGCTGGAGTAGAGCGCGGCGCCTAGCGGCCTGCCGCGGTGATCAGTGACCGTGACCAGGGAACCGGGTTCCACGCCGTCGGCGCTTGCGATGTCGGAGCGGTAGACCCAGACGTGACCTTGCTTCAATCGTGTGGCGCCGCGGGGCGAGAGCTTCACTTGAGTTAGAGCCGTGAAACCGGGAGTTGGGGGCATAGAGCCATAGTAATGCCGAGGCTTGGCTAGGGGGAGTGCGGGCGGAGTGCAATGATGAACTAGTGAGTGTGTGGCCTGCCATCTTCATTGGTATTGAAATCGAAAATGGTGGCGACGTTGGGGTGATTGAGCCAAGACAGGGTGAGTGCCTCGCGCCGAGAGCATCGGCGTTTGGACGAGAGTATGTTCTTCTGGCGAGATTACGGGTTCACGTAAACGTCGCCGAAACGTGCGGTGATCGAAGCGAACGGTCGGGGCTTCGTGGTGCAGTGGGGAACGTCGCCAAACACGAAGAAGCTTTTGTCGGCGTTTCCGGGGGGAAAACTGTCCGGCACCGTGTACGGTACAGCGATCGGGGGATTATTGTTCAAGCGAAAAATAAACTGATGATTGTTCTGATCCCAAATTGCTGCAAGTGTGTTCGTTCTTCCAGCCATTACAGGGCCGAGGTCCTGAAACGAGAGCGTCGTTTGGCCATCGCACTCCGCGTCCTGGCACTGAGAGACGGACCCTCCCACATCGAGACCTCCAGTCCGGGAGAAACGAGTAACGCCGATCGAGGCCACTATGTCACCGGTTTGGCCGTTCGTTGCCCCTGTGGGGTTGAAGTAGTCCCCGAAGAAACCGACCGTGCCGAAAGAGGGATTGCTCCCGCAATCGACCACTTGAACTTCATCGACCGAGAGAGTGAACGAGACAGCTTTCAGTTGGCTGGGTTTAGCAAATCCGAGGCCGAATCCAATTCCGCTTGATCCGTTGTTGTCTGTGATCGCGGAGTAATTCGTCTGCGAAATTCGCAAGCTGCGGTCCTCTTCTTCCCCGACTATTCCGACGCTCACCTCGCGTCGGTCTTTGTCGCTGCCGGGGGCAAGCGAAGCCTTCTCCCCGACCCATTTTGAGGGGTCAATTCGCTTCGACCTGAAATCATCGTAGAGCTTCGTTTGAGCGATACTGCTGCTCGACAAACCAAGCGTCAACCACATCAGGGCCAAACTCACAGTCGCCCACCGAGTCTGCGTACACATGTGTACCTCCCCCGAAGGTCCTATTCTGACCAATAGCACAAACTCGCAAAGGTCAGGAGGTTGCTATTTTTCAGTCCTTATTCTCCGGCTTTCCTTCCGAAGTGCCAGATCGCCGCGACCTTGAACTCGACTACCGAATAGTGGCGGCCCGTCTCGATCGTGATAGGGTTGCGAACATCGTCAAAGCTGCCGTACGCATATCCCACCATCGGAGCGAGCCCCAGTCTCTCGCTAAAACGAACCTCGTATCCCGCACCCCCTGTCCAGGACCATCCTGTACCGCCCGATTCTACGGGGCGATTGTTTTGATACATCGCGAGACCGCCCCCGCCGCGGATGAACAGGGGGATCTTGCGTGCTGGGAAGACGTCAATTACGCCCAACACATTGCTCACACTTTCGCCAACGGTCGGGTCGTTCAGGTTGGACGCTTGGAGCAGCCAGCCGTCTATCTCCAGCCCAACGCGGGCTTGGTGACCCAATCTGTGACCGCCGAGAAAGCCAAGCGCGAAGGTTGGCGTCCGGTTGCGGTGAATTTGGTCGGAGGCAAGGCTGAGCTGCCCCTCTCCAATTTCGGCTCCGGCCCACCACGCCCGGAGATTTTGATCTGCCTGCGCTTGAGTCGGCTTAACGCCGAGAGTGGTCATTCCGATGAAGATCAGTGTCGCGAGCGCCTGGCGCATTTCGTCACCCCTGTTCTTCCTCCAGCGCTGTCCCATCGGGTCGGCGAGGTTTTTCCACCTTCCGGTAGTGGCCAGGCTTGAGCCCGGTCCAACCTGCGGGGCGGGATGCCTGATTTCGCCAATGACCACACAACAACCGGCGCGACAATCAAAGTTTGGGCCGGCTCACAGAAAAAGCCGAGTCCGGTGGGACCGCGTTCTGCAGGAGGCCACAAGATGAAGGAATCCAACTGCTAGTTGACAGGAGCGTGGCTAGTCTTGTCAGTGACGCGCCGCACACAGCGCCGCCTGCGAACCTTCCAACCGGACTGTCGAAACATCCTAATTACGCTCATGTTCCGACTACTTTCAAACGCTTCAGATGTGAACTGAATCGAAGGAAGTCGAAATTTGAGTGAAATCGCCTGTTAACAACAGTTATACGGGACGCATTTTGAAAAGAAAAATGCCGCCCCGAGATGGGGCGGTGTAGAGTCATGATCCGGACGTGATTACGGCATGCTCTCGTAAATATCGGACACCAGATTCGCACACTGTAAGACAGCGGCGCCGCTAATATTCATGGCACCGGCAATTTGCGATCTGGAATCACAGAACAAATCGACCTGATTCGCGCTGATTGTCGTCAAAGGACTGCTGCTGTACACCGTCGCGGTGGAACCGTTGACCACGACCAGACCTCCGTGCTGGCTTCCGGTAATGCTGGAGCCGGCCAGGTTCGCGTGGGAATTGTTGCTGACCACGACACCTTGCCCATGGCTGCTTGTGATCACCAGGCTCGCGCCGGCATCGAGGGATGATTCGTTCTGTACCAGGATTGCCCCGGTATCCCATCCGTACGTTTGTCCGGCACCGACGATGTGCAACTTGGCAGTGCTGATGTTCAGGGACGAGTCATTGGAAACGACCACACCGTTGTAGTTGATCCCTGGCGAATTGTTCATGAATACGTCGCTAACCGGACTGGTGGCGTCGTAATAAACCAGGTCAACGCTTCCGTTGGCACCTACGGTGATGCCTTGCTGCATTTCGCGGATGGTGCTGCCCTGCATGGTGACATGACCGGACGAGACGGTGATGCCAGCATAGAAATTGGAGTCGGAGGCTCGCTGGAAGGAGCAATCCTTGATGTGAACGTCGGATTTGTCCCACGCGGCCAGGGCGGCGTATCCGCCGGATATAGTGATGGTGACGCCGTTGACGAAGACTTGGCTGGCATCAAAGACGACGATTCCCCAGGGACCGTCGATGGCTAAGTTCTGCAGAATAACGTCGGTGCTCCCATATCCCACGGCAATACTGCTGAACGCTGTCGGCAGGGAGTGAAAGGCAAGGCCAGAGATGGTGACGCCTCGCGAAGCGTAGATGGACAGCACGAAGACGAGGGGCGTAGGCGGGGTGATACTGGGCTGCTGCAGCGCGGCACCTTTTGTACCGTTGATGGTGAGCTCTTCGAACCCGTCAATCAGAACGTACTCGGCGCAGGTTCCTTTGACCCAGACAGTGTTCGGGGTGTTCTTGTTGAGAGTAGAGAGAGCTTGGCTCAAGGATTGGCCGGCATCGCAATTCACCACAATCGATGTCGCCATGGCCAGAGTACTGGCAAAGATAACCGCTAACAAAGCGAGGATTCGGCGCATAGGTGATGTCTCCTAACTGGACCTGGGAATCGGGGCCGTCCGCCTCAAGGGGCGAGCGTCTGAACGGAGGGATGCTCTTCGAGGAGGCGAGAAAACTTACCGGTCCAGTGTCAGCGCGAGGGGGTACGGTTGTCAGTGATGAGGGTCACGTCTTTGAGCCCCTCGGGACAGAGATGTGAGCTAGTGCGTGTCATCAGCGCCGACATCAGCCATCGTCAGTGATGAGCGGTACTCGGGCGAGACACACATAGACGGGATGAGTGACGAAAAATCTCGATTACGCTCAAAACGTACTTTAGCCCTTCTCACACACCGCTGCACCACATACGAAATTAAGACAAATTCTTTACATGCTGTAGATTTGCCGCGCGCGGCTGCCCGATAACATCTGAGGATGAGGACACTTTTTCATCCGCTTGTGCGAGTTGGGGCATGGTGACGGCCGCCAACTCTTCTGTACTTGTCTCGGTTCGCACCAAGCCTTCTCTGGTTGCTGCTTCGCTGGTTGCTGCGCCGTCTCCCCGGCTGGTTTCGGTCGATGTGCTGCGTGGACTTGTCATGGTGCTCATGGCGCTGGATCACACGCGGGACTTTTTCACCAATCTGCGATTTCCTCCGGAGGATTTGGTGCATACGTCCGGGGCGCTTTTTTTCACGCGCTTCGTCACTCACTTTTGCGCGCCGGTATTTGCGTTTCTGGCGGGCACGGGAGCGTTTCTGTCGACGCGGCGGGGCAAGTCGATTTCGCAGCTGTCGCGGTTCTTTGTCACGCGCGGCCTGTGGCTGGTGCTGCTTGAACTCACCGTGGTCGACTTTGCGTGGGGATTTGTGCCTTGGGCACACGGCGGCGTGATCTGGATTCTGGGGTGGAGCATGGTGGCGATGGCGCTGATCGTGCGCCTGCCGGTGCGCTGGATCGCCGGACTCAGCCTGGGCATGATTGCCACGCACAATCTGCTCGACCGCGTGAATCCGGCGTGGTTTGGGAGGTTCGGTTGGGTGTGGGTTCTGCTGCACACGCCCGCGCGCATTGCGCTGACCGCTCATTTCGCATTTTCGGTGCGCTACGTTCTGATCCCATGGGTCGGAGTGATGGCAGCTGGTTTTGTTTTCGGATCCCTGTTGTCGCGGCCCGACCGGCGCAAATGGATTTTGACGATCGGCATTGCAGCCACCTCGCTGTTCTTTGTGCTACGCGGATTCAATTTTTACGGAAACGGGATCGCCGGGTTGCCTTTTGGGTATCCGCGTTCTGCCGGACCTTGGAGCGTTCAGCCGACACTTTCGTTGACGCTGGTTTCGTTTTTCAATGTGCTGAAGTATCCGCCATCGCTCGACTATCTGATGATTACTCTCGGGCTTTCGCTCATCCTGCTTGGATTGCTGGATGGAACCACGGCGGAACGCGGATTCGCGCGCATTCTGATGGTGTTTGGGCGAGTTCCGCTTTGCTACTACGTGCTTCACCTTTATGTCATTCATTTGATGTCGATCGTGGTGTCGCTGATCTTTCATCAGCCGGTTTGGTATGGCACGGTGATTGCGGACTTTGCGCAGCGACCTGCGGGATATGGTCATGGGTTGCCGTTTGTGTATGCGATGTGGATTGTTGCCGTGGGTCTGCTCTATTTTCCGTGCCGGTGGTTTATGGAGTTTCGCGGGCGGCATCGGGATTGGGAGTGGCTTAGTTATTTGTGAATGGGGCTTTGGCGGGGCTTTTCGCCGGGCGGACGAATGCGTCCGCGGTTCCATGAATTGTTAGCTGGCGGCTTGTTCGGTGGGTTGGGCTTCTGGCTTGGCGGCGGGGCGGGCGGCCATTTCGTGGCGAGCTAGATCGAGATCGGCTTGCAGGGCGTCTAGCACTACCATGGGCGCCTCTGTTCCCCAGGCTTCGAGTTCGTCTTCGCTCCAGCTGCCGTTGAGGCGCATGGCGCCGGTGATGTCTTCCGGGAAGGCCTGGCGGTAGTCGCCTTCGCGGGTGAGAATGTCGCCGGTCAGGCGTCCGGTGTGGATTTCATAGACGCGGCGCGTGGCCTGGCCGCCCGCGTTAGTCAGGCAGATGTAGACTTCGCCGGCATCGGCGTATTCCGCGCGATAGTACCAGGCTTGTTGCGCGTCGATTTTTGGATGATGGCGCTTGGGGCGATGAATCGTCTCTTTCTTCTCGACGAGTTCTTCCTTGGGATTGAAATAGAGAACGCGCTGGCATGAGTCGCAGAAGACGATGTGATTGCCGGAGCGAATTTCGTTGTAGGTCTGCGGGCGCAGCATGACCTGGCAGCCCATGCATTTGTGATCGCGCACTTCGGCGATGCCGCTGCCACGGAATTTGCTGACGCGCTCGTAATGGCGGAGCAAATCTTCTTCGACTCCGCCGCGCAGCTGCTCGCGCTTGGCGCGCTCTTCGGTGAGCAGCTTTTCGTCGACCGCGGTGCGCTGGCGCGCTTCTTCTTTTTCCTTCTCGATCTCGGCCGTTTCTTCTTTCAGCTCCGCCTGCGCCGCTTTGACTTCTTTGTCGCGGGTGTCGGCGTTGACCATCAGCTCGAGAATCTTATCTTCGTTTGCGGCAATTTCCTTTTCCGCAAACTGGATCTCGTGCAACAGCGCCTTGTATTGCTCGTTGGTTTTTACGTCGAGGGACTGGTCGCGGTATTTCGAAATTTTGCCGCGCAGATCGCCGATCGCGGTGTCGTATTTGCGGCGGTTGGCTTCGTCGGCTTTGACGGCGGCCTGGGCCTTTTCGAGCTGGGCTTTGTGGCCGGCGAGCTGCTGCTCGATTGTGGCTATGCGTTTGGGGAATTGGGCGATTTCGTCCTGCAGGCGGCGGATGTCCTTATCCACCTCTTGCAGCTTCAGCAGGTTTTCGATGTCAGGAAGCATTCCGCATTGGGACTACCTCGATTTTAGCATGTGCACCGTGCACGCCGGGTGGGGTGCGGTGTACACTCGTTCGTTTGCTGATCGTTCCGCGTACGATCCGCTGTAATTTCTTGCCTGAGAGGGATTTCGTGAAAAAAACTTTATTCTCCGCTTGCCTTGCCGTGCCTGCGATTTTGATTCTTGCCGCCATTCCGTCTGCTGCGCAGACTTCTCCCACCAAGCCTCTGACGATCGAGTCAATGTTCCAGCCTGGCGGCCTCGCCGGTCGCGGCCCTGAGACCCTGGAGTGGAGTCCCGATGGAGGCAAGCTGACTTACGTGCAGCGCGAGGGAGAAAAAGGCGAACTGTGGTATGCCGATACGGCGACCGGAGAGAAAAAAGTTCTGGTGAGCGCGGCCAAGCTGGCCTCGCTCGATCCCGACGTGAACAAAGTGAAGAACGAGCGGGAGAAAGAACGGCTCACTCGGTATCACGTCGCGGCATATTTGTGGGCGCCGGATTCGAAGCATCTCATCTTCGATTCGCAGGGACAGCTCTGGCTCTATGATCTTGCCTCTGAGACCGCGATACAGTTTACGTCTGCGTCCGATCCGAGCGGCGATCCCAAATTTTCTCCCGACGGCAGCCGCGTGGCCTACACGCGCAAACACAATCTCTACGTTCGGCCGGTGAGCGGCAAGAGCGAGCGGCAGCTTACCAAAGACACGGGCGACAACTTTTTCAACGGCGATATCGATTGGGTCTACGCGGAAGAGTTGGGCGTGCGCAGCAACTATTTCTGGTCGCCGGATAATCGCAACATCGTCTTCCTACACATGGACGAGACCAACGTCCCGACCTATCCCATCACGGATTGGATTCCGACGCATCCGACTGTTGATCAGGAAAAATATCCGAAGGTTGGCGATCCCAATCCCGTGGTGAAGCTCGGCGTGGTCGATACCGACAATGGAAAAACGAAGTGGCTCTCGCTGACCAGCGACCCGGACACTTACATTCCGCGCTTTGGTTGGGTGCGCGACGGCGTGGTGTGGGCGGAGGTGCTGAACCGCAACGAAGACAAGATGGATTTGCACTTTGTGGACGTGAAGTCGGGAAAGTCGCGCATCGTGCTGACGGAAACGACGCCCGGAGCGTGGATCGATTTCGAGCACAATGAAGTGCGGTTCCTGAAGAACGGAAAATTCGTCTGGCCGAGCTGGCGAGACGGCAACATGCATCTTTATCTCTACAGTTTTGACCAGCAGAATCCGATGGCGGCCGACGCGAAGCTGGAAGTGCAGCTGACTAAAGGCGAGTACGAAGTGCTGGGCGTGGATGGGATCGATGAATCGGCTGGAACGTTGTTTTACGCGTCCAACCAGGGCGACCCGCGGCAGCGGCAGATTTTTTCGGTGAAGCTGGATGGCTCCGGCGAGAAGCAGCTAACGACTGAAGAGGGCGAGCACTACGCCGACTTCAGCGATGACGGCAAGCACTACACGCAAAGGTTCGCTGGGCCGCAGAGCACGCCTGGCATCGCGTTGTGCACCGTGGGCGGATCGTGCAGCGATGTGTGGAAGGGGCAGGATGAAGTTGCGGAATACGGATTGCGTGCGCCGAAGCAGCTTGAGTTCAAAGCCGACGATGGAACGATTTTGTATGGGCGGCTCCTGCTGCCACCCGATGGCGCGGTGAATGGGAAGATTCCGCTGATCATCGATATCTACGGCGGGCCGGCAGCGCAGATGGTCACGAAGAGTTTGCCCAGCGCGTTTGACGAAATTCTTGCGCGCAAGGGATTCGCGATTTTCGCGGTCGACAATCGCGGGACGCCCGGCCGCGATAAGAAATTTCAGACCGCGATCCGGCATGAATTCGGCGCGATCGAATTGAAAGATCAGCTCACGGCGCTCGATCAACTATTGGCGCAGTATCCGCAAATTGATGGCAGCCGCGTCGCGATCTGGGGCTGGTCGAACGGCGGATCGATGACTCTCTATGCGATGACGCATTCCGACCGCTTCAAGGCCGGAGTGGCCGTTGCTCCTGTTACCGATCAGGTGAACTACGATTCCATCTACACCGAGCGCTACATGGGCCTGCTGAAAGAGGACAAGGAAGGCTATGAGCAATCTGATGTCACCCGCTCAGCCGACAAGCTGCACGGCGCGCTGCTGCTGGTGCACGGCACGAGCGACGACAACGTGCACTTCCAGAACAGCATTCAGATGATCGACGCGCTCATTCACGCGGGCAAACAGTTTCGGCTGATGATCTATCCCAACAAAACGCACAGCATCTCCGGCAAAGACGCGCGCGTGCATCTGTTCACGATGATTGAGGAGCATTTTGAGCGGGAGTTGAAATAAGGCGGAGAAAAGACTTAAGACGAATTGGAAAATGCGATGTCATCCTGGCGAAGCGCATTTTGCGGAGCGAAGGACCTATGCGACTCGCCGCAGCGGTGACGCTTTCTACAACTCCATAGGTCCTTCGGCGCGCACAAAACGCGCGCCTCAGGATGACAAGGTTTATTTCTTGTCTTTCTTCGTGCTTTCCTTCGAAGTGGAACTCTCCGATTTCTTCTCGTCCTTTTTCGACTCTTTCGAGTCCTTCGAGTCTTTGCTTCCGCCGTCGCTGGATGAAGCTGAGGACTTCTTCGCGTAGTCGGTTACGTACCAGCCTGATCCTTTGAACTGGACGGCCGGCGCGGACACGACTTGCTCGACGGCTCCGCCGCACTCAGGGCACTTCTTGATGGGTTTGTCGGAGAACTTCTGGATTTTCTCGAAGCGGTGACCGCACTTTTTGCACTTATATTCGTAAAGTGGCATGAGTCTCAAACGATTTTAGGGACGAATGCACGCCGCGTCAATTTTGCGTGGCGCTCTAATGCGGTCGCGGCAGCACGCTGACCGAAGTGCAACCGGAGCAGGGACCGCCTTTGATGTAGCGATAGAAGCGGGGGCGCCCGCGTCCGCTCCAGTACGGCGATTGATAGTCATCCGTCGCCGGCCCCACGCTCATAAAGCTGAAGAAGATGTGACGCGAAGGCCGCACTACAATGCCCGCGTGTCCCCGCCACACAATCAGGTCTCCGGGCTGTGGCTGACTCACACGGTGAAACCCCTCAACTCCGGCATACAAATCACTCGAACTGGCATAGGCGTAGGGAAAACCTGCTTTTTGATAAATCGCGTGCACCAGGTGGGAGCAGTCGTGACCACCCCTCACGCGGACCCTGGAATCGAGCGCAGCCGCAATCACCGCCAAACCATCGTCCTCGCTGAGAGTCCTTTCCATTTTTTGAGCATTGTGAGCCGTTGTCTGCGCCGAAGCTGCCGGCGGTGCGGCACTCGCGCACGCCGCTAGCCCATAACAGAAGATCACCACCCGCAGCCTGATCGAGATCCGCACCGTCCAATTTTGATGCGTTTTCATTTCCAAAGGAGGTTACGTTTGTGCACGCCCCGACCGCCACGCGCCATTGCCACGTACCTAAAGACTGCAACTACTTTCCGAGCAGCCGTTTGGGCGCGGTGTTGCACCAGGCCGCCTGCAAAGCCTTGGCCAGCGCATCCTTTTTCGCTTTCTGAAGCACAACGCTCGTCGCCCCCCGCCGTCCCCAGGCGCCTTTGACGGGGATGAACGCGTCGGGATAATCCTTCGAGAAGTAGTGCTGTTCTTCCGGCGAAAGCTTGACCATGCCGCGGGTTTTGTCGGGATAGCCAAGCGTGGCAAAGATCTTTCCGCCGACGCGAAAATCCGGATGTGACATGTGCGAGCGCTCCTCGGTCGCAGGCAGCGCAAGCGCGATTTTTCGGAAGTCGTTGGGTGTCATGGCAGAAATACTCTGCAGGAATAACTCTTCCGCCGCGCGAAAAGTTACGCGACAACTACGTCTCGGGCAGGGACACAGAAAGTTGTCGCGCGGATGCAGCCTATGTCTGCGTGCTCAGATCCGCATCGGCATGACGATGTAGCGGTACTTGTAATCGTCGCCTTCGGCGGGTCGCAGCTGGCCCGCGGACTGCGCGTCCTTCAGTTCGAGGCGAACTTCGGCTGTGCTCGATGCCTTCAAGAATTCCACCAGGTACTGGGCGTTGAAGCCGATCGTGATCGCGTCGCCCGTGTAGGCCGCTTCGAGGGAGTCTTCCGACTCTCCCGCTTCGGTGGATGAGGCGGAAATTTTGACTTCGCCTTTTTCGAGCTTCATGCGGACGGCGCGGGAGCGCTCGTCGGCAAATTGGGCCACGCGGAGAATCGCTGCGTTTAGCTCGTCGGCGTTCAGCGGGACAATCTTGTTGTTGTCCTTCGGCAGGACAGCTTCGAAGTTGGGGAACTGACCCGTAAGCTGCCGCGAAGTCAGCAGCCGCGAGCCGATGCGGAAGAAGAGAGTTGAGTCGTCTTTGGCAAACTCAATCGACTCGGCATCGGTCGAATCGAGAAGCGACTTCAGCTCGTCCATCGCCTTCTTCGGAACTAGAGTCTTCATCTCACCCGAAACGCCGTCAAACTTCTCGCCGCTGCGCTCGCAGTGTGCGAGGCGATGGCCGTCAGTCGCAACCATGGTGATGGACTCGGGCTTGAGCAGCATCAGCGCGCCGTTCAGCGTATAGCGCGACTCCTCACTCGATATCGCGAAGCCTGTTCTCGCAATCAGCCCGCGCAATACCTGCGCTGGAATCGTCACCACCCCATGCGTGGGAAACGCCGGCAGGCTGGGGAAATTCGACTTTGCCATACCGACCATCTTCGTGTTTGATCGGCCGCAGCGGATGCTGACCCAGTGATTCTCCAGCAGCTTGATGGTGATGTCGGCGTCGGGCAGCAGCTTTACGTAGTCGTGCAGCTTGCGCGCCGGGATGGTACAGGAGCCTTCTTTCTTCACTTTCGCGCTGCACGAAGTGCGCAGGCTGAGATCGAGGTCGGTAGCGGTAAGCGAGAGGCGGTCGCCCGCAGCTTCGAATAGATAATTCGACAGGATCGGAATCGTGGTCTTGCGCTCGACCACGCCCTGCGTCGCGGTGAGTTCTCGCAAGAGTTCAAATTTGCTGACCGTGATCTCCATCGTTCCTACCGCAACGGCGGCCTCTACCGGCATAATGCTTCTCCCCCCTGCGCCCGGCTACTTCTGTTCCTAACCTTATATCAAATGCAAAAGCTATAAAACCAGCAGTAACAGAAGGGGCTTTGGAGAAGTGGAAAACCGGGGCAACTCGCCTGTTGTCACCGGGTTCCGGTCGGACCCTTCATGTTGGAAATCGGTCCCGAATGCTGCGGAGCGGAGGGTGAAACTCGGGCTCGATTTCTAATTCGTTGCTGCCTTGCACAACTTCCACATCGCATTCACAGGCTGTGCGCAGGAAGACTGGGCTGGATCGTGGAAAAGTCTTTCGACGCCGCTGTTATCCGCCTAATTGCTCGGTCAGTTTATTGACCAGCCTGTTCAAATCTTTGTCGTTCTTGCGCAGCTCTTCGATCTTCTCGACCGAATGCAGAACGGTCGTGTGATGTTTGCCGCCGAACTGACGTCCGATTTCGGGCAGCGACGCTTCCGTCAGATGCTTCGCCAGATACATGGCGATCTGCCGCGGATAGACGATCGCTCGTGAATTGTTCTTCGCCTTGATTTCGATCAGGCGCAGACCGAATTGCTCGGCGACCATTTTCTGGATCGACTCGATCGTGACCTTGCGGGCCTGGGAGTCGATAAAGTTTTTCAACACCTGCTGCGCGTAGGGCAGTGTGATCTCTGCGCCGATTAGTGAGGAGTGTGCGACCAGGCGAATCAGGGCTCCTTCGAGTTCGCGAACGTTGGAGCGGATGTTCGAAGCGACATAGAGAGCGACATCGGTCGGCAGCGTGACCTTTTCCTGCTCGGCCTTCTTCTGCAGAATGGCGACTTTGGTCTCGAGATCGGGTGGCTGGATGTCGGCGATCAGCCCCCACTCGAAGCGGCTGCGCAGGCGGTCTTCAATTTCAGCGAGTTCCTTGGGAGAACGGTCGCTGGCGATGACGATCTGCTTCATCGACTCGTGCAGGGCGTTGAAGGTGTGGAAGAACTCTTCCTGCGTGCGCTCTTTCTGCGCCAGGAACTGGATGTCATCGATGAGCAGCACGTCGACGTTGCGAAACTTGTCGCGGAAGCTGGTCATCTTGTCGTAGCGCAGCGAGTTGATCATGTCGTTGGTGAACTTTTCGCTGGATACGTAGCAGATGGCCGCATGCGGCAGGCGCCGCTTGACCTCGTGGCCGATGGCCTGCATCAGGTGCGTCTTGCCCATGCCGACGCCGCCATAAAGGAAGAGCGGGTTGTAGGCTTTGGACGGGCGCTCGGCGACGGCCTGGCAGGCGGCGTGGGCAAACTGATTGCCGCTGCCGATCACGAAGGCGTCGAAGGTGTAGCGCGGGTTGAGTTGCGCAGCGCCATCCCAATCAAAGCGAGACTGGGAGGGACCGGTTGCTGCTGGTGCTGCCGCGGCGGAGAGTCCGCCGTCGTGACGAACCGAAGTCGCTGCTGGGTCGTCGTCCGGGGTGACAAACTTTACGTCTTTGAAATCAAAGCCGAGATTATCGATCGCTTCCTGGATGAGGTCGGCATATTTGTCGCCGGCGTGGCGGAACTCGACGGTAGGAACGCGAACGAACAGAACTCCACCACTCGAGTGACTGTAGCGAGTGGGTTTTAACCAGGTGTCGTATGAGTGCCGGTTGATTTTCTTTTCCAGCGCGTCGAGAATGCGAGCCCACGGATTAGGGGATAGCGTTGTGCTTGGAACTGACATATATGAAATGTTCACCACGAGCGCTCCGCGCGGCTGGTGGAGAGCGCTGGTTAAAACTGCTGTTAGACCGAAGTAGCTGGAACCGTTAATTTACAGCAGAAAGAGTCCGGGTTTCCTGCACGATGTTGAACGAAAAATAAAAAGAATTTCAAAGGAGAACCAGTCCGGCATACTAGCACAAAATTTTTTGTTGTGTGGAAAAGTTCGGCGAGAAAATTTTCGCGAACGACTATTCAGAACTCGAATCCATGGCGCTGTCAAGTGGCGTGATGGTAACTGTCGCGGAGAAGGTGCAAGATGTTTGCGAAAGGGCCCGCACCGATCACGCAAGTGATTGAGTGTGCGTAGAAGCACTGACCGCCGGGCCGGGAAATAGTACCCTGCTACCGTCATTCCCCCAGGCTGTAATTTCAGAATGTTCCTTGCCGCGACGACTGCACATCTTGATCCCCGCGGTTGTTTGAAGGAGGCGCTTATGTTCCCAGGGATTCGATCTCAATACTGGCAGTTGCCTGGAGTCATCGCGATCGTGCTGATTTTCTCGACGAGTTGTGGTCACTCCGGCAGCGGCAGCGTCGGTCAGACGCTTACTTCCGCGCAGGCGCAGGCGGTACAGCAGGAGTTGGAAATCGCGCTCTCCGACGCTCTCTCTTCGGAGTTTTCACTGCCTCCCATGGAACGGCACAGCGTTTCCCACGCCATAGCGAATTTGGCGGTTGCCCAGACATCGGGCTGCACGATCAATCCGGATGGACAGACCTGCGACATCCCGATTTCTTATTCGGGAGCTTGCCCCGCCGGCGGGACGATTGCGGTGACGGGTGACTTCAAATTCACGCTCGACAATTCCGGCGATGGATCTGACAACAGCACGCTGACCATCACCCCGACGAACTGTGTGGTTGGGAATCTTACGATCAATGGCGACCCGAACGTTACGATGGCGGAGCAGCTCAACTTCCAGGCCAACCAACTCGCTTTCCCGGTTACGTTGACGGAGAGCGGCGGGATCTCCTATGGGCCGAATCCGTCGGGAAGCTGCACGCTCAACGCCAGCATGATCATCAACTCGCCGACGAGCTGCACGATCACGGGAAACATCTGCGGACAGAAGATCACTGGAAGCTGCCAGTGAGCAGGTGTTGCGCGCGGCGCTAACCCCGCTCAGGCGGTTGGTCGGATGTTCGGATTCACGCGGAAGAAGTTTTCCGGGTCATATTTTTTCTTGATGGCGGCGAGCCGCGGCAGGTTCTGACCGAATGCGCTCTTCACCACGTCTTCGTTTTCTACATCGAGCGCCGAAAGCAGATGTGCGTTTTGCGAGAAGGGCCGCAGGATTTCCTCGCCGCCTCGAGCCCAGTCGCGATGAGCCTGCGTTTGCGCAGGATCGGTCCACTGAGCGAGAAATAAGATGTCCCAGGGAAGGTCGCGATAGGGGAACGCGGTGGCGTCCGCGGGAACCCTGCCGGCCGCGCCGCCATAGTATTCGAAGACAACATTCGAAAGGGGCGAATGTAGCCGGTTGGCCTGATCGACCGTGGCGGAAATTGCCTCGTCCGGCAGCTCTCTCTGCAGCGTGGACTTCCAGTAATTGTGGGTTCCGTCCGGGAAGGATGCGGCCAACAAGGACTGCATCACCGGAAACGGCATCGGCTGGATGTTATTCACGACCGGACTGCCAAACTTGCGCAACGGTTCGAGAATGCGTTCACCCTCGGCTATGTTGCCGCAGTAACAAGGCATTACGCCAACCAGCGGAGAGCCATCGGGACCGTGGAGTAGGACGGCGTATGCCGTGAGTTCGTCGGGCGCCGATTGCATGAAGTCGCGGAAGTTGCGGATGACGTCAAAGGCCACCGCGCGGGGATAGAGCACAATGCCGCCGAGAACCGTCGCGACCGGATGCGCCTGAAACTCGAAAGAGGTGACTACGCCGAAGTTCCCGCCTCCGCCGCGCAGCGCCCAGAAGAGGTCGTCATTCTCAGAAGCGCTGGCGGTGAGAACTTTTCCGTCTGCCGTAACCACCTGCGCCGACAGCAGATTGTCGATCGACATGCCATACTTGCGAATCAGCCAGCCCACGCCTCCCCCAAGCGTCAAGCCGCCGATTCCTGTCTTCGCCACGATGCCGCAGGGCACAGCCAGGCCGAACACGTGGGTGTCTCGATCCAGATCGCCGAGTGTTGCTCCGCCTTGCACGCGGACTCTTCGCGTCGCACGGTCCACAAAGACCGAGCGCATTTGCGAAAGATCGATCACCAGGCCGTCGTCGCAGAGCGCGCGTCCGCCTACGTTGTGACCTCCACCGCGAATCGCCGTAAGCAGATTGTTCGAGCGACCGAAATTGACTGCCGTTATAACATCGGCAACGCCCGAGCAGCGTGCGATGAGTCGGGGACGTTTTCTGACGCTCGCATTCCAAATTTTGCGAGCTTCATTGTAGCCAGCATCTGTCGGTTCAAAAACCTGCCCTTGAAACTGGGCGCGGAAGGAGGTGACGTCAATGGCGGACATGACGGAGAAGCATTGTACACGTCCAAATCAAATCGGGTGGGTGTTGTCGTGCTACCCGAAACGCCCGCACTCATTTATACTTACTGTTTGCCTTAAGACTGTCGCACCAATCAGGAGCCGGTACTTTTCATGCCCAAACGTACATTCCAACCCAATCGGCGCAAGCGATCGAAGAAGCATGGATTTCGCACGCGCATGAAGACCCAGGGCGGCCAAAAAGTGTTATCTCGCCGCCGCGCCAAGGGGCGCAAGCGGGTCTCGGTAAAGCCAGGGTTCCGCGAGTAGTCCAGTAAGGGCCGAGAGCGGCCATTCCGCTGTGGACCTTCGGAAATCACAATTCCGGGATTAGCGTTCCGGCAAATCGGCGATCTGGAATTTTGAGGCACTGTGACTGGCAGTGTGCCTGAAGCATCGAATCAGGGTGTCGAGCCAAGGTCGCCACGGTCTTTCGCGAAAGGCGCGAAGGAAGCGCGCGGCAACCTGGCGGGGAAGCGTATCTTTCCGCGCAGCGCGCGCCTTCTGCGGCACGCCGATTTTGAGCGCGTCTACAAGCAGGGCAAGCGGCACTTTTCGGGGTCGATCACGGTGTTTTATTTGCCCCGCACCGGGGACGAGCGCGGACTGCGCGTCGGGTTCACTGTCGGCCGCGCGCTGGGCGGAGCGGTGGTGCGCAACCGGATGAAGCGCCGCCTGCGCGAGGCTGTGAGGCTGACGCGCCCGGTTCCTGGGCCGAATGCAGATGTGGTGATCAATCCGAAGAAGACGCTGCTGCAGGTGGAGTTTGCGGCTGTGGTGAACGAAGTTGAGCGGGCGTTCGTAGTGATTGCAAAGGCAGTGCCCAGTAGCTAGTTTTCAGTGCCCAGTACTCGGTACCCAGTACTCAGACATGCGAGATTTCGCGAAGTTCGTGGTGGTGCAGCTGCTGCGGGGATATAAGTGGGCCATTTCGCCCTTGTTTCCGCCGGCTTGCCGGTACGTGCCGACCTGTTCCGAGTATGCGATGGAAGCGGTCGAGCGCTACGGGGTTTTGCGCGGGGGATGGATGGCGGCGGTACGGGTGTTGAGGTGTCATCCGTTTGTGAAGGGTGGATATGACCCGGTGGTGAAGGGTGATTCCGCAGGGGCTAAAGCCCGATCCATTTGCCGCGTCTGACGCGGCGCTGAAGCGCCGCTCTTGGCTCAACACGGTGCGTCACAGGTTGGATTTGAAGAAAGAATAACTTTGGCCGAATATCAAAATCCTCAGCAGGAGCCGGGCGGCGAGAAGCGGTTGCTGGTCGTTTTTCTCGCGACCTTTGTGCTGATGCTGCTCATGCAGCCGCTGCTGAAAAAGTATTTTCCGCAGCCGGCTTCGACTCCGGCGCAGACTCAGACGTCCTCGACTTCTTCACAAACTTCTCCCCAGAATTCTGCGTCGCCGCCGGCGGAATCGGCTGCGCCTCCTCCGGTTGCGCCGAGTGCGATCCAGCAAGCTTCGAGCGAGACAGAGACCGTCATCGAGAACGATCTCTACCGGATCACGTTCACCAACAAGGGCGCGCAAGTAAAGTCGTGGATCCTGAAAAAGTTTGACAACGACTCGGAGAACGGCCCGCTCGACCTGGTGAATGCGACAGCGGCGGAGAGGTTCGGGTACCCGCTATCGCTGTGGACTTACGATGAAGGCCTGCGGAATCGCCTCTCTTCGGCGTTGTACGTTTCATCGCAGTCAGGGAAAGTGACTTCGCCGGCGACGATCACCTTCGAATATTCCGACCAGGACCTCGCGGTCAAGAAAACATTCACCTTCGACCACACCTACGTAGTCACGGTGGAAACGTCGGCTACTTACAAGGGCACGAATCTCTCTGCGCTGCCCGCGTGGCCTTCGGGTTTTGGCGATCAGATCACTCCTGCGTTCTACGCCAGCAGCCTGGTCGACTATCAGTTCAACAAGAACATCGAACGGATTCCCGCCCGGTGTGGTTTCTCGTTGTTTTCGAAATGCACGCAGGTAAACGGCGGGGCAACACTTCCCGGGCCCTTTAATTGGGCCGGTCCGACGGATCAATATTTCGCCGCCGTATTCATCCCCGACGATCCCGCCAACGTTGCCATGGTCACGCTGAACAAGAGCATGCAGATTCCGCGTGATCCCGGCAAGCCCGATTCAAAAGAAGTTGTGCCCGTCGATGTGGTCGGCGCCGCGGTCGGCAGCCTGCATGGCACGACGAGCGTGCGCGTCTTCGTCGGCCCGAAAGAGCTCGAGGTTCTGCAGAAAGTCTCGGTGCCAAGCGTCTCCGGCGGCGACAGCGACCTTAACGGCCTAGTCGACTACGGCTGGTGGGGCATCATCGCCAAGCCGCTGTTCTTGTGGCTGAAATGGACCTATCGTCATTGGATCGCCAACTGGGGATGGGCGATCGTGATCCAGACGATCATCATCAGTGCGGTCCTGCTGCCGCTGCGCATCACGCAGATGAAGTCGATGCTGAAGATGCAGCGCATCCAGCCGCAGATCAAGTCCATCCAGGAGAAATACAAGAAGTACAGCCTGAAGGATCCGCGCAAGGCCGGAATGAACGAGGAGATTGGGGCGCTATATAAGAAAGAGGGAGTGAATCCGGCGGGCGGATGTCTGCCGCTGTTGATTCAGATGCCCTTTATCTTTGCCTATTACCGAATGCTTGGGACCGCGCTCGATCTGCGCCATGCGCACTGGCTTTGGGTAAAGGACTTGTCGGCGGCGGATCCGATTTATATATTGCCGATCCTGATGGTTATCAGCAGCCTGGTCACGCAGCGCATGACGCCGCAGACGGGAATGGATCCTTCACAGCAGAAGATGATGAATGTGATGATGCCGCTGATGATGGGCTTCATCTTCTTCCGGCTGGCTGCGGGATTGAACCTGTACTATGCCGTGGTGAATTTGATCGGCATCGCGCAGCAGTCGGTGATGAACCGGACCAAACTTGGCCAGGAAATGCGCGAGATCATGGCGAAGCGGGCGCGAAAGAAAGATAAGTAGGGAGCTTTCAGCTGTCAGCTATCAGCTTTCAGCTTGGCCGTTGAAACGCATAGATTCCGTGGGGCCTTTGAAAGTTTTTATTGCGATACCAGACATCTTCGGGGAGTACGTCCCCAAAAAAGCGCAATCAGCCAAGCTGAGAGCTGACGGCTGATAGCTGAAAGCTGAATTTCATGCCTATTCCTGACAAAGTTGCTGCCGCGAACAAGATCAACACATTCTTGCAGGCCGTTGTGAACCATGGCGGACTGCGGTTGAAGTACCGCATTGTGGTCGACCCGCCGCTGCCTGAGAATCGCGACTGGGAGAAGCCGGAGATACTTGTCGACTTCGCCGGCCCTGACTCGGCCATGCTGCTCGACCGCGGCGGTGAGTTGCTACGGGCGCTTGAACTGCTCGCGCTGGAAATGTTGCGGCTGCCTTCAGGCGAGCACGAAAAGATTTGCTTCGACTGCCAGAATCAACGCTCGATGCGCATCCAGGAGCTACGCATGGCGGCGAATGTGGCCGCGGAGAAAGTCCGGCGCACCGGAGCCCCGTATGAGTTCACGCCGATGTCGTCACGCGAGCGACGGATCGTCCACCTCGCCCTTCGCGGAGAAGAAGACCTGCACACTGAAAGCGAAGGCGAAGGGATGCGCCGCAGGCTGGTCGTGTATCCGAAGGACTATAAGGGCGCGCCGGGGAAACAGCAGCGGGGACCACGCATTTTGCCCTAGTTTGGTCCACTTCTGCTATCGTTACTAGTGAACTCGGAGATCTTGCGCAGCTTTCTGTGCGCCTTTGTTCCACAGTTTACCGATCGGGTTCAGCCGTCTGTCGACCGAATAGTTTCCCACCTCGGAAGTTCCGGATCAGGTTTTCGCGACTCTTTGGCGCGAATTTGTGTGTCCGTTCCCACCTATTTGCAAGTGTGATTCGTAACGACTGTGGTGCTCTGAGAGCCTGCGGCCAAAAACAAAAAACCCCATTTCCCGCGTAGCACGTCACGAGAAATGGGGACCCTAGCGTGGCTAAACTTATTGTGCGACTAGCGGCCAGCTCCAGCGGCGGCAGCTGCTGGTTTCTTGGTCGCGATGTTGATGGTGTCGATTCGGTTCAGAACCGACTCAATGCTCGACCCGGTGTCGGTGCAGACGTCGACATAAGGATGGCGGCTGCCATCGGCGTGCATGACAAGCACCTGCGTCTCGGCATGTGCTTTCTTGACCATGTACGGCAAATGATGGCGATCGTTGCGGGTAAGCGTCGGCCCGAGGACAACCAGATCAAAATGGTTCTGCTTGAGGGCGGCTTCGACGGCTTTGCGTCCGGCGGCTTGCTGGACGGTGTGTCCGGCCTTTTCAAACGCGCTGGATTGCTCCTGAAGAATGGGCTCGTCGATGCCTTCGCCGTAAAGGATTTTCAGTTTTGCTTTCGCCATTTGTTTGTCCTTAGGGCGTCCCTTTCGCCCGCAAATGACGGTAGCAACCGGATGCCAGGCAGAAAACAGTACCGAAGGGCCATGCCGAAGGAGATGTGGGAGGGCGCTGAGATGGCTTGCGGGACGCGGATTTTGAAACACTTGCAGCCCAAAGTCTGCTTCCCGTGACGCGCAGCAAGCCTCCCACAAAGATGAGGCGGGTTTTGCGATCGTGCTGCGCCGATCGGGCTAATCTTAAAATTTGTTGCCCTCCGGCGCGGTGGCTGGGCTAAACTTCTGCGCGGAGGCTTTCCAACATCATGTCCGCCACACACGTCTGGAGAGCTGTACTCATATCGTTATTGTTGGGTTCGTGCGCTATGGCGCAAGCAGGAGGGACGCCGAGTTCGACCACCACTTGCAACCTCGACGATGGGCGCCAGGTGTATGTGCGTTACAACGCGGTAGCTACGAAGAGTGAAAAGATTGCAAACGGCAAGCCGTGGTCTCCGGGCGGTCTGCCGATGACTCTGTTTACCGAAGCGCAACTCTCGCTGGGCAACTCGATGATTCCGATCGGGGCGTACACCCTGTATCCGATTCCTGCGAAAGATCATTGGACGCTGGTGGTGAACAAGAATGTGACACCGGGCGTAGCGTATGACGAGAAGCAGGACATCGCGCGCGCACAAATGGAGACGGCCCAGGTGGCGCAACCTTCGGACGCGCTCGAAGTGGCGTTTGCGCATGTCGGCGCGCGCTGCACGCTGCGCATTTACATCGGGAAGACGGCGTCGTTCGCAGATTTTACGGCGAAGTAAACTGCGCGGGCGAGACGCCCCCGCGACAGCCGGCGGGACGCCGGCGCTACTCTTCATACGCTACGATGTATCGATGCTGCGGATTCGATCCCTGTTCTTCCTCTTTTTTGTTGCCAGCGTCTGGGCGCAGTCCGGCCCGCGCATGCAGCTTTCCCACACTACAGAAAGCCTGCGTGGAGTGAGCGCTGTTTCACGGCTGGTCGCGTGGGCCAGCGGGACGCATGGGACTTATTTGCGCACTGTCGACGGGGGCACAACCTGGGTTGCGGCGCAGGTGCCGGATGCCGCTGGTCTCGATTTCCGAGGCGTAGTTGCGTTTTCTGCCGATGAAGCCTTCCTGATGTCGTCGGGTCCTGGTGAGCAATCGCGGATCTATCACACAGCGGACGCGGGAAAAAGCTGGCAGCTCCAGTTCACGAATGCGAATCCGAAGGGATTTTTTGATTCGATTGCGTTCTGGGATGCAAAGCATGGGATTGTCGTGGGCGACCCGGTCGCGGATGAGGGGGGCAAACTGAAGTTCGAAATTCTGGCAACCGATGATGGAATGAACTGGAAAGTAATATCGGGATCGGGGATGCCGGAAGCCGCCGAGGGAGAAGGCGCGTTTGCCGCGTCGAATCGTTGCATTGCGCTTGCGCCCGGAGCCGACGATGCCTGGTTTGCCACCGGCGGAAAAATCGCAAGAGTATTTCATTCGGCGGATCGCGGGCAGAGCTGGCAAGTTTTCGACACGCCAATCTGGCACGGAAAAGATTCGCAGGGAATTTTCTCGATTGCCTTTCGAGACACGCTGCATGGAGCGATCGCGGGCGGGGACTACAAGCATCCGAATGACGATGGGCCGAATCTGGCTTTCACCGAGGACGGCGGTAAGACGTGGAAGATTTCCGATCTGCATCCGCAGGCCTATTTTTCAGCGGTGGCCTATGACCAAAAAGTGAATGCCGACGCGATCGCGGCGCGGCAGGCCGAGGCGGCGAAGAAGGCGCGCCTGAAGCCGATAGATCCGCAAAGAGTTTTTATCGTAGGCCAGGATTTCGTCTTCGATTTTCGGCCGCCGGGAAACCCCCGCAGGCTCAGCAGTAAGGGGATGACGTTCAATGCGGTCAGCGCCTTCCCCGAAGGCGGCGCAGTGGTAGTAGGGCCCAAGGGATCGATCGCGCTCTTGCCGTAGATGCTCGTTCCGCGTGACCAAAGGGCTATGCCTTCCTGCCATTTGTAATCTCAGTCCGATCTACGAGAATCATTAGTTAGTTCCTAATCTCCCCCAGATCGAGAAAACTTGTGAACAAACTTTCTCTCGCACTCATCTTGTGCACGGCGGCAGTGTCGTCGGCGCAGAACCAGCCTTCTTCTTTCACAACAGCCGCGTCGGCACAGTCCGCTGCTTCGACCGTTTCGCGCACGACCAAGGCCACGCACTATCGCCTGCAGGGCGGACAGACGAAGGTCGATTTCCGCGGCACCGATCTCTTGCAGCGCGCCTTCGGCGAGGCCAAGGTCGAGGGCAAGAAAACGAACTTCGAGATCGAGGTGAAGTTCGACGGGCTCGAAGATGCGACCAAGTTTGGTCTTGAGTATCTGACGTACGTTTTGTGGGCGGTGTCGCCGGAGGGGCGGCCAGTGAACCTCGGCGAAGTTTCGCTCGATAAAAGCGGAAACGCGCACCTGAAGGCATTCACCGACCTGCAGACTTTTGGAATGATCGTGACCGCCGAGCCGTACTTCGCCGTCACGCAGCCCGGCAACATGGTCGTGATGGAGAGCGCACCCATCGGAGGCGGGGGCGAGAACATCGACGCGAAGTATGAGTTGTTAACGCGCGGCACGTACTCGTCTACCAACACGCATATTCAGGATGCCATCTTCGGAATCGATTCGAAGACTCCGCTGGAGCTTTTTGAAGCGCGAAACGCGTTGCGCATCGCGCACATTGCCGCGGCCGACAAGTATGCGGCTTCAATTCTCTCGAAGGCCGGCCAGCAGTTGATGCACGCCGAAGAACTTTATCGGCAGAAGCAGAATAAAGCGACCGTGGAAGCGGCCGCGAAAGAAGCAACCGAAACCGCCGAAGAAGGCCGCGTGATGGCGGTGAAGCAGAAGGCAGAAGAAGAGGCGCAAGCGGCGGCTGCGGCGCGCGAGGCAAAAGCGCGCGCCGATGCCGAGGCGGAAGCCAAACGTCGCGCGGATGCGGAAGCGGCTCGAGCGCAGGCCGAACAGGCACGCATCCAGGCAGAGCAAGCCAAGGCTGAAGCCGAGAAAGCGAGACAGGAAGCTCTGGTGGCGGCGCAGGAAGCGGCACGCCAGAAAGAAGAAGCAGAAAAAGCCAAAGCCGAAGCAGTCGCGCAGCAGCAGGCGCTGGCGGCGGAAACCGACAAGGCGAAAGCTGCGGCCGCGCAATCAGAAAGTTTGCGGCTGCAGGCAGAGAAAGAAAAACAGGAGCTGCGCGCGCGCTTGCTGCAGCAGCTGAACTCAGTCCTCGCGACGCGCGATTCAGCGCGAGGCTTGATCGCCAACATGTCGGACGTGCTCTTCCGCAGCGGGAGCTACGAACTCGCTCCCGGAGCGCGCGAGACCTTGGCAAAAGTTTCTGGAATTCTGCTCGCGTATCCTTCGCTGCACCTGGCCGTCGAAGGCCACACCGACAGCGTCGGCGGCGACGACTACAATCAATCGCTCTCGGAGCATCGCGCACAGTCGGTGCGCGACTATTTTGTGCAGCAGGGAGTTCCATCCAGCACGATCGAAGCGCACGGATTTGGCAAGACGCAGCCCATTGCATCGAACGACACGCCTGACGGGCGGCAGCAAAACCGTCGCGTGGAGCTGGTTTTGTCGGGTGACGTGATCGGCAACGAGATGAATCAGCCGGCGCAGTCGGCCTCTGCGCGCTAGGAATTCCAAAAAAATAGCGGGTGCCCCACCCTTGTCGCGGTTTTTGCGACAGGGTGGGGATTTTATTTGTGACCATCCTGCATTTTCCGCATCAAGTGCCGCTGAGGTCTAACTCGAACTCACGCGCGCACGAGGGGAATGTCATGAACAAGAAGAATGACGAATCGCTGCGGAAGCACCTGCTGGAACTATTGGATGGCGGCTCGGCGCACATCAAATTTGAAGACGCAATCAAGAACTTCCCCTCAAATCTGCGTGGGGAAAGACCCGCAAAGGCTCCACATTCCGCGTGGATGCTGCTCGAGCATATGCGAATTGCGCAACGCGACATTCTCGAGTTCAGCCGGAATCAGAAGCACGTTTCACCCGACTGGCCCGGTGGGTACTGGCCGAAGACAGTGGCACCACCCAGCGACGCGGCTTGGAGCAATAGCCTCCGGCAGTTCAGTCGCGACCTGAAGGCGATGCAGAATCTGGTCGCCAACAAGAAGACGGATTTGTTTGCGAAGATTCCCTGGGGCGACGGTCAGACCATTTTGCGCGAGGCGCTGCTGGTGGCGGATCACAATGCCTATCACCTGGCACAGATCGTGGATCTGAGAAAAATGCTCGGAGACTGGGACTAGGTATTTTCGAAGCGGCTGTTTGCTTAGCCGTTCTTGAACAAAAGGCATCAACCACAGAGGGCACAGAGTTCCACTGAGCCCGACTCTGTGTCCTCTGTGGTGAAAGATGTTGCTCTACGCTGCGGCGCGAAAATTCGGTCGCTTCCTGAAAATAACCTTGACTCCTTCGCGCCAGCGCTCATCGATGCCGGCGAATTCCCATTCGATATCGGGAGACACGTAGCGCAGGAGCGTGTCGGTTGCCGGATGAACATGCAACGCGGGCGCAACCAGAAACAACAATGGGGGCTCTGGCGAAAGCTCGCGGTCGAGAAAATATCCGTAGCGCTGAAATTCTCCGCGCGCGTGGTGCCACGCGACCCGCGCCCAGTAATCGAGACCCTGCAGCGGCAGATGGATATCTTCGTCTGCTTTGAGTTCAACAACGGCGAGGCGTCCCGAGCGGCTGGTGGCCAGCACATCGAGCATGGCCCGGTCGGAGGCGGTGAAAGCAGGGACCTGCGAATAAGGCGGGCGCGAGTCGAGGCGCTCGTCGACCACGCTGACATCGTTGACGACCAGCGACTCGAGCCAGCGTTCGGAATGCATGCGAAACAACGGGTGCTGGCGGGGCCCGTAAGGATGGCGGTTGTCGCGAATGGCCGTAAGCAACTGGAGAAAGGCTGAGAAGTTGCTGTCTTCCAGCACGCGCTCTTCGGCGCCGACTCCGAAGACGATTTCCTGTTTGCTGCGAAACGTCGCAGCTTCGGCGCCGAGTCGAGCACGTGCAAATTCCAGCCCGCGCCAGCGGAAGGCGAGTTCGGCGGCGGAGAGCACCGCGACTTCGCAGTTGGGAAGAATCGCGCGGATCTTGAGAATCGAATCGGCAAAGCGCTGGTGTGCAGCTGCCTCGTTCGGCGCGTGAACCAGGCGAGTGAAAACATTGCCGCGGTCCGAACAGTCGATTTCTACGAGCGAATCCTGGCGTTCGTTCAGCTCGAACAGATTCCACTTCGCGGCAGCGCGATTGAGATTCGCCATGCGCTCGCGAACCAGAGACGAGCATCCATCCGGAACGAAAAGCTGCAAGCCTTCCACGAAGACCTTGCCGCCGTACTGGCGACGGCAATGATCCAGCCAGAGAATGCCGAAGGTGAGGGCGGCGTCGATAGAGGCTTGAGCCTCTTTTTCATTCACGCCCAAAACCGCGAACGCAGACTGGCCGCGCCGGATTAACGCGCGCGCGTTGACCGGGCCGAAGGATTTCTCCAGATCGACAGCGCTCGTGAGCCGGTCGATGGTGAAGCCTGGAAAGTGGCGCTCGATTGCGCGGCGAAGCTTGGTTTCGTATGCCGCGCGGCAGATTCTTTTCGCCGAAGGCGAGCGGCGGTCGCGTTCGCGGCAAATCTCCAGCTTGGTCGGTCGCGGTTGCCCGAGACGCTGCACCGCGAGGCGCAGCGTGCCGTGCTTGATCTCGGCATCAAGTACGCGACGGACCGTATTGCGCTCAGCTGACCAAAAATGCAGCAGGCACTTGTTGTGTTCGCCGGAAATGGAATATTTCGCATGCGACAAATCAAAGGCGACGGCACCGTCTTCAAGCACGACGGCTCCAGCCGCTTCGCTGAGAAAATCCTGCACGGTGCGAGTGAGGGCTTCAGGGATCACGTTAGGGATTGTTCATACTTCTAGGAGCGTTGTCTGTGACGAATGAACATTCGCTAGAGGGTTGCATGTGGAAAGTTTCCTCTTGGGTTTTTCGGTCATTAGCAGGGGGCGTCGTTGGCCCATTTCGACCCATGATCACTAATTGTCGTGATGTGGCCGTATGGGATAATGAAGGTTCCGCACGCACTTTCAGAGGAGTCGTCCGCGGCGAGTCGTGGTTGGCCTCGCGGGCATCTAAAACACGTGGACCAACATAAAGATAAGCAGCGTTTTTTCTTCGAGCACTATGGACTGACCGAGCGCGACCTGGAGCGCTATCTGGCAGCGGCGCTTTCGGCGGGCGGCGACTATGCCGATCTTTATTTCGAATATCTCTCTTCGACCTCACTGATGGTCGATGAGTCGATGGTGAAGTCGGCATCGCAGGGAATCTCGGCGGGCTGCGGCGTGCGAGTAGTTTCGGGCGAGCGCACCGGATATGCGTACACCGACGATCTCTATCCCGAGCGCATTCTTCATGCGGCGCGCACTGCTGCGCTGATAGCCAGTGCGCCCGCGAAAGCAACGGTCGCAGGCTTCCAGAAGACGCAAGCGCGCAGTCTGTATCCCGTCACGCTGCCGTCGGTCGACGCCGAGATCAGTGCGAAGGTCGAGCTGGTCATGCGCGGCGACAAAGCGGCTCGGGCCTTCGATCCGCGCATTCAGGAAGTGCGCGCGAGTTACGGCGACGAACTGCGCAATATTTTAGTAGTCGCGTCAGATGGAACGTTTGCCGAAGATTCGCAGCCGCTGGCGCGCATGAATGTTTCCTGCATCGCCAAGACCGAAGGCAATTCCGCGCGCGGGACTTCAGGTGGCGGCGGCCGCGTGGCGCTCGACTTCTTCTTCGGCGAGAAGACGCCGGAATTTTTCGCGAAGGAAGCGGCCCGGCAGGCGATTCTGCAGCTCGATGCGCGCGAAGCTCCGGCTGGAGAAATGGAAGTCGTCCTCGGCCCGGGATGGCCTGGAGTTCTGCTGCACGAAGCCGTCGGTCACGGACTGGAAGCCGATTTCAACCGCAAGAAAACATCCGCGTTCGCGGGTCTGATCGGCAAGAGAGTCGCTTCAGAAAAATGCACGGTTGTCGATAACGGCACCATGCCATGGCGGCGCGGATCGCTCAACGTCGACGACGAAGGCAACTCTACGCAGGAAACAGTGTTGATCGAGAAGGGAATCCTCAAAGGTTATCTGAGCGACAAGCTTTCGGCGCGGCTCATGGGCGTAGCCAACACGGGCAATGGGCGCCGCGAGAGCTACGAGCACATCCCAATGCCGCGCATGACGAACACGTACATGCTCGCGGGCCAAGACGATCCGCAAGACATCATTCGCTCCGTGAAGCACGGCGTTTATGCCGTGAATTTTGGCGGCGGCCAGGTCGACATCACGAACGGCAAATTCGTCTTCTCGGCATCCGAAGCCTACATGATTGAAGACGGCCAGATCACCGCGCCGATCAAGGGCGCAACCCTGATCGGCAACGGCCCGGACGTTCTGACGCGGGTCTCGATGGTCGGCAACGATCTCAAACTCGACGAAGGCGTCGGCACCTGCGGCAAAGATGGCCAGGCAGTGCCTGTGGGCGTGGGCATTCCAACGTTGAAAGTCGATCGGCTAACCGTCGGCGGCACGGCCCGAAAAGATACGGGCGGGTACATGCAATAAGCTTTTTCACCACAGAGTCACAGAGGCACAGAGAAAGCACGATGGTTTTCTCTGTGTCTCCGCGCCTCTGTGGTAAAGAATCTCTTATGTCTCCTATACAAGTGGAAACTGCGACAAAAACAGAGACTGACCTCCGCGAAGTCGCGCAGGACATCGTTGCGCGCGCCATGGCCGGCGGCGCTACCGCCGCCGAGTGCGTTGTGCGAGAGGGCGACGAATTCTCCACGCTCGTGCGCCTCGGCCAGGTTGAAACCCTGAAAGAATCAGGCTCGAAATCTATCGGCGTCCGCGTGTTTTTCGGCCAGCGCGCGGCGAGCACATATTCGAGCGACTTCTCGCGCGAGGGACTCGACCGCATGGTGAAGTCAGCGCTCGAACTCGCGAAGATCACCTCTGAAGATCCCTTCGGTGGCATCCCTGACGCTTCGCAGCTTGGCCAGCTGAAAGGTGACCTGCAGCTCTACCACGAAGATGTCTATTCGCTTCCTGGCTCCGAGCGCATCGAGTACGCGCGCCGGGCCGAAAAAGCCGCGCTCGACTTCGATCCGCGCATCAAGAACTCTGAAGGCGGATCGTTCGACGCCGCCACAGGCCATCGCGTGCTCGCGAATTCGCACGGATTCGTCGGCGAATATCGCCGGTCGTATTGCTCGGTGTCGGCGGTGCCGATCGCGCAGACCGATGATGGCGCCATGCAGCGCGATTACTGGTACTCGGTCGCGCGCACCATGAAGAAGCTCGATTCTCCCGAGCAGGTTGGCAAGGTCGCGGCCGAGCGCACGCTGCGCCGCCTGGGCGCGCGCAAGGCAAAGACCGCAAAAGTTCCCGTGGTCTTCGATCCCATGGTCGCGACGTCGATCCTCGAGCACATTTTCGAAGGCATCAATGGCGACTCGGTTTATCGCGGCGCGTCGTTCCTCGCCGGCAAACTCGGCCAGAAAATCGCCGGCGACAACGTCAACGTCATCGACGACGGCACCATGCCGGGAGGTTTCGGCACCAGTCCCTTCGACGGAGAAGGCATTCCGACCCGCCGCACCGTGGTGATTGAGAACGGAGTTTTGAAATCCTATCTGCTCAACACCTACACGGCGAAAAAGCTGGGCCTGCAAACCACCGCCAACGCATCGCGCGGCCTCGCAGGCACTCCCGGAATCGGGCCGGGAAATTATTTCCTGCAACCAGGCGCGAAGTCTCCGAAGGATTTGATCGGCGGAATCAAAGAAGGCCTCTACGTCACCGAGTTTCTCGGCCAGGGCGCGAACCTGGTCACAGGCGACTACTCGCGCGGTGCATCGGGCCTCTGGATTTCCGGCGGCGAGTTCGCCTACCCGGTAGAAGAAATCACGGTCGCCGGAAACTTGAAGGAGCTCTTCTTCAACGTCTCCGAAATTGCCAACGATCTGGAATTCCGCGGGTCGGTAGCGTCGCCAACCATCCGCGTCGATGGACTAACGGTCGGCGGCGAGTAAAATCAGGGCGATTCTCACGCGTGGAGCGCCGATGAAATTTGCCAAGATTATTTTCTGGATCGCAGCCGTCTGGGGCATTCTCGTTCTAAGCCCGCTGTTCTTCATCTACGACATGATCGGGCTCAAGGACCCTCCGCCCATCACGCATCCTGCGTTTTATTACGGGTTCGCCTCGGTCGCTCTCGTCTGGCAATTCGCGTTCATCGTGATCGCGCGCGACCCAATCCGTTTCCGGCCGATGATGATTCCTTCCGTGCTCGAAAAATTCGGCTTCGGCACGGCGTGCATCGTGCTTTTTCTGGAGCATCGGCTGCATGCGTCGGATCTCGTCTTGAATGGAATTGATCTAATTTTCGGCGTGCTGTTCCTCGCGGCCTATTTCCGTACGCCCGCCTCACAGAACTAAACTCTGTCTTCAAAAACGCGAGTTACCGGAAAAAGTTCAGCACGAGAATCATCAGCGTAGGTGCCGTCCGATGAAATGCCGCAGCCAACTCGCCAATCCGCCGTCGCACCCACATCGCCGACAGAGTCTTTTCCGCAGGCAAAGCCGCCACGAACAACGCCTCCATCCCGGTTTTCCCCCGCCCGGTTAGACGGGGGAGCCGGTCACTCGCGGTCCGCAGCAGCGATTGCGCCAGGGCGTTCATCGCCCGCGCTCCACGGCGCCGGAATTTTCCAGGCTGCCGATTTCACGGCGCGCGCGGTTCAGGCGCAGCAGGGCCGTGTCGATGCTGATCCCAAGAAGGGCCGCGATCTCAGCCAGTGAATGTCCCTGAATTTCTTTGAGCAGAAACACATCGCGATCTGCCCTGGGCAGTTCAAACGAACGCAGCAGCATGCACTGAAATGCGCCCGGCTGGTTGTGCGTGGGCGATTTCCGTGCTCGCGATGGCGATGGGTTCGTCACTGCTCGTGCTCCAATTCAGGTTTTCGGGAGAAGGCATGTTCCCGCTCACTGACGTTCGGGAAACTGACATCTGCGAAATAGTGCGCGGCACGCAGCGATCGTTTCAGACATGCGCACTCGCCTATCCGGAAATGCGAATCCGGACATGCTCATCCAGACAAGGCCCCGCCCGTGATTTAGTACACCCCCACACATGTACTGAACACTTCTTTGCCGCTGCACCTGAAGTGCTACACTATTCGCCACTCCACCCCGGGGCTAATCCTTGCAACTTCAGTCTTTTGACGAGCCCTACGTCGAGCGCCTACGTGCCGGAGATTTCCGCACGCAGGAGCACTTCGTCGCGTATTTCAGCGAACTCATTCAGCTGAAATTGCGCTCGCGCCTGCATTCCCCGCAGGCTATTGAAGACGTCCGCCAGGAAACTTTCACGCGCGTTTTCGCCGCCCTGCGCGGCGGCAAAATCCGCCAGCCCGAGCGCCTCGGAGCCTTCGTCAATTCCATGTGCAACAACGTTCTGCTCGAGCACTACCGGTCGTCGTCGCGCGACAGCTCGCTCGAAGATGAAGAGCAGAAAGATTTCCCCGCGCTCAACGTCGATGTGCTGGGCACCATCGCCGCCAAGCAGATCGGCGAAAAAATCCGCGACATTCTCGAAGAAATGCCCGAACGCGACCGTCGCCTGCTGCGCGAGGTCTTCCTCGAAGAGCGCGACAAAGATCAGGTCTGCCGCGACTTCGGCGTCGACCGCGATTACCTGCGGGTGCTGCTCCATCGCGCGAAGCTGTCGTTTAAGTCGCTGTATCTAAAGAACATGGCGACCCGGCCGCCGGGAAAAGTGGCCGCCGGGCAGATGTGAAACGTTAGCCCTCGACATTTCACTACTGTTATATGAGGGGGATCGATATGGATCACAACGAAGCTGTGCGCCAAAACGCCACAGAACGCTACCTTCTCGATGAACTCGATCCCGACCTGCGGGACCAGTTCGAAGAGCACATGTTCGACTGTCAGGAATGTGCCGTCGACCTGCGCGCAGGCGCCATGTTCGTCGAGCAAAGCAAAGCGGTTCTAGCCGAAGCCCAAACACCCGTTCCAGTATTAGTTCCAGCCAAACAGCCTGCAAAGAGTTCCTGGTTTGGATGGCTCAGCCCGGCGCTGGCCGTGCCGGTGATGACCGTTCTGCTAGCGGTCATCGGATACCAGAGATTCATCGAAGTGCCGCAACTCATGCAGGCCGCCAATCAGCCCGACGTGCTGCCCGTAGCATCAATCAACGTCAGCACCCGCGGCGCCGAGAAGAAAGAAGTCACCACCAAACCCGGCCAGGGCTTTCTGCTCAACCTGAGCATTCCGCCCGACGCCAGCTACTCCGCCTATAGTTTGGAGTTGCATAACGCCGCCGGAACGCTACAATATTTGCTCAAGATTGCGGCCTCCTCGCCGGACGAAACGCGCCCCGTCCACTTCCCCGGTGCCGGTCTGGAGCAAGGTACGTATACGCTCGTGGTCAATGGCATCACCGCCGACGGCCACAGTTCAACCGTGGGGAATTATCCAATCGAACTCAAATTTCAATAAGCGATGCAAAAGCAGTGCAGATGGACTAAGTTTCGGACTCGAAAGTGATGTAGCAAGCGATCCGGGGAAGTCAGCTCAAACGAAGTCAGTTCAAATTACGGAGCGAATAACATGGCGACCCAACCGCAGGACATTGCCGCACCAGCCAAGCAAGAATACGATGCCAACGCTTATGTACTGAGCGCTGACCTTCAACAACCAGTTCCCAGTGTAATCGAGCCACAATTCCAGGTGACCCTGCCGAAAGAAGGCACGTATCAGTACAAAACCGCGCCAGCCTACAATCTTTACGGCGTGTTTTCCTATGAGTCCGGATACACGCAGGTGTCCGGCCATCCCAGCAGCAAGCGCGAAGGATTCACCACCCTCGCCACTTCCGTGATCGAGGGCCTCAACGTTCTCGATGTGGTCACCGCAGATCGAGTAGTGGGCCAGATTTCCACGACGCGCCCCTATGATGGCGCGGTGCCGTCGGTGACGTTCCTCGGCACACGCTTCGTCAATCTGCGCATCGGCGGCCACGAGGTCAAAGTGAATCAGGACCTGCACATACTCGGTCCCAAACCGGCGGGCGACGTTTTTTATTTCGATGATCCGGCGGTGCAAAAGCGCATGTCCGATGTATGCAACAAAATTCAGGGCCGCAGCGATTTTCCAGATTGGGCACGCCAGCATTTTCAATGGGGCAAGCCCCGTCCCCAGTTCGGTGGACAGGGGGGCGCCGCATGCTCTCTGGTCACCGAAATCGAGAGTTCGTCCGGCCAGTCCTTCGGCAACGTCATCGACCTGCCGCACTTCGGCCAAATTTTTCTAGGTGAAGTGAGCGTAGACCGCACCCCACCTCCGCCAAATACGGACCAATACGAGACCTACACATTCCACCTGACGATGGTCCGTCTCGAGATGGGCTGTATCGGAGCGGGCAATTTGACGGCCGTAAAGTTGGACACGAATGGAACCGGCAGTGGCGGGGGCGGCGGCAAGCCACCCGCACCTCCTCCGCACGGAGGCAAGTAAGAACCGAAACGTTGCTATTCTAAAGTGGGCCGTCGATCTGCCAGGATCGACGGCCCGTTTTCTACAGAATCATATACTGCGGAATAAGTCGTCCGCGCAGCGCCCACACCACGCTAAAATCCTCGCAACGGACTCCAATGTGCTCCATTATGCAGCGGGTGGTCGATCCGTTGGTTTCGCCCCGGCGCGATCGCATGTCGTCAAGCGCGTTTTGTGTGTTCATCGCCCTCTTGATGCTGCAGCTCGCGTGCGAAAAGCCGCACGACCCGCAGTCTGTTTTGGTGCACGTCTACGCCACCCTAAACCAGGGTGATACCGATTCCGCACTTCTGGAGGCAAGGCACGGTTATGAGGCATTTCACAGCCGCAGCACAACTTGGTCATGGAAGTTCACGATTGCGCAGGCTGAGGTGCTTAACCGCCAGGGAAAACCAGAAGAAGTCTTGAAGCTGCTCGCTGACGAGCCGGGGCCAGTTCCAGCTGGAAATGTCTCCATCAAGAAGCTGTGGTTGGAAGGGCTCGCTTATACCTCTCTGCATATGTTCGCAGATGCAGATCGCAGACTTCAGGAAGCCGGCCCATTATGTGAAAACGGCGATCCGTCGATTTGCGCCGACGTGGCAACCGCGCGGGGAACCTTAGAAATGCAACGAGGCCGCTTCGCCGATGCACAGCACTTTTTCGAGCGCGTGTTAGAGACAGCTCGCACGGACGGAAATCCACTGCCCATTGCAAATGCCCTTCTTGACCTTAGTTGGTGCGCCGAAGAGCAATCGCACTTTGATGAAGCGCTCGATCTGGCCGGCGAGGCTCACTCCATCGCCTCCAAGCAGAACTTCGGCAATGTGGCTTTGAAGTCCCTAGGCAATATGGGCTGGGCGTACTACAAACTTGGCGAACCAGAAAAAGCCGAAAGCATGTTCAGCGAAGCAGGAGCGCAGGCAGAAAAGTCGCGCATCATCCCCGATCAAGCACTATGGCTCCAAGCCGCCGGCTACGTTCATCTGGACGAGCGCGATTTCGCTGTCGCAGAGGATTTATACGGGCAATCCCTGAAACTTTCGCGGCAAATTAACAATCGGGAACACATCATCAATTCCCTCATCGCCCTGGCCTTCGTTTCCGAGCAAACCTCCAAGCTCGACGACGCGCAGCGCTACGCCGCCGAAGCCCTGAAGATGTCCGTGGAAGACGGCAACAAGCGCGACCAGACCTACCCCAAGCTGGTCCAGGGGCGCATCGCCGCGCAGCAGCACGACGCCGTCACCGCCCAGACTGCGCTCGAAGAGGTCGTCGACTCGCCCGACGCCACCGTCTCGCTCAAGTGGGAGGCGCAGCGCTCGCTCGCCCGCCTCTACGAAGACGAGCGCCAGTATGAAGGCGCGCGCCGCGAATATCGCGCCGCCCTGACCACCTTCGAAGGCGCGCGCGACGAACTCAAGCACGACGACTCGCGCCTCCCGTTCCTCAACAACGCCTCGCGCATCTACGACGACTACGTTCACTTCCTCGTCAAGCAGGGCAAAAGCGACGAAGCGCTCGAAGCCGCCGAATACAGCCGCGCCCGCACGCTCAACGAAGGCCTGGGCTTATTAAGAAACGCAGTATTGAAAAACGCGGCATTAAAAACCGCCGCCTCGAAAAAAGACGCATTGAAGAAAGGGATGACGCCGAAAGCCACGCTCAAGAAATCTGCCGCCTTTGAGCCAGATCCCCTCAACGCGGCACACATCGCCCGCCAAAGCGGCGGCACGATTTTCTTCTACTGGCTCGGAGAAAAAGAATCGTACCTGTGGCTAATCGCGCCCAAGAAAACCACGCTCTTCACTCTGCCCCCAGAATCCGAAATCGAATCCACCGTCCAGCGCTATCGCAAAGCGCTAACGGGGCCAAACGACCCGATCGCCGAGCAAAACCGTGACGGCCAAGCGCTCTACAAAATGCTGATCGAGCCCGCCAAGGCGCTGCTGCCCAAAGAAAAAAACACGAAAATCTTCATCGTCCCCGACGCCAGCCTGAACACGCTCAACTTCGAAACTCTAATCGCGCCCGACCCCACTCCGCACTACTGGATCGAAGACGCCACCATCACCAACGCCAGTTCGCTGCGCCTGCTCGCCAGTTCGCGCCGCATCGACGCCAAGCCCTCGCTCCTTCTCCTAGGCGACGCCGTCGTCGCGAGCCCGGACTATCCTGAACTTCGCAAGGCCAGCACCGAAATGGAGACGATCCAAAAACATTTCGCCACGGCCCAGCAGCGAGTCTTCGCGCGCGACAAAGCCACGCCGCCCGCATATCTCAACGGCAATCCCGAGACGTTCTCTTACATTCACTTCGTAGCGCACGGCACAGCCAGCCGAATCAGCCCGCTCGATTCCGCGATCGTCCTTTCCAAGAGCGCGCTCTCCAAAGGCGGAGCCGAAGACGACTCCTTCAAGCTCTACGCCCGCGATATCATTCACCGCCCGCTGCACGCCGACCTGGTCACCATCTCCACCTGCTACGGCGCAGGCAGCCGCGCGTATTCGGGTGAGGGTTTGGTGGGACTGTCCTGGGCATTTCTGCGCGCGGGGGCGCACAACGTGATCGGTGCGCTATGGGAAGTAAGCGACGTCTCCACGCCGCAACTCATGGATGATTTGTACGGAGGCTTGTCGAAGGGTCAGGCTCCATCCGCAGCCCTGCGTGCAGCGAAACTTTCCTTGCTGCATTCCGGCGGCGCATTTCATCGCCCGTTCTATTGGGCCCCGTTCCAGCTCTACACAGGGTCGTAAGAATACCGGATCTGCCTATGCGGCAGATCCGGCACTCTCTTAGCCGCGAGCCGGGAATTGTTATGCGCCGAGCGCAGGCCCAAGTCGCGTGCCTTCTTCTTCGCGCCGCCAGATGGCGAGGCCCGGCGCTCCCAACGCCAGCAGGCCCAGGCTGGCTTTGTCCTCAGTTCCCCAGTTCAATCGCGCCGTTTCCGAAGCCGTGCTTGAGATCACGCCCTCTTTGATCGATTTCTGTGGCGTGGTCTCATATGCGTAGCCGGTAATCACAGGAAGGCTGGTCTTGCTGGTCGACATACGCACCCAGCCATAATGTGTCGCTCCTGCGATGACAAACTTCACTCCCACATAGCGGTTGGTTACATCAGCCCAAGGGCCAATCCATCCGTAGCTGCTGCTTTTTCCGTAATAACCGAAGATCTTGTAGTACATATTGGGGAAACTTCCGCCGAATTTTTCCCCCGGACCAACCGGTACTCCGAAAAATCCTGCCTGCACTTCGAAGCCATTCGTACGCACGAAATTTCCCGCGGGCAGGCTGGCGAACAACTGGAATGACTTGTCGCCGTAAACCAGACAGATGCTCAAGTCGGTGATTCCGTCTTTGTTGATGTCGATGGGTTGACAGGAAGGATATTTAACGTAGGTGTTCGCCGGAGTGTAGACGACCTTGGCCTCGGCCTTTTCTCCGAGAGTTGTCATGCCGACTCCGGCCGCACTGGCCGCCACCAGGTACATGGCGAGCTGTTTTTCGAGTCTTGGGCTGATGTTGGCAGGACGCCGGCCAACCACGGTGGTACGGTCATATTCAGGTTTCATTGCAGTCATTCCTTTCATGGCTAAGTCAGCAGGGATGGAATCGTGGGCCGAGAGCAGATTCTGTCTCCGGAATGGGTATCCGTCAAGATGCAGAGTTTTGCATGGGGCGAATGCGACAGACTTATCGAAGAGCGCGGAAGTCGAAACTGCACCACTACCACGACCTTCGTGCAATTGCCGGGTCGCCATTCCTATGCTAGTTTTTTCAGTGCCAGTTTCTCCACGGAGCCGCCGCCCTGCGTTCGCTCTTCACATCCCGTTCGCCCCAAACCGCTACAGCGGTTGAGCCCGTTCCGACTGTGTTTCCTAAAATCGAGAGTGCGGACATTGCGGCAGTTTTTGCGGGGAATCGCCTCGCCGGAGATATGTACGACTCCATCCGCGTCAGTCCGGAGCGTGTGCTCGTCGGCCTGCTCGACGTCGCCGGGCGGCGAGAAAATAATCGCGGCATTCTCACCGCCGCGCAGGATGTCTTTCGCAGCGTCGGCGCAGAACTGTTCTCGCGCTCTGACTTGAACGAAGCCGATGCCATGACCGAGCTGAATCACCGCATCAATCGCGCCATCATCGATGCTTCCAAGGGTGTGCATTCCTGCCCGGCATTCATTGCCTGCTACCACGAGAAGTTCGGCACGCTCTGCTATACGAATGCGGGACATACCCCGGGCCTGATTCGCGATCGCGCCGGCATTTCGCAACTCGGCTCGACCGGCCTCCCCCTCGGTCTTTTTTCCCACGCCACCACCGATGCTCCCACTGTGGGCCTCGACAAGGGGGCTGCCTTCCTGCTGGTGTCTCGTGGCGTCGTGGAGTGCAGCGGCAAGGGCTCGGAAGAGTTTGGCCTGGAGCGGGTGCAACGGGTTCTCGCGTCCGTCCAATTGACCTCAGCGCACGCGCTCTGCGCTTCCGTTTTGAAGGCCGTCGGAGAATTCACCGCGGGGCCGATGTGCGACGACCGCACCGCTCTGGCACTGGTTCGCGCGAGCTAAGCAATCGCAGCTACGCAACCAAGCCGGGCAACCCCACCGCCCCTCCTCGATTCCCATAAGAGAGTAGTAGAATGTCTTTACCGGCCAGAGCCTGCCTTTCGCCCGCAAGACCAGGAAGCGTGGCGGCCAATGAACCCTATGAAGAGATTTTGCGTTGCATTCGCTGTGCTGGCGTGCCTGCCTCTTGGAGCCCGTGGGCAAGTCGTCGAAGAGATCATCACCCGCGTCAACAACCAGATCATCACCCGCTCGGAGTACATCCGCAGCAAGGATCAGCTCAAGGACGAGGTCAAGCAGCAGGATCCCAACGACGCCGACAAGGCTTACGCCGACCGCGAAAAAGATGTCCTGCGCGATCTGATCGACCAGCAGCTTATCCTCGACAAAGCCAAAGATCTGCAGATCACCGGCGACACCGAGCTGATCAAGCAACTCGACCAGATGCGCAAAGAGATGAAGCTCGACTCCATGGAGGACCTCGAAAAGGAAGCCACCAAGCAGGGCGTCTCCTGGGAAGATTTCAAGCAGAACATGCGCAACAAGATCGTCTACCAGAAAGTGATCGGCGAAGAAGTCGGCAGCCATCTCAGCCTTAACAAGGACGAAGAAGAAAAGTTCTACGAAGAGCACAAGAACGAGATGTCGCAGCCCGAGTCGGTGCAGCTCAGTGAAATTCTGGTTGCGCCCAAGTTGCCGCCAGCCGCGCCGGGCACTCCTGCGGCTGATGCCAAGGCTCCCGCGGCAGCTCCTCCTTCGGGAGCTCCCGCCGCAACCCCCGATCCCAATGCGCCAGCGGTTCCAGCCAACGCTCAATCTGAGGCCGACGAAGCCGCGCGCCAGGCGGCCGACGCCGCTGCCGAGGCCAAGGCCAACGATCTGCTCAAGCAGATTCGCGACGGCGCCGCCTTTGAAGACATCGCCAAGAAATTTTCTGACGGCCCCTCCGCTGCCGACGGCGGCGTGCTCGGCATGTTCAAACGCGGCCAGCTCGCCAAGCAGCTCGAAGACCAGACCTTCGGCATGAAAGCGGGCGAAATCACGAACGTGATTCACACCAAGCAGGGCTACGTGATTCTCAAAGTCGTCGAGCACCAGCAGGCCGGCATTCCGCCGCTGAAAGACGCCCTCCCCAGAATTCAGGACGCGCTCTACTACCAGAAGCTGCAGCCCGCGCTGCGCACCTACCTGACGAAATTACGCGAGGACGCCTACATCGACATCAAAGAGGGTTACATCGATACGGGCGCTAGCCCGAACCAGACCAAGCCCGTCGAAACCGCGACCGCGAAAGAAGCGGACGCAAGGAAACTCAGCAAGAAGAGAAAGAGAAAACTGGGCATCCTGTAATCCCCCGTTTTGTCATTCTGAGCGCAGGGCGAGCGAAAGCGAGCCCGGAGTCGAAGAATCCCTAACGCCAGCACCTGGCCCGTCGACGAGAGATCTTCGAGAAATCGACCGGGATACGATTTATCGCGTCCACTGTTCTATACTGCGAAAACAGTCATGAAGGATTTCTACATCTGCGACTGCGCCCGCCACGAAAATAAAATCGTTACCTCGAGCTTCGTCGTCGTTGCCAAGCAGATTAAGCCCAAAAAGACTGGAGAGCCTTATCTCGCGCTGACTCTCGGCGACCGCAGCGGACAGCTCGAAGCCAAGATGTGGGACAACGTCGACGACGTTCTGGAAGCCTTCGAGCAGGACGATTTCCTCAAGGTCAAGGGCCTCATCAACAAGTACAAGCTCCGTTTCCAGCTGACCATCCACAAGCTGCGAAAGCTTGGAGACTCTGAGATTGATTTCGCCGACTACCTCCCCAAGACTACAAAGAACATCGATGAACTCTGGCAATCCCTCACTCTCTTTGTCGATTCTTTCCAGAATCCGCACTTGAAATCGCTCGTGCGGGCCTTCATGGCCGATCCGGAAATTTCCGCCGCCTACCGCAACGCCCCCGCTGCCAAAACCCTGCACCACGCCTACATCGGCGGCCTGCTCGATCACGTTGTCTCGCTTTTTCGCTCCTGCGATCTCCTTTGCAAGAATTATCCCCAGGTCAATCGCGACCTTCTTCTCACCGGCGCTTTCCTGCACGACATCGGCAAGATTCACGAGCTCACCTACAACCGCTCGTTTTCTTACACGACCAAGGGCCAGCTTCTTGGTCACATGATCATCGAGCTCGAAATGCTGCAGGCCAAGCTGTCGCGCATCCCCGATTTTCCCGGTGAGTTGAAGACCCTGGTCGAGCACCTGATCATCAGTCATCATGGCCAGTACGATTTCGGTTCTCCCAAGTTGCCCATGTTTCCCGAGGCCATCATGCTGCACTACCTCGACGACCTCGACTCCAAAATGGAAGCCGTGCGCGCCCACTTCGAGCGCGAAGCCATGTTCGACGGCCCGTGGACCAGCTACAACGCCTCGCTAGGCCGCCCGCTGCTGAACACCGAAAAATTCCTGGCTCCCAAGAAGAATGGCTCGGAAGAATCGACTTCCGAGCCAACAAAGCAGCCAAGCGAAAGCCAGAACGAAGTGAACAGCGCAGTCGCGGTACCAGCCGAACCCGGAATCAACTCGTGAAGGTATCGATTTCAGTGTTCCTCTGTGCCCCTCTGTGGTGAAAGCCTTTAGGCCAATGTCCCAAATCACCTCTGCTGCGAAATAGTGACGTTGCCCGCAACACTCCAGTTCCAGTACATTCAAAATATCGGAGGTCATTATGCGTTCACGCCTCACCCTGTTCGCGTTAAGTTTCTGCCTCGCGCTGGCGATGATCGAGTTAGCGACGACCGGATGCAGCAGTAAACCGGCAGCCAACAATTCAACGGATTCATCCACCACCGCCGACAATCAACCCGCACCCGGCGCAAGCACCAGCGCCACCGAAGAAAAGAAAACAGAAAAGAAAAAAGAACCGCTCGTAGTCCCGGCTGGAACCAGCATCACCGTAAGCCTCCGGTCGGCGCTTGGCTCCAAGCTCAGCCAGCCCGGCTCGACTTTCCAGGGAAGCGTCGCGAAATCCGTCATGGTCGGCGGCGCAGTCGCGATCCCCAAAGGTGCAACCGTCAGCGGCACAGTCACTGACGCCAAGGCGCTGGGAAAATTTTCCGGCGGCGCCGTGCTTCAGGTGCGACTTGACTCCATCAACCTGAATGGCGCTGACATGCAGGTGCAGGCCGCGCTGCGCACCTTCAACGCAAAAGGAAAAGGCAAGCGCACCGCAGTGTTGGCAGGTGGCGGCGCAGCTGTCGGCGGAATCATCGGAGCTCTTGCCGGCGGCGGCAAAGGCGCGGCGATCGGAATGGCGGCCGGCGGCGGCGCTGGAGCCGGTGGCGCTGCCTTCACGGGAAACAAGGATATTGTCCTGCCCGCCGAATCCGATCTCACCTTTGAGCTCTCGCAGCCGCTCGAGATCAAACGATAATTTCGATCTCCGCGCTCCCCGGGATCGGTCCGGGGAGCGCATCTCCAACACTCGTTCTTCCCAATCGTTTTTCACTAACTCGGACCAAGGCCCATGCTCGATTTTAGTCGCTTCGAAATCCTGACCTTTGACTGCTACGGCACCCTGATCGACTGGGAGGCCGGAATGCTCCCCGTCCTGCGGCGCATATTCGCCGCACACAAGATCAAAATTGACGACGCCTCTCTCCTCAAACTCTACGGAGACTTTGAAATGCTGTCGGAGCAAGGCGAGTTTCACTCCTATCGCGAAGTACTTGCATCTGTCGTGCGCCGCTTCGGAGCGAACCTCGGCTTCACTCCCACCGAAGAGCAATGCTCATTGCTGCCGGATTCTCTCGCTGCGTGGAAGGCGTGGCCCGATACGGTCGCTGCGCTACGTCAGCTGAAGAGCCGCTTCCGCCTTGCCATCATCTCGAACGTCGACGACGACCTCTTCGCCGCTACCCGCCCCAAGCTCGGAGTGGATTTTGACGAGGTCATCACCGCCCACCAGGCGCAGGCCTACAAGCCATCGATGAAGATCTTCGAGCTGGCCCTGAGCCGCATCAAGGCCCCCGCCCACCGCGTGCTGCACGTGGGCCAGAGTATTTTTCACGATGTCGTTCCGGCGCAGTCTCTAGGACTAGCAACAGTGTGGGTGAATCGCCCATCGGCAAGGCCAGGCGTAGGCGCGGTCAAATCCGCCGAAGCCAAACCTGACCTAACCGTGACCAGCCTGCAAGAACTAGCGCAAGCCGCGTTGCAGAAATGATGAGCTGTGTCATCCTGAGGCAGCGCAAAGCGCAGCCGAGGGACCTTACGTCAGACTCAATCGCCCATGCAGTAGAAAGGCCCCTGTCATCCTGAGCGAGGATTTTGCTCCGGCAAAGCCGGAGCAAAACCGCAGTCGAAGGATCCCTGCAATCGCCAGAGCGTCGCGGTACTAATTCTGTGAAGTGACACAAGCCAGGGAATGGGCCAAAGAAGCGCCACAAGCTCGCCAGCGAAAGCACTGGATAAGGAAAGAAGAAACCAAGTCCCAAAGGGACGACGCAACAACGCAGCCCTAAAAATTCACCGGCAGCTTCACAACTCTCTTCTGAATCGCCCACATCACGAGTTCCGCTTTATTATGAAGACCCAGCTTCCGCATCAGATTGAACTTGTGGGCGTCCACGGTCTTTATACTGAGACCCAAAATCCCCGCCGCCGACCGCACCGTTCTCCCCTCGGCCAGCAGCTTTAATACTTCACGCTCGCGCGCCGTCAGGACGCGCTTTCTCGGTCCAAGCTCGTCGAGTTGCACTTCCCGCGCGCTCTTGGGCGGAACCTGCCGCGGCACGGCCCTCTCGCCGGAATGAGCGCGCCGCACCATCTCGACCAGCTGTTCCGCCGAAGTCTGGCTTACGGCGCAAGTGATCTCGTCGCCGCACGCCTCGCGCACGGAGTCGTCTTGGTGCATGGTCAGAAACAGCACCTTGCTGTTCGGAGATTCCTGCAGAATCAGCCACTCGGTCTGAATGGCCGAGCACTCGAACATGTGTGCGTCGGTGATGACGATGTCGGGCTGGTATTGGAACACGCGTTGCAGAGCGTCCACCACGTTGCCTGCCTCGGCGACAACCTCCATGTCAGGCTCATCCTCGAGCAGACGCCTCAGCCCCTGGCGCAACAAAACGTGATCGTGCACGACCACGCACCGAACTTTCTTGCCGATGAACAATTCCTCACGGACCTGTGCGTGGGGGCACACAGCTCCCTCCTAAAGGGCCAGAGAATCTTGCGACGCGGCGCGGGTCCTTTCGAACCCACCTTGGAAAGGTTTTGTAAAGGTATTGTACGCCCTCGGAAGGCGTCTTGGCTTGTGAAAAACCGCGTCCGGTGCCTTTTTGGGCTCGCCCAGCGCTTTTTGGCGTCAACCATTTGCGCGGGCAGCTCAGCTGGCTCCTTAAGTAGTTCTGTCATCCTGAACGAAGCCGCTCTTCAGGCGTAGCGAAGGATCTCCTGCGTAACTGTCCTAACGCGTCAGCCAAACTGCAACCACCAACCGTGCATCCAGGCAACCCCGCACTCCCGACACATCCTGTACAATCGACCGTTTATGCTGCGCTATTTTACCGCTGGGGAATCGCACGGTGAAGCTCTGGTCGCATTTCTTTCCGGCGTACCCGCCGGACTGAAAATCGATCAGGCTTTTATCGACCGCGAACTCTGGCGCCGCCAGCAGGGCTACGGCCGCGGCGGAAGAATGAAAATCGAGCGCGACACCGCGCACATCCTCTCCGGCGTCCGCCAGGGGATGACCATTGGTTCGCCGATCTCGGTCCAGCTCGAAAATCGCGACTGGAAAAATTGGCAGGACTCGCTGCCCGTCGGAGAGGGCGATCCGGCAAAACACAAGCGCGTGGCCTCTCCGCGGCCTGGCCACGCCGATCTCGCTGGGGCACTGAAGTACAACTTCCCTGAAGCCCGCTACGTGCTTGAACGCGCCTCCGCGCGCGAGTCCGCCGCGCGGGTTTCGCTGGGAGCAATAGCCAAGCTTTTTCTGCGCGAACTCGGCGTGGAAGTCCTCAGTCACGTCGTGACCACAGGCAGTGTCACGGTTTCAGAGCAAGTCGCCTGGGAAAAAATCCGCGCGCTCTACGATCGCGAAGAAGTTCTGCTCAACTGCGCCGACGCCGAAGCCGAGCAGCGCATGAAAGAAGAAGTCGACAAAGTCCTAAAAACCGGCGACTCGCTCGGCGGCGTCTTCGAAGTGGTGGCCCACAATGTCCCTCCCGGCCTCGGTACCTATGTGCAATGGGATGAACGCCTCGACGCCTTGCTCGCCGCCGCTGTGATGTCGCTCCAGGCAGTGAAAGCAGTCGAAATCGGCGCCGGTGTAGCCGCCGCATTCGCCCCCGGATCAGCAGTCCACGACGAAATTGGGTACTCGGCAAAGTCCGGCTTCACGCAATTCTCGCGCACCCGCAACAACGCCGGAGGCATCGAAGGCGGCGTCTCCAACGGAGAAGAAATTCGCGTCCGCGGCTATCTCAAACCAATTTCAACTCTCCGCCGCCCGTTGCAGTCAGTAGATTTTTCAACGCGCGAACCAGTGAAAGCAGCCTACGAACGTTCCGATGTCTGTGTCGTCCCAGCCGCCGGCGTCGCCGCAGAAGCCATGGTAGCCCTAACGCTGGCCCAGTGCGCGCTAGAAAAATTCGGCGGCGACTCCATGACCGAAACGCTACGCAACTTCGAAGGCTATCGTAACCAACTAAAAGATTTTTGATAAACACTAAGGTCTGAAACTGAATCGCGAAACTGCTATTGGCTAATGGCTCATCGCTGACAGTTCGTAGCTCGAAGCGCATAGCTCAAAGCTAGAAACCAACAATGATCTACCCCATCGTAAAATTCGGCGATCCGGTTCTCGAAAGGCCGGCGGACCCCGTCACCGTCTTCGACGAAGATCTGCAGAAGCTCATCGAAGACATGTTTGAGTCGATGTACGCCGCCCACGGCGTCGGTCTGGCCGCGCCGCAGATCGGCATCGGTCGCCGCATCGCGGTGATCGATGTCACCTTCAAAGAAGATCCCGATGCCAAGTTGGTCCTGATCAATCCTGAGATCATCCACACCGAAGGCAAACACACGCAGAGTGAAGGATGCCTGAGCATTCCGGACTTTCGCGAAAATGTCTCACGCCCCGCCAAGGTCACGGTTCGCGCCCAGGACGCGCAGGGGAAGACCTACGAAAAAACCGGGGAAGAATTACTGGCCCGAGCTTTCCTGCACGAAACCGATCACCTTAATGGCAAGCTGTACATCAGCCACCTCAGCGGGCTCAAGCGCGATCTGATAAAACGAAAGATCCGCAAGCTGATGAAAGCCGGCGAGTGGTAGAGATTGAGTCATTGAGCGATTGAGTCATTTAGCCATTGTGTCAGCTAATTCTGCAAAATCGACCAATGACTCAATCTCTCAATGACTGAATGACTCAATCACTCAATCTGGTTTTCTGCGGCACGCCCCGCTTCGCCGTCCCGACGCTCGAAGCGCTGGTAGCGGCCGGCCACAGCGTGCACTTAGTCGTAACGCAACCCGACCGCCCCAAAGGCCGCGGACTAGAAATAGTAGCCTCTCCGGTCAAGCAAAGCGCGTTAGCCCTGAACCTCCCAATCACGCAGCCCGAAAGAATAAAATCCAACGAAGAATTCCGCGCCCAACTAACGACCATCCATCCCGACGCCATCATCGTCGTCGGCTACGGCCGCATCATCCCCCAATGGATGCTCGATCTCCCTCCCCTTGGCAACATCAACCTCCACGCCTCGCTGCTCCCCAAGTATCGTGGCGCCGCTCCTATCCAATGGGCCATCGCCAGCGGTGAAACCATCACCGGCAACACCACCATGCGCCTCGACGCCGGCCTCGACACCGGCGACATCCTCCTGCAAGAAGAACTCGCGATCGCCCCAGACGACACCGCCGAAACTCTAGCGCCGAGCCTGGCCGCCGCCGGAGCGAAACTAACTTTAGAAACTCTCCGCGCCCTCGAATCCAATTCAATCACGCCTCACCCGCAGGACAATGCCCAGGCCACGCTAGCTCCGATCCTCAAAAAAGAAGAAGGCCAAATCGACTTCTCGCGCACCGCGCAAGAAATCTACAACCGCCTCCGCGGATTCCAGCCCTGGCCCGGAGCCTACACAAAATTCCGCAACAAGACGCTGCAAATCCTAAAAGCGCAACCCACCAACGAAACCGCGCCCACAGCGGAAATCAAGATCGATGCCAGCCGATTCCTAATCGGCTGCGCCAAGAACACGTCTCTAGAAGTTTTCGAATTACAACTGGAAGGCAAAAAGCGCACCACAGCCCACGACTTCATCCAAGGCTACCGCCCAAAAGAAAACGAAAAGCTAGGCTGAACCAATAACCTCGCGCCTTTCCTCTGTGCTCCTCTGTGTCCTCTGTGGTGAAGATTTTTCCCCGAGCCTAAAATCAACCCTGCATGCCCATCTCCCCCGCCCGAACCGCCGCTTTCGACATCCTCCTCCGAGTCGAGCGCCAATCCTCCTACGCCTCCGAACTCCTGCACTCCACCAACGATCTATCCGCCCAAGACCAAGCCTTGGCCACGGAACTAGTAATGGGCACACTCCGCTGGCAATCGACTCTCGATAACGAAATCTCCAAGGCCTCCTCCCAGCCGCTGAAAAAACTCGACCCCGAAATTCTCACAGCACTCCGCCTAGCGCTCTACCAATTCCGCCACCTCAACCGCATCCCGCCGCGAGCCGCCCTCCACGAAAGCGTGGAACTAGTAAAGCGAGCCCGCAAGCGCTCCGCAGCCCCATTCGTAAACGCAGTCCTACGAAAATTGTCAACTCAACCTCAGTGGCCCTCTGTGTCCTCTGTGCCCTCTGTGGTGAAAGAACTTTCTCCGCAATCGCTAGCCGCAGAACTCGCGCACCCACAATGGCTGATCGAACGCTGGACACAAACCTACGGCATCAACGCAACCCAACAAATCTGCGAATACAACCAAGAGATCCCCCAAACCACAATCCGCCTCCGCGATTCCAACGCCGAACAGCAACTAATCCAAGAGGGAATAAAACTCACCCCCGGCGCATTCCTCAACTCAGCCCGCCGAGTCGGATCCGGCGATGTAACCAAAACCCAAGCCTTCCGCACCGGCAACATCACAATCCAGGACGAAGCCTCGCAACTAGTCGCAGCCCTGATGGGCGAAACTCAGAAACCCATCCGCATCCTCGACGCCTGCGCCGCCCCCGGCGGCAAAACCCTAGCCATAGCCGACCGCTACCCGCAATCGAAAATCACCGCCGTAGAACTCCACCCGCACCGTGCCCGCGCGATGAAAGAGCGCTTCCAAAAATCCGGCGCGGATCAAATCCAAGTCCTCACAGCCGACGCCACATCCCTTCCCGTGACTGAGAAATTCGATCGCATCCTGGCCGACGTCCCCTGCTCCGGCACCGGCACTCTAGCCCGCAATCCAGAAATCAAATGGCGCCTAAAGCCCGAAAACCTGCAGCAACTCCAGCGACGCCAAATCGCAATCCTCCGCTCCGCAGTGCAACACCTGGCCGCCGGAGGCCGCCTCATCTATTCCACGTGTTCGTTGGAAAAAGAAGAAAACGAAGATGTGATCGAGCAAGCTCTGAACGAAAATCCATCCGTGCGCCTGCGCAGCTGTGCCGAAGAACTCGACCGTCTCGCGGTATCCGGAGAAATGTGGCGCGGGCGCCCCCGCCCGCGAGCTGAAGATTCGACGCGCCCCGATTCTCTAACCAGCGGCCCCTACCTCCGCACGATCCCTGGCATTCACCCCTGCGAAGGCTTCTTCGCCGCAATCATTGAAAGAAGACTATAAGAAGAGACTTGAATTGGGCTTGATCCGTGCCAATCCGCGAAAATCCGTGGCCTTCACCGCACCTCAAAACTCACCACCGCCCCCGCCATTACCTTCTGTCCCGCCGCCGGAACCTGCGACACAATAATGCTCGCCGGCGAAGGCTGAGGCGGAGCCGCCGGCGGCGCAGCGACTGGAACTTGCGGAACGCTCTGCGGAGCAACGGCTCCACCACTGGCAGCCTCAGTCGCAGCCGGCGCAGGCGCCGGAGCCGCCACGCCGACATTTCCCAACCGAAACCCCGCATCCATCAACGTCCGATTCGCACTCCCCAGCGGCTGCCCCACAAAACTCGGCATCACATAAGACTCCGCCGTTGCCGGTGCGGTGACCAGCAAACTGATCTTCGGCGCCAGCACCTGCGCCGCATTCGCCGGAGGACTCTGCGCCATCACCTGGTCCGCCGGGATTCCCACCGCCTGCATCTGCGCGATCGAAGCCACATCCAGCCCCCTCCGCCGGATGTTCAACTCCGCCGCGTGCTCACTCTGTCCCGTGACATCGGGAATCGCCACCCGCGTCGGCCCCAGGCTCTGCGCCACGCGTACCTGCCAGCCACGCCGCACTTTCGTCCCAGGTAACGGCAATTGCGACATGATCCGGCCCTCGGCAATCTGCGGGCTGTAGTATTGGGTCTCGATCGTCATCTGCAGACCCGGCCCCGCCAGCGCTCTCTCGGCGTCGGACGGCGTCAGCCCCACCAGCGCCGGCACCGCGACCTCTTGTCCATGGATCGCCAGCCGCATCGTCGTCAGCGCCGACACCATGGCCACCACAATCAGTACCAGGGCCAGCAGCGCGAGGCGAAACGCGGATTTCATGATGGAATTTTAGGAGACAGCAGTATTGTAGCCGTGTACCCGGGTGGAGACCACAGATCACCCGATTACCAAACTACAAATCGTTACCGTCATCCCGACCGAAGCGAGCGAATGCGAGCGCAGTGGAGGGACCTGCTTTTTCCGGGTTACCCTGCCGTTGTCTTTGCGCTCTTTGCCAAGACAGGCTGGCGATTGTGGCTCTTCATCCGAGCCAACATTTCCTCCTCAGCGACCTCTGCGGTACAACGCTTTGCCTTCGTTACCTCTGTTCTCCTCTGTGCCCTCTGTGGTGAAGGATTTTTGCTTGTCCACCCCAGAAATCCTTTGCAATCAAGCCGCTGCCAGGCGTTCTATCGATCGAGTACAACCCGTCCGGTTTGGAGTATCATATGTACGTGCGGCGTTTCGTCCCATTCCCGGTCGCACTTGCTGGTCTGTTGTTGCTGGCAGCTACCCTTTCCTCTCCCGCAGCGGCTCAGGTCAACGGTGTTCCCTCGTCCGTCACCAGCCCCAACTTCGGCGGCCGTGCCGTCAACGGCACCGCGCCCAGCGTAACTTCCGTTGGCCCACGTGGCTACGCACCGGGCTACGGCGTGACGTTCTCCACCACAACCACCACCTCGACGAGCACGCACCACGAACACCGAGGCGGCGATGCGCACGGTGGACGCAACAACGATGGACATCGCGACCATCACCGCGTCGGCGATTACTTTCCATCCGTGATCTACGCTCCCATTCCTTATCCGGTAGACATGGGCGCCACGGAAGATGTGAATGACGACGAAACCGACGAATATCAAGGTGGCCCGACGATCTTCGACCGTCGCGGACTCGGCGAGGAGTCTTACGTTCCTCCAGTGAAAGACGTTCGGCCGCGACATGTGCGATCCGCGAGTGATGACACGCAAGCCGATCCGCCCGACGCCGGCAACCCGCAGGAGCCAACATTGCTCGTTTTCCGCGATGGCCACTCCGTCGAAGTCGGCAACTACGCCATCGTCGGCGCAACCCTCTTCGATCTGACTCCCGGCCATTCGCGCAAAGTCGCCGTCGCCGATCTCGATCTCGACGCCACCCAAAAGCAGAACGACGACCGCGGCGTAACCTTCCGCTTGCCTGCTCCCATGCAGGCCAACTAAAAATGCGCAACTTCGTCCTCATTGCGCTGCTCCTGATCGTGGCCGCGAATGCGAACGCGCAAAGAATGGGTTCGCCAGGAGGCTGGCAAGCCTTCCACGGCGGCCGCTCCAGCGGAGCTGCACACCAGCGTTCCGGATTCTTCCCGCTCGGTTTGTTCCCGTATCACGACGAAGGCCCAGCCGCTGATTCAGGGCCATTCATCCCCACGCATCCGCTCGGGATCGTGCAATCTACGCCCGTGATTCCCGACCGGCCGCCTCAGCCCCTCATGATCGAATTGCAAAGGGATCGCTATGTCAGCGTCGATTCAAACGACGGCTCAGGTATGCGCGTGATCGAAGAGAAAACGCTGGGCGAGAACAAGATCAAACCGAACAGTGGCGACAAGATTTCTTCTATCGCTCCGAAGTCGACCGCACAGACCCAGATCCAGATCGATCCAGTCGTCCTCATCTTCCGCGATGGCCGCCGCGAAGAAGTCTCCGACTACACCATCGCCGACGGCACACTCTACGCCCACACCGATTTTTATGTCGATGGCTCCTGGAACAAAAAGATCGCGCTTTCGTCGCTAAACCTGCCCGACACCATCGACGCCAACCGCTCTCGCGGCATAAACTTCCAGCTGCCGCAAGCCCCCAACGAAATCATCGTCCGACCTTAGTTGCACAACACCATGTGGCGCAGTTCCCCCGCTCGCGAATCGGCGACTATCTCAATAACCACGCCAAGAGTGGGAAAAGCGAATCCCAACCAGTGACGGAATCTGTTTCATGTGCGCAGGCTAACAGTCGCATACGAGAGGCCTCAACAGCGTCAACTCCGGCCAGAAATCGTTTCAAAATTGTGCTATACTGAACGCAGTTCTAAGGGCAATAACATCCTGTAAATACAAGCAGTTACAGCAAAAGGTAACGAGCAAAAAGAGATTCCGCCGAAACCTGCGGGATTTGTTTTGCTCGTAGCTCGCGGCTCGTAGCTCACAACTCCCATGGCTGACGATCAAAATCCCGAACTACCCTTAACTCCTCCTCCCAACGGTGGCGGCGACGGCCCCGGCGCGCTGAACATTCAACCCGTCAACATCGAAGAGGAGATGCGCCGCTCGTATCTCGACTATTCGATGTCGGTGATCATCGGCCGCGCCCTCCCCGACGTCCGCGACGGACTAAAACCAGTCCACCGCCGCATTCTGTACGCCATGCGCGACATGAACCTGCTGCACAATCGCAAGTACAGCAAGTGCGCTGGCGTCGTCGGCGAGCTGCTCAAGAAGTACCATCCTCACGGCGACAGCGCGGTCTACGATGCCCTCGTCCGCTTGGCTCAGCCCTGGAGCATGCGCTACCCGCTCATCGATGGCCAGGGAAATTTCGGTTCCGTCGACGGCGATTCTCCCGCCGCTTATCGATATACCGAATGCCGCCTCACGCAAATCGCGGAAGAAATGTTGGTCGACATCGACAAAGACACCGTCGAGTTCGTACCCAACTTCGACGAACAAACATCTGAGCCGACCGTTCTCCCAACCCGCATTCCAAATCTTCTGATCAACGGCTCCGACGGAATCGCCGTAGGCATGGCGACAAAAATTCCGCCGCACAATCTCACGGAGATCGTCGACGCGACCATCACGCTCATCAACAACCCCAACGCGCAGCTCGCCGAAATTCTGAAATTCGTGCAGGGCCCGGACTTCCCGACCGCCGGCATCATCCACGGCCGAGCCGGAATCTTCGACGCCTACAAGACCGGCCGCGGACGCTTCATGATGCGCGCCAACGCCGCCATCGAAAATCTCAACAAAGACCGCCAGGCCATCATCGTCACCGAAATTCCCTACCAGGTGAACAAGGCTGTCCTGATCAAGCGCATCGCCGCGCTGGTCAACGACAAAGAAATCGAAGACATCTCCGACGTGCGCGACGAAAGCGACCGCGACGGCATGCGCATCGTAATCGAGTTGAAGCGCTCGGTTGAACCGCAGATCGTTTTGAACCAGCTGTTCAAGCACACGGAAATGCAGCAGGGCTTCTCGATGATCCTGCTGGCGGTGGTCAACGGACAGCCGCGCGAGATGGGCCTGGTGCAGGCCATCAAATATTTCATCGAGCACCGTGTCGACGTAGTCCGCCGGCGCACCGCGTACCTGCTTTCGAAGGCGCAAGACCGCGAGCACATTCTCGAAGGTTATCTCAAGGCGCTCGATCATCTCGACAACGTCATCACGATTATTCGCGGCAGCGCCAACCGCGCCGACGCCCGCGAAAATTTGGTGCAGTATTTCGGCGGCAAAAAGATCGACATCAACACCACCGGCCGCGCGCCCCGGGTCGATCCGGAAAAGCCGTTCACCGCGAAGCAGGCCGACGCGATCCTCGAACTGCAACTGCACCGCCTGACCAAGCTTTCACTCGACGAAATTTCGAACGAGCTGAAAGACGTCCGCGACAACATCGCCGAATACGAATCCATCCTCGCGTCAGAGAAAAAACTGCGCACGGTCATCATCAAAGAGCTGGAAGAAGTGAAGAAGCTCTACGGAGACGACCGCCGCACGCGCATCGAAGACGAAGCCGCCGAGATCGTGCTTGAAGATCTCATCGCCGACGAGCAGGTCGCGGTCACGGTCAGCCATTCCGGCTACCTGAAGCGCACGCCCATCTCGACCTACCGCATGCAGCGCCGCGGAGGCACGGGCCGCACCGGCATGAAGACGCGCGACGAGGATTTCGTCGAGCATCTTTTCAGCGTCTCGACGCACGCCTACATTCTCATCTTCACCAATAACGGCCGCGTCTACTGGCTGAAGGTCTATGAAATTCCCGACGTCAGCGCCGCCGGAAAAGGCAAGCACATCGGCAACCTTGTCGGCCTGCAGCCCGGAGAAATTTTGAAAACCGTCGTGGCCGTGCGCAACCTGGAAGAAGAAAACAAATATGTCTTCTTCGCCACACGCAACGGTCTGGTGAAGAAATCCGAACTGCGCGAGTTCATGCACGTGCGCTCCAACGGCATCAACGCCATCAACATCGAGCAGGGCGATGAACTGGTCGCCGCCCGCATCACCGACGGAAATCAGATCGTCTTCCTCGCTTCGCATGAAGGCATGGCCGTTCGCTTCGACGAAAGCCACGTGCGCCCCATGGGCCGCGCCGCTTACGGCGTCTGGGGCATCGACCTCGAAGACAAAGACTACGTCGTCGGCATGGCCACCACCACCAAGCCCGGGGCGCCCGCGCCGCCGAAAGAGAAGACCGCCGAAGCCGAGCCCGAGGTCATCGATGTGACCGTGAAGGGCGACCTGATTTTGTCGGTCACCGAAAACGGATTCGGCAAGCGCACGCCCGCCGACGAATACCGCCTCATCAACCGCGGCGGCAAAGGCGTGGTCAACCTCAAGACGACCGAGCGCACCGGCAAAGTCGTCGGCATCGCGCAGGTCGACGAAAACTCACAGGTCATGCTGATCAGCCACTACGGCAAGATCATCCGCATGGACGCCGCCGCCATCCGCGAAACCCTCCGCAATGCCCAGGGCGTGCGCCTGCTGCAGATGGAACCGGGAGATAAAGTGGCGGCAGCAGTCGTGATTGCTCCGGAGGAAGAAGGGAATGGGAACGGCGGGACGTTGATTCAGTAGGTAGGTTTTGGGTGTTGGGTATTAGGTGTTAGGTGTTAGGTGGTGGAGAGGCGGGCGTCCTTGCTCGCCTTTTCTCTTTTTCTCTTTCCCAGATCGGGAATGATCTCGAGATATTTTCCGCCGGTTCCTCTCAGCGTCGTGTGCCCCAAATACAATTTGTCTCCGAGGACGCGCGTCTAGGAGGGTGTTGCCAGTGGGTACTGGACGCAGTCTTTCAAACTGTCGAGTGGTTTCATCAGCCACTAGGGTTCGACTCCCTCACCCTCCTCGTGGAGTCACTCGACTTACTCCAAGCAGCTTGACAAAGTCTACAGCCGAACTATCATAAAGATGTTTGAAAGGCTGCGTTCGGTACCAGTTCCAAGCCCCGGCTGATGACCGGGGCTTTAGTTTTTTCCTTGGTGTAGATCTCTTGGACCGATGCAGGCCACGGATAACATCGACGCTGTAACGTTGGCAGCTACTCTTGCAAGCGTGCGGGGACTTGGCACTCGCGTTCTGGAAACGGGAAGGAGAACGCGTGGGCTGCCCTGCGACAAGACTAAAGCCGATCACGCCTTCCCGAGCCCCAGCAGCTTTTGACATTCAGGAGTGTTGGGGGAGTCGTCCTCCTTATGTGTGATGTGGTAGTACCAATTCGGAAATGCTGCCAAGTAGCAATGCAACTCCTCGTCCGAGAAGCCCGTGTCCGGGCGCCTCTTTAAGTAACTCAGCAGATTCTTGAAATTCTGCGGTGCAGCGAGGTGCGCAGCATAATTTTTGCTGTCATCAAAGCTCTTTAGGCTGACTTTAGCTCGCTCGGTCGCCGCATCAGCAGCTACGTCCAACTCCGAAAAAAGCAGTGTTGATTCCTCGTGGGTGATGGGGGCATTTCTATTTTGGGCTAGGGTTAAATATTCAACCACAAAGTTGGACAGGGCCTGCATATCTGACTGGTAGTCGGACCAGCCGGAGTGAGGTGGGGCGCTCGCCGAGCTAAAGTTCCTAACCCGCGCCGACAAGACTGGCATGCCAGCCTTCTCGACCGCCGAGCTTATGGTTGAAACAGCATTTTGCAAAGCTACCACATTGCTGGAAAGCTGAGTTACAGTGGACGTTTCCTCGCGTAGCTTCTCAACAAAGTATGCTCCAAGTCCCGTGGTAATTCCGAAGAATAGGGCTAGGATTGCTCCCGCTGCCGCTGCCGTTTCGAACTTCCTCATGCGTTTGTCGAGTTCGTCGAAGCGTTTGCTAACCCCGTCGACTTCCGCTGCGAGCCGGTCTACAACTTCGATAGCCATAGTTCCTCCTAGAGCGAGTTAGTCTACGTTGGGATAACTCAGATCGCCAGCGATCAAGCCTCGTTTTAGCTTAAGGGCGGAGGCTAGAGGGCAAAGTTAACTATATCCCCGTTGACCGCGAGCGATAAAGTTCCTAGTTCTCCTTTGTGTCTTTCTAGCTCTATGGCAGTTGTTTTGCTGTGATCAATGCCAACCCAGAGTCGAAAGTGCTGGGTAGGGGCAACCGCGACAAAGTCCTCGGCATCGGGCGCAGGTAGCCAGGCACCATGCAACTTAATTTGCAAGACGGCTGATACCGACGGTTCCATGGCCGGAGCACGATTGGCGGTATATTTTTCCAATCGCACGCCAACACTCATCGGGGAGTCGTTGCGGAATTGCGCCCTGAGTTTGAGAGGATACCGCAGTTGCGAATTGGGAGTGCCGTCCTCTATCCAATCACTAACTTTGACGATGGTTGGTGCTATTCGCAGGTTCGGAGGGGCGACGGCAAATCCCGAGACGTCTTTCATCCCGACCTCGGCTTCTCCCTTTGAGAGTCTGATGAATTGCTCCTTCATCACTTCGAAGTTGTGCACGGCTGGATCGTCGGAGTGGAATACGAACTCACCTTTCTCGAGTTGGATAAGCCCGCGAAACTCGAAGGGTGCAGTGCCATGAAAAATGAAGGTGACGTTCTTGAAGCTACAGTCCTGGTAACTATTGCCGTCAACCTCGAGGGAGTAATTTTCATATCTCTGTTTACTGATAATGTTTGAAGGAGGGGCGCTAAATGCATTTCGGCCTGACCTTAAGCTCCGAACTGTTCTTCGGTCGCGCCAAACTTCCATGACGGAAGAGAGTAGTCCAATTTTCTGCGGTCTTGGTGTTCGGTCTTTTTCCAATCGCTCAATATCACGCTCAAGACATTCAATCTCCTCTTTGTAGCGCGCAAGCCGCCCTCTATGCAGCAGCCAAATAGTACCCCAGCCGATTGAGAGCAGAATCCCCAGACTACTAAGAAACGAGTACGGAGCCTGCTTAAGTACTGGCCACTCTTTACGCAACGCTTCGAGCCAACTTGTATCCGGCAATTGAATGAGAATCGGGAGCGGCATGGCGAGAGTGTAACACTCGTTTCAAATCAGGCAAGTGAGTCTTGGAGCCGATTGCCGAATCGCCAGTAGAGAATTCTAGAGCGTGTTGTGTTTGGAGGGGCGGCCGACTCAAGCCTGTTGTTGGCTTGAGTGGGGATTGCGGGCGCCGATTCTTCTCGGATCGCCGGTGGAGAATTCTCCGCTCTAACCCACACAACGAAAAGCGCGTTGTGTGGGCCACCCGGTTTGTTTCAGGGTCTTTCCGACGAGGAAGGTTTCGAGTTATCTTCTGTCGTCCCTGCGGGACTTGGTCTCTATTTGTTGGGCTTATCCCGGACTTACGTCCGAGGCTAAGATATGCCGCCCCTTCGGGGCTGGCGTGCTGGCGTTTCCAGCTCAACATGCCTCCTTGTCGGCTACAAGATGCCCGCCCTTGCAGAAGCGCTGTCCAGTCTCATGTGGTGCGACTGGAAAAAAAGCGCGCTAGGGCGGGGCAGCCACCGTTTCGAAAACGGGAAACGGAGAAGACGAGACTGAGGACCTGGGCCGCGCAACGCTAACGCTCGCTCCCGGTTGCTGGCTCCATCCCACCGGGCGTACTCTTTTCCATTCCGAGGAGGACGCATGGCATCATCGCCTTTCTTCCGTTTTGCCGCAGGGTCGATCGTCTTGTTGGCGGCTTCGTTCCTCCTGGGACAGGCCAAGAGCGAGACTCCCGCGCCCAAGCCCACGAATGTGCCCCTGCAGGCCGATGGCACCATCGAGCTGCCCGCCGAATCCGTGCCGCTCTCCAAGTTTCTCACTCCCGAGGCGAAGTCGTATTTAAACGAACACCTTCATGACATGCAGGACCCGGAGCGGCTTAAGGCCGAGAACGGCGTGCCTCGCTTCATGATCCACTACCTCGAGCGGCAGAAGACGCTGTTTGACTTGCAGGTCGACGACGAGAAAATTGCCGGCGTGCACGCTTTCGTCTATACGCCCAAGGCTGGCGTGCCGGAAAAGAACAAACACCGCGTGCTGATCGATCTGCACGGGGGAGGATTCTCCGGATGCTGGCCCGGTTGCGCCGAGCTTGAATCCCGTCCGATCGCGGCTCTGGGTGGATTTAAAGTGATCAGCCTCGACTACCGCGAGGGGCCGGAGCACAAATTTCCCGCAGCCAGCGAAGACGTCGCCAGCGTGTACAAAGAATTGTTGAAGGGGTACAAGCCGGAGAACATCGGCATTTACGGTTGCTCCGCCGGCGGCATGCTCACAGCCGAGTCTGTCGCGTGGTTTCAGAAGCATGACCTGCCCAGGCCCGGGGCCGTCGGCATTTTCTGCGCGTCGGCCGGCGAGTTCGGCGGCGATGCAGCGTACACCTCGACTCCGCTGGGCGAGGCGCGCCTTATGCCCATGATGCGCCAGGGAGCCCCTCGCCTCGGCTACTTCAGCGACACAGATCCCAAGGATCCGCTGATCGCGCCGATCTACTCCGCTGACGTGCTGGCGAAGTTTCCTCCCACGCTGCTCATCACGGGCACCCGCGCGTTTGAGATGAGCTCCACGGTTTACACTCATTCGCAACTGGTCAAGCATGGGGTCGATGCCGAGCTCCACGTGTGGGAGGGCCTGTTTCACGGCTTTTTCTACAACTCCGACGTTCCCGAGTCACGCGAGGCTTACGACGTGATCGTGAAGTTTTTCAACCGTCATTTAGGAAGCAAGTAGGACATCGCCGCCGTTTTTAGCGGCGGTTACCATCTACAAATTCGTGATCAACAGGACTCGCCGCTCACTGGCTGCGCAGAATTTCGGTGGGGTCGGTGCGCAGCGCGCGAAGCACGGCAGGCGTTGTGGCAACGAGCGCAGTGAGCAGAATGGTGCATGCCGGTAAGGCAATCATATCTGCGTCGGTTGCTTTGACCTGGTAGAAGAGCGACTCGACATAGCGTGCCGCGCCGAATCCGAGCGCGAAGCCTGCGCAGCCTCCCAGCGCGATCAGCGCTAAGGAATCGAAAGTCACAACCCGCACGATGCCGGCGCGCGTCGAGCCAATCGCCATGCGGATACCGATCTCGCGGCGGCGCTGCAGGACGGAATAGTTGAGCACGGCGTAGAGGCCGATCCCGGCCAGCAGCAGCGCAACCGCAGCAAAGAAGGCGGCAAGCATGGCGATCAATCGCTCGCGAATCGTCTGGTCGCGGAACAGATCGAGCTGCGTCGTGATGTTCGACACGCGAAGGCCGTTGTGGCGCTGCGCGACCAACTGACGGAGAGAGTCGGCAAGGGCGAGCGGGTCCTGGGCGTCGGTGTAAATGGTGAAGGTGGCGAAGTCGACCGCCTTGGGCGCGGATTTGTCGTCGATTTCGGCAAAGGGGATATAGAAGACGGCGCGGCTTTCCTCGCGCAGGTCGTTGTATGGGACGTCGGGCGTGACGCCGACAATCTTGTTGACGGGCTCATTGGCGCCGCGTTCAAACGTGCGTCCGACGGCGTCCTGGCCGGGGAAAAATGTCTTCACGAAGGTTTCGTTAACGATCGCCGCTCCCGGCGAGGTGTCTTCCGCGCGAAAATCGGCGCCCGAAACCAGAGGTATCTTCATCGTCGAGAGCCAGCCCGGCGAAACGCCAAGAAAATATGCGGGAGTTGGGCTGGGAGGCGCACCGTTGATCGAGATGTCGCTGTTGATGCGGATGCGTCCGAGAAGCGGCCAGCGCGAAATGGCGACCGACTGGACGCCGGGAAAGGCACGAAGCGCATCGGCCGTTTGATTCCAGACGACTGGAAGCTGGCCTTTTCCCGCAACCGCTTCGAGCAGCAGCAAACGGTCGGTGGAAAAACCGAGGGGGCGGTTTTCGAGGCGCTGGAAGGAAGTAACGAAGAGCGAAGACAGGAACAGGACGAGGACACAGAAAGCGACTTGAAGAGCGATGGCTCCACGCATAAGACGGCGCGGCGAGTGCGGATCTTCACCACCTTTGAGCGCGGCAACCGGGCGTACGGAAGACGCACGGAGAGCGGGCAGCAGACCAAGCAAGAGAACGACGAGGAGAATGAGCCCGAAGCCGAAAAGAAGCACACGCCAGTCGGCGGGAAGGGCGAGCCGCGCGGGATTGTCCGACGGATTGACGAGGCTGAGCACAAACGGCGCCGACCACGCTGCAAAACATGCGCCAAGAACAGAAGCGAGCAGCGCAAGCAGCGCGCTCTGAGTGAGGATGAGCTGGACCAGGCGACGACGACCAGCGCCGATCGAGATTCTTAGAGCCATCTCCTGCGCGCGGGCAGCGAACTGCGCCGTCATCATGTTGGCGACATTGACGCAGGCGATTAGTAGGACGAGAGCGGCCAGCAGACCAAGCACGCCGAGGTATCGGCGATAGTCCTTCTGCAGATCGGAGATGCCAGCTCCTGCTGGAATGAAGACGAGGGTCTTATTCAGTAAACGGTCGATAGACGCCTGGTTCGCGCCGCGGAAGCACGTCGAGCAACTCGCTTCGTACGCACGGCTGACTGCAGAGAGGTGTTGACGTAGCGGCTCGAGAGCGGTGGCTGGGTTGACGCCGGGTTTCAACATCAAAAAAGTGCGGTGCCAGTCCCACTCGTCGTCGGTAGCGAGGCGGTTCATGCTGAGCGGGAGAAAGATGTCGGTGACGGTCCCCTTTTCAGTTCCAGTGAAGTCGCGAGGGCCAACGCCGATGATTTCGAAGGTCTGGTTTTCGATGTGGAGCGAACGGCCGAGGACGCGGGGGTCGGCGCCGAAGCGGCGATTCCAATAGTCCCAGGAAAGGACAGCATACGGAGCGAGACCGAAGGCGCGGTCATCCGCGGGGACGAGCAGCCGGCCCAGTGCGGGCCCAAGGCCGAAGAGAGGGAACATGTTGCCGGAGACATAAACGACGTGGGCCTTCTCCATGTCGTTGTCGGTGGACCAGGTGATGTCCGTGCGGTCGGCGTCGCTGACGGCGACGAGGTCCGCCTGGTCCTTCGCCGCATCGCGTATCACGTTGAAGTCCGGCGTGGACCAGTAGCCATCCTCCATAGGCTGGCCCTCGGGCCCGGTCAAGTTGCGCGAGAGCGCATACAGCCTGCTGGAACCAGAGATCGGCAGCGGGCGCCAGAGCAGTGCGTCGATAAGGCGAAAGGCGGCGACACAGGAGCCAATGCCGAGACCAAGCGAAAGCACGGCAGCTACCGACGTAACCTTGTTGCGGCACAGTTGCCGCCAGCCGAAACTCACATCGGCGAGAAGCGAGTCCAGCCATCCGGCGGCACGAATGCTGTATCCCGCCTCGCGGGCACGCAGCGCGGAGCCGAAGGCACGACGCGCTTCTCCGGGATCGCGTCCCGAAGCAATGGCTTCTTCAATGTGTGATTGCAACTCTTCTTCGATCTCGCGATTCAGGCGCTCGCCGTACACGGCATTCGAGATGCGCGACCACAGGGACATGTCAGGCCTCCCGAAGCACCCGGTTGATTGCCAGCGCGACTGATTGCCAGCGCGACTCTTCCATGCCCAGTTGCTTCTTGCCTGCGGCGGTCAGTTCGTAGACGCGGGCGCGCCGGCCAGAATCCTTCTTAATCCACTCCGCGCGAATCCAGCCTGCTTCCTCCATGCGGTATAGCGCGGGGTAGAGAGAGCCCTCCTCTGCGCGCAGCACTTCGCCGGACGCATTGGCGATGGCAGCCATGATGGCGTACCCATGAAGCCGCGGCCGCCGCGACAATATCTTGAGCACCAGCAAATCGAGTGAACCTTGCAAAGAATCAGTTCTTGCCATATTAAGATGTCTTTATATAGATATCTAAGTATAAATGTCAATGAGGCACACCCAGCACACCTCCGCCGTTTTCCGGCAATTCCCGGTGCTCTCCTGTCAGGTTGGGCGGGAAAGCCGCACCTTGTCCAAAGAGCGCGACAAGGATGGGCCACCCGGACGCCGCAACGATGGGGGCGACCCGCACGTGCGCCACTAATCCGCGGCCTGGACTTGCGGATTTCCGATTTCGTCCCAGATGCGGTGGCCGTGGGTCTCCTTGAGCAGGAGACTCCCCACCACGAAGGTCATAGCCGCCACGATCATCGGATAATAAAGTCCCGCATAGATATTGCCGGTGGCGGCGCAGGTGGAGAGGCCGATCAGTGGCAGGAGTCCTCCGAACACTCCGTTGCCAATGTGATAGGGCAGCGACAGCGAGGTGTAGCGCACTTTTGCCGGGAAGGCCTCGATTAGATAGGCGGCGATCGGTCCGTAGACCAGGCACACGTACAGAACCTGGACGAAGACCAGCAGCACCAGCATGGTGAGATTGGGACTCGACGCTTCTTTTGCCGGAACGAGCGCTCCGGTTGCGTCGGTGGTCATGGCGGTGAGCGCGATAGCTCCTGTGACTTTGTTGCGCGCAGATTTCACCGTGACTACGTTGTTGCCGGCCGCGCGCTGCATCGCTTTGTAGATCGGGATGTAGGTCAGGACGGCGAGCAGACATCCGGCCATCATTAACTTCTTGCGGCCCATGCGATCGGAGAGCGCGCCGACCACGGTGAAAAAGGGCATGCCGAGCAGGAGAGCGATGGCAATCACAATGTTCGCGGTTCGCGCATTTACTTTCAGAATCGTCTGCAGATAGAACAGCGCGTAAAACTGTCCGGTGTACCAAACGACGCCCTGGCCGGCGGTCGCGCCGAAGAGAGAGATCAGAACTTGCTTCAGGTTGGTCCACTTGGTGAAGGCGTCTTTCAGCGGCTGCGTCGAGGTCATGCCCGCGCTTTTGATCTGCTGGAAGATGGGCGACTCTTTCATCTTCAGGCGGATGTAGAGCGAGATTGCGACGAGGAGGATGGAGATGAGGAACGGAATGCGCCATCCGTAGGCGGCGAAGTCTTCTTTCGACATGGCGGACTGCGTGGCGAGGATGACGATCAGCGAGACGAACAATCCGAGCGTTGCGGTGATTTGAATGAAGCTGGTGTAGAAGCCGCGCTGGTGGTCGGGAACGTGCTCGCCTACGTAAACCGCGGCGCCGCCGTATTCTCCGCCGAGCGCAAGGCCTTGCAGCACGCGAATCGCGATCAGCAGAACCGGCGAAAGCCAGCCCGCGCGCGCATACGTTGGCAGCAGACCGATCAGTGCCGTCGCGCCTCCCATGATGGAGAGCGTCACGAGGAAGGCATACTTGCGGCCGATGAGATCGCCGATGCGCCCGAAGAACAACGCGCCGAAGGGCCGCACTACGAATCCGACGGCGAAGGTCGCAAGGTAAGCGATGTAGGCAAACGTATCGTTGCCTGGCGGATAGAACTTCAGCGCCAGGGTCGCGGCCAGGCTGCCGAAAATATAGAAGTCATACCACTCGATCATGGTGCCGACCGCGGAGGCCATGATCACTCTCCAGATGCTGTAGCCGCCGGTGCGGTCGATTGGCATTGCTTGTGTCGACATGGTGCAGGTCCTTTGTTCAGCGGATATGACGGTATTCGCGGCGACCGGCGACGGCGCTCGCGAAGTCGGGACAGGATACTCTGCGGTCCGGCGCTATGCCAGAAGAAAACTGCAGAATGATTTCGTTCGCCGTGTTCGTGGTAATGTTTGCGCGATGGCACGGCTGGCCCAACTGGTAAGCTCGCACGAACTGTCGCTGCTATTTTTTGGCGCGCTCGTTGCGTTGGTGATTGTCACATCGATATTGGGCAGGCCGAAGCGCCTTGCCGGTTTGGTGGAATTTCCGGCGCCTCTTGGGGCCAAGCTGATTGCCTGGGCCTTGATGGCCCTCTGGATGCTGCTTCTTGTTGCGGCGCTGGGCGTGGGGATGTATTGGCTGGCTGCGGTGTTTGCGATTGGTCCGGCGTACACGATATGGCGATGGCCGGCGACCATCTCAATCGATGAGTGGCAAGTTTCCCGATTCGCATGGTGTCACCCTCGAGTGACGATTCGGTGGAACGAGGTTGAGTCGATCTCGGCGTCGCGGGATACGTTCGAATTGAAGGGGCGAAGCGGGGCGGTAATCAGAATATCAATCTATCAAGTGGGGGCTGATGAATTGATGCGAGAGATTGTCCGGCAGACAGGGATTGCTGTTCCATCTCTCAGGTGAACATGTTCGCCGGATCAGCCGCAGACGACGCGCTCCTGGCACCATTTCACGTCGAAAGCCCCGCTGAGCGTTTCACCGCTCTTGAAGTGCAACTCGTAGTGGCCAGCAGCGCCCGAGGTCGCTTCATATCGGTCGAATGTGACCGAGCCCGACTGGGCGCGTTCGCAGTCGTTTTCTTTTTTGCAGCGGGAGGCGTAGCCTGCGTCGGATCCCTGGCCGAACTTTACTGTCTGTCCTGATTGAAGTGGAAGGCCACGCCACACTCCGAGGGAGAGGAATGGCTCGGTGGTTCGTTTGCACTCGGCTGGTTTCGTTGGTGAGCGTGAGGACGATCGCGGGGCCGTCCCAGGGCGCGCACGAGGCTTGCATGGTTCCGTATGAGAAGTCGGCGGGCGTGGGGGTCGCGGTGGTGGCGATCGCGACCAGTGCAATGAAGGTGGCTAGCAGAGCCTGTATTCGGCAGCGCATGGGATACCGCCTCCTTGATTTTCTTTTAATCTTCCACTTCTTCAATCTTTTCGAGAACGATAGCATGAGCGAATCTTGCGGTCAGTTAACGTTCTCACCACCCCGCGATCGATGGTTCTGAGTCTTGACTCTTGTTTCTTGGCAGCGCGTTTTCAGCGTTCAACCAGAGCCATCACGTGTTCGGGATATCTTTCCCCCGCGGCGGCTGAAGGCGGGAAGACTTCGTCGATGCGGCGCAGATCTTCCTTTGTTAGTTGGACGGCTAGCGCGGCTACGTTTTGTTCGAGATATTTGCGGCGCTTGGTGCCGGGAATGGGGACGATGTCGCTGCCTTGGGCGGCGACCCAGGCTAGCGCTAGTTGTGCGGGCGTGCATTTTTTCTCGCGGGCGAGTTCTTCGACGCGGCGGACTAGATCCAGATTTTTCTGAAAATTTTCTTCTTGAAAGCGCGGGGAGTGGCGGCGGTAGTCGTCTTCGGGCAAGTCTTCGAAACTCTGGAATTGTCCGGTGAGGAATCCGCGGCCGAGGGGGCTGTAAGCGACGAAGCCAATGCCGAGTTCGCGGCAGGCGGCGAGCACGCCGTTTTCGGGATCGCGTGTCCACAGAGAATACTCGGATTGCAGCGCGGTGATGGGATGGATTTTCGCGGCGCGGCGCATGGTTTCAGGAGAAGCTTCGGAGAGGCCAAGATAGCGAACTTTGCCTTCTTTCACGAGCGCCGCCATGGCCTGAACGGTTTCTTCGATGGGCGTGTTGGGATCGACGCGGTGCTGGTAGTAGAGGTCGATGGTGTCAACGCCGAGACGGCGCAGGCTGCCTTCGCAGGATTTGCGGACGTAGTCGGGCTTACCGCTGACGCCGCGGGCGCTGGGATTGGCGGGGTCGCGGACGATTCCGAACTTGGTGGCGAGGACGATTTTGTCGCGTTTGCCTTTGATGGCTTTGCCGACTAGTTCTTCGTTTTTGTGGGGGCCGTAGACGTCGGCGGTGTCGAGAAAGTTGATGCCGAGGTCGAGCGCGCGATGGATGGTGGCGATGGATTCGGCGTCGTCGAAGCCGGAGTAGAACTCCGACATGCCCATGCAGCCGAGGCCTTGTTCGGAGACCTGGGGGCCAATGCGGCCTAGTTGGCGGGTTTTCATGATGGCTCTCCGGGGGAGTAGATGCTGGAAGTATAGCTGGGGTTCGGCGGTGGAAATGAAAATCAAAATTCCAGCAAAATCTTTCACCACAGAGGGCACGGAGGTACACAGAGGGGGGATTCTGAAGTTCTAAGAAGTTACGTGAATACGCGGCTTTTCGCTCGATATCACTTCGCCGATTTTCGTGGCGGGGACTGCGACGGCGTGCAGGACTTGAATGAGTGCGTGGCCATCTGGTGTGGAGATTAGCAGGCCTCCGGCGGTTTGGGGGTCGAAGAGAAGGGTGCGGAGATCTTGCGGGACGTTGGGGGCGTAGTCGACCAAGCATTCGGCGAAGTCGCGATTGTTGTTTAGGCCGCCGGGGATGTGGCCGGCTCGGACGCAGTCTAGGGCGCCTTCGAGGAGCGGGATCGAGTTGGCGGAAATTTGGGTGGAGACTTGGGAGGCGAGGAGCATTTCGCGGAGGTGGCCGATCAGGCCGAAGCCGGTGATGTCGGTCATGGCGTGGACTCGGAAGGCCGCTCGGCTTCGCCTTTGCGGGACGGGCGAGTCGCCCGTCTCCACATGGCCTGTGGTGATTATTTCTGCGGCTTGCTTGTTCAACGTCGTCATCGACTTTACTGCGGCTTCGATCCATTCTGATTTTGCGGCGGATTTTTTGATTGCGGTGGAGATTACTCCAGTGCCGAGCGATTTCGTGAGGATCAGCGAGTCGCCTGGCTGCGCGCCTTTGTTGGCAAGAATTTTTTTTGGGTGGACCATGCCTGTGACGGAGTAGCCGAATTTGGTTTCTTCGTCGCGGATGCTGTGGCCGCCGATTACGGTGCATCCGGCTTCGATCATTTTGGAGAGGCCGCCGGCGAGGATGCGCTCGAGTATTTCCAGATCGGCTTTGTCGGGGAAGCATACGAGCGCTAGCGCGGTCATCGGACGGCCGCCCATGGCGTAGACGTCGCTTAAGGAATTCGTGGCGGCGATCTGGCCGAAGACATAAGGGTCGTCGACTACTGGTGTGAAGAAATCGACGGTTTGCACTAACGCCTGGTCGGGGTTGAGCAGATACACTCCTGCGTCGTCGGCGTGATCGAAGCCGACCAGAACGTTGGGGTCGTGTTGCCGGGCTAATTTCCCAAGCACCGTGTCCAGCGCCGCTGGACTCAGCTTGGACGCTCAACCGGCGGCTTTGACGGACTCCGTTAGACGGAATGTTTTGGTTTCTGCCACGTCGTCATTGTAGAGGATTGGTTGATTCGCGAGTTCAAAGAGCTTTCACCACAGAGGACACAGGGGAACACAGAGGAACACAGGATCGAACTCATTTCACCGTCACATCTGTCACGCGCATTTCGGGGTATTGGCGATTCCACTGGGCGGAGATTCTTTCGAAAGTTAGACGGAAGGGTTGGGATTGGCCGGGGCCTAGCGGGGCTACTGTTAGGTCGACGGGTTCGGTGTAGGCGCCGTTGTTGCGCACGACCTGGATGGGGATTTCGTCGCGCTGGGCTAGCTGGCCGGTGTCGTCTTTGAAGGTGACTTCGACTACGGCGTGGGTGACGGTTTTGTCGGTCGCGTTGGTGATGGTTCCGTCGATGTAGCTTACGGTGGCGCCGATGAAGTTTTCGGCGGCGCTCATTTTGAAGTCGGAGAGCTTGACGCTGGCTAGATAGGGCGAGACTGGCTTGGGCGGCTTGGGTTTTTCACGCAGGAAAAATGCGAGGCTTAGCATGACGGCGATGACGGCCACGACGGCGACAACAATAATGATGCGGCTGGAGTCGCGCTCTTCGGCGGGCGTGGGTTGGCCGATGGTTGGTGGATCCGGGCTTGTCATAGGCAGATTGTAGGACGCGGGTTGGGTGGATGTCGATTGATGGTGTAGGACCGTGCTCGATTTCTTACCAGAGCACACGAACGACAAGATGAAAGCGGGCCCCTCCACTGCGCTCGCATTTGCTCGCTTCGGTCGGGATGACAGGTTCTGAGGTTTGCAGAGAAATCTTTCACCACAGAGCACAGAGGGACACAGAGGGAGAAGCATTTGACCGCAGAGATCGCTGAGAAAGGCCGCAGAGGGCGCGGAGAAAAGCTTAGGGTTTCAAGATCAGCTCTTGTTCAGAATCTTCGCGGCGGTTTCGCGGTAGACGTTTTTTAGGGTTTCGTCGTTCAGGCCGAAGCCGTTTAGCGGCCAGTGGTAGGAGAACTGGTCGACTTCGTAGAAATGTTCGTCGAAGGATTCGAGGATGCGGAAGGTGGTGCGGTACATGGGGAGATCGAAGCCCATGTCGGTGCCGTAGACGAGGCGGTCGGAGTGCTTTGCGTAGAATGCGCTGGCGAAGCGCGGGATGGGCGCGGTTTCGGCGTAGCGGGCGGAGATGTCGGCGTAGAGATTGGGATTGCGATCGAGGACTTCGCCGAGGCGGCCGAGGTCGTAGTCGAGATTGGCGAAGTGGCAGGCTACGAAAGTTGTCTTGCGATGGCGCGCGACGGTGCGCTCGAGAATGTCGATCATGCCAGAGAGCTGCACGATTCCGGGCTGGTTGTCGAGGCGCCAGTAGAAAGCGTTCATGAGGCCGTCGTTGTGGCGGTCCATTTTTTGATACATCCAGATCGGGTCGGCGACATGGAGGCTGATGGGCATGCCGAGTTCGCCGCATTTTTCCCAGAGCGAATCCATGCGCAGGTCGTCAGGATGCATGCCGTGCGCGTCGGACTTGCCAGAGCGGAGGCCTTTGCCTTTGTCGTGAATTTCGCCAACGCCGCGAGCGCCGGCGGAGTGGCAGCGCTCGAGTTCTCTTAGAGCGGCGGGGCCGAAGCCGGGCTTGTCGTATCCACGGAAGTCGAAGCCGCACCACATTTCGAAACGCTCGGGATGCTTGGAATATTTCTTGTAAATTTCGTCGAACTCTTGGCCGGTGGTCATGGTGAGGATCATGGTTTTTTCGATGCCGGCTTCGTCCATGTTCTTGACCCACTGGTCGATCTCGGCGGGAGTTTTCGCGTAGGGGTGCGAGTGCATGTCGATGATGGGGAATTTTGCCTTGCCGATTTGCGTGACGGGAATTTTGTAGATGGATTGCGGGCGGTAGTTTTTCAGGAGGAGGGTTTCGGGAGTCGCGGGGGTTTTGGTAGCGACGTGTGCGTGAGCGTGTTCTGATTGCGCGAAGGCGGAAGCGCCGGAGAGTCCGGCTGCGACGCCTGCATTGGCTAGCTTTAGGAAAGATCGGCGATTCATAGGGGCTCCCGATTTAGTCGGGAGAATTATCGGCACCAGTGAGGGGTTCGTCTATGCGCGGTTGAGCTTGCTTTTCGCTGGTTGAAAGTTTGTGGATCGCTTGGGCGGCCCTAGTGGGCCGCGGACGGGCGAGTCGCCCGTCTCCACATGGCTTGCAATATGGATTCCCGAAACAAATCTTTTGAGAGCCCGAAGACCGCCGGAACCGCTTCCCCAGTCGGTTCCGGCGATCTGATGACCCGAGTCTTCCCCCCGGTCGCCAAGGGTCGTCCAAGTCGGGATCTTTGTGGACAAACTACGCAGTCGCTATACAGCGACTTCCACTCATAACAAGTAGTGCGGGATGGGTTAGAAACGTTTCAGGGGAATTTCGATAGGGAAGCGAGCCAAACGCGCGATTGTTGCGTCGCAAAAAGCGCGACGCTTCGCGCGGCTCGCCCAGGTCCTTCGGCGCCAAAAAGAAGGCGCCTCAGGATGACAACGAGTTTTTGGACAGCGGCGGCGTACACTGTAGGACGCGGATATGGCTCGTGGGGAACCAGATTCGGTGGGGCGGGATCTTCGCTCCGGGGATACTCCTACGGCGCAGACACCGGCGGAGGGCGAAGAGCTGGTGGTGCGTCCTAAGCCCGAGGTTGCGGCTGGGGTGAAGTCTGTCCTGAAAGCGGCGGAGATGGCGCTGAAAGGGCCCGGAGTGCGAAGGGGCGTGGCGGCGCTGGTGCGGCTCAATCAGTTTGACGGCGTCGATTGCCCGGGCTGCGCGTGGCCCGATCCGGACCAAGAACGTTCGCTGAACGAGTACTGCGAGAACGGCGTCAAGGCGATTGCGGAAGAGGCGACGACGAAGCGCTGCACCCCGGAATTTTTCCGCGAGCGGAGTGTGGCGGAGTTGTCGCGGCAATCGGACTACTGGCTGGGTCATGAGGGTCGGTTGACGCATCCGATGGTGCTGCGCGCAGGAGGCGAACACTATGAAGCCATTTCGTGGGACGACGCTTTCGCGTTGATCGCCGGTGAGCTGAACGCGCTGAGTAGTTCCGATCAGGCAATTTTCTACACCTCGGGCCGCACCAGTAACGAAGCGGCATTTCTCTATCAATTATTTGTGCGGCAGTTCGGAACGAACAATTTGCCGGACTGTTCGAACATGTGCCATGAGTCGTCGGGGCTGGCGCTGCGGCAAGTGATTGGAGTAGGCAAGGGGACGGTGAAGCTCGACGATTTCGAGCGCGCGGACGCGATCTTTATCATCGGGCAGAATCCGGGGACGAATCATCCGCGGATGCTGGCGACGCTGCAGAGCGCGGCGCGGCGGGGGGCGAAGATCGTCAGCGTGAATCCGCTGGCCGAGGTGGGGCTGACGCGGTTCAAGCACCCGAAGGATGTTTTGCACTTGCTGGGATCGGGGACGAAGATCGCGACGCATTTTGTGCGCGTGCGGTTGAGCGGCGATCTGGCATTCTTTAAAGGAGTGTGCAAGGAGATTCTGGAGGAAGAAGCGAGGCGGCCCGGGCAGGTCATTAATCGCGAATTTGTCGAACGGAATACGGTGGGGTTCGAAAATTTTCGCGATGCGATGCTGGGCGTGTCATGGGATGAGATCGTCGAGCAGAGCGGGGTGGAGCGCGGACAGATTCGCGAGATTGCAGAACTCGTGATGCAGTCGAAGGCCGTGATTGCATGCTGGGCGATGGGGATTACGCAGCAGCGGCAGGCGGTGGCGACCATTCAGGAGGTGGTCAATTTGCTGCTGCTGGGCGGGCACATGGGCAGGCCGGGCGCGGGAGTGTGCCCCGTCAGAGGACACTCGAATGTGCAGGGCGACCGCACGATGGGGATCTGGGAGCGGATGCCGGCGAGTTTTCTGGACAAGCTGCGCGACGAGTTTGGATTTGAGCCTCCGCGCAAGCATGGCTGGGATGTGGTGGATTCGATCAAGGCGATACACCGCGGCGAGGCTAAGGTGTTTTTCGCGATGGGCGGAAATTTTTTGTCAGCAACGCCCGACACGGAGTTCACGGCGGAGGCGCTGCGCCGCTGCAACCTGACGGTGAATGTCTCGACCAAGTTGAACCGGGCTCATCTGATTACTGGGAAGCAGTCTCTGATTTTGCCCTGTCTGGGGCGGACGGACCGGGATGTTCAGGCCGCGGGCGCGCAGTTTGTGAGCGTGGAGAATTCGATGGGGATCGTGCACACGTCGAGAGGGAGTTTGGATCCTCCGTCGGAGCAACTCTTGAGCGAGCCGGCGATCGTGGCGGGACTGGCGGTGGCGACTCTGGGAAATCGAAGCAGCGTGAAGTGGAACTATTTGGTCGAGGACTACGACCGGATTCGGGAGTTGATCGCTCGGGTTGTGCCGGGTTGCGAAGAGATGAACGTTCGGGTGCGGCGTAGGGGCGGATTCTATTTGCCCAATGCGGCCCGCGACAATGAATACAAGACAAAATCCGGGAAGGCGCAATTTACGGTTTCTGTGATGGAGCCCATCCGTCTCGGCGCGGGGCAGTTTTTGATGACTACGGTGCGCTCCCACGATCAATACAACACAACTGTCTATGGTCTTGATGATCGTTACCGAGGGATATTTCATGGGCGGCGAGTGGTGTTTGTTCATCCTGAGGATTTGAAGGAACTGGGATTGAACGAGGGGGATCGGCTCGATGTCACGAGCCATTTCAAGGCGGGCGAGGAAGACGAGTTGAGAACGGCTCGGAGTTTTGTGGCCGTGGCTTATGACATTCCGCGCCGCTGCGTGGCCACATATTTCCCGGAAGCGAACGTGCTGGTGCCGATCGAGAGTGTTGCCGAGGGCAGCAACACGCCGACTTCGAAGGCGATTATTGTAAGCCTCGCGCTATCCCGAGCAGAGGCTGAAGCGGAGAGTGACCAAAAAGTGCCTTCTCTGGTGTGAGAGGCCGGTTCGACTCGGCGAAATTCCTGAAGATTCCCGCTGTTTTTCTCTTCTTGTTCGTGATTCGTAACGCAAAACGATCCGGCGAAAAAATTGTCTCCAACTGGATAAGAATGCTCTTAACAGTGAGGGGGGAGAGGAGTGGCTCCGGACGACTGCCCAAGTTGCGGCGGTAGTGGGTATGTCGCGAAGCCGGTGGACTTGAACGGTAAGTCCGAAGGCGTCGCGTTTATCCGCATCAAATGTCCTGCCTGCGGGGGCACTGGACGGAAGCGACCAATCCCACCTACGACCGCTGGCTGACCGCACGGCCTGCGGTGCTTGCGAAAACGTACGGGTCCGGGCTGTCATTTCTTCCCGTCCTACGGTTGACGGTCCGGGCCGGACGTCTTTAGTTTCCTTCCGCTTTCCTCACAACTCTCAAGCAACTTCTTTTCCGCGGATGCACGCGGATTTCGCGGACCTTTTCTGTGATTCGCAAGTGCCTACGGTGTTGTGATTTCGGAAAAATAAAGAGCTCAAGCGATTCCGGCGGCGCGGCTGCGGGTGCGGCGTGGGCGGGGGATGGCGGACTCGAGGCGGTTGCGGCCGTTCTCTTTGGCTCGATAGAGCGCCTTGTCGGCGTCTTCGAGAACCATCTCGGGGAGCGGGCGTGCCTCGGTACAGTTTGCGAGACCGATGCTGACGGTGACGGAAAGGAACGCCGGGTTGGGCTGATTGGCGAGGCGGCGAATGGCGTATCCCTTGCGGCCGCGGGTAGGAGTGCGCTGGTTGCGGCGGTCGGGGCCGCGCGGGACTAAACGACGATCGTTGCCGCGGGTGCGGAACTGCAGCTGTTCGATGCGCGCGCGCAACTGCTCAAGATGGACGGCAGTCTCGGCGATGGTCTTGCCCGGGAACACGATGGCGAACTCCTCGCCGCCACAGCGGTAGGCTTGTCCGCCTCCGGTGACGCGCGCGAGGTTCGAGGCTACTAGGCGCAGAACCTGATCTCCGGTGTCGTGGCCGTAGGTGTCGTTGAAGGACTTGAAGTGGTCGATATCGACGACCGCGATGGAAAAGGGATCCTGCAGGCGGGCCATGGCGTCGTTGAAGGCGCGCCGCGAGGGCAGGGTCGTGAGTTCGTCGTGGTAGGCGAGGAGATAGGAGTTCTCGATGATCGCCGTGGCGAGGATGGTGGCGGCGGCGACGGAATACATGCCTGAAATGCGAGCCGAGGGAAGAAAGCGGAGCGACAGGAACAGCGCGGTGAGCGACCAGAGCAGGGCGCTGTCGGCGGGCTTGCGGGTGTAGAGCGCGTGCGCGAGAAGAACGACGCCGCTGATGGCGAAGGCGGCGAGCGCGGTCCCGGGAAGAGAGACGATCGCGGGAGCGTGATGCGAGTGCGTGGCGACAGGCGAAGCTACGGCGCGCGTCAGCACGGCGACGAAGACGGACTGCGCGAAAAGCAGGATGACGGCCGGCGCAATGCTGGCGAGGGTGAATCCGCGCTCCTGCATGAAAGAAATCAGAAGAAAGTTCAGGGGAACGAGCAGCGCGATGGCCTGCAGCGCGGGCGAGACGCTCGCCAACGACGGAGCGGCGCGGTCAAGTCCTGACATGGTTACGGCCTGATCGGCGAGGAAGAGGACCAGCAGCGCGAGAAAGGTGCGGCTGGAGTGAAAGCGCCAGGCGAGGAGCATGCCTCCGGAGACGGCGGAGAAGTAGAGAAAGCTCAGGGCCGGCGGCGTGACGGTAAGCCAGCCGGAGTGCGCCAGGATGGCGGCGCCCAGCAGCAGGATTCCGCCCGGCACCAACAGAGACTGCAGTGTCTTCCCCACGTGGAAGGCGTGCTCCGTTTCACGAAAAGCCGAAAGATAAAAGATAGCCTCAGGAAAATTATCTCCGCCCAGGGGCGGGGAAGGAATTGGCCGCTGAGGTTCGGGGGAAAAAGAGGGAGGGCGCGGCTCCCGCTTCGAAACCGCTCCCTTTTCAGTACGCATACACCTTCGTGCCCACCACTTCCCCGCTGCATTTCAGCGCTTTCTAACTAGACTGGGCTTTTGAATTAAGGACGGTTCAAGGTATGCGGATTCTCATTGCGGAAGATGACGAGGCTCTAGCCAAATTCGTTCGCCAGGGCCTGGAGAGCGAACACTACACGGTGGATGTTTTTGCCGACGGGGAACAGGCACGAACGGCGGCCAGCGAGAACGAGTATGACATCGTGATTCTCGATCTCAACCTGCCGAAGGTCGATGGCGTGGCGGTGCTCAGGCAGTTGCGGCTGAAAAAGCCCAGCCTGCCGGTGCTGATCCTGACGCAGCGCACGCGGGTCGAGGACCGGGTGCAGTGCCTTGATACCGGCGCGGATGATTATCTGGCGAAGCCGTTTTCATTCAGCGAACTTTCGGCGAGAATCCGCGCGCTGGCGCGGCGCAGCCATCTTCCATCGGAGTCGGTGCTGACGGCGGCCGACCTGAAACTCGATCGCGTGGAACACCGCGTGGAGCGCGCCGGACGCAGGATCGAGCTCACGACAAAAGAGTTCGCGCTGCTCGAGTATCTGATGCGCAACGCCGGAAGAAAAGTGACGCGCTCGATGATCATCGAGCATGTGTGGAACCTGACTTTTGATACGACCACCAATGTGGTGGATGTGTACATCAACTATCTGCGCCGCAAGATCGATGATGGCCACGCGCTGAAGTTGATTCATACCGTGCGCGGCGTGGGCTATGAATTGAGCGCGCCAGTGGCGGCCACGGCGGAGGCGCGGGTATGAGTTCTGCTTCGCAGCCGGCGCGCGCTCTGCCCGCACCAGCTATTCCGGCCGGGCGCACTCCGCTGGCCCACCTGCTGCATGCGCTCAACCAGCCGCTGACCGGGCTGCAGTGTTCGCTCGAGCTGGGTGCGGCGGGTCCGCAGCGCAGCGAGCAGTATGTGCGCATTCTGCGCGAAGGGCTCGAGCTGACGGGGAGAATGCGGGTTTTGGTGGAGGCGATCCGGGAGTTGACCGAACTGAAACCTGCCGCGGAAGGGGAGATGGAGCCGGTGGCTGTAGACACGCTGGTGCGCGCCGCGGTTGATGACCTGGTTCCGGTCGCGGAGGCGAAGCGGGTTCGCCTGGGCCTCGCGTTTCAGACTGTGCCGCCGGTCGCGGCCAGCCGCAGCCAGCTGAACTCGCTGCTGTTTCGTACCTTCGAGTCGGCGTTGAGCCTGACGCGGGAGGGCGGCGATCTGCGGATTTCTTGTGACCCTGCAGACAGCGGAGCGCGTCTGGAACTGACATGGAGTGCGGGGCCGGCGCCTGCGAATTCTCCGTTTTCTCCGGCTGAGCTTGGATTGCTGGTGGCGCAAGCGGGCTGGCAGCAGGCGGGGGCGGAGTGGAGTCTTGAAGGCGATGTGGGGCGCCCGAAGATCATGATTGGAATTTCTGCGCTGCGTTCTTCGTCTGTTTCCTCGTCCTCTTCTTCGTCTTCCGGTCAGGAGAAGCGGGCATGAGCGTGATGGCCTCCTTGCCGGTATTTTCCCGCGTTGGCTCGTTCTTGTCGGGCGGTGCGGCGCTGATTGCCAGCCCGGACAGCAGCCTGCGCGCCCAGGTGCTCGACCGGCTGAACGGGCGCTGCCGTCCGGTGACGCAGGCGCTGGGCGGCGCCGAGGCGCTGGCGCAGCTCGAAAAGGGCGGCTGCCAGATTCTGTTTCTCGACCGGCGCCTTCCTGATCTCGATGCCGAAGAGCTCATGGCGACGATCCGGCGGCGGTTTCCCGGGACCGAAGTTGTGCTGCTTGATCCGGAGATGGACGGAGAGCCCAGTCGGGAGCTCGATCCGCAAAAAGAAAAGCAGACGCAGGCGGTGGAAGCGCCGGCTCTGTCCGGCCCGTCGACCTACGCTGCGGATTTCCCTGAGAGAAAACTGGTCGCGCCGTTGGCGGGAATGGTGGGAACGAGCCCGGCCATGCAGCGCGTCTACCGGCTGGTCGAGCTGGTGGCTGATCGCAATACCACGGTGCTGATCGCGGGGCCAACTGGAACCGGCAAGGAACTGGTGGCGCGGGCGCTGCACGGCTTGAGCCGGCGCGCGTCGCGGCCGCTGGTGGTGGTGAACTGCGCGGCGATTCCGGAGACGCTGCTCGAGTCCGAGCTGTTCGGCTACTCGCGGGGCGCGTTTACCGGCGCGGTGCAGGCGCAGCTGGGACGGATTCCGGCGGCGCATGGCGGCACGTTGTTTCTCGACGAGGTCAGCGAGCTTCCGCTGGGTATGCAGGCCAAGCTGCTGCGCTTTCTGGAACAGAAAGAAGTGCAGCGGCTGGGCGCGGCCGAGGCCACGCGGGTCGATGTGCGCGTGCTGGCGGCCAGTAATGTGGATTTGGGGCGGAGGGCGGCGCGGGGAGAGTTTCGTTCGGATCTTTTTTATCGGCTGTCGGCGTTTCCCATCGCGCTGCCGCCGCTGGCGGAGCGCGCGGCCGACATCGTGCCGCTGGCGGAACATTTTCTGGCGGTGATGGCGGCGGCGATGGAGCGGCCGCGGATTCGATTGAGCGAGGCCGCTAAATCCGCGCTCAAAATTCACGATTGGCGCGGCAACGTGCGTGAACTGCAGCATGTCATCGAGCGCGCCTCGATTCTGATCGAGAAGGGCGACGTGGTCGAGGTCGAGCATCTTTGTTTGTCTTCGCTCGATGCGCTGACTGCGCCCGATCTTGATCTTGGCGTCGAGTCCGGACGCAGCCCGCAGCTTTTCTGACGGACCCGCCGTCACTGAGACAAACATGCCTGAGACAAATTTCACCCCTCCCTACCCCGAATTGGCCCCCCCCGTGCAAATCTTGCCGCCGACGATGACGTCTTTGCCTATGTCCGCTGCGCCTTTGCCTGACTGGAATGAGCCGGCTCTAATGCCGGCACTCGAATCGGTAACCGAGCCGCGCGCCGATAATGCTGCTGCTAATAATGAAGACGGCGAATTTCTGCTGCGTGCGTTTCGCTCGTTCGCTGCGACCGCCGCTTCGCTTGAAGATTCCTACAGCCAGCTGCGTGGCGAGGTCGCGAGGTTGCGCGCGGAACTTGAAAGGCGCAATCGCGATCTGGGGCGAAGCCTCGAAGAAAACCGCAGCATGCGCGCCCATCTCGACCGCATTCTGGAAGGCTTGCCCTGCGGCGTGCTGGTCGCATCTTCGAATGGCGCGATCACTCGCATCAATCCCGAGGCGTTGCGTTTGCTGGGTTGTGGCGAGCATCACGGCGTGGCCGTGGTTTCTCTGGACTCGTTGCCGGAGCTTGCGTCTGCGTTCCTGAAATCTTTGTGCGTCCAAGAAAACGATGAAGACCGCGAGTTGCATCTCGCAGGAGAAGGACGCTGGCTGGCTGCGCGCCACGCGCGGATCGCCAGTGCGGCGGGCGAAGAGGCTTGTTCGGTGTTCATTCTGCGCGACGTGAGCGAGCGGCGGCGGCTGGAAGAGGCGCGCGAAAAATTGGGACGCGAGCGGGCGCTGGCCGAGATGTCGGCGGTGCTGGCGCACGAGGTGCGCAATCCGCTGGGCAGCCTGGAGCTGTTTACCGGCCTGCTGGAAGAATCCGATTTGAAGAATGAAGACCGGCGCTGGCTGGAGCACGTGCGCGGAGGACTGCGTTCGCTGCGCGCGACCGTCGATAACGTTCTGCACTTTCACAGCCCGCCCGAGCCCGAGCGGTCGCCGTTTGACCTGGGCCAGTTGCTCGAGTGGGCGCGCGATTTTTTTGCGCCGCTGGCGCGCCAGTCCGGCATTGCCCTGAGCCTGCAAAATCGCCTCGAGGGAGTTCTGTTTCCCGCGGACCGCCATCGCCTGGAGCAGGTGCTGATGAACCTGGTGCTCAATGCGGTTCGCGCCATGCCGGGCGGGGGATGGATTGAACTGGGCGGCAAAAAAAATTTGGGTGGCGAATCCGTGTCGCTCAGCGTGGCCGACACCGGTCCGGGAATTTCGCCGGAGCATCTGGCCCGCATCTTTGAGCCTGGCTTCACCACGCGCTCGGGCGGCCCCGGCCTCGGACTGGCCGTCTGCCGCACCATCGCCGCGCAGCATGGCGGGACGATCTCGGCATCGAGCCGCACCGGGCGGGGCGCCTGCTTTACGTTGACTCTGCCGCTGGAGCTACCCGCTTGTGAGGTTCACGGAGGAATCGCAGTATGAACGTCCTGGTAGTCGACGACGACGGCGGCATGCGCACCGCGCTCGAGGCCCGCTTCCTGCGCCGCGGCTGGCGGGTGGAGACGGCCGGGACGACGCTGGAGGCGCTCGACCGGTTCCGGCGGGCGCGGCATCCGCTGATCGTGACCGATATCCGCATGCCGGGAGAAGATGGCTTCTCGCTGCTGCGGGCGGCGCGGGCGTTGTCTCCGCAGACCGCCGTAATTCTGCTGACTGCTTTCGCCAGCGTTCCCGATGCGGTCACCGCGATGAAAGACGGCGCGTCGGATTACTTGGTCAAGCCGGTTTCGTTCGAACTGTTGGAGCAGGCGGCAGAGAGAATTCTGGCGCAGGGCGGGGCATCCTTGGCCGCGAAGAATGGTCTGCTCGTGAAAAGCGATCTGGGGGTGATTAAGGATTTGGGGGTTATTAAAAATGACCTGAGCGGTAGCGCGCCGGCGTGGGTGCGCTCGCTCGATCGCGCCCGCCAGGCAGCGGCTTCGGACGCTGACGTATTGATCGAAGCCGAGAGCGGCACGGGCAAGGAGCTGGTGGCGCGCTGGATTCACCGGCTGAGCCCGCGGCGCGATCGCGCGTTCGTGGCGGTCAACTGCGCTGCCTTTCCTGAGACTCTGCTGGAAAGCGAACTTTTCGGTTACGCCAAGGGAGCGTTCACCGGCGCCGCGCAGGCAAAGCCGGGAAAGTTCGAGCTGGCTCACGGCGGAACGTTGTTGCTCGATGAAGTGGGCGAGATGCCGCTGGGCCTGCAGCCCAAACTGTTGCGCGTGCTGCAGGAGCGCGAGTTCGACCGGCTGGGCGATACGCGCACGGTGAAAGTCGATTTGCGCGTGATTGCAACGACGAATCGTCCGCTCGCACAGATGGTGCGCGAGGGGCGTTTCCGCGCCGATCTTTATTACCGGCTGAACGTGATTCCGCTGAGCTTGCCGCCGCTACGCCAGCGCGCCGGCGATACGCGCGAGCTGGCCGAACATTTTGTCCGGTTGTATGGAGCTGGAAAATCGTTGCGACTCACGCCCGAGTTTCTGCGCCGCCTCGAAGCTCATGATTGGCCGGGCAACGTGCGCGAGCTTGCCAACTGCATGCGGCGCGTGGTGGCGTTGGCCACCGGCAGCGAGATCGATGGCGGCGCACTCGATGACTGCGGCTGGTCGGTTGCTGAGCCTGCGCCAGCGCCACAGCTGGAGGGCCTGCGTCCGGGAGTGTCGTTAGAACAGATGGAGCGGCAGCTGGTGGCGATGACACTCGAGGCAACGGGCGGCAACCGCTCCCGCGCGGCTGAGATGCTGGGGGTAAGCCTGCGCACGGTGCGCAACAAAGTCCGCAGCTACGGGCTGCCGAGCCGGAGCAGTTATGGCCACGATTAGTTCTTACATTCCGGGCGGCATGATCGACACCGCCATGACCGAGGCTCTGGGGCGCTTCCTCGACGTGGATGTGGCGCGCTATCAGCTGATCAGCGAGAACCTGGCGAACATCGATACACCCGGCTACCGCACGCGCGATCTGGATTTTCGCGGCGAACTGCGCCGCGCCGCAGCCGAGGCCAATGGGGCAAGAGAAACTGGATTGGTGATGGCAGAGTTTCGTCCGGTGTCACACGGCATACGGGGGTTAATTGAGCGCCCCGACGGCAATAACGTGAGCCTCGAGCGCGAGAGCCTGGCGCTTGCCGAGGCGCAGATGAAGTTCAACCTTGGCGTGCAGCTGTTGAAAGAGCAGTTTCACCTGATCTCGACCGCCATCAATTCGGGAGGAAGCTCGTCATGAATCTTTTTGGCATGCTCGAAGTCAGCGGCTCTGCGTTGTCGGCGGAGCGCTGGCGCGCCGAAGTGGTCTCGGCCAATATGGCCAACGCCGACACCACGCGCACGCCGCAGGGCGGCGCCTACCGGCGGCAGCTTCTGGTGTTTCGCGCCCAGCCGGTCACGCGCTTTCCGCTGCTGCTTGCGGGGTTGCATCCGTCGCGCCCGGCGGGCGTGCGGGTGGAGCGCGTCGTCGCTGACACGTCGGCGATGCCGCGCCGCTATGAGCCCGGACATCCCGATGCTGACCCGAGCGGGTACGTGACGTATCCGAATGTGAATCCCGTGATGGAGATGACCGACTTGCTGAGCGCGGTGCGGGCTTACCAGCTGAATGCATCGGCGGTGCAGGCGGCGAAAAACATGATCCAGCAGTCGCTGCAGATTCTGAGCTGAGTTGGGCACGGGAGATGGGGCCAAGAAATCTGGATAGGAAATTCGACAGGAAATTTCGATAACAAAATGACGACTGCATTTCGAATCATCCGAATCAGAATCGACCGAAGCAGGAGACGGCGGCCATGAGCACTCCGATTTCCGCGCTGCGCATTTTGCCGGCCGAAGCCGATGCCGGCTTAAGCTCGGCGAGTGCCGCCAGCGAGCCGTCATCGGGTTTCCGCGAGGTGCTGGGCAGTGCCATGGACGAGATGCAGCAACTGGAGGGGCAGGCGCAGTCGAACGTCGCGGGAGTGCTCGAGGGCAATGGCGGCGAGGTGCATAGCGCGCTGATCGCAGTCGAGAAAGCCGATCTGAGCTTTCAGCTGATGATGCAGGTGCGCAACAAGATCGTCTCCGCGTACCAGGAGATTTCGCGCATGCAGTTCTGACCACTGCTCAAAAGGCAGAAGTCAGAATTAAGAAGGCAGAAGTTCAAGCAAAGCGAGCCGCTTCGGCACCGGCGGCCAGAGCGCGGTCCCGCGGACGACAGACATGGCCGAACCCACCACTCCTCCTGCCGGCGACTTTCTCGAGCGGATGCGCCAGTTCTTTCAGGGGCTGACGGCAAATCAGCGCCTGCTGCTGGCCGCGGGCGCCGTGGTGGTGGCGGCGGTGTTGTGGGGATTTGTCACGCTGCTGAGCCAGCCGAAGTATGTGACGCTTTACTCCGGCTTGCGCGCCGACGAGGCGCAGACGCTCGCCGGGCGTCTGGCGGCCAAGAACATTCCGCATCAGGTTTCGCCCGACGGCGGGAGCCTTCTGGTCCCCGACGACAAGCTGGATGCAGCGCGCCTTGAGACCGCTGCGGCCGGCCTGCCGCGTAGCGCGCGGCTTGGCTTCGAGCTGTTCGACACGCCCAACTGGGCGGGCTCGGACTTCACCGAAAAGGTGAACTACCAGCGCGCCCTCGAAGGCGAACTGGAGCGCACGCTGGCCACGCTGAGCGAGGTCGAGGCTGTGCGGGTGCATCTGGTGCTGCCGCAGGAATCGCTGTTCACCGCCGAGCAGCATGAGGCCAAGGCGGCGGTGATTTTGAAGACGCGCAGCGGACGGTTGAGTGACGAGGCGCAGCGGGCGATTCCGCAGCTGGTAGCCAGCGCCGTGGATCGCTTGCGTCCGGAGAATGTCACGGTGGTCGACGCCGATAGCAACACTCCGCTGTTGCACGACCGCGGAGGTCCCGGTCATGCGTATGGCTTGGATGAAGAGCTGGCCAAGACGCTGGTGCACACGCTCGAACCGGTAGTCGGCGCCGATCACGTGCGGGCCAGCGTGCATGTGGAGTATGACCTCGGCACCAGCGAGGATACGCAGGAAACTTACGATCCGAAGACTCCGGCGACTTTGACGCAGGAACATTCGGAAGAGTCGTCGACCGGCGCGGCACCGGTGGGAGTGCCCGGCACGGCGACGAACGTTCCGACAGGGACGCCGCCTGCGTCTCCGACGCCGGCGGCCGAGCAGTCGAATTCGCGCAGCGATGCGACCACCTTCGCCATCAGCAAGAGCGTGCGTCATTCGGTCGAGCCGGCGGGGCGGCTGCGGCGCATCGCCGCCGCGGTAGTGGTCGACGATGTAGTCGAGATTAAGGACCAGGCGGGCAAGCGCAGCACCACGCGGCGCAAGCGCACGGCCGACGAGATGAAGGAGATCGAGCAACTGGCGCGGGCGGCGATCGGGGTGGACACGCAGCGCGGCGATGTGCTGGCGGTGGAGAATCTTTCGTTCCAGGAGACGCCGAGCGAGACACCTCCGCCGCCGAGCTCGACCGACCGCTGGCGGCAGCTGCTTGAGCCCTGGGCTTGGTTGCTGCGTTATGTCGGGCTAGCGGCGCTGTTCCTGGTGGTCTATTGGCTGGTATTGCGTCCGCTGAAAAAGCAGGCGCTCAAGGCCTTCCGCGAGCTGCCCGGTCGGGTCACGGCGAAACTCACGCCGGCACCGGCGGCCGGTGGCGGCGGACTAGGCGAAGGAGGGGAAGAAGGCGGGAAACGCACCAACCAATTGAAGCGCCTGCTGACCGAAAAAGTGAAGGCCGAGCCCGAAGCCGCGAGCCGCCTGGTGCAAAGCTGGGTGGAGAAGGACGACAAGTGACCGCCGCCGCGGCTGCTCCCGCCGGATTGCGCAAGGCTGCCATCCTCATGGTGCTGCTGGGCGAGGACGCCGCCAGTGCGATCTATCGCCATCTTCCTCCCGCGGAGGTCGAGCGGGTCACCCAGGAAATCGCCACGCTGCGCACCGTGGACGCGGAGACGGCTCTGGCGGTGCTCGAAGAATTCGAGCGGCTGGTGATTACGGGCGACTATCTGGCGCAGGGCGGCAAAGAGTATGCGCAGAAGCTGCTGGTAAAAGCTTTCGGCGAGGAAGGCGCGAAGGAGCTGCTGCACCAGGTGTCGCTCACGGCGGAGATGAGCGCCAGCAAGCTGGATTCGTTGCGCAAGGCGGACCCGCAGCAGCTGGCCAAGTTCATCGAAGGCGAGCATCCGCAGACCATCGCGTTGATTCTCGCCCACCTGGAAGCCAAACAGGCTTCCACGCTGCTCATGCGCCTGCCGGAGGAGTTGCGGGCGGAGGCGATCAAGCGTCTGGCGCAACTGCGGCAGTTTTCTCCGGAGATGGCGCAGCGGGTTTCGCAAGTATTGCACCAACGGCTGCAGGCGCTGGGCGAGCAGAGCCGCCGCGCCTATGCCGGATTGCGCGGCGTGGCCGACGTGATGAACCGACTGGAGATCACGACGGCGAAGACGATTCTGGAAGGCATCGAGAAGGAAGATCCGAAACTGGCGCTCTCGATCCGCAACCTGATGTTCACCTTCGAAGACCTGCTCAGCGTTCCCGAGGCCGGCATCCGCGAGCTGCTGGGGCAGATGGACAAGAAAATGCTCGCGACCGCTCTGCGCGGCGCATCGGACGAGCTGAAGAATTACATTTTCAAATCCATGTCATCGCGCGCTGTCGAGATGCTGAAGGAGGATATGGAAGTTTTGGGCCCGGTGAAATCGAAGGAGATTCACAAGGCGCAGATGGAGGCGGTGGCGGTGGCGCGCAAGCTCGAGGCGGAAGGCAAGATTACGCTGACGCCGGAGGGTGAGGATGAGTTCGTCAGCTAGTCCGGTGCCGGACGTTCGCGGCCAAGCTGCGGAATCCGAAGCCACGACGCAACCGGCGATTCAATCCTCGGTCAAGGTCTCGATACAGCCCTTTCCCTACGACGCGATCGCGCCCGGAGCGGCGCCGCATGCCGGGCTCGGCGTTTTTTCTGTCGGCATGATGGCGGGGCAGGATGCGGAGCAGGCCAGCGCGACGACCCAGGCCCGCTTACAGGGCCGACAGCAGGGTCAGGCGGAGGCGCAAGCCGCCTTCGAACGGCAGCTCACAAAGGAACGCGATCATCTGGCCACGGCTGTGGCTGGGTTTTCCCGCGATCGAGCCGGATATTTCCGTAAGGTGGAAGGCGAAGTAGTCAAGCTTGCGCTGGCGATTGCGCGCAAGATTCTGCACCGTGAGGCGCAGGTTGATCCTATGCTGCTCGCGGGATTGGTGCGGGTCACGCTGGAGAAAATCGACGCCGCCACGGAGATTGTTCTGCGCGTCCATCCCTTGCACGCGGCGGAGTGGAAGCAGTACCTCGCGCTGCATCTTGAACCGCAGCAACAACCGGAGATCGTCGAAGATCCCGGTCTGGCGCCCGACACCTGTGTGCTGCAAACCTCGATGGGGACGGCGTTGCTGGGAACAGAGGTACAGCTGAAGGAAATCGAGCAGGGATTAATGGATTTGCTGGCGGCGCGGCCCGGAGGCTCTCTATGACCGTGGAAGCTTCGCTGGCACCGTATCTGGCACGGCTGGAAAGCTTTGCCGCGCTGCGCTGGCAGGGGCGTGTGACGCAGGTGGTCGGGCCGCTGGTCGAATCGGCCGGGCCGTTTTGTTCGGTGGGGGAAGTCTGCCAGATTCACGATGCGCAGGGGAGTGTGTTGACGGGAGAGATCGTCGGATTCCGCGGCGCCACGGTGCTCGCCATGCCGCTCGATCTTCCCCGCGGTGTGCGGCACGGCGACCGGGTAGTGACGTGGGGCGAGCGGCCGACGATGCGGGTGGGCGACTCGATGCTGGGGCGCGTGCTCGATGGCAGCGGGCAGGCTCTGGACTCACTGGGGCCTTATCAGGCTCGCGAGTATCGGCTGCTGGATGGTGCTGCGCCGCTGCCGCTGGAGCGCGTGTCCATTCGTGAGCCGATCGGATGCGGCATTCGCGCGGTCGATGGCTTTCTCACTTGCGGACGCGGGCAGCGCGTGGGCATCTTCGGGGGCAGCGGCGTGGGCAAGAGCACGCTGATTGGCATGATGGCCCGCAATACAGGCGCCGACCTTACCGTGCTCGGGCTGGTGGGAGAGCGCGGGCGTGAAGTGCGCGAATTTCTCGAGAACTCTTTGGGCGAGGCGGGCCTCAAGCGTGCGGTGGTGATCGTTTCTACTTCAGACCAGTCACCGCTGCTGCGCATTCGTGCGGCGCTGGCGGCGACCGCCGTGGCGGAATATTTCGCGGGGAGGGGAAATCATGTGCTGCTGGTGGTGGATTCCCTGACACGGCTGGCGATGGCGCAACGCGAGATTGGGCTGGCGGCAGGCGAGCCGCCCACGGCGAAAGGCTACACGCCATCGTGCTTCTCGATGCTGGCGCGATTGATCGAGCGCGCCGGGCGCTTCCAGTCGGGCAGCATCACCGCGTTCTATACGGTGCTGATGGAAGGCGATGACGAGCAGGATCCGCTGGTCGACGGCGCGCGTGCTCTGCTCGACGGCCACATCATGCTGGACCGCAAGCTGGCGGTGCGCAGCCACTATCCGCCGATCAGCGTGCTGGACAGCGTAAGCCGCCTGATGCCGGCGGTAAGCTCGGGACCGCATCTGCAGAAAGCCACAGAGTTGCGCCGGCTGCTGGCCGCCTTCACCGCGTCGGAAGACCTGATCCGGATTGGCGCTTATCAGAAGGGCAGTGATCCTGTGCTGGACAAAGCTCTGGCACTGATGCCGGATCTGAATCGATTTCTGAACCAGAAGCCGGCGGAAGCCTCCACGCTTGCCGACAATGTCGGGAAACTAATGGCTCTTCCGGGCTGACGATATGCCATTTCGTTTCGCACTCGAAGCCGTCTTCCACTTGCGCAAGAGCCTGGAGCACCAACAGGAGCTGCGCTTGCGGACGGCGAACCAGCAGGTCTTAGGGGCACGCCACCTGATCGAGAAACTCGACGAACGCCTGCGGCGCATGGAGAGCGAGCGGTCGCGCGCCCTGCACACCGGCACCACCGCTTCTGAACTGCAGTTCGAGCATCTCTGCGAAGAGGAGATGCAAGGGCAGCGCCGGGAGATGGTCGCGGAGCTTAGCCGGCTGGAGCGTCTGCGGGATCAGCAGCAGAAAGTCTTGCAGCATGCGCGACGCGAGCGGGAGACTTTTGAAAGCTTGCGCGACAAGCAGTTCGCGGACTATCAAAGGGACGCAGCGCGACGCGAGCAAAGACAGCTGGACGACCTCTTTCTTTCACGGCAGGCATACCTGCGCCGTGGATAGAATCTGCCGAGCTGGGCAGGCGTTGCCCATGCAATTCTCCGGACAGGTTATCTGTTGTTTATCGGCTGGTGCGGCGTGGCGCATGATTCCATGGAGTTTCCGACCCGATCCATGGGATCGGGTGAGCGTTTCGCGATTGGCTCATCGGATGCAAGGTTCGATTCGTCAGCTTTATTGCCTTCGTGCCTGCAGCCATCGAAAACGCGATTGCTCCAAGTTCGATCACTCCCAGTTCGTCCTCTGGCGGGCTGCTGAACCTGGCAAGCGCGAACGCAGGTCCGGCACAAGGAACGTTTGCCGAGATTTTTGCGGCGAAGACTGCGCAGCCGGATGCGCCATCGCTCGCGAGTCAGAGTGCGGCGATGGAACCTGCCGCGGATATCACGACAGGAATGCCCGCGGGCGTTCTGCCATCGCCGAGAGTGCATGGTGCGAAGCCGGATGCGAAGGACTCGCAGGCTGCGGATTCGACATCGCTGTTGGCTCTGCTCTTGCCGGTCATTCCTCCTGCAATCATTCCTCCTGCAATCATTCCTCCCGCGGTGACTCCTCCTGCGGTGACTGCTCCGGCGGCCAGTGCGCTGCCTCTCAACCTTGCGTTTGCAACGATGCCGGTTGTCGACTTGCCCGCCGCAGCCAATGCTGTCACGAGCGCCTCGTCTTCTCCAGTTGGTGCGCAGATATCCGTCGATGCTGCGCCCTCTGCTTTGCAGTCTTTTTTGTCGGCTGTGGATCCAAACATAGATTCGAATAAGGCGGCGACATCCGCCGCCGAGCAGGCTGTTGCAAGGCCGCAGACTGCGGCGCCTCCTATCACTAACCAGACTGAATCCGGCAATGATTCCGCGCCGCCAAAGCTGCGAGCTTTTTCTGCGAAGGTTTTTTCTGCGGCAAGTCCGGACAACACCACGATGACGCCGCCGGGAGCGGCGGTGACTTCATCGTCGGCAGCCAAGCTGCAAATCTCTTCGGTTGAGGCGAACGCAATTCCGAGGGCAAGTCCTAAGCCGGAGGCAAGCTCGAACAGCGAGATGCCCGCGAGTTCGTCCCTGGGCTTGACTGGCGCAGACATGGCTAACGCAGGCCTGATTAGCCCAGGTGTGATATCAGCTCAAGTCTTGTCAGGCTCGCAGACCATGGAAACGCAGATCGTGTCTCGTGCACAAACGAGCGATTTAGACGCCGCCCCGGCGAATTTATCGCTAAGCGACGGATCGCAAGTCCAAGTTTCGAGGCTTGCGCCGCCTGAACTACAGGCAGCGACGACGGCATCTGTCTTTTCGCAATCACAGCGGGTGCAAACGCCACCGGCCCAAATGCCGCTCCCGCAGGGCCTTCCGCTTAGCACGCAGTCCGTCGAGATTGCGCAGAATTCGCTGCCTTACGGTGGCGGAGGGGTGAGTTCGCAGAATGCGGACGCCGGAATCCCGCCGAGCGCACCATCGAATGACATATCCGCGAATCAGGCATCCACGAATCAGGCATTGCCGAGTGAAACATCTGCGAATGACACAACTGCGCCCGCGCAGGCCTCGCCGCAGAATCCGGTAAAAAGCGCACGCACGAACGCAAACGCACCCGCGCCCGCGCAGACGCAATCCGTTTCTCCTTTGACGCAGCCTGCTTCTCAAGGGGTAGCGCCAGCTCTGCACCCCGCCGTTTTGCCGTCGTCATCTTCGAAGCCGCCGTTAAGAGAAAGCGACCTGGCGCAGTCGGCCCGCGGCTGGTTGAGTGATTCCCTCAACTCCGCTTCGCAACAGTTGCGACAGAATTTGCCGGCGGGAAATCCTCCGCTGCATGCGTTACCGAGCACGACTTCCGGAAACTCATTCGCGAGTGCGTCGCCCGGACAAAACAAGAGCACGCCCTCGAATGCGCCAGCGCCAACGAAAGGCAACGGCGCGACGAACGGAAGTTCGGCGGGTACGGCTGCGACTGCGGCAAGCACGAACAAGAATTCGCAGACGGGCTCAGCGCAAAACGACGGGAATACCAGTGCAGCGCAAAGCGCCACGACCGCCGCGCCGATTCCCTCGGCAGGCTCGCCATCCACCGTTGTGCCGGCTAGCGCAGCCATTGATCCGGCGGTGCGGACACCCGACACAACTCCCGCTTCGCCACAGCTCCAACCAGGCAACAGCGCGGGGGCGACCAGTTCCGATTCACGCGCAACTCTGCCTGCGGCTGCCGATGCTACGGCGGCGGCTCCTGCGGGTCAGGTGCAGATGGCGCAGATGGTGAACAAAGCGGCGCAGTCGGAAATGCGCATAGGGATGAACACGAACGCGTTCGGCAGCGTGGAGGTGCGGACGGTGGTTCACGCCGGGGATGTGGGAGTCCTGATCGGCAGCGAGAAGGGCGACTTGCGCTCGTTGCTGGCCAACGAGCTTCCGGCGATCGCCAACACGCTGCAGCAACAAAACCTGCGGCTGAACCAGGTGAACTTCCACCAGAGTTTCGCGTTTTCCAATCCCATGTCGTCGGGTGGGGATTCGCAGCCGAGACAGTTCACTACGCGGTCGTTTCTGGGCCGCACGGATTCTCGCGAGATGAGTCTGCCTCCGACGGAGGACGCAACGGAATCACAAACTATGCGCGCAGGAAGCGGCATCAGCATTCTGGCGTAAGGAGGGCTGGCATGAGTACAACACCCGTGGTTCCAAGTTCACCCGGGACGAATGGCACGACGAGCTCGAGCTCTGGGCTACCAACGTCGCAAAGCCTCAACAATATGTTTCTGCAGTTGCTGGTGGCGCAGTTGCAGAATCAGGATCCTCTGAATCCGTTGGATCCGTCGCAATTCGTCGGGCAGCTGGCGCAGTTCAGCGAGCTCAGCGAGGTGACGCAGATCTATCAGCTGCTGCAGCAAGCCGTGCCCGGAGCCTCGGGAACAGGTACAGGAACGGGTGGAAATTCGGCCGCAGGCAGCGCATCGACCGCGGCGAATCCAGTTTCAAGCAATACGGCGTCTCCGAGCGTTACAACTCCCGCGCTTTCATCTGCCGCGGCAGCCGCGCAGGCCGCGCTTCCCAAGACGTCATCGAGTTTAGGGTCGTTTCTCAACCGCCAAATTCAAGGAGTGTTCTAAATGCCAAGTTTTTCGATACCTCTATCCGGGCTGACCGCCGAATCGACCGCGCTGTCAACCGTCGCCAACAATCTCGCCAACCAGAATACGACTGGCTACAAGGATAAAGCGGTGCTGTTCAGCGACCTGTTTTATCAGAACATCGGGACGACCGGCTCGGGCGACCCCATTCAGGTGGGAGCGGGAACGCAAGTGGATTCGTTGCCCTCGCTGTTTACTCAGGGCAGCGTGAGTCTAACGGGTGTGCCCACTGACGTTGCGATCCAGGGCACGGGCTTTTTCGCGGTGCAGAATTCGAGCGGAGTCACCAACTACACGCGGGCGGGCGATTTTTCTGTCGACGCCAATAACTTCCTGGTCACATCCAGCGGACAACAGGTTCTTGGCTATCCCGCGACCGGTGGAGTTGTCGACACGGGAGCCGGGATTGTGCCGCTGGAAATCGGCGCGGGAACTATCAGTCCGCCGACCGTGACGGGCAATGTGCAATTAACCTCCAACCTGAATTCCTCGTCACCGATTGGATCGGTCTATTCCACCCCGGTCACCATCTACGATTCGCTCGGCGGCGTACACAATCTGACCTACACGTTCACTCATACGGGACCGAACACCTGGAGCTATAGCCTCGACATTCCGCCCAGCGATCTCAATTCCAGCGGCGGAGTCGCACCCACCGGTGTTCTGTCCACCGGCACGCTCACCTTCGATGGCAACGGCGTGCTGATCGGCACCAGCGGAGGCGCTGGAACTCCGACGTACGGCGGGACGAATGTTGGAAATGGAACGGTGTCTGGTCTCGGAGCAACAGCAGCGACGGTAGGCGAGACCTTCACATTGACCGCGATTAGTGCAACGCAGGTCTCGGTAGTTGGGTCGGTTTCTGGGGCGCTGGGAACGGCCACGGTCGGGACGCCGTTCTCGTCGCCGCAGATCAATCTCACAATCAATGCTGGATCCACCCCGTTCGCCGCAGGCGATAAGATCACCGTGCCGACCACCGCCGTGAACCTTGCGAATGTGACGGCGATCCCGATCACGGGATTGGCCGACGGCGCCTCCGACATGACGTTCAACTGGAATGTCCTGAACGGGACCAGCCCTCTGCTGACTCAGGTTGCGGCTCCCAGCAGCACGACATCGATTGCGCAAGACGGCAGCAGCAGCGGTTCGCTGGTGAATTTCGCCATTGGCTCGGACGGAACCATTACGGGATCGTTCAGCAACGGCAAGACGCAGGCGCTGGGAGAGTTGGCACTGGCGAACTTTGCCAATGTGAACGGGCTGCAACTCAACGGCAATACCGATTTCACACCGACTCTGGCGTCAGGGCCAGCGGTCGTCGGCGTGCCGGGCGCGGGCGGATTGGGAACCATCTCGGGCGGCTCGCTGGAATTGTCGAATGTGGATATTGCCACGGAGTTCGCCAACCTGATCGTGGCGCAACGCGGCTTTGAAGCTGACGCCAAAGCGGTCACTACGTTCGATCAGATCACGCAGGACACGCTTGCTCTGAAACAGTAGCTAGATGGAATCCGTCTGCGGTTTTTTTAGGAGGCCGCAGACGGCTTCTTCTGAATCGTTTTTCATGAGAACTGCGCAACCCGCTCGCTCATTGCAGGCCGAAAATTCTTCCGTCCACATTTGATCGGATCAATGATCGGATCAAGATTGGCGATCGAGTGTTGATTTCATGGGAGAAGACGGCGGAGCTGTTGCTCTGTTCCACACACCTTCGTGCTTCCTTTCCGGAACCGTGATTGCTCCGTGTTCCGCGCATGGCCCTCGATGAAGATCTTAAAGAAACTCCACCGCCGAACGATGAGGCTCCTCCTTTTTCCCTGAAAGGCAAGGTGCGCAAGCTCGCCATGATTGTCCCGCCGGTAGTTCTGGCAGTGCTGGGCATCTGGTTCTGGGCCCGGCGCAGCCCGGCACCGGCATCCGCGCCAGAGCCCGAGGCCGAGACACAGGTGCGGTCGACGCTGCATCTGGAAACCTTCGTGCTGAATCTTGCCGACCCCGACCAGCGCGCGTATTTGCGGGTGGGGATCGATCTCGGTCTGAGCCGCGAAGAAAAGAAGGACGAGGCGGCGCTGACTGCTCCGGTGCGCGACACGATCCTGGGCGTGTTGGCTCAAGGCAAAGCCGACGAGCTGATGACTGCAGATGGAAAGGCCAAGCTGAAAGAGAACCTGCTCCACGCGCTGCAGGAGCGGGTGCCTGAGTTGGGAGTACAGGAAGTGTATTTCACCGAGTTTCTGATTCAGCGCTGAACCGGGTGGACTGACCTGGGCAAGAAAGCTGTGACGGAGGAAAGCAAGCCGTGTCCGCCGCCTTAACCACGACGCCCGCAGCGGCTGTGTCGGAGAAAGCTGCCGTCGCTGCGGAAGCGAAGCCGATTGCGGAAGCGAAGCCGGAAGATCCGCGCTGGTGGAACGTTCTCGACCTGGCGTGCCTGCTGACGGCGGAGCTGGCGATTCCGGCCTTTACCGTGGGCGACTTTCTCAAGCTGCGCAAAGGCTCGGTGATTCGCACCCAATGGAGAGTCACCGAGGACATTCCGGTGCGGGTGAACGGAACGCTGATCGCCTGGGCGGAGCTGGAAGGGGCGGGCAAGCGGCTGTCGGTACGACTGACGGAGATGGCATGAACTGGGGAGCGATGGCCGGTGCGATGGGCGGAGAGAACCGCAGCGTTGCGAGTGTAGCGCATGGTCTGTGGCGCGCGTTGTGGGGTGGCGTGTGTGGAAGAGTTCTTCGCTGGAAACAGCGCAGTCCGCGCCGTTTGAAGTTGTGCGAAACGCTGGCGCTCGGCGAGCGGCGCTTTGTGGCCGTGGTTGAGTTCGAGCAGGCGCGGTTTTTGGTGGGAGGCACTGCGGGATCGTTGGTGTTGCTGGCGCGGCTGGACGTCGCGTCCGGTGCGAGTGAATGCGGTCGCGGTAAAGAAAAGGACAACCAAGAACAAGCCCTAGTGAATCCGTGCTCGCCGCCGAGGAGCGCATGGTAAGCCGGAGCGGCATCGCGCGTTTTCTTGCAACCGCGTGTCTGCTGCTGATCTGCGCCAGCGCGGCGTGGGCCTCTGCGCCGCGGCCGCGGACACGGCCGAGCGCATCGGGGCTGAACTGGAGCGGGCCGGCGGGTTCGAGCGGTACGGTGCCGTGGAACATCGTGGTGCTGCTAACGCTGCTGACGTTGTTGCCGGCGCTGGTGGTGGCGGTGACTCCGTTTGCGCGTCTGCTGGTGGTCTTTCACTTTCTGCGCCAGGCGCTGGGTACGCAGACCGCGCCGAGTAATCAGACGCTGATCGGCCTCGCGCTGGTGCTGACCTATTTCCTGATGCAGCCGGTGGGCGCATCGATCTACCAGTCGGCGGTGGTGCCGTTTCAGCGCGGGCAGATCGACGCCTGGGGCGCGCTCGAACAGGGCGCTCTGCCGCTGCGCCAGTTCATGCTGCGCTTCGCGCGTGAAAAAGATCTCGCGCTTTTTCTTGAGCTGGCGCAGGCGCCACGGCCGGCGCGTCCCGAAGACGTCCCCATGCGGGTGGTGATTCCCGCCTACATCCTGTCGGAGTTGAAAACCGGCTTCCAGATTGGTGCGGCGTTGTTTTTGCCCTTTCTGGTGATCGACCTGGTGGTGGCCGCGGTGACCACGTCGATCGGCATGCTGCAACTGCCACCGGTGGTGATTTCGACTCCGCTGAAAATCATGCTCTTCGTCATGGTCGATGGCTGGAACCTGCTGGTGGGCTCATTGATGAAGAGTTTTTCATGAGGAAACTTTTTCATGAAGAGGCAAGAGAGACAGGTAAAAGACAAAGAAGAAAGAGAAACAAAGAAAGACTGTGCTCGGAATTTGGAATGGAGGCAGCGATGAATTCAGACATGGTGGTGCAGGTCATGCGGCACACGCTGGAGGCGGCGCTGTGGATGGGCGCGCCGCTGCTGATCATTGCGACCGTCGTCGGCTTGGTGATCAATGTGGCGCAAGTCTTGACATCGCTGCAGGAGACGACGATCTCGACCGTGCCGCGGCTGTTCGCCGTGGCCGCCGCGACCTTGCTGCTGATGCCGTGGATGACGCGGCGGCTGGAGGCGTTCACGGTTCAACTTTTGTCCGACTTTCGCCCGTTTGTGCGCTGAGCGATTGGTTGCGATGAATTCCTCGGAAGTGAATTCGCGCGAAATGAACGCGTATGGATCTCCACCTCGAGCAACTGCTGGCGGCTGCGGTCTTTGTAGGCGCGCGTGTTGCGGGATTGATGGTCTACTGCCCATTCCTCTCGAGCGACGCGGTTCCCACATCGCTGAAGGCCTCGCTGACCGTTCTGATCACGGCGCTCCTGTACCCGCTGCGCGGGCCGCTGCAACTCGATCTCTCGTCATGGCAGTGGGTGGGCATCGGCGTGAGCGAGGTCGTCATCGGGCTGCTGCTGGGTCTGGCGGCCAACTTCATGATGGAGGCGCCGCTGCTAGCCGGGCAAATTCTGGGCGTGCAGATGGGATATTCGCTCGCGTCATTGTTCGATCCGCAGACCCAGGCCGACACGCCGGTCTTGGGCGAGTTGCATCGTCTGGCGGCGCTGCTGATTTTCTTGCAGCTCGATGTACATCACTGGCTGCTGCGCGCGGTTACCAGCAGTTTTTCCTATCTGCCGGCGGGTGCTGCGACCGCGACGGGCGCGGCGACCAGCGCGCTGCTGCAGGCGGCAGGAGGAATTTTTCTCGCCGGGGTACAGCTCGCCGCGCCCGCCCTCGTCGCCACATTGATTGCCGACGCCACAGTGGGATTTTTGGGCAAAGCCTCGCCGCAGCTTCCGGTGTTGTTTATCGGACTGTCGGTGAAAAACATGCTGGGCCTCGCCGTGATGATCGGCGTGGTCGCGTACTGGCCGCACGCCTTTGGCGTCCGCTTCGCCGCCTCGATCGGGCAGGCGGAGCGGCTGCTGCATCTGGCCGGAACGGCCGGGCGATAAAAGCGAATCGATAGACGCGAATTGAGAATCCATCATGGCCGACCAGAGCAGGACCGAGCGGGCAACACCGAGACGGCGGCAGAAGGCGCGCGAGCAAGGGCAGGTTCCGCGCAGCCGCGATCTGATGTCCGGGCTCGGAACCATGGCCGGGGTGCTGCTTTTGTCGTGGCAGATTCCGACATTCGCCGCGGGATGGCGCACCCTGCTGCGCCATGAACTGGATTCCGCCGCTACGCGGCCGGATCAACTTCTGCCCGCATGGCACAACGAACTCTTCATATTTCGCGGGGTAGCCATCGCGGCGGGCTTGAGTTGGCTGGCCGCGACCGTCGGCGGTGTCGCGCAAGGCGGCCTGCTGTTCGCCCCCGCCGCGCTCGCGCCCAGCCTGGGGCGTTTGAGTCCTGCGTCGCGACTTGAGCAATTATTTTCGCTGAGTGCGCTCAGCCGCCTGCTCAAGTCTCTGCTCCCGGTCGCGATGATCGTTTATCTCGCGGTCACGCTCGTGGCCCGCGACTGGATGCATCTGCCCGGACTGCTGCACGGCAGCGGCAGCGGGCTGGTCGCATTCACGGTGCAGCACCTGTACGAAATTCTATGGAAGGCGGCACTGGTGCTGCTGGTCTGGTCGGCCGCCGACTATCTGTTCGAACGCTGGCGCCATGAGAACGAACTGAAAATGAGCCGGCAGGACTTGCGCGACGAGTTTAAGGAGACGGAGGGCAATCCCGCGATCAAACAGCGCATCCGCCGCCTGCAGCGGCAAGCCCGGCGGCGCCGCATGTTGAAAGACGTCGAGCGCGCCGCGGTCGTGATTACCAACCCGACCGAGTTTGCTGTTGCGCTCGAATTCAACCTCGAAATGGAAGCGCCCGTGGTGGTGGCCAAGGGACGCAACCTGCTGGCCGCGCAGATTCGCGAGGTCGCGCTGTGGCACAGGGTTCCGCTAGTCGAGAATCCTCCGCTGGCGCATGCGCTCTACCGCGCGGTGGAAGTCGGGCAGGCGATTCCTCCCAAGCTGTATGCGGTGGTCGCGGAAATTCTGGCGGCCATCTGGCGAGCGCAGACGCGCGCCGCGCAAAACGTCGCAGCGCAGAACGCCGCGGCGACGAACGCGGCGGGGAGGAAGTAGCCGATGGCTGCGAACGCTTCCGCCACCGTCGCTGCCGCGAGGCCGAACTCCTCCGGCTCCGAGTGGATCATGCCGATTGCAGCTGTTGGCCTGATCTTCGTGATGCTGGTGCCGTTGCCCAGCCTGCTGCTCGACGTGCTGCTGGCCGTCAGCATGACTGCGGCTGTGCTGGTGCTGCTGTCGGCGATCCAGATTCTGCGGCCCTCGCAGTTTTCGGTTTTCCCCAGCCTCTTATTGCTGCTCACGCTGTTTCGCCTCTCGCTCAATCTGGCTTCGAGCCGGCGCATTTTGCTCCACGGCAACGAGGGCGTGGGGGCGGCCGGGCACGTGATCGAAGCCTTCGGATCGTTCGTGGTGGGCGGCAACTACGTGGTCGGCTTCGTGATCTTCATTGCCTTGATCGCGATCCAGTACATCGTGGTGGCGCACGGCGCGGTGCGCACCGCCGAAGTGACGGCGCGCTTCACCCTTGACGCCATGCCCGGCAAGCAGATGGCGATCGACGCCGACCTAAACGCGGGGCTCATCAACGAGGCACAGGCGCGGGCGCGGCGCGAGCAGATTGCGCGCGATGCCGAATTCTACGGCGCCATGGACGGCGCGGCGCGCTTCAACCAGCGCGACGCCATTGCCACGATTCTGATTACGGCGATCAACATCATCGCCGGATTTCTGATTGGCGTCTTCCAGCTCGACATTCCCTTCCGCGAGGCGCTGAAGACCTATACCGTGCTCACCGTCGGCGACGGACTGGTCACGATGATCCCATCGCTGCTGGTATCGATGGCGGGAGGCATGGTGGTCACGCGCGCCACCTCCGACGCGACACTGTCGGTCGATGTGGGGCGGCAAGTGCTGGCGCGGCGTAGGCCGCTGTTGATTGCTTCGGGCGTCATGCTTGCGCTGGCAGCCATTCCTGGATTGCCAAAGTTTTCCTTCTTACTGCTCGCCGCCGGAACCGCGTTTCTTGCCTGGCGCGCGCCGAAGGCGGCCGTGGAAACTGCTGCTGCTCCTGCTGCTGCCGAAAAGAAGCCTGCCAAAGACTCCGTCGAGGAGTTGTTGAAGCTCGACGAACTCTCGCTCGAAGTGGGATACGGGCTGGTGCCGCTGGTCGACCAGAACCAGGGCGGACAGCTGCTGGCGCGGGTGAAGGCGCTGCGGCAAAACTTGGCGCAGCAGCTGGGATTCATCGTGCCGCCGGTGCACATCACCGACAACGTGCGCCTCAAGCCGCGCGAATATGTGATCGCGCTGCGCGGCGTCGAGGTGGCGCGCTGGGAGATGTACCAGGATCAGCTGATGGCGATCAGTTCGGAGGGCAATCCACGGCCCCTGCCTGGAACGCCGACCAAGGAACCAGCGTTCGGCGTAGCTGCCGTGTGGATCCCCGCCGCATTGCAGAATCAGGCGCTGGCTTCGGGATATGCCGTCGTCGATCAGACTTCAGTTCTCGCGACGCACCTCGCTGAGGTGGTCAAACAGCACGCGCATGAGCTGCTGACGCGGCAGGAGGTCAAGCGGCTGCTTGATCGTGTGGCGGAAAGCCATCCCAAGCTGGTCGAGGAGTTGGTCCCGAAAGTTTTGAGCCTCGGAGAAGTGCAGAAAGTCTTGCAGCAGCTGTTGCGCGAGCAGGTTTCGATCCGCGACTTGCCCGCAATTCTTGAAACTCTGCTCGATGTTTCCGCCAGCACGAAAAATCCTGTGGCGCTTGTCGAAACCGTGCGGCAGGCGCTGGGGCGGGCGCTGGTGCGTCCGCTTTTATCCGATAGCGGAGGCCTGCGTGTGGTCACGCTTGACCATGCTCTCGAAGAAGAGTTGGGCCGCGCCTTCAGCGGGCAGGCCCCGGCCGCCGGCTCGGCGGCGATTCAGCCGCCCTTCGCCCGGCGCGTGCTCGACGGCATGAAGCGCCTTGCGGGAGAGCAGGTCGCGGTGGCGAGCCCGGTTCTGCTCTGCAACAGTCCGGCGCGCTACCACCTGAAGCGCCTGCTCGAGCCTTTTCTTCCCAAGGTCGTAGTGTTGTCGCCGCTCGAGGTTCCGCCGGTCGTCGAGGTGCAATCCGTCGGAGTGCTGCGATGAGCGACGAGAGGATGAAGCGGATGCGAGGAATCCGGAACAAGAAAACTGACGGGAAAGAAGTCATGCCATGACCAAGAACACCGCGCAAGCTTATACCTCCTGGCAAACCAAGGAAGAGCGGGACCGCATCCTGCTCGAGCAATTGCCGCAGGTGCGCTATCTGGCGCGCCGCATTCACGAGCGTCTGCCGCGGCACGTGCCGCTCGAAGACCTGATTCATGCCGGCGTGATCGGGCTGATCGACGCGCTGAATAAATTCGACCGCTCCAAGCACGTGCAGTTCGGCTCTTACGCCAAGTTCCGCATCCGCGGGGCGATTCTCGACAGCCTGCGCGAAATGGATTGGGGGCCGCGCGAGCTTCGGCGCAAGGCGCGGAGAGTCGAGGAGGCGCACCGCAAACTCAGTCTGGAGCTGAGCCGAGCTCCCACGGAAAGCGAAATGGCCAAGGAACTGGGCATGGCGCTTAAAGAATTCCAGCACCTGCTGGGCGAACTCGACAGCCTGGAAGTGGGCAGCCTGCGCATCGAATCGCCCTGGGACGGCAAGGAAGAAGATCTCTGCGACTACCTGCCCAACGCCCCCGAGGACACGCCTTTCTTTCGTTGCTTGCGTACGGAGATGAAAGATTTGCTGGCCCGCGTGATCGCCGAACTGCCGCCCAAGGAGCAGCAGGTGCTGGGGCTCTACTACTTCGAGGAACTCACGATGAAAGAAGTCGGCGCGGTGCTGGGCATCGGCGAATCGCGGGTGTCGCAGATTCACTCGCTGGCGGTGGTGCGGCTGCGCTCGCGCCTCGAAGAGATGATGGGCAGCGGAGGCGGCCGGGCGCGGGCAGCCTCCGGAACCGGCGGCTAGGAGGTAACGCTTTCGAGCCACGAAGATCGAGCCAGGAAGATCATGGAGAAGGTTCTCAATCAGGAAGAAATTGATGCGATGGTACGGGCCGCCCGCTCCGGAGGCGGCAGTGCGCCGGCCAGTCCCGACCAGCCGAAGGTGGAGCTGTGGGACGCGCGGCGCGCGGGACAGATCGGGCGCGAGCAACTGCAGGCGATTACGCTGCTGCACGAATCCTTTGCCCGCAGTCTTACGCATGCCCTGGGCGCATATCTGCGCGTGGTCTTCGCCGCCGCGCTGGTGTCGGCGGAGAATCTCACCTACCGGGAATTCCTGCAGCGTCTGCCCGAGACCACCTATCTGGCGTCCTGCCGGCTCGAACCCATGGGACTGAATGGAGCGTTGCAGCTGGATCTAAAAGTTGCCTTTCCGATCATTGACCTGTTGCTCGGCGGCGAAGGCAAGGGCATGCCGGCAACCCGCGAAATCACCGAAATCGAGGAGCAGATACTCGACAGCGTGGCCCGCATCATCTGCCGCGAACTGGGAGTGGCGTGGCAGGCCTTGTCGCTCGAAGTCGGGTTCGACGAACGGCTGGAGACGGGAGCGGCGCACCGCCTGATGGCTCCTGAAGAAAAAACCTTATCTCTTAGTTTCGAAGTGACCATGCCCGATGTGCGAGGAGGGCTGAACCTGGCGCTGCCGGCGGCGGTCTCGAATGCGCTGCTGAGAAAGATCTCGGCCAACTGGAGCTATCGCCGGCCCAAGGCGGGCGTCGATGCCCGCGAGCGCCTGATGCGGCGACTTTTGGACAGCGTATTTCAGGCGGAGTTGGGAGCCAAAGATGTGCGCGTGGCAGTCAGCGATCTGGCGGAACTGGCTCCGGGGACGGTTCTTCCTTTTGCCCGCAGTGTGACCGAGCCCGCGTCACTGCTGATCGCCGGCCGCGAGATGTTTCGCGCGCTGCCGGCGCGCTACGGCAAGATGCGGGCGGCACGTTTGCTGGAGCGTGTATCCGAGAGCGACGGCGCATCGACTGCGCATGGGAGGAAGGTGTAAATGAGTAGCGGGGCCGCGCCGGCGCGAATGGAATTCGAGCATATCGAGGTGTGGGCTCAAAGCTTCTCGGCGGTGCTGGGCCAGATTGCAGGATCGCCGCTGCCCTGCAGCATCTTGGCAGAAGCGCCCGCCGAAATGGCGGCGGTTGCCGAGGGCGACGTCTGGATCGGCTGTGCCGCTTCGGGCGGGTTGCGCGGCGAATTGAGCTTGCGCATTCCGCCGCCTTCCGCGCTCCGGCTGGCGCAGGTCTTCATGAGCGAGCCCGCGCCGGCGGCGGAATTAAAGCCTGAGTCCAGGGAAGCGGTGCTTGAACTTCTGCGCCAGATTGCCGGACTGACAGTGAGCGCTCTCAAGCCGCGCTTCGGCGAGGTGCAGCTTGCCCTGGAGGCCGCGCCCGGCGCGCCTTCCTGGCCGGCATCTGCGACTGCGTGGCTTCGCGCGGGAGAAGATCCGGCGGCCTCTCCCCTGATCGAAATTCAGCTCAGCGCCGCGCTGATGGCGGAATTGCGCGCGGCCAAAGAAAAGGAAGCAGCCAAACTCGCCGAGCCGCCACCCCCGCCGCCACCACCTTCTGCACCACCACCGCCAACTCCCGCGGAGCCTCCCAGCCCACAGGACAGCCGGGTCAAACTCGATCTGTTACTGGACGTCGAATTGGCGGTCACGCTGCGATTCGGTGGGCGGAGACTCCTGCTGCGCGAGGTCCTGGATTTGAATCCCGGTTCGGTGGTCGAACTCGACCGTCAAGTGCAGGAACCGGTGGATGTTCTGCTCGACGGGCGTGTCGTCGCGCGTGGCGAAATCGTGGTCATTGACAGCAACTACGGTTTGCGTGTCACCGAAGTTGCGCCTCCGACGGTCTGAAATCCACTTTCCATGGCGACTGCCTTCCCTCATTCCGCGTTTCTTACCTCTGTGTCGCGACAGCTGCGGGCCAGATTTGCATCGCAACACGGCATCAACGATTGCCGTCACAGCCGGAGCTGGTGGAGCCGCCTGCGCAGAAAGTCACGTGGAGTTCGGCTGGAAGGTTCGCTCTACTGCCTGGAGCATTGCCTGCTCAACATTCTGCAGGAGTCGGTCGATCGCCAGAGGTCCAGTGCCTCTCGCATTCCGTCGCGACACCGTGTTCCTCTCGGTCTGGTGCTGCTCTCGCGGCAGCAGGTTACTGCCGAGCAGTTGCGTACCGCGCTCGAGACGCAGCGAACTGCCGGTCGAGGCCGCATCGGCGAATGGCTGCAGGCGCTGGGTTTCGTCGGAGAAGAAGAGATAACCGCCGCACTGGCGCGGCAATGGTCCTGTCCGGTATTGCGAACGACTCTTCCACCACCCGGACCGAATCGCCTTCCTGAGATTCCTCTCACCTTGCTGCAGTCTTATACGATGACTCCGGTTGACTTTATCCAGGCTAGGGCAACGCTGCACGTAGCTTTCGCAGAACGAATCGACTACAGCGTGCTGCATGCCCTGGAGCGGATGCTGGATTGCCGCACCGAGCCGTGCATGGCCACGCCTAGCCAGGTCCACAACCGGCTGCAGCTGCTGTTTCGCCACCGTCGGGATCGCGACAGGGTTTTCGAACGAGTCGATGGTACTGCCGAGGCGGCGCGCATCATCCACAGCTATTGCGTGCGGGTTTCTCCGGTCGAGGTTCGTCTGTCCTCCATAAGCGGAGATTTATGGGTCCGCCTCTTGCGCGAGGACGGCGATCCTTTTGACCTGATGATAAAGGTAACTCGCAGCGCCGAATTCCTCATGCCTCCCACCCGGTAGCGTCTAAAGTCCTTCGAGCGGCTGCCGATGGTAACAGCGGTTGGTGACCCGGCTGGATTGAAGGTCTCACCGTCAATTTTGCACGAAACAGGCTCTGAACGAACACGTTCGGCAGGAAAAGGGCCAGCACGAAAGAGGATCACGCGCGACATGGACAACATATGCGCACTTATTGTCGATGATTCATCCGTGATGCGAAAGATTGTGGAGAGATCCCTGCGTCAGGCCGGTCTCGGATTGTCAAAGGTGCTGGAAGCAAGCAATGGAGCTGAGGCTTTGGCGGCAGTGCAGCAAAATAAGATCGATCTCATCCTGTGCGACATCAACATGCCGGTCATGGACGGTCTGGAGTTCGTGAAACAGCTTCCCGGCGTTGACAATGGTAAAGGAGTTCCAGTGGTGATGATCACCACGGAGGGCAGCGAAGGTCACGTCGTGCAGGCGCTCTCTGCGGGTGCGCGCGGCTATATTCGCAAGCCTTTTACGCCCGAACAGGTCAAAGAGCACGTACTTCCGGTGCTGGCGGGGAAACCATGAATGCTGCCAATCCTGCGCTGAGTCCTGGGGTTGGGCGCGATGCTTGGCTTCCGACCCTGCAACTGGCGATGCAAGAGGTCTTCGAGCTGATGCTGGCCTGTCGGCTCGAGATTCCAACCGAGCTGCCAACCGACGAGATTCTCGATGTGACCTCCATGGTGGGCCTTGCCGGCCAACTCTGTGGAGTACTGACCATTCGATGCAAATCGAAATCGGCCGCGCGCATGGCCTCGCGCATGCTCGGAATTGATGCCGACAAGGCTGGTCCTGAAATGTGGGACGCCGTGGGAGAGGTCGCGAACATGGTGGCCGGAAACTTCAAGAACAAGATCACCGGCCTAGGCGATGGCTGCATGCTGTCGGTGCCAACCGTGATTACAGGCTCCAACTACAACCTGCACTCGATGGTTAATTCCGAGATCCATACCGCCATGTTGTTCGAGGGAGAACCCATTGCTCTCTCCCTTGAGATTCATAGCTAGGGTATGCAACCGGGCTCCTGCGCAGCCCGGAAGACTTTGCCGGGGGCTCCGGGAGTTGCCCGGCAGGATGTTCCCACGCTTTGGATTGCTTAGCCCAAACTGAGCTTTTTCTGTTTTCTTATTCCATTTTTTCAGCGACTTACCTTCCTCGTGCCCACTCCGTATCTTGGAGGGCATCGTGCAACAGAGCTCCACGGGCACACCACCTATGGACAGCGGATACTACGCAGCGTGCGCTGGATTTGCTGCGCAAGCTCAAGCGCTTGACCTGGTCGCGCACAATCTGGCGAATCTGGGCACGGCCGGTTTTCGCGGACAGCAACCGACCTTTCGATCACTGATGGCCGGCGGTGGTTGGGTGAGTTCGAACCCCTTGAATGCCGCCGTGAATGATTTCTCCGTGATCGGAGGCAGCCGGCTCGACTATTCTTCCGGCGCTCTTACCGGGACGGGAAGTCCTCTTGATCTGGCCATCGCGGGAAGCGGTTTCTTTGCTGTACAGACTCCCGACGGAGTCGCGTACACGCGGAACGGCAGTTTTCACCTCACGCCGACTGGCCAGTTGATGACGCCGGATGGAAATGCGGTGCTCGGAGAGCAAGGCCCGATCAATCTTCCGAATGGTTCGGTTGCCGTGAGTTCAGATGGAACGGTTTCGGTGGACGGCGCGGTAGCGGCGAAGCTGATGCTCACGGAGTTTGCTCCCAACGTGAACCTTTCGCCAACCGGTAATGCGCTTTATGCAGCGCCGGACGGCACGGCTTTGGCGGCTGCGACATCCTCGGTGCGGCAGGGCATGCTGGAGGGCTCGAATGTGAGCGCAGTGGAGAGCGTCGTGCAGTTGATCCGGCTGCAGCGCAACGCGGAGATGATGCAAAGGGCGCTCAGCTTGTTTGACAGCACGTTGAACACGACCGCTACGCAGGATTTGCCTCACGTCTGAGATGAAGCCACGATAACGGAGAAGCTAAATCAATGATTCGCGCACTTTACACCGCGGCCAGCGGCATGATGGCGCAGGAGACGAACCTCGACAACGTCGCCAACAATCTGGCGAACTCGAGTACGGCGGGGTTCCGCCGGCGGCGTGTGCAATTCGAAGATCTGGTTTATCAGAACCTCATCATGCCGGGAGCCGCAGCGTCGCAGCAGACCACTGTAGTCGCCGGACTGCAGGTGGGATTGGGGACACGGACGGCAGCGTCGGAAGTCATCCAATTGCAGGGCGATTTCAGCCAGACCGGCAATCCTCTGGATCTGACGATTCAAGGGCAAGGATTTTTTCAGGTGCTTCTGCCCGATGGAGAGACGGCGTACACGCGCGACGGCAGCTTTCACCTCGATGGGCAAGGGAACCTGGTTACGCAGGATGGAAATCCGGTGCAACCCTCCATCACCATTCCCGCAGGGGCCACTTCGGTGACGGTAGCCAGTGATGGAACCGTCAGCGTGACCCAGGCGGGCCAGACTGCTGCGCAGCAGGTAGGCTCGCTGCAGTTGGCACTGTTCAACAATCCTGGAGGCCTGAACAGCACCGGCAGCAACCTGTTTCTGGCGACTACGGCGTCGGGCGATCCCGTGGTTGGCACTCCGGGGGGCAGCGAGGGCTTGGGCTCGATCGTGCAGGGCATGCTCGAGCAATCGAACGTAAGCGTGGTCGATGAATTCGTGCAGATGATCGTGGCACAGCGCTCGTACGAGGCAAATTCGCGCGTAGTCAGCGCCGCCGATCAAATGTTGCAGGACATTAACACGCTGGGCCGCTAGATCGTGATGGGGAATATCGCGGTACTGCCGACATGAGATTTCTTCTTCGCATCATTTTTCTGTTCACCACGGTTCTGTTCATCACGGCCGCGGTCGCTTGTTTCGCGTCAGGCCAATCTTGTGAGCGCGTCGTGATTCGGGATCACGCGGAAATCAGCGAAGACGATCTCTTTCTGGCTGATTTGTTTGCGCCGCCGACGACTTGCCCCGCAATCATGCAGGCCGCGGCTAAAGTGCGCATTGGAGCGGCTCCTTTGCCTGGCGGCAAACGGGTGCTGTCCAGCGACGTGGTGCAATCGCTCCTCGAAAAGCTGTTGCTGGAAGACTCAGGTGCGGCAGTTGGAGCGCTTGAGAAAGCGGAGGTTCCGTCGCGCATTACCGTGCGCCGTTCCAGTCGCAGTCTGTCGTGTGTCGAAATTGGGCACAAGATTTTTTCCGGGCACGCGGAAGGGCTAGCGTCGGCACCTGTCGAAATCGACTGCAGTGCGGTGCCGCGCGTTCCGGAAGGCGCGGCGCTGGAAGTCACAAAGAAGAGCTGGGATCAGGCGTTTTCGAGCTGGAATGTATTTGCGCGTTGTGCCGCGGCCGAATGCCTGCCGTTTGTTTTGCGGGTGCGAGATCCGAACCATGCCGATGCAGCGCCTGGCTTGGCGGAGACCCGCGCGGTCACGAAGAAGACGCTCGCCCAGCCGTTGGTTCGCCGTGGCGAAACCGTGACGTTGCTCTGGGATCAGGACGGGATTCGCATGACCGTTCCTGTGGTGTGCCTGGATCCTGGAGAGCAGGGACAACGCGTGCGGGCCCGGGTTGTGCATAGCGGCAGGTCGGTGAGGGCCGTGGTCGTCAGCGCGGGACTATTGCGCCTTGCATCCTGAATGGGCGGGCGGAAGACAATTCATGAAGAAACTAATAATAAAGAACGACGACAGAACAGACATATGGCCAACTAAGCAAACCATGGCACTCTGGAAGTCGTGGGGATTTCTTTTCGTGGCCTTACTCGCTCTGGCAGGTACTTTGGCCGCGAAGCCGAAGACTCCTCCTCCCAAGCGCGACGGGCTGGCGGACTACCTTCAGCGTGTTAGTGCGAAGGCCGCCGACTCCGCACCCCCGACCACAGGCAGTCTGTGGAATGATTCCGGGCGTCTGGCCAATATGGTGGCCGACTACAAAGCCGCGCGCGTCGGCGATCTGGTCACGGTGAGTGTGGCGCAGAATCTGTCGGCTACCAGCACCGGTAACGTATCGACCAATCGTGCATTTAATGCGAGTTCGGGAATCAGCGCGCTGCCCGGGCAATTGAAGACGACTGGAGTCGCCAACCTGTTTTCCCCAAGTTCGACTCAGGTGCTGACGGGAAAGGCGCAGGCCACATCGCAAACCTCGCTGACCACGATACTGACCGGCCGAGTGGTGGCCGTGCTGCCGGGCGGGACCCTGGTGATCGAGGCCGAGCGGCAGATCACGATGAACAATGAGCACGAGACGGTGATCCTGCGCGGGCTCGTGCGGCCCGGGGATCTGAATGCGACCAATACCGTGAACTCGAATCAGGTGGGAAATCTGGAAGTAGAAGTGAAGGGTAAAGGTGTTATCAGTGAGGGAACGCGCCCGCCGAACCCGATCATCAAGTGGATTCTGCGCGCGGTGGGATTCTAGGAGCCTTTGTATGCGCCGCTGGTTGTGGCTGATCGCATCGTTCGCCTTTTTCTTGCCGGTGGTCACACGCGCCGTCTCAGCAGAGAACGAAATCCATAAAGTCCTGATTCGGGATGTGGCCAACGTCGAGGGTGTGCGCGAGAATTCCCTGGTCGGCTACGGACTGGTCGTCGGTTTGAAGGGTACAGGCGACAAGCAGCAAACTTATTTCACGGTGCAAACCCTGGCCAGCATCCTGGCCCGCATGGGCGTGCAGATTCCCGCGGCCGTGCTGCAATCGACAGTGCAGGTAAAGAATGTGGCTGCCGTCTTTGTCACCGCCACCTTGCCGCCCTTTGCCCCGCCTGGCCTGCATCTCGATGTCATGGTGTCCTCAGTGGGAGACGCCCGCAGCCTGGAGGGTGGGCTGCTTCTGCTGACGCCGCTCTATGCTGCCGACGGACAAGTCTATGTCGCGGCTCAGGGGCCCGTGGTGGTGGGAGGGTACGCGGCCGGTTCGGCGGCTAACTCCAAGACCGTGAACCATCCCACAGTGGGACGTATTCCTTCCGGCGGTCTGATCGAGCGGGACAGCTCGCTCGATCTTAGCAAGCTCTCACATCTGGCGTTGCTGCTCAATGATGCCGACTTTTCTACGGCGGAACAGGTGGCAGCGGTGATCAACCACGAGCTCGACGCCAAGGCGGCGACGGCGGTCGATAGCCGACGGGTCGAGATCCAGATTTCAGCTGCCCCGCCTACTGCCGTCCCCGCCCTGCTGGCCCGCATCGAGGGCCTGGAAGTTGAGGTGCGCCGCCGGGCGAAGGTGGTGGTGAACGAGCGCACGGGCACGGTCGTACTCGGCAAAGACGTGCGCCTGGGAGCGGTTGCGATTCTGCACGGCAACTTTTCCATTGAGGTGACAACGGCCCTGGCCGTGTCGCAACCCAATCCTCTGGCCAGCGGCCAAACCGAGGTCGTGCCCCAAACGCAAGTCAGTGCCAAGGAGGCTCCGGCGCGCAACATTGAGTTAAACGAGGGGGCCAGCGTTGAACAATTGGTGACGAGGCTGCAGGCGATCGGAGCAACCGCGCGTGACGTGGTGTCGATCTTGCAGGCGATCAAGGCGGCGGGCGCGCTCGAGGCGGAACTGGAGGTCATTTGATCTCTTCGATCAGTTCTTCGTCGGCTTCTCCGTTGACGGGGTCGCCTGCCTTGGCTACTCCGGCGGCCACGCTGGGCAAGGGAGCGAAGGCGGCGCGGGAGTTTGAAGCGCAGCTGATTGGGTCGCTGTTGCAGTCGCTGGAAAAAACCTTCGCCAGCGTGCCGGGAGGCGATGAGAATACGATGCCCGGAGCGGACGACTACAACTATCTCGGATGCCAGGCTCTGGCCGAGGGAATCGCCGAGCACGGAGGCTTTGGGATCGCGGCCATGATCTCGCGCCATCTTGACTTGCACGAAGGTAATAGATAGAGCGGTTATCGAGGTGGGCTGCGACTCCGCCGGATGCCTCTAAAGTTTTTGCAACCCCTGCCGATAGAACGAGATGGAAGGCAAATCAGGAGGGTCGGGAAAATAACCGCAGGCAGGAATTAAAGTATTTTAACCAGCTGCCGATACTTGAATTGCAAGGGGAAATTCAAGTAGGGGACCAGCAAATGAGAATCGATGCCAATCACGGACTGCAACCAACCCCGGAAAATAACCGAACCAGCGCTTCGGCCGCGACTCCCTCGGCGGCTGGCGCGCTAGGCGAGGATCAGGCGCAGCTTTCCGGCGCGCAAGCGCAGGTGACGGCGCTGGTGGCCCAGGCGGCGCAATTGCCTGAGATTCGCCAGGAGCGCGTGAGTTCGCTGCGCCAGGCGGTCGAAAGCGGGCGCTACGATCCCAGCCCTGAGTCCACTGCGGGCGCGCTGGTGACGTACATGCTGGCCGGTTCGTTCGCATAGAACATTCGGCGCGGGAGTGGATGCTATGAGCATCGGAGACTCTTCCTCCGATCTGAGCTTGAATGCGCTGACGCCGAGCGCATCGTTGCGCGCCGACGACGGGCTGCGCTCAGTCCCGCAGGAAGGCGAGCAGGAACGAAAAGTGCGGCGCCGCGCTGGTGAGGAGCAGCCGGAAGGCCGCGAAAGCGAAGAGACGTCCCTCGACGCCGGCGATTCTCCTGCGCACAAACTCGATCATCTGGCCTGATTTTCATGACTTCCAATCTCGCCCTCGGTAGTCCGAATGTTCCCTCTCCCCCAGTGTTCGCCCGGGCTCACGTTCTGCAAGCCAGCGCCGCGCTCCTGGCCGAACTCAAGGCCAGCTTCGGAGACAGCCAGAGGGCATTGCTGAGGCTTGATCTGGCGGGCATTGAGCACGGCACGCGCGACCAATGGCGTTTGCAGCGCGCGCTGCAAATACTTTGGGGTGTGACAGAGGGAGGTCAAGACGAGGGGCTGCGTTCGGGCGTCGACATCGGCCCTGATAGGGCAGATGCGGCAGCACTGCGTGCGGCCGTGCTCGAAGTGTTGCAACTGGGCCGGGTGCAGGCGGTGTTACTGGCGCGGGCGCAGCGCTCGCTGCGCATGATCTCTCATCGCGTGGCTGGGCCGCATGCGAATTATCAAGCGCCCGCGAGTCCAGCCAGTGCGACGCCGGCAGGAAACTGCATGGGCCCGCAGGAGACAATCTGATGTCGAGTCTAAATGCCAGCCTCGCCACCGCGCTTAGCGGTCTGACCGCCGAGCAGGGAGCACTGCAGACCACGACCAATAACGTGGCCAATGTCAATACGCCCGGCTACTCGCGACAGGTCCCAGTGCTGGTGAGCAGCGATCCGCTAGTGCTCGACCCGCTGACTTTCGGAACCGGCGTGACGCTGCAGTCGATCGAGAGCATTCGCGATCCGATTCTCGAGGCGCGCATTCAGCAGGAGACGCAGACTCAAGGACAGCTGGGAGCCCTGGTTTCGGCTCTGTCGCAGGCGCAGGTGGGTTTTACCAGCACCAATGGCGACATCGGGACAGCCATCTCCAACTTCTTCGATAGCCTGAACCAGCTTTCGACCAGCCCGGCGGATTTGTCTTTGCGCCAGGGGGTGCTCACGTCAGCGGGCAATCTGGCGTCGGCATTCAACGTCACCGCCGACAATCTCACGACGCAGCGCGGCGATATCGACCGGAACGTGCAGCAGACGGTGAGCCAGATCAACCAGTTGACTCAACAGATCGCTCAGCTCAACCTGCAGATCAGCAACCTGGAGGGTGTCGGCGAAAGTGCGGGCAGCTTCATCGACCAGCGCACGGAGCTGATCGATCAACTTTCTTCTCTGGTCGATGTGAACGTGATTCCCACCGACAATACGCTCACGCTGACAACCGCCAACGGCACCGCTCTCGTATCTGGATCGCAGAGTTTTCAGCTCTCCACGCAGCCCGATCCCACCGGCCTGCAGCGCATCTACGCGCAGGGCAAAGACATCACTTCAGGAATTGTCTCCGGCCAACTTGGCGGCGAACTACAGGCGCGCGATCAGCAGATTCCCGCGCTGCAGAGCCAGCTCGACACGCTGGCTGCGGGCCTGGCCAATTCCTTTAATACCGCGCAGGCAGGCGGATTCGATCTGAACGGCAATGCGGGTACGCCCCTGTTCAACCCTCCGCCAGCCGGCGGGACGGGCGCAGCCTCCAGCCTTGCGGTCGCAATCACCGACCCTGCGCTGCTCGCCGCCAGCTCCGACGGCACCGTCGGCAGCAACGGCAACGTGGAAGCCATGTATGCGCTGCGCAATCAGGGGATCATTCAGGGGCAGACTCCAACCGTCTACTATTCTGGAATCGTCTTCAATGTCGGCACCGCCTCGGCCAATGCCAACGCCGAACAGAACGCCTCCAGCCTGGTGCTGCAGCAGTTGAACGATCAGCGCGCCTCGATCTCCGGCGTTTCGCTCGATCAGGAAGCAGCCAACCTGGTTCAGTTCCAGCAAGCGTATGCTGCCTCAGCGCAGGTGGTTTCGACGATCAACTCGATGATGCAAACCGTGATCAATATGAAGACGTCTTAACGTGTGTTTTTCTTAACTTTTATGAGAGTGAATCCAAATCCGTATCCCGACTTGCTCCAGATCCTGCAGCAGACGCAACAGCAGGTGAATACCGACTTGCAGCAGATTGCGTCAGGGCGAAGTGTCAACGCGCCGTCGGACGATCCTGCGGCGGCCGCGTTATTGGTGCAAAACGCCGGTCAGACCACGGAGACGGACCAATTCCTGCGCAGCGTAAGCAGTGCACAGGGCGAGTTGCAGAACGCGGACTCAACCTTGAACTCGGTCGTAACCGCCCTGCAGCGCGCGATCAGCCTGGGAGTGGAAGGTGCCAACGGCACCCTGAACAGTTCGGATCGGTCGGCGATCGCGGTCGAGGTGCAGGGCATTCAATCGCAGATGCTCAGCCTCGCCAACCTGTCCTACCAGGGCAACTACGTTTTCGCGGGGACGGCCACCAACACCGCGCCCTACGTGCTCGACGCGACCAGTCCGTCCGGCGTGAAATACGTGGGAAACAGCGGAGTGAACACACTCACGGTAGGCCAGAATTTCGCCATCAAAACCAACTTACCGGGCTCCGAGCTGTTTTCAACTCCGGGCCACGATGTTTTTCAAGCGCTCCAGGATCTCGTCACGGGCCTGCAGAATGGCGACACCACCGCCATCGGGACGGCCGTGTCCGAGATTAACGACTCTTCCAATTACATCAACCAACAGCGCGTTTTCTACGGCAACGCGGAAAACCAGCTGAATTCGCAGACGACCTTTCTCAATAGCGAACGCACGCAACTGGCACAGCAGGAGAACACCCTGGGCGGAGCCGACCTTTCCCAGGTCATCAGCAACCTGGTGAATGCGCAGACCGCGCGGCAGGCGACATTGCAGGCGGTCGGTCAAACCGAGCCCATCAATCTCTTCAACTATCTTCCCAAGTAGCCGAGTTGAATAGTTCGAGCCGGGCGCGCGAGAATGTTCTAAACAACTCGCTTGCAACAATCGTGAACGTGTTTGGCTGGAAATTTATTGCTGAACGGCGGAGGTGTCAGAGTGTCTGGCGAGACCGGCTGGCCCACTCCGCGGCCGCTTCTACGCGGGTACATTCTTGCTCCAGGCGAGCGCGCTCACGCAGCAGGGCAGAGTGAATCGAGGGCAGCAGGGCTTGCAAGCGCTGGACATTCACCCGGTATGCGTTGAGAGCCTGCTCAACTTCGGGAGCTCTTTCGAGCGGCAATGAGCGCAGGCATTCCGCCGCCTGCTTAAGTTCGGAGAGCAGGGCCGACATCTGATGCGGAGTGGCGGCAGGCGCTTCTACAGAAGATTCGTCTGAATTGGGACGAATCTCGTTCGGGCGAAACTGATTTGGTTGAGCCTGACTTGGCCGACCATGATTGGGATGAACCTGATCGATCAAAGAAATAAGGCGCGAGTTGCTCTCCTGCAGATTTTTTGCAACTTGATGCGCGGGCAGCGGGGTCATGCATTCCACTCTGCCAGGGAGCGAGGCTGATTTTCCGTTGGCGGCTGTGCAGGTTCGAGATTCTGGCTCGCTGCCGCGCTTGATAGATCGGCTTCACGCCACGCCTCGTAGACCTGCATGACACAGGAAATCTGTTTCTCGAGTTCAGCTACGGATTGATGGGCGTGGGCATCGAGCAACCCGGTGCGCACCTGGTTATAGAAACGATCCAGTTGCTCCGCCACGGCGCCGCCCTGATCCCTATCGAGCGTGCCCTGTAAGTGGCCAATCACCAGGATGGCATGATTGATTTCGCGAGTGCGGGTTTCGATGTCGTTTCGCTTCAGGGCGTCGACGGCTCGCCGCAAGTCGTCGAGGCACTGTTCGTAAAGGAGAATGACCAATTGCATTGGCCTGGCACCCTGCGCGGCAATCTGGCGATAGGAAGATCTTGCATTCATTCGGTCATAACCCTGAGGTCAGAATCGGATTGGTGGGGCTTGTCCCCGTACTGGAGGTCGAGGTTCCCAGCGATCCCAGCACCTGGGTGATCTGCTGCAGAAGCAAAGGGTATGACTGCAACGAGGCGTTTACGGCGTCGTACTGGCTCGTCAGCTGCGTCTGCTCGGCCGTCAGTTGGGTCTGAAAGTTCGTGATGTTAGTGGCGAGATTTTGCAGCGTCGTCTGGTTCTGCGCCAGATCCACGTTCAGTGGGCCAGTGGTCGGATCCGTTAGTCCGGTCAAATCGGAGTTGAGATTGTTGGCAAAGCCGGTGGAGGAGGCGTTCTGGAAGAAGCTCTGGACCGCCGCGGGATTGGCGGCGAGAACATCGCTCAACGTTTGGCCGGCGGCGTTCTTACCCAAGGTGAGAGTACCGTCGTTGTTGGTGTTGATGCCGAGCGACTCGAGATTGACGTATCCGCTATTGCTATTGAGGGGCAGCGAGTAGGCGGCATCGGCCAGCAGGGTCGATTGCAGCGTGCGCAATGACGCGTCGCCGCCCGCCGGCCCTTCGTTGTTCGTGACAGGATTCACGGTGTACTGAGTATTGATGTCGTTGATGACAGTGTTGTAAGCGGAGATGAAGTCGTTAACCGCCGATGTGATCTGGCTTTGATCGACGCCAACCGTGAGTTGCACCGGCGTGCCTGGAGCTGAACTCAACAGGTTCAGCGTTACTCCCGGAATCGCTCCATTTACCGTGTTGCTGGCGCTGCTGAAAGGCACACCATCGATGCTGAACGAGGCGTTCGCTCCACCCACCGGCGCATCGAAGGTCAAAGTCGTCGTGTTGTTAGGAAGGGTGGAGGAGGAGAGAGATACCGCGCCGGTAGTGCCGGTGGCCTGACTGTAGATCGCGAGCCGCGCGCCGCTGGCGTCGGTCACGACACTGGCTGTGACTCCCCAATTGTTGGCATTGCTTTGGGTATTGATGTAGCTGGCCAAGGTGTTGAGCGTGTCATTGGTGCCGGCCGTGATGTGAATGTCGTGCGTGGTTCCGGTGGCGCCGCCAACTTGCAGCTGGATGTCGCCGCTGCCGGCGCCGTCCAGAATCGACGCGGTGGCGTTGGGTATGCCTTCCGTATACAAAGCGCCCGTGGTAGCCAGGTTGTTGACGATGATGTTGTGGCTGCCGGGCGTAGCTGAGATCTGAGCGGTCGCGGTGAGGATCGCAGGCTGGGACGAAGTGGCCGTCTGATTGACGAAAACGCCTACTGGATCAGATAACGCCTGGACTGCCGTCGCGAGATGCCCGAGATCGTTGTTAATCGCCGTTAATGCGATCGCCTGACTCTGCAGAGTCGCCTGCTGGTTTTGCCACACGGTCAAGGGCCCGCTCTGCGCGGTAATAATCTGCTGGACAACTGACGATACGTCGATGCCTTGGCCCGAAAGAATGGACGCGGGATTTAAGCTAACGCCCATTGGATTTTCCTCCTGCGGTTCCAGCCTGCTCTTGGGGAGCGGACTGTCGCTTCAATTCCTGCGAAATCTGCTGCGCCAGGTCGAGAAGTTGCCGCGGCGGTACTTGCAAAACCACAGTACCTTCATGATCCACGAACTGGTAGACCACAATCTCGCCCGGCGGTTCTAACTGCACTTTGACGACATCTTGTGGAACGCTGGCTATGGAAGGAGCATTTTGTGTTGGCTGCGTTTCCCCGCCTGAACCGCTTCCCGGCAACGGAATCGCGGGTGCGTTGCTGGAACGCACCTCTCCTTGATCGACTTGAGTCTCTGTCGAGGGTCGAAGCTGCGCTGTTGGGCCGATGCTCATATTGAGCCACCCACCGAGCCACCCGGGGTAAGAACCGGAAGGAGGCGGGCTCGACCGCCTCCTTCCGCAACGCGATTACTTTATCCGAGCAGCTTCAGAACGAGCTGCTGTTGCTGGTTGGCCTGGGCCAGCGCGGCGATGCCGGTCTGCTCTAGGATCGAGTACTTCGTCAGGCTGGCCACCGCAGCCGGGATGTCGGCAGCGGTGATGGTGTTTTCCGCCGAAGTCAGGTTCTGCACCTGGCTGTTGATCACGTTGCTGGCGGCGGTCAGCCGGTTGACGCTGGCGCCCAATGTGCCGCGAACGCTGGCGATGTTCGCGATTGCCGCACTGATGAGCGTCAACGTGGATTGAGCATTGCCCTGAGTTGTGATGTCGGCGCCGGCTGCATTCAGGTTCACTGAATTGCCGCCTGAGCCGTTCGTGATACCACCGGTGTTCAGAGCCCCGATCTGCACCTGAATCTGGCTCGATCCTACCGCGGTCGCGTCACTCAGGAAGATGTTGGTCGGAGCCGCAATGCTGGTCGAGCTTGGATTGGTGAAGGTTCCCGCCACCGTCTCCGTATTAGTCGAATCCACCTTAATGTTGCTGCTGTTATTCGGATCGGTGATGACCAGATTGCCAGCGGAGTTCAGATACGCCGTCAGACCGGCCGGATCGGTGGCCGGATTGTTGATGGCGCTGAGCAAATCTCCGATGGTATTGGTGTTTCCAGCGTTGGCAGTGTAAGTGAAAGACTTGCCGCCCGCGTCGAAGGAATATACAGCGTTGGCACCAAGAGTTGTAGCCGTCGTCAAGCCGGCGACATTGCCGACCAACTGGTTGAGGTTGGTGACGGCAACGCCGGTCGTATTCGGGGTCGTGAACGTCGTGGGAGCACCTGCCACAGCTGCTCCCAGAATGGTGTCGGTGGTCTTGGCAACTATGTTGTTGCGATCTTGAGGATCGGTGATTTGCAGAACACCGTTGACCAGGGCCGCCTTGGCGCCCACGGTCGTATCGGAGTTGATCGCGTTGATCAGATCCTGCACCGTGGAAGTTGCTGCTGCGTTGGCGCTAAATGCGCCGGTGGTGGCGTGAACTGTCTCCACCAGAGCCTCGTCGTTGTTGTTATGCAAATCGGTGACCTGCAATGCTCCGGCCGGGGTCAGCGTGGCTTGATAGCCGGTGTGGCTGGCGTCAGTACCGGTCACGGTAAAGTGTGCCGTGGCAGCGCCCGTATTGATAGCAGTTTCCAATTCACCGACTGTCGTGGCGGCCGTGGCGGTGTAGATTGTGGTGCCGCTCGCCCTGGTCGACGTGTAGATGGTTCCGGAGGCGATCACCGTCGACGCGGTCAGGCCGGTATTGGCGCTGGTCACTTCGTTGAGGTTCGCTCCCTGAGTAGGTGCTGCCGTGTAGGTGAAGGTAGTTCCGCCCGACGTGATCGAAGTGCTTTGGCCCACGGTCAGCACGTCGCCCAAAGCCAGAGCGCCCGACGATCCGGTTGGGGCATTCTGCGCGTTCAGGTTGGGCGCGGAGCCATTCTGAAATACTTGCTGGCCGTTGTAAGTCGTGCTGCTGCCGACCCGGTTGATTTCCGCCAGGATCGACGAATATTCAGCCTGCAGAGCGGTGCGTTGCGCGTTGGAAACCGTTCCGGTGGCTGATTCGGTGGCCAGTGTGATCGCGCGGTTAAGCAAGGTGGTCACCTGGGCGAGCGCGCCATCGGCGAGCTGCAATTCGCCGACGCCGTTGTTGGCGTTGCTCACGGACTGCGTGAGGGCCGTTACGTTAGCCTGCAAGCCGTTCGCGATGGCCAGGCCGGCGGCGTCATCCGCGCCGGTGTTGATGCGCGATCCAGAAGATAGTTGCTGCAGGGTTGTCTGCAGGGCATTGTTGGTGAGAGTCAGTTGGTTTTCCGCCGCTAACGACGGAATGTTATTCAAAATACCGAGAGGCATAATGTTTCTCCCTTAGTGGAACGGTCCCGCCGTCTTCATTCTTGGGACGTTCTCCACAGCATCGAATCTGCGGAGTTCCTGTTCCATTTCGTGCTAAGGGAACCCGCATGTCTTTTGTTCCATCGGCAATTTTTCCGCTTGCTTTAGCCCTCTGCTGGGGCCTGCGTCTCTCGGTCGTAATCCGAAGGTAATGACATTTCCCCGCTCGCGGCATGATGTCTGGCTCATTCGTGCCGATGTTCCCCGTAAGGGATCGTGCGCCCGGCGCGGACCATTGCCGCTGAAGAAACAAGGAAGAAGGGGAGAATGATTCACCTTACACGCCTGCACAACAAACCCCTGATCATCAATTCGGACCTGATCAAGTTCGTGGAGCAATCTCCCGACACGATCATCACGCTGACCACGGGGGAAAAAATTGTAGTGCTGGAGAAGCCCGACGAAGTGCTGGGGCGGGTGATCGAATTCCGGCGTTCGGTTCTACACGGACTCTGTGGCGCCTGGGATTCGTCGCCCTCGCATGCCCATCCGCCGCGGACAGCTGAGTCCGGCAGCGCAGAACCGGAGAAGTAGGCGTGGACAAATCCAGTCTTGGCGGGATCATCCTCGCGGTGGGCGGAATCCTGGCGGGCTTGCTGATCGAAGGAGGAAATATTCGCCAGATCCTGCAGCCCACCGCGGCGATGATCGTATTTGGAGGAACAATCGGAGCGGTGATGCTGCAGTTTCCTCTGCCCGTCGTGATGCATGCCGTGCGGCGTCTGGGTTCGGTTTTCGTCAGCCCCAAGCAGGTTCCGCAAGACACCATCGCACGCCTGGTCGAATACGCACAGAAAGCACGCCGCGAAGGTATTGTGTCGCTCGATGCGGAGTTGCCGCGGATTGAGGAGCCTTTCCTCAAGAAGTCGCTCATGCTTGCAGTGGACGGAACCGAGCCGCAGGAACTGCGCAAGATCATGGAACTGGAACTCGACAACCAGGCTGAATACGAAGAGCAGGTGCCTCAGGTTTTCGAGTCGGCGGGCGGGTTCGCGCCCACCATCGGAATCATCGGAGCCGTCCTGGGGCTCATTCAGGTGATGCAGCATCTCGACAAGATTGACGAGGTGGGGAAAGGCATCGCCGTCGCATTTGTAGCCACGATCTACGGTGTCGGCTCGGCCAACCTTATCTATCTTCCGGTGGCGGGAAAAATGAAGCTGCGGATTCGAGAAGAGCAGATCACGCGTGAAATGACGCTGGAAGGCGTTGCTTCGATTTTAGAGGGGATGAATCCGCGCATCCTGGAGACAAAACTCCTGGGCTTCATGGTGGATGCTGAAGGCCCGAAAGCAGATGAGCCAGGCGAGGAGGAAGTGAAATGAGCCGGCGAAAACGCAACCGCGCCCACGCCAATCACGAACGGTGGCTGGTTTCGTATGCAGACTTCATCACGCTCCTGTTTGCCTTCTTTGTCGTCTTGTATTCGTCGGCGCAAGTGGACAAACGAAAGGTCGGCAAGCTTGCCCTTGCCATTCAGGTTGCATTTCAGGAATTGGGTGTGTTTCCCGCTTCTACTTCGCAGGTCCCGCTCAATCCCAATGAGCCAATGCCGTTCAACCCGGTGCAGGCGATCGAAAATGTCAAACGAAACGGGGATCTTTCACGAATCGTTTCTTCGCCCAACAACATGCTAGGTGCCGCAGAGGATGAAAATCTCACCATGCTGCAGACGCAACTGCAGGAGGCGCTTCGCCACGAGATTGCCATCCATACGATTGCTCTTCACCGAGAAACAGAAGGCCTGGTGATTAGCCTGCGCGAATTCGGATTCTTCGATAGCGGGTCCGCAGAGCTGAAGCCATCCGCAATGACGGCGCTGGACCGTATTGCCGCCCTCTTGGCCATTCGAACCTGCCAGGTGCGTATTGAAGGACACACCGACAATGTCCCGATTCACACCGCCCACGTGGCGTCCAACTGGGAGCTGTCCACCGCCCGGTCCACCGAGTTAGTGCGACTCCTGATTCAACACTATGGTTTTTCGCCAGAGCGGCTTTCGGCGGCGGGGTACGCGGAGTACCACCCCATTGCAGACAATAAGACGGCTCAGGGACGCGCGCAAAATCGCCGCGTCGACCTAGTTGTGCTGGCGGAACAGCCGCGGCAGAGGCCATTGCCCGTGCCGGACTCCGCGAAGCCGACGCCCGGTATTCCCTGAGTCTCCGGGTTTTCGCGAGAAACTCCAGCCCCGCGACTTCTGTATCGCTAAAGCCCCACCTCTTCATAGCCGATTAAAACTCTGGCCCTTTCCGAGTAAGCAAAGGCGGTTGGCATAGGCATTTCTGATGATGAGCAATGCGAGTTTGCGAACCAAACTGACGGCGGGCTTTGCACTCCTCATTCTGGCGCTTCTTGCGAACAGCCTGGTCGGGTATTTCTCGGTCGAGAAACTGGTCGGAGCGACTGAAGCTCTCAACGTGGCGGCGGAAAAGCGAAAACTGGCGATATGTCTGAAACTCAACTCTGAAGCGGAACGCGCCGGGGTACGGAAATACCTATTGGGCAGCGATGACATGAGCGAACTCAATATGGGTCGCTCTGATTTTAAGAAGAACAGCCAACAACTCGAGTCGCTGCTCGCCACGCCTGAAGGTAGGGCACTCTTCGCTTCCCTCATCCAGGCGAATCTTCAGTATGAGCAGATTCTCAGTCGAATGATTCAGCTTCGACAAGATGGCAAAACGAGCGAAGCTATTTCGCTCTGTCTAAGCGCGGAGGCGAATGCAGCGCGACAGGCGGTCAACAGCGCCTTCGACGAGATGGTGGCACGGCAGGAACGGAACTGCTCGGCTGCGCTCGCACAAAAGCAGCAAGCCGAAAGTCAGGCGCGAGTTGTGCTACTAAGCGTTGCCTTACTTGGAATCATGGTAGGACTCGCAGTCACCGTCTTCGTTCCACGCAGCATTTCGCTGGCGATCTCTTTCATGATTGCCTTCATCCAGGAAATTGCCAACAACAATCTCTCGGTGACGGACCTTGAAAACACCTCGCAGGACGAACTCGGTCAGGCAGCCTCGGCTCTTAACACAATGAAAAACAGCCTACGCGGCCTGATCGAAACGATCGCGCGTACTGCGGAGCACGTCGCCAGCGCGAGCGAGGAGATTTCTTCGTCAGCGAGCCAGCAGGCCTCAAGCGCAGACACACAGAAGGGGCAAGCCACGCAGGTAGCAGCAGCCATGCAACAGATGTCAGCCACTGTGCATGAAGTATCAGACAACTCGAACCGTGCGTCTGAAGCATCGCGCCAGGCTGCAGATACGGCCCGTGAAGGCGGCGTCATTGTGGAGGAGTCCTTGACGAAGATGCGGAGCATCGCCGACTCAGTCAGTTCAACTGCACAGAAAGTCGAGGAATTGGGCAAGAGCTCCGACCAGATTGGCCGGATCATCGGGGTCATTAACGACATCGCTGATCAGACAAATCTGCTGGCCCTGAATGCCGCCATCGAGGCGGCAAGGGCCGGCGAACAGGGCCGCGGATTTGCTGTTGTCGCCGATGAGGTGCGCAAACTCGCGGAACGTACGACGGCTGCGACCAAGGAAGTAGCGCAGATGGTGGAGAGCATCCAGACTGAAACCACCACGGCCGTCGCCGCGATGCACGAGGGCACCAGGCAGGTTTCGGACGGCGTGCAGACAACCACTCGGGCCGGGGATTCACTAAAGAAGATCATCCAGATGTCGGAGCAGGTCGGCGAAATGATCAGTCACATTGCGACCGCTGCAACCGAGCAGGCATCGGCCACCGAACAGGTGAACCAGAATGTCGAGCAGATTACCCGGCTGGTGAGCGAGTCCGCGATCGGAGCACAGCAATCTGCGAAAGCCTGCCAGGACCTCTCAGGGCTCGCTCTGGATTTGCAGAAGACGGTCACTGCTTTCAACCTCGCGGGGAACAACAACGCCGAACGCGACCATCGACGGATTGAACATATAGCGCACCGTCGCTCTCTTAAGAACAGCAAAACGTTTGCGGCGAGTGCGAGCTGAGAGACGCCCTCGCGACGTTAGGAATGAAGCCCATGGAGATCAAGACCAACGGAAAGGCGAATTCCAGTGCTACCAACCCGGCGAAGCAGGACCAAACTTCCGGTGAGTTGCAGCTGGTGAGCTTTCACGTCGGACAAGAAGAATTCTGTCTGGAAATTCTGCGGGTGCAGGAGATCATCCGGATCCAGCAGCTCACGCGTGTGCCGAATTCTCCCGACGCGATGGACGGCGTCATGAATCTCCGGGGAAAGATTATTCCGGTCGTTGCGCTGCGCAAACGTTTTGGTCTTGAGCGGCTTCCCTACGACAAGCAAGCCCGGATCGTCGTGATTGAAGTAAAAGGCACGGTGCTCGGGCTGATCGTGGATTCGGTTTTGGAGGTTTTACGCATTCCGGCGGATACGGTCGAGCCCCCGCCTCATCTCGGAAAAGTCAGGCAAGAGTACGTCTCGGGAGTCGGAAAAGTCGGCGACCGGCTTCTGATTCTGCTCGATGTCGATCGACTCGTGAACCCCGAAGGTCTGATGTCCACGCAACCCGAGCAAGATGTGCCGGAGCTGGTGAAGGAATGAAGAAATGAACGACGACTTCGCACAAGATCCGGCGCTGGTTCGAGACTTTCTCGTGGAGTCGGAAGAACTTTTGCAGCGAATGGACGAGGACATGGTGGCTCTGGAATCGGCTCCCAAAGATGAGGATTTGCTTAACCGAATCTTTCGCGCGATCCACACCATCAAGGGCACCTCCGGTTTTCTGGGATTTGACCCTGTTGTGCGACTGAGCCACCGCACCGAAGATGTCTTGAACGTTCTGCGACGTGGCGAGGCGACGCTCGACCGCCGCTGCATGGATGCCCTGCTGGCTGCGCGTGATCAGTTAGGCGTCATGCTCCGCGATATCAGCCAGGGAGGGCTCCGGGAATACAGCATCGACGCCCTACTAGCTGAGTTGGACGAAGCCCAGAAGCCGCCGATTCCTCCACCTCCCCTCGGCGAATTGCTGGTGAAAGATCAGATCATCTCACGCGACACGCTCGGAGCCCTTTTGAACGAGCAAGAGAAGGCCGAAGAACCGCGCCGACTTGGAGAACTGGTTGTGGAGAAGGGCCTCGCTTCACCTGTGCAAGTGGGTGACGCACTCGCGCGGCAAAAAGACATGGCCGGCGGCGCAAACGGCTTTCAGACCATGCGAGTGGAAGCCCGCAAACTTGACGAGCTCATCAATCTGATCGGGGAGTTGGTGCTGGAGCGCAACCGCCTGACTCGACTCAGCCGCGATTGCTCGATGGGCAAGCTTGCGCAGGTCGATCTCGATGCCTCACTTGGGCAATCCAGCGCGCGTCTCAGCTTCATTACCGATGAATTGCAAAGCGCAGGACTGAAAACGCGGATGGTCCCGATAGAGACCGTCTTCCGGCGCTTTCCGCGATTGGTTCGCGACGTCGCGCGCACCCTGCAGAAAGATGTACGTCTGCTCATTGAAGGCGAAGACACCGAGCTCGACAAGACCATGGTCGAACTCATCGGAGATCCGCTGGTGCACCTCGTGCGTAACTCGCTCGATCACGGGATTGAAGGTCCTGACGTACGTGAGAAGGCGGGCAAGCCGAGGCAGGGAACGATTCGCCTGGAAGCGCGCCAGGAAGGGGATCAGATTGTCATCAGCATTTCCGATGACGGTGGCGGCATTAGTCCAGAGCGCATCGGTAAAAAGGCCATTGAAAAGAGACTGGTAACCGCGGAGCGGCTTCGGCTCCTGAGCACGCGAGAGATTCTCGATTTTATTTTCCTGCCAGGCTTCAGCACTGCGGAAAGAACGAGCGATCTGTCGGGGCGTGGCGTGGGCATGGATGTTGTGCGCTCGAACCTCAAAAAGCTCAACGGTACGGTCGAAATCGACAGCCGTGTGGGCGAAGGGACCTCCGTTTTCCTGCGGCTCCCTCTTACTTTGGCGATCCTCCCAGTTTTGCTTGTACAAGTCGCTGACGAAATCTATGCCCTGCCGCTGCGCTCGGTAGTTGAGACGGCGCAGGTCAACTTCGAGCGCGTGCACCTGGTCGAAGGCAGCGAGGTGTTGTGTCTGCGCGATGAAACGCTGCCACTCATCCGGCTCGGGCGAATCTTCGAAAGCGACCGAAATCCGCTTCAGAACGAGGCTGCAGGCACGCGACAGACAGCGCACAAAGTTGTGATTCTGGGCATTGCGGAAAAAAGAGTCGCGCTGCTCGTCGATCACCTCATCGGGCAAGAGTCGACGGTCGTCAAGCCGCTCGGAAGTTTTCTCCACCAATGTTCCAGCCTTGCCGGAGCCACCATCAGCGGAGATGGCCGCGTACGGCTGGTGCTCGATCCGGCTGGATTGCTCGCGGCTTCTCAGAGCGTGACGCCAGGTTTCAGAAAGGTCTCAGCATGACGAGTGCGCCGCAGTCGGCAGTTGCTCTTGAAGGGCCGCCGGATCCGGAGCTCGTGCGGATTCGCGACCTTATCTATCAAGTCGCCGGTATTTTCCATCCTGACAATAAGCTTCGCCTCTTGCTGGATCGGTGTGGCCGTCGCATGAAGGAACTCAAGAGCCAGAGTCTGCGCGATTACTTCGAATGCCTGACAGTCAAGCCGATCCGGCAGGCCGAGTTGGTGGCGCTGCTGAACGAGATCACCATCGGCGAAACCTGCTTCTTCCGCAATCAGCCGCAACTGGATGCTCTGCGGCAGATCGTTCTTCCCAAGATCATTGAGGCCAAAGCCAAGCTCCCGATCAAGAAAATGCGTATCTGGAGTGCGGGTTGTTCGACAGGGGAAGAACCTTACACCCTGAGCATGATGATGATGGAGGAAGCCCACGGGCGGCTCAAGGATTGGACAATTGAAATACTCGCCACCGACCTGAACGAACGCTCTCTCGCCCACGCGAAAAACGCCGTCTATGGCAACTACAGCACACGCAATCTTCCGGTTCACTATCGCCAGAGGTACTTCATCCCCGCCGGAGATCAGTTGCAGGTTCAACCGGCGGTGCGTTCGAACATCAGCTTCAGCCGCCTGAATCTCTCCGACGATGCGCGCATGACGTTCATGAAGGGCCTGGACATTATCTTCTGCTGCAACGTCCTCATTTATTTTGACCTGGCCTCCAAGAGGAAGGTGATTCAGCACTTCTACAACGACCTTTTGCCCCACGGCTACCTCTTCCTGGGACATTCCGAGTCGCTCTACGGTGTCAGCGACGACTTCCGCCTCGTTCACTTGCCGGGCGCCACCGCGTATGTAAAGGGTGACCGCAGTGTGGCGGGAAGGTAGGAGAAACATGAATACGGCTGCGACCAAGGCAACTCTACTCACACGACTCGACGGACTACGGCAGATTCCCACGATTCCCGCCGTGTTGGCGCCACTGCTCCGCTACCTGCAACAACCGATGGAGCAACTCGACGTGCAAAAGGTTACCGACTTGATCGCCCAGGACAAATCGCTGGCAGCACAGTGTCTTCAAATGGCGAACAGCCCGTTGTTTGGACGCTGGCAAAAAGTCGACTCGCTGCGCGGAGCAATTGTCGGTCTCGGATTTCAGCGGGTCAGCGACATCGCGATGTCCTGCGGCGTACTCAACATGATGCCCCGCAACGCCGGGATCGATCCGGTTTCGTTCTGGGAGCATTCTCTGGGATGCGCCCTGGTGTCGCGGCATTTTGCCCGCAAGATCTCATTCTCCGATCCCGGCAAAGCCTATCTGGCAGGCTTACTTCACGATCTCGGCATCATCGTCAACCTCTGGGTCCTGCCGAAGGAATTCACCGAAGCGTTCCAATATGCGAAGGAGAAGGGAATCCCTCTCCATGAAGCGGAGCAATCAATTCTAGGTTTCACTCACAGTGAGAGCGGGCAGCTGCTGGCTGAACGGTGGGAGCTCTCCCCGGATTTGATTGAAGTTGTTGGACTGCATCATCGCCCGTCCGATTCACTCAATCACTCCGGCCTTGTGGCCCTGGTGGAACTGAGTGATCTGCTCTGCCGCGTTAGCGGCTTGAATTACGGCTATATCGAAAATCGCGAAGTGAACCTCCTCGAACAGCCGGGCTTCGCCATTCTGTCGCAGCAGTGCACAGGATTGAAGGATCTCGATTGGGCGCGCCTCACATTCGAACTCGATTCCTACATGGACGAAGTGCACTCGCTGGTGCATGCCATTTACCGGACATGAGTCAGGATGAACCAATCCAACCGTGCATCCGCGTATTGATCGTGGACGACAGTGCTTTCATGCGTACTGCGCTGACGCGCATGATCTCCTCCGAGGGTGGGATCGAGGTTGCAGGCACGGCCTGCAACGGGGCAGAAGCGCTCAGCAAGATTCCTGCTCTCGATCCTGATGTGGTCACCCTTGACGTCGAGATGCCAGGACTCAACGGCGTGGAGACGCTGCGCGCCATCATGAGCCGGTTTCCGCGTCCCGTCATCATGGTCAGTTCCGTCACTGAGAAGGACGCGGACGAAACTTTCGACGCTCTTGCGGCTGGAGCGTTCGACTACGTCCCAAAACATCTCTCCTCCAATTCACTCGATATCCTCCACATTCGCGAAGCTCTCATCACGAAGATCGAAGCTGCAGCGCACGTCCGAAGGTCTAGAATTGCTGTCGTTCCTCCGCGCAAGCCGGTGCAACCCTCAATGCCCGAATATCGGGCGTCTGACGCGATAACGCCGTCGATCGTTGCACTTGGCACTTCGACTGGGGGCCCAAAGGCCCTGCAGGACATTCTGCCGGTCTTTCCGAGAGATCTTGGCGTGCCGATCCTGATCGTGCAGCATATGCCCCCAGGATTTACCGGGCCGTTTGCGCAGCGTCTTAATGCTCTGTGCGCCATTGAGGTCTGCGAGGCGAAACATCAAGAGGAGATCCGGCCCGGCGTGGTTTACATTGCGCCGGCAGGGTTGCACATGACGGTGGAGCGCAATACCGACTCGCGGGCGGTGATTTCATTGAACGCACAGCATGAAGACTGCCTGCACGTTCCTTCCGTAGATGTCATGATGAAATCGGTTGCCGGTGCTTTTCGAAACTCGACTCTGGGCGTCATCATGACGGGCATGGGAGCAGACGGCGCCGAGGGGATGAGGGCGATCTTCAAACAGGGTGGGCTGACCATTGGGCAGGATGAGGCCTCTTGCGCAGTCTATGGCATGCCGCGAGCCTGCGCCGAACGAGGCATTCTGAACCGGATTGTGCCGCTCTCGCAAATTCCGGCGCAGATCATGCAAGCGACCCGCTATCGCAAGAGAGCTTAGGCAGGCGTTTCGTCATTTTCGTAGCAAACATTCTCTGTCCAATATTCGGTTCACTTTCTCGACGAGCAGATCCTTCGAAAATGGTTTCGGCAGCAGTTCATCTGAGCCGAGGCGTCGGTCCATCTGCTTGGCATAGCCAGTGACAAAAAGCGCTTTCAGTGCGGGGGTTTTCTCCCGAAGCGCCTTGGCCAGCATGCACCCATTCTGGTCGGGGAGGACGACATCGGTGAGGAGCAGGTCGACTTGGCAACCCCGCCGCTCGTAGCAATGAGTGGCTTCGGCGGCGTTCTTTGCCGGAATGACTTCGTAGCCAGCCGCGCGCAAGACCTCGCACGCTACTTCGCGAACAAATGTCTCGTCTTCGACGAGAAGTATCGTCCTGGATGAAGTGGGAAGCCTTCCTTCGATAACAGCATTCCAATTTGCCGGCGCTTGCGGCGTAGTGCTTTCTGCCATGTTCATAAGAATCGGTTCGGGTAGCAGGGTGCTGCAGAGCTCTGACTTCAGCTCCCGAGATATTGGGCACGTTGCCTACCAAAGCATTTGCTCGAAGGCCTTCAGGAAAAGTGGAAAAAATGCAGGATGTTGCAGGCTGGAATTTCCGAACGTGCCGATCGACATCTGAAGTGCAATCCCGATTCGGGACTATGCGGCGGAATTAAGACCGATTCGAGACTCTACACTCTACTCGTCGTCCCCTTCGCCTTATTTCGGAGCGGTGAGAATCGTGTCATTGGGATCGAGCACGATCTTGTGTATTCCCGCGGGAGCAGGAAGATGAAAGTTCGACTCGTCGCCATCGGCGAAGACGCGGCCCAACAGCATGGTTTGCTTACCCGAGATGACCCCGTAGACTGGAACGGATGTTATGAGATTCTTATCCGCCTCCTTCTGCAAAATGGTTCCCGAAACGATTGTGCTCTTTTCCTTGGGCGTGAATTTGACGGACTTCAATTCGAGACGCGGCAAAGATGTGCCATTAATCCAGCCGTCGAGAAACCAATCCAGTGAGTCCTTGCCTTCGTAACGGAGCGAGGATGGAAGCTCCTTGGCAAACACGTCGAGCATTTCAGCGGTGCTGATCGACCTGCCTTCGTATTGCTGCCTCAGCTTGAAAAGTGCACGCACAAAAGGCTCGTCGGTGCTGCCCCCGGCGCGTCCCTTGCCAAGGTTCTGGTGCTCGGCGTCCCGCATCATCGTCCGCAACATGTGAAACAACCAGGTTCCACGCCCGTAGGTAATGGCCTCATATCCGGAAGGGAATCTCGAAGACAACAATCTGGTTCCGAGCGTTACCGGGCCTTCTTCTCCCGGAGATACTCCATCCTTGTTCTTTTCGACCAGATCCTGCCGGTATTTCTCCATGATTTGGCGAAAGGCTACGGGATTCTTTTCCTGAAGCATCATTAGCGCGCAGTAGTTCGCAAGTCCCTCGGATAACCATTGATCATGATAGGTGCTCCAGGTGATGAGATCGCCCCACCATTGATGCGCCGTCTCATGAGCCGGGATCATCTGGTGCAACGAGATGCGGAAGGGTTCGAAATGGAGTTGCTCGCGCTCTTGATTCGTGAGAAAGGCATAGGAGGAGAGAAAGATCAACTCGGGCCACCCTTGACTGTCGCCGCCCGGCATTTGAGTGAGCGCAAGGCGACTGTAAGGATAGGGTCCAAATCGCTCCGCATAGTAGGCGATCGCCTGCGCCGCTTCGTCCGCGACCGTACTTTCATTCTGCACCGGAGACGGCTGAGCAGGCACGACTAGCTGCGGGCTGCGAGGAATGATTTCGCTCGGAGGCGGCTCGATCACCTGAATCCGTGCGCTCGGGAAGGATCGCTCAACACCCTCGGTCGCATAAGCCTCGACCACAACCTTGCCCGCCTTGGCGGTCGCTTCTTTGTACTTGCCAAGGTTGAAGCCAGCGATCGGAATCGGTCGTTCTGAAATCCAGCGTGAAGTTTGCAGCCCCTTTGCGGGGACGGCCCCTTCGGGAGGCGGAGACAATTTGCCCGTGGCTACCAACGTCCATCCGGGAGGATAGGTGAATTCCAGGTCGAAATCGGCCATGGCCATGCCGCGGTTCGGGTACCAGGTTCCTCTCGCTCCCACATAAAGCAAACCGCTGCCGGCTTCCGCCAAGACTTCACCACCGTAGGTGAATTCAAGTTCAATTCGTTGTCCCGCGGGAGCAGCCTCGGGCAGAATGACCGCCAAAATATCGTTTCCCCGCCGCGAAAGCTGCGTGCCATCGACAGCAGGGTTGTGAATAAACTCGACAGCTTTGCCGTCAATGGTCACGCTCTCGACTTGCAGAAATCGGGACAACTCGAACAACAACGCGCGAGCTCCACCTTCTTTCACCTCTAGTTGCACGCGGGCATGGGAGTGAATTTGCTTGGGCGGTTGAACTTCGGTGCGGATCGTGTACCGGCGGGCAGCGATCCAGTCTTCGCGCGGCCCTGGATTTCCGGGGCTGGAACTGACGTTGACGTTTCTCAGTCCAGACCCTGGCGGTGTCGGAGAAAATGATGTCCACACGTCGTAGTAGCTGAAACCGCTTTCTGTTGTCTTGGCTTGCCCGACTTCCACGGATTCGGCTGCGATGGAGTCGTAGATCACGTCAAAGACGCCTAATTTTGTGCCTTGAACACGAGCGTGAAGGAAGCGGTCGGTGATATTACCGAACGAATTCACATTCGACGATGGCTGCTCGATTCCGTTTACGGGGAGCAGGCGGCTGAAGCTCAGCATCAGCCTCATCGCGTCGGTCGGGGCAAGATTGACGGCGGTTGAACTCCAATGGTCTAGGAATTCCTGTTTGTTGTCGCCGACAGCTCGCAGGTCGGGGCGCATGTCGGCCGCTGCGTCATCATTGAAGCGAAAATATGCGGTCGCGAAGTGCTCTTCCAGAATTGCCATACCGGTGAACAGGCTCATCGACCTTCGCTCTACCTCGCTGGGAGGAACGATCAGCACTTCGCCCTCGCCCTCGAAGAACGCGCCAGTGATCCTGCCCATGACGTCTTCGGTGAAACCGATAGTGCCGTCCTCCAGCGTGATGTGTATAGCGGAACGATCGAGACTCGCGCCGCGGACCTGGTAAATGCGGTTGGGATCCAAGCCGACCTGGCCCAGTTTCAAATAAAGCGCTTCAGCTGGTTTTGAGGAAATTGAGTTTTCACTGATTGCGAAAGACAAAAACCAGGGAAAAAACAGAACGACGGAAGCGACAGCAAACGCGAGTTCCCTTGCTTTGAATAGTACCTTCGTCACGTAATGAGCCCGCCCCACGTTGCTAGAATGCGCCTGAATGCGCCGAACTGTCATCATCCTCTTTATATGGATGCTTACGCTAGCGAATGCGTGGGCTGACACGATCCATCTAAAGAATGGACGTACCATTATTGCCGACCACGTCCGAGAAACCGGCAATCATTACGAATACGATGTTGGCGACGATTCGTACGCAATTCCCAAGTCGCTTGTAGATCGCGTGGAAGCCGGTGGATTGCCATCCCATTCATCTTCTTCGGCCGCCAAGATCGCCGATCTTCCCACCTTTGCTCCGGCCGACAGTCTTGCCAACGAGGGCGACTTATTTTCAAAAGTCGTGAAAGAAGGCAAAGTTGACGCCGATGCCCTCAGCAGCCTGGAGTCAAAGGGGAATGCAGAGCTGAGCGCCACAGCGAGCTTCATTGCCGGCAAGTTCGAGTTCGAACACGGGAACATTGCTCAGGCTCGCGCGTATTTCGATAACGCGCTCCGATTTCAGCCGGACAACTCGACGATCCTTATTTACTATGCGGCTCTCCTGGTGCGTACCGGCAATGCCATTCAGGCGCTCACGCTGTCGCAGCACGCGGTGCGTTCTGCGCCCCAATCGGCAGACGCTTACACCATGCTCGGATATACGCAATTTGCCTCGGACCACACGAAAGAAGCCATTTCTTCCTGGAAGCGGTCTCTGGAATTGCGCCCCGACTCAAAAGTCGAACAACTCCTCGCGAAGGCTCAACGTGAGGACAGCGTTGAGGCCGAGTTCAGTCGGCACGAGAGCAGTCACTTCGTGTTGCACTATGAAGGCCGGCAGACATCAGAAGCGTTTCGCGCTCAGATTCTGGGAGTTCTTGAAGCCGACTACGACGATTTGGCGCGTGACCTTGGCAATCCGCCGCGGGACAGCATTCTTGTAACCCTCTATACCGAGCAGGCTTTCTTTGATGTGACCCATGCGCCGAGTTGGTCGGGCGCGCTGAACGATGGCAAGCTCCGCATTCCTGTCAGTGGGCTGAGTTCTGTCACTCCCGAGCTGGCGCGAGTTCTGAAGCACGAACTGGCTCACTCCTTTATCGCTCAACTCTCCGGTGGACGCTGCCCACCCTGGCTCCATGAGGGAATCGCTCAACTGCTGGAACCAAAGAGCCTCAGCGGCGATGGGCATCAGCTCTCGCTCCTGTTCAAGGCCCAGCGCAACATCCCGCTCAATGCGCTGGAGGGTAGCTTCATGCGTTTCTCGGGAGTCGAGGCCTATGTTGCGTACGCGGAGTCGCTGGCTGCAGTTTCTTACATCAACGACACCTACGGCATGAGCGACGTGCAGCGCATCCTGCAACGAATCAGCCAGGGAAACTCAACCGAAGCTGCCTTGCGATCGACCATCCATTCCGACTACGGACAGTTCGAAACCGATCTCGCCAAATATCTCGCCGACAGATACGGCGAATAAGCCGAGTTTCGGGCCCAAAATGCATCGCAAGTCTTTGCACACCTCTGTCCGTTCCTCAGTATTTTTATCTATTGCTCTTAGAAATTAGGCTTTACTCAGACTCCGCCCGCGCTGTGGAAATCGTTTAAAATGCTGAAGCCCCCGTCCCAGCGGGCGCGCGCCATGGAGACCACTGGACCACTGAAAAAACTGGCTGGCCGATACGAGGTGAGGGAGATCCTCGGCCAAGGCGGCATGGGCCTGGTCTATCGCGCCTACGACACTGTAGTTCGCCGCGAAGTCGCAGTAAAAACCATCCTCGACATACCGGACCCTGCGTCTCTGCAGCTGTTCTACAAGGAATGTGATGTCCTGGCTTCGATGAGCCATCCCAATATTGTTGAGATTTTCGATATCGGAGAATTTGAGGACGAAGGGAAAAAGAAACCTTATTTCGTGATGCCACTGCTGCCCGGCACAACGCTGGATCATTTCATCCGGAAGGCCAGCCATCGTCTGACGGTTGAGCGAACAGTCGAAATCATGACGCAGACCTGTCGAGGATTACAGGCCGCGCATGAACGAGGCTTGGTGCACCGCGACCTGAAGCCGAGCAACATCTTTGTGATGGAGGATGACTCGGTCAAGATCATTGACTTCGGCGTGGCGCATATGGCGGACTCGCACACCACGCGAGCGCAAAAGGGGACATTGCTCTACATGTCGCCGGAGCAGATTCAACTCAAGCCGCTCACCGCGGCTTCGGACATTTTTTCTTTAAGCGTTGTTTGCTACGAGGCTCTGAGCGGGAGGCATCCATTCCAAAGGGCGCGGGCGGATGAAGTGGTCGAGGCAATTCTGCATCAGATTCCGCCACTGGCCTCGGAATTGAATTCTGCGATCGCGCAGCCCATCAGCCGCGTGGTGCATAAAGCCATGGCAAAGCAGCCGTGGCACCGATTCTCGAGTGCACGGGAATTCGGTGACACACTTGCCAAGGCGCTGCGAAACGAGCCGATCGACTTTTTTGATCCCGAGCGTACGAGGCCTCGCTTGCAGCGTGCGACCAAAGCGCTGGCCGATGGCGATCTTCAGTTTGCCGGCGAGATTCTCGGAGAGCTCGAAGCCGAAGGGCACATGGACTCGGAGATTGGCTCTCTCCGGCGTCAACTCGACAACGCAAGCCGCCGGAAAACTCTGGCCCAGTTGCTGGATGCAGCGCGCGCCCGCTTTGAAGAAGAGGAAGACCCGCTCGCTTTGCAGAAGCTGCAAGAGGCACTTCAGATCGAGCCCGACAATGCGACGGCGTTGGCGCTGAAAAGCAAAATCGAAAACCGCCGCAGCGAAAAGCAAATTGATAACTGGTACCGGCTGGCGAAGCAGCATGTCGACAACCATGCCTACTCGCACGCGCGGGAAGCACTGCAAAATGTTCTGCAATTGCGTCCGAGGGAGACGCGAGCGCTGCAGCTGGTGGCCGAAGTTGACCGGCAGGAGCAGGAGTACAAGAAACTCCGCCAGGAAAAAGAAAACATCCACCGCGCCGCCGTCGATGCGTGGCAGAAAGGCGACGTGAGCAGCGCGCTGGCAAAACTGGGAGTCGTGCTCGAACTCGACCGCAAAGCGCCGGACACGCTCAACCGCGAAAGTGGCGCAAGCTATCAGAGTTTCTACAACGAGGTGCGCTCCGAGCACGACGCCATGAACACGGCGTACGCGGAGGCGCGCAAGCATCTCGGAGAGCAGAACTTCGGCAAAGCGCTTTCGATCTGCCAGGAGTATCTCAGCAAGTATCCGACTAACGCCATTTTCCAGGCGCTTCGTTATGACATCGAGGAGCAGCAGCGGCAGAATCTTTCTGCGCTGATTGCATCAGTCGACCGGCAGGTTGAAGCCGAACCCGATCTGGACAAGCGCGCCAACATTTTGCGCGAAGCTTTGGATCAGCATCCCGGCGAGCAGCACTTCGAGCGAGCATTACGCTTGGTTCAGGACAAGCGCGACCTGGTGAATTCTATCGTCGCCCGCGCGCACCTTCACGAAGAGCAGGGTGCGTTTGGCGACGCTCTCAACGACTGGGAAATCTTGCGGACGGTCTACGGTCAGTATCCTGGATTGAAATTTGAAATCGAGCGTCTGCAAAAGAGGCGCGATCAGCAAACCCGCATCGAAGCTCGAACCCGGCAGATCGAGCAGATCGATGCCTGTCTGCAATCGAGCGACTACGCGCGGGCTTTTGATCTGCTGCATCAGGCTGCGGCTGAGTTTCCAAATGACGAAGAGTTGCAGCAACTGGAAAAACTGGCTCAGCAAGGTCTTGAGCGGAAGTCAAAAGCTCAGTTGCTGATGACCGAAGGGCAGGAATTGTGCTCCCAGAAAAAGCCGGCTGAGGGCATTCCGCTTTTGCGCCAGGCCTTTGAACTTGATGAGAACGACGCGCTGACCAGAGCCATCCTGGCGAATGCGTTGGTTGAGCACGCGCAGGCGCTGGTGGAAAGCGACTGGCGCGAGGCTGAAAAACTGGCGAAAGAAGCATTCGATCTGAATCCGTCGCACCCCATGGCGAAAACTCTGCGTACGTCGATTCTCGATCAGAAGCGGGAAGTTTTCGTGACTGATTGTGTGGCGCAGGCGCGTAAGTTGCAAACGGCAGGAGACCTGAATGCTGCGCTGACGCGAGCAGAAGAGGGCATTTCGGCGTATCCGCGCGAACAGAGGCTGGTACAGATTCGAGACGCCGTACAACGCGATCTTCAAACGCAACGCAGGCAGACGCGACGCAAAGATTTGGAGGAATTGCGGCGGCTCGAGAGCGAGGCCGACTCCGCATCTGACGCCGACACGAAGCACACGCTTGGCGCGCGGGCAAGGGAACTGGCAGGCAAATATCTCGAAGATGAAGAAGTCGTCTCCAGCGCGAATGGACTTCTTCAGAAGCTCAATCTTCCCGCTATTGCGGGGCAAGGATCGAAGGCCGATCAGACCTCTGCGGCGACGCTTTCGATCGCGGGCACGCCAACGGTGGATATTGATCCGAAAGAGAAACCGAAACCGGAGACGGCAAGATCTGCGTCCATCTCGATCCCGCTGTCTCCCGTTGTAACTCAACCAACTCCAGTCGCTGCCGTTCCACCCACCAAAACGAAACCGGCGGTTCCAGCGCCAGCGAAAGCCACGCCCACGCGCAGTTTGGGCGTGAAACCCTCCGACGTCAAGGTCTTAGTCGGTGCTGTGTCGGTGATAGTAGTGTTGCTGATCCTATGGCTCGCGCTTCGCGGTCATAAACAAGTAGCGGAAGCGCCCCCTCCGCAAACCCAGGCGGTTCAGCCAGCTCCCTCCCCGGCACCGGTTGCGCCAGCCGAGCCGCAGCTGCCTTCGATCAAAGTTGTGTCCGACACGGCAGCAGGCAAAGTTGCATTCGATGATCAGTCACCGGCCGACCTTCAGGATGCGCAATGGACGCTCGAGAAGATTCAGCCCGGCGATCACAACCTGAAGTTTGAGGGCCCAGCCGGAGGATTTTCCGCGTCATTCTCCGTTGCGGCCGGTGCCTTGCCGACGCTCAAAACGCCCATCGCCGCCAAAGGACTGCTTGCGGTGTTGGTCAGCAGCATGGGCGACCATGTGCATGTCTACTCCAGCGATCCGGCTGCGAAGCTCTCGCTTGATGCTCGGGCGCCGGTCGAGTTCACTCCCGATGGAATTGACTTATCGTCAGTCGCGCCCGGAGCGCATGAGTTAACGCTGAGCCACACGGGCGAGGAGTACAAGTTGTCAGTAGAGGTCACGCCCGCCGCTGCCCTGAACGCCTTTGTGGAATCAGGCCAGAATGTCGGTACGCTCGTCGTGGTCACCGGACAGGACAAAACGCACGTTTTTCTCAACGGTAAAGCGCTTGATCAGTTGACGCAGGGTGGTCAGCTACGCATCGCGAACCTCGAGCCGAAGGAGTACACGGTGCGGGTGGCAAAGTCAGGTTACCAGGACTTGCCGGAGCAGAAGATCCGGATTCGCAAAGGTCAGCAAGGCCGAGTTGTCTTCGGACTTCTTCCCGTGCCGCACATGGCTGTGCTCGACATTCAGGGCGCGACGCCGGGATCGAGCGTTGTGATTGATCAGACCATAGCTGGCACCATCTCATCGGACGGATCGCTCAACCTTACTTCCGTCTCGCCCGGCGATCATGTGATCGAGTTCCGCAAAGATCGATTCAAGGCGCGGCAGATCAAGAAACATTTCGTTGCCGGAGCCACAGTGAGCATCGCCGGCGCAGAGGCTGCTCTCGAGGCTGCCCCGGGCGAATTGAAGATCAACTACTCTCCAGCCGATGTGCAGGTGATGGTGACGAAAGCTGGAGACTCCCCGGTAAAGGTCACCAACGGAAGTCCGATCAGTTTGCCAGCGGGAACCTACACCCTCTCGGCTCGCACTGCCGATAATTTTGTTCGGAGCGGCTCTCTGGAATTGACCGCCGGCCAGTCCCGCAATCTCGATCTTGCGCTCGCGCCGAATGGAATGTCGAAGTGGGATGACGCCGCCGGCTGGAAGCAAGATAAGGGATTGTACGTGCGCAAGGGCGGAGATTTTGTCCTCTACGGCGTCTCGCCCACCTCGGGCACCTTCTTGTTCTCCGTCGCCCTGACCAAGGGCCGACGACTGCAATGGGTCATCAATTACGTTGACGCCAATAACTATGACTTGTTCCAGATCGACGACAATAATTTTTACCGGTCAGAAATTCGCAATGGCCAAAAGCTGAGCGATGCCAAAATTCCCCACAAGGGCGACAAGAAAGCTATCCGTACGCTGCAAGTGCACGTCTCGCCATCAGAAATTGTGCACCAGATCAAAGTGGGAGAAACCTGGCTAGTTCTGGACCGATGGGCTCAACCCGGAACCAATCTCTCGTCCGGCAAGTTCGGTTTTTATCTTCCTGGCGGAGATCAGATTTCTCTCGCCGCCTTCAATCACTATCTCGATCTGAATCTGCACTAGATCATTATTACTGGCGCGGAGCGGCCGTCGGCCATTCGACCGCGTGAATCGTGCCATCGGATTCACGTGCCAGCGTAGGCGCATAGAGCCCCTTGTCTTCACGCCGCCACCATGCACCCTGGTTCCTTTTCTCTAACATCGTGGTCATCCAATATTGCCAGATCACGGCGCGCACCTGGCGCGGAGGATCGCGTGGGAACGGATTGTCTGCAAAGAGTGTAAGAACGTCGTGATCGTTGGAAAGCAGCAAAACTTCCGTCCGCGCCACGATGGGATACTCCTGCCACGATCCCAAAGAGGCAAACCAGAGATTCCAGTCGAAACGTGGCTGGTACGGAGCATAGATTTTCGGCGGCTTGTCCAACGCTTGCGGCTTGTAACGGAAACCATACGTTGACCAACTTTTTCCGTCGAGACTACCCTGAAATTCAATCTCGTAACGGCCACGCGTCATGATGGCGAAGAGACCGTAGCGATTGGCGATGCGAAATGGCTCAAGCACTTCGACTGGTCCGGTTGGCAGCGGAATCGAAAACATCCAGCACAACTCTGCTGCGGTCGCATAGAAAATCCAGCCGAGCAAAGCTGCGCTTAGAGAGAGTCTCGCCCATTTGAAATACTGATTCCAGTTGCGTTCTTCAGTGTCGATTTCAGTTGACTCACATGATTGCAAGTGTTCCACTCCGGCCTTCCACGTCTGAGGAAGCCCTAGCAAGATGTGCCGATCGTCCAGCAAGAGAAATCCGAGCACGAGCACAAGGTAGTTCAGGAATGTGTAGTTAGCCGTGAGGATGATTCCCAACTCCCACGGAGTAACGATGAAGAAGCACAGGACTCTCCAGCGACGCGGGAGAAAAAACATCCAGACGACGCCCAGTTCGAGTGCGAGTGTGGCATAGACGGTCGTAGCGTGGAACCAATGGGGCAAGTGCTGCGCGTACCAGCCGATCCAGGTTGGCAGGGGACAATTCTGGTAGTACTCGTCCATCGCCGTGAAGAGGCGCCACTGCGGGTCACCCCCGGCGATCTTGGCCACGCCGGATTCGAAGTAAATGCGAAACCACTCCCATTGCAGCAGGAAAAGACTCGCCCGCGAAGGTGGTGAGCCGCGGCCAAGTCCGGGACAAAATCCAGCTGGCGCAAAGAATAGTGAGATGAAACCCGCTTCCAGCAGCATGCCATCGGATTGGTAGCTCGAGAAATCCTGCGAAGCGCCGACAAACGAAAGAAAACAGACGAAACAACTCAGCAGCATGGCACGCTGCCAGATGTTCAAGGCAAGAAGCAAGGATGCTGCCATGCCGATCCAGCAGACAGCGCTTAACATCTTTGGACCGCTGGACAGCCAAAACAGCGAAGGCGCGAACCAGATGCCGCGCGCATGGCCGAACGCATTCGCGACCGCGTGAAGATAGTCGCCTGCAGGCAAAATTCCCGCCGGACCAATCAGTCCTCGAATTTGAAAAACGAGAGAGAAGAAAGCGGAGAAGTAAATGAGAGCCAGTGCTCGCAGGAAGAGCCAGCGCGCGAGCAAGCGATCGGACGCGCCACTCCGCGAATCGAACCACGACTGCAGCACGGGAAGAGCTCTCATGACCGAGTAATCTATACCCGGCTTTAATGAACTGCCACTCGCTGTTCTCATGAAGAACGCTCTGTTCGGCAATGAACGGAAGCGTCCGATTGTGGACACTACGTGATTGCGATTGCCCAGGCGTTTGCCGCTATCCACCTGTAACGCCTACACTTCGCGCTCTTCTTCTGTGGCAAGCAGGTTGCACCTCGGCTAAGCGATGGATATCGCCAGACCAGAATTCAAAGCACAAAAACGGCGCCGCCAGATTGTTATGTCCGGCATCGGCGTCGTAGTGGTTGCGGTGCTCACAATTGGAGTCATGCGCCTGAAACCAGCGGCGCCTTCCGTTGAGCGCGGCACCGTTTGGATGGACACAGTAAAACGCGGCTCGATGCTGCGTCAGGTGCATGGACCGGGTTCGCTCGTGCCGACGCAGGAATCCGTACGCCAGATTCCCGCCGAAACAGAAGCCACCGTAGTGCGGATTCGCATTCTGCCGGGATCGGATGTGAAAGGCGACTCAATCCTGGCCGATATGAGCAACTCGCAAGTGGAGCAGGCCGCCATCGATGCGCATTTGGCGCTGAAGGCCGCCGAAGCGTCGTATCAGAGTTTGCGCGTAAAGCTCGATAGCGACCTCATGACGCAAAAGGCCGCCGCCGCGACCGTGAGCGCGGACTACAACCAGGCGAAGCGCCAAGCCGATACCGACAAATCCCTCTACGATCTGGGCGTGATTTCCGGCCTTGCCTACAAGGCGTCAAAAGAGAAGGCGGACGAACTCACCACGCGAAACCAGCTCGAAGTGGAACGACTTGACATCAACAAGAAAGCCATCGACACCCAACTTTCCCAGGAGCAGGCGAAAGTCGATCAGGCCCAGACGCTGGCGGAGCTCAAGCAAAAACAGCTCGACGCGCTGCATGTGCGTGCCGGCATCGATGGAGTCCTGGTCGATCTGCCACTGCAAGTCGGACAACACGTGCAGCCCGGCACAATGCTTGCGAAAGTCGTGCAACCCAATCATTTGATGGCAGTGCTGAAGATCGCTGAAACCCAGGCTCGCGACGTGCAGCGCGGCGAAGCAGCCTCGATCGATACACATAATGGGCTGATTACCGGCCAGGTAATGCGAGTGGACCCGGCAGTACAAAACGGAACGGTCACTGTGGACGTCCAACTAACAAGCGCACTACCGAAGGGCGCGAGAACCGACCTTAGCGTGGACGGAACGATCGACCTGGAGCAACTGGATAACGTTCTCTACGTCGGCCGGCCCGCCTTTGGCCAGGAAAACAGCACGATCAGTTTGTTCAAGCTGGATCCTGACGGGAAAGAGGCGAGTCGCGTTGCGGTGAAAGTTGGGCGGGAGTCGGTCAACTCGATTCAAGTTTATGACGGTTTGCGCGAAGGCGACACGGTGATTCTCTCCGATATGTCGCGCTGGGACCGGACGGATCGCATTCGTCTGGAGTAGCAAAAAAATCCAATTCCAACTGCGAGGCAGAAACTCATGGCAGAAACGGGGCAGCCACTGATTCAGATTCAGAATCTCACCAAGGTTTTCTACACCGACGAAATCGAAACCCACGCGCTCTCGGGAGTTCATCTCTCCATCAGCAAGGGCGAGTATGTCGCCATGTCGGGACCCTCGGGATGCGGCAAATCAACATTGCTCTCCATCATCGGGTTGCTCGACACGCCGACCGATGGCCAATACATGCTCAACAATAGTTCCGTCGAGAATCTCGACTTCTCGGCTCGCTCCCGCATTCGCAACCAGGAAATCGGCTTCATCTTCCAGAGTTTTAACTTGATCGGCGACCTGACGGTGTACGAAAACGTCGAGCTACCTCTCACGTATCGCCAGAGAATGTCGGGCCCGGAACGCAAGAAGCGCGTAATGGAAGCGCTCGAGCGCGTCGGCATGGCGCACCGCATCCGCCACTATCCGTCGCAGCTTTCCGGCGGTCAGCAGCAGCGTGTCGCCGTCGCCCGCGCACTCGGGGGACATCCTTCGATTCTTCTGGCGGACGAGCCCACTGGCAACCTCGACTCGCGCAACGGCGAAGCTGTCATGGAACTCCTGCAAAACCTGCATCGCGACGGCGCGACCATCTGCATGGTGACGCACGATCCGCGCTTCGCAAAACACGCGCAACGCGAAGTGCATTTGTTCGACGGCAAAGTTGTGGCGGAAGAAGAACTGAAGAAGCTGATGCAGGAGACCAGCGCATGAACGTCTTTTGGCAGGATCTAAAGTACGCGTTCCGGCAACTGCGGAAAAATCCAGGCTTTACCGCGACGGCGATTCTGATCCTCGCCTTGGGCGTATGCGCCAGCGTGGCTATTTTTGGTTTTGTCGATGGGGCATTGATCAAACCGCTGCCGTATTCGGACCCCAATCGCCTCGTTTACGTCACCGAAAGCGTGCCGATGTTTCCGCGTGCGAACCTTTCCTATCCCGATTACCTCGACTGGAAGAGGATGAACACTGTCTTCTCGTCGCTGGACGTTTACAACACGTCGGGATATCTGCTGCGAACGCCTACCGGCACTGAACCAGTGCCAGCCGTAGTTGTGAGCGATGGATTTTTCAAAACGCTGGGCATCACTCCGGCTCTGGGGCGTGATTTTTATAAGGGAGAGGACCTTCCGGAAGCGCCGAAGACTGTGATCCTGAGCCATGCCGCATGGAAGAAACGCTTCGCGAGCCGGCAGGGTGTAATTGGAGAAACGGTCTCTCTGAGCGGAGTTCCGTACACAATCGTCGGAGTGCTTCCGCAGAATTTTCAATTCGCACCCGGAAGCAACTCGGAGTTTTGGACTACTCTTCACCCGACTGATCCATGTTCGAAGCGCCGCGGTTGTCACAGCCTGACTGGAATTGGCAGGCTCAAGGATGGGGTTACCGTCGCGAATGCATTCGCGGACGTGAAGACCATCGCGCGACAACTTGAGCAGCAGTATCCCTCCGACAACAAAGGACAGGGAGCGGATGCAGAACTCCTCTCCGATGTGTTTCTCAGTGATGTTCGGCCGGTGTTGCTGATGCTTCTCGCCGGCGCTGGGCTCCTGCTCCTCATCGCATATGTGAATGTGGCAAGCCTGCTGCTGGTTCGTTTCGAGGGCCGCAAGCGCGAGATTGCTGTACGCGGAGCACTTGGTGCCTCCCGGACGCGCTTGACTCGGCAATTTACAACCGAGGGCATGGTGCTGGTTGCGGTCAGCACCTTGTTAGGAGTAGTTGCGGCGCAGGCGGCGATGCGGCTGCTTACCAGCCTGATCTCCGAAGACATTCTCGCGGGCATGCCCTATTTGACCGGGCTGGGACTGAATTTGCATATTTTGGAATTTGCTTTCGCCATCGCAGTGCTCGCGGTGGGATTGTTTTCGCTTACACCCGTCATTCGTTTGCGTCTCGATGACCTGCGCGAAGGCCTCTCAGAAGGCGGTCGAGGCTATGCCGGAACACTTTGGCGGCGTTTCGGAGCGAATCTGGTGGTAGTCGAGTTGGCCGTCGCGGTCGTTCTGCTCGTCGGGGCTGGTCTGCTGGAAAAAAGCTTGTACAAGCTCCTGCATGTGGAGGTTGGTTTTCAGCCTGATCATTTGGCAACTCTAACCATCGCACTATCCGACGTAAGCTACGGAAAGGAAGCGCAGCAGGTTGCACTCGAACGGCAGTTGCTCGATCGCGTTTCCAATCTTCCCGGCGTTGAGTCTGCCGGGATCACCAGCCTTTTACCGGTGAGTTTCAACGGCAACACAACCTGGATTCGCTTCGTCGGCCGCCCCTATAACGGCGAGCACAATGAGGTAAACCAGCGCGACGTCAGCTCAGCGTTGCTGAGCACGCTGCATGCGCGACTGCTCCGCGGTCGATACTTCACCGATGCCGAAGACCCCACAAAGCCGCGCGTGGTCATTATTAACGAGGCCTTAGCCGCAAAGTATTTTCCCGGAGAAGATCCGATCGGAAAAAAAATTGGTGACACGGATCTCTCAGCGAGCTCTATCTGCGAAGTCATCGGCGTAGTCGAGAATGTAAAAGACGGCTCTCTCGACTCCGAGATATGGCCGGCAGTTTATTACCCCTTCAATCAAAGCCCCGACACATATTTTGCATTGGTTGTACGCACAACCCAGGACGAAGCATCGCTCTTGCCGGCGCTGGATAAAACCGTTCGCGAAATTGATCCAGGCATCGGCACCATGAATCCGGCCACGATGGTTGGGCGGATTAAAAATTCTCCTTCGGCTTACGTCCATCGCTCGTCGGCATGGCTGCTGGGCGGATTCGCAACTCTGGCGTTAATTCTCGGCGTGGTCGGCCTCTATGGCGTCATCGCTTACTCAGTGAGCCGCAGAACGCGCGAGATCGGGGTGCGTATGGCCCTGGGCGCTCAACGCATGTCGGTCTATCGATTGGTCATGCAGGAAGCGGCGTGGTTAACGGCTTTGGGGATCGTATTCGGTCTCCTGTGCGCGATTGGCGGAGCCACGCTGATTCGCAGCATGCTGTTTCACGTTCAGTCGTGGGACGCCAGCACGCTGGCCGCCGTGTCTGTCTTGTTGGCTGCATTCGCTCTGTTGGCCAGCTACATTCCCGCACGCCGAGCGGCGCGAGTCGATCCCGTGGTTGCGCTGCGCTATGAATAGGAGCGAACAGTGACGGGCCTCATCCACGATCTTTTGTTAGGGCTGCGGCAAGTGCGCAGGAGTCCCGGCTTCGCCGTGATTGCCATCGTTACGCTGGCGCTCGGCATCGGCACTAACACGACGATTTTCAGCTTGGTCAATGGATTTCTTCTTCGCCCCTTGCCGTATCCCGAACCGGATCGCCTCGCGGTGGTGATTCGTCACACTGAAGGCATCTCAAACAAGACGGGCCAGATTGTGCAAGACGATGATCCTACCCAGACCGGCGCAACCTGGGAAGCCGTTCGCGATCAAGTTCCTTCCGTAAAGGCAGCGGTTTTCGGTGGAACCAGCGGCGTGAATCTTGTCGCGGGCTCCGGCCCCGCAGCCGACATCCGTTACGTGCAGGATATGCGCGTTTCTGCGAAATATTTTGACGTTCTCGGCATCACTCCGTTTCTTGGTCGGGAATTCACGGGAGAAGAAGATCGTCCCGGGGGCCCAAACGCCGTCGTCCTCAGCTATGCGCTCTGGCAATCCGCGGTGCACGGCGATCGCCAGATTCTCGGGCGACAGGTCACTCTCAAAGGCGAGCCATATACGGTCGTCGGAATTCTTCCGAAAGACGCGCAGGTCACGGGCATCGCTGACCTCTGGACTCCGTTGCAGCCTCATCAGTCGGGAGAATGCGGTGGCGAGAATTGCGAAGTGATCGTGCGCCTGAAGCCCGGATCTTCGTGGCAGCAGGTCGCAGCCGAACTCGCGAACATTCGCCAGGACTGGCGCGAAGCCGTCGCCCGCGACAAGGCTCGCGGATGGTTCTATGCCTCACCGCTCTCTCGCAATGTCGATAACGGCATGCGCGAGCCCGTGCTTCTGCTGATGAGCGCGGTTGGTCTCATTCTGTTGATTGCATGCACGAATCTCGCGGGACTGACGCTGGTGCGGATCGTGGGGCGCACTCCCGAAATCGCCACCCGTCTCGCCCTGGGCGCCACGCGCTGGGACATTCTTCGCCAGTTGTGGAGCGAAGGATTTGTCGTCTCACTGCTCGGCGGAGCCGCAGGCCTCGGTCTTGCGATCGCAACACTCGGACTGCTTCAAGGATTTCTCCCGGAATGGATGATTCCGCTCGGTGGCCTGAAAATCGACGCCCGTGTGCTCGTTTTCACCTTCGGTGCGTCCTTAATCGCAAGCCTGTTGTTTGCGGCTTTGCCCGCGCTCCAGGTTCGCCGTTTCGACTTGCGCTCGTCGATCGCTGCCGGAAGCCACACGGTAGTGCAAGGGTCGAGCCGCGTGCGTCAGTTTCTCGTGAGTGGCGAGGTTGCCCTGACGATCGTTCTTCTTGGCGGAGCAGGCTTGCTCATCCGAACCTTGGTTCATCTTCAAACTCTTCCCAAGGGATTCGATTCCACGAATGTCATCTCTGCCAAGCTTTCGCTCGACGACGCGCGCTATCGCAACGCCGCGGCGTTTCAAAGCTTGCTCGATCGCAGCATCGCGGAGATGCGAAAGATTCCAGGAGTCGAAGACGCGGCGGTGGGCCTGAGCCTTCCCTATGAGCGCGGACTGAATGACGGCGTGAAGGTTCTCGACGGCAAGTTCGCCGGCAAAGAGTGGGGATCAAGCCTAGCGTACGTCACGCCGGGATATTTCAATGTTCTCAAGATTCCTGTCGTCGTCGGCCGCGCGATTTCGGAGTCCGATACCGCGAGTTCCCAGCCCGTTGTCGTGGTTAACGTGGATTTTGCCCGCCAATTTTTCGGTGAGCCATATCCCGTAGGGCGACACGTGCAGACCTCGAATGTGATTTACACGGTTGTTGGTGTTGCGGCAAACGTTGCCAAGTCGCCCGGCATGAGCCGGACTGAGCCAGTGGCGACGGAGCCTGTTCTGTACCTACCTGCGGCTCAGACTGCGCAAGGCCTCATCAACGTGGCCCACATCTGGTTTGAGCCGAGCTGGATCATTCGGACCCGGCACCCACTGCAGGGCGCCACGCACGCCATGCAGGAAGCCCTGGCGAGGGTCGATGCGCGCCTTCCCTTCTCCGGTTTTTATTCGATGGATGATCTGCTGGCCAATGTTTTGCTTTATCAGCGAGTCGAAGTGGCTCTTATCACCTCGCTGGCCGGCCTTGCGCTGCTGCTGTCGGCCGTGGGGATTTTCGGGTTGGTTTCGAATCTGGTCGCGCAGCGCCGGCGAGAATTCGGAATCCGCATCGCCTTGGGATCTTCGGTTCGCGCTGCCATGCTCGACGCGGGGTCCGATGGGCTGCGTGCCGCACTGTACGGATCGCTGCTCGGCGCGGCAATTTCGCTGGCTGCTTTACGAGTCTTGCGCAGCGAGTTATATGGCGTGCGCTACCACGATCCCTTGACGTTCACGGTGGTACTGCTGACTGTCCTGGTCATCGCGGTCGTCGCCGGCATTCTGCCGGCTTTGCGGATCGCAAGTCTGGACCCGGCGGAAACGCTGCGCACGGAGTAGCAGACGAAAGAAAGTTGAAGTTAACGAAGTTCACAGCAATTAAGCAGATTAGTTAACTGGAGTTAACTTCTGCCGCTCCGTTCCAAAAGAGGACCAACCATGACGACAGGATTGCTGCAAGATTTCCGCTACGCGTTCCGGCAGATTCGCAAGACGCCCGGATTTGCCGCCATCGCGGTGATTACGCTCGCGCTTGGAATCGGCGCTAATACAGCGGTCTTCAGCGTCATCGACGCAGTGATCTTGCGGCCGCTGCCTTATCACGAGCCCGAAAGATTGATCGAAGCACAGTCGGTCAACACGCACCATCCGCAACCTAGCGCGATCTGCTATCCCGACTTTTTCGATTGGCGGTCGCAAAATCGCACGCTCGAGAATCTCGTTTCCTATCACGAGAGCTCGTATACGCTCACCGGTCTCGAGCGGCCGATCGCGCTCGATGCCGACGTCGTTTCTTGGGATTTTCTTCCTGCGCTAGGCATTCAACCCGAACTGGGCCGCGGCTTCACAGCCGACGAAGAAAAGGTTGGCACTCGCGTCGTTTTGATCAGTCATACCCTGTGGGCCACGCAATTCAATTCCGACAAATCAATCGTCGGCCGCACGATTCATCTGAGTGGCGATGTGTTTACGGTTATCGGGGTAATGCCGGCTTCATTTCGCTTTCCGGTGAACAAGCCATCGATCGCCGCGTGGACGACACTCGCCGTCGACAATGACCCGACCGATCCTCATCCAGCCACGAGCAATCGCGGATCGCACTTTCTCAGCGCGTTCGGGCGCATGAAGCCGGGCGTTACCCTCGCGCAAGCCGACCAGGACTTGAAAAGCATCGCCGCTGCATTAGCCAAGCAATATCCGAACACGAATACACGGCATGACTCTGCGCGGACGTTAACTGTAGTTAACGCGCTGCTCGGAGATACGCGTGGCGTGTTGCTGTTGGTATTGGGCGCGGTCGCTCTGGTGCTGTTGATCGCGTGCGGCAACATTGCCAACTTGTTGTTGGCCAGGATGCGAGAAAGGCAACGTGAGATCGCGTTGAGGTCGGCTCTCGGAGCCGGGAGGAAACGGCTAGTTCGTCAGTTGCTGGCGGAGAGTCTCACGTTGAGCGCGCTTGGTGGCTTGGCGGGATGCGGACTGGCTTTCTTCTGCACTCCGGCAATTCTTTCACTCATCGGCGATAGCGTCCCGCGTGCCCAGAATGCGGGCGTCGATCTCAGGGTGCTCGGCTTCGCAACTGCGTTGTCGTTTGCCGCTGGAATTGTCTTCGGAATTCTTCCTGCAATCTCATCCGTGAAACCCGATCTTGTTTCCACGCTGAAGGAAGGTGGGCGAACCGACATCATCGGGCGCGACTGGCTGCGTTCCTCCCTCACTGTCGGACAAGTTGCGCTTGGGCTTGTGCTCACCATGGCAGCAGGCTTGCTGATCAAGAGCTTTGCAAACCTGATGCACGTGCAACAAGGTTTCAATCCAAATGGTCTGACAACTCTGTTCTTTGAAACCCCAGACACGCGTTACAGCAATTCGCGCCCTCAGTTTTACCGCGAGTATTTTGAAAAGCTGCGCGCGCTGCCCGGCGTCGAATCGGCGAACGGCGCGCTGATTCTGCCGATGAGCGACGAAGGTGTGAATGTCACGTTTAGCGATCCGGAGCATCCTGTTCCTGAGAGCCAGGAGCCGGCGGCATACGTGACAACCGTTACCCCCGGATACTTTCACACGATGCAGGTTTCCTTGCTCTCGGGGCGGGATTTCACCGACCGCGATGACATGAAATCTCAACAGGTCATGATCGTGAATGAGGCATTCGCGAAGAAATTCTTCCCGCGAGAAAGCGTCATCGGCAAGAAGCTGAAACCGGGAGCGGGTAACGGAAGTCCAGGCGGCCCGCCTTGGCGCGAAGTTGTAGGTGTGGTCGGGGATACGCGTTTCTGGGCGACGCAGCGCGAGAGCGAGCCCGCGATGTTCCTGCCTGCCGATCAACTCCCGACCTGGTGCTGTCTCTATTCGGTCGTGCGCACATCCGTGGATCCGCTCAGCCTCGCGGCAAGTGTCAGGCAGATTGTCTCTTCACTCGACAAAGAAATTCCCGTCACTCGCGTTCGCACGATGGATGAGCTGATGTCGACGCAACTTTCGCAGCCGCGATTTTCCGTCGTCCTGATGAGTACGTTCGCCGGACTAGCAATCGTTCTGACTCTGGTTGGACTTTACGGCGTCATGACCTACTCGGTCACCCGGCGCACACGTGAGATTGGCGTTCGGATGGCACTCGGGGCACAACGTGCTGCAGTTCTGAAGATGGTTTTGCGAGAAGCCGCGATCTTGCTCGCATGCGGGCTCGTCATCGGGATTGCCGGCGCTCTGGCCTCGGGTTCCTTGTTGCAAAGCATGTTGTTCGGCACCGGATCACGAAACCCGGCAGTTCTTGTGGAAGTTTGCGCAGCGATTGCTCTGGCCGGGCTGGCTGCGGCGTACATTCCTGCATTTCGCGCTGCCAAAGTCGATCCTATGGAAGCCTTGCGCTACGAGTAGGAGTTTTTTATGGATTCAATTCTTCAGGATATCCGCTACGCGCTTCGCCAGCTGTGGAAGAGCCCAGGCTTCTCTGCCGTCGCGATCATCACTCTCGCGCTCGGTATCGGCGCTAACACTGCGATCTTCAGCGTAGTCAACGGCGCATTGCTTCGTCCTCTTGCGCTGCGCGAGCCGGATCGGCTGGTGCGCATCTGGCATGTCCCGCCGGCAAAGAGCTTTCCCGGAATGACGGAGTTTGCTGTTTCAGCCGCGAACTATCTCGACTGGGAAGCGCAGAATCACGTTTTCGAGAAGATGACGATCCTCAGTTACCACGGTTTCACGCTCACGGGAGTTGATAACCCGGAGCGGGTGGATGGGTGCGCGGTATCGCGTGATTTCTTTGCGACCCTGGGCGTCAACCCCATGCTCGGCCGCGTATTCACTCCCGAGGAAGATCAGCCCGGGCATTCGAACGTCGTCGTTTTGAGCTACGCCTTTTGGCAGCAGCATTTTGGATCGAACTCCAACATCGTGGGCCGCAACCTCACGCTCGACGGGCAGAACTATCTCGTGGCTGGGGTCATGCCGGCCAACTTCCGCATACCCGACGTCGCACAAATGTGGACACCCATGGCGTGGACGGACGTCGAGCGCGCGGTCCGAGGAGAGCATCACTACCTGGTGATGGCTCGGCTGAAGGATGGCGTCGATCTGAAGCAGGCCCAGGCGGAGATGAACACGATCTCCACTCGATTGGAGCAGATGTACCCGGACGACGATAAAGGCTGGGGCGCCGTGGTGAAGTCACTGCACGACGACATGGTGAGTGACGTCCGGCCCGCGTTGCTGGTTCTGTTAGGCGCGGTGGCTTTCGTTCTCCTAATCGCCTGCGTAAATGTTGCGAATCTGGCCTTGGCAAAGACGTTCAGCCGCCGGAAGGAAATCGCAATCCGCACGGCGCTGGGTGCGACCTCGGGCCGCGTGCTGCGGCAGATTCTTGTCGAAACAATCTTGCTCGCATTCACTGGAGGTGTTCTGGGCCTGACCTACGCTCATTCAGCGGTGCGCTTGATCATGGCATTTCTTGGCGATAAGTTGCCCCGCAACGTCGATACAGGCTTGGATTGGCGCGTCCTTATCTTTACCGCCGGCGTTTCACTGCTGACCGGCATTCTTGCTGGAGTTCTCCCTGCATTGCGCCTGACCAAGGAAGATGTGAGCCACGCTCTCAAACAAGGCCTGGGCCGAACCGACTCCGACTCCGGCGGACATCGCACGCGCAGCATTCTCGTGGTGGCGGAAGTCGCCTTTTCGCTCATGCTGCTGGTCGGCGCAGGGTTGATGATTCGCAGTTTTCAGATGCTCAACCGTGTCGATCCCGGGTTCGAGTCTCATGGCGTGCTCACCATGAGTGTGTCCGTTTCACGGGGAAAATTTCCGCAGCCTGAGGGCGAGGTGCGCTTCTTCGACCAAGTGCTGCAGCGTGTGCGAACGCTGCCCGGCATTGAAGCAGCGGGCGTGATCGATGACATCCCGCTCGATAACGGCGGCTCGCATCAACCCATCATGATCGAAGGGCGCCCTGTGGTGGCAATGTCGGAGCAGCCGGAGGTCGATGTTCGCCTGATCACGCCAGGGTATCTGAGTGCGATGCACATTCCCGTTTTGCGAGGTCGCGATCTCGCCGACTCGGATATAGCCGGCCGACCTGCAGCCATCCTTATCAGTTCATCCATGGCCGAGCAATTCTGGCCGGGAGAAGATGCGTTGGGCAAGCGGCTCACGCTTACATTCTTTCCTGGCGTGGTTCGCGAAGTGGTCGGCATCGTGCGCGATGTAAAACTGGACGGACTCGACCAGACTCGCCCCGCAACCGCGCTGTACATGCCGCTCGGACAGTTGACGCCCCCCGCCAACGGCGGCTGGAATTCGTTCCCCATGATGCTGGTTGCGCGCGCCAATACCAATCCCTCGCAGATGGTTGCTTCGGTCTCGAATGCCGTGCGCGATGTTGATTCTGAAATTCCTCTGCGCGACATTCAGACCATGGATGATGTCGTCGCAACTTCGGTGTCGCCGCAGCGCTTCAACATGCTGCTGCTCGGCGTGTTCGCGGGATTGGCGCTTCTGCTCGCCAGTGTCGGCATCTACAGCGTGCTCTCTTACAGCGCGAAGCAGCGCGTGCAGGAAATCGGAATCCGCCTGGCCTTGGGTGCGCGCCTCAGCGACGTGCTGCGGCTGATTATTTTTCAGGGCATGAAGCCGGCGCTGATCGGCATGGCCCTCGGCGCGACCGGGGCTCTTGCGCTCGGGCATCTGCTGAAGAGTCTGGTCTACGGTGTACAACCGACCGATCCAATCACGTTCATCGCAGTCGCTTTCCTGCTGGCGTTGGTCGCCCTGCTGGCGAGCATTATTCCCGCGTACCGGGCGGCAAAAGTAGATCCACTAGTGGCTTTGAGATACGAGTAAGGGGGACCATGAGGACGTTACGACAGAATGCACGTTACAGCCTGCGGCTCTTGCAAAAGAACCCGGGCTTCACCGCGGTCGCAGCTATCACGCTCGCGCTGGGGATTGGGGCGAATACAGCGATTTTCAGCGTCATCTACGCCGTACTGCTGGCGCCCATGCCGTATCCGGAGCCCGATCAACTCGTCATGGTCTGGTCGAAGATTCAAGGGAGCAACAATGTCGTAGCGGCCGGAGATTATCTCGACTGGAAACATCAGAACAAGACTTTTCAAGATATCAACGCCTTCAGCGGCGTCAGTTTCAACTTCGCGACAGCCCAGCAACCGGAACAGATCAGCGGAAGAGCGATGACTCCGGGATCGCTGGTGATGGCCGGCAACGAACTCATGATGGGCCGCGATTTTCTTCCTGAAGAAGGCGAGCCGGGAAAAGATCACGAAGTGATTCTCACTCACAGGCTGTGGGAGCATCTCGGGTCCGATCCGAAGATTCTCGGTAAGTCAGTGCGCATGAATAGCGAACCCTACACAGTCGTAGGGGTGTTGCCCGCGGGGCAAACGGACCGCCTGCAAGACCAGTTCATGGTGCCGCTGTCATTCAAACCAGATCAGATCAACCACGACTTTCATTGGCTGCTGGTTCTGGGCCGCATGAAGCCCGGCGTTACCGTGGCGCAGGCGCAGGCCGATATGGAAGTCGTGACCAATCGCATCGCGCAAGATCACCCGCAGAGTAACCATGGATGGGGTGCAAGCGTGGAGCTGCTGCACAACGACTTTTTCCCGAAAGATTCGCAGCGCACCCTTTGGTTGCTGATGGGCGGTGTGGGATTCATCCTGCTGATAGCGTGCGGAAACGTGGCGAACCTCGTTCTCGCCAAAGGCACAACCCGACTCAAGGAAGTTGCCGTGCGCACTTCATTGGGCGCGACGCGCTGGCATGTGTTCAGCCAATTCCTGACCGAAAGCCTTGTCCTTGCTGTAATTGGTGGAGGACTGGGAATCGGCTTGGGCGCCGTCCTGATTCGCGTGCTCATGGCGAAGATGCCGCCGTACACACTTCCTTCGGAAGCCGACGTCACCCTGAACATTCCTGTTCTTATTTTCACTCTGGCGGCAACAACCATCGCCGGAGTTCTGTTTGGTTGCGCGCCGGCATGGCATGCGTCGCGCGTCGATCCGAATGAGACGCTAAAAGAAGGTGGCCGCACCGGCACGAGCGCTGGACGCCATCGCCTGCGTCAAGCCCTCGTGGTGGCTGAGTTTGCGCTGGCTCTGACCTTGTTGGCAGGCGCAGGGCTCGCAATACATAGCTTCTGGAATTTGGCGCATGTCGATCCCGGTTTTCGTCCAGATCACATTCTCACGTTCTCGCTGCCGGTGCCCGAAAAGCGCCTCACGCAGCCAGACCAGATCGTCACTTATTACCGGCAGATTCTGGAAAAAGTCGAAGCGCTGCCGGGTGTGACTCGCGCTGAGGCTGCCACCGGAATGCCGTTGCAAGGCACAAATTTTGGAATGCCCTTCACCATCGTCGGCAAGCCGGTCGCGGACCGCTCCGCTCGTCCAGGAGCGGGCTTTCAGATGGTCACTCCAGGGTTCTATCAGACATTCGGAATTCAGATGGTGAAAGGCCGCACGTTCACAGATCAGGACACGGCGAGCAGCGTTCGCGTCGCCATCGTGAATGAAACATTCGTCAATAAATTTCTGGCTGGAACCGATCCGCTGACGCAGCGCATTCTCGTGGAGCAATTGATTCCGGGCGTCACGAAACTTGGTCCCGAGCAGGAATGGCAAATCGTTGGCGTGTATCGCAATACGCATAACGGTGGCATTCGTAGCACCGGCTTTCCCGAAATCGACGTGCCCTTTGCGCAGAGTCCCTGGCCGCGGACTTCAGTAGCGGTGCGCACCAGCGGCGATCCCGCCGCAATGGCCAAGAGCATCGGTGCTGCTATTCACGGAGTTGATCCCGATCTGGCCCTTGCCGACGTTAAGACGATGGATCAGATTGTGAACGAGTCGCTTATCGACGATCGTTTTAGCACAGGCCTCTTCATGACCTTCGCGACGGTTGCCTTGCTATTGGCCAGCGTTGGCATCTACGGAGTGATGGCGTTTGCCGTTGCACAGCGCACGCACGAAATTGGATTGCGCATGGCTCTTGGCGCCAGCAAAGACCACGTGCTCGGGCTGATTTTGAAAGAAGGAGTCGTCCTGGCCGGGATCGGCCTTGCGCTCGGTCTTGTGGGTGCGTGCTTTGTAGGCCGCGCGATGAGCGGCCTGCTTTACGGCGTCGGAACAATCGATGTGACTGCGTACTCGGCTGTTGCAGTCACGCTTTTTGTCGCGGCCGTGCTGGCTTGCTACATTCCGGCGAGCCGGGCATCGCGCGTCGATCCTTTAATTGCGCTCCGCTACGAATAACGAGGAGCGAACGACAAAATGACGGAATTGCTGCAGGACATCCGTTTCTCGCTGCGCCAGTTCGCGCGGGCGCCGGGCTTTACGTTCATTGCCGTTCTCACGCTCGCGGTCGGTATCGGCGCTAACGCGGCGATCTTCTCATTGGTCGATCAAATTCTCTTGAAGCGTCTCCCGGTCGCCGAGCCCGATCGCCTGGTGATGTTGAAGTATGCCGGCTCCTTCACCGGACACGGCAGTTCCTACGGCGGCGACGGAGAACTCTACTTCTCCTACCCGATGTATCGCGATCTGCGCGACCACAATGAGGTCTTTTCCGGAATGTTGGCCATGTTCCCGGCGCAAGTTGGGATTCAGTGGCAGGGGCAGTCGCGGCTCGCCAATAGTGAACTGGTAAGTGGAAATTATTTTTCGGTGCTCGGCGTGAAGCCAGCGCTGGGCCGGCTTTTCGTGTCCGAAGATACTGTTGCCGCCGGCGCCGCGTCGTTCGTAGTTCTCAGTGATCGCTTCTGGCGGCAGCATCTCGGCGCCGACCGCAACGTGATCAATCAGAGCATTCTCGTAAACGGCGCACCGTTCACCATCATCGGGGTCGCAGCGGCTGGATTTGACAGCGTCATCGCCAATTCCGCGCCTGACTTCTTCGTGCCCATCACGATGAAGGCGAAGATGACTCCTGGCTGGGATGAACTGGAAGACCATAGATCGAAGTGGCTGAACATCATTGCCCGTCTCAAGCCCGGCGTCACAACCGCACAGGCAGAAGCAGGCGTTACCCCGCTCTGGAAATCCCTTCGCAAAACGGAACTCGAGAGCATTCCAAGTCGCAATCAGCGATTCCGCGAGCAGTTCGTCGAGAAAAGCTACATCACTCTGCTCGATGGCTCCAGGGGATTTTCTCCGTTGCGCGAAAACATTCGCACGCCGCTGCTGATATTGATCGGCATGGTCGGCCTGCTCACGCTGATGGCAACGGCTAACGTGGGCAGCCTACTTCTGGTTCGCGCCGCAGGACGCACGCGCGAAATCTCTGTGCGCTACGCTCTCGGCGCAACTGCGCAGCGAGTAACCAGTCAACTTCTCGTAGAAGGGCTGGCGCTGGGGATCGCCGGCGGTCTGCTCGGAGTCGCGCTCGCGCCGCTGCTTGCCTCCGGCTTGATCAGCCTGATTAATCCGACGGCCACAACTTCGGGGATGACGTCGCTTTCCGCGACACCAGACTCGCGCGTGCTGTTGTTCTCACTTGCGACGGCAATTCTCGCCAGCGTGGTCTTCAGTCTCGCGCCAATCCTGCAGTTCTATCGGCCCAAAGTTTCTCCCGCGCTCAAGCAGCAGGCCATGACAGGCGACGGAGGCCACGCCAGATTCCGACGATTAACCGTTGGCGTGCAAGTGGGCCTCAGCCTGTTGCTGCTAGTAGGAGCCGGATTGTTTATTCGTACCCTCAGCAATCTCAAACTCGTTGACGCGGGCTTTGCCACCGATCACTTGCTGACATTTGCGCTCAATCCGCGCCTTGCCGGATATGAACCAGCAGCCGTCGCGCCGCTCTACCAGCGACTGCTCGATTCACTTGGCTCGCAACCGGGGGTTGAAGCCGTCGGCATGACGGACGATCTAGATCTCTCAAACTCTGACAACACGTTCTCAGTCGATGTGCCCGGCTACAAAGCGCAGGACGGCGAGCACATGAGTTTTGAATGGGAACACGTCACGCCGGGATATTTCTCAACTCTGCGTATTCCACTGATCGCAGGCCGAACCTTCACCGATGCCGACGGCCCGAATAACGCCCCGATAGTCGTCGTAAACGAGAGCTTCGTTAAAAAATTCTTTGGCACGCCAGATCAGGCGATCGGCAAAACATTCTCCACTGGGAAACAAGATCCCAAGCTGCTGATCGTCGGCGTTGTAAAAGACGCGAAACACCGCAATGTGAGAGAGCCACTCGCGCCGATCTTTTATTCGCCGTGGTCGCAAAGCAAAGACCAGGGCTCGGTCGGCGTGTATGTGCGAACCTGGCAGGCGCCCGAAGCGGCGGCCAGCAATGTACGTATCGCGGTCAACAACATCGACTCCAAACTGGTTGTCGACTCCCTCCAATCGATGCAAGAGCAAATCGACGGTACGCTTACGTCTGAGCGGATGCTGGCATTTCTCGCCAGCGGTTTTGGTGCGGTTGCAATCTTCGTAACAGCGATCGGCCTCTACGGGGTTCTGGCCTATTCGATTGCGCAACGCACGCGCGAGATCGGCATTCGTATGGCTTTGGGCGCCACGCGGGCGCTGGTCGTGAACATGGTGTTCCGCGAAGTGCTCGTGCTGGCGGGCCTCAGCATTGCCGTCGCGTTGCCGCTCTCAATCGCGCTCAGCAGTCTCGTGAAGAGTCAGCTCTTCGGAATTTCCGATCGCGATCCGTTGACGTTGATTGCGGTCACTTTGGCGATCGGCGCGATCGCGATCGTCTCCGCATGCATCCCGGCGAGGCGTGCTGCGCAAGTTCAACCGATGAAAGCATTGCGTTACGAATGAGGGAAAGATGCAAGGCTTGATCCAGGATTTACGTTTCAGCTGGCGGCAGTTGCTCAAGAGCCGCGGCTTCACGCTCACTGCGGTTGCCGTTCTCGGACTCGGCATAGGCGCCAGTACCGCCATCTTCAGCGCGGTCAATCCAATCCTGTTCGAGCCCTTGCCTTATCCGCATTCTGATCGAATCATGATGATCTGGTATGGCGGAGAAGGTGGAACCCGCGTCCCGCCGGCGTTTCACAACTATCGCGAAGTCGCCGCCCGCGGCCGGTCTTACGAGAATCTCGCAGTCATGAAGCCATGGACGCCAGCCCTGACCGGAGCAGACCAGCCCGAGCGACTCGATGGTCAACAGGTCAGCGCCGATTACTTTCGCACACTTGGGATTGAACCAGTTCTGGGCAGGGACTTCCTGAACTCCGACGACATACCGAACGGCCCTAAGGTCGCGATACTGAGCTACGGACTCTGGCGCCGTCGTTTCGGGCCCGACCGCACAATTCTCGGCCGCGAAATCCGCCTGGACGACAATGCCTACACAGTGATCGCCGTGATGCCTGAGAAGTTTGAGAATGTGCTCTCTCCAACGGCAGAAATCTGGTCACCGCTGCAATACGACACGACGAACATCGCATCACCGTTGACCCGCGAGTGGGGACATCATCTTCGCATGGTGGCACGTTTGCAATCGGACGTCTCGAAAGATCAGGCGCAGTCTGAACTCGCTGCGATTGCGAAAACCCCTGTGCCTGATTTTCCCCGCCCACGCGGCTCGTCGCTCGAGTACGGATTCGTCAGTGCCCAGCTGCAGGATGACGTAACGCGAGGGGTCAAGCCTGCACTACTCGCCGTTTTCGGCGCGGTCTTCCTCCTTCTGCTGATTGCCTGCGTGAACGTAACCAACTTGCTGCTTGAGCGTGGCGCACGGCGGCGCCCGGAACTCGCCATGAGAACGGCGCTTGGAGCAGCCCGCTCAAGGCTCATCCGCCAACTCATCACAGAAAGCCTGATGCTGGCGTTGTTTGGGGCGGTGCTAGGCATCCTGATTGCCCAAGCGGGAGTGAGGGCTCTCATTTCGCTAAGCCCGGCAGAATTGCCGCGACTGCATGCAGTGTCCTTCAATGGCGCGGTATTCGCTTTTGCTTTCGTAATAACAATGGTGGTTGGCGTTGTCGTAGGTGTCATCCCGGCTCTCTACGCTTCGAGCGGTGAACCGCGCGCAGAAATTAGCCAATCTTCGGTTCGCATCGCCGGCGGCCAGCAGCGCATCCGCCGAACGTTGGTCGTCGCAGAAGTCTCTATCTCGCTCTTACTGCTGATCGGCGCGGGTCTCATGCTGCACAGTTTGCGCCGTCTTCTCTCGGTGCCGCCAGGATTTGACCATGCACACTTACTCACCATGCAGGTAAATACGTTCGGACGCCGGTACGATGACAACACTGTTTGTCACCGCTTTTTCGAGCAGGCGCTTGATGCAGTTCGCGATTTGCCCGGTGTACAGGCTGCTGCCTTTACGAGCCAGCTTCCGTTAAGCGGCGACTCGGATGTTTACGGCGCTCGATTCGAGGGCGACAGTCCCGACGTTGGCTACGCAGCATTCCGTTACGCGGTGAGTCCCGGATATTTTGAAGCGATGGGCATTCCTCTCCTGAAGGGACGGTTCATCGATAGTAGCGACTTGGCGAACGGGCCCAAGGTCGCCGTGATCAGTGAGTCGCTAGCGCAGCGTAAGTTTCCGGGGCAGGACCCGCTGGGCAAGCGTTTTCATATGGGAGGTCCGCCCGAGTCGCCTCTGTTCACGATTGTCGGAGTCGTAGGAGACGTCCGCCAAACCTCGTTGGCCATCGCCGACGCAGAGGCCGTCTATGTGCGGAGTACGCAGTGGCATTGGGCAGATGGCACGCAGTCATTTGTGATACGTGCTCGCGGAGATGCCGCAGCGCTTGCCCCGTCGATCAAGCGCGCAATCTGGTCAGTCGACAAAGATCAACCCATCGTGCGGGTGGAGACCATGGAAGATTTGGTGTTGGCCTCGGCTGCGGAGCGGCATTTTGTGCTTGTTCTTTTTGAAGCATTTGGCTTCGTTGCATTGCTACTCGCTGCGACTGGAATCTATGGCGTACTTTCCGGCAGTGTGACCGAGAGAATTCGCGAAATCGGTGTGCGCCTCGCCCTCGGCGCTCCGCGTGCAAACATTCTGGCGATGGTGATGCGGCAAGGAATGATCGTCACGGTACTCGGCGTCATCATCGGCGTCGTCGGCGCGATTGCAGCCAGCCGGTTGTTGGTGAGCCTGCTCTTCGGAATCTCGCCCCTCGATCCGCTCACGTACATCGGCGTCGTCATCCTTCTCATGCTGGTCGCGGGAATCGCGTGCTGGGTACCGGCATGGCGCGCGGCGCGCCTCGACCCGATGGTGGCGTTGCGCTACGAATGATTTTAGAAACAACGAACAAATTTATGATTCAACTCAAAAGCATTGAACGCAGTTACAAAACGGGCGCCGGGCAGACTTGGGTTCTGCGGCGCGTCAATCTAGACATTCAACAAGGCGAGTTCATCACCGTCATGGGACCGTCGGGTGCGGGGAAATCATCTCTGCTCAACGTGCTGGCCCTGCTCGACGACCAGTGGGAAGGCGAATACTGGTTTCGAGAAGATGCAGTCCACGCCCTGAAGCGCAAACAGCGCAGCGAGCTTGCCAAGCGGAACATCGGCATGGTCTTCCAGAGCTATCACCTGCTAGATGACCTTACAGTCGAAGAAAACATCGACTTGCCGCTTTCTTACAAAGACATCCCACGCCGCGAGCGGCAAAGTCTGGTGGCGGACGTGCTCGACCGTTTTCAAATCGTGGCGAAGAAAGCACTCTATCCCAGCCAGCTTTCCGGCGGTCAGCAACAACTTGTCGGCATCGCGCGTGCCGTCATTCATAAACCATCGCTGCTATTGGCAGACGAACCTACAGGAAACCTACACTCCGCGCAGGCCCGGGAAATCATGGAACTCTTCCGCGAACTCAATCAGCAGGGCACAACGATTGTGCAAGTCACACACTCGGAGACGAACGCTGCATTTGGACGCCGCACGCTGCAGTTGCGCGACGGATGGCTGGTGGGCGACACGTCGAATCCAGCCCTCAACCAGGCGGAGGTCAGCGCATCGTGAGCCGTCTCTCGAAAACACTGCTGTGGGGATTCTCGTTCGTATTCGGAGCCTTCTCTATCTCTTTCTCATCGGCTCAAACCACCGCACCTGCCACGCCGACGCCGCAAGCGGCGCCAGCTACGGTGCAGTTCGACATGCCGACCTCGCATAATCCCCTGCGCGCTTATATGGGTGAGCAGGTTCCGGAACCGGTGTTGGCGAACTCAGCGCGCCTCGACGGACTCATCCGCGATGGTAAGCTCTACCTCTCATTGAAAGACGCCATCAATCTCGCGCTCGAGAACAATCTCGACCTTGCCATCGCGCGTTATAACCTGCCCATAGCGAATACCGACATTCTTCGCACCAAAGCCGGAGGATTTTTCCGTGGCGTCAACACTGGCGTCGTGCAAGGCACTCCCGGCGGCGGAGTCGGCGGCTTTGGTACCGGCGCACCCGGCGCGGGCGCTGGCGGCACCACAGGCGGCGCGGGTGGCGCGGGCGCTGGAGCATCCGGCCTCGTGCAATCAACCCTCGGAACCGGAACTGCGGTCTCTTCCTACGATCCGTCGATCAACGCCACCGTTGGCGCGGAACACCAAACGCTTCCACTTTCCAACCTGACCGTCAACGGCGTGCCGACACTTCAGACGAACACAGGGCAATTCAACATCAACTATTCTGAAGCTTTTCCGACCGGCACTTCGATTTCGTTCAGCTTTAACAATTCCAGCCAGACGACGAACAGTATTTTCACCAACCTGTCGCCAGTTTTGAGTTCGCAATATCGAATCTTCTTTCAGCAGGAGCTTCTTGCCGGATTCGGATTCGGCCCCAACCTGCGCTATCTACGCATCGCGCGCAACAACAAGAAAATTTCCGACATAGCGTTCAAAGATCAGGTAATCGCAACCGTAACTCAAATCGAAAACATTTACTGGGATCTCGTCAGCGCGTACGAGCAGACCCGCGTGAATGAGCAGTCTTCATCGTTCGCAAAGCAGACTCTCGAAAATGCAAAGAAGCAGTTGCAGCTGCAGAGCGTTCCGGAAATGGATGTGATGCGCGCCGAAGCTGAAGTGTCCAAGCGCGATCAGGAACTGACCGTGGCGCGCACGAGCCTGCAGCTCCAAGAGACTTTGATGAAGAATGCCGTAACCAAGAGCCTCGACGATCCTGTGCTCGAAGCGATGCCGGTCGTTCCGACTGATCGCATGGAATCCGTACAGACTCCCACCGAGCAGCCGATCCAGGATCTGATCTCGACCGCTCTCCATGATCGGCCCGAACTCCAGGAATCCGACGTGGATTTAATCAATCGGCAAATCAGCCGCCGCGCCGCAACCAACGCACTGTTACCGTCGCTCTCGCTGGTTGGTTTCTACAGCGGTTCTGGACTGGCGGGCCAGTTGAATCCGGCTTTCAAAGGCACGAACAGCTCAACTGTGCCTACGGATTTTGGGGGCGCCATCGAGAATGCGTTCAACAACTCTGCGCCGGATTATTTCATCGGCCTGAATCTCAGTGTCCCGCTGCGAAACCGCGTCGCCAAAGCCGATCAGTACCGCTCCGAACTGGAATATCGCCAATCCGAACTGCGGCTGGAGCAGCTGAAAAAGCAGGTTCGCATCGAGGTGCGCAACGCGCAATATGCACTACAGCAAACGCGGGCGCGCGTTGAAGCTGCCCGTAAAGCTCGCGATTTGGCGCAGAGAACTTTTGAAATCACCAAGAAAGAGCAGGATCTCGGCTCAGGCTCGAGCTATCAAACGTTGTCGGCCCAGCGTGATCTTGCTCTAGCCGAGCTAGATCTGGTGAACGCGGTTACAGTTTTCGAGAAGGCGACAGTCGAACTCGACCGCGCGACCGGCACCACGCTCGAACACAACAATATTCAGGTCGCGGATGCAATTCGGGGATCGGTCAATGGCACGGCCAAATGAGTTCGGCGCAGCTTGGATCGCGGAATTCTCGCGATTGTCCGATAATGGCAGTTGCGGCTTGATCGTGGCGCGTCTTCCGTTAGAGAAATGAATCCTACTTTCAAATCCGAAGAGTCTCTGATCGCGACGCCTCCCGCGCGCAAGGACCGCCCGCGCATTCTTGCCGCCGACGATCAGCAGCATGTTCTTGAGGCGCTGGAACTCCTTCTGCGTCCCCAGGGATACGACGTGGAAACAGCGCGCTCGCCCGTGATGGTGCGGGAAGCGCTCGCGAGCAGTTCGTACGACTCGGTACTGATCGACCTCAACTACAGCCGCGACACGACTTCGGGTCGCGAAGGCCTCGATCTGCTTTCAGAAATCGTCGCTTCCGATAGTACGACGCCTGTCATCGTCATGACCGCTTGGGCCAACATCGATTTGGCCGTCGAAGCCATGCGCCGAGGGGCGCGCGATTTCATTCAAAAGCCCTGGGAAAACGAACGCCTCCTCACCATCGTACGCACCCAGGTGGAACTGCATCGCCTCAGCCAGCAGGCCGAACGGCTGGCGGCCGAGAATCGCCTGTTGCAGGCGGAAGGTCGCCCGCAATTCATCGCCACGGCTCCTGCCATGCAACCGCTTCTCGCCGCCATCACGCGCGTTGGCCCGTCCGACGCCAATGTTCTCATCACCGGCGAGCATGGCACGGGAAAAGAAGTCGTCGCTCAGACTCTGCACGCACTCTCGGCTCGTTCTTCGCGAGCCATGATCGCAGTCAATACCGGCGCTGTTCCTGAAGGACTTTTCGAAAGCGAATTATTCGGCCACGTGAAAGGCGCATTCACCGATGCGCGCACCGACCGCATCGGTCGTTTCGAGCTGGCCGACGGTGGAACCATCTTTCTCGACGAGATCGGCAATATCCCTCTGCCGCAGCAGGCGAAGTTATTGCGTGTTCTGGAATCCCGTGAAGTGGAAAGGCTCGGTTCCTCGCGCTCGCGCCGAGTAGACGTCCGCGTCATTTCAGCCACCAATGCCGACCTTCGGGCTGCCTGTTCCTCAGGCCAGTTTCGCGAGGATCTGCTGTTCCGCCTCAACACCGTGGAACTGCATGTCCCCGCCCTGCGTGAGCGGCGCGAAGATATTCCTGTGCTGGCGGTACACTTTCTGACGCGGTATGCTTTGCGGTATCGGCTGAAGATGGTTGGATTTGAGGCATCGGCGTTGCAACTCCTCATGCAATATTCGTGGCCGGGCAATGTTCGCGAGTTGGATCACACCGTCGAACGCGCCGTTCTCATGTGCCGCGGATCGGAAGTGCAGCGCGCCGACCTCGGCCTTGACTCCATTCGGTCGCAGAGCCAGAATCTCGAAGAGTTGAGTCTTGAGTCGGTGGAAGCAATCCTCATTCGCAAGGCGCTGCAGCGCTGCCAGGGCAATGTGAGCCAGGCCGCCGAAGTGCTGGGGCTCAGCCGCGGCGCTCTCTACCGGCGCATGGAAAAATATGGCCTCTAGCCCGCGCGGGAGTTTTCGTCCCGGCGTGCGAAAACCTCCCCGCAAGCGCGTTCGCCTTCTTTATGAGCGCAGAATCAACCTCTTCGCCCTACTCGTCGCGCTTCCCGCGATGGTGGCGAGCGGCATCTTCATCTGGCTGCAGCCCTGGACCTTCGGCTCCAAGCTTTCCCTTATCCTTACGATCCTTTTCGTCTGGTGGCTGCTCGCGATGGCGCTGCAGGAACAGACCACGAGGCCGCTACAGACTCTCGCCAATGTGATCTCCGCTCTGCGCGAAGAGGACTATTCCTTCCGCGCGCGCGGCGCCGCCACCGACGATGCCTTGGGTGAACTCTCCATCGAAGTGAACGCACTCGCCGATCTGCTCGCCGATCAGCGCATTCGCGCGATTGAAGCCACGGCGCTGCTGCGCCGCGTGGTGGAAGAAGTCGAGGTTCCTCTATTTACTTTCGACCCCGACCAGATTCTCCGCCTCGTCAACTCTGCTGGAGAACGATTGCTGCAGCAGCCCTCGGTGCGGCTTCTCGGCCGTACTGCCAACGATATCGGCCTCGCCGCCTGCCTCGTGGCTGAGAATGGTAGCCTCGTCCCCCTGAAATTCCAAGGCCCAAACGCCCGCTGGCTGGTGCGCCGCAGCACGTTTCGGCAGAAAGGAGTTCCACACACGCTCATCGTTCTCTCCGATGTCAGCCGCGCTCTCCGCGAAGAGGAACGGGGCGCCTGGCAGAAACTGATTCGCGTGCTCGGCCACGAACTCAACAATTCGCTCACGCCCATCAAATCCATAGCCGGAAGTCTGACGGCACAGATTTCCGGAGTCAGCCTCGACGATTCAACACGTCGCGACTTTGAGCGCGGCCTGTCGATTATCGGGATGCGTGCCGACTCGCTGAATCGCTTTCTCCAGGCATACCGGCAACTCGCGCAAATGCCGCCTCCCGCGCTTCGCAAGACTGCTTTGGCGCCGCTGGTCGAGCGGGTGGCGGGACTTGAAACCCGGCTGCACGTCGAGGTTTTCGCCGGCCCGGACGTGCAGGTGACGGTCGATCCCGATCAGTTCGAGCAGATGTTGATCAACATTGTGCGCAACGCAGTCGAGGCTGCGCTCGAGCCGCCGCACGCCGCCGATGGATCAGCCGTCAATGCCGCTGCTCGGCCTACGGAGCCGGCCGTCACGGTGCGATGGCGGATCGCAGAAAAGAAGCTGATTCTCGAAGTCGATGACAACGGTCCGGGACTTCTCAATCCCAGCAACGCATTTGTCCCGTTCTACACCACCAAGCCGCAGGGCAGCGGGATTGGGTTGGTCCTCGCCAGGCAAATCGCTGAGGTGCATGGCGCTTCGATAGAGCTGGTCAATCGCCCGTCAAGCCGTGGCTGCCAGGCCAGAATCGTATTACCTCTTTAACCTGCATGCGGGCGTCAGGCTAGCGCTTGCCGTTCCAGAAAATCGAAATTCTTCGATGTTCTTGGTCAACTCAGTGATTTTCTCCAAGTTTTGGAATTACCTCTACGAAATGTTTCGCTTCAACGCCAGACAGTGGCGAAATAACAAAGAAACATTGCCGAAGCCCCAATTGTCGCCGCCGTTGTGCTTCCGTTGATCTCAAACTTCGTATATTTGGAGCGGTCGCTTCCGCCGTAAGTCTCCGAAAATACACTCCTTCACAATTGGCCTTCACGTTGCAAACCAATTGTTGAATCTCGCACGTATGGCCGACTGGCGTGGGGCGCGGTCCCAGCAAGGGTGCGGGCGTCTGACAAAACACCTGACGGTGACCATCAATCTGGTGACCATCAATTGATGAGCAGGCCTTATGTCTGACCGAATTCGCCGATGCCTTGAGTGTCCTCAGTGCCGCACTCGGTACCTGATCGGCTTCAGTCCGTTTGCGAATGGCGCATACCTGATTCCCACCATCGCCGGCTCCCTGGATGAATACGCGCTCTATTGTTCCTGCGGTCGCTCGCGCTCGCCAAGCCTCTGGAAGAGTATCGAGGTAAAGCCCTATATCGTCTCAAGAGTCGCGAATGATCGAGGCTACGGCACTCCGCAGGAAATCTTCCCGATGAGCGACGAATCGCAGGCCGGTTGGCCGTTCGACGCATCCCGCTACCTCAATCCACGAAGTATGGAGAAAGGAAGGAACCCGCGGTGAATTCGAACCCCATGGCTCGACCGGGCAAGTCTGGCGCTGAACCCCTTCCCCCTGAAGATCTCACCAAGCTGGTCACCTCGATTCAGACCGAACTGCGCGAACTCGCCGAGAAGCGAACCGCCATCTCCAGACGAATCACTGCCGTAAAAAACACGATCCTCGGGCTCGCTGAACTTTTCGGATCAAACGTGCTCAGTCCTGAGCTTCAGAATCTCCTTTCGATCAGGCCTGCCTCCTCCGAACTGCACTATGGTCTGACCGATCTGTGTCGCGATCTGCTGCGAACCCGGAGCCCCGAACCGCTCACGGTGCAGGCGTTTCTGCATCATGCGCAAGAGAAATTTCCGGAAAAAATGCTGGTCCACAAACATCCGGCAACCTCTGTTCGGGTCGTGTTGAAGCGGTTGGTCGACTATGGCGAAGCGGTCGAGGTTCTCACCGAGACCGGCGTCAAAGCCTGGAGCGCGGCTGCAGGTTCGGTGTTGCGTGAGGATGTTTCCGTCTGTCGCGATCTGCAGTCTGCAAGCGGCGAAGCCGTTCCGAGCAGCATTTCCGCATAAATTGCGAACATCTCTGGCAACCCCAGTTTTCTCGAACGTGCGAAATGCCTTTTCGATCACGCGGCTTCCAAGCGCGTTGCTTCCCATATCGAGTGAGCCCGACTACTCTAAGACGGCGTGTTGGCGAGTATCTTCCCTCCGAGCTTAAAATGCCGTATGCGCGTGTTGAGCGTGCTCTGTTACCGGTTCGAACAGTCTTTGCTCAACGCGACGGAGTCACTTTTACAATGCCTAAGCTGCGTTGGGAAAAGAGCCGGCAGGTTGCCCGCGCGTACCTGCTGTCGATTGCTGTGTGGTGCGGCCTTTCCCTTCTGACCGCCTGGCAGTACCACATCTTCGACCTGCAACTGCACATTTCCTCCACGCTGTGGGATATGATCCTTCTCGCCGAGGCGCGGGGATTTTCCTTCGCCCTGCTGACTCCACCCATCTTTTATCTTGTCTGCCGCAATCTTGCGGCAGGAAAACACACTGTCTGGCATGTGACTATGTACGCCGCAGGCGTGGTGCCTTTTCTGCTGCTCTTTGGTTCCATTCGCTGGCTCCTGTTGCCCCCCTGGGATAGCCAGTTGCAGAAATATGTTCCGCGCACCATGCACAGTCCCTTCGATCTCATCATCAGCGGATTTGCCGACCAGGTAACCATGTACATTGCGGTCGTGGTTGCCGCTCACGCCTATGCGTACTTCGAACGTGTCAGAAAGCAGGAGATGGAACGATACGAATATCAGCAGGCTTTGGCTGCAAGCGAACTGCAGGCGCTCAAGATGCAGCTGCACCCCCACTTTCTCTTCAACACGCTTCACGGCATAGCGACTTTGATCGACACCGACGGCAAGAGCGCCAAGAACATGGTGATCAAGCTCTCCAGCCTGCTGCGCACAACCCTGCAGCACAGCGGGTTTGACCTGATTCCATTGCGCGAAGAATTGAAGTTCGCTTCCGAGTATCTTGCGCTGGAAAAAATGCGCTTCGGCGTGCGGCTCTCGGTGGACTGGTCCATTGAGCCGCAAACGCAGGAGATTCTCGTCCCGCAACTCATTCTGCAGCCGCTGGTCGAGAATGCCATTCGTCACGGTATTGCCTGCTCCCGCGAAAAGAGTTTTGTCGAAGTCTCCTCTCGGACGGAAGATAAAATCCTGGAACTTCGCGTTCGCAATAACATCGGCAGTGCCCGCCCCGAGGGCACGGGTGTGGGACTACGCAACACCGAGGCTCGTTTGCGTCACCTGTATTCCGATGAGGCGAGCCTGAGTTTTTCGGTTTCCGAAGATCAGACTGCTACTGTGACGGTGCGCTTCCCGTCCCTGGGTTCCAGCCAGACAGCCGCCGCGGAGTTGCACGCGATGGAGCCATCGAAAGCCGCATCGGATTTGCCGTCGAACGAGCCGCGCACCGCAGAAACCAGCTAACACGAGATCAGGAAACATGCGTGTTTTGATCATCGATGACGAGCCTCTGGCGCAGAAGGCGCTGGCCAACGTCTTGTCCGCCAGGGACGATGTCGAGCGCTTCGACGTCGCAAGCGATGCCATCGAAGCCTTCGAAAAGCTCAAGCGAAATTCCTATGACGTGATGCTTCTCGACGTAAGCATGCCGGAAGTCAGCGGCTTCGAGTTGCTCGACCGCCTCGTGGAAAGCCACAAGAGCGTTCCGGCCGTGGTTTTTGTGACAGCGCACGAAGAGCACGCCATCGCCGCCTTCGAAAAGCATGCGGTGGACTATGTGCTAAAGCCGTTCAGCGCGGAACGATTAGGAAAAGCTCTCGACGTGGCCTTCCGTAGGAGCAGCGAGGAGCGCGCCGCCCGCCTGATGGAAGCCTTGCCCCAGCTTCAGAAGCTCAGCACCCGGCAGTCAACCCGGATTGCCATCAAAGCAAAGGGCCGAATCCTGTTTATCGACCCCAGCCAGATTGTCTCGGTTCGCGCCGAAGGCAACTACGTCCTGCTGCAGCGCGAGTCTGGTTCCTACCTGTTGCGTGAATCCATTTCAGTCATGGCCGAAAAACTGAAGGCGTACGGATTTGTTCGCATTCATCGGTCTCTGCTGGTGAATCGCGCTTTTGTCGAGGAGATCAGGCCCTGGCCTACGGGTGAATATGGGCTGCTGGTGAAGGGCGGCACGGAGTACACGGTGACCCGCACGTACAAGAAGAATCTGAAATCCCTCGCGGAATTCTGGGTCGGCACGGACGCATTTCTCAACGATTGAGTTCGACTCGGATCCCCAATCCCTCCGGCTTTACCCAGCGAAACATTCGAAAGTCGATGCGCACGCGGTCGCCGTCGCGCAGGATCACAGCGCGCTCAATCATCGCAAAGCCCGGGGCTTCCGCGCAGACGTTGTAATATCCCGCCTCCAGGCCCGCCGCGCGAAATTCACCCACGCGCCTGCCCTTGACTGCGGGAACCCATTCCTCGTCCCTGCGGGTAATCGTGATCGTTGCAGCGCGAACCACAGAGCCGGACAAGTCCACAACCGTGACGGTGATCGACCCTTTCTCGGCTGCATTCCGCTCACTATCAGGCAAAAGTATGCAAAGAGTAGGTGGGCGATGGCTGTTCGGGCGATCTTCCTTTGCAGCTAGCATCTCAACCTGTATGCTCCCTCGAAAAGTGGTCATCTTCAATACCCACTTGACGGTCATTTCGCATAACCACTAGCATTTTGCAGCATACAATGCCGAAGCTTCCGTCCAGCACCTCTCCGCTTATCTCCATCGATCGCAAGGCCGAAGCTCCGCTCTACCGACAGATCTACGACGCCTATCGCGTCGCTATTCTGAACCGCAACCTGCGTGCCGGACACCGCGTGCCTTCGACTAGGGCACTCGCATCAGAACTAGGCATTTCGCGTATTCCCGTGCTCAACGCTTACGCGCAGTTGCTAGCCGAAGGCTATTTTGAAAGCCGCATCGGCGCTGGAACGATCGTTTCAAACTCACTCCCTGATGATGAGGCGCTGTCTCACACTGGCGGGCGAGTATCGATCGGGCGCTCCCGGCCGAGACTCATTTCGCGCGACTGTTCCAACCTTCCTGCGGCCGAAACTGCGTTGCAATGGCTGGGTGCTCGCCACGGAGCCTTCACCGTTGGCCAGCCCGCGCTCGATCAGTTCCCCATAAAAATCTGGTCCAGCCTAGTCGTACGCCATAGCCGGAAACTTCACCCCAAATCGCTCTACTATGGCGGGCCGATGGGCTCGCGACGTCTGCGCGAGGAGATTGCAACTTACCTCCGAGCTTCGCGTGGAGTTCGTTGCGAGGCAGAGCAAATCATGATTGTCAGCGGCTCGCAGCAGGCTCTGGACATCTGCGCGCGTGTGCTGCTCAATCGCGGCGATTCCGTCTGGATGGAAGAACCCGGCTACCGCTTTGCGCGAAGCGTTCTTATTCTGAATGGCTGCAGACTCATTCCTGTCCCCGTCGACGCAGAAGGTCTCAGCGTTTCGCAAGGAATACAAGCCTGCCGCAAGGCGCGCGCAGCAATCGTGACTCCCTCGCATCAATACCCCCTTGGGGTGACCATGAGCGCGGCCCGAAGGATGCAATTGCTGGATTGGGCGCGCAATTCTTCCGCCTGGATCATCGAAGATGACTATGACAGCGAATTTCGGTACGACAGCATGCCGATCGTCTCCCTGCAAGGACTCGACCGTCACTCGCGCGTCATCTACATCGGAACCTTCAGCAAGGTGTTGTTCCCTTCCTTGCGCCTGGGATACCTTGTGATTCCCCCTGACCTCGTCGAGCCGTTCGTCAGAATTCGTCTCGCCATGGACATTGCCCCGTCTGCATTCAATCAATCGGTTCTTTCAGATTTCATCCAGGAAGGCCACTTCTCCCGCCACATTCGCAGAATGCGCATCGTCTATCGCGAGCGCCGGAACGCTCTACTGGAACAGATTCAGAACGAACTGGCATCAGACGTGGAAGTTAGCGGAGGGCAAGCCGGCCTGCATTTGTCGGTTAGTTTGAAAAGACGATCCAGTGACATAGAGCTGGCGAAGCGAGCCGCCGTTCGGGAACTCTGGCTCGCTCCCTTGTCCCCCTCGTACCTTGAGCGCGCCATGCGCCGCGGATTCATTTTGGGTTTCGGAAACGTAGCTGCGCAGGAGATGCCGGCAGGGGTGCGAGCCCTGCGTCAGCTGCTACGCTCACGGCAGGAGACAGTCCCGACTCGCCACCCTGAAGACGTGGCACACCCCGCCGAGCCGCGCTGATGTAAAATCGAGAATCGGTTCCACCATTCTCCCAAGGGCCTCAATCGCACCTTTAGAAAGCCCGCATGACCACGGCGAGGCCCAGCGTGACCTGGCTTACATGAGCCCGATGTGGTCAGGGTATTTTGCCTGCAGCGTGCTAACCATCACTTCAAACTCCGGAAGAGCCCGCAGATTTTGAAGGCAAGGATCCTTCAGGAAAAACGGCCAGCACGCAAAGCCGGTGCTGACGCTTCGCTCGAGCCATTCAAAGGCCGTTTGCCGACGCCCCGTCAACGCAAGCACGCATGCAATCTGGTAGTACGTGTGATGTGTGTGGCCGAATGTTTTGGGGCTTGCGCATGCCCGGGTCACGCACTCCATTGCGGCGTCGCCATTTCCTCTTAGCGCGTGCAGAACGCCATGCAAGCTTAAAAAGAGCGGTTCGTCCGGCATCGATCGCACCGCCTCTTCAACCAGACGATCTCCTTCATCCCAGTCCCCGCTCAGGATGGCGCGCTGTAGGCCAAAGTGGAGCGCGTATTTGCTGCCCGGGTTTTCCGCCCGCCAGAGTTCAACCTGTTTGCGCGCCGCCTCGTAATCGCCTCCCCACACGTACACCTGCAGCACGCTTGGGCTCACCTCCTTGCGCGGATGAAAAGGCCGCGCCCTCTCGAACATTTCACGCGCGTGGTCAAGCAATCCAATGTGACAGAGGATCGTCCCCAGGCGGTTGTACGCGCGCGGCAGATTGCTCTGCAAAGAGAGAGCGTGCTTCAGATCGGCGATCGCCTCCACATGCTGGAAATTTTTGGACGGTCCCCACAACAGATATGCCCGCGCCACGTAGGCTTCCGCCAGTTTTGGATCGATCTCGAGCGCCCGCTTGCAGTGAAATTCAGCCTTTTCCAGCCACACGTTCGCGGAGTCGTATTCGAAGTGCCGCGCCGCGCACGCAAACGAAAGCGTGGCATGGGCCAGCGCGAAATTTGGATCGCGAGTAACGGCGTTAGTCAGATGATGGCTGGCCTGGTCCATCAGCACGGAATCGCCCGAGGCCGCGATCCGGTAGCCGCGCATGAAGTCCGCGTATGCCATAGGGTCTCGGCTGTGTCGCGGCGTGGGCCCTGTCGCCTGAGGTCCCTGCGGCCGGTTTAGCGCGCTTGCAATCTGTTTGGCGATTTCTGCTTCAAGGTTTGCCAGCCGGCTCAAATCTACATCGCACTTCTTTCTGAAGCAGGTGCGCTGCAGAAGCGTGTCGCACAATTCCACTGACAATCGCCATTGCTCCTTCACCATCTGAATCGCGCCCCGAAACACAAACCTCACTCCGGCCCGCGATGCGATTTCCTCGGCGCTTGCCTCCAGTGGCAGGTTCATGACAGCTTCGGTCGGCAGGACATCGACACCCGGAAGATTCGCCAGCAGCGCGACCAATGCATCAGCAAAGCCCAGGCATAGTCCCTGATCGTCATGCGCATTGCCGAGCAGAAGTAACGGAACCACGGCAATCGACGGACGCTGGCCGTAGTCCTTTCTTTCCGAGTAACGATCGTCACCTGAAGATTCTTGAGCGGGATCAACACGCGGATACTTCGCGTCGATCACTCGCGCGGGTCCGACGAATCGATACCCTCTTCCCACGACAGTCTCGAGGAAGCGCGGCTTATCGGCGTTATCGCCGAGTGCAGTCCGGAGCTTCCGCACGACATTGTTCACGTTCATCTCGGTATCGATAAACAAATCGGAGCGCCAAAGTTTTTTGACGATTTCGTCTCGTGTCACCAACTGCTCGCGCCGGCTCACTAGCAAGATCAGCAGATCCATCGGCTTCTTTTCCAGCTTGATCCGCCGCCCGCCGCGCCGCAATTCATAGCGCCCGAGGTCGACTTCAATCTCGTGAAGTGTGTTCCCGTTCATCGATCCGCCTGCTGTCGGACAGCATTATTCCCTAAGTTTCAATTAGTTACAACGATATACAAAAGATATAAAACAGCGATACCTGCTGCATTGTGTCGACGTCCATCCGCGGCGATCATACGCCTCAGTCAACAAGCAGTTGTTACCTGGGGAAGACAAATCACTTTTTCTATTGGAGGAAAAAATGGCTGTCGACAACGACAAAATGCACCAGTTTCTCGGCAAGTTTGTGAGTGATCTTGGGGCCGCGGTTCACGCCGGCATGGTGGTGATCGGAGAACGCCTCGGCTTATACAAGGCCTTGGCTGGCGGACCTCTTACACCGGCGGAACTTGCCGCGATCACCAGAACCGATGAGCGCTATCTGCGCGAGTGGCTTGCCTCGCAAGCCGCCGGGGGATACATCACATACAATCCCGTCACGCACAAGTTCGGCATGACCGAAGAGCAGGCGCTGACTCTCGCAACCGACGATGGTCCTGCCTACATTCCCGGAGCTTTCGAACTCGCTCTCGGCTCGCTGGCCGCCGTCCCGCGGATCACGGAAGCCTTCCGCTCGGGCGCGGGCATGGGCTGGGGCGAGCACGAAGACGGCGTCTTTCACGGCTGCGAAAAGTTTTTTCGTCCCGGATATGCTGCGAATCTTGTCAGTTCCTGGATACCTGCGCTGGATGGAGTTCAGGACAAACTGTTGCGCGGAGCAAAAGTTGCCGACGTAGGTTGCGGCAAGGGCGCTTCGTCGATCCTGATGGCGAAGGCATTTCCCAAATCGCACATCTTTGGATTCGATTATCACGAGAAGTCCATCGAAGCCGCTCGGCAGGCTGCGGCGCGGGAAGGCCTAGGGGATCGCGTCAAGTTTGAAGTGGCCAAGGCGAAGGAATTTCCTGGCGAGGGATACGACTTCGTGGCCGTTTTCGATTGCCTGCACGACATGGGCGATCCCGTCGGCGCGGCGACGCATGTTCGCTCGGCGCTGGCGAATGACGGTTCCTGGATGATCGTGGAACCTTTCGCCAACGACGATCTGAAAGACAATCTGAATCCGGTGGGCCGCGTCTATTATTCATTCTCGACGCTGCTCTGCACACCCTGCTCGCGCTCGCAGGAAGTTGGCATGTGCCTCGGAGCACAAGCTGGCGAGAAGCGAATGCAGGAAGTGATCAGCTCGGCAGGCTTCACTCGCTTCCGCCGCGCCACCGAAACTCCGTTTAACCTGGTCTACGAAGCGAGACCGTAACCATCTAAATCGCGGGAGGGGGCTGATCTTTCATCCCCTGCTTGCAGAAGGGCCCTCTTCCGCGAGAGTTTCGCTCGATTCTTGCCCGCGCTCGGTCACTAAACTGGAGCGCTGCGCTATTCTTCCAACATGCGTCATGGCTACCCAGCAGGCCGGACCGCAGAAAAAGATCGGAAACTGATCCAGATCGTCGACGCAGCCCTTGCCGACACCAGCCGTCGCAGCGGCGAGTGGCTCGCCTGTCGCCCCGGATGCACGCAGTGCTGTATCGGCGTCTTTCCCATCAACCAGGTTGATGTGCTCCGGCTTAAGCGCGGTTTGGCTGCACTTGAAAAGCAGGATTCCGATCGGGCGCAGCGCGTCCGTAGGCGCGCGCGTGCATCGTTACGAAGAATATCTGCAGAATTTCCCGGAGACATCGCCACCGGCATCTTGGGAGAAAGCGAGCAGCAGGTAAGCGCATTCGCTGATTTCGCCAACGATGAGCCCTGCCCCGCTCTCGATCCACAGACCGGCTACTGTGACCTCTACGATTCCCGTCCCATGACCTGCCGTGTCTTTGGCCCACCCGTTCAGTCAGAGGACGGACTTGGGGTCTGCGAGCTCTGTTTTCAGGGTGCCACGGACGAACAAATCGCCGCCTGCGAAATGAAACCTGACCCCGACGACCTGGAGTCGAAACTGCTAAAAGATTTGGAGAAGAACACTGGCGTTCACGGCAACACTATCGTTGCATTCAGCGTCATCCGTTGAACGTATCGCGTCAGGAGTGGCAAGGATGTTTCAATGACGATGCGTAGGCTTGGCGCATTGACGAAACCCTACCTTCAGACTAGGGTTTAACTCCTGCCATGGGGAAGTCCATCACCTTCGAGACTTGGAAACAGCTCCTGCGGAGCGACTGTATCGCGTGCGGTAAGGATAGGGAATACAACGCTTTAAGCGAACCTGTTCTGAAACTACTGTTCGACAGCGGCCTCGCTCCCACCGTAAACGCAATCGCCAACGACGGCCAAGCCACGACCGAACCGGCCGCCTAGCCGCGCAGTGCCTCGCCGATCATCCAGCACTCTTTCGCTGGTTCCCCAACGCTTCGTCAAACGCGGCGGACGCTGATCCCACGTTCGAGGAATGGAGCGACGGCCTTATCAGAGGCATGTGTGTCGGTAATCAGCATGTTGATGCCGGTGATTGGACAGATCAAGGATGGAGTTACTGCTCCGATTTTAGTTGAGTCGGCGACCACGACCGTCTGCTTGGATTGCTGAATCATCGTGCGGAAGGTCAAAGCTTCTTCCGGTTCGATCACCGTAATACCTCGCGATATGTCGATTCCGCATACACTCACAAAAACGCGATCCATGTAGACGTCTTTCAGGGAGTCGATGGCGGCGTGCCCGACCAGCGAGAAGGAGCCGGCCCACTGCACGAAGCCTCCGGTGACGAAGGTCCGGAGTCCTTCACAGTTGCTTAACTCCATGGCGATATTGATGGCGTTCGTAATGACGCGAATGTTGTGCCGATTGCGGAGATTGCGGGCAACGTGTGTCGTGGTGGTTCCTGCGGTGAAACCGACCGTTTCATTTTCCTGGATGAGTTCCGCGGCATGCAGTCCGATGCGCCGCTTCTCTGCGGTGCGATGCTGCTCGCGATTCTGAAAGAGAGAATCGTAGCGAAATGGCTCGTAGAGCAACGGTTCCACCAGCGTGACACCACCGTGGGTCCGGCGCACCAGGCCCTTGGCTTCGAGCTTGGTTAGATCGCGGCGGACGCTGGCGGCCGAAGTTCCGAGGCGTTTGATCAGTTCGTCGAGCGAGAGGTTGCCCTCCTGCCGCAGCTCCCGCAGGATTTTGTCGGCGCGATTGCGTGGGTTCATTTACGAAGCGTCCTCGAGCGTAGTCCGCGAGCCGACAAACAGTGTGCCTTTGTGCCGACCGGGAATGCAAGAATTCGATGCATTGCGCGAGCGAGACTGATCAATTTACCGCAATACGATCATTTTTCTTGACAATTTATCCCGATCGGTGAGATAAGAGTGTCCCCCCAAAGGGAATCTCCTCGGTTGGAAACCATCCGATGTTAAGGAGCCGCCCATGCCTTCTCTGTTTCGCCCCCCGGTTCTTGCCGTAGTGTGCCTGTCGTTCCTTTTGCCTTGCCTGGTAGTCGCTCAAAGCACAAATCGACAAGTCGGAACACAATTCGAAGTGACCGCCGATCCGCAGGTCCCGCGGCCAAACACACAGCCTTGCGTTGTCCCGCTCTTCGCCAACTACACGTTCGCTTTCTTTTCCGACACGGCGCAAACATTTCAAGCCACGCCGCCGTCAAATTGCACCGGTCCGTGGAAGAAGATCGTTTTCGAAGCCGATTTCAGCGAGAACGGCGGAGTGCAATTCGACCGCACCGCCAGTATGTATCTGGGAAACACCAACATCTATTTCGGAACGACGCCCGAGCCGCTCGCCACTCTTACCAATACCTGGCACGTAGAGCGCGACATCACCGACTACTCCGCGCTGCTGACCGCGCCAATTCAGGGCACGATTATTCTGGCCAACTGCACTACGGATTGTCCGCCACCCTATAACACGCTGAACGGCATTTTTACGGTGAATGCCGATCTCGAATTCTACTCCGAAGATAAGAACGATTCGAGCAGCCAGCCGCAAAGGACAGCACCCGACGCGGTATTGCCGCTGGTGCAGACTAACAGTAGCGGAGGAACGAATCTTCCGGCGACGCTGAGTTCGCCTACCGACCAGTTGTCGACCACGTTCACGCTACCCACGAACATCGAACGCGTGTATCTCGATGTGGTCTCGCAGAGCCAGTCTCTGGACGAGCAGTGGTATGCGTGTTTTCCCAACGACCTGGCCGACATCAACGAAGTGTACGGATGCGGAAATACCGACTTTCGCGAGACCGAAGTTACGATTGACGGCCAGCCCGCAGGAATCGCACCGGTTTCACCCTGGGTTTACACCGGATTTCTTCCCGACCAGTGGGTGCCGACTCCCGGCGTACAGACGCTCGATTTCACTCCCTATCGCGTCAACCTGACTCCCTTCGCCGGAGTCCTGAGCGACGGCAATCCGCATACCGTTGCGATCAGTGTATTCAACGATGACGGATATTTCTCAGCGACCGCGTCGTTATTGTTGTTCCTCGATCACGGATCCACTCAGGTTACGGGCGCTGTGACCAAGAACACTCTGACGCTTCCCTCGCCGGTGGTGACGGAAAACCTGCAGGGCACTTCGACGGTCACCGGAACGATCGGAGTTTCCTCAGTCCGGCATTTCGCCATCGCCGGATATGTGCAGACGTCTCATGGCAAAGTCTCGACGACGGTGAATCAGCATCAGCGCTTCAACAGCACACAGACCATCAACTTCGATACTGTGAATTTTACGGTGGTCGACCAGAGAACCGCTCTGCATTCGAGAGTCGAGACCGAAACCAGGATCTCAAGCCCAGACCGAGACGTGACCATCCTCGATAATTTCGAATTTCCCATCGATGTGAAGTTCAAATATCCGGTCAGCACCGCCGAGTTTGGTTTCACGGTGGTCACCTCGCAGAAGTACCAGCACGATAGCCAGGTTTTCAACAATGGGCTTCTGACATCGTTCGCCTCGACCACGAACACTGGAAAAGCGAGCGACGTCAATCCGCCGTCCAGTTCCCAGGACTATGTTCATACCGACTCGGCCGGAGGCTCTTATAACTGCCAGATCGAGTCGTCGAACAACACCCTGACCAGCGTAAGCAGCGGCTGCAACTCGCCGGGAAACAAATAGTTCGTTGTAAGTTTCAAGCGGGGGCTTGGCCTTAAAAGGGTCGAGCTCCGTATTGTTTCTCGGCCACTTTGTCGACTCGTGTCCAACTTTGGAGTCGAATTTCGTCGAGAAAGCGCTCAACATAACTGCTTAATATCTCTGCATTACGCCAGTAGTTTGACTGAAATAGCTATAAATGATCATTTCTGCTTGACAATGACCGGTGAAAGTCTTTAGCGTCGTTTGTCGCCCTAAAAATGCCGGGAAATCCACCTCAACAAGCTTGGAGAATCTCTATGGCACCCAACTTCACCACCCGATATCTCGCCGCGATTTGTTTCGTCGGCGTGCTGGTCATTTCTGTGTTGGCGGGTTCTGCGCTCGCGCAAACCGTCACCGGATCGATTACTGGACAAATCTCAGATCCCAGCGGCGCGGTCGTGCAAGGAGCGACCGTCACAGCCGAGAATGTAGCGACCTCGGTCAAGACCACGGCGAAGACGAATTCTGCCGGCGTTTACACCATTCGATTCCTGCCCATCGGCACCTACCAGCTGACTATTGAGGCCAAGGGATTCAGCACCTCGAACATCTCTCCGTTCCAGCTCGAAATCGATCAGACAGCGAAAATCGATGAGACGCTCAAGATCGGTTCGTCGGAAACGATGGTGGTGCAGGCTGAGGCTCACCCGATTCTCAACACGACGGATTCGACGCTGGGAAACACGCTTTCGACCAACGAGATTCAGAACGTTCCACTGAACGGGCGCAATTTTTCGGCGCTCACTCTGCTTCAGCCGGGAGCGGTCGACACCGACCCGACCGGTATGACCGGAAGTAATGCGATCGAGCGCAACACGTACAACAACGGAATCGCGTCGGTCAACGGGAATCGCGAACAGGCGAACAACTACATGATCGAGGGCGCCGACAACAATGAGCCGCAGAACAACCTCATCGGCTACAACCCGGCTCCTGACGCGATCGAGGAACTGAAAGTTGTCGCGGCGAACGCGAACGCAACGTATGGAAATGCCAACGGCGGCGGAATTGTGGCCGTTCTGAAGTCGGGAACCAACCAGTTCCATGGCTCTTTGTACGACTTCTTGCAAAACGAAAAACTGGATGCCAATTCCTGGGCAAACGGACTTTCCAATCCGGTTATCCCTAAGAACTCCTATACGCAAAATATCTTTGGAGGCACGATCGGCGGGCCGATCTTTCGCAACAAGCTCTTCTTTTTTGCGGATTACGAGGGAATCCGCCGCCACACCGGCGGGATGAGTTCGGCCAGCGTCTTGACCCAGGCGATGCGCAATGGAGATTTCTCCGCGCTGCTCACCGATGCCGCCACGCCGATTCAACTCTACGATACGCAGAACAACTTCACTCCCTACGCCGGCGACCAGGGCGTGCCGATCACGAACCCGGTCGCTGTTTACTTGTTCGCGCATCCGGAACTTTATCCGTTACCCAACACACCTCCAGTGTCGATCAGCAACGGCGGAGACGGGCTCATCCAGGGAGACTTTGTTGGCCCGCAATCCGGTTTCGTGTCGAACAATCAGGAAGATTTCAAGGTGGACTGGAACCTGAACGACATGGATAAGGTGAACGGGTTCTACTCGCAGGGCAAGGGAACCGACCACACGACGGCGATCATTCCCGTCCAGTTCCCCGCTTTCAACACTTATCCGACTAAAATTGCCGGGCTCAGCTGGGTTCACACTTTTTCTCCCACAATCGTGAATGAAGGCCGCTTCGGCTTCACGCGCGTGCGCTGGAACAATGGCGTCCCCAGCGATCCGACCGGGCAATTCGGCTATACCGGTGATCAGACGGTGGGCGTCCCGTTTGGAACTCAGAGATACGTTGGATTCACCCAGCAAAGCATCAACGGGGCCAGTACGATTGGGACGAACGCAAATCCGCAGGTCTTCACCGACAACACGTTCAACTATGAGGACAACCTGACGTGGCAGAAAGGACGCCACTTTCTTTCAATCGGTGGACAGGCCACGCGCTATCAACAGAATTATCTGAACGCAGGTAACGTCGGGTTCCTTGGCTCGTTCAACTACAACGGCCAATTCACCGGGAACGCCGGTGGCGCGGGATACGGCGCGGCGGATTTTGTACTTGGCCTGATTCAGAACGTTCAGCTGGCGTCGCCGCTCGGCTGGGTGGGAAACCGCCAGTGGCGCGTCGCCGGATATTTCCAGGACGACTTCAAGATGAATTCCAGGCTCACGCTCAACTTGGGACTGCGCTACGAAGTTGACCAGCCCTGGTACGAGCAGAACGACAAAACCGCGAATGTGCTTCCGAATGGGACGGTCGAATATGCTGGACATGTTCCCGCAGGTGCAATTTCGGGAGCGATCGTCTGTCCTAGCCGTGCCTGCTACGACGCCAACTACAAGCAGTTCATGCCACGAGTCGGCTTTGCCTACCAGGCGATGAAGAATCTCGTGGTCCGCGGCGGCTATGGCGCTACGAGTTTCTTCGAGGGATATTCCTTCAATCAGCGGCTGACATCGAGTCCCCCGTTCTCGCTGGCGATCAACAGCAATGCCATTACGCCGTCGGTCGGCTCGGGCGGATCTCCATTCACGGTTGCGGACGCATTCAGCCAGCCGTTGGGTATCAACAACTCGCTGTATTCGGTGTGGCCACAGGATACGCAGCCCGCGTACATCCATCAGTTCACGCTGGTGACTGAATACGCCATCACGAACGAACTATCATTCAGCGCCGGTTATCACGGTCAGGTGGGGCATCACCTCGCGGACTATCGGAATGGCAACCAGCTGACGGCCGCACAAGCGGCGGATTCCGGAGGGTGCAGTTCCACTATGCCCGCAGCAGACCAGCCACCCTACTTTGCGTTAGTGGGATGCGGTCCGATCCTGATTACAGAATCTGAGGCGCGGATGACTTACAACGCGGCCCAGTTCACCCTGCGCCAGCGTGTTCACCATGGACTGGAATACACGCTGAACTATACCTATGGAAAATCTCTGACGGACTCCTCCGGCAACTACGCGGTCGCAAACACCAGTTTCAATGGAGCGTCGCATCAGGATGGCTACAACATCAATGCCGACTATGGTCCGTCTGGAATGGATATTCGCCACAGCTTGAACTTCGTAGGTGTGTATGAACTCCCATTCGGACGTGGCCGTGCGTACGGGGCGAATGTCAACCGGGCGGTCGATGCCGCTCTGGGAGGATGGAAAGTCGCCACTTCCGCCGTTCTCTATTCCGGATTTCCGGTCACGATTTTCGGACCGGGCAACAGCAACACGAATAGCTGGGGATTCAGCCGGGCCAACCAGTATCGGCCCATGGTGATTCACGATCGCTCACTTAGCAACTGGTGGGGAACCGATCCCTCGGCGCTTCCTTGTCTGACGGCCGGCGTGGACGATGGCACCTGCGCTTACGGCGTGTCGGCGCCCTTCACCTTCGGATCGGCGAAAAACAGCACGGAGCGCGCGCCCGGCTACCGCAGCGTCGACCTCTCGCTTTTCAAGGATTTCCATTTGTGGAGCGAGCAGCACGTGCTTGGCTTCCGCGCCGATTTCTTCAACGTATTCAACATTGCCAGCTATGGGAACCCCGACAACAGCATTACCGACTCCAACTTCGGCGCGATCAGCAGCGTTCGTTCACAGGAGCGCCGAATCCAGCTCGGCTTGCACTATAGCTTCTAAACGTACATAGTTTCGAATGCCTGCCTGCGCGGGGGCGAGCGGTATGAAAACTAGACTCGGTCATGAGCAGACAGGTTCTTGTTGAAGTGTGTGTGGACTCGGTCGCTTCCGCGATTGCGGCGGAGCGCGGCGGAGCGCAACGGGTCGAGCTGTGCAGCGATTTGTTGGAAGGCGGCATCACTCCCAGTCTCGGCCTGCTGCAGGTCGTCAGGTCCAAAGTCGGGATCGCGGTTCATGTCATCATCCGTCCGCGACCGGGGGACTTCTGCTATTCCCATGATGAATTGGACTGCATGCGCCGCGATATCGAGATCGCGAAGCGCGAAGGCGTGGATGGAGTGGTCCTGGGCATTCTGCAGTCGGATGGCAATGTGGATGTTGAACGGACGCGACAGTTGGTCGAGCTAGCTGAACCCCTATCCGTGACATTTCATCGCGCGTTCGATATGTCTGTGGATCTTTCAAAGGCCCTTGAAGATGTCTGTGCGACTGGCGCTGATCGTATTTTGACTTCGGGAGGCGAGCAGTCCTGCCTGCAAGGAGTTCCGATACTCACCCGACTCGTAATGTCCTCCCGCGGCCGCATCACGATCATGGCCGGAGGCAGGATCGGAGTCCGCGATGCGGCTAAAATTGTTGACCAAACCCGAGTTCCCGAGATTCATGTCGGGCTGGCGACGCCCGTAAAGAGCTCGAATCACCACAACTCACGCAGTCTTTCGTTGGGGAAAGCCGCCGAGCGAGAGTTTCAGCGGACGCAAGTACTCGAGGAAAGTGTGCGTGAGCTGATACGCGAGATTTCATCCGTAACGAAAGTTCGGGCTGAGTGAATGCCTGATTCCTTGGATGAAGATCGATCGTGTGTTTTCCATGGCACTCATGAATCTCGTGCCGAAATCGTCTTGCATTCTCGCGTCTCTTTCCAGCACCGTGGTCAAGGCAACGGTGCTCTGTCCGCAAATTCGACCGAAAGGCAGCGAGACTGATGAAAACTTCTGGAACTCTCTCCCGTCGTGCTCTTCTGAAAAGTACGGCTCATTCGTTGGCAGCTGCGGGACTTGTTACCGGCGTCGGGACAAAACTCGCAGCCGAAGCTTCCGGGACCGCGACGGACTGCGACGGCGAATTACTCGGGCAAGGAGAACTGCGCTACCGTGCGCGCCGCCACTGGGGCCTGCTCGACCGGGGTCATTATCCAGTCAAGGACTGCCACGGCATCACCGAAGATCGCAACGGACGCATCGTCCTTTTGACCAATGACACGCAGAACAATCTCATTGCTTACGACAAATCCGGGAAATTCGCCGCTGCTTGGGAGACGCATTTTCCAGCCGCGCACGGCCTCGAGATTGAAGACCATCAGGGCGAAGATCGCTACTGGATCACCGACCACGATGTGCAGTGCCTTTCTATCAACAGTGCCGATGGCCACGAACTGCGGCGTATCGGGGCTGGAGCCGTGGCGAGCAAGTATCCGGACATCAGCAAGTACCACCCCACGAATGCAGCCTTCACCGCTGACGGAGATTTCTTCATCAGCGACGGCTACGGCTCGAGCTTTGTCCACCACTTCGATCCGCACGCGCGTTACATTTCCAGCTTTGGAGGCACTGGGAATACTCCCGAACACTTGAATGAACCGCACGCGGTTTGGATCGATACACGTTTTGGCAAGCCTTCGGTTCTGGTTTGTGATCGTGGTAACGAAACGCTGAAGTGGTTCTCGTTGTCCGGCGAATTGCAGCGGTCAGTTCCTGTGCCCGGAGCTCGCCCCAGTAATGTCGCTCAATTTCACAATGCCGATGGCCGTTTCAAAAACCACATTGCCGTTGCCAGCCTGAACGGAATGATCCTGGTGCTCGATGGAAGCGACCGAGTCGTCTCAGCAGTCGGCGGTGAGCCACCGGTCTATAAAGATGGGAAGCTCGAGCCGCTTCAGGTTTTCAATTACACCTTCAACCATCCTCATGACGTTTACGTGGATACGGCTGGAGCGTTGTATGTGCCGCAGTGGTGGTCGAACCAAACGTATCCCATAAAGCTGGAGTTAGCGTAGTGTAGTGCGCTGGAGCGGGTCAGCCTGGAGGTGAATTGCTGACGCCTTTTAACGCCCGAATATCTTCATCTTTACGACCAACGCCATCATCATCGCCAGCGCGCCCAGCAATGCGTTGTATTCGCGATGCTTGCGATACAGTTCGAATGAGAACGCACCGGAGTCGTCCCCGCTCCGGTAAGGCGTAATCCGCGGAAACATGCGCGGGACGTGTCGGGCATATTCGTCGAACTCTGCGAACTTCGCTCGCAGAAATTCCTCTTCGCCGCGAATGACGGGAAGGTAGATCGCGAAGAACATCGCGACCAACACGATGCCCACCCACCAGCTTCGGGCGGCGACGGCGAATCCAATTCCCATCAACAGCGACCCGGAATAGAGCGGATTGCGCGTGCAGGCGTAGGGTCCGGACGTGGCCAGCGCCTCGTTCTTACGCACGTGCCCTGACGCAAGCGCGCGAACGAGAAGGCCGGGGATGATCAGAACTGTGCCAAGCGCAAGGGATAGCCAATTCGGCTCCGCCAGCCAGAAGTAAAGAACGGCGAAAGCAAAACCCAACGGCACACGGATACGCCTTGCCACGCGCGACCACTCAGCCATGTGCACCGCCCGCATCTGCTGGCCGGGTTTGTGTGCCGCGGGTGCCCCCGTCTGCGCTTTTCGCCCCAGCCAGCAAACGGCGCGCAGCCGCAACCACATCATCCACTCCGATCCCGAGCATACCTTCTTCGGGATGTGCAAGCCGCGCATGCGAGGTCACGCTCTCGGGATTTCGCAGCACGACGCTGCGCGTTCCATAGGGCCCGTTGCGCGCCGGATCTGTCGGCCCAAAGATTCCAACGACCGGAATCTGCAATGCTGCCGCCAGATGCAGCGGCCCGGTGTCGCCACCGATAAAAAGTTTCGCGCGACGCATCAGTGCGATCAGGCCCGAGATGGTCGGCTTGGTCGGACGCACGCCGCCGCCGCTTGCGCCATTGACTTGCTGAAATAAATCGTCTTCGCCCGGGCCGATGTTGACCAGAGTCCGAAGGCCGTCATTCGAAAGAGCGCGCGCAACCTCTCCATACCGTTGCGCCGGCCAGCGCTTGGCGCCCCATCCGGCGCCCGGATTGATGATCGCGTAGTCTCCAACACCATGGAGTTTTAGATCGGCCTGCGTACGTTCATCTTCGGTGGGATCGCAGGGCAGCGGCGCGCGCGGCACGGACAACGACTTTCCGGCCATCACCTCCACCATCGAAAGATGCTGCTCGATCACGTGTGTGCCGTGCGCGACGATGCTTCGCGTGTAAAACAGACTGGCCGGGGATTCACGCGCCTCTGCCGCTCCAACTACGATGCGCGCCCCGGAACATCGCGCGAGCAAGGCAGAGCGAATCGCTCCCTGCAGATCGATTGCGACACCATATTTTGCAGCGCGCACGTCGTTCCAGGTCCGTGCGATCTGCTCTGCGGTCGCAACCGAGAGCAGCGAGCGTCCCCAGTTGCGGATGCGAACGGCATGGACCCAATCCACCAGCGGACGCTGCGCCGAGCGCGGCCCGTGCCGCTGCACACCAGCCGCGCACAGCAACTCGGCCCAACGTTCTTCGATCAACCAGCCGATTGTTGCCTCGGGCAAGGCCTCACGTAGCGCCTGCACCGCCGGCAGCGTGTGAATGACGTCGCCCATGGCGCTCAGACGAACGATGAGCACGCGATCAATCTTTGGAGTTGCTACTGGCAGATCAATCAAGACTGCCTCGGTGACAGTCGCGAGCGGATGATCTCGCTGGTGGAATGGTCTTTCGCATCGCCCACAATTTCGACACGGCCGCCGCATTCGACAACGGTGTCGCGCTCGGGGACCGAGCCGGCGGTGTAGTCGGTGCCTTTGGCCTGAACGTCGGGGCGAATTTCGCGAATGATAGCGCGGACATCGAACTCGGGAAAAATCACGACGGCGTCGACGTCGCCCAGTGCCGCGACAATTTCGGCGCGTTCATTCTCCGGCATGATGGGGCGGCCTTTGCCCTTGAGCGCTCGAACAGATGCGTCTGAGTTGATGGCGACGACGAGCTTGCCGCCAAGAGCTTTGGCCCCGCGCAAGTAACGCACGTGGCCGACATGGAGCAGATCAAAGTTGCCGTTGGCCAGCGTGATGCGCTCGCCATCGCGCCGCCAGGCTGCCACGCGCTGTCGAAGTGCTTCGCGGCTCAGAATTTTTGCGTCGGAGTTCGAGGTCATCTCAGTGAGGCCGCGTGGCAGGCGGTGCCTGCTCGAGCGCGTGCAACAACTCTTCCCGCGAAACAGTGGCGGTACCACGCTTCATTACGACGATACCGCCGGCGTAGTTGGCGACTTGCGCGGCTTCTTCGGTCGTGGCTCCGGCGGCGAAAGCCGCGGTGAACGCAGCGATCACGGTATCACCGGCGCCGGTTACATCGGCGACCTGATCGGAGCCAAAGATCGGAATGTCGACCGGCTTGTGCTTGCGATCGAACGCGACCATGCCGTCGCGGCCGCGGGTCATGACCATCGATTGCAATTTCATCCGCGTCATGACTTGCTCGCCGGCGGAGAGGACCTTGCTCCAGTCCTGTCCAATGCCAATTCCGAGCGCTTCCTCCACTTCGGGTTCATTCGGCGTAACCGCCGTGATACCGGAATATTCCAGCATGCGGTAGCGCGAGTCGAGGATAATCGGCACGGAGCTAATCTTTCCCTTTTCGCGAAGCGCCGTGACCAGCGCCGGTGTCGCTGCGCCGTAGCCGTAATCGGAAACGAGCACGGCATCCGAGGCGTGAGCATAATTGCGGGCCGCGAGATACAACTCGCGCATCAGATGTTGATTCGGAGGCTCCTGCGGTTCGCGGTCCACTCGCACCACTTGCTGGCGCGAAGTGTGGGTCATTCCAGCGAGGATGCGCGTCTTGGTGACGGTCGTATAGCTTTTGTCTTTCAGTACGCCACTGACCGGAATGCGTTTGTGTCGGAAATACTTGAGAAGCAGGCGTCCGGGTTCGTCGTCGCCAACGATGCCGACGGGAAGCACATTGATCCCGAGGTCGGCGAGATTGTTGGCAGCATTCGCTCCACCGCCGGGCACGACCGTGCGCTCGCGGTGTTTAAGAATCAACACAGGCGCCTCGCGCGAGACGCGGGAGATCTCTCCGAAGACGAACTCGTCCGCGACGAGGTCTCCCAGCACCGTGACGGTGATCTTGGGAAACGACTCGACGATTTTGCGCAGGCGGTCGGCTTCTTTCGGGTGCTTGGTCATGGTTCGGATTTCAGAGTTCGCAAGCCCACTGGTACGCTCACGATTTTCTCATGCGCTGCGCTTTCGTTCGTTGATCTTGCGCAGCATAGTATCCACAGCGTTAGCTGCATCGGAGAGTTCCATGCGGACCGGTATGACGGAAATCGGCTCCAGCGCGGCGAGACACGGGCCCAGGTTGACTGCATCCTTCTCCGTTGTGACGAAGCCCTCGGCCTCGCTGTGCTGCTTGAGGGCGAGAAGTTCGCGAATGTCTTTTTCAGTATAGGAGTGATGGTCGCGGTAGAAAGCCTCGGCTACCGGCTCGATGTTTGCAGTGCGCAGCTGCAGGACAAAGTTCTGCGGGCGTGCGATGCCGCAGAAAACTACGGGCCTCGGCGGAACACTCTGCGGAATGATTCCACGGCGAACGCGCCACACGGCCTTGCCTTCCAGAGAAAACGATTCCGGCGACGCGCCGCTGGTCAGAACAATCGCGTCGGCGCGGCGCAGCGAACTGAGCGGCTCGCGCAGCCGTCCGGCGGGAAGAAGCTGGTCTGCCGCATCCTGCGCGGTGACCAGAACGATGTCAAAGTCACGCGCCAGCGCTCGGTGCTGGAAGCCGTCGTCGAGCAGATGCATCTGAGGGCCAAATTTTTCCTCGGCAAACCCTCCCGCCTCGTAGCGATCTTCGCCGACGATGACCGGAACCTGCAACTTGCGCGCGATGAGCAGTGGTTCGTCGCCGAAATGAGCAGGCAGCCCTCCGGGATTGACCAGCAAGACACCGCGAGATTGGCGGCCATAGCCGCGCGAGAGCACATCGAATTTGATGCCGCGGGCTTTCAGCAATTCTCCCAGCAGCATGACGAACGGAGTTTTGCCCGATCCCCCGGCGGAGAGATTCCCAACACTGACCACGGGGCCTTTCAGGCGTCGAGCCTTCAACAGGCCGCTGTCGTAGAGCCGGTTGCGCGCTCCGACGACAGCACCGTAGATCGTGGAAAGTGGATTCAATCGATATGCGCAGTTTGCGCCATAAGCAGTGGATCGTTCGTCGCCACCAGATTGTGCAAAGCGTCGAGCGTGCGCGCTGTTGCGCCGGCCTGCGAGCGCATGGTTTCTTTCGCGCGTTCGCCTAACGCACGGCGCTCGGTATCACTGGCCAGCAGGTGCATAAATAGCAGCGGCAACTCCGACAAGCCGGCTACGCGCACGGCATCGCGGCTTTGAAACAGGGCGACGATGTCGCGGAAATTTTCGGTGTGCGGGCCGACTACGATCGCCGCGCCGTGCTGCGCCGGTTCGATGATGTTGTGTCCGCCGCGCGGGACGAGACTTCCGCCGACGAAGGCAACGTCGGCCAGTGCGTATAGCGCGGCCAACTCGCCAATCGAATCGAGAAGGAATACACCGCCTGCCAGCGATTCGCCGGCCCAGCGCGAGCGCCTGAAAAACTTTATGTTTAACTGCCGCAAGAGAATTGCGACATCGTCGAAGCGCTCGGGGTGGCGTGGGGCAAGGATCATCACCGCGCGCGGATGCGCGACGCGGATATTCTCGAAGGCCTTTAGCAACACCGGTTCTTCGCCTTCCACCGTGCTGCCGCACAGGAGCACCGGGCCCGCGCCCTCGCCGGCCAGGGCACGCCGTAGCGCCTCGGCAACTGCCGTCGCCGGGGGTTGTTGAAGGTCGAATTTCAGATTCCCGGTAACGCGTACACACTTCGGCTCCGCGCCGATGGATTCAAGGCGCCTGCGGTCTTCTTCCGTTTGTGCGAGAAATAGATCGACCTCCTTGAGCATGCGGCGAAGCGCCCAGCGAAAACGCCGATAGTTGGGCCAGGAGCGGTCGGAGATGCGCGCATTTACCACGGCGATCCGCGATCCGCTCTCACGCGCCAGATGCAGAAAGTTGGGCCAGAACTCGGTTTCGACCAGCACGACGAGTTCCGGCCGCAGGGACTGCAAATAGGGCTTGATGGCAAAAGCGAAATCCATGGGAAAGAAGAACACGCAGTCGGCCCCGAAGCGCTTGCGGGCGAGTTCCTGGCCCGTGTCGGTGGTAGTGGAGACTAGCACCCGATGACCGGGCATGCTGTGCCGCATTGCCGCGACCAGTCCAGTGACGGCGAGAACTTCGCCCACCGACACGGCATGCACCCAGATTACACGGCTGGCGCTGGAAGTCCAGATCCGCGCAGGAACCTTGCCCCGGCGCTCGGCCAGGCCAGCGCGGTACTTTCCGTGCCGCAACATCTGGTAAAGCCAGTACGGCAGGGCGGCGAGCATGGCCGCCGCCAGCATCAGGCTGTAGAGAAAATAGATCAAACTGAGCCATTCTAAACCGGCGCTCAGCGCGGCACGCGCCCGGCTTTTATAATTGACGGCATGTCGTATGGAAGCTTTGCCCGCCGAACGTCGCTGGCTGTTGGCGTTTGTGTCCTTGCCTTGTCCGCGTTCGCGGGCAAGACGTTTCAGAAGCCTGTTGCCAAGAGCGCCATTAATTATCCGGCGCATGATTTTCATCGTGACGAGAATCTGGCCTTCGCGGCCGACCCCTACGACAGCCTGGAGAAAGCCAGGATATTTTCCATCGACTTCGTCGGCCACGGCTTCTTGCCGGTCTTTCTCGTCGTTACCAACGACGGGGACCAGCCCGTTTCCATCGCGAACATTGAAATCACGCTGATTACGGCGCATCATTCGAAACTGACGCCCACCTCGACTGCCGACTTATACCGGCGGATGTCGAATCCGCAGATGAGTACACGGCCGAATCCTCTGCCGCTGCCGCACAAGGTGAAGGGCGCGCTCAGCCAGAAACAGATCGACGAGATCGAGACTTCGCAGTTTGCGGCGAAGGCAGTCGAACCTCATTCCACGCAGTCGGGATTTTTGTTTTTCGACGTCGGCGATATCGAGTCGCCGCTGAAAGGGGCGAATCTCGATGTGACTGGCGTGCGCGACGCGAAGGGCAGCGAGTTGCTGTATTTCGAGATTCCGATGGATAAGTATTTGAGCGCGCCAGTGAACCCGTAAGAGAGATTTGGTAATTTTGTAATCGGGTAATTTGTAATTTCAAAACCGGGATCCATTGAGTTCTTAATTTACAAATTACCCGATCGCAAATTACAAATCGACTTATGGCTACTACCGCTGAGACTTCCATCGCCGCGCATCCCAAGTTCGAGCCGGTGATCGGGCTGGAAGTTCACGTACACCTCCTCACAGCAACGAAGATTTTCTGCTCGTGCTCAACCCGCTTCGGCGCGCCGCCCAATACGAATGTTTGCCCGGTCTGCCTGGGAATGCCGGGAGCGCTGCCAGTTCTCAACAAGAAGGCTGTGGAGTTCGCTACTTTGGCGGCGATGGCGCTGAACTGCCGCATCAACGAGACCTCGATCTTCGCGCGGAAGAATTATTTTTATCCCGACCTGCCCAAGGGATATCAGATTTCGCAGTACGACAAGCCGCTGGCCGAGTTCGGATTCATCGAAGTGCCAACCGAAAAAGGCGGCGCGAAGAAGATCGGCATCACGCGCGTGCATATGGAAGAGGATGCGGGCAAGAGCCTGCACGAGGGCTTTGCCGACTCCGACGAGAAAACAGCGATCGATTTGAACCGCACAGGCGTGCCGCTGATCGAGATTGTGAGCGAGCCAGACATTTCTACGCCGGACGAGGCGTATGAGTATCTGACGCGCCTGAAGGAGATCATTCTTTACACCGGTGTGAGCGACTGCAACATGGAAGAAGGCTCGCTGCGCGCCGACGCCAACGTGAGCGTGCGGCCGCGCGGACAAAAAGAATTCGGAACGAAGACGGAAATCAAGAATGTGAATTCGTTCCGCTTCATCCGAGAGGCGCTGGAGTACGAGATTGGGCGCCAGATCGAAGTGATTGAGGAGGGAGGCAAGATCACGCAGGAAACGCGCCTCTACAACGCGAATGAAGGCAAAACGTACAGCATGCGCTCCAAAGAGCAGGCGCACGACTACCGCTATTTTCCCGAGCCGGATTTGCTGCCGCTGGTCGTCGACGAAAAATGGAAGAGCGAGATTGCACGTTCGCTGCCGGAACTACCTGGGGCGCGGCGCGCCCGCATGGTGAAGGATTACGGCATCACCGAGTACGACGCGCAGGTCTTGACCGTCTCGCAGGCGTTGGCCGATCAGTTTGAGGAAGCGGCGAAAGCAGCGAAGAATCCCAAGCGGGTGGCCAACCTCGTGCAGGGCGAGTTGATGGGAAGACTCAAGGCCAAGGGCATGGGGATCGAACAGTCGCCGGTTTCGATGCGGGGCGTGGCGGCGTCGGCAGATCTGGTCGAGGCGGGGACGATTTCGGGGAAGATGCTGAAGGATCTCTATGATCTGGCCTTCGAGCGCGGCAAGGATTTTCCCGTCGTGTATGAAGAAGAAGGTCGGCCGCAGCAGTCGACCGATACATCGGCACTGGAAAAAATTATCGATGAGATTCTGGCGGCGAATCCGAAGCAAGTAGAACAGTATCGAGCGGGAAAGAAAACGATGCTCGGATTTTTTGTGGGACAAGTCATGAAGGCTTCAAAGGGCCAGGCCAGCCCGCAGATTGTGAATGACCTACTCGCGAAAAAATTAGGGTAGCCCTCGAGGTAACCGCACGCAGCTGTGACTTCAGTTACCTGATCCCTGCAATTCCCAGCCTTTACCATGCAGTTGTGCAGGTGTGCGCTGCCGGCTGCCTATGAAGAAACTCAAAATCGACCGCATCATCAGCATTGCGACGCTCATTGCCTCTCTGGTGGCGATTATTTTGGTGTTGAAGAAGCCAGCGCCGGTGGTGCAACAGAAGCAGACGCCCGCGGCAATCGCCGAGCATGCGCAGTCGTTCGATCAGAAAATGGCGCAGTTCGAGCAGGAGACGCAGCAGTCACAATCTGCGGCAGCGCCGACATCGGCATCATCTGCGAACAGCCAGCCTGCTGCCTCCACAGCGTCCACGCCTAAGGCCGAAGTGAGGCTCAACTCGGATGAAATCGGCGCTGTGCTTGCCCAGTCGCTCGGGAATACTGGCGGAGTTACCGGCCTCACGCCCGACTCTAGTGTCGGCAACGCCATGCCCACGATCAAAGATCAGCAGGTGAGCCTTGATGGAGACGTGGTACACGGGCAATTCCTCACCGAAGTTGCCGGCAAAGATGTGTGGATTACGATCTCCGGCCACATCGGCGAGAAAGATGGTTATGCAACCTTCGATCCCACGGAGTTCAAAGTCGGCGATCTCAGCGTGCCGGTTTCGCTGGTGAATCCTGCACTACAGAAAAAATTAGGCGAAGAGCGCGACCGGTTGAAGTTGCCCGACAACGTCGGCGGAGTCAAAGTCGAGAACGGTGAGTTAGTGATGCAGCAGAAGTGACCGCGTTTGCCGGGCGTCCGGGCCCCGCGGTCATCCTGAGCGAAGCGAAAGATCTCCCTGCGAGGCGCTGACCCGTCCATCCGCGGCAACCTTCGCATACCATCGTCCCGAATCTTTAATCGTCCGCTGCTGGGTCTTGAAATCAACGTAAACCAGGCCGAAGCGCTGGCTATACCCTTCCGCCCATTCGAAATTGTCCATCAGGCTCCAGGCGTGATAGCCGCGGACGTCGGCACCCTCGGCCATGGCTTTGGCGAGCGCGGCCAGATAGACGCGGTGATATTCGATGCGTCGGCTATCGCGAATCACGCTGCTTGCGTCGGGGCCGTCGTTGTAGGCACATCCGCTCTCCGTGATTTCGAGCACGGGGCGCTTATAGTCACGCGTGATGCGCATGACCATGTCGTGAAGTGCCTGCGGCCAGACCTCCCATCCGATGTCGGTCTTCGCGCCCTGCTCGCCGCCTGTCATCTTTACCGGAAACAGCCACTGCTGCGCATGTGCCGTGCGCTCGAACGCTCCGGGCGCGGAGGCGATGGTGCGGTAGTAAAGGTTGATGCCGATGAAATCAAGAGGCGCCCGGACCTTCTCCATGTCGCCGGGTTTGATACCCATCGCCGATTCAGGAAAAAACGTGAGCGCGTCTGGATATTTTCCAAGAAGTGCCGGCTCAAGAAACCACACATTGGTGATGGCGTGGGCGCGCTCGGCAGCAAGCTTATCAGCGTCGGATTCGGTCGCTGGCTCGCAGGCCGACATACTGAGCGCAGTGCCGACGCGAGCTGCTGGCCGCGTGGCCTTCATGGCGCGAAATGCCTCGCCCTGCGCCACGTTGACCACGTGCGAGGCGCGCAAGAAATCCAGCAGGCTGGTGCGGCCGGGCGCGTGTGTGCCGTCGAGATAGCCGAGATCGACGAAGGCCGCAGGCTCGTTGAAGATCATCCAGTCGGTAACGCGGTCGCCGAGAGCCTGCACCATGAGTTGCGCGTAGTCGACGAAGCGGCCAGCGGTATCGCGGTTGGGCCAGCCCCCGGAATCTTCGAGCGCCTCAGGCAAGTCCCAGTGATAGAGCGTGACGAAGGGCCGAATGTGCGCTTCGAGCAGCGCGTCGACCAGGCGACTGTAATAATCGACACCTTTCGCGTTCGCTGATCCAGAGCCCGAAGGCTGAATCCGCGGCCAGGAAATCGAAAAGCGGTAGCTATTCAGGTTCATGGCGCGCATCAGCGCGATGTCTTCACGCCAGCGATGGTAAGAATCGCAAGCGACCTGGCCGGTGTCGCCATTTTTGATTTTTCCCGGCGTGCGGGTGAACCGATCCCAGATGGATTCGCCCTTGCCGTCTTCGTTCCACGCGCCCTCGATCTGATAAGCAGCGGTGGCCGTACCCCAAAAGAAATTTTTCGGAAACGCAATAGAGGCGCTCGTGCTCAACGCTTGCTGCGCGGCATTGGCGCGCGAGGCCGTAACCGCCTTCGAAGAAGTGCAGCCCGTGAGCAGTGCGCCAGGCAGCGTGGCCAGGGCGCCCGCACTCAGGGCAGAACCAAGAAATTTTCGCCGGTTCAGCGGCAAGGGACGAAGCAGCCTCCGCTCATGATTTTAGCGAAAGACCGGCACTGATTGAATCGGGATTGAGGGTGTTGCGTTTGAAGTTATGGTGCCAGGCGGAGCAGCGCCATGGAGGGGCAGGCTGCGTCCGCGGCTCCATTCCACTCGCTGACCTTAGTTGTGCTTTATGAATGCGCCGGTTTTCTGGCCGCTCAGCGAGTTATAGATCGTCTCGATGAAAGCGTCGGCATTGACGAAGTCTCCGGCATATTTTTTCCAGGGCTCGAGAATCTTTTCTTTTTTCATCTGGTCGAGAGTCTTGCCATCTTTCATCGCTTTCGCCACGACCTCACGCGTAGCCTTCAGCATGGCGACGTAGGCGCGCACATCGTCAACAGTCGAAATCGGCCCGTGGCCGGGGATGATTTTCACGTCAGCCGGAACCTGCGCGATCACTTTTTCCACGCCGTCGATCATGCCGTCGATGGAGCCGCCGCTGGCGACGTCGATGAACGGAAATCCGTAAGTGACGAAGTCGTCGCCCATGTGCACCACGTTGGATTTGGGGAAGAAGATCACGGAGTCGCCATCGGTGTGCCCAGCGGGAAAGTAGAGCGCGCGAATGTCTTCGCCGTTGAGATGCACGGTAACGTCGTGATCGAAGGTGATGATGGGCAGGGCCCCTTTTGCGGCGGGTTTTGATTCAAAGTGCATGGAGCCGCCGTTGCCGCCGGTTCCTCCGCTCTCAAGGCGCTTGCGCACATTGTCATGAGCAATGATAGGCGCCTGTTTCTGGAAGTATTCGTTTCCTCCCGTGTGGTCGCCATGGTAGTGCGTGTTGATGATGAATCGCACCGGCTTGTCCGTGATCGTCTTCAACGCGGCCTGAATTTTGTCGGCCAACGGGGCAAATTGATCGTCGACGATCACGATCCCGTCATCGCCGACCGAGGCGCCGATATTGCCGCCGGAGCCTTCCAGCATATAAACACTGCCGGCGACTTTGGTGACCTTCATCTGTACTTTGCTGAAATCTTCGTCCTGCGCGGTGAGAGCGAGCGCCAGCGCGAACATGACAACAACGAGAGCGGAGAGCTTGCGCATGGGTAGTCCTTTCTGTGCCGGGACATTCTAGCGGAGACGGCTGAATTTGTGGCAGTCGCAGGTTGTTGAAAAACATTTCACCACGGGGACAGAGGGAGGGAGGGAGGTGCACAACACAAAGCCCCGACGTTATGCGCCGCTCGGTTTATTCCGGGTTCAGACTGTCGAACAGCTTCCACAGCTTGTCGGCGGAGGCGCGATAGACCACCCAGCCCGTGCCTATGTCTGAGGTTTCGCGGAAGAGCAGTTCGCCGCGGCCATCGCCATCGGCGTCAACCGCGTCGATCAATTGAAGGCGCGGCGTGAGATCGAGATGAAACTTGTCGGTGACGGTGCCATAGATCTTCCGCAGGTTTTCATAGGTGTCAGGATACGCGACGAGTACGATCGAATATTGCATCTCCGTGTCGTAAGCAGATTGCCCGACGCCCGCCGGTGCAGGTGGCATGTGTGCATCGGCCGTGAACACAATGACCGGCTGATTGCTGGCCCAAAGATCGTAGGCCACCATCTTCACGGTGCCGAAGATGGGCTCAGGAATTTTCTTCGACACGGCCTTTGATTTTGCTGGAGGCTCGCCCGCCGTCTTCGACTTCGCCTGCGCGGCGAGATAGGCGCGCAGTTGCTCCTTGGCCAGCTCCATCATTTGTTTGCGGCGATCTTCTTCTTCCCCCTTCAGCCATTCGAAACTGTAGGAGCGCGGTTCGGGCCCGCTGGCGTCTGAGATGGCTGGGACGAGATCAATGGGTCCTTTTGCGGCGCTGGTGTCTGCTAGTTTTGCCGAAGCATCCTTCGGCTTTGCACCGAACTTGCTGTATCCGGGGACTTCCTCGTCTGCGAAAGATTCGGCCGGCTTGCCGCGGCGGAGCCGGGGACGATTGGCTTCGCCTGCCCCGCTGTCGGATGTGGCCGGCTTCGGTTCCAACTTGGTGTCTGTTTTCGCATCGGCATTCTTATCGGTCTTGGAATCTGGCGTTTTCGAATCTGATGCAGGCTTTGTCTCAGCCGGTTTGTTGTCAGAGGTTTTGGTGTCGGTGGGTTTGCTGTCGCCAGATTTCGAAGCAGGCTGTGCAGATGATGTATTTGTCGTCGATTGCGAGGGCGATGTCGAGCCGCTTGAACTAGTCGCGGTTCCCGAAGCTTGTGGCTGTTGCGGCATATCGCTTGGTTTTTCGGTGGTCGCGGGCTTGGTCAGACGCGGTGGCTCGTCTCCCGAAGATGAAGATGGAGGGGACGCTGGTGCGGGCGTCGAAGCCGGAGCGGCCGGTTTGGTTTCCCTTGCCGCATCCGGGTTCTTGGTCAGGCGCGGAGGCTCATCCGATTTGTCGATACCGAGGGGCGTGATCTCCGCTTTAGGGCCCTCCTTGGCGGGTTCGGTTCCGGTTGGGCGCCAGTTTCCGGTGCCCAGCCAGGGATCAGGCGCATTCACGGCATTGCTGTGCAGCGCGCCACCGACCGTGAACAGGCCCAGGGAACTGCCGGTGCGCTCCCCTTCGTAGACCGTCCCGGAATCCAATGCCATGGGAACCGGGTCGGCCTTGTAGGCGGTGGCGTCGTAGAACTTGCCGTTGACCAGGATCGCCACGGGAACCGCCGTCACTTTGCCGTTTCCCGCCATCTGCAGCACGGCCAAGGCACGCGGGCCGGCGTCTTTTTTGCGGGGAGCTTTCCGTTCTCCGGGGAAAATCTGCGGGCGGTCTTCCTGGGCTGCGGCTCGGCAGAAAAATCCGGCACAGAAAAGCATGAGTACGCTGGCAATAAGCTGACGCCGACCGCCGCGAGTTAAGATAGGGAGGACCGGCGCACCCTGTGCCCGCGTTCTAGCGGTGCGTTCCTGTGATTGAATGCCCGATGATTGAAAGAAAGAGAAATCCATGAACGTCAATGATAAAGCCCCTGACTTTACTTTGCCGAATGAGAACGGTCAGGACATCGCGCTGAAGAACCTGCGCGGCAAGACCGTCATACTGTTTTTTTATCCTCGAGCCAACACACCCGGCTGAACGGTAGAGGCTCGCGAGTTTCGCGACTCCTATAAACAGATTCAAAAAACCGGCGCCGTGCTGCTTGGTATATCCCCGGATACGCCTGGGGCGCAAAAGAAATTTTCCGATAAGTACGACCTGCCTTATCCCCTGCTGGCCGATGCGGAGAAGAAAGTGGCCATCGCCTATGAAGTGTTGAAAGAAAAGAATATGTACGGCAAAAAAGTCATGGGCGTCGCGCGGACCACATTCGTCATCGGCCCGGATGGCAAGATTCAGCACATCTTCGAGAAGGTCAAGCCCGAAGGGCACGGGGAAGAAGTGCTCGCATATTTGAAGGGAGCGGGAAATGCCTGATTCCGGGGGCCGGTGATGATGGGTTCTGGCCCTGAAGTCGTCTCATTTCTATGGAACCGCCCTCTGCACCGCTTCGTAATCATGTGCAGGGAAGAAGTGTTTTCCGGAGGAGCTTATGCGCAAGGGTCTCCTGATGATGGGCGCCGTATCAGTCTTACTTAGTCTTACCACTATTCTTAACGCCGCCGACGATCATGGCTCAATCGTGATCGTCTTCAAGGACGGTCACCAGCAAACATTCGCCATGTCGGAGATCACCAGCATCGACATGAAGGCGCCGTCGGCAGTGGTGTATCGCGATGGCCACAAAGAGAAGATTCCCGCCTCAGAAATCTCGCGCATCGAGTTCCAGACCTCGACGCTCAGTTCCATGGCGCCCGGACGCAATCATTTTCTTGGCAAGTGGGAGGTCGGCGACGGCAGCGGCCATCGCTTCTACATCACGCTCGAACCGGATGGCGATGCGCGCAAGTCCATCGGCTCAACTCACGGCACCTGGACAGTGGTGGACAACGAAGCCCGCATCAGCTGGGACGACGGCTGGCACGACGCGATCCGCAAGACAGGATCGTCACACGAGAAGCGAGCCTTCGAACCCGGCAGAACATTCGAAGACGAGCCAAGCAACGTGACCGCCGCCAGGAATACAGAATCGAAGCCGATCTAGGGCGAGCGGTGAGTGGGCAGTGAGCGAATTCGTCGGCGAACTCTTTCACGATGTCATCCTGAGCGGCGGCAAAGCCGGCGCGAGGGACCTCACGTCGGTACGTAGCGCGAGTGTCGCAAACAGGATTATCGCTCACAGCCTGATCCTCGGCGGGACCGGGATATAGCCGAGCACGGCTTGCGGGGAAGCACAGATTGTGGCCAACGATGTTGCGTTGAAGGACAAAGTGATGTCATTCCGAACCGGCGCGAAGCGCCGGTGAGGAACCCCGCTTTTCATAGCAATCACGCCGTCAAGCCAGCAGCATTTATTATTCTCGGGCAATGCGCCCACCCCGAACGACCTCCATTCGCCCATTGACGCGCGATTTTTTCGAGCGCAAGCCACGGCGCGTAGCCCGCGAACTTCTCGGCAAAATTCTGGTTCGCGAAGAAAAACACAACCGACTGACCGCGCGCATCGTCGAGGTCGAAGCCTACCTCGGAGCAAACGACCCAGCAGCGCATTCAGCCGCCGGCCAAACGCTGCGCAATGCCGTTCTCTTCGGCCCACCCGGCCACGCCTACATCTATTTCATCTACGGGAACCACTACTGTCTGAATGTGTCGTGCGAGCCGGCCGGCCAGGCGGGAGGCGTACTATTCCGTGCGCTCGAACCGATCGAAGGCATCGAAGTAATGGCGAGGGCGCGTGGCGTGGCTGTCGCTACGGAGCGCGATTTGCGCAAACTGACCAGCGGCCCCGGCCGCTTGGCCGAGGCCTTCGGCATCACGCGCGCTCGCGACAATGGCGTCGATTTGACATGGCCGCGAAGCGGGCTATGGATCGGCCAAGACGGTTTCAAGCCCCGCTCAATTCGCATCACGCCGCGCATCGGCATCACCAAAGCTGCCGACGAACTGCTCCGCTATATTATCGACGGGAACCCTTTTGTCTCCGGCACAAAGCTTGGGTCGAAGTCTTGACGGCAGGTGTACACTATCCAGCGGGGTTCGCAAACGGGCCAAAAGCCGTGCTAGACAAGGCTTTTAACCCTGCCACCAAGATGTACGGGATGTGTACCGTCGTCCCGTTCTCCCCAGGGCTTTGCACGAGCTGTTTTCCAGCAACTCGTTCTCGGCAACTTTCGGGTGGCGCGAATCATCTGGGTACTGAAGAGCCCGCGTGTCCTGTCTCGCGCGATTTCGTTTCCTGCCGGCAGTCCTCGCGATTTTTGTCCTCACTGCATCCAGTGTCGCCGCCGACGGCGCAGTAGGCGCGCATCCACCCTCGCTTTCGGTGATCGTAGTCGGCTTCGTGGGCGGCTTCGTTCGCCACGACAACCCGCATCAGCAGCCGGTACTGTTGGCCAAGCGCCTCCAGCGGGATGACTCAGGCAGTGCCTACGTTCGCGTCTTCGAGAACCGCCACCGCAAGACCGCCTTCAAGACGATCGTCAGCCTGCTCGACCACAATCACGATGGAGTTCTCAGCGAGGAAGAACGGTCGCAAGCGCGCATTGTTCTGTTCGGCCATAGCTGGGGAGCGTCAGCCGTGGTTCTTCTGGCACGCGAGCTGCGCCGCGCGGGAATCCCCGTACAACTCACCGTGCAGGTCGACAGCGTCGCCAAGCCCTGGCAACATGATTCCGTTATTCCCGACAACGTCGTCGCCGCCGCCAACTTCTATCAGCCCCACGGCTTTATCCACGGCCGTCCTCTCATCACGGCCGCCGACGAATCCAAAACGCATATACTCGGCAACTACCTCTTCGACTATCAAAAAAATCCGGTAACCTGCGAGGGCGTTTCCTGGTTCGATCGCGTTTTCACCCACAACCACATGCAGAGCCAGTGCGACCCGCATCTCTGGACGCTCGTGGAAGGTCTGGTCCGCGAACGAGTCGAACCTCAGCCCAGCCTAGTAGCCGCAGCCCCGCAGCAATAATCAGCGACAGTAGAAGCTCTATAATCCGCAATTTTCTTGGGCGTCATCCCGAACGGAGCCGCTTTTCAGGCGGAGAGAGGGATCTCCCCCATAGATGTCCGCGTCTGAAGATTCCTGGCCCTGCTTGGAAAAGATTCCGCCACGAAACTCGCCGGAAAGGCATAGCGGGAGGAACAGGACAAAATCCAGTCGCGGAGCGACGGCATTCATTAGCCCGCCACGTGAGTGGCGGGAAGGCGAAAGTGGAAGGAACCGAGTCCGCTTCAACGGACGGCACGAGTTTCGTGACAGACTCTTCAAAAAGGGATGATTAAATGCCGCCGCCAACAAAACCGAAAACTATTTCCACACAAAAGTTGCCACAGCACCGCCAGGCAAGTTCGCGTTAAAACTCTGCCCCTTCCAACTCACCGTGAAACTCGAAGATCCGCTGGCCGAATTCAGCACCAGCAACACAATCGATCCATCAGGATTCTTAAACGCAACGTCCTCAATATTTCCGTGGCCAAAGCTCGTGGAGTCGATGCGGTAAGCCCCCGGCACAACGAACTTAGCAATATGCCCAAGCACATAGTATTCGACGTTGTTCTGAATGGTTGCGGGCGAAACGCTGGCGTTGATCGTTACAACGCCGCGGCAATTCCCGCACCCGCCGTTCTGAGGCCCAGAATTCTGATCCAACGCCAGGTTCCACAATGAAACGCTGCGCGCCCAGTTGCGCGTCGCGCCGATGAGCAGGTTCTCGGCATTCCATGCCAGATCCCCGGCAAAGCTCGATCCCACGGTGCCGGAGCATTCCGTAAACCAGATTCCTTTGTCCGGAAACGCAGTTTCGACCTGCGATTGCGCGCTGACGTCGCCGTTGTAGCAGTGAAACGCGCTTCCAGCGGTGAAGCTGGCGGCGGTCGCATCGCCGAGAATCGTTTCTGGATAAGCGGTGTTGTCCCAGTTGTGATCGTAGGCCAGGATCTTCACGTTTCCGAGACCGGCCGAAGCCATCGCGGGGCCGAGATTGCCGCCGATGAAGGCAGCCTCATCGGTCGCCGCCAGATATTCGGTGGGATAGTTGTTGTTCGGATTCAGCGGCTCATTCTGCGGAAGCACTGCATAGATTGGCACTCCCGACTGCTGATAGCCCTGCACGAACTTCACAAAATATTGCGCCAGGCTGGGGAAGTACGTGGTGTTCATGTTTCCGCCGTTCATGGAAGCGGGCGTCTTCATCCACGCGGGCGGGCTCCAGGGCACGGCCACAACTTTCATGTTTGGATTGACCGCGATCGCGCTCTTCAGCAGCGGAATGATGTAGGACGTATCGTGCGCGATAGAAAAATTGTTCAGGTTCGCATCGGTCTGCCCGGCGGGCATGTCGTCGTAGCTGTAATTGCCGCTGGCGGAAAAGTCGCTCGCGCCCATCGGCTGGCGAAGAAAGCTGATGCCGATTCCCGCCGACGGGCTGAACAGGCTCTGCCAGAGCGCGGTCTGCTGGTCGGGGGTGAGCTTGTTCCAGACCACCCACGCAGCGGAGTCAGTGAGCGACGCGCCGAAGCCATCCATTTGCTGGTAGGTGGTGGCGTCGTTGACCGTGATGACGGTGGCCGAGTTTGAGCCGCCCGTGCCAAAGGTCAGATTCGGCTGAGCCTGCAGCAGCTGAGTTTGATCCCCAGTGGTTTCCACCACTTGCACCGTGGGTCCGTTGGTTACAAAGGTAGACTGAGGCGCCTTGCTGGAGCACGAAAGCCCTGAAGCAGCCACAAACAAAGAAGCCACACCGACGCATCGAATAAAGGCGGATTTCATAAAGCTCCGTAATTCTCCCGATGTCATTCCGAACACGCGCAAAGCGCGGGTGAGGAACCTGCTTTCCGCCGGTGGCTGAGAAAGGCGGAACAAACTTAAACACTCTGGGCCGAACATACATTCTGCGCCAAAATCGGCGTAGCAGAGCAACTTTCCCGCTCGCGCAGGGTTCCAATTGGAATAGAATCCCTGAGCGGCGGCTCGCCCGGAGCCGGCCAGCGCACCTTTCGGGTGGAGGTAGTCTTATGAGGAATCCCACCTTTCTGAAGGCCTTTCTCGCAAGTGCAGTCTCCCTTGCCGTTTTCTTTCTTCCAACACAATCTCTGGCGCAGCACGGTGGAGGTCACGGTGGCGGTGGCGGCCACGCCGGATCCGGAGGTGGGTTCCATGGTGGCGGCTACTCGGGCGGAGCCATGCACGGTGGTGGCTTTGGCGGCTACCACGGTGGCGGTGAAGGGATTGGCGGTCGAGGCTCCTTCGGGGGCACGCGCGGAACCTCGTCAATGTCGCGCGGTCTGGGGGCTTCGCATCCTTGGGCCTCGGAGGGCCGGGGAGTTCGGAATACTTCTCCAGGATGGCATTCGTTTGAGCGCGGCAGCAATGGCGCTGCCTCCGGCATGAGATCGGGCATGGCAGAACGCTCCGGCGCATTGGCCAGCAACCACGCCGCCATTGCGGATGGCAACTGGCATGGCTTTGGGGGCGAGCGTTCCGTTTCGACTGTGGCTTCCGCGACTCGTTTCGGACCGGTAGCCTCGTTCAATCGAGGAGGCTTCCTCGGTCCGGTCGCGCCAGCATGGCGAGGCGGCTTTGGCTGGGGCGGTGGATGGGGTTTCCGTGGCGGTTTCGGATGTTGGGGCTGTGGTTGGGGCTGGGGTTGGGGACTCGGTTGGGGCTGGGGCTGGGGTTGGGGACCCGGTTGGTGGGGACCCGGATACGCCTGGGCTCCCTACTGGGATTGGTCTCCCTATTGGTACAACCCTTACTGGTCGTACGATGATCCGCCATACGCCTATCCGAATTCCTAGTCTGGTTTCGGAATGATCAGATTGTCGATCAGGCGCGCCTTGCCGACGTAGGCGGCCACAGCGGCCAGCGCGCCTTGCACGGTACTCTCCACTGCATCCAGTGTTTCAGGATCGACGATCTCAAAGTAGTCCAGCCGCACTTCATTTTCCGAGGCGATTTCGTCGCGGCCGCTGGCGGCCAGCTTCGCGCCGCTGCGCTCGCCAGCACCAACCAGTTCTTTCACGCGCATCAACGAGCGATGCAGCACCAGCGCCTGCTTTCTCTGCTGCGGATCGAGGTATGCATTCCGCGAACTCATCGCCAGCCCGTCGGGCTCGCGTACGATCGGGCAAACCACGATTTCTACCGGCAGATTCAAATCGCGAACCATGCGCTTGATGACCGCCACCTGCGCGGCATCTTTTTGTCCGAAGAATGCCGCATCGGGCTCGACAACATGAAAGAGTTTCGCAACCACCGTCGTCACGCCGCGGAAATGTCCGGGCCGCGAGCGGCCATCGAGCTTGCCGCTGAGTTCTTCGACGGTCACCCATGTTACCGCGCCCGCCGGATACATCTCCTCGAGTGAAGGCGTAAAGAGAACGTCGACGCCTTCGCGCTCGAACAACTCCCGGTCACGCTCGAACGGCCGCGGATACCTGCTCAGATCCTCATTCGGGCCAAACTGCGTGGGATTCACAAAGATTGACGCTATGACGAAGTCGCATGAAGCCCGCGCCGCCCGCACCAGCGAGAGGTGCCCCTCGTGCAGGGCGCCCATGGTGGGCACGAAGCCAACGCGCTTCCCGTCGGCCCGTGCCGCACGAGAGGCGGCCCGCATCTCAGCGATGGTTGTGTAGATCTTCAAGATTCATGTCGGACAGCCGCTGTCAGTTGTCCGGTCGAGAAGTTCGACGGCTGCATTCACGGCGAGGGCACCCACTTCACCGCAATCTTCGCGTTCGCCAGCAAGCCGCCCACTATCCCTTTAGTTCGGCGAATTGCCACTCCATCCTGTTCTGACGCGCGAACGCCATTTTCCGCGGTCGCCACCACCCGTCCATACGGCCAGTTCGAAGCCGGCAGCTTTGCCAGCGCCGGTAACAACTCATCCGGCTTCAACTCAATTTCAGCGTTGTCGGCGAAATCGTAGAGCACGACATCATTCGTCCGTACCATGATGTAGGGATTGCGCCACTGCTTCATATTAGTAATGCGCTCGTACCGGGCAGCGTCGGCAGAGGGAATTGCCTGGAGCAAAGTCGCAGGATCAGGAGCGCTTGGCGCCTTCGGTTGCGAAGAGCAGCCGCTCAGAACGAAGAGAAAAAGAAGCGCCGAAACCAGCACACAGCCCGGAGATCGAGCCTTTCCCGGTCGAAACATCACAGCGGCGAGTTTACCCCAACGTGCCTAGCGAACGTAAATTGGAGTGTCGTTCTTCACTGCCCACACCAAAGCCACGATCCATCCGATGACGCTCCAGCCAAGGAAGAGGTTGAGCAGAAAAATCGCCAGCAGATCGCGCTTGCTCCGGGCCAGAGCGATGATCGACGGCAGAAAATACATCACAAATCCAAGCCCGAAGAATGGGAAGAAGAAGAATCCCAAGAGATGCATATCTACCTCCTTGTAGACCTAGCCTACCGCAAACCGCCCCACACATAACAATACGCAAACCACACGATGCAGGTTCCCGAGTCGATAACGGTTCGATTTTGCCAACCCTCTCGGCGTCATCCCGAACGTCCACGTTTTTTCCAGCGGACGGAGGGATCTCCCCCTAAGTGCCCATTGGGGGAGATCCCTTGCTCCGCCTGAAGAACGGCTCTGCTCGGGATGACGGTAGCTACTCCCAATCAAGTCCTTGCGATTCAACCAAGTCCGTGCCAAATCCGCGCAAATCCGTGGCCAAGGTTTTATCGGCCCATAGCGCGTTTGCGAGCCAACACGGTTTCGAGACCGGCGCGGGTCTCTTTCGGCAGATGATACGACTCCGCATCCGACGGATACTGATGCGACTTCACATCCGCCCGAAATGCCTGCACCGCTTGCGTAATCACCGCCGCCGCGTCTCCATATCGCCGCACGAATTTCGCCGGCGGCCCAAAAGTCAGGTTCACGATGTCGTGAAACACCAGCACCTGGCCGTCGCACTCCGGGCCGGCGCCAATGCCGATGGTCGGCGCGCTCACCTCCGCCGTGATCATGGCCGCCACTTCGCGCGGAATCCCTTCCAGATACAGGCACGCCACACCCGCGCGATCCAGCGCCACAGCATCGCGCATCAGCTGTTCAATGCCTGCAAGATTCTTGCCCTGCACCTTGTATCCGCCCATCACATTGACCGACTGCGGCGTCAGCCCGATGTGCCCGGCGACCGGAATCTCGGCGTCGATAATCTGGCGAATCAGGTCGGCGCGCTTCTCGCCGCCTTCCATCTTCACCGCTTCCGCGCCGCCTTCTTTCACAAAGCGCAACGCATTGTCTATAGCGTTTTGGGGGTTAGACTGATAAGACCCATAAGGCATGTCCGCCACCAGCAGCGCATTCTTCACCCCGCGCCGCACGGCTTTGACATGATGCAGCATCTCGTCCATCGTGACCGAGAGCGTATTCTCGTAGCCCAGCATGGTCTGCGCCAACGAATCGCCGACAAGAACCATCTCGACTCCGGCCTCATCGACAAGGCGCGCAGCGGAATAGTCGTAAGCGGTGACGCAAGTGATGGGATCGTGCTGGAGTTTCTGTTCCCGCAGAGACGCGGTAGTGGTTTTCTGCCCGTGTTCGTCGAGACGACGAACACCAATCGGCGTGAGACTCATGTTTCCTCCAGTGCCCCTCCAGCCCAGCCGGATAGAGCCTGTCAACACTCATCATATTTTACTCCGAAGATACTTGTGGGCGCGCCGAAAAAGATTAGCCCAGCTGCCTTAAGCTAACCGATTGTCTTATTTAGATTTGGCCGCCTCGGGATCTAGGTAAGGCATATACTCAGTTGTCTTACTCATTTTGTTTAGGTAAAATAGTAACCATGCCGTCTTACCAAGCCACGATTAGCTCCAAGGGGCAGGTGGTAGTTCCTGCTGAGCTCCGCAAGCGTTTTGGACTTAAAAAGGGGACTCGAGCCATGTGGAGAGAAGATCGAGGCCAGCTCGTACTCACCTCCTTCGAGCGCATCCTCGACGAAGTCCAGGGATTTTTGAAGCCGCGTCCAGGCGAACCTTCAGCGTTTGAAGAATCGCTTGCCGAGCGCGAACGGCAACGCAAGCGCGAGCGGGAAGAAGAATAGTGCCTGCCTCTCGCTCTTCGATCCGCCGCTATGTGCTGGATGCCAACGCCCTGATCGGATTCTTCGAAGGCCGGCAGCCTGCCGCCGAAAAAGTACGAAGGATGCTGGCAGATGCGCAATACAGTGATCTTCCTCTGTGGATGTCGGCAGTCAATTGGGGCGAAGTTTATTACATCGAGTGGCGACGCTACGGCGAAGCGAAAGCGCAGGAAGCAGAGGTCAAGCTTGGCACGCTGCCAATCGTTGTAATACCGGCAGACAAAACTCGCGCGACTCGCGCTGCCACAATCAAGCAGAGACACAATCTCGGCTACGCCGATTCTTTCGCCGCGGAACTGGCCATCGAGCGCAATGCCTGGCTAGTGACGGCCGATCCGGAGTTCTCGAAAGTAGGAAAAACGCTGGCCGTGTATTGCCTGCCGCGACATGAGCCTAGCCACTGACCACCGACCACTGGCCACTGCTCTACGCACTCGCCGCTTCCTGCCCGCCGAGCGGCAGGAAATACTGCGTACCCTTAATCGGCTCGGTCACTTTCCGCAGCAACTCCTGCAAATCTTCGTTGCGGTCGACGAAGTCGATCTCCGAAGTATTCACGATCAGCAGATCGGACGAAGTGTAGTGAAAGAAGAAGTGCTCATAAGCCTTCACCACTTCTTCCAGATATTCATCGCTAACCGCTTTTTCGCCCGGAGCATTCTTCTTCTTCAGCCGCTTCTTCAACACCTCGGGCGTGGCCTGCAGATAGATCACCAGATCAGGCGTGGGCAACTGCTCGCGGAAATAGTTGTAGTAGCGATTGTAGGTGTCGAGTTCCTGATCGTTCAGATTGAGGCAGGCGAAAAGCTTGTCTTTCTCGAAAATAAAATCGGCGACCACAACTTTCTGCGAGCGCGCCGCCAGATCGAGCGCCTGCAACTGCTCGAAGCGCCGCACCAGAAACGTAAACTGCGCCTGAAAGGCCGAGCCGCGTTCACCGTCATAGAACGACTCAAGAAACGGATTCGAATCCGGCTCCATCACGCGCTGCGCGTTCAGCCGCTCGGCCAGAATGCGCGCCAGCGTACTCTTACCGACTCGGATCGGTCCTTCCACTGCAATGTACCGGGGGAGCTCAAAAAGATTGGCCATGGAATTGGATATCGCAGGATATCTTGCTTGCGCCCCGGAGGCAATTGCGGGAAAAGTTAACAGGGATTGAGGGATTGAGCGATTGAGTCATCGAGCGATTAAAAGGCAACGACCCCATTCCCGATTTTCAATCGCCCGATCACACAATCGCCCAATCACTCAATATCTCGATCCGCTACAATCCCTGCATGCTCGCGCCGCTCGCCGCCGGAAGCGCCGTCATCGCCGCCGCGCTAACCGCCGGCTACCAATCGATTGCGCCCACGGCGCAGTGGTACGGACGCACCTTCACCGGCCTCGCGCGCGGAACCAAAAAAATTGCCCTCACCTACGACGACGGCCCAAACGATCAACACACCCAGCGATTGCTCGAAGTCTTGGCCCGCCACAACGTGCTTGCGACGTTTTTTCTCATCGGCCGCTACGCCAAGGAACGTCCAGCAATCGCGCGCGAACTCGTGCAGTCCGGGCACACTGTAGGCAATCACACCTACACACATCCGCTTCTGATTTTCAAGAGTGCCGCCGAAATCCGCGAAGAACTCACCGCTTGCCGCGCAATCTTGCAGGATGTGATCGGCGAACACTCCAATCTTTTTCGCCCGCCATTCGGCGGCCGCAGGCCCGCAACGTTACGCATCGCGCGAGAACTCGGACTCGAGCCGATCATGTGGAACGTCACCGGCTACGACTGGAACGCGCCGCCTGCGGCCACAATCGAACGAAAAATCGCAAGACACATCCGCGGCGGCGACGTGATCCTGCTCCACGATGGCGGCCACAAGCAACTCGGTGCCGACCGCTCGCAGACGGTCCGAGCCACCGACCATCTGATCCAACGCTACAAAGCCGAGGGATACGAGTTCGTGACCATTCCCACGATGTTGGCGGATAGCAAGTCGTGAACGTTCTGAACATGGAGCCACACCGATGAAGCGTCTGTTTTTTCTGCTATTCGTCAGCACACTTGCCGTCGCCGCTCAGCCGAAGGCCCTTTTTTACATGATCGATAATCCCGCGTCGTTGAAGTCATTCGCGGATCACGCCGATAAGGTCGATCTCCTCGTTCCTGCCTGGTATTCCACTGACGGCAATGGCCTGGTCTGGGGCGGACCGAACTCTGACACGCTGAAGACCGCCGCCGCGCATCACGTTCCAGTCATGCCGATCGTAGCCTGCATGGTGCAGCTAGACCTGCACAAGCTGCTCACGACTCCGGCGTCGCAAAGTGCATTCATCGCAGCGCTGATCAGTGAATCAAAAAAGTTCGGCTACAGCGGCTTCCAGGTCGATTTCGAAAATGTGAACTGGACCGATCGCGGTGCGCTCTCGGCGTTCGTAGCCGAAACCGCCACTGCGCTGCACAAGGAAAAATTACAACTCACGATTGCCACCGTACCCAACGCCCCGGGATTTCCCGGCAAGAGCAACTACTCGCACTGGCTCTACGCCAACTGGCGCGGAGCCTATGACCTGAAAGCCCTCGCCGCATCCGTCGACCTGATTTGCCTGATGACCTACGACCAGAACACGCGCTGGACTCAGCCCGGTCCAGTCGCAGGATACGCATGGACCGTCGAGAACCTGGATTACGCGCTGCAGTTCGTTCCGAAAGAAAAATTGTCGCTGGGCATCCCCGTTTATGGATATCACTGGTTCGCCGGCGATCCAGGAAAAGAAGAAAAGCCGAACCCGTCCGCGGAATACATCGGCCAGCCGGAAATCAACGAGTACATGGCCGCGTATCACCCAAAGGTTCAGTGGGACGCCGCCGACCGCACGGCGTGGTTCTATTTCTATCGCGACGACAATCGCGATTGGGTCTTCTACACCGACAAGCACGGATTCGAAGAGCGCCTGAATCTGGTCCGCGACCGCGGCCTCGAAGGTTTCTGTTCGTGGGTGCTGGGGCCCGAAGACCCGGAAATCTGGTCTGTGCTGCCCACACACAAGTGAGGAGGGGGTCTCGTTCGGGCTACTTCTTCACTGCGGCAAATGCGTCCTTCGACGCTGCAATGGTGCGCTGCACATCGTCGTCAGTATGTGCTGCTCCCAGAAACGCAGCTTCATACTGCGAAGGAGGCAAATAGACTCCCGCATCCAGCATGACACGGAAAAACTTCCCGAACGCAGCCGTATCAGACTTCGAAGCCGAATCCCAATCCGTGACCGGCCCGTTGTTAAAGAACCAGGTAAACATCGAGCCCACGCGATTCGCGGTCAGCGTTACTCCCGCATCCTTCGCCGCTGCGGCAACACCAGCCACCAAATCAGCGCTCAACTTTTCCAACCGCGGATAAATCTCTCCCTTGCGATCGCGCAACTGCTTCAGCATCGCGCATCCAGCAGCCATCGCCAGCGGATTGCCCGACAACGTCCCTGCCTGATACATCGGGCCGAGCGGCGCGACCAGATCCATGATCTCCTTGGGACCACCGTAAGCGCCAACCGGCAAACCTCCGCCGATAATTTTTCCCAGCGTCGTCAAATCCGGTTTGATGTTGTACAACTCCTGCGCTCCCCCGTGAGCCACGCGAAATCCCGTCATCACTTCGTCAAAAATCAGCACCGCGCGCTCACGCTCAGTCAGCAACCGCAAGCCAACGAGATAATCGTCGGCCGCCGGCACGCATCCCATGTTGCCCACGACCGGCTCCACGATCACGCACGCAATCTGATGCTTGTATTTCGAGAAGGCGTGCTCCACCGCCGAAAGATTGTTAAAGGGCAGCGCCACCGTGAACTGAATGAATTCATCCGGAACCCCCGCCGATCCCGGAATCCCCAGCGTCGCCACGCCCGAGCCAGCTTTCACCAGCAGCGCATCTGCATGCCCGTGATAGCAGCCTTCAAACTTCACAATGTATTTTCGTTTTGTGTGGGTGCGGGCCAGCCGGATCGCCGACATCGTAGCTTCCGTCCCTGAACTGACGAAGCGCACCTTCTCCATGCTGGGGAATGCGCCAATCACCAGCTCTGCAAGATCGGCCTCCGACGGCGTCGACGCGCCGAAGCTGGTTCCGTTGCAAGCCGCGGCCACAATCGCATCGAGCACTCCCGGCTCAGCATGGCCGAGAATCAGCGGCCCCCACGATCCCACATAATCGATGTACTCATTCTCGTCCGCATCCCAAATGTGCGATCCTTTGCCGCGCACAATGAAGGGCGCATCGCCACCTACCGAGCGAAATGCCCGCACCGGAGAGTTCACTCCTCCCGGAATCAAGCTCTCCGCGCGCTGTTGCAGCCGCCGCGACTGTTCAGTTTTTCGCGAAGTTGTGGAAGGCATCCAATCCTCTCGACACAGAAAAGAAAGAAAAGAAAGATGTCACCGCAGACCGCAATAAGTACGTGGGATAACCGACTACTATAACAGCGATAAGGAATTCATCAGATATTCATCGTTCTGCAACCAGCATGCAACATCACGACGGTACCGTAACGTCATCAAGTTGCCCTTCTAACCGGGAGGGTTTTCATAAGGACAGTCTCGGGGGCTCCGGACTGTCCTTTTTGAATTTTTGATTGATGATTTTTGATGGATGATTGAAACCCACCCGGGTCCGGCTGCGCGAATAGACCCGCTTTTCAATCCACAATCAAAAATCATCAATCAAAAATTCTCAGCCACTCCACCGACCCATCCCCGGCATTAACTATGGTTAACTCCCGCGAAGTATAATCCGAACAAATGATCACCGTCTCGAAGGAAGACTATCTCAAGTCGATCCTCGAAGCCGAAACCGCCGGAGAAGTCGTCATCTCCGCGCGCCTCTCCGACCTGCTGAAAGTCACGCCGCCGGCCGTCACCATGGCGCTGCGCCGTCTCAAAAAAGACGGACTAGTCAGCGTCGAATCCAGCGGACACATTCGCCTCACGTCAGAAGGACGTAAGATCGCACGCCGGCTCACGCTGCGGCATCATCTGATCGAGCGCATGCTCACGGAAATGTTCGGCATGGAATGGTGGAAGGTTCACGACGAAGCCGAACGCCTGGAACACGCCGTGTCTCCCGACTTTGAAGCCAAGCTTTTGGCGAAGCTCGGCGTAGACGGAGCCTGCCCGCACGGCAATTTGAGCGAACTCGAGAGTCCAACCAGCCGCCGCCGCCGCGGTCTCGTGCTTCTCTCCGACGCCGCACTCGATAGCGCCTACACCGTCAGTGGCATCTACGAGCGCGACCGCGGCCTGCTCGAATTCCTCGAGCACCGCGGCATCCGCCCGGGCGCGAAGCTGCGCTTGATCGAACGCAACTACGACCAGACGCTGACTCTCTCCACTCCGGCAGGAAGAGTTTCTGTTGGCCCTGCCGCGAGCGAACGAGTCTGGCTCGCCCCAGTCGGCCGCGCGAAGCGCTAAAACAATGGAGCCGCGGACGCATTTCCTCCGCGGAGCGAGCGCCGAAACTCTCAGTCCTTAAATCCTCGCTCTTCCTGGGCGGCCGAATGCGTCCGCGGCTCCAGCTACTTCTTCACTCCATTCATCCAGTTAGTCACCAGCACCAGCGGCGTCGGCGGACTCTCCGGCAAAGTCGTCACCACAATCCTCTGACCATCGGCACTGATGTCGAAAGGATCCCCCAGCGGAGCCGTGTAGCTGAGCTGGAACAACTCGCGCACTGGATCCGATTCAAACTCCTCGCTTTTCGCGTTCACGGTCACATAGCGCAACGCGCCATCCGGTCCCAGGAACCACAGTTCCTTTCCGTCGCCGCGCCATGTCGGAAATGTCGCGCCTTCCTGCGAAATCTGCCAGCGGCCCTGGCCGCTCGGGAAATGGGTCACGTAGAGTTCTTCGCGGCCGGACTCAGTCGAGCTGTAAGCCAGCCAGCGTCCATCGGGCGACAGCCGGAACTGCACGATGCGCGTCTGCGCCGACTGCGGCTTCAGCACGGTAAACGGCTTCCTGTCGCCGGTCAGCGGCATAGCCTTGATTTCGGCGTCCGTGGGCCCGCTCTGCTGCATATAAAGCAAATATTTTCCATCCGGAGAAAATTGCGGTGACAAGACGGTTGCCTGCAACGAAGTGCCAGTTTGCAACAGCACTTCTTCCTGACCACCGCCATTGGCCAGTCGCATGCGCAACGAAGTTCCCGCCATCAGCGTCGCGCCGTGTTGCGTGACATAGACGATTTTCTGGCCGTCCGGCGACCAGGAAACCATCAGGTGCGTGCCCTCGCCAAAGGTCAATCGCGTCTTCGATCCGTGTACCAGATCGAACACCCAAACATCCGCCTCCGGATCGCCCACCGAAATCGCCAGCCGTTTCCCATCCGGAGACAACCGCCCGCTTCCCTTGTACGCCGCCCGCTCCGCCACTTTTCCCAGCGATTTGCCTGTGCGATCAAGCGATACCAGGTCCGTGCCGGCTCCCGTCCGCGATCCGGGCTCATAGACCAGCAACCCGTTCTGGCTGGCGGTGAAGGTCGTGTGCCACGTGCCGGCATCGTACTCGACGAAATTCTCGAGCATAATCGGATCGCCCGAGACTGCTCCCGTAGCCGCGTCGAATTTCTGCGCCAGCAACTGCGACTGCTGGTGATAGATCAGATAGCCCGAAACATACTGGGCGTCGGAATCGGCATCCAGCACCCGCTTGTACGATCCGTCATCCAGCGATGCGAAATAGATTCCGTGCTCCGAGTCTCCGGAGTGGCTGGTGGCGAAGAAGAGGAAATGTTTTTGGTCGGGCAGGAACACCGGCCAGCGGTGCGTGGTGTGCTTGCCCGCATCGAATTTTGTAAGGCGCGAGGGAGTTCCACCCAGGGCGCTGACCCGCCACAGTGAATCGCGGTAATCGGGTTCGTACACGATGACGTTGTCGCGGTTCCATGCGCCGCCGCGCGCGTTAGGAGCGTCCGCAATCACCGTGACCGGGCCACCGGCGGCGGGAAGTTTCTTCAGCCGTCCGTCTGCGAAGAATCCGACGAATCTTTCGTCGTACGACCAGAAGGGAAACGACGCGCCCTCGCTACCTTCCAGTTTTCGAGGCGCCAGGTCGGTCAGCGACTGCACCCACAGCGCGTTCGGCTCTTTCGCTTTACGCGCGCAAAACACGATGGCCGAACCGTCACGGCTAATTACCGGCGGACCTGCGAAATCGCCGACGAAATCGAAGATGGTGTCTTGCGGCGGCGTCAGATACGAGCGCAGCGCCGGCGAGGGTTCGTGCCCGCGCAGACTCAAGACCAAAACTGCAATTAGCAACCCCAGGGTGGTCGCGCCCAATGCCGCCAGCCACGGCCACTGCGACTTTGCAGGCACGTGCGGCGCAGCCGCCGCAACGTTCGCTCCGCCCGCCCCAATCCACCTCAATTCCAACCCAACATCGCCCGCGCTCTGCCAGCGGTCATCAGGATCCTTCGCCAAACACTCCTGCACCACGTGGTCAAACCCCGCCGCCATCATCGGCTGCACCGACGAAACCGAAGCGGGACTGCGCTCCAGCACCGCCGCCATAGCGCTAGCCGCCGTTTTCCCTTCGAATGCGCGCTTGCCCGTAGCCATCTCATAGAGCACCGCGCCCAAAGCAAAAATATCCGACCGCGCGTCCGCTTCCTTGCCCTCGACCTGCTCCGGCGACATGTACTGAAACGTGCCGACCACCGTGCCCTGCGCCGTCAAAGGGCTGCTGCCCAAAGGCGTAGTCATAGTCGCCGTCAAACCAGAAGACGCATCCGTAGTCAACACGACGGACTTCGCCAAGCCGAAGTCCATCAACTTCGCGCCCGTTCTCGTGAGCATGATGTTGCCCGGCTTCAGATCGCGATGCACCACGCCGCTGCGATGTGCGCGCTCCAACCCGTCGCAAATCTCAATTCCGTACTTGAACACCTGCGCCACCGGCATCGGCCCCTTGCGCAGACGCTCGGCCAGCGTCTCGCCTTCGAGATACTCCATCACCAGGTAGTCGACGCCGTCCTGATGGCCAATATCGTGCAGCGTGCAGATGTTCGGATGGTTCAGCGAAGAAATCGTCCGTGCCTCGCGCTCGAAGCGCTGCTTCGCCTCAGGATTTTCTGAAAGGTGCGCGGGCAAAGTCTTGATGGCGACCGTGCGGTCCAGCCGCGTATCCCGCGCCAGATACACCTCGCCCATGCCGCCAGCCCCGATCGGCGACCGAACCTCATATGGACCAAGCTTTGTCCCGGAAGTAAGCCCCATGCGCGACCAAAATTATATTCCACCCCGCTCCCACACGAACAAAGCACGTGGGCCCACTGTGCCATCAATCTGTCATCCTGAACGGCGGCAAAGCCGCCGTGAGGGACCGTACGACAGCAGAAATCTGCAGTGCGGCAAGCGCGGATCGTCCATAAGGCAGACAGTCGTGACGAGAGCTGTGCCCCTCTTAGAGATGCCAAACTATATCGATTGTCATCCTGAGCGAAGCGAGGCGTAGCGAAGGATCTCCTGCTTAGCCGGCCCAGCGCCTCAGCCAAACCGCACTTTGCTTTTGCGCTAACGATTCAGTTCGCAGCCCTGTCATGCTGAGCGCAGTCGAAGCATCCCTGCAATCTGATGTGCGTCGTGGGCGAGATTGCCAAATCCGCGCAGCCGGCGAGGGTAATCTGGCTGATGACGGCCGGGGCTTTTACGTGTTTCTTACGTACCTCCGTGCTTTCGTGACCAAAACCGCGCTACTTAATCTAGTGGGAAGTTGGGGTTCTCCGGAAAGAACCGCGCCGGCTCACCGCGTGTCTTCCGGAACAGATTGCGAATGGTGGAGATCTGGCCCAGATGCCCGGCTAGATGCAGCGCCTGATGGTAGCCCAGCAAATGCGGCGTCAGGGACGGACGGCCCGGCCGCGTCGCCGGATAAGTCTGTACCGTAAGTTGGTGCAAGTCGGCTTGCGTGGTCTGGTGCAGCGCATGGAGAAAGGCGCGGTAAAGCTCCTCCAGATCCTTCAGGTTTCGCTCGAAGTCCAGGGATATGGAGGCACCTGGGTGTGCAGCACGCGGCGCGCCGGGATCGATCCTCGCCAGGTGCTCATAGGCCTCGATGAGCAAGTGTCTCAGAATCAGGTTAATGCTGTTGGCTTGCGGCAGCGGCCTCCAGTCGGCCTCCTCCTCAGTTACATCTTGGAGATCGTGCTTGAGCCGGCTCAAGATGAGCTCGTTCATCTCGATCACGACTTGAAGGGATTGGTCCATGCTTGTACTCCTAGCGCAGGAAGCTGATCCCAGCGCTGCTGTTGCTTGTCTTGACGCCGATTATCCCTTGGCGGGTGGGGAACCAACACCCGCCAAAGCTATAATTCCCCGAACACCCGTGGCCCAACTCGAAAACTTCCGCCTAAAAGTCTTCCGCGCCGTAGCCGAGCACCTGAACTTCCGCAAAGCCGCCGAACATCTCTTCCTAACTCAACCAGCGATCACGCTCCAGGTCAAAGCCCTCGAAAACGATCTAGGCATCCGCCTCTTCGATCGCTCAGCCAACAAAGTAACGTTAACCGCGCAAGGAGCCACCCTTCTCCGCTATGCGCAAAAACTAGCCACACTAGCAACCGAGGCCGAACAAGAACTCCTCTGCAAAGACGGACAATTCTCCGGCGAACTCTCTCTCGGCGTCTCCACAACAATCGCACAATACGTGCTTCCACGCCTCATCGGAGCATTTCTCAACGAGCATCCGCGCGTGCAACTCGACTTGCACAGCGGCAACACGGAAGAAGTCGTCGACCTTCTCCTCGCCGACAAAGTTTCCATCGGCTTGATCGAGGGCCCCGCCCGTGAGCGCGGAGTCCACACCGAGCCCTTCATGCGCGACGAACTCGTCCTCATCTCGCCCCCCGACACCGACGCCATTCAATTCACGCCTCAACAACTGCTAGCCTCCAGCCTGCTCATGCGCGAGCAAGGCTCCGGCTCGCGCCGTGTAGTCGAACTCGCGCTCGATAAGGCCGGACTCAAACCGAAGAACTTCAAGTCCGTGATGTATCTGGATTCCACCGAAGCCATCAAATCCGCCGTCGAAGCCGGCCTCGGCATCGGCTTCGTCTCGCGCTGGGCCATCTCCAAAGAGCTCGAGCTGGGCGTGCTGAAGACAGCCGAGGTCCGCGGACTCCAGATCGCCCGCCACTTCTCTCTCGTAACCCGCACCGGCCCCGCGCAGCAAGGCCTGCCGGCCGCCTTCCGCGCTTTCGCCCTGTCCCGCGGCCGCCTGCTTTCGGGCCCCCGAAAGCCGCGCCAGTCAAGCACTTCCGCGTGATAAATCCCCCTAATGACCCATTGAAACTACTGCTTGGACTCGGGCGTAGCTCGCACGCGAAACTATCTCCGTGGACAAGCGCCTCTTCTTCCTGGGACTCATCCTCGCCGCCACCGGTCTCATCTCCCCACCCTTCGCGTTGCTCGGCGGCCTCGTCTATGGCTTGACCGTCACCAATCCATTTCAGGGCGAATCGAAAAAACTGGCGAAATTTCTGCTGCAAGCCTCGGTCGTCGGCCTCGGCTTCGGCATGAATCTTCACGAAGTAGCGCACGCCGGACGCTCCGGCTTCCTCTACACCGCCGTCAGCATCACCGCAGTCATGCTCGCCGGCCTGGCTCTCGGATATCTGATTCGCGTCAGCAAAAAATCGGCCTTCCTCATCTCTGCCGGAACCGCCATCTGCGGAGGCAGCGCCATCGCCGCCGTCGGCCCCATCGCCGAGGCCAGCGAAGAAGAAATGGCTGTCTCGCTAGGCGCCGTCTTCATTCTGAATTCCATCGCGCTCTTTCTTTTCCCGCTCATTGGGCTCGCGCTGCACATGAGCCAGTCGCAATTCGGACTTTGGTCGGCACTCGCCATTCACGACACCAGTTCCGTAGTCGGCGCCACAGCGCGCTACGGCGCCGGAGCGCTAGCGGTGGGCACGACCGTCAAACTAGCACGCGCGCTCTGGATTGTTCCCCTCTCCATCGCAACCGCAGTAGCCCTCAAAAGCAAAGCCCGCATCCAGTGGCCCTGGTTCATTCTTTTCTTCTGCGTCGCGGCGTTACTCAACACGCTGCTCCCCGGCTTCAATCCAGCATTCACCACGCTAAGCCGCCTCGGCAAGATTGGATTAACCGTAACGCTGTTCTTAATCGGTGCAGGCCTGAACAAAGAAACCCTAAAGAAGGTAGGCCTCCGTCCGCTTCTCCAAGGCCTAACCCTCTGGATCGCCGTAGCCACAGCCACGCTCGCGCTAATCCTAATCAACTGGATTCACATCTAGGGGTCAGCAGCTTCTTCAGCACTCTCAGGGCGCTGTCATGCTGAGCGGAGCGGGCGGCCCGCAAAGCGGACCGCCTGCGCAGTCGAAGCATCCCTACAATCTCATGTGCGTGGCGGGCGATGGGTGCCAACGCACGCAGGCACATGAAATGTCGAGGGAAAAATCCACTGCAGGTCAGTAGCGCTGTCATCCTGAGCGCAGCCGCTTTGGTAGACCCCCGGCTTATAGCCGGGGGCGAGCGAAGCGAGGCGTAGCGAAGGATCTCCCGCTCAACTGGCCTAACGCGTCAGCCAAACCGCAACGCCACAAAGTAGTTAACTATAGTTTACCTCCCTGTGTATACTGGTGCTAATAAGTAAGTGGGGGGCCCGCACCATCAGCTAACCATGACTCAGGGGGATCAATCCCAATCCGCGATGCCGGCCCCGCTCAATGCGGGCGGCTCCCCCCACGCCAACCATCTCTCCCTCGAAAACGTCCACAGCTCCGTCGCAGTCCCACATCACGAGGCCGGTTTCTGGGAGCAGTGGCGAGCCTTCGTCGGCCCCGCCATCCTGGTCAGCGTCGGATACATGGACCCCGGCAACTGGGGCACCGACCTGCAAGGCGGCGCGCAATTCAAATACGGCCTCTTATGGGTCGTAGGCCTGGCCAGCCTGATGGCCATCTTCATGCAAGTCATCTCCGCCCGCCTCGGCGTAGTAACAGGAAAAGACCTAGCGCAAGCATGCCGCGACTGGTACCCGTCCTGGACCCGCTGGCCCAACTGGCTGATGAGCGAAATCGCCATCGGAGCCTGCGACCTGGCAGAAGTCTTAGGCAGCGCGGTAGCGCTAAATCTCCTCTTCCACATCCCGCTCCTATGGGCCGTGATCATCACGGGGCTAGACGTTCTCCTACTGCTAGGCCTGCAGCGCTTCGGCATGCGCACCATCGAGGCGGTCGTGCTCGTCCTGGTCGCGACCATCGGAGTCTGCTACTTCGTGGAAATTTTCATCCTCCCCGAAACTCACCCAAGTTTCCTGGAACTCGGCGCCGCGCTAGTTACCCCTCACTTCCGACAGGCCGGAATGATCTACGTAGCCATCGGCATAATCGGCGCCACCGTCATGCCGCACAATCTGTATTTGCACTCGGCGCTGGTGCAGAGCCGTCGCCTGCAGAAGGACGACGCCTCCATCCGCCGGGCGCTGCAGTTCAACACCATCGACTCCGCTGTCGCGTTGACGATCGCTTTTTTTGTAAATGCCGCCATCCTGGTTCTGGCCGCGACCGTTTTCTTCGGAAAACAAAGCGTCGTGGTCCCGGGAGGCCACATCATCGCCTTCGGCGCCAACAGCGACTGGATTCGGGTGGCTTATCTCACGCTCGCCCCGCTGCTCGGCACGGCCTTTGCCAGCTTGTTGTTTGCGGTTGCGCTGCTGGCCGCGGGGCAAAGCAGCACGATTACGGGCACGCTCGCCGGGCAAGTTGTGATGGAAGGCTTCATGCACTGGCGCATCAAGCCGTGGCTGCGGCGCCTGATCACGCGCACTCTCGCGATCTTGCCGGCGGTGCTGGTCATCGGGCTGCGCGGAGACTCCAGCGTCACCGATCTGCTCACGCTGAGCCAGGTCGTGCTCGCGCTGCAATTGCCGTTCGCCATGTTTCCCCTGCTGCACTTCACTAGCTCGCGCCTCCGCATGGGTAGCTGGCGAAACGGCCGCTTTCTGCTGGCCGCAGGATGGGCGAGTGCTATCCTGATCGCCGCTATGGACATCTACGGCCTGCCGGACTCGGTTCGCACGGCGTGGCAGTTGATTGTTGGGGGATGATCGTCGAGGAATGATCGTCGAGGTATGAAAAAGTGTCCTGAAGCTGGGAACTCAACCCGTCTCGCGCGCCCCGATCGATTCACGAACTGATCCAAAGCCGCGAAGCGGCAAAAGAATGCAGCCCACGGCGCAAGCCGTGGGTATGAGAAAGACAAGGAACAGCCCCGAAGGGGCGTAAGAAACCAACTTCGACGCACGCGCTGATCTGAACAACAACCATGTACGACAAAATTCTCGTCACTCTCGACGGCAGCCCGACCGACCGCGCCATCATCGAGCACGTGAAGCGCCTGGCCAAGCTCGCCCATAGCCGCCTCGTCCTGCTCCATGTCGCCGACGGATGGGCCGCGCGCACCTACGGCCCCGACGCCGTCAGCCGCGAGATCGCCGAAGACACTGCCTATCTCGACAGCGTTCGCGTCGAGTTTCAATCCGAGGGCATCCCTACTGAAGCCGAACTCGCCTACGGCGAGCCCGCCAACGAAATCATCAACTGGGTCAAGCAGAAGGGATGCGACCTGGTCGCCATGAGCACGCACGGCCACCGCTTTCTGGCTGACTTTTTTCTGGGCACGACCGCCACGCGCGTGCAGCACAACATCAGCGTGCCCGTGTTGCTGCTGCGCGCCCGGTGATTGGGACACGAGCGCGCTTCACTTGAGCAATGTCATTCTGAACCCGCGCCAAGCGCTCACACATGATGTCATTCCGAACGCGCGCAAAGCGCGGGTGAGGAACCTGCTTTTCCCCGGCGACGAATCAATCACATCTTCTCCAACTCACCCCGGTCTTTCCCCAACAGCGCCCACGCCTCCCGATACCCCTCATATTTCGGACGGTTGCGCACTCCTTCAAACTGGCACAGCGTAATCGCCGACTTGCCCTTGTGCCCGGTGATGCGGTGCGCCGGAATGATGTACCACACCTCCTCCGGAATCACATACCCCACGCAAACATCCAGGTCCCCGGCGCTGTACCGCCGTATCCGCCCGCCGCTCGAGTGCGTAAACTCGCACAGATATCCCGCCCCCGACTTATAACTGGTCGACTTCACCTGCACCCGCAGCAGCCGCCCGTCTCCCTCCACCCCAACGTCGTAGGCATAGACCTCTCCCCACGGCTTGAGCACCCGATACCCATGAAACGAAGCCGCCGCCATAAACAACATCTCCACCCAGGCGCCCCGCTCCGAAAACGACTTGAACCCAAACAACCCCCGTCTCGCTCGCCCCATTTCCACTCCCCCACAGCCACCACTACCCGATGTCATTCCGAACCCGCGCAAAGCGTCCCACGTGATGTCATTCCGAACCCGCGCAAAGCGCGGGTGAGGAACCTGCTTTTTCCCCACCACGAAGCCCAAAAAGCAAAAGGCGCGACCCGTGGCCGCGCCTTCTTCGCCGAAAAATTTATCCTATATATCCAGACTAGCAAAATCAAAAGGGTAGAGTGGACATGATTGGAGACTTTATATTTCGCCCGTTTTCAACAACTTACGCCAAAAATGTATCGTCCCACCCCCTTGACAGGATTTTTCCCATTTCGGGAATTGGGCATCACGGAACCGGGAAGGGCACGAGTTTTACTCGTGCCGAAAGAGCATCGACAACAAGAACCGGCTTTAGCCGCTGCGGGCGTGCTCACTCGCGGCAGCCCGTCAGAAAAATCGTGTAAACGTCCCGTCTGTCCCCATGTTTTCTTCAAAAAGCAAAAGACGCGACCTGTGGCCGCGCCTTTTGCGCCCAAAAATTTGTCCTATATATCCAGAATAGCAAATTCAAAAGGGTAAAGTGGACATGATTGAGAACTTTATATTTCTGGCGTTTTCAATGACTTAAGCCAAAAATGTATCGTCTGACCCCCTTGACAAAATTTTTGTCTCAGGTTGAGAAAATGCTAACTTAGCACGCGCTTTCAGGCAGTGCGCGCCCGCTGTCCCCTAACACAGTACTGTCGACGATCCACGAAACGCTGGATGTTCTTCAGAATCTGTCGAATGTACAACACGACTTGGCGTTTTATCTCGATTAGAGCATCCAAAGTGAGGTCGCGCCCGCACTCCTTGAACGACTTCAACCCGTGGGCAAGATTGTTCCGTTCTTGCCGAACACGGGTTAGGTGATATCCGCCCTTGGTTGAACGGGTCGTCTGGTGCGAAAATCCATATTTCGCGGACAGCTCTCGCACACGTTCTGCATCCAGATTCCCGCTTATCGGCAACAGCTTTGAGTCGAAAAGAATGCGCTTAGAACTAATCACTAACTCAAGCATTTCGATAACGCGCTTGGCGTTGTTTTCAGGAAGGCGCATCGGGTCTGGCTTGAATTCATCATGTACCCAGAGTTCGCGGAGCTCTTGACGCAAAACCTCATACTGAACCTTATCAGCCTTAACCGAATCGTAAATCTCGTTCAAGCCATTCCGGATCGAACTCTCGACGAGGTTATAGAGTATAAGGAGCGCATTGGCCTTAAGTATCTTGACGAGATCTTCGCTGATTGCAGCCTGCTTAGTTTTTCTGGCTCGTGGGTAGTGCAGCTTCGCGCCCTTTGCTACCACATCCGCAAGAAATGCGAAATAGACCTCTATCTCTGAGACTCTTGCTTCGTAATCCAGCAAAAGGAGGTTCATACGGCTGAAAGAAGCATATCGCGAACATACTCTATGCGACCCGTCAAACGTGGTGCAGAGTTACTAGCGTGGGTGGTAACTTGATGCTGGAAGTCGCTTGAGTTTATCCACGACATGTCGCGAGGCCTCAAACTCGGATTAATCTGAAGAGCAAGATGCGTCCCAACAGCGATTGCCTCAAATCGAACACGCGGAGTCGTAGACGCGTGTTGGGTCTTTGCAAACCCGAACGGAAAGAACTTATCGACAAACAATAACATTTCGGCGAAGGAGCTCACTTTGCTCAGGCGGTCCTTCGCTGCCTCAGGGGTGCTCGTCTTGTAAAAATTGTTCTTCTCCACGACATATGCGTTCAGGAACCTAGCCACGTCGTGTTTGAATGTCTGATAACGCTCAGCGTACGCAAAAAATCGCAACACCAATTCTTGACGCTCGCCTCGCCGCGCGACGCGCTCATTTATGGGGCACAGTCGCATAAAGTCTGTTTTCCCTGCGCACTCATCGACTAGTTGATAGAACGGACCCGGATATGCGCCTTTACGCAGTTCAGCATTGCGAAGTGAGTCGCTTCCGGTATTAATTCTTTCGAAGATATCGAACTTGGAATCCGTCGTCGTGTTATCTGAAAGGACTATCATGCGTAAGGTTCGGTTCTTGAATTTTCTCTGTTGCGCCGCTGGTAAATCCGAATAGGAGACACCGTTCAACGAATTTAGGCTACCAAGACTTCGAAGGCGGAACCCATCATCCATGAAGGCACTAAGAGTTCGAATGCGCTGCGCTCCGTCTACGATCTCCAATACTCCTTCAGGGGTTTCGGCTGTAAACATGAATGGAATTGGCAGCCCAAGTATGACTGATTCTATGAAGCGTGATCTCCGCTCATCGGACCACACGAATTCGCGTTGATAGCGCGGGATCGTGAATTCACCCGCTCGAAACTTGTTTACTAACAATTCGACCGTGAATTCCTTCGTGTCGTAGTTGATAGTTCGCTGCTTTTCGGCAATTTGCTGCTCGGCGCGCGCAATCTCGGCCGCATCCATGAACAATCGTGCCTGCTTGGCGATTTGCCGCACTCGCTTTATTCCTTATTCTTACGCTGTTTCAACATATCCATAATTATTGGGACAATCGTTTGGGGTGGTTCGTGGGCCCAGAACCGTCGAGCTATCCAACCGTGTGCGCGCAACACCCGAAGACATCTAACATCACGTCGCCGGTTCTCCGAAAGTTTGTTAGTCCACCAGGTTCGATTTGCCTTTGGAAGGGTACCGTGATTTGGGCATCCATGCCAAAAGCAACCATCTAAGAAAACGGCAACCTTTTTTCTTGGGAACACGAAATCAGGCTGAATTCTTCGCCCAGCCAGCACTTGCACATGCATTTTGAACGAGATCCGCAAGCGCTTGAGTTCACTTGCAAGCCGGGTTTCGTTTCCTGTTCCGTATCTCCTGACGGAAAGCATTCGTCTGGTTGCATCAAGCGATGACGAGCAAGGCCTCTTCAGATCGTACGCTCCTCAAATGTTCGCAAGTGTGCTTCGACAGCATCCAAGAAACCCGGAGCGAATTTGAGGCTGCTGGCTCTCGCTCGTTGAAGAAATCCAGCGGTCGCAGTATCCGACAGTGGGGTAGTTGGAAACCGTAGAAAAGTATTTAGCTCGCGGTATCGATGTCGAACGGGATATTCACTCACACGAGACGCGTACACACCGTCGCCGAGGCACCACGCAGCCGTTGGCCAACGTGCGCCGTCCTTAAGCTTCGGATCGTGCTCAGACTCATAGTGCTTTGGGTGTAAAAGACGACGACCTAGCCAAGCTGAAACTGGCACGCTAACAGCATTTCCCAGCAGGTGCCAGCGACGAGAAACACTGATTTTTCTCCTTGCGCTGGTCCATCCTGGAGGGAAGCCCTGGAGTCGTTCGGCGTCTCGTATGTTGGGGACGACTATTCCTTCGTCGCGTTGCCAAATGGCCGGTGGCGAAGCTATGCCGAATGCTGAGCCTCGTTTAAGTGGCGGGATTGCGTTTACGGCCCACCCGACTCCGGTGTTCCCTTCTGTCCAGTAAAACCCGCAAGCGGACTCCGATGGACTGATCGTGCTCTTCTCAGCATCATCAGTTAGGAGCACGCATCTGGGGTCGTGATGCCTTGACGCTAGAATGATCACCCGTCGGCGACGCTGAGGAAGTCCGAATGCCCTTGTATCCACGATGCGATAGGCCCATCGGAACCGGAGTTCCTGTAACCGACGCAGTATCGTCCTCATCGGGCGACCTCGTTGCAGGTGCAGCATAAAGGGCACATTCTCAAGAACCAGCCACTGGGGGTCACTTTTCTTTAGAAGGCGAAAAACTTCGTTGATCAGAACCGACTGTGATCCGTCAAGTCCGGCAGTTCGTCCTGCTTGGCTCAGGTCCTGGCATGGAAACCCTGCGGTGACAACTGCGGCATCGGGCAGAGTTTTGAGAGTTCGAATGTCCGACCAGAATCGAGTCTTAGGAAAGCGCAAACGAAAAATCCTACGTGCCGCTTCATCAATCTCGCATGCAAAAGCAGTACGGAATCCTGCGCGCTCCAACCCGAGTTCCAAGCCGCCGATGCCCGCGAAAAGTGCTGCTACGGTCGGACGCTTTCCTACCGAGATATGGTGTTTGGTTTTAGTTAGCAAGATTATCTGTACCGTTTTCCACAGTTAAGAAGGCTTGAGCAAGTCAAGAATCTAACAGGAAAATGGCCTGAAATCACCCTCAAATGTCAAGAGGGCACTTCAATAGCACGTCTTCGAGGGTTCATCTTAGGAACAAGGGCGGGAACGCTCATACTTGTGGGCGGGGGGGAGCCGACCTTCGGGTTTCGATTTCACTTCCCACAACGAAAATGTGGGTGTCTCGCTCTTGCGTTTTTCAAGGGCGGGCACGATGCTGCTTGTGCCACGAGATTTCGGCGGATTCAAAACCTTGCGCTGTCGGCGGCACTGTACCCACGTCTCGCAAATTCGGCGAGACGTGGGGCACCCACATCACTTTTGTTCTCGCGAAATCGAAGACTGGGCTGGGGCTCAGCTTGCCCGCACAACGAAAGCCGCGTTGTTTGGGCCATCCGTCCTACGGCGGCGAAAGACGCGGGCGGGGGCGCCCGCGCCACATCTTGCGTTCACTTATCTGCACAGCGAGAATCGCTTGTGTAGGACACTTGTCTCCGGGCAGGATTTCTCAGCGTTTTCCACGGCATTGCAAAATCATTCAGTCTTGACGGTGAGCGGGGGTGAAAGAATAATGTCCGCGTCCAGCCTGAAACATTCCCGCTACTTCCGCGAGGTAAGAATTATGCCGCAGACCCACTCATCGAAAACCGATCCAAGCCAAACTTATTCGAGCCAGACCGATCCGAACTACGCTGATTCGAGCCAGACTTATTCGAACCAAGTCAATCCGAAGCGACACGCTTTAAGTTTGAGTGATCATTTGAACAAGCACCTGCTGGCTTATATGGCTACGGCTAGTGCGGCTGGAGTGAGCATGCTGGCGATGACTCAGCCGGCGGAGGCTACAGTTGTATATACGCCTGCGCACCGGACTATCGTTTCCGGGGCCCATCTTGATTTAAATGGCGACGGGATTCCCGACTTTACTTTTCAGGCGAATCGCTATATCTGCGGCACCTGTGGCTACTTTGACGTATTCGCCCCCAAGCCCAATCGAGTCATGAGCTACGGGAGCCCTCAGGCGGCGGGAGTGACGGTCGGACCTCCGGGCGATAACTTTAAGGGCCATGGGGGCGAGATGGTCAATTGGTGTACCTGTTCGGGAAACGGAGCCACCGGGGGCCCGTGGGTGGGAATTCAGAATGGATACATGGGTCTGGAATTCAATATTAAAGGGACGATGCATTTTGGCTGGGCACGTTTTTCTGTGACCGACCAGGGAGCCATCACGCTGACCGGCTTTGCGTACGAGACGGTTGCGCTCAAACCCATTGTGACTGGAGATACCGGAGGCACGGAGAGCGTCGATTCGTTGGGGCCGGCGGCGGGGACAGAACTTCCACGGTTCGGACTTGGACATCTGGCGCTTGGCGCGGTGGGGAAGTTGGGGCGGTAGGGCCGAGTGATTCGGCCTTTGCGGTTTGATTTTTCTTTCCAGTGACATATATGTGGGTGCCCCGCTCTTGCGTTTTTGGCAAGAGCCTGCCCTGAGCTTGTCGAAGGGGCGGGCACGATGATGCTTGTGGCGGTAGATTTCTGCGGATTCAAAATCCCACGCTGTCGGCAGCACTGTTCCCAGCCTTCGCAAAAAACGCGAAGACTGGGGCACCCACTTCATCTTTGTTTCATCGAAATCGAAGGCTGGCCGTCCCTCTCGTCGTTTGACCCTTCTTTTCTTGCGACTGTAAACTCGAAAGAGAGCACTCAGCATTCAGCATTCATTTGCCAGTGTGAAAGGCAACAGCAGGTCCCTCGACTTCGCTCGGGATGACAATGCTGGAGGACCTTTCAACTGGCTGATTGCCGACGGCTGAGTGCTGACTGCTTCTATGCCCCACGAACTCCCAAAAGCTTATGAGCCGGGCGCGATTGAAGCGCGCTGGGCTGAGTACTGGATCAAAGAGAAACTTTTTTCCGTCGCTACGCCTCCGGCTGACGCCGGGGACGCGGGCGGGGGCGCCCGCGCCACATCTGCGTCCGCACAACCTGTGTTTTCGCTGCTGCTGCCGCCGCCGAATGTGACTGGCAATCTGCATATGGGGCACATGTTCGAGCAGACACAGATGGACATTATTGTGCGCTGGCATCGGATGCGGGGATTTTTGACGTTGTGGCTTCCGGGCACCGACCATGCGGGCATTGCGACGCAATTGATGGTGGAGCGGCAACTGGCGTCGGAAGGCAAGAAGCGCCGCGACCTGGGGCGCGAGAAATTTATTGAGCGCGTGTGGGAGTGGAAGAAGAAGTACGGCGGAAATATCACCGACCAGATGAAGCGGCTGGGCGCGTCGGTCGACTGGGATCGCGAATATTTCACGATGGATGAAAACTTGTCGCGGGCGGTGCGCGAAGTTTTTGTCCGGCTGTATGAAGAAGGGCTGATCTATCGCGGGAAGTACATCGTGAACTGGTGCCCGCGCTGCGAGACGGCGATCTCCGATCTCGAAGTGAAGCATGAGGATGTGCCGGGGAAGCTGTGGGAGATTCGTTATCCCGTGATCGGGACGCCGGCGGATAAGCCAGAGTTTATTACTGTCGCTACCACGCGGCCGGAGACGATGCTGGGCGATACGGCTATCGCGGTGAATATAAGAGACGAGCGCTACACGCATCTGCACGGCAAGAAAGTTTTGCTGCCGCTGATGGAGCGGGAGATTCCGATCATCACCGACGAACTGGCGCAGCCGGAGTTTGGCACGGGCGCGGTGAAGGTGACGCCGGCGCATGATCCCAATGACTTTCAGGCTGGACTGCGCAACAACCTGCCGCAGATTGAAGTGATGGACGAGAACGCCCGCATGAATCAGAACGCGGGCAAGTATGCCGGGCTGGATCGCTACGAAGCTCGCAAGCAGGTGCTCGCCGATTTGGAGGCAGGGAATTTTTTAGTTGGGACGAAAGATCACACGCTGCCACTCGGCAAGTGCGATCGCTGCGCCACGGTGGTTGAGCCGCGGCTGTCGACGCAGTGGTTTATCAAGATTGCGCCCATGGCGAAACGCGCCGCCGACGCGGTCCGCAGCGGCGAGATTACTATCGCGCCAGAAAACAATCAGCAAATTTATCTGAACTGGATGGACAACATCCACGACTGGTGCATCTCCCGCCAACTCTGGTGGGGACATCGGGTGCCGGCTTGGCATTGTGCTTGTGGGGAGATTGTGGTGGCGCGCGAGGCTCCGGCTGCGTGTGGGAAGTGCGGTGGGGCGGTGGAGCAGGATGCGGATGTGCTGGATACGTGGTTTTCTTCGGGGTTGTTGCCGTTCACTACTTTGGGGTGGCCGGAGAAGACTCGCGATCTGGAGGTTTTTTATCCGACGGCGCTGATGATTACCGGGTTTGACATTTTGTTTTTCTGGCTGGCGCGGATGATCATGTTCGGCTGCCATTTTATGCGGGGGCATGAGCAGGATCCGGCGATTAAGGCGTCTAGCGGATGGAGTGAGCGCAAGGATGACGCGGTGCCGTTTCGGCGGGTCTACATTCATGCTTTGGTGCGGGATGCGGACCGGCAGAAGATGTCGAAGACTAAGGGGAATGTGGTCGATCCGCTGGACATTATTGCTCGCTTTGGAACCGACGCGACTCGGTTTACGCTTGCGGCTATGGCTGCGCCGGGAACCGATATTGCGTTTAACGAGAGTCGCACGGATGGGTATCGTGCTTTTGCTAACAAGATTTGGAATGCGGCGCGGTTCATGTTTATGAATGTGGACCGGATCGCGGACCGATCTCCGTGGACTCCGATTAAGGCAGATTCCGAAATCCTGCATGTTGGTGTTGGTGGTGTTAAGACGGTTGCTCTCGAAGACCGCTGGATTCTTTCGCGATTCAACCGCGTTGCAGCCGACGTGAACGATGCGTTGGCGACTTATCGTTTTCACGAAGCGGCGAATCGCATCTACGATTTTTTCTGGGGCGAATTTTGCGACTGGTACTTAGAGTTGATCAAGCCGCGGCTTATGAACGAAGGGGGCTCTGCCAGGGCTGAAGCTAGCGTTGCGTGTTCTAATCTCGTCAACTTGTTTGAGTCATCGCTGCGCCTTCTGCACCCGATCATGCCGTTTATTACGGAAGAAATCTGGCATGCGATGCAAGAGAATAAAACTTCAATCAAGTCCATCGCGTTGACGGCTTATCCGCAGGCCGATGAAAAGCAATTTGATCTGGCCGCTGAGACCGAGATGGCGATTTTGCAGGATCTGATCGTGAGCGTTCGGAACTTGCGCGCGGAATTGAAAGTCGAAACCAAGGCCAAGGTGCCGATCGAAATTTTCGCACACGAGCCCGCGATTCGCAGCCTGATTGAGCAGAACCGCGGCGCGGTGGAGCGGCTAGCTAACGTTGAAAGTATCGCGTTTGCAGGGGGATCGTTGACCAGCAAGGCTGGCGCGCGCAGCACGGCGCGCTTCGACGTGCATGTAATCTATGAGCGCAAGATTGATGTTGCGGCTGAGTGCGAGCGGTTGAAGAAAGAGCTGGAGAGAATTGAGAAGGGGATGACGAACGGGCAGAAGCAGCTTAGCAACGAAGGCTTTTTGGCAAAGGCTCCGGCTGCGATTGTGGAGAACCTGCGCAAGCAGCATCAGGAGTTGGTTGTTTTGCAGGAGAAAACTTTGAGCAAGATGAAGGAGTTGGGTTGCTGACGGCGTTCGGTCTTAGCGGGTGACTGCTCGATTGCAGGGATTCTTCGACTCGTGCTCGTTGTCACTCGCCCTTCGCTCAGAATGACAGGTTGGGGAGAGTTACTTTACGGATTTATGAAGGCATTTCATAAAGAAACTGAAGTTAGAACCCGGACTGCCCTCGGGGGCTAAAAACTGGGCGGGTTTAACGCGACTTACGGCGCGGCTTGAAGCCGCGCCCTTTCAAAACTAATGCGGAATCAGGCTTTTCCTCAGCTTGTGGAACTCGCGCATTTTTTTCGGATCGATTTGTGAGATAAATTCTGAGAACTGGCCACCGGCCACTGATCACTGCTTTATGGACTGGAATAGCCGCCGCATTACCGCGATTTTGGAGAACGCGCTGCTCGAAGACCGGGCGACGCGCGATGCGACTAGCTATGCGTGCATTGATGCCAACCAGCGCGCTACGGCGACCATTGTCACCAAGCAGGAGTGCATTCTTGCCGGGATCGGATGCATTGCCCGCATTCTTGATGTTTATGCGGCGCTTGATGGCGCCGTGACCGCTCATTATGAAGTTACGACGCATCCGGAGATTTTTGATGGCGTTCGGCTGCGCGCCGGGCAATCGGTCGCTGTTATCCGCCATAATGCGCGGGTGATTCTCTCCTGCGAGCGCGTGATTTTGAATTTTCTGCAGCGCATGAGCGGCATCGCCACGCTGACGCGTAAATTCGTTGATGCCGTCGGCGGCACGCGGGCCCGCATACTGGATACGCGAAAGACTGCGCCAGGTCTGCGAATTATCGACAAGAACGCCGTGCGTTGCGGCGGCGGACAAAATCATCGGCTCGATCTCTCCGACGGCGTGCTCATCAAGAACAACCACATCGCCATCGCGGGAGGCATTGTGCCCGCGCTCGAGCACGCCATTCGCAACCGGCGGGGATCGCAGATCATTGAAGTCGAAGTCCGCTCTCTCGACGACCTCGAACTCGCGCTCACGCACGGGGCCGAAGCGGTCCTGCTCGACAATATGTCGGTGGAAGAAGTGGACAAGGCTGTCGAACGCTGCTCGCGCATCGACACGCTCAGGGATGGCCGCCGCATCCCGATCGAGTGCTCGGGTGGCATTCGCCTCGAGAATGTGCGCGCCTATGCGGAGACCGGAGTCGATTTTATTTCGGTCGGGTTGCTCACGCATTCTCCTCAGGCCGCTGATATGAGCATGCGGGTGGTGGCTACTTAGAACCAAGTGGCAAAGTGACAACGTGGCAAAGTGGCAAGGTTTCAAATGTTTCAATGTTTCGGTCTTGGTGCGGTTTGGCTGACGCGATAGGCCGCTGGCGCGGGAGATCCTTCGCTCCGCCTGAAGAGCGGCTACGCTCAGGATGACGCCGTATAAAACGACGACCGGCTACGCTCAGGATGACGCCGTATAAAAGAGGACCGGCTGCCCTTTCAACTCCCGTTGTTTCTTGGGGTTCCGGATTTTGCAACTATGCACCTCTGAGTGCTTTTGACTCGCTGGTTTCAGGCTAGATTATTTGTACCGGAGGTCCTCCCCTTATGTTTCCCTCGTTTCCTTTTGCACGTTCCCTCGCGTCCGTGTGCCTTATCGTTATGGCAGCTATTAACTCTTCTCCCGCTGCGGGGGAAGCTCGATCTGGCGCTGCACCCGCACGAACTCAATCTTCGCAAACTCAATCTTCGCAAAACTCAGCCGTTCAAAACCCAGCCTCGCAAACTGCGGCGGATGATTCCGTGCCCGCTACTACCAATGTCAGCGTCACCGTTGACGCGCTTAGCAATCGCCATGCGATCAACGCTTATGTCTACGGCGGGGCTTATCCGCAGGACGCGCCTACTATCACCGACAGCGGACTCAGCGTGGTGCGCTGGGGAGGTAATGCTACCTCGCGCTACAACTGGCAGCTGCAGACTTACAACTCGGCTAACGATTATTTCTTTGAGGACTTTGGCTACTCGGAAATCGGCGACAGCGACTCGATCAAGTTCATCAAGGATGTGAAGACTGCCGGTAGCCGACCCATTATGACCATGCCGATGCTGCCCTGGGTCGCCAACACCGCCGAGAACGGGACGAACGGGCACTGGAGTTTTTCGGTGGCGAAATACGGAACGCAGTGCGCGGTCGATCCTTTTAATACTGATGCCGGCGACGGACTTAAGACTGATTGCAGCACTACGCTTACTGCCAATCCCAACGACGCGAACGTTCCCTTGCTCGATCAGCTGGGAACGAATGATCCGCCGGGAAGCGTTTATCGAAATCAGTGGGCTGCGGCTTTGGCTACGGCGTTCGGCACCTCGCCGCATTTTTACAACATGGATAACGAGATTGACATCTGGGGCGGCACGCACCGCGATGTGCATCCCGCGCCGACGGCTTATAACGAAATGCGCGACACGTTTGTGGCGGAGTCGCGTGCGCTGAAGGGGTGGGATCCGAAAGCGGTCCGGCTTGGGCCTGTGAGCTGCTGCTGGTGGTTTTATTGGAACGGCGCGGATGGCAATGACAAGGGCGCGCATGCCGGAGTCGATCTTCTTCCGTGGTGGTTGAACGAGGTTCTGTGGCAGGACAAAGTCGCGGGATCCCGGTCGGTCGATGTGCTTGACGTTCACGCCTATCCTGACGGACCCGATACTTCCACGTGGACGCAGGCGCAGAAGCAGGCACTCGCGGCGCGCATCTATCGCGACTACTGGGACCCGACGTACGTGAGCGAATCCGACACGATTAACCAGATTTGGGCGACCTTCATTCAGCCCAACAAGACGATTCCGTTCCGCATCCCGCGCATGCGGGCCATGGCCAACATGATCTATCCGGGAACGCCGGTCAGCTTCACGGAGTGGAGCGCAGCCTTCGCGGGCGAGTCAGATTTCTCGACGGCTCTGGGCGATGCCGACGCCTACGGAATCATGGGGCGCGAGCGCATCTATCTTGCGTCGAGGTGGGTTGCGCCGGTTCCGGGCAATCCGAACTATCTCACGCTGAAACTGTTCACCAACTATGACGGCAAGCACCACGGCTTTGCCACCACTTCAGTCTCCGACACCAATAACGGCGACCCGAGTCTCTTCAGCAGTTTCGCTGCGGTCAACTCAACCGGGAACACGATGACGTTGCTTGTGCTGAACAAAGATCCATCGAACAGCGTGCAGGCGCAGTTCGCGATCAATGGATTCACGCCCTCGCAGATGACTTCGTACACGCTCTCCTCGACGAATGCCACAAAGATTGTGGCCTCCAAAACAACGGCGTGGTCTGCTACGCAGACTTTCGCTCCGTACTCTGCGACGCTGGTTGTTGCCACCGGTACCTCGCAACTGCCCGGAGCCAGTTGGGACCTCAATCCTGATACGACTATGGTCGCGGCTGGAGGCAAAGTCACCCTGTCGCCGAAAGTTACGTCAGGATCGGCGACGGTGACGCTGGGAACTCCGACTGCTGACAGCGGCATCAGCGTGGTCGTTACTCAGCCGACTTTGAGCACGGGGCACCCGGGCAAGATTACGGTGACGGCGGGAACCACGGCGGGCTTCTACCACTACAGCGTGCCCAGCACGGACACGAGCGGCGTGGCGCAACAGCAGAGCGGATGGATTCTGGTGGGAAATCCTCCGGCTACGCTTACGAAAACCGGCGACAAGCAGAAAGGAACCGTCGGCAGCCAGCTGAATCTTTCTGTGACGATGAATCCGGGGCAGTCGGGCGGGAGCGCTGCCGGTGGAACGATTTTCTTTACAGCGAATTCCGGGTCGCTCTCCAGCCGCATCGTCACTACGGATTCGACCGGTAAAGCGGCGGTGGTGCTGACTTTGCCTTCGACCGCGGGAACGGTGCACGTGACGGCCGAGGGGCAGTATGGTTTGGGCCATCCTACGGCTACGTTTACGGAAACTGCGCAGTAGCGGGAGAATTTTTACCACGGAGTCGCTGAGACACGGAGAAAAGAAATTGTTGATTGATGATTGTTGATTTTTGATTGGGTCCGTTCTCAATCAGTTTCTTTTCCTCTGTGCCTCTGTTTCTCTGTGGTGAAATGCGTTTGCGGTTTGTCCTTTCGCTGAGTTTCACGCATAATCTCGGCATCACCAAGCCGACCACAATTCGTAGACGAAAACGAGCTCCGGCGGCGCTCTCGCACGCGCAGCAGCCCACCGATATTCGGCTCGGACGGATCGTGCGGTTGCTAACGGAACACGCTACCGTTGTGGTGAGCGGCACCAAGATTGCGCAGGAAATTTCTTCGAGCCGCTCTGAAGTGTGGCGGTTGATTCAGCAATTGCGCGGTCTTGGCGTCGACGTGGCTGGGCATCCCGCAACGGGCTACCAGCTGCGCTCTGTTCCGGACCTTCTTTTGCCCGAGTTTCTGGGTCCGCTTGTGCGTGGAACGATTTTTTCTGACCACATCCACCACTATTACAAGATTGGCTCGACTAACACCGCCGCGATGGCCGCCGCCGCTGATGATGCGCCCGAAGGCAGCGTGTTTCTTGCCGAAGAGCAGACCGCTGGACGTGGCCGCGGATCTCATAGCTGGGAGTCTCCGCGCTCCACGGGAATTTATTGTTCGGTGGTTTTGCGTCCTCAGTTGCCTCCTTCGGAAGTGCTTGTGCTCTCGCTCGCGGCCGGACTCGCCGTTCATTCGGCTATTCAGCAGGTCGACTCGCGCGTGAGTGCTGATCTCAAGTGGCCGAACGATGTGCTGATCGGCGGGGAGAAGGTCTGCGGCATCCTCACTGAGATGAATGCGGAAGCTACGCGCGTGTGCTACATCGTTGTCGGGATGGGCATCAACGTTAACCAGTCGACTTTTCCGAGAGAGTTGGGCGCAACTTCTCTGCGGATGGAAACTGGAAGCGAATGGTCGCGCGTGGAACTGGCCGCCGCTTTGTTAAAATCACTCGACCGCGAATATCGTCAGCTGATCGAAAACTCGCACGCGAAAGAGACGATTCTCCGCCGATTTACCCAGCAGTCTTCGTGGGTTCGGGGCAAGAGTGTACGAATCGAAGACAATGGCAGGGTACTTGAGGGAACTACGGATGGCCTCGACGATCGTGGGTTTCTGCTGCTGAAGACGCAGCGCGGTACGCAAACGGTTTTGAGTGGAACTGTGAGAGAAACGTAGGGCCGCCGAGACGGCGGCGCTACGGTCGGCTTGCTCTATGCTTCTCGTCATTGACGTCGGCAATACCAATACGGTTCTCGGAGTGTTCTCGCATGCTTCTGGCGGGGATGATGGTCTGCGTCACTACGATAATCTGGTTGCGAATTGGCGGGTGGCTACCTCGCGGCGCAGTACGGTTGATGAATACGGAGTTCTCTTCCGCAATCTTTTTTCCATGGCGGGACTGGAATCGGCCGGCATCCACGGCATCGTAATTTCTTCCGTTGTTCCGCCGCTCGATCCCGTGCTTCGCCAGGTTTGCGAACGCTATTTCAATCTGCGGCCGCTGTTCATCGAGCCTGGAGTCAAGACGGGAATGCCCGTGCATTATGACAATCCCGCCGAAGTGGGCGCTGACCGAATCGTCAACGCTGTCGCTGCATTTGAGAAATATGGCGGGCCGTGTGTTGTTGTTGATTTCGGCACGGCGACTACCTTCGACTGCGTGTCGGTGAAAGGCGAATATCTTGGAGGAGTGATTTGCCCGGGAATTGGCATCTCCGCCGACGCGCTTTTCGATCGCACTGCGCGGCTGCCTCGCGTGGAGATTCGAAAGCCGGTTCGTGTGATTGGGTCGAACACGGTGGGGAGTTTGCAGTCTGGTCTTTATTACGGATATCTCGGGCTGGTTGACGGCATCCTGGAACTTCTTCTGCAGGAACTTGGCGCCGACACGCGGGTCCTCGCCACGGGCGGACTGGGGCCGATGATCGGCACGGGATCGAAGTTCATCAAGAATGTCGACGAGTTTCTGACTCTCGAGGGCCTGCGCATTATATGGGAGCGGAATGCGTCGGCCCGCAAAGATGCCGCGAAGCCCGCAGCGACGACGGAGTCGAGGGTGCAATCAAGAGCGAAGAATGGTGGCAGCGTGCGCGCCGTTTCCTCACGAACGTCCCGCTGACTCGCCGTGGAGAATTACTTCAACTATTTCACCGAGATTGAAGAGCGCTTTCTGCAGCGCCGCGGCGGCGGATTGCTGCTTTCTACGCTTGACTGGGCGCTGATCGAGACGTGGAAAGATGCGGGCATCCCGCTTGAAGCTGTGCTGCGCGGCATTGACGTGGCTTTTGACAATTATGAGAGCCGGCCGATTAAGACGCGAAAGGTTAACAGCCTGGCTTACTGCTCGCAACTGGTGCTTTCTACTGCCGAAGAGATGAAGGAAGCGGCGGTCGGCGTCGCTGGCGAAAAAGAGGAGCACGCGAAACCCGACGCCCGGCAGGGTTTTGAGCCGGCGGTTGTTGTTGCGTTTTTACGATCGAATGCTGAGAAGTTGGAGGCTGCGGCGTTGTCGCAATCTGGGGCTAACTCTGCGCGGGCCATCGCTGCTGAATCGGCTCACACTTTGCGGCAGCTTGGTGAGCAGGTGGAGAAGAATCCTGGGCAGCGGCTTGAGGACTTGGAACGCCGCCTTACTGTGCTGGAAGAGAAACTTCTTGCTGCGCTACTCGCATCAACTCCGGACGACGAGATCGTCACCGTGCGCGCTGAGGCTGACCGGGACCTCCGCCCTTATCGCGGAAAAATGTCCGGTGCGCAAATCGATCAGCTTATGAAGCAGTACATCCACAAGCGGCTGTTGGAGAGATATCGTCTGCCTCGGTTGAGCCTGTTCTACATGTAGGAAAGCTCGTATTTGATCAGCGTGACACGACTGGCGCGAGCTTTTGCGCTGATTTACTCTTCTCGACGTGACGCAGCACTTCGACGTAATCATCCTCGGGGGAGGCGCAGCGGGGTTGATGTGCGCCATCGAAGCCGGAAAGCGCGGACGCCGTGTTGCGGTGCTCGAGCGCGCCGATCACCTCGGGAAGAAGATTTTGATTTCTGGCGGTGGGCGTTGCAACTTCACGAATCTCCACTGCGAGCCTGAGAATTTTCTGTCGGCGAATCCGCACTTTGCCAAATCGGCTCTCTCGCGTTACACGCCGGCCGACTTCATTGCGCTTGTCGAAAAACACCGCATTGCATACCACGAGAAGACGCTGGGACAGCTGTTCTGCGACGGCTCGGCGCGTGAGATTGTCAACATGCTCGAAGAAGAGTGCCGTGCGGCTCGCGTTGCCGTTTGTCTTAGCACAAACATTAAAGAGGTCCGCCGCGCGGACGAGTTCGTTGTGAAAGCAATGAACGACGAGTTTCGTGCGCCGGCATTGGTTGTTGCGACTGGCGGCCTTTCTATCCCCAAGATCGGCGCTACTTCGTTTGGATACGATCTGGCGCGGCAGTTCGGCATCAGGATTCGTGAGCCTTGGCCAGGACTAGTGCCGCTGGTGTTCGATTCGCGGGATCGAGCCGGTTACTGCGATCTCAGCGGCGTATCAGCAGAGGTGATTGCTTCCTGCGATGGACAGCAGTTTCGCGAGAAGATGTTGTTTACGCACCGGGGACTCAGTGGCCCTTCGATCTTGCAGATTTCGTCGTATTGGAAGAAGCCACAGCACATTCAGATCGATCTTGCGCCTGGTTTCGACGTGACCGGGGCTTTTCGCGATGCGAAGACGGCTCGAACTCTTGCAACGCTCCGTGCTCAGCTTCGGAAGGTCCTTCCCGCACGGCTGGCCGACCGCTGGCTCGAGCTGCACGCGCCTGCGTCGTGGACGAACGCTGCGCTTGCGACCTTCGAGCGTGAGCTGCATTCCTGGTCGATCGCGCCGGGTGCGACGGAGGGTTACGAGAAGGCGGAAGTTACTGCGGGCGGCGTTGATACCGACGAACTATCGGCCAAGACTATGGAGTGCCGAAACGTTTCTGGTTTGTACTTCATCGGGGAAGTTGTTGACGTGACCGGCCAGCTCGGTGGATTCAACTTCCAGTGGGCTTGGGCGTCGGGAGCTGCGGCGGGGAGCGCGGTTTGAGATGTAGTCTGGACTCACATGAATCTGCGCCCTTCGAAGCTGCTTTTTTTGTCTGCGATTCTAGCGACTGCGTTTTCTTTAGCTAACGCCGGAGTTGAGGTTGTTGAATTAGCGAAGATACAGGTCGTGAGGACGTTCGCTGGCACTCTACTGGATCCGAACGGTGACCCGATCCGCGGCGCGACTGTCGATGAAGTGACATCCGACATGAAAACGGTGATCCAGACCGTTCAGACTGACGAGTCTGGCCGGTTCAAGTTTTTGACATGGACAAACGTGAGAACCCATCATTTGTTGATTTCTCACTCGGGATTCAATCCATTGTTCGTGCATGTCAGGGTCAGCAGATGGTCCAGGAAATATCTGCATCTCGAACTTCATTTGGCCACGTAAAAGATCTACGGTCGAAAGGGCTCCTTGCTCCTTACCATTGAAAAGCAAATTTATGGCGGCGAAGGGCTGGCTCGCCTGCCTGCTGATGACAAAGGGCGCGGCAAGGCTGTGTTTGTTCCGTTCGTACTAGCCGGGGAGAAGGTCGAGTGTTCTCTGGTTGAGCAGAAGCCGGGGTTTGCGCGGGCTCAGCTTGAGTCGATTGTGGAAGCGTCGCCTTTGCGTGTCGAGCCTGGCTGCCCTTATTTTGCACGTTGTGGTGGATGCGACTATCAGCACGCTTCGTACCAGCATCAGCTTGAAATCAAGAAACAGATTCTGTTTGAAACTCTGCGCCGGACGGCGAAGCTCGAGCTGCAGAACGACATTCAGGTTCACGCTTCGCCGCCGTGGAACTACCGCAACCGCTCGCGCTTGCAGGTTCGAACCACGCCGGAGTTTGCTATCGGTTATTTCCAGCGCGCCTCGCATCAGTTGCTGCCGGTGGAGAACTGCCCCATCAGCTCGCCTCTGATCAATCGCGGCATCGACTGCGTTTGGCAGAGTGGGCGGCGGGGCGAAGTGCCACTGGGCGGGAAGGAAGTCGAATTTTTCGCTGACGCCGACGATTCCAAACTGCTGATCGAAATTTACTGCGCCGCCGAATCTCGGCGTGCTTCGGTGCGTGCGTGGGCGGAACAACTTTTGGCTAGCATGCCGGAGATTGCGGGCGTGGTGGCTTTCAGGGCGAAGCAGGCTGCCGGTTCGCGCTCTGCGACTCAAGAGACAGAAAAGCTCGTCTCTGTTGGCGCCGATCACCTTATTTATCGGACGCAGAGGCATGCCTACCGCGTCAGCGCGGGATCGTTCTTCCAGACCAACCGCTTTCTTATCGACAAATTGATTGAAATTGTCACTCACGGCGAGTCCGGAGATTTGGCTTTGGACCTTTACGCCGGAGTGGGGCTGTTTTCCACAGCTCTTTGTGACATACGTCACATCGTTTCTGTTGAGTCGTCACAGACATCCACAGGCGACCTTACCTACAATTTGCCACCGAATGGAAAAGCGGTACGGGCCGCGACTGAGGAGTTTTTGGCCAGTGCGGAAACTTCGGGGCGGGTTGGGAAGGGGTTAGCCTCTCACCTCACCACTTCTCACCCTGACCTTGCGGTGGTCGATCCGCCTCGAAACGGCCTGGGCGATCGCGTGGCGCGAAGGTTGGCAAATCTGGGCGCGCCACGCGTGACCTACGTTTCCTGTGATCCCGCAACGCTGGCGCGCGACCTAGTTCCGCTGCTGGCGTCCGGGTATCGCGTGGATCAGGTACACCTGGTCGATTTGTTTCCGCAGACGTACCACCTGGAAACTGTCGTCCGATTGGCGCGATAGGCGCGAGCGAGGGCGAAGCAGTCTTCAAAATAGTCCCGTTACCCAGTTCCAAGAGAAAATCTGCTTGCCAATTTCCCCCTCGAGCAGTGCCACTACAAGTCCTCCCGCGCCCTACTTTCCTGCATTCCGCCTGAAGTCACCGCGCCAGCCCATGCTGTGGGCGGCCGCGGCATACTCTGCGGGGATCGTCGCCGGAACCTACCTCTGGCGGCCGACCCTGTGGTGGGTCCTTGCCGGATTCTTTCTGAGCTTTGCAGCGATTTATTTCCTCAGGCGCCGCGCACTCTTCGGTTGGGCTCTCATTCTCTGCGCTTTGTTTCTCGCCGGTGCATTCCACATTCAAGCGCGTAACGCGATGCCCCTCGAAACTGGCATTCTCCCTTATGCGGACGGAGAGACCATCCAAGTCTCGGGCCATGTGGTCCGCGATGGGCGCCTGCAAGATGCCGGATTCGGCGAAAGCGCCCAAACGCTCGACATCGAAACCGAAAGTCTCACGCGCAAGCCCGCCACCGAGATTCCCGTTCAATCCGGCATCCGGTTCAGGATTTACGGCCCACGCTCCAGTTCCTCCGCGCCGAATCAAAGCTCTGATACGGCCTCCCGTTTCCGCTACGGCGACCGCCTGCGCCTTTCGGCCCGCATCAAGCTGCCGCGAAACTTCCGCAATCCCGGCGCCTTCGACTATCGCGCCTACCTCGCCGACCGCGGTATAGCCGCTCTTGGCACCGCGAAAATGGAAGATGTCGAACGGCTGCCCGGCTTCGCCGGCAGCCGAATCGGTCTCATCCGCAGCCGCATGCATCAGAGCGTCGTGGCGCAAGTACATCGTTTGTGGCCTGTCCGCGAGGCCGTTTTGATCGACGCCATGCTGATCGGCGAAGAGGCGTTCCTTGACCGCGACACCCGGGCCGACTTCCAGCGCTCGGGCACCTACCACGTTCTCGTGGTCTCTGGGATGAACGTCACCATCCTGGCTTTCGTCGTCTTCTGGACGCTCCGCCGCCTGCGTGTCTCCGACTTTCCGGCGACACTTACGACGATCGCCAGCTGCGTGGCTTATGCTTTCATCACCGAGGTTGGCGCTCCCGTCTGGCGCGCGACTCTGATGTGCGCCGTTTATCTTGGCGCTCGGCTGCTGTATCGGGAACGCGCCATGGTGAACGCTTTGGGTGCAGCGGCTCTGGTGTTGCTGGTCTTTGATCCGCGACAGCTTTTTACCGCCAGCTTTCAGATGACATTTGTGTGCGTGCTGATTGTTTCGGCGATCGGGGTTCCCATCCTGCAGCGTACTTCGCAACAGCACAAACGGGCTCTGGCCAATTGGGAGTCGCCGGATTTCGCGGCGCACCTGCTTCCCCGCGTGGCCCAGTTTCGTGTTGACCTGCAAATGATCGCTACACGCCTTGCGCCGCTGGTGACCGAAGTATGGGCTCGGCGCATCGTCCGGAGCACAGCACGATTCGCACTCGACGCGTGGGAACTAGTCTTCATCTCCGCCGTCATGCAGATGGGCCTCGCCTTGCCGATGGCCTACTATTTCCACCGCGCGACCACCATCGGACTGCCCGCCAATCTCGTAGTCGTTCCCCTGACCCAATTGATGATGCCCGCCGCCATCGCTGCTCTTGTGCTGGGATCTTTCTCGTTGTGGCTGGCGAAAATTCCGGTTCTTCTAACTACCGTGGCCATCGATTCCATCTCCGGCAGCGTGCGGGGGATGGGAGCGCTGCGCATCGCCGAACTGCGCGTTCCCATGCCGTCGGTCGTCATGATCGCGCTGGCCTCCGCAATTCTTGTATTCGCTATGTGGTCGGCGCGGCGACGCGCGATTCTGGCTCTTGCGGGACTTGCTGGCATTTTCTGCGTTTCGCTCGTGCTCGCCTTCTTCACTCCATCCCTGCGCGCTCGTCCCGGAGTCCTCGAAGCCACGTCCATCGATGTCGGCGAGGGTGACTCCATGCTAGTCATCACGCCCCAGGGACGCACTCTGCTGATCGACTCCGGAGGACCGATCGGACCGGGCGGCTCGCAACTCGATTTTGGGGAAGATGTCGTCTCGCCCTATCTCTGGAGCCGCGGCATCTCTCGCCTTGATGCGGTCGCGATCACGCACGCACACTCCGATCACATCGGCGGCATGCTTGCCGTGCTGAGAAATTTCAGGCCGCGAGAATTATGGGTTGGAATTGAGCCCCCTAGCGCCAGCCTGGAGAAGATCATCGCTACCGCCGGAGAGTTAGGAGTGCGCGTGGTGCATCATTGGGAGGGTGATGATTTTAGTTTCGGTGGGGCGGAAGTGTCGGTGCTGTTTCCGCCGCGCGATTGGCCCGCTGGTCCGAAGCCGCAGAACAACGATTCGATGGTGTTGCGCGTGGCCTACCAACAGTCTTCGGCATTGCTCGAAGGCGACGCCGAAAAGCAGGTCGAGCGACGCATCGCCGCACTGCACCATCCTGCGGCAAGCTTGCTCAAGGTTGGACATCACGGCAGCGCCAATGCAACCACGCCCGAGCTGGTCGACTCGGCCAGGCCGCAATTCGCCGTCATTTCAGTTGGATCGGGGAACACCTTCGGGCTCCCGCGGCGGGAAACGTTGGCTCGCCTCGCCGATGCTGGCGCTCGCGTTTACCGCACCGACCTTTACGGCGCGGTAACCTTCTACCTCGACGGACACACGGTCACGCCTTCGGTGGCGGCTCTCCAATAGTGGGAAATTCCGCCGTCACGTCCTCATCTTCCCGCAGTGGCTGGCGCTCCGCGATGATCTGGCGCGCCGAGGCGGCATCTTCCTCACGCACCAGGATGAGCATGCCGCCCAGCCCCGGAAACGTATCCTGCACCATCGATGCCGCGGTGAGGTCGCTGTCAACGCCCGCAGAATCCAGCAGGCCTTTGACCACGATTGCCTCCGATTCGTCCTCCGAATCGAACACCTTCACCAGCTTTTCGTTGGGATCGGGCTGCGGCCGCTCTTCCGCAGCGGAACTCTCGGGGTTTGGCATAGGAACCTCAATTTTAGGATTGGCTCACCGCGTGAGCCATCCGTAAAGCACTGTAATTCTACGCCTCTCCGGAGAGCCACATTTGGGGCAGTTACCAGAAGTGAGGCTGGCACGAAACCCGCCCCCACCTTCGTGCAATTGCAATCTTCCCCGCCTGCGTCACAATGCCCAAACGCCGCAACGCGCGGGCCGGTTGGGTCATCCAACGTTGTGGGTAAAGGGCCGCACCAAAGGGGTAGCGAATGAACATTCAGCAGGCACGTCCGGGAGACAGTTTTCCGTTAGGAGAGGATCAATCCCGCAGTGAGCGCGAAGAAGAAGCGCGCAAAATCCGCCGCCTGCAACTCATGATCAGCATGGTCATGTCGGTGATCGGCCAGGATCCCAGCCTTACGCTTGAAGAAGCCTCAGAACTCGCCGCGGGAGCCAAGAAGGCTGCGCTCGCCATGTTCCCCGACAAGGAACTCGCCTTCGACATCCTCTACAAGCCGCGCCTGCAGCGGCTGATGCGGGAGCGCTTCAGGCTGCAATAAAAGACCGTGCTCCCTTCCCGGACGAATGGCGCCCGGGGCTCCACTACTCATCCACTACCGGGTTCTTTAGCGTCCCGACTCCTTCGACGCTGACTTCCATCACATCTCCCGCCACGACGGGGCCCACGCCCGCCGGCGTGCCGCTCGGAATCAGATCCCCGGGGTACAGAGTCATGGCCTGCGCAATGTGCCGGATCACACGGTCGAGATTAAAGATAAAATCCCGCGTATTGCCGGCCTGCTTAACCGCGCCGTTCACGCGCGTTTCCACTCCGACGCCTGACCCAGCGCCGAAACATGGATCAATCTCATCGGTGACGACTGGCCCCACTGGGCAGAAGGTGTCGAAGCCCTTCGCACGAGACCACTGGCCGTCTTTGTTTTGCAGATCGCGCGCCGTGACATCATTCACGCAGGTATAGCCGAGAATGAATTGCTTGATGTCGGCGTCCGCCAGAGGCTGGTAGCAAGTCTTGCCAATGACCACGCCCAGCTCTCCCTCGTAGTCCACACGCGCGGAAATCTTCGGCCGCCGCACGGTTGCACCCGGCGACAACAACGCGGAAGTCGCCTTCAAAAAGATTAACGGCTCGACCGGGACCTCGTGGCCTAGCTCCGCCGCGTGCTCGCGGTAGTTGCGCCCCACGCACACGATCTTCGACGGACGCACCGGAGGAAGCAGTACCGCTTCCTCCAGCGGGATCGACTCGATGCGCCGCGTGCGCAGGCTCTCCATGTCGCCGTTCGCCTCTTCGGGCGCGGTCAGCAAAATCCGCACGATCGCGTCCCGCCCGGCAACGGACTCCACGAGCCCATACTGGGGCTGGCCATTGAATTGAAAGCGGCAGTATTTCATCGCTTTCTATCTAAACATATCCTTTAAAAACGGAGGGCACAGCCGTCCAAAATATTTTTAGTCGAGTTGTCGATATAAAGTTTGTCATTCGACTATCCGGTGAAAGGCCAATCCAAGAACCGGAGGTTGGCCGAAAACGAGCCAAAGGAGATCGAAACGCCATGCAATATCTTCTGCTCATCTACGGACAGGAGTCCGACTGGGACGGCAAGACCGAAGGGGATCGCAACGCCATCCTCAGCGAGTACATGGATTTCACCAAGAGCATCACGCAGAGTGGCCACTACAAGGGTGGCAACGAACTAAACGTCACCTCCACGGCCACGACCGTACGCGTGCGCGACAAAAAGCGCCTGGTCACCGATGGCCCTTTCGCGGAAACAAAGGAGCAACTTGGCGGCTACTACCTCATCGACGCCAAAGACCTGGACGACGCAATCTCCGTGGCCGCGCGTATTCCGTCGGCTCGCTGGGGATCGATCGAAGTGCGCCCCATCATTCCCCACTAGAGGCTTTGAGCTGGGCGGGCGTAGCAGGTAAGTTCCTGGATGAGAAGTCACCCGATAGATCCGCGCAGACGCGCACACGCTAGCGTTTGCCCGGTTCCTCCGGCTACTCTTGATTCCTGCCGGGCGAACGGGGCGAAATGGATATTGAGCGCATTTTTCGTGAAGAATCGGGGCGGATTCTCGCCACACTCATCGGCTTGCTGGGCGACTTCGATCTGGCGGAAGAACTGATGCAGGAAGCCTTCACGGTGGCGCTGGAGCAGTGGCCCGCGCATGGCGTCCCGGGCAATCCGCGAGCCTGGCTGATTTCGACCGCGCATCACAAAGGCATCGACCTGCTGCGCCGGCGCGCCAATTTCGAATCGAAGCGCGATGAACTCAAGAAGATCGCAGACCTGGAACAGCAACTTGCCGACACGCACATGCGCGGTCACCGAATGAACCCCAACGAAGCGGATGATCAAGGATTTGGCGAAGTGTTCAAAGACGACCGGCTGCGTCTGATCTTCACCTGCTGTCACCCCGCGCTCGCCCTCGAAGCACAAGTCGCACTCACGCTAAGAACGCTTTGCGGCCTCACAACCGACGAAATAGCCCGCGGCTTTCTGGTTGCCGCTCCCACCATGGCGCAGCGCCTGCTTCGCGCGAAGCAGAAAATCCGCGACGCGGGCATTTCATATCAGGTTCCAGCCGCGCAAGATTTGGCCGAGCGGATTGACGCCGTTTTGCTCGTGGTCTATCTGGTCTTCAATGAAGGTTACAGCGCAAGTTCGGGTGACGCCGCCATTCGCCAGGAGCTCTGCTGCGAAGCCATTCGATTGGGTCGAATCTTGTGCCAGTTGCTGCCGGCGCAGCGGGAAGTTCGCGCGCTGCTCGCGCTGATGCTCCTGCACGATTCCCGTCGCGCCGCGCGCATCGGAGAAAACGGAGAGCAGATTCTTCTGGAAGAACAAAGCCGAGATCGTTGGAATCAGGACCAGATTCGCGAGGGGCTCGCATTGGTCGACTCCGCTTTGAGAAATGGTCCGCCCGGTCCCTATGCGCTTCAAGCCGCGATCGCCGCCGTTCACGCCCGCGCGCAAACAGCCGACGAAACCGACTGGCGCCAGATTGCCGGACTTTACGAACTACTGTTGCGCGTGCAGCCGTCGCCGGTTGTCCAACTTAATCACGCGGCCGCAGTCGCCATGGCCGAGGGCCCCGACGCCGGATTGCGCCTGCTCGACGATCTCGAGTCCAATTCCGAGTTGCGCACTTATTACATGTTCCCCGCTTCTCGCGCGGATCTTCTGCGCCGCCTCGAGCGCTGGCCCGCAGCCGCCAACTATTACCGCCGCGCGCTGGATCTCGCGAACAATGAATCTGCCCGCGCATTCCTTACCCGGCGTTTGTGTGAGATGGAATCGAAGATCTAAGACCGGTCATTTTGCTTGAGTCCCCGTTGCCGATACCGCGCGGAGAGCGGCGCTTAAACGCCGCGTGGATCTATGGCACGCTCTCCTCTGCTTCCTCGGAGCGCGCGCTCTCGTTGCCTCGCGCATCCACCGCCGACACCGAATAAAAATAATGCTTGCCCGAAAGAACCGCCGCGTCCCGATACGCCAGAGTCTTTATCAACTCTGCATTCAACTTCGTGGCCGGGCCGCCTTCTTCACGCCGATACACGTTGTACCCGGCCAGATCCACATCCGCCACCGGAGCCCAGATCAAATCCACAAACGCTTTCTGCCCCGGTCCCGAGAACACGGCCTGCAATCCCGACGGCACCGCCGGAGGAAATATGTCCTCGGCGAAGACCTCGATCTCGTTTGAATCGTCCCCCGCGATCTGCTCGTCGCCGCCGGTCCGCGCGATCAGCGAATCGATCTCAACCCGGTACTCGTACGCCTTCTCCCATTCCAGGCCGGAATCGGTAAGAGAAACATCGCCCTCGCCCGTCACCGGCAACTCTCCGGCCAGAGTCCAGTCCTTTCCGTCCTGCAGCCGCCGGTACACACGATAAACGTAGCGCACGGATTCGCGCGCCGGTGCACTGGCGCCAGCCCAATTCAGCACCACGCCGCGGCTTGTTACCTTTGCGCGAAAATCCTGAGGCGGAGGCAGGGTTCGCATTAAAGGAACGCGCACCTGATTGGAGAGACCGGCGCTGCGGCCATTCGCGTTCTTGACTTCGACGGCGTAGCTTGCGAACGCGGAGGGGGCGTCGGTCTCTAGCGTGCGGGGTAGGGTGTCGACGTAGGAGGCAGAAATTTTCTTCGCCGCCGCATCGCCATTGATCTTCACCGGAGGCGCATCGCCGACGCCTGCTCCGCACTGCGTCAACTCCGCCTGATTGAGGCGACAGATGCGAGTTGCGCCGAAGCTGTGAGCGGTTTGGCGGTCTGTTGTCTTGGTGGGAACAGTCCAGGTGAGCGTGATGCGATCGCCTTTGCGCACTGCTCGCAAGTCTGCCGGGGGCTTTGGCAGTTCCAGCGACGGCGGCCGCGGAGGGCCAACCGTCGCGCACGCCGTGAAGAGGAGAGGCGCAATCAGCGCCGTGACCCTGCTGGTAGGCGATTTCATGCAGAAAAATCAGAGTATCAGAATGCTGGCGGAGGAGCCTCGCAACTGCATCGACGCCGCTTGCCGTCGTAAGGTCCTTCACCCGGCTGAGGCCGGGTTCAGGATGACATCGTTTTCGTTGACAGCCGCCGTGTCGGGCTAAGCGCAGAGTTCTTTGACTGCATCGCGAAACACTCTTGTGTGGCGGTCTACATCTTCATTCTCGGTTTGTGGCGACATTAGCGCCATGTTGTGAAACGGAGTCAGCAGAATTCCGCGGTTCATGGCATACAGGTGCATGAAACGCTCCAGCTCAAAATCCATCGCGTCGTGCGCCTGCTGGCCGTTCACCGGTTCAGGTCCGAACATGTATTCGGCGCGGCATCCCAGGCGCGTCACATGCCAGGGTAATTCCGCTTCCGCGATTGCCTGCGCTACTCCGGCGGTCCAGCGCTCCGCCATCGGGATCATGCGGTCGAACGCCTCTTTCGTCAGCACCTTGGACAAAGTCGCGCGCATCGCTGCCAGTGAGAGCGCATTTCCCGCCAGCGTTCCGCCAATGCCGCCGACGTCGCAGTTCTCTAGCTCTTGCTTCGCTGCGATGCGGTCGGCTACTTCTTGCGAGAAACCATATGCGGCTCCGGGGATTCCTGCGCCGATGGCTTTGCCGAAGACGATGACGTCGGCCTCAAGACTTTCTGCACGTGTGAATCCGCCGGGACCAGCGCAGATGGTGTGCGTCTCGTCGATGATGAGCAGTGTTCCACGCTCGCGCGTGATTTCGCGTAGCGCTTTGTGATATCCCGGCTGCGGGTGGACGATCCCTACGTTGGTCATCGCGGGCTCGGCCAGGACGCAGGCCACGTCGCCCGAGACGAGTGCCGCTTCCAGCGCGTCAAGGTCGTTGAACTCGACGACCTTCGTCGTCTGCGCCGGATTCACCGGCGGTCCAATATTTCCCGGCCGGGGCCCGGCGCCATCCGGACCGATTGTGATGAACGTCTCATCCACCGTGCCGTGATAGCACCAGTTGAAGACCAGAATCTTCGGCCGTCCGGTTATTTGCCGCGCCAGCCGGATCGAGAAGCGATTCGCGTCCGTTGCCGTCAGAGCGAATTGCCAGTATGGCAGATTGAACCGCGTCTGCAATTCTTCGGCGACTACGATGGCGTCTTCTCCGGGCAGCATGAGCGTGATGCCGCGCCGCGACTGCTCCTCCACTGCTTTGACGGTGGCGAACGGGGAGTGGCCCGTCATTGCTCCGGTGTCGCCGAGACAGAAATCGATGTAGCGGATGCCGTCGACGTCGAAAAAGTGCGCGCCTTGCGCCTCGCGCACGAATGGAGGGAATGCCCCGGCCCACTTCACCATCCAGTTCATGGGGACGCCCGCCAGCAGGGACTTCCGGGCGCGGTGGAACAGCGCCTTCGACTTCGGCCGCTCGTCGATGAACTTCTTCTGCTCGCGCTGCATGAGCGACTGCAGGCGGGAGCGATCGATGGATTTCATAAGCACGCAGGTTATCAGAGAACCGTGTGGTGGCGGGCGACTCGCCCGCGCAGTCAAGCAGCAGCAACCAACGCAGCGTCCCACCAAAGCCAGCGACATAAGTCCCAACGGTCAGCCAGTCGGGCCCGCACCGGATTCTGCAAAATGTAATCGACTTTCCCTCGCAAGCACTCGCATCCGCGCAGCACATGATCAAATGACTCGTCCTGCCAGACACGGCCGGTGCGTCCGAGAGCTTCGTTAATGCGATGCGCCGATTCGCTCTTGATGGTTCGAGTGATCTCGGGAATCGAGATCAGGCCTTTCGCGTCGCTAAGAGGGAGACAAATCAAGTGCACGTGATCGGGCATGACCACGGCCGCGTATAGGGTGTATTTGCGCCCGTTGGCCCTGAGGCAGGATTCTAAGGCCAGGGTTCGGGCGACGTCTGGCAGATGCCACCTTTGCCAAGTTGAATATGTGATGAATAGAGATCGATTTTCTTTTTGATAGTGCGGAAGATAGCGGCGGTAGTGATACTTTCTCTGCACTCAAAGCAGAGTAGCACCGAAAGGCGCGCGGGCGAGTCGCCCGCGCCCACAAGGTTCAGCTTGGTTTCCAAAGTGGGAAATTGCTCTACAGGATGTACCGGCTCAGATCCTGGTCCTTCACGATATCCGTCAGCATCTTGCGCACGTAATCCGCGTCCACGGTGACGGCCTGCCCCTTTTTTTCGGGCGCATCAAAGCTCAATTCGTCGAGGACGCGCTCCATGATCGTGTGGAGGCGGCGCGCGCCGATGTTCTCGGTGCTTTCGTTCACGCGAAAGGCGAAGTGCGCAATCTCATCCAGCGCCTCCGTCGTGAATTCAAGTTTCACGCCTTCGGTTTCGAGCAGCGCCGTGTACTGCTTCACCAGCGATGACTTCGGCTCGGTGAGGATGCGGACAAAATCTTCCATCGTCAGCGATTGCAACTCGACGCGAATCGGGAATCGCCCTTGCAGTTCCGGAATCAGATCGCTCGGCTTGGAGACGTGAAACGCGCCTGCGGCGACAAACAAGATATGATCGGTGCGGACCATGCCGTAGCGCGTGTTGACCGTTGTCCCTTCCACGATCGGCAGAATGTCGCGCTGCACGCCTTCGCGCGAAACATCCGGACCATGGCCGCCTTCGCGCCCGGCGATCTTGTCGATCTCGTCGAGAAACACGATCCCTGAATTTTCCACGCGCTCAATCGCGACGCGGGTAACCTGATCCATATCGATCAGCCGCTGCTCTTCTTCCTGGATCAGATATTCGAAGGCCTCGCTCACTTTCATCTTCCGCTTCTTGGTGCGCTGCCCGAAGATGTTCGGCAACATGTCTTTGATGTTGACGTCCATCTCCTCAACGCCCTGATTGGTGAGAATTTCGAATGAGGGGAAGTTCTTCTCGCGCACATCGATCTCGACGGTCCGATCGTCCAGCTTGCCTTCGCGTAACTGCTGACGCAGCTTCTCGCGCGTGCGGTTGGAAGAAGAAGACGATTCTGCCAGCGCCGTTCCGCCGTCGATCACCACTCCGCCTGCGGTTGCAGCCGGATCGGGACGCGGCGGAGGCGACGGAGGCAGCAAAATATCGAGTAGGCGCTCTTCGGCATTTAACTCAGCCTTGTCGGCCACGTCTTCCAGCTTTTCCTCGCGCACATTGTCGATGGCGATCTCCACCAGATCGCGCACCATCGACTCGACGTCGCGCCCCACGTATCCGACCTCGGTAAACTTCGACGCCTCGACTTTTAAGAACGGAGAATTCGCCAGCTTCGCCAGCCGGCGCGCTATTTCGGTTTTGCCCACACCCGTGGGCCCGATCATGATGATGTTCTTGGGGATGATTTCTTCGGCGAGATCGGGCGCCAGCTTCTGCCGCCGCATGCGATTGCGGAGAGCGATCGCTACCGCGCGCTTGGCGTCTTTTTGTCCAATGACGTGCTTGTCCAGCTCGGCAACGATTTCGCGCGGAGTCAGTTCGTCCAGCGCGAGCTGTTCTTCTTCGGCGGTAGAGGGCAGATAGATAGCCATAGAAATTCAGTGGTCAGTGGCCGGTGGTCAGTGGTCAGTCATCAGCTCGGAAGTTCGTTGCTGACCACTGATCACTGGCCACCAGCCACTCACAGTTCTTCGATCGTCACCTGATCATTGGTATAGATGCACATTTTGCCAGCGATCTTCATGGCTTCTTGGGCAATTTGTCGGGCGCTCAGTTCGGTGTGCTCCGCCAAAGCCTGCGCTGCTGCTTGTGCATAGGGCCCGCCGCTGCCAATCGCCGCCACTGCCCCGTCAGGTTCGATCACGTCTCCTTGGCCGCTGAGCAGAAACGTCTGCTCCCGGTCGCAGACCAGCAAGAGCGCCTCGAGATGGCGCAAAAACTTGTCCGTCCGCCAGTCGCGCGCCAGTTCAACCGCCCCGCGCCCCAGATTCCCGTGATACTGCTCCAGCTTTGCCTCGAACCGGCTGAATAATGTGAACGCGTCCGCCGTCGACCCGGCAAATCCGGCGATGATCTTTTCGTTGTAGAGGCGACGAACCTTCTTCGCCGAGTGCTTGATTACCGACTCGCCCAGGGTAACTTGCCCATCGCCTGCCAAAACGACGTTTCCGCCGCGCCGCACCGACAAAACCGTTGTCGAACGTATCAGTCTCTTCGTAGTCATGAGCACAATTTTTGATTATAGCAGCGGGTTGGGAGGCGCTCATGCCGCCGACGAGCGGCAAAATGCAATGAACACGAGCGCTGCTCGTCTGTCGGGCCACGTTTCTTCCGCCCCTACGGGGCTTGATTGCATTTTTCGCCTGACCCACGGCTTGCGCCGTGGGCTGCATTCTTTTGCCGCTCCGCGGCTGGGCTGGCCCTTATAGCTCACGACGGCGTTTTCGTCCGTCGTCAGCTACGCGGTTGATGGACGCGTTGATCTCCTTGCGTAGCCGTCGAATCTCCGCGGTGGTCATCTTTTTGGCAGCAGAGTTTGCCAATTGGTCCATGCTGTCCAAGAGCGTCTCGAGCGACGATTTGGCGCAGTGAGATTTTTTGAACTGCTCCGTCATTTTGAAATCCGCAAAGCTGATCGGCAAAGAGCCCTGCCTCACTTCGCTTTCTTAGACAAGCATTTTCAATGAGTTGCCGGTCTGCGCAGTAACCACTTTCCCGATTACTGGTGTGACTTTACCCGCCTCTAATCAACCCGTAATTTGGGCTCATGCACCGTTCTGCTGCGGTGGTATGTCACGACAAATCGTCGCTTAAAGCTCTGGGAAGCGCTCTGGAATCGCTCGGAATCGAGCTCACCGCCTGCACCTCCGGCCGTGAGGCGCTTGAAATGGTTGTTTCCGGCGAGTGCGGCACACTGATCGTCGATTTCGACCTTCCCGGCGCCGAAGAGGTCATCCGCATGGCCGCGCTCTTGCCGCCGACGCAGAAGCCCGCACTGCTCGCCGTTGCGAGCCGTGTGTGGCCGGGCACAGGACAAGCATTTCAGTCGGGCGCCAGCCGCATTCTCTATCGCCCGCTCGATGCCGACCAACTCAAGGACGCGCTCAAGTCCAGCGCGAAACGCGCGCACAAAACCAAGCGCAAGTCGGCGCGCTATGAGATGAAGACGCTGGTCTATCTTGAGCACGACAGCGTGACCACCCCCGGCATCAGCATCGACATCGGTGAGCACGGTATGGCCGTGCAGGCCACCGAGCCTATCCCCGTGACCTCGAACCTCCCATTCCGTTGCGTGCTGCCCGGCACCGACTTTACTTTGCAGGGCCACGCCGATGTGATCTGGGCGAGCGACCAGGGGCGTGCCGGACTGTTTTTCTCCAAGCTCACGGCTGCCTCGAAAAAGCATCTGAAAACCTGGCTCCACAAGCGCAGCCATCACAAAGACGGCGCTCACGAACTGATTCCCCCCACCGACGTCGAAGTTCACTACGCCGCCACGGAATAGGCGAAGCTCGCAATAAGTCGCAAAAAATCTCCGAGGCCCGTGATAGCTCATCTTGCCCCGGTCGCGTCTTTTGGTCAGGCGGCGGTCGGCTTGCGGAGGGCACGCGAGACGACGGTTCCGAGCGTAAGAAGCGACATCAGTGAGATGAGGCCTAGGGAGATCACGCAGTAGATGCACCAGACGCCAAGAATATCCTTCTCGATGTGTGCGAGGTAGAGGGAAAAGGCGAATCCCGCGAAGGTTGGGATAATCAGCAGGCGGTAGGAGCGGAAGAAGGCCAGTCCGGCCATAAGGATGTAGCCGATGATGCCGACCGCGGCCACCGGGATGGGCCCCAGCATGGCGAAAGAGCTGTGGTTGACTACGCCACAATCCCAGTGCTCATTGATGCTGCACGGGGAGTCTCCGTACTCGCGGTAGTGCTCGCGAAGGGCCAGCGATGAGACGGTGATGCCTAGGATGGAAAGAATCAGGAGGATGTATTTCATCGGGTCTTACTCCACAGGATTCGTAAAGGTGCAGGAAGCCGCCTAGCTTGGGCCGACAAAGGACTGGCCCACCATAAGAATTGTATCCTCAACCTATCCCGAAGAGGGGCAACGGTTTAGCCGAGGAATGCTTTGCCGCTCGGCGGGCTGCGCGTTCCTTGCCGAATCCGAAGGTGATCCAGTAGAATCAAATATTCGGAATCGAGGTTGGAACGTACATGAAAGCAGCAATTCATCCGGCATACAACGAAGTGCGCGTACATTGCGCCTGCGGCAACACATTTATGACCCGGTCGACTCACAAGGGCGACATCGGCGTGGAAATCTGCTCGAATTGCCATCCGTTTTTCACGGGCAAGCAGAAGCTGCTGGATACGGCCGGCCGCGTCGAGCGCTTCCGGCGTAAATACGCCAAGGCCGAAACGGCGAAGAAGTAACTTCTTTTCCGCGGATCGCGCGGATGAACGCGGATTACGACAGGAACTCAGCCCTCGCCCCGGCGAGGGCTTTGGTTTGCTAGCTCGAATAAAATGGGTTGGGGAACGAAGGATGCGGAAGTTCTGGGACAATTCGAGCGGCGGAGTGGGGCGTGCAGACGAGACGTCCACCGCTCCACGTCTTGTTCCCGCGACGCTGCAGATCGGCGGTGTGACTATCTCGCCCGCGACCGTGCTCGCGCCTATGGCCGGCGTCACCGACACGGTCTTTCGCCGCTTCATCCGCAACCTGGGTGGATGCGGGCTGATCATGACCGAGTTCACCTCGGCCGATGGCGTCCTGCGCAAAAAAGACCAGAAGGCGAAGCGCTACCTGCATTTCTATGAGGACGAGCATCCGATCTCGGCTCAACTCTTCGGCAGCGATCCCTTTGTGATGGCGGAAGCCGCGCGGATGGTCGAGGGACTCGGCTTCGATCTTGTCGACCTGAATCTCGGGTGTCCTGCGAAAAAAGTGGTGAAGTGCAATGGAGGCTCAGGCCTGCTGCGCGACCTGCCGGCGATCGGAAAGATCTTCGAGTCAGTGCGGGCAGCGGTAAAGATTCCGTTTACGGTCAAGTTCCGCGCGGGCTGGAGCGATAGCGAAATTGTCTGCGTGGAATTGGCGCGCATGGCCGAATCCTGCGGACTGGCTGCGGTGGCATTGCATGCGCGTACGCGCGAGCAAGGCTATAGCGGCGCTGCGCGGTGGGAATGGATCGCAGCCGTAAAAGATGCGGTGCAGATTCCGGTCATCGGCAACGGCGACATTCGCTCGCCGGAAGACGCTTGCGCTATGGTGACGCAGACCGGTTGCGATGCGGTGATGATTGGGCGCATGGCGCCGTCGAATCCATGGATTTTTCGGCAGATTGAGCAGTATTGCTCGGGCATGGCCGCTGGACATGTAGGCACAGCCGCCCTCAGCTGTCCGGGCCGCACACCCGATTCGTTTCAGCCGAATGCCCTGCAGACATCGGGATCAGTCGAGCTTTGCTCGACCGGACAGCCGGGGGCGGCTGTCCCTACATCAGAACCTTCCTACGATCATCCCTCCGAGTTCGATCGCTACGAGATGATCCGCACGTACTTCAAGATGCTGATTGAAGAAGAGTTGCCCGACGCGGTGGGCAAGATGAAGCAGTTCGCCTCGTGGTTTACCCATGGCGTGCCGGGCGGCGCCGGGTTGCGCAAAGAAATCTATGAATCGAAGAGTGCGCCCGAGATTCTTTCGCGCGTGGAAGACTTCTTCGAGGCGCGCATCGGAGCACTCGCGTTGCAGCCGTAATACCTCGATTCTTCGGTTATTTCTTTCCAACGCGCGTCAGGAAAGCGTACCATGCGAGCGCATACGGCGGATCGTCGCGCTCGGGGCGGCATATCACTAGGGTTTGGTTCCATCAAATGGCTGTAACGATCGCGGCGCGTCGCTCACCATCTTCACAGGAGGGTTTATGCCACTGTTCGATGGGCTAACCCTGGGCGAGCTCGTGTTGCTGATCGGCGGCGCCCTTTTCTTTGTCGCACTGCTGGCTGTGTTCCTGCGAAAGTCTTTCACCAACAAATCCGTGAAAGGGCTGCTGGCCTTCTTCGCCGTGCCGATCGTGATGATGGGCTTCCCGACGATCTCATCATTCAAGATCAGCCAGGAAGGCGTGGAGATTGACAATCAGACAACCGCGCTGCAGAACAATCCGAATGATGAAGCGTCACGCAAGGCGCTCGAAACGAACGTTGTGGAACTGAAGAAGAGATCGTTCAGCAATCCGCAGACGCTGGCCAAGCTGGCGCGGGCAGAGTATGCCCTTGGCCAGGAGCAGGAAGCAAAGAACGATGTAGCCCAGGCGCTGAAGAGCGATCCGTCGCTGCAGCCCGCGGTGGAATTGAAGACGAAGATCGAGTTGGCCGACAAGATTTCGGCATTGAACGCGGCAGCCGAGAGTCCTGCAGCGACGCCGGAAGTGAAGCAACAATTGGGCACGGCGGTCGCGCAGGCGAGCCAGTACAAGTTCGCGAATCCGAAAGCGCTGCAATCGTTGCAGAAGGCGACGAAGATTCTGAAGCCGGAGCAGGTGGCGCAGGCGCCCAAGAACTAAGCGCAAAAATGTGTTTCTCTGAATCGCGCTCCTTAAGGTTTCTGGCGATCCCCAAAAAACAAACTCCACGGCACCTTACGCCGTGGAGTCTTCTTTTCTTCCAGCCCAGTCTGCCATGTAGAGCTTGAGCACAGAGAAAAAGCGCGCGCCGAAACGACGCGCGCCTTCTAGCGAAGCGTGAGAACAAAAGCGAGCTACGGGAGAACGGTCACCGCGACGCGTACACCGGGATGCCTGAGGTTGAAAAGGTAGTATTCACCGTCAATGAAGTCGATGTAGCAATCGTCGCTGTAGGCCCATCCGGCGGGCCAGGGCTGCACGATTTCAAAGCGGTAGCCGCCATATTCGAATCGCGGGCGTCCCTCGACAACCGTTACGTGTCGCACCGCGAAATGATGCTCGCGGCCGAAGTGCTCGCGAAAATGTTCGTCGGAAATCCGGCGATGTTCCTCGCGCCGCTCCTCATGTTCATGGCGCTCTTCCTGCCGCGCCTCGTGGTGCTCTTCCTGTTTTTCGTCTCGATGTTCATCTTGGGCGAACGCGCTGAGCGCGCCTCCCAGGAGAAACGACGCGCAAATGCCGCCTGCAATTGCCAGCTTTCTCATCGTTAGTTTCCCTCGCTTGTTTTGAAGTTGCACCCAAGCGCCGTCGAATCCGAGATGTAAAGAAGATGCGGAATTGAGGGACTCTGTTGCCGGAAACTTTGGCGGCTGCGTAGGAGTTGAAAAGTTTAGCGAGGTTGCGAGTCGATTCTGCGCGCGACCATCTTTCCCAACTCGTCCTTTTCCACATAGGCCCACGGAGTTTTCGGATCGTGCGTGAACACAGTGAGCCACCGCTCTGGAATGGATTGCGCGTAGTAGGCCTTCTTGCTCTCGATGGTCTGCAGGGGATAGAGATCGAATCCCATGCCCCAGGTGATGTCGATGTGCGCCGTGGTTGGAATCAGATCGGAGATATAGCAGGCCACTTGAGGGACCGCTACTGCTGAGGCATCTGCGCTTAGTTCTTTTTGCTGGATCTGGGAGTTGTTGTTCGCGCCTGTAACGATGACGCCTAGCATATGCGCGGTATGGCCGGAAAATGTCTTCACCGAAATTCCGGGCACGATCTCTTCGCCCCCTTTCAGCAGGGTCATCTGGCCAGAGGCGACCAGCGGATCGTAGTTGTCCGGGATATAGCTGATGGTGTCGCGCTCGCTGGGTTTCCGGGCGTATTGCCATTCGCCCTCGGGGGCGTAGTACTTTGCGCGCGGGAAGGTCGGGACAATCTTTCCGTTGGCATCGCGCATGGTGTTCCACCCGCAGTGGTCGAAGTGCAGGTGCGTGTTGATAACGATATCGATGTCATCCGGAGAGACTCCGGCCGTGCTGAGGTTTTCGAGCAGCTTTGCCGGCTGCCCGTAGAACTTGACCATGCGCTCGGAGAGCTTGTTGCCCATACCGGTCTCGATGAGTACGGTGTGCTTGCCGGTGCGGGGCCCATCCATGCGAACCAGGAGCGAGTTAAGTCCGGTGGTGACGTAGTTGCGCGAGTCGGCCTCGACTTTGCGCGACCACATGATCTTGGGAATCACCCCGAAGAAGGCGCCGCCGTCGAGCGGGTAGGTACCGTCGGAAAAGATGCTGAGTTCAAGGTCGCCGAGCGTCAGTTGAGCCATAAAACTAGTGTGCCACGACGCGCTTCTCCACGGAGGCACAGAGGCGCGGAGGGAATTACCGGTTTCTCATTCCCGGTGCCTCCGTAGTAGAAGGCCCGTACAGGGCCTGGACCCTTCGGGGTCTCTGTCGCATCTAATGGTTATTAGTTCAGTAATAACTCGGAGAGAAACTATGATTCACATTCGTCCGGCAGGGCAGCGCGGGGGTGGCGATCACGGCTGGCTTAAGACTCACCACACGTTCAGCTTTGCCGATTATTGGGACCCGAAATGGATGGGATTCCGCTCGCTGCGCGTGATCAATGAAGACTGGGTGGCGCCGAACACGGGTTTCCCGACGCATCCGCACCGGGACATGGAAATCATCACGTACGTGCTCGAAGGCAAACTGCAGCACAAGGACAGCCTCGGCACGGGCTCGGTGATTCAGCCTGGGGACGGGCAGCGTATGACGGCCGGCAGTGGAATTTGGCATAGCGAGTTCAATCCGTCGACGACCGAGCCGGTGCATCTGCTGCAGATTTGGATTCATCCGGAGAAGGATGCTCTGCCGCCGAGCTACGAGCAGAAGTCTTTCCCGGAGGATGAAAAGCGCGGTAGGCTGCGGCTGATTGCATCGCGCGATGCTAGTAACGGGTCGGTAAAGATTAACCAGGATGCAAAACTCTACGTCTCCTTGTTGAAGCCGGGAGACGAAGTCGAGCATGAGTTCGCCCGCGGACGCCACGGATGGCTGCAAGTGGCGCGAGGGTCGGTCGAATTGAATGGCCGGAAACTGGCGCAGGGTGATGGGGCGGCGATCAGCGACGAGCATAAGGTGCACATCTCGGGCGCGAGCGATGCGGAAGTGTTGCTGTTTGATTTGGCATAGCGCGCTTTCCCACATGGGGACATCGATGGCCAGCAGCCGTTTTTTCGCGAAGGTGACAGGGCGTGGAGCGAGCGCCGATAAGGTCTCACTCGCTCCGCTACTTTGACGCGCGGCTGCGCTCTTCGTAAGATGCCTTCGATGAAGCGTCTTTCAATCTGCCTCCTTTTCGTACTTGCTGCGTCGATTCTCTTGCCTGCGCAATCGTTGCCTGAAGTTGTCATCCGCAACATTACGGTGATTGATGTCGCTGGCGGCTATTTGCAGACACATCGCACCGTTGTGGTACGCGACGGGAAAATTGCGGAGGTCGACGACGCCAGTGCCGCCGCGAGCGGAAAGCAACACGGCATCACCGTCAATGGCACTGGTAAGTTTCTTATCCCTGGCCTGTGGGACATGCATGTCCACATTGTTTTCGGCGACTGGTTCCCGCGCGGCAAGGAAGTCACGCTGCCGCTGTTCGTCGCCAACGGGATCACCGGCGTACGCGATATGGGCAGCGATTTGGAGACGCTGCAAGCGTGGCGCAAAGAAATTTCTGCTGGAACTCTGATCGGACCTCGCATCGTCATGTCCGGGCCGATGCTTGACGGGCCGCAGCCGCGCTTTCCTAGTTCGATCGCTATCAAAACGCCAGACGACGGACGCCGCGCCGTCGACGACTTGAAGAAGCGCGGGGCGGATTTCATCAAGCTGCAATCGCTGATTCCGCGGGATGCGGTCTTCGCCATTGCCGACGAGGCCAAGAAGCAGGAGATCACTTTCGTCGGCCATGTGCCGGACGCGGTGCGGGCGTCCGAGGCCTCCGATGCCGGACAGAAGAGTTTTGAGCATCTGATTGGAATCTTCGAAGGCAGCTCGCCGCTGGAAGACGAGTTCATCAAGGGCGCGAAGAGCGAGGGCAAGTTTCTCTCGACTTACGACGCGGCGCGCGCGGCAAAGCTGTTCGAGTTGCTGGCGAAGAATCACACATGGCAGTGCCCGACTCTGGTGTGGGAGCGCGGCGGCAACTTAATCGAGCTCACCGATTTTGCCAAAGACGAGCGCGCAAAATATGTCCCCGCCTACTGGAAAGATGTGACGTGGAAGCGCTTCACCGAACAGGTCATGCACGACTTCAACACTGACGATCTGGCGACGCGCAAGCGCTTCGTCGCCAAGGAACTCGAGGTTGTGAACGCCATGCACAAGGCGGGAATTCCGTTTCTCGCGGGAACCGATACGCCGCCGGGGGTTTACATTTTTCCGGGCTTCAGCCTGCACGAAGAGTTGCAGCGTTTCGTTGCCGCAGGGTTCACGCCGCTCGAAGCCTTGCAAACGGCAACGCTGAACCCGGCGAAGTTCTTCGGCAGAGAAAATGAATTGGGGACGATTGAAAAAGGCAAGCTAGCCGACCTGGTGCTGCTCGACGCGAATCCGCTCGATGACATTCGCAACACGCAGAAAATTGCAGGCGTCGTGGCGAACGGGCGCTATTTCTCGCGCGCGGATTTGGATAAGATGCTGGCGAGTGTAGAGAAGGCCGCGAAATGACAACCGTACCGCGTCACGTCACTCGGTCTGCGGGCTCGCAATCGCTAGACCAAGAGTCGTTCCTGCATAGAGCATCGTGTCGCCAAAATAGTTGATGCCCTCAACCTTCACTGCGGTGCTCGGGTCGAGCAGAGCCAGAATCAGAACAGGACCATAGATGACGAGAACCTCGAGCGCGATGAAAGCGCCGAGATAGGCTGCCGCTAACCGCGTTTTCTTGGCCAGCAAAATGCACACGCCACAACCCAGTAGCATGGCGCCCGTCAGATAACCGATGAGCGCACGCAAGGGAATCCACGCGGGCATTTCTTTCTCCAGCGGGACGCCGGGCATTCCCCACGGATGAAGGAAGTGCTCAACCCCATAAAAGATCGCGCTGATTCCGAGCACAATACGGCCAACGGTGATGAGCGTGCTCTTCGCTCGAGGCTGCCATCCATCTGTGGCACTCGCTGAGAATAACCATCCACCCGAACCGAACGACAACTCGCGTAAGAGAAGCGCCCAGCCGAACCGGTCGTGCGGCTTTTGGATCACGCCGGGAATATCCATCATCGCTACAAACGAAAACATCATGATTCCGAAGAACAGACCTGACCAGCGAATCTGAATTTTCGTGGCAATGCTCAACGACGCCGCGATCAATGCAAAGCCGACGAGATAAGTCCAGAACAAGGGCCACGGCATAAACGAGGGCACAGCCTGCGAGATACCCTGGGCTGCCGAGAGATGTTCGGCGCCGAAGATTGCCAGTGGCATCGCGAAGAGCATGTAGCCCAGCGCGACCGCTTTGTCGAGGCCGCGAGCCTGGGCGACGTCGTTTCGTGCGGCGACTGCGGCGATCACAAACAACACGGCGCCGGCGGCGCACGTCGAGAAGGCCGTGCGTGAGAGTTCGAAAAAGATAGCGAGAGTGGTTAGGTGCATGGATAATCCCGAATCGGTCCAGTTCTCTCGAGTTTTAAAAGCGAAAGGTAAATTCAGCAGCGTCTCACGCGATAGTCGTGACCGGGGGCCCGTAGTGTAATGGCGGCATAACTGCCTGAAGGTGCGGGTTCGAATCCCGTCAGGTCCATTCCCCGGTTCGGTAGGGGAATCTGAAGAGGGGCCTTTGACGGGCGGGCTCCTCAAGTAATCTTGACTTCAAGAGAGCGCCTTTCCATAATCACAATGAAGCTTGACGGGCAGATGTGCTGACCCCGAGTGCGAGTCGAAGATGCGCTCGGGGTTTCGTTTTTCAACTTACTTCCCGCCCTGCTTCTTCTCCACCTTGGCCCACGTATCTTTCAGCGCGACGGTTCGATTGAACACTGGTTTCCCCGGCTTCGAGTCTGGATCAACTGCGAAGTATCCCAGGCGCTCGAACTGATAACGCGATCCGGCAGCTGCATGCGCCAGCGAAGGCTCCAGCTTTGCGTGCGCGATGACCGCCAGCGAGTTGGGATTTAAGTTCGCCGTAAAGTCCTGCCCTTCGGGCGCATCCATCGGATCTTCTTTGGTGAACAGCGTCTCGTACACCCGCACTTCAGCATCGACCGCGTGCTGCGCGGAGACCCAGTGAATCGTCGACTTCACCTTGCGTCCATCGGGCGCGTTGCCGCCGCGCGTCGCCGGATCGTAGGTGCAGTGCACCTCAACCACTTCGCCCTTGTCGTTCTTCACCACGCTCTGCGCCGTGATGAAGTAGCCGTAGCGCAAGCGCACTTCGCGTCCCGGCGAAAGCCGGAAGTATTTCGGCGGAGGCACCTCGCGAAAGTCGTCCTGCTCGATATAAAGCTCGCGAGAAAATGGAACCTTGCGCGTCCCTGCGCTTTCGTCCTCCGGATTGTTCACCGCGTCCATTTCTTCTAGTTGATTCTCCGGATAATTGTCGATAACCACTTTCAGTGGATTGAGCACAGCCATTACGCGCGGCGCGCGTTTGTTCAGATCTTCGCGCACGAAGTGTTCGAGCATGGCCAGCTCGACGATTCCGTTGGTGCGCGAGACGCCGACTGCTGCGACGAAATTCCGAATTGCTTCCGGCGTGTAGCCGCGGCGGCGCAGTCCGCCGAGCGTGGGCATGCGCGGATCGTCCCATCCGCGAACGGTTCCTTCTTGCACCATGCGCCGCAGGAGTCGCTTCGACATTACCGTGTAAGTCAGGCTCAGGCGGTCGAACTCGATTTGCTGCGAAGGAAAAATTCCCAGCTGCTGAATGAACCAGTTGTAGAGCGGCTGATGATCGGCGAATTCGAGCGAGCACATGGAGTGCGTGATTTTTTCCAGCGAGTCTGACTGCCCATGCGCGTAGTCGTACATCGGGTAGATTGGCCACTTGTTGCCGGTGCGGTGATGCTCGGCGTGCAGAATGCGGTACATGACCGGGTCGCGCATGTTCAGATTCGGCGACGACATGTCGATCTTGGCGCGCAGCACACGCGAACCGTCGGGGAATTCGCCGGCGCGCATGCGCTCAAACAAGCTCAGATTTTCTTCGACGCTGCGGTTGCGGTATGGGCTGTCTTTCCCCGGCTCGGTCAGCGTGCCGCGATGCTTGCGGATTTCTTCCGCGGATAAATCGTCCACATACGCTTTGCCATCTTTGATCAGCTTGATCGCCCACTGGTAGAGCTGGTCGAAATAATCTGAGGCGTAGTAAAGGCCATCCCAATGAAAGCCGAGCCACTTTACGTCTTCCATGATGGCGTCGACGTACTCCACATCTTCTTTTTCGGGATTGGTGTCGTCGAAGCGGAGATTCGTGTGTCCGCTGAATTCGTCGGCAAGGCCGAAGTCGAGGCAGATGGCCTTGGCGTGGCCGATGTGCAGGTAGCCGTTGGGCTCAGGAGGGAAGCGCGTCTGCACGCGGCCGTTGTACTTGTTGGTCTTGAGGTCTTCAGTGAAGCGTTCGCGGATAAAGTTGGACGGGCGTGATTCTGGGAGCGGGCTGGCTCCGGGCGCGTCGCCAGGGGTCGATGAATTCATGCATCGATCTTATCGCAACTGATTTTCTGTAAGGATCTACGGCGCGCGAGCGTGGGTGCGTGCTGGCTTTTCGCAACTAGTTGTGCACGTGCGGGCTCTGCGCCGGATTATGGCGTGGGCCCGGCGGCTCCTTCACAACCTTCACTTCAAAACTGACCGGCAAAGTCTTCGGCGGGAAGCACTGCGCGTTGTCGCAGGCCTGGTAGCGCAACACGCCGTGCATCACATATTTCCCCGGCACGACAGCGTGCAGCGGGTGCACGGCCACCGCCACGGTGAAGTCACCGGTGTAGACGCTCAGCGTCTCGTCCGGAGAGAAAGGAAAAGTCAGGTCCTGGCCGGCAGGGTAGTCGATCTTGCCCAGAATGATGTCGGTGGGAAGGTCCATCTTCAGAGCGGTCGGAATCAGATATTCGGTCTTCGGCGTGTTCGAGTTGATGTGGAATCCATTGCCGATGCGAAAGTTCAGCTTGACCACCGTCTGCGCCGCGCGCGGCGCCGTGACCAGAGGTACGGGAGCCATCGACACCGAAGGAGTTTTCCCCGCTGGCACCGGTTGCAGCGGCGGATCGGACTGGGCCGCGGCCGCGCCCGCCAGCAGTGCCAGGCAAAAAAGCAGATTCAATCGTCGCAATATCATCGCGAATAAATGGTAGAGCGTTCGACGCTCTTTTTGCTATTGCCACTTCTGAGACTGCGTCACTTCTGAGCTTGCGAGGCCGAAGCCATGTCAGCCGCGTTCGTAACGGGCTGCGCATCGAGCGTCTTCTTGATCGCGTCTTCCACCTCGCCCTTGCCGCGCAGCCCGATGAACTTGTCCATGATCTTCCCGTCGCGGCTGATAAAGAAACTCTCGGGCAGCGCGGGCACCCCGCCGTACGCCTCGCCGACGGCCTCTTTTCCAATCAGTACGGGATAATTCACGCCCATGTCCTTAGCAAACTTGGCGATGTCCTCTTTCGAGGAGTCGTCCATAGCCACGCCGACGATCTGAAACCCTTGCGGGCCGTATTCTTTTTGCAGTTCCACAAACCACGGCATCTCAATCTTGCACGGACCGCACCACGTAGCCCAGAAATTCAGCAGCACGGCCTTGCCGCGAAAATCCGAAAGGCGCATGTCTTTTCCGTCGAGCGACTGCAGCGTGAAATCGGGAGCGGGCGAAGATTTGACGGTGCTCGATCTGTGCGTCGGGCCCGCGCGGCGGGCCATGTGAAAACCGAAATAGAGCATCAGCGCAGCAACGACAGCGGCGACAAACAGCGACATGGGGCTGCGGCCGCGCTCCACCGGCGGCGGTAAAACGGGCGTGCCGCCATTTACATTGCCCGCTTCTGGCTGCGGTCGCGGAGTCTGATCTTCTGGTTCGATTGACATAAGAATGGAATGACACCTCACTACAAAGCAAAACGGTTCAAAAACGACAGCCAGCTTGAGATCAAAGTGAAGCGCCCAATTACCAGCAGCACGCCGAGCGCGATCATCAATCCTCCGCTCGCTACTTCGAGCGCATGCATGTGAGAGCGGAAACGGCTGTAAAACTTGAGGAAACGCTCCATCAGAAGCGACGTCAGCAAAAACGGCACCGCTAACCCGAGCGAATAAACGGCCAGCAGCAATATGCCTTTCACCAGCGTATCTTCTTGGCTGGCGAAGCCGAGGATGAGCGTGAGAATCGGCCCGAGGCACGGAGTCCAGCCGAAGGCGAAGGCAAAGCCGATTACGAATGCGCCGATCATCGTGCTGTTGCCCTTCACGTTGTGCAGGCGCGTATCCTGCAGCAGCCACTTGATCTGAAAAATCCCGGTCAGGTGCAGGCCGAAAATAATGACCACTACTCCGGCCACAATCGAGAGCGTGTGCTTATATTGCGCCGCCAATTGCCCGATCTCCGTCGAGACCGCGCCCAGCGTGATGAACACGACGCTGAAGCCCAGGATGAATCCGATGGAATTCAGCATCACGCGCCGCATCAACTGGCCTTGAGCCGCCTTCAATTCTTCTACGCCGGCGCCGGAAATCATCGAGACATATCCCGGCACAAGTGGCAGCACGCAAGGAGACAGAAACGAAATCAGACCCGCGACAAAAGCGGCAATCGGCAGTGGAAGGCTGGTCATTCGTTATTTATTGTACCCGCACAACATTGACCATGGAGCCCGGGCCACGCTCGTCCGGAGTCGAAGCGCCGCAAATCTCGGGTTACGAGGCCGCTTTCAAGCCCACGCCACGTCCGCCCACGGGTCTTCTCGAATCAGACGCTCAATCTGACGTTGGCGTAGGGGCCTCTAGCATCTTTTTGAAAACGCCCGTCGGCACCAGCGCATAAAGCACAGCCCGGTTGCCTTCCTGGCGCACCTGCAGGCTGTCAAATAGTGCCTTCAGGTCGGCATCCGACGCCGATGACCCCACCGACGACTCGGCGCTATGAAACATTGAGAGATAAACGGTCAATTTGTCGGTAATCGCACGCGCAGATTCGGCATCGCCGGCCCAGGCCTCGGCGCGCAGGTGCAGCGCTCCGGTCCGCAGCGGAAGATGCAGCGGGTTATAGCTGGCGGAAATCACGACGTCGGCGGGCTTGGACATGAAGTCGTTCCAGCCTCCAAACTCGGGCGATCCAGGATCCACGTGGACAACCGCCCAAACCGGACTGGCCAGCTGCACATTCTTGTAATAGCGCCGCAACAGCGCCGGTCCACCGAACGGTGAAGCCAGTTTCCGCGAGCGATCCACGATTCCGCGAATCACCGCCGGATCATCGTGATTCGACGCAGCCACCGCATCCACGCTCAGCATCGCTACGCGGAATGTCCGCCCCTGGATCGGAATGGAAAAAATGTCGACCGAGTTGTAGTTCTCGACTGACTGCGCGGTATGCCTGAGGTAGCCGGCCAGCTTCGCGCTATCGAACTTGCCCACGAACACTTCAGAAAACCGCGGCTCCGGGGCATTCCCGCCCGTACCACCTCCCGGCCACTTCACCGGATAGTGAACCGCAAAAGCAACCGTCTCCAAATCGCGCTCGAATTCGAAGCCGGTTTCCTGGATGAACTTTTCGTACTCGGGATCGTGCGAAACGGCCGGCAAGGGGTTCGAGCTTACCCTGCGAACCCAGCTGAAGTTGGCGTAAACAAATGCATCTGCGCCGGGAAGCAGGCGCGCGGGCTCGGGCGGAGCGTGCTTGCGGAGTTGGACAACGAACGTGATCGCCGCAGCAAGGCTGACGACCACCAGAGCGATGGGGAAGGTGCGTCTAATTCGCATGTAATGCGACTAGGAGATGATAGCACCCTCAGCTAGGGAGGACGGACGCATTGTTCCGCCCGGAGTGGCAGGATATTGAGGGTCAAAGGGTCGCGGCGCTCCCTCCCCGGACGAGGCGTCCGGGGCTCCATCGCTTTATTCGTGCCTGAGTGCCGCCATGGGATCGATTTGGCTTGCTCTTCTAGCGGGCAGACTGCCGGCCAGCAGCGCCGCGGCGGCCAGAATTGTGACGGCGAAGATCAGCGCCCACGGATCGTTCGGTTGCATGCCGAATAATAGAGAGCCGACGAATTTCGACGTGCCCAGAGCGATCGGCACGCTGATCACCAGCCCCACCACGGCCATTGCGATCACCTGGCGCAGCACCATCCAAAGGATAGGTCCGCGTTGCGCGCCCAGCGCCATGCGAATGCCGATCTCACCCGTGCGCCGGGCGACGGTGTACGAAATCGTTCCGTATAAGCCGACGCATGCGATCGCCAGCGCAAGAATGGCCAAGGCCGAGCACAGTTCCGCTAGGAGTTTCTCGTTATGCATGGCGTTCTGGATCTCGCCAGCTTGCGTTCTTACATGGGTTACGGGCACGCGTGCGTCTGCCTGATGGACGACATCGCGAATCGAGTTGACCAGGCCCAGTGGATCTCCCGCCGTGCGCAGGGCATACATCATCTCGTCGGGCGGTGGAAAACCCTGGTTATAGGTGATGTAGACCACCGGCAAGGTCTCGCGCTTCAGGTTGCCGTAGCGGGCGTTTTTCGCGATGCCTACGATCTCCATGTCGCGGTCAAGCTTCTTTTCCTGGCCGTCATCCCACAACATCAGGTGTTGCCCCACGGGATCGCGGCCGGGAAAATTGAGGCGCGCGAATTCTTCGCTGACGACTGCAACCTTCTGCGAGTTGGGCACGTCGTGTTCATTGATGTCGCGCCCCTCGAGAATCGGCACCTGCATCGTGGTTAGAAAATTCGGCCCGACCTGCAGGTAGCGGTTCTCCGGATTCGGCTTTGCGCCCACCGTGCTGATCGGCATGCTGTCTTCGCCGCCAATCAGTGAACCGCGGGCGATGCCGGCGCTATGCACGCCTGGAAGCGCTGCCACCTGGTCGAGAATGTTGGCGTAAAACTGGGAGATCGCCGGCTCTTTGTATCCCACTTTGGTCGCGTCGATGCTGAACAGCAGCAGGTTCTCACGATTGAAACCGAGATTGACCGATTGCAGATTATTCAGCGTGCGAACGAAGAGGCCGGCGGCTACCAGCATGAGCAACGTGGTTGCGATCTGCCCGACTACGAGAATCTGGCTAACGCTGACGCGCCAGCCTGAAGGTTTGGCATGCGGCTGGCTGGTTTGGGTTTCTTTCAGTGCCGACACAATATCCATCCGCGTGGATTGAAGCGCCGGGATCAATCCGAAGAACAGGCCTGTGAGCAAAGAGAGTCCCGCCGCCAGTGCCAGCACGTGCCAGTTCAGTTGCGGATGAAGCAGTTCAGAACTTCCATGCAGGAGCGCCGTCAGCAGCCGGATTCCCCAAAAGCCCAACAACATCCCCAACGCGCCACCGGCCGCGCCGAGCAGGATGCTCTCGGTGAGTAATTGCCGAATCACTCGCGTGCGGCTTGCGCCTTCGCTCAGCCGCACGGCAATTTCGCGCCGCCGCGAAGCAGCGCGGGCCAGCAGCAGGTTCGCGACGTTCGAGCAGGCGATCACCAGAATCAGCGCGACGAGGGTCATGAGAAGAAATAAAGGTTTGGAATACTCCCGCCGCAGCGTATCTATCCCGCCTCTACCTTCGCGCAATATGACCTCGGGCAGGTCTTTGCGCTCGGCCTCGGACTTTGCCGTTCCGGCAACCCATTGATGAAATCTGGGAGCGAGTTGTGCCTGGGCCTGGGCGAGCGTAACTCCGGGCTTAAGGCGGGCCATCGCCTCCATCCAGTAATCGTTGCCGTTCAGATATTCGTCGTCGGTGAAGCCGTAGGGATCGCCCTTGCCGAGCAACACGATCGTGTGAATGGGGACATAAACATCCGGCACCTCGGAGGGATCGACGCCGAAAAACTCTGGTGGCGCCACTCCCGCGACGGTGAACGCCGTGTTATTGAGAGAGATCGTCTTTCCCACCGCACCCACGGGACCGTGAAAATGTTTTTGGCTGAAGGCGTAGCTGACTACAGCAACGGGATCGGCTCCGGTCTTGTCGTCGTCGGCGAGAATCGTGCGTCCGGCCACCGGGGCCACGCCCAATCCTTGGAAGTAATTTCCGGAGACAAGTTCTCCGCTCGCCGTTTCGGACTGCCCGTTGATCGACAAGTCCATGCTGTTGACTTCCCGCGCGCGCGCATAGGCGAACACGTCAGAGAAGACTGCGCCGGTGTCTTGAAAAACCGGCAATGCCGGGTAAGGGAAGATCGGGCTTATGGAGCCGTTCGGATCGTCATAAATGTTGCCGTGCATGCTGTGCACGACGTTGTCTCCGCGCCAGGATTTCATGTGCCAGTTGAGGACTACCAGCGACGAAGGGTCGGAAACCGGGAGGGAGCTCAGCAGAAGGGAGTCGAGGAAGCTGTAAATTGCGGTATTTGCGCCGATGCCGAGCGCCATCACCAGCAAGGCCACGCAAGTGAAGCTTGGAGATTTCATGAGCATGCGCGTGGCATAGCGCAAGTCGCGCCACAGGTCTTCGAGCCACGCGATGCGATTTGTCTCCCAGACGCGGTCGCGGATTGCTTCAGGATTGCCCAGTTTCACGTGGGCCTGGCGACGGGCTTCTTCCGGGCTCATGCCTCGGGCAATGTTGTCGTCGATTTCCTGCTGCAGGTGAGAATCGAGTTCCTGTGCCAGGTCGGAGTCTTCTTTGCGGCGGCTGAAGATTTGTGTGAGCTTCACGGGTTTTCCCTCTGTGTTCCTCTGTGTCCCCTGTGGTGAATGCCGTTGCCTTTCAGCTCTCGCCCATCACGCGTCCGATGGCCGAAACTAGCGAACGCCAGCGGTTTGTCTCCGCTGTGAGTTGCTTCTTTCCCGTTGTCGTCAGCTTGTAGAACTTCGCTTTTCTGTTGTTCTCGCTCACGCCCCAATAGGAGGACACCCATCCGCGATGCTCCAGCCGGTGCAGCGCGGGATAGAGCGAGCCTTGCTCTACTTCCAGCACGTTGTGCGAGGAGTGCTCGATCACGTGCGCGATGGTGTGGCCATGCGCCGGACCGGTGATCAGTGTTCGCAGGATCAGCATGTCGAGCGTGCCCTGCACCATGTCTCCGTTGGGTTGCCGGTTGTTCACCATAGTTAAGAAGTAAAAATCCTCTCCACTCGAACGTCTATGGGAACCCACTATACACCACTCGATGGTCTGGGGGAAGAGGGTCCCGCTGAAATTGCGGACGCCCTGCTCACGACGGAGCAGATTGGAGCTCGTCATCCTGAACGAGGCGTTCTTTGTAGCGTAAAGAACCTGTGCAACTCCCGGAGAGTGCATAGGTCCTTCGGCGCCAAAAAACGCGCCTCAGGATGACAAAGCTCACTTTGCGCGATGACCTGGCAGCACGCCTAAGATGCGTTCTAGACGCCAAACTTGCGGTGTTTCAGCCCTCAATGCTTGCCACTGCCGGGGAGGATGAATGCGTCCGCCCCTCGACGAGTTGTGAGCGACCAAGGACCTGATATCATTTGCCTCTTTTGGCCGTCCAAAAACTTATGTCGAACACCGCTGTATGGGCCGATATCCGCTACGCCTTTCGCATGATGCGGCGTACGCCGCTGTTCACTGCGACCGTCGTTCTTACCGTCGCCATTGCCATCGCCGCCAACTCGACCATCTTTACCGTGGTGAATGCGGTGATGATTCGCGCGCTGCCTTTTGGCGAGCCGAACCGCATCATGCAGGTCGCGGAGAAGAACGACAAACTGAACCTGCCGACGTTCGCGTCTTCTGTGCTGAATTTTCTTTCGTGGCGGGAGCAGACGAAATCATTCGAGCAACTGGCCGGCGTTGGCTACTCGACGTTCACTTTGATCGGCAGCGGAGAGCCGGAGCAACTCAGCGGAAACCGCATCAGCCCCGCGCTTGATTACGTCCTTGGAACGAAACCGCTCGCTGGGCGCGGCTTTACCGCCGACGAGGAAAAGCCCGGCGGCGCCGCCGTGTGCATGATTGGCGAGGGATTGTGGAAGCGGAGATTTGCCTCCGATCGCAATCTGGTCGGGCGCACGATTCAACTCGACGGCGCGCCGACAGCTGTGATCGGCATCGAGCCGGCTTCGACCAAGCTGATCACCGGTGGCGACATTTACGCGCCGCTCACGATTGATCCCAGTAAAGAACTGCGCCTGAACCACACGATTATTGTGTTTGGACGTTTGCGGCCCGGCGTGACACCGCAGCAGGCGCAGGCGGAGATGAATACGATTTCAACCCGCGTGGGCCAGCAATTTCCTGAGGTGCGTTACTGGGGCATTCATCTGATTAGTTTGTTTGACACATTTGTGACGCCCGATCTGAAGACTGGGCTGATTGTGCTGCTGGTCGCGGTTGCGTTTGTGCTGCTGATTGCCTGCGCGAACATTGCGAATCTTCTGCTGGCGCGCGCGGCCACGCGGCAGAAAGAAATGGCGGTGCGCACCGCTCTGGGCGCGACCCGGACTCGGCTGATTCGCCAACTCTTGGTTGAGAGCGTGGTGCTGGCTGGAATTGGCGGGGGACTTGGCTTGCTTGGTGCGGTCGGCGCCGTGCGGCTTCTGTTACGTTCCCTGCCGGCGGGCACTTTGCCCATTCCGGATGTCGGTGTCGACACGGCCGTTCTCTGGTTCGCCTTTGGGTTGACGATCGCGACCGGATTGCTTTTTGGACTCGCGCCCGCGTGGCGCATCGCCACCTCCAAGGCTAACGACACTCTTAAGGAAGCCGGACGGGGCGCGAGCGGCGGCATTCGCAGCTGGTTTCGCGACAGCCTGGCTGCGGGTGAAATAGCGCTGGCGGCGCTTCTCCTGATCGGAGCCGGATTGCTGATCCAGAGCCTCACCAACTTGCAGCGGGTGCGGCTCGGATTCGATTCGCAGGGGCTGATGACCTTTCAGCTGGCGCCGCCGGTCCCGCAATATCCGCTGGCCGACAAGGGCCCGGCGTTTTATCACGCGCTGGTGGATGAACTGGCTTCGATTCCAGGCGTTCGCGGGGCGGCGATTTGCAGCGGCATTCCTTTTGGCGCGGGGAATTACACGACGCATCCCATGATCACGACCGAGGCCTCGGTGCTGCCGCCGGGGACGGCTGTTCCGATCGATTGGCGCAGCATCAGTAACGGATATTTCGATGTGATGCATATTCCGCTGCTGCGCGGGCGGGCGTTCACCGATGCCGATACCAAGGCGTCGCAGCCGGTCATGATCGTCAGCCAGTCGACGGCGCAGAAATTCTTTGGCGATGCGGACCCGATCGGTCGAGCGCTGCGACCGAGCGCCAAGCCGGAGCTTTCTTTCACGATTGTTGGCGTGGTGGGCGATGTGCGCGACCAGGCGCTGAACCTGCAGACGCCGTCTCTTTATTACGCGATTCCGCAACGCGGGTCGTGGCCGCTGATGGATATTGTCGTTCGCGCGGATGGATCGCCCGAAGCGCTGATGCCTGCGATTCGCCAGCGGATCGCGCGGCTTGACGCGAGTCTGGCGCTGGCCAACGTCAATACGATGGACCAGTTGCTCTCGAACAGCGCGGCCCAGCCGCGGCTTAACACGACTCTGCTCAGCACGTTTGCGTTAGTTGCTTTGTTGATTGCTGCTATCGGTATTTACGGCGTGTTGGCTTACTCGGTGAACCAGCGCACGCGGGAAATTGGGCTGCGCATGGCATTGGGGGCTACGCCGGGTGGCGTTCTTAGGTTGATTGTCGGCGAAGGGATGAGAGTTGTGCTGATCGGGGTGGTGGTTGGTTTGGTTGGCGGACTGGCGTTGGGGCGGGCGGTTTCGAGTCTGGTGTTTGGCGTTCCGGTACACGATCCGGCGACGTTTAGCCTTGTGGCGGTGGTTCTGACGGCCATTGCCTTTGCTGCGTGCGTGATCCCGGCGCGGCGGGCGGCGCGCGTGGACCCCATGGTGGCGCTGAGGGACGAATAAGCGGCGAAGCTGCCTGGCCAGGATCGTGGGTAGTAAGGCCGGCAATCGGTTAACGGGGTTTTGTTGCGCCAAATCTTGGCCCTGTGGTACTTTATATAATTGTCCCGGACATCTGGAAGGGATCCGTGGGATAAGTTTGCGCGGAAGCGCGTCTTTCCCCAGTGTTTGCTGGCGTAGCTCAGTCGGTAGAGCATCTGATTTGTAATCAGAGGGTCGGGGGTTCGAATCCCTTCGCCAGCTCCAGAGTTGAGGCGGTTTGTAGGCGTGAGCGAAGCGGGAGCCTGCAGCCGAAATCCCGAGCAAAGCGAGGGAACTCAAGAGGTTATTCGGGCAGGCGGCGGGTCGGTTAGCGGCGCAACAGGTTTTTCCAAAACGCACTCCATTCGGAACTTTTCCGGCGAGTAGTCATTCTTCGCGGTGTTCTGTGCGAGACCTTGGTTTCCCTGTTTTGCGAAAGTCTTAAGCAGCGAGAAAGTTTGGCGTGTGCTGGAGTTTGTCTGCGGGTTTGGCGTGAGTGCGTTCCGGCAGCCCGCCAGCGGGGCCGGGAGCGCGAAGGCCCCAATCGCCCGAGAGTTTGCACAGGTGGGTGAGTGGTTAAAGCCAACAGACTGTAAATCTGTCCCTCCTAGCGAGGTACGAAGGTTCGAATCCTTCCCTGTGCACCAGTTGAGCCGTTCAGCGGGCGTGAGCCGAGCGATAGCTAAGGCGGGAGTCCGCTGGCGCAATCCCGAGCGTTTTTGGCGAGGGAGCTGAATGAATCGCCTTGCAGGAGCTTTGATCGCATACGCAGTGCTCGCGGCGCTGTCGTGGATGACGATCAGCGACACGAGAGTTCGAGCGGTGTCGCTGGCGGTTCTGGCGTTGTTCGCGATGAAGTCGATCCTGCGGCGGAATCAGGTGCTGCATCCGGACAAGGAAGGCGAGGGTGCAGAGAGCGGCGAGGCAAGATAGGGATTGGCTGACGCCGGACGCCCGAGGCCCGACGCCTAGTTTTTGAGCCGATGTAGCTCAGTTGGTAGAGCACTCCCTTGGTAAGGGAGAGGTCACCAGTTCAATCCTGGTCATCGGCTCCATGAGATTTGTGCAGGAGTTACGGTGCACGACGCCTGGCACATTCTGAAGTGGATTTATGCGGTGGTTCTTGGTGGCTATATCGTCGTGCAGATATTTGCGGCTCGGCGGTTAAAAGGGAACCTGAAGAAGCGCAGTAATGCGGTGTTGACTGCCATGGTTCTACTGATGGGCGCTTCGGAGGCTATTCGAGACATCTTCTTTTTTGAGAATCGAATGGCCAACCGGGCAGGGATGGTGTTTGTGGGCTTCGCGGCCCTGGTCGCGATCGTCGTTTTAGTTCGGGCGTTTGGCGAGAATCCGACTCTGTTCGATGAGGCGGAGAGCGACGAGGGAAGGATTCAGTCGCTGAAGTTGAGCTGAAGGCTGACAGCTGAGAGCTGACAGCTGCTTTCAAGGCGGGAGTAACTCAGTGGTAGAGTCACAGCCTTCCAAGCTGTTGGTCGCGGGTTCGATTCCCGTCTCCCGCTCCAGAGATTAAGGTTGGGCGGGCGAGGCGCCCGCCGCCACACAGGCAGAGTGATGGCTTTCGAGCAGGCGACGATCAAGGTTGAGAGGCAGCAGGAATTCAGCGCCCTGCAAGCCGCGGTGGAAGAGGCTTTCCGGCCGCAACAGGTGGAGAAGTTCCTGAAGCAGATGGATCGCAAAAGCGTCCGGATGCGGGACTTCGATGGAGTGCTGGCGAAGAAAGTTCTGGAAAGCGTAGGCAGCAGGGAGATTGACGCCGGGCAGTTGTATCAGGCTTTGAGTCTGTCGGACCAGGGGCAGATGCGGGAGTTTTATTTGTCGAAGCTGGAGACGGTGGAGCAGGCGCTGCGGCACAAGTTTAAGAAGCTTTATCAGTACTACTGATTCGGTGGCCTTTGAAAAAAGCAGGTTCCTCACCGCCGCTTCACGCCGGTTTCGGAATGACATCGGATCCAAGAGAGAGTTTTTTAGCTAGAAGCTAAGAGCTAGGAGCAAAGAGAGCTGAGTTATGGCGAAAGAGAAATTTGATCGGACAAAGCCGCACTGCAACGTTGGGACGATCGGGCACATCGATCACGGCAAGACGACGTTGACGGCGGCGATCACGAAAGTTTTGTCGAAGCACAATCCGAACATTAAGTTCCGTTCGTTCGATTCGATCGACAACGCGCCGGAAGAGAAGGCGCGCGGTATCACCATCGCGACGGCGCACGTCGAGTACGAGACGGCGAACCGGCACTACGCGCACGTGGATTGCCCGGGCCACGCCGACTACATCAAGAACATGATCACGGGCGCGGCGCAGATGGATGGCGCGATTCTCGTGGTCGCGGCGACGGACGGTCCGATGCCGCAGACGCGCGAGCACGTGCTGCTCGCCCGCCAGGTCGGCGTGCCGTACATCGTTGTTGCGCTGAACAAGTGCGATGCGGTCGATGATCCCGAGTTGCTCGACCTGGTTGAGCTGGAAGTGCGCGAGTTGCTGAAGAGCTACAAGTTCCCCGGCGACGACGTGCCGGTGGTGCGGCTGTCGGCTCTCGGCGCTTTGAACGGCGAAGAGAAGTGGGAGAAGCAGATTGACGCGCTGATGGAAGCGGTGGACAAGTCGGTCCCGCAACCTGCGCGTGAGCTGGACAAGCCGTTCCTGATGCCGATCGAAGATATCTTTTCGATCTCCGGTCGTGGCACGGTGGTGACTGGAAGAATCGAGCGCGGAAAAGTGAAGGTCGGCGAAGAAGTAGAAATTGTCGGCTTCCGCGAGACGCGCAAGACGGTGGTCACGGGCGTCGAAATGTTCAAGAAGCAATTGGACGAAGGCATGGCAGGCGACAACGCCGGCCTGCTGCTGCGCGGCATCGGCAAAGAAGACGTGGAGCGCGGCATGGTGCTCGCGAAAACGGGATCGATTACGCCGCACACCAAGTTCAAGGCCGAGGTCTACATCCTGACCAAAGAAGAAGGTGGACGTCATACGCCGTTCTTCAAGGGATATCGTCCGCAGTTCTACCTCCGAACGACGGACGTGACGGGTGTAGCCGAGTTGCCAGCAGGCACGGAAATGGTGATGCCGGGTGACAACGTGAGCCTGGTGATCGAGCTAATCACGCCGGTCGCGATGGAGAAGGGCCTGCGCTTCGCCATCCGCGAAGGC
>DATJVU010000034.1:0-108077 GCA_035501655.1 Candidatus Solibacter sp.
TTAAACTGCATCGAGTAATCTCTTCTATCCATCAGCAGTGGCGATGAAAGATTCAAAGGTTCTTAAGCCGAGCCCCGGACGTTTTTGCGGAAGATAGCTGCTTCTACGGCTGGAAGCAAATCGGCTGATCTCCGGTGTTTACGATTGCCCCGGGGCGGGCGGAAGATGGATCGGTTGAGCCAGAATTCACGGTCCTTTCTTTTAGGTTCGTATTTAAGAAAGAAGCGATGGCATCTCGAATTGCCGCCACGGTTTTTTCCGTGTCCGAATCGCCGGTTTGTATCGCGCCTTTCGCCAACCAGACCGCGTCGGATGGAGTGACGTGCTCGGCACCGGAGAGATTTACGAGGAGGCGAGGTCCCAACAGATTGCTCCACAGTCGACACTGGTCGGCGCTGCCCTCGGCGCGGCCCGCATTTAGTATCAGCACCGGGAGCTCCGTGGGATGAATCATAGCGGCAGGCAAGTAGCTGTCGAGAATGACAGCGGCTCTGAATCGTGGCTCTCGTTCGAGGGTTAGCCACGCAGTTGCCCCGCCCATCGAGTGACCGGCAATCGCTATGCGGGATGCGTCCAGCTTGCCCGCGAATGGGTCGTCCAGCTGCTGATTCAGACGCTCCAACTCATTCAGCACGAATGTCAGGTCTCGCAGACGCACAGAGGTTGCAAACGCCAGCGTCGCTTCGTCGCCGCGCCAGGTGTTTGCGAGATGGCTTCCCAGCTTCGATTTGATAAACCTCCCGTCCGGGAACTCAACTGCGGTCGCTTCGTAAGTGTGGTCCACGGCAGCGATGACATAACCTCGGCTCGCAAGGTCTTCAAAGAGGAATGTGTAGTCCGTGAAGGTTCCGGTATAACCCGGTGTGAAGACGACCACGGGGCGCACTCCGTCTGAGATGGAAGCATCCACACAGCTGTTCGTAATCACCTCCGGCAAGTGCACCCCGATGAGTTGCGAGAAATAGCTCCATACTCTCGGCGATGCATAATCTGCCCGCCTGCAAGGTTGAGTCAGAGATGCGGGATACCAGAAACGGACGAGCAATTCTCGCGTACCGCTGCCGAGAAATGGTTCCAGGCGAGTCGGATCACTCAAGTACATGGTGCGCGTGCCGACAAGATCTGGTCCGGTTGGACTGGGAACTGCAACGACGGCGGCGCTGGCAAGAGAAGCACGTACGGCGGGGCGATCCGCCGCGCCATAAGAATACCCTACTCCTTGCAGGCTTACCGATTGTGGGCTGTCAGGACTGTTATCCGCAATCGCGACGGTGGCGGATCGAGTTCCTATTTCGGTCGGTGTAAACGTCGCTGTGATCAAGCAGGACAGTCCAGAATCCACCGTCGATCCGCACGTGCTTGTCTGAGCGAAATCGCCGGGATCCTTTCCTGCAAGGCTGATCCCAGCAATTGACAGCGCTGCCTTGCCAGTATTCGTCAGCATTACTGAGGGAGAGGAGGCGGTATGGTGTACGAGAACTCGACCGAAGTAGAAGCTCGTCGGAACGATCTTCACGGTACCGCTTGTGAGCAGGATTGCGCTGTCAGACAAATTGGCCGTGTCCGTCACGGATGATGCGGTAATGGTTACGGCGGGGTTGTTTGGCAGCTTGGATGGTGCGTTATAGGTGGTGGGAGTTCCGCTAGGAGTAGTGGATGGCGATACCGTGCCGCAGGCGGGAGCACAGGCGGTACCGCCTTGCGTAAGCGTCCACGTGACGCCTTGGCCTGTGGGGTCGTTTGAGACACTGGCTGTGTACTGCTGCGTGGCATCGAGCGGAATCAGCGCACTGGGTGGTGAATTGGAGACAACAATCGCCGGCACAGTAACTGCCGCGGTTGCCGATGCACCGTTGAACGCTGCGGAGGCGGCCGTGATTGTGACCGCTAGATCGCTGGCTGGAGGAGTCGCTGGGGCTGTGTACGTGGTTGAGGCTCCGCTTGCGGTGGACGTCGGAGACAACGTGCCACATGGAGCCGGATTGCAAGACACCGACCAGATGACTCCGCTGTTGCTGGCATCGTTGGTCACGGCAGCCGAGAGCGTTTGCTGGCTGCCCGCCACCAGAGATGCCGACGTGGGAGTAACGGCGACCGTGATGCCGAGGACCGCGATCGTCCCCGAGTTAAATATGGCGGAATCTGTCGCCAAAGTGGCGGTAAAGGTCACAGTCAATCCGCAAGGTGGAGAACTGGGCGGGGCTGTGTACGTGGTGGGATCTTCACTGGGCGTGGTGGTGGGCGATACACTGCCGCACGGAGACGAAGCTGGCGTACAAGAAAGGGACCAGTTGACGCTACCTGTGCCATTCACGACAGCAGCATAAAAATGCGCCGTGCCGCCTGGTTCCACCGACTCCGCGTCGTCCCACAGTGAAAGCTGGGTCCCAGGAACGGTGACGTTTGCTCCCGCTGCTGCGGAGTCCTTCGCAAGGGACGTAGCTGTGACGGTCACGCTGAGACCGCTTGCCGGTGTACCTGGCGGTGCGGTGTAAGTGGCTGCCGCGCCGCTCGCGGTTGCCGCCGGCGATATCGAGCCACAAGGCGGTGTAGAACAGCCCACTGTCCAAGTAACTCCTTTGTTCGTCGCGTCGTTGACCACGGTGGCCACAAACAGCTGCGTGCCGTTTGCTGGTACGTTGGCGGAACGTGGAGAGATTGTGACGGAGATTGCGGGGGGAGGAGGCGCGCTGGCTGCTTTGCTACAACCGAAGTTCATTGCGCTCAGAAATACTACGGCTGCAAGTTCGGGCAAGCATTGCCAATTCTTCGCTGCTACCTTCCGTCTCTGGATCGCACCTGCGATTCCGAGAGTAGCGCGATGGACCTTGGGCTTTTCTTCGGACATCGCGAGCCTCCTCCAAACGCATTGACCACGAGGTTTCCGGTTGACGGCCGCTCTCTGAGCCTTGTGAATCTATTTCCCTTTCGTCAGAACTGACCCGATGCCCCCACTTTTCCTCAGCTGGGTCATCGTGGCGTTGCTACAAATCCGTGGACCACTCCGGCAGCGTCGGTGTAGCTGCCGACGATCTCAACCCCGTCGTTAATTCCGATGGCTCGGGTCTCGGTCGCTCCAGGGAAATCGATGGTGGAGAACGTTCCACGGCGCAAGAGAAAACCATGTCCTATTCCTTGCACAACGTAGCGGCCTACAATCTGTTCCAGCGAATTAATCCCACGAGCGTATGTGTTGGTTGCAGCAGGGAAATCCACCGCAGTAAACGTCCCGTGGCTCAGGCGAAAACCATGCTGGAGACCGCTTGCGTCGACGTAGAGACCGACAATCTCGCCGCATTCGTTAATTCCGTAGGCGTCAGTGCTGGATGCTCCCGGAAAGTCGATGGTGGTGAAGCGGCCACTGCTCCAAAGAAAGCCGTGGTCGATAAGATCATCGCCGCTGTAGGATCCGACGATTTGGAGGGAATCATTTATGCCCCAAAGAATGGTTCCAGTCGTGGCGCCGGGATAGTCGATGGTGGTGAACCTGCCATTTTTCAAGAGGAAGCCATGGTTGATCTGATCGTCTCCGCTGTAAGCTCCGACAATCTCAAGATCGTTGTTTATTGCCGTGGTTGCTGTGCCGGTGGTGGCGCCCGGAGCATCAATGAGGCGGAATCGGTTTCCTTTCAGCAGGAAGCCATGCTGAAGCCCACCGTTGTCGTTGTAGAATCCCACAATTTCGCCCCGGGCAGTGATGCCAGACGGCCGGGTCAGAACAGCTCCCGCAGCATCGATGGTTCTAAACTTGAATGGCGGGGCGAGCTGGCCGAATGCGACCGGAACAATGGACAAGAGAACCAGAAATAAAGGAAGGTTGGTGGATTTGAACCGCGGAGATTTCCTTCCTGAGATTGGCAGCATAGATATCGACATCCGCATTGCTTTCTCCTTTACGTGATTTGATTTCTTGCGTTCAGAGGATGCGGGCCACTTCCACAGTTTGTTCTGACCTGATCGCTTTGACGTTCAGAGGCTCCAAGGTGGCAGCGTCCGTGTGTTCATCTGGTCGCGGGAACCCGGGCTGATCGGTTCTCGGCGTTTGCTAACTGGAGCTTGAACACAACGCCGTCACCGTTAGTGCCGCCCGCGGAAGTCGTGCCATACAAGACGCCTGCGTAGAGCAACAAGCCCGCAGTTGGCGATTGCCCGTCGATTGCTGAGAACGTATGCAACACCGTCTCTTTCCCCGAGCGGTTTAGTTTGAACACTACGCCCGAACCGCTGCCGCCGTAGGGTGTCGTGCCATAGAGATTGCCTGCAGAATCTCTTACCAGGCCCCACGCAGGTCTCGCGCCGTCTGCCCCGCCGGTGAATCTATGGAGCACTGTCGCGTTTCCCGAATGGTCTAACTTGAACACGACGCCACAGCCAGATTCGTAGACAGCGCATAAACCTCCGGTGTTACCGCCGCCTTCGGTGGTACCGTAGAGGTTGCCGTCGCTGTCGCGAATCAAGCCCGGGTTTGGGAAGTACCCGTCTTGTCCGCTCAGGCGGTAAAGCACGGTTTCGTTACCCGACGGGTCCAGCTCAAAGATCACGCCACAGCCAAACTCGCTGCACACCCCAACGAAATTCCCGCCATCGCCCGTAGTGCCGTAAAAATCTCCGGCCCCGTCCCGAATCAAACTGGTGGGTACGAACCCATTCGCATCTCCACTAAACCTGTGAAGGATCGTCTCGTTTCCGCTCCGGTCCACCTTCCAAATGACCCCGCAGCCTGAGAGGGCACACAAGCCTTCGGATTCCTGGTTGCCACCCGACCAGGCGACGCCGTACCGGTCCCCCAAAGAATCTGCGATCAGGGATCCGGGATGACTTCCGTCCGGCGGGCCACCAAATGTGTAGACGCCATCCTCCTTTCCCGTTGGATCCAGCGTGAAGGCCACCCCGCACCCCTCGAAATCCGAGCCGATGCAGCCGCCGCTGATGCCGCCAGCCCAAGTTGTGCCGTAGAGGTTGCCCGAACCGTCCCGTTGTAGGCTCGAGCAGCATGGCCGATTTCCGCTGGAGCCGGTATTGAACTCGTGCACAACGGTCTCGTTTCCTGACGGGTCCAATTTGTAAACCACCCCACAGTACGTGGTTTCGCAACGGAGGAGATTCTCGATCCCTCCACCTGCGCTACCGTACAAGTTGCCCGCAGTATCGTTGATCAATGGAGAATTCGGGTTCTTTCCGTCTGGGCCGCTGAAGTTGTAAAGTACCGTGTATTTCGGCGCAGCCTGCTGTGAGTTGGCATCTTCTGCACCGAGCAAGAAAAAGGCTGCGGCTACCACCAGGACGCCCACGAGCGTGTGTCGTTGCCGAGATGAACAGTGTCGAACTTCTGCTCCGGTTCGCATGCTGCCTCCGATCGAACTGTGTTTCTTGATTCTCGGATCCGTCTTTACTTCGCCGAGGAACAGCTCGTGCGCCTCTACCGCGAGAATGCTGGGAACAAGAGGTCCATCCAGCGAGGTGGTATCCCACGAAATGCGCGTCAGCGCAAGCCCCGTGACCTCTCTAATCCCTCTCTTGTTCTGGTCCGGCTAAGCGACTGACGCACTAGAGTTTATTTGGGACTCTATCCAGCCGGTGTTCTACCGTATCGGGGGCAAGTGATGATAAACTCTGGCTCTCGCGTGGGAGGAGCGGATCGTGGGGGCTCCCCGTACAACTGCTGGCCCAATTCGTTTCGGTCCGTTCGAAATGGATTCGAAGAGCGGCGAACTGCGCAAACTAGGCGTCAGGATCAAACTCCAGGATCAGCCCTTCCAAGTCCTTCAAATTTTGCTTGAACGCCCCGGTGACGTCGTCACCCGCGAAGAACTGCGTCAGCGCATCTGGCCCAGTGCATTCGTTGACTTCGATCACGGCCTTTACAACGCGGCAAAACGACTGCGTGAAGCGCTGGGCGATGTGGCCGGCACGCCGCGTTTCATCGAGACTCTGCCCAAGCGAGGCTATCGGTTCATCGGGACCGTAGTGAGCGATGACGCGCTATCCAGTGCGACGCCAATCGGGGATGGAAGTTCGTCAACAGGAATTTCATCTAACCCAGCTCTCAGACCTGCACCTAAACCTCGGTTCAGGCTTGTGCGTGTATTTGCCAGTGTGGCTGTTGTGGCGAGTGTGCTGATCGTGTTGGGTGCGGCCAGCGTACGCACGCGACTATTCGGATGGGGGCGTCCACCGAGAATACACTCGCTGGCGGTTCTGCCGCTTCGGAATCTGTCGGGAGATACGTCGCAAGAATACTTGTCCTACGGTATGACGGAACAGCTCATTACCGACTTGGCCCAAGTGTCGGGACTGAAGGTGATCTCTCATACCTCGGTGATTCAGTATGAGAAAAGCAGCAAACCCTTGCCGCAAATCGCCCGCGAACTCGGTGTTGACGGAATTGTGGAAGGCACGGTGCAGCGCTCGGGGAATCGGGTGAGGATCACGGCACAATTGATCTACGCTCCGGAAGAGCAGCATCTGTGGGCGGCTAGCTACGATCGCGAGTTTCAGGACGCGCTCGCGCTACAGAGCAGTGTGGCTGCCGCGATCATTGAACCCATACGCGCCAAAGCGGCAGTTCAAACGTCACAGGGGCGAGCACGGCGCTCTACGCCGTCTCCTGAGGCACTGGAAGCCTATCTCAAGGGGAACTATGCGCTGGAACGCATGGGGGCTGGGGACGGGATAGAAGGCTACGAGTCCGCCATCATGTACTTCAAGCAAGCGATCTCCGAAGATCCCGAGTTCGCAGCAGCCTACGAGAGACTGGCCGAGACATACGACGCCAATTACGCCTGGCGGCCAAACGAGATTGTTCCTCTGATAAAAGCAACTCTTGAAAAAGCGCTCGAACTAGATCCTGAATCGGCGGATGCTCACCTGCTGAGCGCGAACTTGAAGCTTACCTTCGATTGTGATCTGCCAGGTGCCGAGAACGAATACAAAAGAGTTTTAGGCTTGAATCCAAACATGGCAGATGCCCATGATCAGTTTGCCTATTATCTCCACCAAGTTGGCAGAGATCAGGAAGCAGGTCGGGAAGCACAGCGAGCTCAGGAACTGGATCCTGAAGGACAGCACACCCGGTGGCAGTTGATAGCGACCGGCCAATACGAGCAAGAAATTGCGGAGCTGCACAATCATCTTGAATTGCATCCCAACGACGGCTTCGCCTATATCAATGACGGATTGATCGATGTCTACTATTTCGGGGGCAAGTATCGAGAATCCGCCGATGCCTTGCAGAAGGCGTGGACTCTTTTCGGATTCAAGGACGTTGGACAAGGGGTGGGCAAGGCTTATGCGGCCGCCGGCTACGCGGGGGCAATGCGGTATTCCGCCGGGCAAATGGCACGACTGTATGGGGAACACAAAGTCTGGCAACCAGACTACATCGCCCATTGGTACGCAAGGGCGGGCGATAAAGAGCAGGCAATCAAGTGGCTAAAGATCGAACTCGCGGACAACAATAATTGCCGCGTGGGGCTGGACCGCGAGCCAGATCTTGTTTCGTTACGTACCGATCCGCGTTTCCAGGAATTGGCGAGACGAGCGACGTTGCACTGATGGAATGCAATGAGGCCAACTCTCGCCACCGTTCAGAACGCTTTCAGGAGAGATAGATGTTTCCTTGTTCTTTGCCTTTATGTATTCCCTCTGACTGTGGCGTGCGCGCAGACTCAAACTACGGGACGCGTTGCCGGTACGGTGCGAGATGTGCAGGGAGCAGCGATCGTAGGGGCCGAAGTAGAGTTGGAGAATCTAGCTACTTCGGATAAACGGACCGCTGTTAGTGACCAGACAGGAACCTACTCCGCGGCCCTGCTGCCCCCAGCGTCTTACGATGTCAGCGTGCGCGCCCCGCGTTTCAATCAGACAATGTTTCGGGGTGTCAACGTTGGTCCGTCGGAGACTGTAACCCTCAATGCCACTCTGCAAATCGCTCAGAGCCGAGTCGAGGTCTCGGTCAGTGACGCGCCACCTCTGGTGAGAAGTGACGGTCCTGGATTGGCGTTCACGATTGGGTCAAGCAGCCTTGAGACGCTTCCGCTTCCCACACGCAACTTCCTCCAGTTACTGACGCTCGCCCCCGGCATTTCGGCTCCGCTCACCAACAACAATACGGTAGGTCGAAATTCGCCCAATGTCTCCGTCAATGGTTCGCGGGTAACGAACAACAACTATCAGATCAATGGAGTTGACGGTACTGACGCTTCTTTGCATGTACTCACCGATGTTGCGGTGCCCGCCCCAGAGAGCGTGAGCGAAGTGAACGTTCAGACTTCTCTCTATGACGCGACTGTAGCAGGGGCGGGAGGCAGCGTCCAAGTGCTTACCAAGAGTGGCAGCAATTCTACACACGGGAGCGCATACGAGTACTTTCGGAATGAGGCGCTTGACGCGAACGACGCCAATCTGAGGGCAGCCGGTGAGGGCCGTCCGGCGATGAGACGCAATGTTTACGGCGCCACGCTGGGAGCACCGCTTCGCAAGAACCGGGCGTTCGTTTTCGTTTCCTATCAGGGCACGACGGAGGCCAATGGTGCCACGGAACAAAGTTTGTACAAGGACGTGCTAATCGCTCCGGGCCTCGGCAATGATCGCTCGGCGGCGACCCTGATGAAAACGTTTGGCGTGGCTTCGGTTGACCCAATCTCCCTGAAGCTGTTGAACGCGAAACTCCCCAATGGTCCATTCTTGATTCCTACGCCACAAACTGCTGACGGTCTGATCACGGGAACCGCACTTTCTACTTATCGCGAAGAGCAGTTCAACACGAATGTCGATTATCGGCTCGGAACGAATGATTTGCTGGCAGTGAAGTTTTTTTTCGCTCAGGCTCCTATATTCAGCGCACTGGCGGGATCAAACTTCGGAAGCCTTGCCAGCCTGCCTGGTTTCGGGAACTATATCGATGTTGACAACCGCATTCTTTCGCTGCAACAGACGCATACGTTTAGTCATGTTGTGGTGAACGAAGCGCGACTGGGATACAGCTTTTTGCGGCACGACGAAGTTCCCCAGGAATCGGTGCAAGACAGCTCGATGGGCATCGAGCGGTCAACGGCGCCCCAATATCCCGGCTTACCCATGATCTTGCTGGGCCGCGATGAAGGCGCAGCATCCATCGGGACCTCCGATATTACGTACCGAGGCCACACTCCCTCTCTGTCGTTTGCCGATATTCTGTCCCTGCAACACGCGAAACACAACATTCGCTTCGGCGGTGAAATCCTGCACGCGGAATGGCGGGTGCGGGCTGCGGTCTACTCTTATGGAGAGATCGACTTTCCGACTTTTCGGGATTTTCTGATTGGCAATACTGGTTCATCGCAATTTTTGAACCCAGCGACCGAGGGTTTTGCTCATCTCGGCACCGGGCTGGCTGACCGCGATTTCATCACGACGGACCACCGTTTTTTCGTGCAGGACGACTGGAAGGTTTCGCCGAAACTCACGATGAATCTGGGCCTCCGGTACGAAATTGATCCCTTCCCCTATGATTCTGAAGGCCGCATTGGAGGTTTCGATCCCGCGCTGTATCAGCCTCGAATGGAGGTGGACGGGAGTTTTCCGGTTGGTCCGCCAGCGGAAGGCATTATCGAAGCAGGAAATGGCGCTCCACGATTTAGTTTGCCTGGTGTAACCCGTGTCGGCAAACGGATTGTAAAGAATATTGACGCGAATAATTTTGGCCCGCGGATCGGCGTAGCGTGGGCGCCTTTGAGTTCTGGAAAACTCGCCATGCGCGCGGGGTACGGTGTCTTCTACGCGCGCCCATCATTCATTTATCTCGGTCTCGAGTATTTTGCTCCACCTTTTTTCTTGGATTCCGAGACCTCCGGTGAGCCGTTCAGCAATCCTTTCGCTAACGCCCCTGCCGAGAGCAGCTTCCCACTGATCCAGCCGGACACTTCGCTGTCGGCGACGGTAATCGATCGCAATGCCCGCACGCCCTACGTGCAACAATTCAATGCCAGCGTGCAATACGAAGTGCAACGAAACACTACTCTGCAGATTGCATATGCCGGTACACGAGGCATCAAGCTCTTTCGCGCGATCGGCATCAATCAGGCACGCATCGCCAGCTTGGATCACCCCATCCTCAATGTTGTAACCGGTCAATCGGTGACTGACAACACATTGGACAATGCACCTTTGCGCGCCCCCCTGCAGGGAGTAGACCCTGGATCGTTTGCACTCAATCAGTCAGCCGCGCAGTCGAGCTACGATTCGCTTCAGATCGACCTAAACCGACGTCTCTTGCACGGGCTACAGTTTTCGATGGCATACACTTTTTCCAAATCGATTGATAACGCGTCAAATCCAGGTGGCGGGACAAACTCCGATGGCACCTTGGATCGTGGCGGCGGCCTTGACTCAGGGGGTGCGTGGGGGAACCAGTTGAGTCCGCGGGCCAACCGCGGCGTGTCCGACTTTGACCGTACTCACTATTTTGTATTCGAGTGCGTCTGGAAGCTGCCGCGGCCCGCATTTGCCTCACGTTTCGCTGCCGGCCGAGAAATGTTGTTGAACTGGCAGCTTTCCACGATCGTGGCGGTCATGTCCGGCTTGCCGGTGGATGTTGTTGATCCTGGTGGTGGCTCCCTTTACGGTCTCCTCGGAGCGCGCCCCAACTGGGCGCCTAGAGCGAATCCTGCATCGGCAATGACGAGCGTTCCGGCTGGTTACTATTTCAACCCCACAGCTTTCAGCGAAGCTACAGTACAGCAAGGTAAGCCGATACCGAGTGCAAATGATCCCACCGCTCTCGCAGGTCTGGATGGTGGAACCGACGTCGGCAATGTAGGACGCAATGTGCTTCGTGGACCCGCTCAGACCAACATCGATTTTTCTCTGGGAAAACTCTTTCCACTGACCGAGTCCAAGGCCTTCGAGTTCCGGGCGGACTTTTTCAATGCTCTGAATCATGCCAATCGAGACAATCCCATCAGCGATATCAGCAGTTCCGATTTCGGAAAAGTCCTAAGCTTCAGTTCCAGCCCCCGAATCGTCCAGTTTGCAGTGAGGCTGACTTTCTAGGAGTTTGCCAGAAGGTTTGCCTTCTAAACTCGTCTAGACGACTGAATGTTCAAAACTCCTGCCGTGCTGATCAGGTCGGATAGATCACTTGCCGTCAGGCTTCCGGCTGCCATCTGGAACTATCTTCGGCACCGCATCAAGTTTCTGCTCACCGACGAGTTCGGTCATCTTCTTTGGGTCTTGCTCAGTGGAAAGTTCTGCCGCGACGGCCTTCCACGGAGGTGATGAGTGCCCGTCTCCATCATGACTCGCCCGTTCCAACTTGACCTTCAAGACGTAACAATCCTCGTGAATTGCTTTTCCGTCTGCATCCGTTTTCGCGGCATTTATCGCCAAAGGTTTACCGCAGATTCGGCAGCTGAGGTTTGATGCTGGTGCGTTATTAGAAGGGAAACGAGGGAATGGCGTGCTCATCGGAATGGCGCCTCCGCGTGCCTCAGCCGCTGACGCCATTCCTTTGTGGCGAGAGTAGTTGTAAGGTATCTCTGCCAGTATAGTCGCTGATCGCCGATTAGCGAACCATTTTGGAGGGTGTTCCCCGTTTTCCGATCCCAGAGTGCTTTGCGGCCTTCTGGAACGCCAGCCACTCAAGGATTCCTGAGTTCGGGCGGCCCGGAGCATATGACGCTAGCGTGCACCCGCTAACCAGGGCTCATCTCTCTCAACGTCGCGCCTCTTTTTTATTGTCATCAACTCCATCGCCTTGTGGGCAATGTGTTCGGCGCTAACTTCGAACTCTTTGATCAACTCCCATGGAGCACCCGAGTCCCCGAAGCGATCCTTGACTCCGATTGCGCCGGTGATGATGGGCAGACCGTAGAGCTGTGGCTCTGCAGTGAGAATGCCGCTGAGTCGCCAGGCGAGGGCGCCGATCTGATGCTCTTCGGCGGTAATGATGACTCCCGTCTCACGCGCTGCCCGGACAATTGCGCCGGCATCGATCGGTTTGAGTGTGTGCAGATTGACGACGCGGGTCTCATAGCCGAACTCCTGCCTGAGGATAAAAGCTGCGCGCATGGCTTCTGGAACCATGGGCCCGCATGCCAGGATGCTTAAGTCCTCGCCTTCGTTCCTGTACGAAGCCGCCAGTTCGGTCTCGAACGCTTCCAGAAAGCTCGGTTTGGTGTGCCGCAGGCGGATTACGTTGGCCTGTCCGAACGCAAAGGGAGTCCTCTCGTCCGTTACAACCGGCGTTGCCTCCCTGGCAAACCGGATGTACTTCGGTCCCTGGTGCCTGAGGAGTAGATAATCTGTGGCCTTGTGGGTTTCCACTACATCGCACGGTACGACCACCGACATGTTCGGCAGGCCTTCCATCGCAAACAAATCTTCGAGCGCCTGATGGGTCGCGCCATCCGGTCCCACCGAGACTCCACCGTGGGCTCCCGCGATCAGGACGTTGAAATTTCCATAACAGATAGACGTGCGGATCTGATCGAGATTACGGGCGGCGGCAAAAGTCGCATACGTCCCGAGAACAGGCAGTTTACCCTCCCGGGCAAGTCCCGCCGCGACCGATGTCGCCGATTGCTCGGCAATGCCTAAGCTGATCCAGCGATCCTTCCGCTCTGGCTTGCCGGTGTAGAAATCACTGATGGTAATGGATCCCGAAATATCGAGACCCAGGCACACCACCCGCGCATCGCCTCCGTTTTGCGCGAGTGATTGACCGAAACCTTTTCGCGTCGGTTCCATTTTCACATTCATGTCCACCCGCGCATTCCACCAATAATCGTAGGTGAACTTCGGCATTTGGGCGTTGAGCTTATCGTCGACTTCAACCTGGTAGCGCTTCGCTTTTTCCAGCAAGCGCTGTACCGGGATCCGATCGATCAGTCCAAGCTCCTGCAGGCCCTGTGTCAGTTCCTCATAATTCGGCGCCTTCCCGTGCCAGCCCGCTTGATTTTCCATGAAGCTGACGCCCTTGCCCTTCACCGTGTCCGCCAGAATCACGACGGGCCGGCCCTTCACCGCCTTGGCTTGCTGCAGTGAGTCCACAATCTGAGGCATGTCGTGGCCATCAATGCGCAGAACATCCCAGCCGAATGCCTGGTACTTGGCGGCCAGAGGCTCGACTTCCATGACCTCCTGAACGGGACCGTCGATCTGCAGGCGATTGCAATCGACAATGGCGATGAGATTGTCGAGCTCATAGTGCCCAGCTTCCATCGCCGCTTCCCAGATCTGGCCTTCCTGCTGCTCTCCGTCCCCCATAATGCAGAAAATTTTATGCCCCTTGTGATCGAGTCGGGCCGCCAGCGCCATTCCGACCGCGATGCTCAAACCCTGCCCTAACGATCCGGTGGAGACCTCAACCCCGGGCAGCTTGAGCCAATGCGGATGACCCTGAAAAGGCGAACGCAGCTTGCGCAGCGTCATCACCTCATCCGGCGGAAAGAATCCGGCGAATGCCAGGCTTAAATACAGGCTCGGGGCCTTGTGTCCGGTGGACCAGACAATGCGATCGCGGTCGACCCAGTTCGGATTATGTGGATCGTGGGTCGCAATCTTGAGATAGAGTGCCGCGGCGATGTCCATAATCGAAAGCGTGCCGCCTGCATGCCCGGACCCGGCCGCATGAAGCGCTACCAGGTCGTATCCCCTCATCCGGTTTGCTTCGGTTACCAACTCTGCAATCGAATAGTCGCGGATGACGTCACCGCTGCTGGAATTCGTAAGGGCCATGGTCTCCCCTCTCCGCCTCAGAAAAGGCGCGCACACTGTGTTGCAGCGAGGTTAGGCCGGAGCCATCGCCGGGGCCGTGAGCATAGTCACATGGAGCGGTGACGCCAAGAGGTCTTCACGTGGAGCTTCCTCTGTGGCAACGCGATTGTGAGGCCTTCAAATCACAGGCCAGTGTGATTTCAAGGGTAGCTTCCGCTTCTCTGGCAAGGCTAGCCTGAGGGTTCAGGGCGGAAAGCCAACATGCGAGAGAGCGTCCACCAGCTTTGGCCGGAAATTGATTGGATCCAGGACTCTCAATTACGGGAGCGGGTTGCCGACACTTGGGCTCGAGCACTGGAGCGCAGTCCTCTCCATCCACAAGACCTGAGCAAGATTCCCTTCACGCTGCTGGTTCCGAAGTGCCCGATCACCTTCATGGAGCACAAGCGCTGCGTTGTCCACATCGCGCGTGAGAGTGCCCAGGCGATGCAGAGCTTCCTGGGTCGCGCTTTGCCGGTCGACCTGGATACGGTAATTGCCGGCGCCATTCTGGCCGACGTCGGCAAATTGCTGGAGTACGAACTCGGCCCCGACGGCGAATGTCGTCAGAGTGAGCGCGGCGAATGCCTGCGTCATCCCTTTACTGGAGTGGCCCTGGCATTGGAGTGCGGGGTGCCCGACGCTGTCTGTCACATCATTGCGGCGCACGCTGCTGAGGGCGATCTGGTGCAGCGTACGACCGAAGCTTTCATTGTGCATCACGCCGACTTCATGGCCTTTCTGCCATTCAAGAATTCGAAAAACATCAGGATGATTTCGTCAGGAGAAAAGCCTTGAAAACAACTGAGACATCTCCTTCTTTAAAGGAAACAGTAACTGCCCAGATGTCGCGCTGGGCAGCCGGCCTGCAGTACGAGGACATATCTGCCGAGGCTGTGCATCAGGCCAAGAGATTTCTGCTGGATTCTCTGGGCTGTGCGTTGGGCGGCTACCGTCAGCATGATGCGAAAGTTGTTCTGGAGGTCCTTGAGGAGATAGCCGGGCTCGGCCCCGCTACCGTGATTGGCAGCGGAATGCGAATCGATCCGGTGTCTGCAGCTTTGGCCAACGCGCTGATGATCCGGTGTATGGACTACAACGACATTTACTGGAGGCAGGATCCGTCGCACCCCTCGGACATTTTCCCTGCGGCGCTGGCTTGCTGCGAACGGGCAAGATCAAATGGCAAGGAATTAATTGTTGGCCTGGTGCTCGGACACGAGTTCGAGATGCGCCTTTGTGAAGCTGCCTTCCCCGGAATCCGTGAACGCGGCTGGCATCATGCCACGCTTACAGCATTCGCTTCACCGGTCGTCGCCGGGCGCGCCTTGCGCTTGCCCTGGGAGCAGATTCAGCATGCGATTGGCATCTCTGCCAGCCGCCAATGCACGCTCGGGGCGGTCACCGCCGGCAAGCTCACTATGATGAAGAACACGGTCGACCCACTAGCCACCCAGAGCGGCGTGTTGGCGGCGCTGCTGGCGGAGAAGGGGTTTACTGGCCCGGAGCATGTTCTTGATGGAAAGGAAGGATTGATCCACGTTTTCGGCCCGGAGTGGAAACTCGACGTGCTGACCGCTGGCCTGGGCGAATCCTGGCGGATCACACAATGTGGGATGAAGGCGTTTCCCACGGAAGCTTTGACGCACACGGCGATATCCGCGGTCCTCGACCTAGTCAAGGATAACGATTTACATCCCGATCAGATTGAGAAGGTGCTGATTCGCTCGCTGGCCCGGGCGGCCGACATCCTTTCTGATCCCAGCAAGTACGACCCGCGCACGAAAGAGACGGCCGACCACTCGCTGCCCTATGTGATCGCGGCCGCGCTCGTTGAACGCCAGGTTACTCCCCTCCAGTTCACGATGCAAAAGATCATGGACCCAAGAATCCGCGAACAACTTCCCAAAATTGAAGTGGTTGCGGATCCTGAGATTGAGAAAGTCTTTCCAGCGCTACAAAGAGTGGTTGTGCGCATCGATACTACCGACGGGCGTTCTTTCACCAGCCAACTGGACTACCCGAAGGGAGACCCGCGCAATCCGTTGACCGATCAGGAAGTGGAAGAGAAGTTCTCTGCGTTAGCCGCGGGAGTGCTCACCGATGGGGCGCAGAAACTGGTAAAGACGGCGGTGTGGAATCTGGAGCGTGTTGTTTCTGTAACTCAGCTGATGGCGTTAATGAATTCCGACCTTCTCCAACCGATCAGCGCTAAGCGCAAACGGATGGCCGGATATCGTGCGACAAAAACAAAGAAGCGAACGCCGTTGCTCGCATAACACGGCTTGCTCTGGTTTGAACTGGAAACTACCGACGGTGGGATGGAGGTGACCATGTCGCAGACGATCGTAGAGAAGATTGCACAAGCTCATCTGGCGGAGGGTCCGAAACGGCCGCTACGCTGCGGTGACTTTCTTTCCGTGCGGCCTGTCCATGTGATGACCCACGACAACACCTCGGCGGTGATGAGCAAGTGCAAAGCGATTGGGGCCAGAAGGATCTGCGATCCAAAGCAGCTCGTGTTCGCCCTGGATCACGACATTCAGAACCGGGACGAAGCAAATCTCAGGAAATATGGGTCCATCGAAAATTTCGCCTGCGAACACGGCATCGATTTTCACCCGGCTGGTTCCGGGATCGGGCACCAGATCATGGTGGAGCGAGGCTACGTTGTGCCCGGATCGTTTGTGGTCGCGTCGGACTCGCATTCAAACATGTACGGCGCCCTGGGGGCAGTTGGGACACCCATCGTTCGTACCGACGCTGCCGCAGTGTGGGCTACTGGGGAATTCTGGTGGCAGATACCCCGGACTATTCAGGTCGTCTTGCAAGGCAGTCTTCCGGAAGGTGTGACCGGCAAAGACGTCATCATCACGCTCTGCGGACTCTACAACCATGACGAGGCTCTCAATGCCGCCGTTGAATTCTCGGGACCGGGCGTAACCAGCCTGTCGATGGACGCGCGGTTCTCGATGGCCAACATGAGCACGGAATGGGGGCCGATTGTAGCCTGGTTTCCGGTTGACGAGGTGACGATCCGATATCTCCGCACGGTGCACCAGAATCTCGCGCAGCAAGGTATTGAGCGCTTCACCATGGATGACATCGAACGTTGGAGCAGTATCCCGCCGAACCCTGATCCCGATGCGACGTACGACGCCCGGATCACTGTCGATCTTGGCCAGGTCACGCCCCATGTTTCCGGCCCGGATACAGTGCAGACCATGCAGTCTCTCGCCGAAATCGAGAAGAAGAAAGTTGCAATCCAGAAGGCTTATCTCGTTTCCTGCGTGAACTCGCGTGTCGAAGATCTTGAGGCTGCCGCGCGAATTGTGAGCGGCAAGAAAGTCGCCCCTGGAGTGAAGTTCTACGTCGGAGCTGCGAGCGCATGGGTTCAGCGTGAGGCGGAGAAGAGTGGCGCGTGGCGAAGGCTGCTCCGAGCCGGAGCGATCCCGCTGCCCCCGAGTTGCGGACCTTGCATTGGTTTGGGAACTGGACTCCTGGACAAAGGGGAAGTCGGAATTTCCGCGACCAACCGCAACTTCAAAGGTCGCATGGGCTCGAGAGACGCGAGCTGTTATCTGGCCAGCCCTGAAGTGGTTGCAGCATCGGCCATCGCTGGCTACATCACCGGCCCCAGGCTCTTTCCCGATCGATCCCTTGCACGGAACTACCAGGAGTTTCCAGCCAATGGACATGGCGGCGAGCACGTGGAAATTCTCCCCGGCTTCCCTGAAAGGTTGCAAGGACGTCTGGTCTTCCTGCCGCAGGACAATGTGAATACGGATGCCATTTACGGTAAGGACTACACCTATCGAGACGACATGACGCCAGAGATGATGGCGCGCGTGACGATGGAGAACTACGATCCGCAGTTTGCCCCTCGCACTCGAGGCGGAGACGTGCTCGCAGGAGGATTCAACTTCGGTACGGGATCAAGCCGCGAACAGGCGATTACCTGCCTGAAGGCGAAAGGTATCCCGCTGATCATTGCCGCCAGCTTCTCGCAAACCTACCTCCGGAATGCCTACAACAATGGCTTCTTGTGCATCGAAGTTCCGCGGCTGATCGCGCGGTTGCGGGAACAGTTTACGGCCGCGGTGGCCACAGAAAAAACGATCATTCCAGGGGAGGATATAGCAATCGACTTCACGTCCAGCACCGTAACCTGGCGGGCTGAGACATTCTCGTTTCCGCCGCTGGGTGCTGTACCGCAAGCGCTCGTGATTGCGGGCGGTGTGGAGAAGGTTATCTCGAAGAAACTCGGTACAAGTGAGAAGCAATTAGAACCAGTCGTCGTTGCAGGAGACTAATGATGACAAAGCACACCGTAGTTACTATGCCGGGAGACGGAATCGGCAACCAGGTCCTGCCAGAAGCCTTGCGGATTCTCCAAACCGTCGGATTCGATGCCGATTATGTTCACGCCGATATTGGTTGGGAGTGTTGGTGCAAGGAGGGAAATGCCCTGCCGGAACGCACCATTGCGCTTCTCGAAAAACATAAGCTGGGCCTGTTCGGAGCAATCACTTCCAAGCCCAAGAAGCAGGCTGAGGCCGAGCTCCGGCCAGAACTGCGGGGCAAGGGCTACTCGTATTTCAGCCCCATCGTGACCATGCGTCAGCGATTCCGCCTCGATACCTGTATTCGTCCCTGCATTTCATTTCCAGGCAATCCGTTGAATTTCATCCGCAAGAGCGTGAACGGAGGGTTCGAAGAGCCTCTGGTGAACGTGGTGATCTTCCGGCAGAACACCGAGGGTCTTTATGCCGGCGTTGAGTGGACCAATCCTCCGGAACCGGTGCGTGTTGCTCTGTCGACACACTCAAAGTTCAAGCCCTTTGCGGACGTTCGGGGGCCGGACCTAGCGATTTCAGTCCGCATCATTACTCGCCCGGCGGCCCGCAAGATCTGCCAGGCTGCTTTCGAATGGGCAAAAAAGTACGGCTACAGATCTGTGACCATTTGCGAAAAACCGAACGTACTGCGCGAGACTTCCGGAATGATGGAAGACGAGGCTAAGGCGGTGGCCAGGGAGTATCCGTCCATCGCACTCTGGTCGACCAACATTGACGCCCAAACCATGTGGCTGACCAAGAATCCCGAAGAGTATGGAGTGGTCGTAGCCTCGAATTTGTTCGGCGATGTGATCTCGGATGCCTTCGCGGGTCTGATCGGAGGTTTGGGATTCGCCGCGTCCGGCAACATCGGCGATGACGTAGCGGTCTTCGAGCCGACTCACGGCTCTGCTCCCAAATATGCGGAACTTGATCCCCCGATCGTGAATCCGATCGCCATGTTTTTGTCGGCAGTGATGCTGCTGGAACACATTGGAGAAGTGGAGAAAGCCCGCCGCATCCGTCATGCGATCGCCGCCGTGGTGAAGGAAGGCAGAGTCCGAACTTATGACATGATGCGCATCCCCGGCGGACCCCAAGCCATCAGTCAGGGCGCGGCCAGCACCGTGGAAATGACCAATGCAGTTCTGGCGGAACTGGCCCGGCGGACGGCTCCAGTCGACGAATCTATCGACCGCGAATTCGCCGAGATTGGCAGTCACATATAACGGAATCCTATGTCAGTTGCCATGGAAACCCGCACCGGCGCAGCCGGTCACTCCGGCGCGGAGATCCGTTCGGATCTTTGCGTGGCCGTTGAAGCTCGCGATCATGGTGGAATTGAGGTCGTACTCCAATCGCGAGTCGAACCATATTACGGAGCCTCGATCCGCAGGCAGGCGGAAGAAGTGCTCGAAGCCCTCAGTGTGCGGCACGCCCTGGTGCGCATTAAAGACGAAGGCGCTCTGCCGTTTGTCATTGCCGCTCGCATCGAAGCCGCCGCGCGCCGTGCTGGACTGGGCGAGGGCACGCGCGTCCTGCCGCCGCGCGTCGCGCTTCCGGATCCCTCTGCTCGGGATCGCTTGCGACGCTCCCGCCTTTATCTTCCCGGCAGTGAGCCCAAGTATTTCGTAAACGCCGCGCTGCATGGGCCCGACGGAATTATTCTCGACCTCGAGGATTCGGTTCACCCGGACGAAAAAGATGCTGCGCGCCTGCTGGTGCGGAACGCGCTACGTGCCGTCGATTTTCTCCGGTGCGAGCGCATGGTGCGGATCAACCAGCTTCCACTCGGACTGCAAGATCTGGACGAAATTGTGCCCGAGTCCCCGGATCTGATTCTTATCCCTAAGGTTGAGAATCCAAATCAGATTGTTGAGGTAAACACCCGCATCGCAGAGATCAAGTCCGACTACGGCATCAGCCGCCCCATCTGGCTGATGCCCATTCTCGAGTCTGCCCTCGGAATCGAGAACGCGTTCGCCATCGCGACAGCCAGCGATCAGATTGCCGCATTGACGATTGGACTGGAGGACTATACCGCTGACCTCGGCGTGGCCAAAACCGCGACCGGAGCGGAATCGCTCTACGCTCGATTGCGCACTGTGAATGCGGCTCACGCCACCGGCGTGCAGTCCATCGATTCAGCTTTTGGTGATGTAGGAGACATGGAAGGTCTGCGGGCCTGGGCGGTGAATTCGCGCGCGCTCGGTTTCGAAGGCATGGGCTGCGTTCATCCATCGCAGATCGCTGTGATCCACGAGGCGTTCGCTCCCAGTCCGGCTGAAATCGAAAAGGCGCGAAGAATCGTTTCTGCCTACAAGGAAGCGCAAGAAAAGGGTCTGGGCGTTGTCAGTCTCGGCTCCAAAATGATCGATCCGCCGGTTGTGCAAAGAGCCTTGAAGCTGATGGCGCGGGCCCAGGCCATGGGGCTCGGCGAGCAGACAGCGACGATGAGCGCGCGGAAGGAATGTTGATGCCCGTCCTCGAAAAAACTGAATCGATTGTTAACGCCGCCGGCCGTCTAGTTCCGGAAACCGTCAATGGGCGCCCGCAGGTTCCCTATATGGGTGTCGGACGATATCGTCCGTCCGGCAGAAAGGCCGCCCCTCCGATTTCTACCGCAGCCGACTATCCCGCAAACGGAGACAAGCGACTGCCCAACCTCGAAACCGCACTTCGGAAGTGTGGGTTGCGCGATGGCATGGTCATCTCGTCGCATCATCATTTGCGGGATGGGGATTCGGTTGCGTTAATGGCGTTGACCAGCGCGGCCAGATTGGGCGTCAAAGATCTGGTGTGGTTTCCCAGTGCGTCTTTTCCTTCACAGAAGGGCGCGATCGACCTGATGGAAGCCGGCGTAATCGACCACATCGAAGGCAGCATGAATGGCCCCCTCGGAGATTACTGCACCCAGGGAAAAATGCGCGGGATGGGGGTTCTCCGCTCGCATGGGGGGCGATGGCAGGCCATTCAGGACGGAGAAGTTCACATCGACGTGGCCGTGATTGCCGCGCCGACGGCCGATCCATTCGGAAATTGTGACGGCTCTCATGGAAAATCGGCTTGCGGCTCTTTGGGATTTGCCTTGGCCGATTCGATGTACGCCGATCACGTAATCGTTGTCACGGATCATCTTGTCCCTTTTCCGTGTACTCCCTGGCAGATTCAAGGCAACAACGTCGACTACGTTGTGGAAGTCGACTCGATCGGCGATCCATCGAAAATTGTCTCCGGCACAACGCAAATCACGCGCTCGCCCGACCGGCTCCGCATAGCGGAGTTCGTGGCGCGATTCCTCCGCGATTCCGGGATCATGCGCGACGGTTTCTCCTTCCAGGCCGGCGCCGGTGGCATCGCGCTGGCATTCGTCAGCTACTTGAAGCAGATGATGAAGCAGGCCGGGGTGAGGGCAGGTTTTGTGAGAGGTGGCTCGACCAAGTACCTGGTCGAACTATTGGAGGAGGGCCTTACCGACTATATCCTCGACGGGCAGACCTTCGATCTGGATGGCGTGCGATCTCTGGCAAACAACCCCCGCCATGTCACGAGTTCACCTTTTACCTCGTACAACTATCACGGCAAAGGCAACTTCGCCTCCATGGTCGATGCCGTTGTGCTGGGCGCTACGGAAGTTGATACCAGTTTCAATGCGAATGTTGTCACCCATTCTGATGGGCGGCTTCTTCATGGCATTGGGGGATGGCAGAATTGTCTGGCTGCCCGATGCACCATTCTTGCGGTTCCTTCGTTCCGCGACCGCATTCCTGTCGTTGTCGACGAGGTGACTACGTTGTGCGGCCCCGGCGCATTAATCGACGTGGTTGTAACCGAACGCGGCATTGCCATCAACCCTCAACGTCCCGACCTCATAGAGGCGGTCAGGGGTTCGAAGCTACCTATTCGCGCGCTCGATGATATTAAGAAAGAGGTCGAGCAGATCTGCGGAGGAAAGCCTGAGAGACCGAGGCGTGGCGAGCGGCCCGTGGCCGTCGTCAAATGGGTGGACGGTACTCTGCTCGACACAGTGTGGCAGGTCTCCTGAACTGACAAGCAGCCACTCCACAACTGCGGATAAATCCTCGCTGTCCTATGCCACTGCGACTTCTTCTGCCTGCAACTTGTTCCGAACTTGCTCGATCAGGCTCTCAATATCGACACTGATTGGGATGGATAGCATAGCAACTGACTGGCCTTACAAGTTTATTTCGCTCACAGCACGCCGTGAGCCGAATCACAGGATGTTCGGGAGAGAGGTGTTCTCCTGAAACTGTCACGCCTCCGCGAATAGTGGTTCCCTCCATTAGGCCCCAGCACTTCTTGAGGCGGACATCCTGGAGATCTGCAATGCAAAAAATTATTTCTATCATAATCCTGCTGCTGTCGTGCGCAGCGACGACAACCCAGGCCCAACAGCAACCTGCGAGAAGCAATGTGGGAGTCAATGAGTCGTCGCTGACCGCCACTGACATCACCCTGATTCAGCACGTCGTCTTCATTATCAAAGAGAACCGCAGCTTTGACAGCTATTTTGGTACGTTTCCGGGAGCGAACGGAGCGACCTCGGGGGAAATCTCGAATGGGCAGACCATTCCTGTGATTCATGAACCGGACGCGCTGCCCCGCGACATCGGCCACGACTGGATCAGTTCCCATCTGGCTGTAAACGACGGCGCCATGAATGAGTTTGACCTCATCACTGGCGATTCCTCCAACGGAAACCTGAACGGCGATTACCTCGCTTACACGCAATTGTGGCAGAGCGATATTCCGAACTATTTCAGTTATGCAACGAATTTTGTTTTGGCCGACAACACCTTTTCGTCCCTTGACGGGCCTAGCTTCCCGAACCATCTCTACACGGTGGCGGCGCAGCCGATAGGGGTGATTAACAATCCCGGGAACGGACTTGGTCCGGCGTGGGGGTGCGACTCGCCGACCACATTTCTGACCCAAGTGGTCGGAGATAACGGCCTGATCTCGTACCTGTATCCCTGCTTCGATGTGACCACACTGGCCGATAACCTGCAGGCCGCCGGCATTTCCTGGCAGTACTACGGACCGCCGCAAAACGCGAACGGCTACGTTTGGGTGGCGCTGGATGCGATCAATCACATTCGCAACACATCCCTGTGGTCCAGCCATGTCTTTGCGGACACGCAATTCAAGACCGATGCCGCAAACGGAAAGCTGCCTGCAGTTTCGTGGCTGGTGACCGGACCGGCCAGTGAGCATCCTCCGGGAAGCGTCTGCTCCGGAGAGAATTGGACGGTGCAGCAGATCAACGCCATAATGAGCGGGCCGCAATGGAACTCTACCGCGATCTTTTTGGTGTGGGATGATTTTGGCGGATTCTACGATCATGTTCCGCCTCCATACGATGACAGTTACGGGCTGGGGATGCGGGTTCCGTTCCTGATCATCTCGCCTTACGCAAAGGCCGGATACATCTCACATACGCAATACGAATTCTCGTCGGTGCTGAAATTTGTGGAGGAGCGTTTTGGGCTGCCACCACTTACTGGCCGCGATGCGGAGGCCAACGACATCACAGACGCGTTTGATTTCAGCCAGGCTGCCCGGTCGCCGCTTATTCTGACAATGCGCAGTTGCCCCGCGGGGGGATGGGCCTCCACCCGTACGCTTACGTTCAGCAGCCCGCAGGCCGGAAAGAGTACACCCGCGCAATCTTTCACGCTGGAGAGCACGACTCAGACCCCTTTGGTGGTGGGGGGGGTGACGATTGCCGGAACCAATGCGAGCGAGTTTAGTCAGACGAACAACTGTTCGGGCAAAACGCTTACTCATGGCAGCACGTGCACCGTGAACGTGACGTTTACTCCCGCCGCCAGTGGCGTGCGCACCGCGAGCGTAAGCCTGACCAGCAACGCGAACAACACGCCACATACGGTCAATCTGAGCGGATCTGTCACTGCCGTGGGGCTCTCCACTCAATCGCTGACATTTTCGCGTCAGCTACTAGCGACCAAAAGCTCCGCTCAGAATGTCACCCTGACTAACACGAGCGCTACCGCCCATCTGGTGATCGCAAGTCTGCAGTTCAGTGGGCTTGCGCCCGGGGATTTTGCCGAGTCCGACAATTGCGTGAGCACCAACCCGATCCCGCCCGGAAAAAGCTGCACGATCGGGGTCACCTTTGCTCCCACCGACGAGGGCTATCGCTCGGCTAGCCTCAGCATCAACAACAGCAGCGCGGGAGCGGCGACCGTGGCGCTGCTGGGCGTTGGGGCGATCGTGCGGGCCACACCTGCATCGTTGAACTTCGGCACTCAGCTGATTGGAAGTTCAGTTACCAAGACGGTACAAGTGACCAATCTTCGTCCCACGAAACCGGTGCAGTTTACGAATGTTCAGTTCACAGGAGCGGCCACGGCTGATTTTTCAGAAAGCGACAACTGCCTCAGCGCCGGCAATATTCCTGCCGGCAGCTCCTGCACAGTGACGGTGAAATTCGATCCCGCTGCGGGAGGGACGCGCAATTCAGCTCTCACCCTCTGGTATGACACGGGGCTTGGCTCGGCGATGATTAATCTGTTTGGTTCCGGGACTGCCGTTCTTATTTTGCCCTCGAGCCTGGCCTTTGGCGACGAGACGGTTGGACAGCCCAGGGCGCTGCCGGTCACAGTCACCAATGTCAGTACTACAGCTCTGCATATCACCGGGATTGCTGTCGGTGGAACGAACACTGCGGATTATGCTGAGTCGGACAACTGCGTTATCGCCGGGTCGATCGCTCCGGGAGACTCCTGCACGATCACTGTTACCTTCACGCCCATGGTCAAGGGATTTCGCTCAGCCACGGTGAATATTACGGATGATGGGGGAAGTAGTCCGCAGAAGTTAGTGGCTACCGGTTACGGAACTTAGACACATACCACGAGCTGCGCTCGTACTCGTACAGGATAAGGGAAAGGTACTTTCTCGCACACCATCGTGCCCAAGTTGACGCAACGAGTTCGTACGCCGTGATTTTTGACATGACGGGAGTGGACCTCTGATGGGTTACAATCCCTGTAACTCTGCGAGAGTGAGGATCCTTTGAGGGTCTTTTCACGGCCTGCGATCGAGTCCGATGACAGTCCCGTGTTCTTTGGTCCACAGCTCGAGCCGGAGGTGCCTTATCCGTTGGAAGATTGTGAAAGCCTTTCCACGATCGATTGGTCAATCCTCGCAGGCGTTCCAACTTCTTGATCGTGATCTACAAGCATCTCGCGCCGGCGTGATCCGGTTAAGCGGTGCTTCTGCGTTACGAGCAATCCTGATTTCACTCTCGGTATTGAAGTCGAAGTCCCAAAATTTCGTCACTCAGGTGCAAACCGCCGAGCGGTTCCCAGAGGATGCCTCGATTCTGTTTGTTTCGTCCTGTGACGCTGCTTCGGAAATGAAAAGTCTTGTCGCGACCGTCAGGCGCGTTCCCGATTGGATTGCGGTTCCTGATGCTCCTGCTGGCGGCTTCGAAATCCAGGACACGATGTTGCACGCAACCGGCAGCGTGCTGTCTCGCGACCCAGAACAGAAACACCTCTCCTTCGCGCTTTATCCGCTCGAACCGGACGCTCCGAGAGAAACCAGATCGATTCAGCCAGCGAAAGCCAAAATCCCTGAGCCCGCACAAAACTTGCAGCAGCGCCGACGCTGGTTCGAGAATCGCCGCAAGATTCGCTGAAATTCTTCAGACCTTGGTTCGCCAAAGGCTGCGCCCGTAGGTAGCCACGCTGAGTGTCTTGTCCTTGAGTTGGTAAACCAGGTCGATTGCCATGACGTTTGGCAAATTTCCCGATATGTTCGTCCAGGTCTTTCCCTGGTCCCGAGAAGCATAGACACCCACGTCGTTCGCCACGAAGAGGGTCTTTGGGTCATCGGGTTTGATGACGATCGCATGATGAGGAACATCAGGAAGTTGGCCGTGGTCGACATCTGTCCAACTTAGCCCTCCATCATCCGAGCGAAACAGGTGCGAATGGCCGAAATTGGCCACTGTTGCGAACACGGTATCGGCTCCCAGTTTTGCAGTGCTGTCCAGGCGCGTGATCATATTTCCCGGCATGGCAGCGCCGGAAATGTCCGGGCTCCAGGTCTTGCCTCGATCCACGCTCCTATATACACCTCCGTTTTCCGTGCCGACATAGATTCGCTTGGGGTCAGCCGGAGCAACCTCGATCGCAGAGACCGCACTGCCATCGAACACGGGAGAAATCGCCTGCCACGAAAGGCCGTCGTCATGTGTGCACCAGATGCGCGTGGATCCCGTGTAGACACGCGTGGAATCGGATGGGTCCATGGTGATGTAGCACATCCAGATCTGGCCGTTCTCCGGAACCTTGGGCGACACATCGCGAGATTTACCGTCGCGAAAGCGGTAGATTCCCATGTTGTAATACGATGCATAGAGATGACTGGCGTCTTGCGGGTCGTAGACCATCCACCCGCCGTCGCCTCCCAATATCTCGAAGTGATCGTCGCTGTGTCCATCGGTAGTGACAAGAGTGCCGTTGTCTTGCGCCCCACCGCCGTAGTTGCGGCCGTCGCTTTGCGCCACATCCATGTCGTAGTACATCGTCGCCGCGAGGCCGTTGCTACGATTCGACCAGGTCACGCCCGAGTCTTCGCTTACGTCCATGCCTCCATCGTTCATCGAATACACGCGGCCTGGCGCTTTGGCCGGCATGAGGATGGCGTGGTGGTCGGCGTGAGCATACTGTTTGGCTCCCCGTTTGGCATCCCATTTACTGGCTTTCGTCCAGGTTTTCCCGCCATCCTGAGTGCGGTGGAGATCAACACCGCCGCAAATGACGATCTTGGGATTCTCCGGATGGATCGCAATTGCGTTGCCGTATGAGATTTGTCCTTCCCCTCGGAAATGATTTCCGCCGACCGATTTCCACGTGTCGCCTCCGTCGCCGCTGCGAAAAACTCCCAGCAGAAGATCGTGGCTCGCGCTGGCTTCATCGGCTGCAAAAGCGAAAATCACGTCCGGATCGGACGGACTGATCGCCAGACTTGTCCTGCCGAAACGCGCAGGATCGGGCAAACCCTTTACCAGGTGCACCCAGTTGCCTCCTCCATCGGTGGAACGCCAAATTCCGCTCTTAGCGCCGCGTTCAGTGAATGTGGCGAAAATTACTCCCTTTTTTTTGGGATGAAAAACGATTGCATGGCACCAGTAATTCTGAGTGGAGATGAAACTCTCGCGCTGCCACGTCGCACCACCGTCCTGCGAGACATACATGCCGCCGAAATCATTGGGGGTCGGGCTCGTTTCGTCGCCGCCCACACCACCCACACACAAATGGCGCGAATTGAACGGATCAATCGCGATGGCTCCGATGCGGTGAGGAAGCCCCGTTTTTTCGCTGGGTGCCAGCAATCCCCATGTTGTTCCCCCATCCTTGGTCTGGTAAAGGCCGACACCGGGGTACGAGTCGGCAGAAAGATTCGCTTCGCCGGTTCCGCAAAAAACGATGTCTGGATTCGACGGATCGATGGCCAGCGATCCAACGTTGAGCACGTCTTGCGAATGCCACAATGACTCCCATGTTTTGCCCGCGTCGTCACTACTCCAGACGCCACCCCCCGCCGCGCCCGCCCAAATTTTGTCGGGACTATCGGGATGGCAAACAATGCTGGTCATTCGACCACCGATATTGGTCGGGCCCGCAAGTTCCCAATTGACACCCGCATCCTTCGGGTGTTCCTTGGCGGCTTGCTGTGCCTTGACCAGAGCGTGGATCGGAGCCTCGCGGTAGGGCCAGGCCACTCGTGCCTGGAACCACACACTGCGCAATTTGTGATTGGGAAGGCGGACGCCTGGACCTCCCACTTTGCGCTCCTTACGAGGACCGGGTTGCAGTGTTGTGGTCTCTTGTGCGAGTTCTCCGCGAGTTGCTTCCCTAGTCAATACACGCCGATTCTGTTTTGCCTTGCTGCGAGGCTTCATGGTCCTGCCTCCTATAACTGCGCGCTTGCAGGAACGCGCTCATTGGGTGACTGAGATGTCGTGCTCATCACCGGCATACCAAGTCACGTTTCTTCGAAGAGAATTAGTTCCCCTCGTTCCGGAGATACCGGAACCGCTCGAACAGTTTCATCCGATCCTGCTCAATGTTGGCAGGTCTGCTCTGAGGATCAGGGGCCCGATGTAACCAAATCCTTGGTGGTGGGGAAGTACTGACGCACAAGTATCAACTATATTGCCTCGTTGTCAACGAAAAGTTGATCAACGCTACGACCCATCCCTTCGGACAACTCCGCTACAACTCCTCCAACCCGGACTTAGCTGCCTTGGCGCTGAATTTTTGCATGGCTTTTGGCATTTTCAGCTGGGGAATATTGCCCGTCTGCAGCACGGCTCCGACCATGGCCAAATTGACCAGGGTCGTCGCAAGGCAGATGCCGGCGACCCATCTCTGGGTTCCCCCCGAGACGATTACAAGCAGGACGACCGGAGCTATCCCGCTTACCAGAAGAAACAACAAACCCAGGAACTTTCTGGAATAGATTGCCCGTGACACGACTGCCAGTCCTACCGCAGCCATGATTTCGAAGAGCCCAAAGTCGACAAAGATTTCCATGTTGGCTACTCCGCCGTGCGTTGACGTACTTTACAAATAGATAACTGCCGGATCAAGAAAATTCCGTCAGGCAATGTACGGGAGTTTGGGACTACTAACCAACCGTGTTGACTAGCATTCCGATTCCGTCGATCGAGATGCGAATCTCGTCGCCCGATTGCAGCGTGAAAGTATCCGGCGGGACGATACCCGTGCCGGAGAGAAGAACGCATCCGTTGGGGAAGATATTGTCGCGGTAGAGGTATTGCACCAGAGTGGCGAAGTCTCGCTTCATTGCGCTCAGAGTTGTGAAGCCGATGAAGACTTGGGCCGTGGCGCGAAGGATTTCCAGTTGGATCCCAGTCGAGGTCGGCGGCGGCTCGGACGACACGACCACGCACGGGCCAAGCGCGCAGGAACGGTGGTAGACCTTGGCTTGCGGCAGGTAGAGCGGGTTTTCGCCCTCGATGTCACGCGAGCTCATGTCGTTGCCGATGGTATAGCCGAGAACGCTGCCACGGGAATTGACGATGAGGGCAAGTTCGGGCTCGGGGACGGACCACTTCGCATCGGATCGGATCGCCACCTTGCCGCCGTGGCCGACGACGCGGCTCGCGGTCGACTTAAAAAAAAGTTCAGGCCTATCAGAGTTGTACACGCGGTCGTAGAAATCTCCGCCGCCGGCCGATTTTGATTCTTCCATCCGGGCATCGCGGCTGCGGTAGTAAGTAACTCCGGCGGCCCACACCTCCTGGGAGACGATTGGCGCGAGGATTTCCGAACTGTCTAGATTCGCAATGGATGCGGCGTTGCGGGCTGCATCCTTGAACCATGTTGCGAGGTTATCCTGCTCGATTAAGTCGTCCCACGAGCAGGCGGAGAGTAGTTTCAGCTGACCATTTTGTTCGACAACGCAGCCGGATTTCGTGCGGTACAGCCGGATCGGTTGTTCGGGCATTTCGGCGATTCTAACCGAAGAGCGGTCGGCCAGCTGTGGAATGCGTTGGTCTTACTACAAGTTTGCCCGACTATTCTTGCTTCCGAGCGAGGATATCAAAAGAAAATTTCAATTCATCTTTCAATCGGATCGTGCCTCCCGCCGCTTTAGGAGGATTGATGTCAAAGTCGGTCTGCAGGATCGAGAATTCGCCAGTGGAGCGCAAGGAATCGCCATTCAGCGCGACGCGGGCCGTGATCGACAGAGGTCTTGTGACGCCATGCAAGGTGAGTTCACCTTTCATTGCAACCCAAAATCGGTCCCCAGAGCCGCTCGTGGCGATACGCGAGCTCTGATACGACACTTCGGGAAAGCGATCCGCTTCGAGCACTTCCGAGTGCATCCTATGCTGAATCTCCTGACGATCTTCATCGCTCACGTCATTGACCACTTCCAATGAATCCGAGGGAATGCGAACATCCAATCTCGCGCCATCGAGGGTTCCGCCGGCGGGAGTGAACGACACCGATCCGTGAAAGTCGCGAATGGCGATTTTAGGACTATGAGCGAAGGCGGACAGCAGTCCCGAGGGGAATGCTTTGACGAAAAACGAACTCGCCGTGTTGTCGATCGCGTATCGAACGGAACTCTCCTCCACTACTGCCCGCAATGCGTCCACTGCACAGTACCTCTGCTGAATCGGAATGCGCCGGGAAATCCCTTCAAGTCTGCTTGCGTCCCACCATATAAAACGAGAATTTGAGTTCATCCTGCAGCTTAAGGGTCCCTCCAGCAATGGAAGCGATTTTCATTTCGTAGTCCGTCTGCAGCAACGTGAACTCGCCGTGCGCGCGGAAGCTATCCACGCCAAATGCGACCTGGGAAGTGAACGCATGAGGGTTGGTCACCCCGTGCAGCGTCAATTTTCCTTCTATGTTCGCGCGAAAGATCGATTCCTTCAGTTGCTCGGAACTGATACGTGTGCTGTCAAAGACGACATCCGGAAAGCGCCTGGTCTCCAATACATCGTCCAACATGATGCGATGAAGCTCCCGGCGCTCACTGTCCCGCATTTCGTCCAATACTTCGAGCGTAGAGGCCTTGATGGTGATCTTCAACCTGGCATCGGCAAGCGAGTCAGGTACAAAACTGACGTTGCCGCTCCAGCCTCGAATCGCGATTTTCGGACTGTGCGCCACCGCCGAGATCAGGCCACTGGCGAACGCTTGAACAGTAAATTGGCTAGCTCGTGGATCGATCGCATATTGCACTGCGGGTGCGCTTTGCGGTGTCATAGTTCGTTCACGACCACCGTCAAGATTTGATTTCGACGATGGAAATCCCCTTTCCCGCCCTGAGATTGAGGTCCCCACCAACGAAAAGCGCAGCCCTTCTACATCGATCGCAACCTGAGGTAACGATCCAAATCGGGCAGCGCTGCCTGCGCCAGGTTACCAATCCCCATCTGGCCCAGATAACGCCGGACCAGCGGGTTGGAAAGAATCAGGCCCGCACCGAAAACCATAAACGCCACGCCGGTGAGCATGTACAGCGTGTCTTTATCGCTTGTGCCGTTCAGATTGTCTTGGTCCACCACTGCCGCCTCCTTGGATCTTCGTCATTGGATACGGATCTCAGTTGTGCTGCTTCTCGAGAATTCCTCCCACAAGGTGTTCGATCATCTCAATTGCCGGTTCTACCGCGGCTCGCACCGCCTCGCTCAACTCCATTCGGCCATCCTCGCCACCGAGTGTCGCCGGTTCGCAGCCGACGAGAAAAATCTGTTTCGGTCTGCCGCTTTTCGCTCTGTTGTCCATGGTTGTTGCCATGCGCCAGACGTTAAGCGGATTCATTGTGTGGCCTTCGAAGGTCTCGGGCGGGAGATCGTTCAGCCGAGAAATGTCGGGTTCGATGAGGGAGACGGTGCCGGGCGTTTGGCCGTGAGGGAAGGCGTCGACGAGAATGACGGTCTCATAGCCATCTTGCATAGCATAAGCCAGGTCAAAGCCGCGGATGCCAAAGTCGGCGACACGCACGCCGGCCGGCAGGCTGCGCGACTGCAGCTGTTGCACCACCTCGACACCGTACCCGTCGTCGCCGAGAAAAATATTTCCGATGCCGGCGACAAGAATCGACGGCCGGCGCGCGATCGCTCCCGACCGTCCCATCTCTTCCGGCAACGGTTCCACTTCGCCGAAGTCAAAGAAGAAGCGATGGCCGGGCTGACGAAGCAGGCCAAGATCGCTTCCGGGATCCTGATCGAGCACCACGCACACATGTGCCTTGCCTTCGTAATCCTGCTCGATGCTCTCAACGGTCGCAACTTGACCGGCGAGCGCGATGTCAAGCACGTCGCCGCCTTGCTTTGGACGCAGGCGGACACGATCGCCTACCTTCACCTCGGCCTCGCCAATCGCCAGCCGATCGAACGGAGCTCCGTCTTCGAGCAATCGCCATTCCCACTCGTTCACGAAGCGTCCTCCTTTTGCGTGGGAGTGTCCACCTTACGCATCGCGCCGTGCATTCTCATGAAATGCTCGGCGGGCATGGCTTCGGTGCGATCGAGAATCTGGCGAGCACGATCATCCGAGCGGCGGATTTCGGCTTTCTCGTCGTCGGTCAGGGTCATGATGCGGAGCGAGAGAATTTCGTCAATTTCGGTCCCGTCGAATAGATCGCCGGCGCTTTCGGGTGCGATTTGCGGATAGTCGTAAAGAAAGATGGGGGAAGCCATCACCGTATCGCGCTCTCCGGGATGGCCGACCAGAACCGGCCACACGCCGAGGTTCTCACATTGAGCGGCGAGAAACTGCAGCCTGCCGGGAGCCTCGAGTAGCGAAACGAACTCGCCGCTTTCCACTCCCAGGACGATGTGAGCGGAGACCAGAGAGCGCAAAAGTGCCGCATCGCGGTTGGACGGGCCTGTCATTGAGGTCGTGTTGCTTACGCGGACTCTGATTCTAAAAATTTCAGATTCAGGACTCTCCGCTTTGATCTCGATTCTTCCTTCGATCGCTTCCTGAACCCGCGTCGTCGCAGACCGTTGGCCGTCGTCCATTTCGTCGACCGTTCGCTTCTCAGCGGGCAGGCGAACCGAATGCACGCAAGCGCTCGCGCAAAGTTCTTGCAGCGGGCGGGCGGGCAGGATGATTTCGCGCTCAACCGCATACTGCCATCCCCTGGGAGTCGCAGCAGCCGAATCGATTGCGGTCTCGAGTTGCAGGAAGCGCAGCCGTACTTCGATGCGCGACACTGATGTTCCGAGCGCCAGGATTTCCGTCTGCATGGTAGAGAGCGAGCAGCCGTCATCAGCCTCGCCATAGGCTGGAGGATATATGACTCCAAAATTCCAACGTTGTCGGTTTTTTACTGCCGATGGCCGGTACGGGTACAGTAAATAGCCTTCGTAGAGCGCAGCTTTCGCGATTTGGTCCGCATGCGATAAGTTCATGAGCGAACCGCTTCTTCGGCTTTCAGTTGTTCCGCTTTAACTTCTTCGGCATCCAGCATGCTTTCAATCACTTGTTCCCAGGTGGGTATGCCGCGCCGCACTTTATGATTACAGAGCCGTTCAAAGACATCGCGGCGCAGGCAAAGCCACGCGCTATTGGGGTAATAGGTGTCCATCATGTCACGCCAGACCTTGACCGGCAAAGTGAAGCGCGCTTCTTTTTCCCATGATATCGGCGAGACCTGCATGTGGCTGCCATCGCGCGCGTAGAAAATCGTGCCGCTGAACATCACACAGAGTGGAATGTCTCCATCACCGAGGCCGTAGAAGTATTTCGTAGCACCTACGTTGAAATCGAAGGTACAGGGCACGGGAAGATCGGCAACGATCGATCCGTGAAACGCCGGGATGTTGATGTTTACGTGGGTCCAGAGCAGGTTGTGTAAGGTTTGGCTCCAGCGTTCCGGCTCGCCGAAGAGATCGCGCAGTTTCTCTTGATCCGCGGCACTGTAGCGCCGGCGCGTCACCTCGATTTGAATTTGCGCACGGAGAGCGACCGAGTGAATCGTCTCGGCCGGCTCCGCATTTGACAGGCGAAGCTTGAAGTTGATCTGAGGAGTCGCCGCGAACTTCTCTACCTCCACGCCCTCGATCTTGAAGTTCAGTTCAGGCATGGGTTTCCTGGGCGATCACGAAGGATCGGGCGCGCAAGTCCTCGAAGAAACTTCCGATCTCCTGCCAGACTTCGGTTCCTCCCGAGAAACCACGCCAATGAATGCGAATCAGGCCGACGAGTTTGTAGCAGGCATCGATGGGAACGATGTAGTAATCGGCGGGAGAGGATCCGCGAACGTGGCCGACTCGATTGACGAGCAGAGCCTCCACGTCGGGCTCCAGGTGACGCAGCAGAGGATTGGCGTCGACGATGCTGTTCCAGGCCTGGAGTGGCAGCAGCGATTCGGTCGCTCCCGCCGGGCTGGGATAGAGCGCGCTCAATCGCGAGTCGATGCTGTGTTGAAAGAAGAACGCGAGATTGATCGGGATCATCAATGCGTCCCACTCTGCGTCCGTCAGGTTGAAGGTGGCGAAGCGACGAACACCTCGCGGCACGCGCTTGTATCGGGTTCCCGTATTTGAAGTGAACAACAGGGCGCAGGCGTCGCAGGTGCACAGCAGCTTGCGGTGGAGAACCTGGATCAGATGAGCATGGGCGGCTGGTACCTCGGCATTGCACAATTCGCAATGCTCTTCGCGACGGCGCGGCCGCCGTGCGAACTGCCGCAGATTCTCAAAGGCCTGTGCAGTGCCGGGAAGAGTGTCGCCGCCAATCGTCATAAAGAGTCTTGCGCGTGTTGTTTAGTCCATTCCGCGAGCATGCTGCGCCGGTTGATCCGCCGATAGAGGGGATGCACCGGAGAACGACGCCGATCCCAGCAACTTTTCCACGCCAACAAAGCCTGCCGCACCCGGCTGCTCCGTCCCTTCCACGGTCAGCGAAGTCAGGTCCGGCGCCACCTCATAAATCGCTTCCTCCAGCGCGGTCTGCACCGTGCGCCCGCTCGATCCGCACACGTGGCCTTCGAAAGTCACGCGCACGCGAATGTCGCCGGAATCTGCACTGACGAGTTTCGCCTCCGCCCCCATTTTGTAGAATGCCGGTCGCATCTGCTGCAGCTTGCGTTCGACGCGCGCCTGCAGGTCCTCAGGATGAATTCCGTAAAGCACGAGCAGGCTGCTGACGAGCGGGTCGCGGCCCAGTTCGTCGATGATTCGTGCACCCTGCTCGCCCGATCCGAAGACGATTTCCAGCATTCGCTCCAGTCCCGCGCTATGCAAGTCCATAAGGGACTGCACGAGTTCTCTGGTGGCAGATCGCACGGCAGGGTCCGCGATCTGGTCGAGATCGCCGACCAGTCCGCCAATCCGCTGAATTCGATTCTGGAAATTTTTGTCCCCGGCCACGTTCCTCCCGTCCTCCCAGAAGTTGCTTCCGCAAACTTCGCGGTGGAAACGAGAGCGACCTCTGATTCTCCACTTCAGACAACTGCGGAGAATCCAGCCGCTCCCGCCTGCCGCGCCAGGCGCGGCTCGAACTACTGCTGAAGACCAAACATGGGCGAATGCCTGGTCTCCAGCACCTTCCCGTCGCCCAGATACATGTGCACGCCGCACGGCAGGCACGGATCGAAGCTGCGCACGGCACGCATTATGTCGATTCCCTTGAACTTATCAGGACCGTTTTCCTCGAAGATCGGTGTGTTCTGCACGGCATCTTCGTAGGGGCCCGGAGTGCCATAAATGTCGCGCGGATTCGCGTTCCACGGAGTCGGCGGATAGGGATGATAGTTCGCGATTTTGCCTTTGCGAATCACGACATGATGGGAAAGGACGCCGCGCACCGCTTCATGGAAGCCGCAGCCGATGGCCTCTTCTGGTACTTTGAAGTCAGTCCAGGTTTTCGTGTGCCCGGTGTGGAGTTCTTCCAGCGCCTGCTCTGCGAAGTAGAGCCCGCAACACGCCGCGTACACCTGGAAATAAGTGCGGGCGCGGTCGCGCTCAATGGCATTGCTCCACTTCGGAATCTTCCATTCGAATTCCACTTCCGGCAACGACGTGGTCTTCGGCAGATACATCTTCACGCTGGTTCCGGTTGCCTTTATGTAGCCGATGTCGACCAGTCCGGCCAGAGCCGTCGCCCAGAGCCGAGCGATGGGTCCGCCGCCGGTGTCGAGCGCCAGATGATCGCCGGTGCGCTTGTCGAACCAGCGGGGGGACATGACCCATGTGTACTTGCCGGCGAAGTCGCGCTTCTGCGGACGGGGGATCGTCGTCTGGTTCCACGGGTGATGCTTGTCGACTGGATTCCCGTTCGGATCCTGCTTCACGAACGTCTCCGAATTCTGCCAGTCGTCATAGAACGAACTTCCCAGCAGGATTCGAATATTCAGATTGATATCGACAAGGTCGGTCGTGACCAACTTGCCGTCCACAACCACTCCGGGCGTGACAAACATCCTGCGGCCCCACTCGGTCATATTTTTGTAGGCGTAGTCGCAATGGCACGGATCGTTGAACGATCCCCAGCAGCCAAGGAGCACGCGCCGCTTGCCGACTTCTTCATAGCCGGGCAGTGCCTCGTAGAAGAAATCGAAGATGTCGTCGTGCAGAGGGACGACCTTTTTCATGAACTCGACGTATTTCATGAGCCGGACGATGTAGTCGGTGAACAGCTGAATGGTCGGCACCGTGCCCACGCCACCCGGATACAACGTGGAAGGATGCACGTGCCGCCCTTCCATCAGGCAGAACATTTCACGTGTCATGCGGCTCATCTGCAACGCTTCGCGATAGAACGCGCCGGTGAAAGGATTCAGCGCACGCATGATGTCGGCGATGGTGCGATATCCGTGAGCGTTGGCGTGAGGGGCCTCGGTCTTTTCCGCCTTGGCGAATACACCCGGATTGGTCTCCTTGACCATCTGCTCGCAGAAGTCGACGCCGACAAGGTTGTCCTGAAAAATATTGTGGTCGAACATGTATTCAGCGGCTTCGCCGAGATTCACGATCCATTCCGCCATGGCGGGCGGACGCACTCCGAACGCCATGTTTTGCGCATAGGTGGCGCAGGTGGCGTGGTTGTCGCCACAGATGCCGCAGATGCGGCTGGTGATGAAGTGGGCATCGCGCGGGTCTTTGCCCTTCATGAAAATGCTGTAGCCGCGGAAGATCGACGACGTACTGTGGCATTCTGCGACTTGGCGGTTGGCGAAGTCGATCTTGGTGAAAATGCCAAGGCTGCCCACGATGCGGGTAATCGGGTCCCAGTTCATCTCGACGAGGTTCTTGCCCTTGGTGGCTGCTTCCTGGGTCGGTGCGGTAATCGTGCTCATAGTCGATCGCTCCTCTCAGCGACGGGTAGTTCCAAGCCCGTGTTCAGCGGATCCTTAATGTGCTAGTACGACCTCGGGTGGTAGCCCGTCGTCAGTTCGGCGCGCGGATGACGCCACTTTGGTTCCTTGTTGCAGGTAGCCTGGGTCAGAGAGCGAAGCGCCGAGATCGCTCGGCCGTACGCACCGACTGCTCCGGAAGAGACCTTGGCGCCGGGAGGTTCATCCATGAAGGGCATGAACTTGTCAGGAAAGCCGGGCATGGTACAGCCGATACAGATGCCGCCGACGTTAGGACATCCGCCGATGCCGGCCATCCAGCCGCGTTTGGGGACGTTGCAGTTCACCACTGGGCCCCAGCAGCCAAGTTTCACAATGCACTTCGGCGAGCCGTAACGCTCTGCGAAGTCGCCCTGCTCGTAGTAGCCGGCGCGATCGCAACCCTCATGCACGGTCTTGCCGAAGAGCCAGGTGGGGCGCAACTGATCGTCGAGCGGAATCATGGGAGCGCGCCCTGCGACCTGGTAGAGCAGATACAGCACCGTCTCCATAAAATTGTCCGGCTGCACTGGGCAGCCCGGAACGTTGACGATGGGCAAGCCGGCTTTTGATGTCCAACCCCAGCCCAGGTAGTCGGCGAGGCCCATGCATCCAGTGGGATTGCCTTCCATGGCGTGAATGCCGCCATAGGTGGCGCAAGTGCCACAGGCAATGACCGCGGTGGCCTTCGGCGCGAGCCGGTCGATCCACTCGTTGGTGGTAATAGGCTGGTTGGTGTGAGGATCGGTGCCGAGGGCTGCCCAGTAACCCTCGCTCTTTATCTTCTCGTTCGGGATGGAACCCTCCACCACCAGAACAAACGGCTCCAGCCGGCCCTCCTCCGCCATGTACCAGTGCTTGAGGAAGTCATCGCCTACTTCGTAGGCCAGCACCGGGTTATGCAGATGAACTTTGGGCAAACCAGGGATCGCTCCCAGAAGCACATCTTCAATGCTGGGTTGCGTCGCCGCAGTAATTGAGACGGAGTCTCCATCACAGCCAAGCCCAGCGGTGATCCAAAGGATGTGCACCTCCGGAACAGCCGGTGCGTGCTGCGTAACCCGACCGTACGGAACCGTCTCCGCTGCCATGGCTGATCTCCTTCCGAATTGTTGGCGACTGAGTTCGAGTGCCTTTGCTACCTGCGATTTGGCCTCAGGTGCACAGAACGACCTAATGAGAATTCATTGTCCTGGCAGAATCTGCTGAAGCCCACAGAGCCCCGGCAGACGGAATTCGGTCTTTAGAATCGACAAAAGGTGTGACGCGTACAAGCAGGCGTCGCCTCGTTTTTAACTACCACTTAGTCGTAGTCGATGGGTCGGGGATTTCCTGATACAGGTTGGCTTCGATAGGAGAGCAGGTAAGTTAGTGCGATTTTCCGGTCTAGGCCGATTTTTCGTTGATGCTCCATTGGATAGCGTGCTGCACTAACTCGCGCGCGCTTCGCAGAGATAGTTTCTCCTTGATATGCGCCTGATAAGACTCGACTGTCTTTACGCTGATGTGAAGTTCTTCCGCGATCTGGCGGGTGGCGTGACCCTCCCCGATCAGGCGGAAGACCTCGAGTTCGCGGTCGGTGAGGTCTGAGATGGAGGATGGACGCCCGTCGGCCGGGCTCCCGATATAGCGTTGCAGCATGCGGTTGGCGATGCGCTCGCTGACGTAGATTTCATTGCTCAGAATTCGGCGCAGAGCCACCAGGACCTTCTCTGTCGCCTCCTGCTTCATGATGTAACCTTGCGCTCCGGCGCGAAGGGCGCGCTCGGCGTAGATCGACTCGTCGTGCATGGAGAGGATCAGTACCGGAAGATCGGGGTACCTCGATCGGACATCCTTCAGCAAATCCAATCCATCCGGGCCGTCCAGAGAAATATCCACCACCATGACGTCAGTCTTGCTGGCAGCGACCGACTGAATGGCCGTGTGCGCGTCTTCAGCCTCGCCGCAAACGACCAAGTCGGGCTCGCGGTTGATCAAGAGCGAAAGTCCCTGTCGCACGATAGGATGGTCATCCACCACAAAGACGCGGCTCTTCTTGATTGCGCAAATCTGATTCATGACTACCTTTCCGCCTCCACCGCCACCAGCGGAAACTGGCAGGTAACGGCGGTTCCGTGCGGTTGATCGCGCCGAACTTGCAGATTGCCTCCGATCATTCCGGCGCGGTAGTTCATTATATGCAGGCCAACGCCGGTGTGCGGCGCTGCTGAACGCTGAAATCCGATTCCGTCGTCCTGTATGACCAGCGTTCCTTCGCGCTCGCTGGAACCCAGCCGAATCACAATGCTTTTCGCCCGGCCATGTTTGATGGCGTTGTTCACCGCCTCCTGCGCAATGTGGTAGAGATGCGTCGCCATCGCAGTGTCATGTATCAGCACCGGCTCGGAGCATTGAAAAACACAGGCCACGCCGAACAAGTCTTCGATCTCGGCGGCATAACGCCGCAAGGCTGACATGAGGCCTTGCGCGTCGGAAACGACCGGCAACAGGCCGCGCGACAACTCGCGCGTTTTCAGAATGGCATCATTGACCAGTTGCACGATCTTGGCCGCATCCGCCGCTTCCGGAATCTGCCGCTCGGCGAGCTTCCGCTCCTGCACCTTGCTCATGAACGCAATGCCGGTCAAATGCTGCCCCAGGCCGTCGTGCAAGTCCTGTCCGATCCGTCGCTGCTCCCGCTCGCTGATTTCAAGCACGATCTTCTCCAGGCGCTTACGCTCGCTGATGTCGCGAATGGCGCTTGAAACCAACATGCCCTCTTCGGTCTCAAGAGGACTGAGGCTGATCTCGACGGGAAACTCGTGCCCGTCCTTGTGCAGAGCATGAAGTTCCACGCCCGCCCCCATAGGCCGTTGCCGGGGTTCGGCGACGAAGCCGCGCCGGTGGGCGGGATGGTTCCCGCGCAGGCGTGGCGGCACCAACTTCTCGATTTCCTCGCCCAGCAATTCCTGACGGTCGTATCCAAACAGTTTTTCGACTTGGGCGTTCACCAACACGATTTTTCCCTTCTGATCCACTACTACTACCGCGTCCGGGGCAGCTTCCAGTAGCCCGCGGAATTTTGCCTGCGCGCGCTTCTGGCCCGTAACGTCGGTGCCGGAAGCAATGACATACATCGGCGTGTGCTTGGATGCCGGCAACACCGCCGCCGACCATGCGATAAGGCGATAGCTGCCGTCAGGCGCAATCCACGAACTTTCGTATTCCGTGCGCGACGGGTTGTTGCAAATCTGCTCAAACAGGATTTGAAATTGCTGTTTCTCGTCCAGGGCGACGAAGACATCCCATACCCGCTTGCCGCGCGCCTGCTCAGAACTCTGCCCAGTCATTTGTTCGCAGGCTCGGTTGAAGCGCACGATGCGGCCTTCTCGATCGAGCACAATCACCAGGGCGCCCACGGTATCGAGAATGGCAGAAACCACACTTCGCTCATCCTGCAGCTCTTCTTCGGTTCGCTTCAGGTCGGTAATGTCGAACGCTACGCCGTGAATAAACCACGGGCGCCCGTCTTCATGGCGGATCATTCTCGCTTCGCAGTGGAACCAGATGATGCGCCCGTCGCGCGCCATGACCCGGTAGGCGGAGCGCAGCGGTTTGCCCGACAAAAACATTTCGGAAGCTTCGCTGCTCCAGCGGTCCTTATCTTCAGGATGAACCTGCTGGTACCAGCGCACGGGGTCTTCCAGCCACTCCGCCTGTGAAAAGCCGAGCGTGGCCTCGATTTGCGGGCTCACGTAGGCTTCTCCGATGCCCCGGTCGAGATAAGCCATAAAGACGACCGCTGGCAATTGCTCGATCAGCGCCCGGTACTTGGCTTCGACATTGGGAAGCTGGGTTTCAGAAACGCCGCTCCGGTCAAGCCTTTCAGACAAATGATGCAGCGCGCCCGTTGAATTGCCGTTGGCTTCTCCTCTGGAATAGGTTGCGGCGAGTTCAGTAAGAATGGATTCCGCGACTTCGGGTGTGAGTGTTTTTTCTGGACCCGATCCTGCCGGGTGCGGCGTGCTTCCGATTTGCCAGGATGAATTCATCGGCACTCTCGGGTGATCATCACTCTGCGCGATCAATGCTCTGCACGATCTACGGCTAAGATCAGCGGCCAATAGAGTCGCGCGAACGGTTCCTCCAGCTCGGTTCCTTATTCAATGATGCCTGGGTGAAACGGCGAAGGGCGTGAATGGCGCGGCCGTAGGTTTGCACCGCCTGCGAAGAGAGCAGCGAACCCGGCGGCTGGTTCATGAAGGGCATGAACTTATCGGGAAATCCGGGCATGGTGCAGCCGATGCATATGCCACCAACATTTGGGCAACCGCCAATTCCGCCCATCCATCCCCGCTTACCAACGTTGCATTGCACGACGGGACCCCAGCAACCGAGTTTCACGATGCATTGTGGGGAGCCGTATTCCTCTGCGAATTCGCCTTGCTCATAATAGCCGCCACGATCACAACCTTCATGCACAGTGGCGCTGAAAAGCCAGGTTGGACGCAACGCCTCGTCGAGCGGAATCATCGGTGCGCGATTTACCGCCATATATAGAAGGTAGAGGATGGTCTCGGTCATGTTGTCCGGCTGCACCGGGCAGCCGGGCACGCAGACAATCGGAATCTGTGCCTTCGACTTCCACGTCCAGCCGAGATAGTCCGGCAACCCCATGCAGCCCGTCGGATTGCCCTCCATGGCATGAATGCCGCCGTAGGTGGCGCAGGTACCAGCGGCAACAACCGCCCATGCATTGGGCGCAAGCCGGTCGATCCAATTGCAGGTGGTGATGGGCTGTCCCGTGAGAGAGTCGGTTCCGAACGACGCCCAATATCCTTCGGCCTTGTTGTTTTCGTTCGGGATCGAGCCCTCGACGACGAGAAGGAATGGATGCTTCGACTTACCCTCCGCCGCGTCGCGGAAGGGCCGCACGAATTCGTCGCCATTTTCGATGGCAAGAAACGGATTATAGAAGCGAACCCTCGGAATCCAGGGCAGGGCGCCGGTCACGATGTCTTCGATGCTAGGCTGCGACGCCGCGGTCATCGCGATGGTGTCTCCATCGCAACCTAGCCCGGCAGTGAGCCAGAGGACGTCGATTTCCTCGATTGCTCCGGCTCGGCTGGCGGGTTCGGCTCGATGCTCCATCAACCCTCGCATTCTGATTCGAGGCTTAGTGATTCGAGCGGGCGTGCGTATTCTAGCCCATTTCTGGAGCGCTGGGGCAAGTTCTAAAGCCTCCGGTTGCGGTAAAGCGAAAGGTCGACCTGGCTGGCCATCGCGTCCACATTAAGCTCCAGGCCTAGAAAGTCCCGAACGGTTGTTGCCCAGCACAACGGGTCGCTCAGGAGTTTGCGATACCCCACGCGGCAAACCGGAATTTCTTCCCGCTCCTCCAGCCAGCCGGCGACTTCTTTCATGTGATCGCGAAACGCGGCCGCGAGCGACTCGCGATCCACGGCTTGGATCGGTCCCCGCCGCTTCAGCATCTCGTCCTGCGAGGCCAGGACTTCGGGAAGCGGGCGCTCCATGAAGATGACTTTGTAATCGCGGCCGCGCGGCAGGGAGAGCAGGAGCTGCGTAATCACCTTGACCGCTTTGCCTTCAGCTTGATCGATGCGGTCGGGATCGGCCGGCAGTTGCTTGATCGGTTCCCATTCGTGGTAGCCGCGCGGATTGTCGATGTCCGCCTGGCGCTCGGAGTCGGTCAGGATGGGCATTCCGCCGGCAGCGAGCATCTGCATCATGAGCGAAGTGCCGGAGCGGGGCAGGCCAGAGACGATCGTGATCACGCCCTCGATAGTACCGCAGGGAAGTGTTGGATGGTCTTCAGTCGAGTAACCAAACCGCCTCACTTACAGATTTTCCTACGAAGTCTGTGCAACCGCTGGGCCCACTGACCACGGCTTGCCGTCGAGATGCCCCGGCAAGGGCAGGCCAAATAATTTGAGGATGGTCGGCGCCACGTCGACGATGGCGGGCTTTTCCTCGGCAATCTTCCGATTGCAAAAAAGAATTCCTGGAACCAGCCGCGGATCGATGCAATGGTCGCCGCTCCACGCCTTTAGATTGTCTTCGAATATCTGGCTGGTCACTTTGCCCATGACCGAATCCCATGAAGCGCGAAATCCGTCGCCGTAGCCGATGATCAGATCAGGAGCGTTGTCGACATACGGCCCCGCATAAACGGCGTCGCAATCGAACACGCCGGTCACGCCCACCCGGCCCGAAGCTGGATCGACCAGGCCGTTGAGCTTTGTTCTCAGTTCGTATTTCAATGCGTCAACTTCAGCCGGGTCGACAATCCCTTCGCGCTCTCGGCCTTTCACATTTACATAAACGCCGTTCAATCCCATGGTGTATGCACGCGTGCGCGACCAGTCGACGTCTTCAAACCAATCGCCACTTTCCGTCTTTCCAGGCTTCAGCGCAAGATATCCGTTTTGATGCAGCCACGCGTTCAGGTTGACGCAGCGCGCGAACGACTTAAAGCCGTGATCGGAGACGACCATGAGCAGCGTTTTTTCATCGATTTGGCTCATGACTCGGCCGATCAGGCGATCCATGCGGGAGTAAAGCTCCTGAATCACCTCGGGTCGCTGGTCGCGAGGCACATCGCGCGCTGCCGGATGATCGTCTTCGAGATAGCGCCAGAACATGTGCTGCACGCGGTCGGTCGTATCGAAGACGCAGGCGCAGAGGCCTTGCTGCGTTTTATCCAGCGCATCAAAGAGCATGCGCTCACGGTCGTCGTGGTTGGCGTAGCACTGTGCGAGAAAAGCGTCGTCATCAAGCACATGCTCGTTCAGTGCCCATGTGTCCTCGGCGAGGCCGAGCGTCGCGTAGGGACCGAGCAGCTTGGCAAGATAAATGGAGTACGTGAGTGGGTGTGAAATCGGCAGATCAGGCCGCCCGGGATCGATATTCACGGGAGTGACGTAGATCTCGACTTCAGGCGACAACTCCTTCAGAAAGAAGCGACAGATGCCGTGCGCACTGAAGCCAACGCCGGCCTTGAACTTCACCGGAATCCACTCGGAATATTCCCCGACCTTCAGCGTGAAACTCTGTGAGCCGACGGTGATGCGGGCCTGCTTGCCACTCTTGTCGGGAACAATTTCAAATTTCACGCGCAATTCTTCGCCCGAGCCTCCGGCCAAAGGGTCGTTGGGACCGGGAACATATGACCGATAAACCGAACCGGAGCGCTCGACGGGAATCCGCACGCCGCCTTCGCGAAACTTGTCTCCACTCGGCCGCGTGGTACACAGGCAAAATGTCCCCTGGCTTCCTTTCAGGTCTGGAACGCACATGCCTGACAGCAGAACGCCGGGAAACTTCTCCGGAGGAAAGGTCACAGGTACGCGAATCACGCTGCAAAAGATTCCCGCGTCGCCCAGCCAATGCCAGAAGGGAATCCCTTTGCGCATGCCCTTGATCTGCGCCCCGCCCAGGGGAATGGTGTATTTGCCAATCTTGAGCGTGCGCCGAGGCCCTTTGATTTCCGCCGATGACAAATAAGGAAGATAGCTGGCCACGTCGCGCGCGAGAAAGTCGTAGATGTTGTGTTTGCCGGGATTGACCCCGGTCATGAACGTTGACCACGCGACCGGAGAGATCGGCGGGAACGTCGTGCGCAGTTTGCGAAACGTGCCCTGTTCCCTGAGTTTTGCCAAGTTCGGCAGTCTGCCCTCGGCGATGAAGCGATCGGTGAGTTCAGGGTCCATCCCATCAAATCCAAGAATGACTGCGCGCTTGATTTCGGCCTTGCCGTAAGCTTTTCGCCGCCGCAGCAGGCGGAACAATTGCCGGAACGGCCACACGAAAAACGCATAGATGGAATACAGAAACGCGACAAACAGAGTCCAGAAAGAAGAGAGAACCGCAAAACCCGCGCCCGGTCCGGCGTAGGCGTGAGCGATCGCCGGAGAAAGCAGAACCACTGCAATCGCCCCGACTAGAGCGGCCCTTCTAAGTTCTCTAAAGACGTCTCGCCAACTCATATTTCGATTCCGAGAATACTTTTGAAAATAAATCCCGCGATCAGCGAGAGGACGAAGAACAGCCAGATCCAATTCCAGGCCAACCCGGCAAACGCAATATCTCGCGCCGGATACTGCACCTCGACCGACTCAATCGTGCCGCCTGCCGGTAATGCGGGCTCGGCCGAGACGAAAAGACGCTCCCAGAGTCTTCCTCGCAGGCGAATTTCCGAGAGCCGCGGTAGCCCCGGCCCGACCACGAGACTCTTCGAAACTTTCTGATTGGGCGCCTCTATGCTCACATTAAATTTTCCATCTCGCGCAGCAACGACTCTCCAGGCGATTTCATTTTCCGCCGGAACATGAACAGCTGGCGCGGTCGCCGAGAGCCCCTCCGGCAACTGCAGCGCCGCGTCATTGAGAATGCTGTCATCAGCGAGGCGCGCCTTGATCAGAAACGCATGCCCCGCCTGAACCGGAGTCAGCCCGAGATAACGATCGACCTGCACAATCAACAAGGTGATGGGCACAATGACGAAGAGCAGCGGCTTGAACGCCAGGCGCAAATACGTTCCGGTCGCGACCACAATGCGCGCATACGATCGCAGCACCACTCCGATCTGGTCCTGAAACAGGCGCAAGGCGAGCAAGTGCGCCTTGAGTTGATCTTTGGCTATGTGAATCGCCTTCTGGTCGGATGTATAGCCGAAAACGATGACCATCAGCAGGCCGATGACGAGCGAAATGAAAATCACGATCAGCGCAGGAAAGTTGACTCCAAGCGAAGCCATAGGCGATGGTTTGCGAGGGCTACTCGATGTATCCCAGGCCCTGCAACCGTTTCTTGATGATCTCCTTCGAGGTGGTTCCGCCCTCGCTTGGCGGCAGCACCTTATTCACTTCTTTTTCCAGCGCATGCAGCACGAACTCATCGACCGACGAGTAACCGCAAGCCTCCGCGCACTGCTTGATCTTGTCGAGCAGCTCGCCTTCGATCTTTACTTTATGCGTGCCGAACATCGAAATTCTCGGTCTCTTTTCTCGATCTCGCGATTCAGCGATTGCTGCGCGAAGCTTCGAATACTGGCTGTCCAATCATACCGCTTGCCTTCGCGATTCCAAACTCCGAGAGAATCGTGGGTGCAATGTCGGTGAGCGCCGGAGAAGTCGCTGGAATCCTCCTGTTGCTTAGCACAACACCTGGCACTAGCGTGTAGTCCATGCAATGATCGCCGCTCCAGGGATTGCCGTTGTCTTCGAGTTCGTCGGCAGGCAAAGCGCCCAGAATTGTCTTCCATCCGGCACGATAGCCGCGGTTGTAGCCGACGAGCATGTCCGGTCCGGAGTGCGCGAACGGGCCCTGATACGCCTCGCTGGCCAAGTCGACTCGGGTAATCACCGGCAGGTTAGCGGTCGCATCCCGCACAGCCAGCAGCTTGTTGCGAATCTCATTCATCAAAGCGTCGGCCGCAGCCGGATTGACCACTCCGTTTTTCTCTCGTCCGCGCAAGTTGATGTACAGCCCATTCAATCCGAGCCCGTAAGCGCGAGTCTGGCTCCAGTCGACGTTGACGAAAGGTTCGCTCGAATCAACTCCTGCGTCGCCCTTCAGCTTGATGTAGCCCTGATGCAGCAGCCATGTATTCAGATTGAACGATCGATAGTACGGAGCGAATCCATGGTCAGAGAGCACGAGCAGCGTCGTGTTGCTGTCCACTTTCGGCAAGACTTCTCCGAGCACTTGATCCATCTGCTTATAGAAATCTGAGATTGCCGACCCATTTTCCGCTGCAAGCGCTGCGTCATACTCCGGGTGTTTTGGGTCCATCAGCCGCCAGAACAGGTGCGAATTCAAATCGAGGCTCGAAAAATAAAAGAAAAATACTCCGCGCTCGAACTTCGGGAACTCCGCATCGAAAACCCGGCGATGTTCAGCCAGCACCGCGCGTGCCTGCTGCAGATATTCGTTATCGTCGAGGACGCCGTCGGAGAGCGCCTTCGTGTCCTCTGCGATCCCCTGGGTGTGGAACTCGCCCGCCTCATCCGTCAGCATCCGCGAATAGCTCGAAGGTGTAGAAATCGGCAGCGCAGGATTGGCGGGATCGATATTCATCGGCGAGACATAAAGCTGAAATCTGGGATGAGCCTGCTTCAGATAAAAGCGGCACATCCCGCGGACGTTGCCAAAAAAAGGGATCAGCTGAAATTCAACCGGAATCCAATCGCTCCACTCGCCCTCACGCAATACGAATTCGTGATCCTGTACTGAAATCTTCGCGACGGACTCCAACGGATCTACAGCAACAGTGAAAGGCTCAGTCGCGGCTGGCGAGCCTTTCTTGAACGTATTATCGGGACCGATGAGTTTCGCGACAACCCGTGAGTTCTCCACCTGCACGGGAATGATTTGTCCACCCTCGACCGCACCCGCTGCAGCAGTCGGGTCGTCGGTGTAAAACGAGAACGTTCCGTACGTTCCTCGTAAATCTGGTGTGCCCATCCCGGAGAGAGTATTCCCCTTTGCCGGTACGGGAGGAAAGTTCGATGGAATGCGGAAGACCGTATTCGGAACGCCATGCCGGTCGAGAATTTGCCAGAAGGCCTCGCCCTGGCGTAGTTGCTCGGCGCTGCCTCCGCCGAGGGGGATCATCCACTTTCCCAGCGGAATGGAATGCCTGGGGCCTTCGACTCGCGATGCCGAGAAATACGGCTCCATGGTTTTGGGGTCGCGATGAATGAAATCGAAAATGCCGTGGCCACCGGCGTTCATGCCGGTAATCAGGTTCGACCACGCCACGGGGCTCTGCGGCGGAATGCTGGTGGTGAGCTCGCGAAAATCGCCATGCGCGGCAAGTCGGGCGAAATTCGGCATCTTGCCTTCGCGCATGAATTGCCGCAGCAGTTGCGGATCCATTCCGTCGATGCCCAGAATAATGACCCGATGATCGCCGTGCCACGCCGCGCTGGCCGAACGGCAGCAGGGAAGTACCACGACGGCCTGCAGCAGCAAGCAAACGCACAAAACCCGAAAGGTTTTTCTCAGAGCTACAGTCCTCGCCCGTCCAGGAATGGCCGTATCCTAACGGCCTGTGACACCATTTCAGATCGTTGTTAGACTTCTATTCATGTTTCGGCGACCCGGCAAATGGATTGTTCTTGGCATTCTAATCATCGCGCAGATGCGGGTCGAATGCCATGCCGCCGCCAAACCCAGCATCATCCTTATTACAGCGGATTCCGTGCGCGCTGATCGCATGGGCTTCCTCGGCGGCAAGGGGGCTCTTACGCCGAACCTCGATGCCATGGCCCGCCAGAGCGTCGTTTTTGCGCAAGCCTACGCGCAGTCCCCCGGCACGGTTTCCTCACACGCCACGATCCTCAGCGGCACTTATCCTCAAACCCACCGGGCCAGCGAGTTTAGCGTACCTTTGTCCGCGGCTCTGCCTTATTTGCCCGACTTGCTTCACTCCGCCGGATACAAGACTGCTGCATTTGTTGGCTCCATTTTGCTCGACCCCAAAGACGGACCATTCCAGAAATACGATCGCGGCTTCGGCGTCTACGACGCGAACTTTCACCCGCCGCAGCGCGGAGAGAGCCATGATCAGTCGGTCGATCGCCGGGCCTCCGACGTTATTGCCAGGGCGACAAAATGGCTGGCCGAGAACAAGCAGCGTCCGGTCTTTCTCTGGGTACAGATTCACGATCCCGAGCAGGCCTCCTCCGCGACTTATGATCGCGCGATTGCTGCTGCGGACGCGGCGATCGGCAAGCTGCTCGATTCTCTGCGCAAACAGTCTTTTTACGAAGACGCCGCGATTGTCGTTACGTCTGCACACGGAGAAAGTCTCGGCGCGCACGGCGAAGAGACGCACGGCCTCTTCCTTCATGACGAGACCATCCATGTCCCGCTGCTGCTTAAGCTGCCAAAAGCGCAAATGGCCGGACGGCGCGTGAAGAATCGTGTCCGCCTTCTTGATATCGCGCCTACGCTGCTCGAGGCGGCGGGCCTTTCGGTTCCGTCGCAAATGCAAGGCCAGTCACTGCTGCGCCTCGCGCAGTCCGCGTCGCAGAGCGAGCAGCCGGCTTACGCGCGTGCCGATCTGCCCGAGCATGGATTCCAGTGCAGCGCCATCGAGTCGTGGCGCAGTGGAAAGTGGCTTTACATTCGCGCCCCGAAGCCGGAGCTGTACGACCTGTCGGCTGATCCCGGCGCCTCCCACAATCTCGCCGCGACTTCGAAGGCTACTCTCGACACGCTGGCCTCACTGTTGCAGGCCTTCGACAGCCGCCTGGCGAATGAGCACAACAGCAGCGCATCGAGTCTGACTTCAAGCGAAATGCAGAAGCTGGCTTCTCTGGGATATGTCGGCTTGCAGAAGTCCGACGCTGGCGTGAAGGCCGCCGCCGAAGGGCCGGACATCACAGACAGTATTTTCCTCGCCAACAAGACGCTAGCGGCGATGCGCGATCTCGATGACGGGAAGCCGGAGAAGGCGATTCCGGCGCTGAAGAGTGTGATTGACGTTCAACCTAATATTTATATGGCGCAGTTCGGTTTGGCTTCCGCGCTGTTTCAGCAGCAAAAATTTGCGGACGCGATTCCGTATCTGCACAAAGCAATCGAGTTGCAACCCGGTTCCGCCTGGGCTCACTACCTCATGGGTGTCAGCCTGGTGAAGACGGGTGACTTCAAGACGTCGGAAGTCCATTTGCAAGTCGCGAGCCAGCGCCTGCCCAGTTTTACTCCCGTCCATTCCGCGCTCGCTGAGGTCTACGAGCACCTTGGCCGGACCCAGGAAGCGGCCCGCGAACGAGCCAGCATTTCTGGGGGAGATCACAAGAAAAATGACTGAAGAAAGTGATTTAGGGCCCACGAGAGTTCGCATCATCGATTCGCATACTGGCGGTGAGCCGACGCGGGTCGTCGTTAGCGGCGGCCCCGATCTTGGCACTGGTCCGTTGGCCGAGCGGCTCGAGCGTTTTCGCGAGTATCACGATAGCTTCCGGTCCGCCGTCGTCAACGAGCCGCGTGGGTCGGATGTGATGGTCGGTGCGCTGTTGTGTGATCCGGTGGACCCTGCCGCAGCCGCTGGAGTCATCTTCTTTAACAATGTCGGATATCTTGGAATGTGCGGCCACGGCACAATCGGATTGGTCGCGACGTTGTCCTATGTGAAGCGCATCGGCCCCGGTGAACACCGCATCGAAACTCCGGTAGGAACTGTCAGTGCGATGCTGCACGCCAATGGAGAAGTGACGGTCAACAACGTACCCAGCTATCGTTACGCGGCCAACGTGGAAGTCGATGTGCCGGGCTTCGGCAAAGTCCTTGGCGACGTCGCATGGGGAGGAAACTGGTTCTTTCTCGTTGGTGATCACCAAAAAGATCTGTTGCAGAAAAATGTAGAAGATCTGACTGCCTTTACATGGGCGATTCGTCAGGCGCTTAAGCAGCAGGGAATTAGCGGCGACGGAAATCAGGAGATCGACCACATTGAATTGTTCGCCCCCTCGCAGAATGCCGACAGCAGAAACTTTGTTCTCTGTCCGGGCAAAGCTTACGATCGCTCCCCGTGCGGAACAGGGACTAGCGCCAAACTTGCTTGCCTGTATGCTGACGGAAAGCTTCGCGAAGGCCAGGTCTGGCGGCAAGAGAGCATTGTCGGAAGCGTTTTTGAAGGCAGGGTTTCGGTCCGGGACGGCAAGGTGTATCCGAGCATTAAAGGTTCGGCGTTCGTCAACTCCGAAGCCGAGCTGGTGTTTGATCGTCGCGACCCGTTTTGTATGGGCATCAGAGTGTGAGCCAGGACTCATTACGAATGAATGTGCCACAGTTTGCCGATGATTTTGCGAAGCGGTTCGGAACCCGGCCTAGAATCTTCCGCGCTCCCGGCCGCGTCAACCTGGTTGGAGAACACACTGACTACAACGATGGTTTTGTCATGCCGGCGGCCATCGGGTTCTCCACCTACGTCGCCATCGCTCCGCGCTCCGACGGCAAGCTGGTGCTTTGCTCGGCCGAATTTCCTGAACAGCGTGAGTTCGAAGTGAGCCGTTTGCCGGGGAAGAAAATCGGAGCGTGGTGCGACTATGTCCTGGGCGTGGCGTCAGTTCTTCAGCACCAAGGGCACAGGTTCGGAGGCGCGAGCCTGCTCATCCACGGAGAAGTTCCCATCGGGTCGGGCCTCAGTTCTTCCGCCGCTATTGAAGTTTCTTCCGCTCTCGCATTCATGAGCCTGAATGACGCACAACTGCCGCTGCCCGAAGTCGCGCAACTCTGCCGCCAGGCGGAAAACACTTTTGTCGGCGCGCGCGTGGGCATCATGGATCAGTTCGTATCATGCATGGGCAAGGCCGGTCATGCATTCCTGCTGGATTGTCGTTCGCTCGAATACAAGTTTGCGTCTATCCCCGCCGGACTGGAGATCGTCGTCTGCAACACGATGGTCAAGCACGAAAACGCCGCCGGGGAGTACAACACACGCCGCGCCGAGTGCGAAGAAAGCGTGCGCTTCTTCGCCGCATTCGATCCTGAAATACGCGCCCTGCGCGATGTCTCGATCGATCTGCTCCAGCAGCATGTCCATGAGCTTCCCACCGCCATTCAGAAGCGCTGCACACATGTAGTTCATGAGAATCAGCGCACTCTCGACGCCGCTCGCGCCCTCGAGCAAGGCGACCTGAGTCGCATCGGACGGCTTATGGCCGAGTCGCATGCCAGCCTGCGCGATCTTTATGAAGTGAGTTGCCGCGAACTTGACATCATGGTCGAGTCTGCGCAGGGTCTGCCCGGCTTCTGCGGCGGACGAATGACCGGCGGCGGCTTTGGAGGCTGTACCGTCAATCTTGTGCGCGAAGAAAACGCCACCGAGTTCTCAGCGCAAATCCGCGAACGTTATCGCCGTGCCACTGGAATCGATCCGCAGATTTATCTGTGCTCGGCCGAAAATGGCGCGGCGGAAGTCAGCTAGCGGACATCAAAAGAAGTTGATCATCCTGAGCGAGGATGGGTCTTTGCGCAAAGCGCAAAAGCCCACCGCAGTCGAAGGATCCCTGCAGTCTTCCACAGAAGGGAACGCCTGAAAACGTAGCCTAAGAACGCTGCTCAGCCCTTGGAGCCCACGGCTGCAGTTTCACGAGCCAATTCGCGGGCTCAGGCAGAATCGCAAACTTGGGCAAGTCACCCCGCACCATCGCCACCTCATCGCAGCAATGAAAACGCGGACAAGCGTGGCAGTCTTTGTAAATCTTGTCCGGAATATCCTCGCGCTGAGCAACGGTGAAGCCCTGGCCCGCAAAAAAGTCTGGTTTGCGCGTGAACAGGCAGATGCAATCCACGTGATGGCGCTTGGCTTCTGCCATCAACGCCTTCATCAACCGGCTTCCCCCGCCCTTGCCCTGCGCCCACGGTGCAACCGTGATCGAGCGAATCTCCGCTAGGTGCGTGCCATATAAGTGCAGCGCGCCACAGCCGATGAGCTGCCCGTCGTCTTCCAACACCACAAAGTCGCGGACGTTCTCGCAAATCTCCGCCAGCGTACGCGGCAACAGTGTGCCGTCGCCCGAGTAACTCGCAATCAAGTCATGAATGTTCTGCGCGTCCGGCAGAATTGCTTTACGCGTGAGCATGGACCTCCTCGCGAAGTGGCGCGATTTTCTTCTTTGTGTTGCCAATTGCCTGCCGCACGCGAGCTGGTGCGGTCCCTCCGGGAACGTCGTGAATCTCCAGTACTGAAGCTAGTTTCAACGCCTCATAAAAATCCTGCCCGAAGGCTGGACTCAGCGACTGCAAGTCGGCAAGAGGCAAATTCTGCAACTCGCAGCTGCGCTCCACACACAGTTGCACCGCTTTTCCCACGGCCTCATGCGCCAGCCGCGAAGGCACGCCATGATTCACCAAATACGTAGCCGCGGCCCATGCATTCATGAATCCTGTCTGCGCCGCATTGTTCATGCGATCGTGATGAAACTCGACCGCCTTCATCCAGCCCGTGATCAGCGGCAACATCTGTAGCAATGTGTCACTCGCTTCAAATACCGGCTGCTGCGTCTCCTGCAAATCTTTGTTGTAGGCGAGCGGCAGGCCCTTGATTGATGCAAGTAACGCAGTTGCATTGCCCAGCACTCGCCCGCTCTTGCCACGCACCAGTTCCAGCAGATCCGGGTTCTTTTTCTGTGGCATCGCGCTGCTGCCCGTGGAATACGCCTCAGGCAATCCGATGAATCCATATTCCTGCGAAGAGAAGAGAATCATCTCCTCCGCCCACCGGCTCAGATGCATGGCCAGCAACGAGAGCGCCCCGGCGAATTCGATCGCGAAGTCTCGATCGCTGGTTGCGTCGACGCTGTTCGCCGTTGGTTTATCGAAGTTCAGCTGATTCGCCATCAACGAGCGATCCAGTGCCAGCGTTGCCCCGGCAACTGCACCGGACCCCAGCGGACAGATGTTCAATCGCCTGCGGCAGTCGGCTAATCTTTCAGCATCACGCAAAAACATTTCAACGTAAGCCAGTAGCCAATGCGCGATGAGCACCGGTTCTGCCTTCTGCAGGTGGGTGTATGCCGGCATCGCGTGCTCGCCCGTTTGCTCGGCCCGATCGACGATCACCGCGCACAAGTCGGCCAACTCATGCCGAAGCTGATCGATTGCCGCGCGCACGTACAGCCTGAGATCGGTAGCAATCTGCTCGTTGCGGCTGCGCCCGCTGTGCAGCTTGTAGCCGAGATCGCCGATCAAACCGGCAAGTTTCATCTCGACGAAGTGATGCACATCTTCGGCGTCGTTATCGTCGAGAAACTCCGGTGACGCCGCAGCCCGTTTTCCAATCTCTTCGAGGCCCTGCAAAATGCCGATCAGTTCGTCAGAAGCAAGAACGCCGGCGTTCTTCAGCGCGCGAGCATGGGCGCCGCTTGCGGCGAGTTCATACTCGAGCAACCTTCGGTCGAAGCCGAACGATCGCTGCCAGCGTTCAAAATCCGGATCCAGAGGCTGCCGGAACCGTCCCGACCACATCTTCATCGTGTTACCTCAGCAATGCCGCGCGTTTCGTCGCTTTTGCGCGACAGAGCGTTGCGCGACCGCGAAGGCAACCCCAGAATGCGTATGAATCCCGCCGCATCCTTCTGGTCATAACTGTCGCCCATAGTGAACGACGACAAATCCGTGCGATACAGCGAATGCTCCGACTCGCGGCTCGCCACCGAAACGTTTCCTTTGTACAGCGACAATGTGACCTTGCCCGTCATTTCTCTCTGCGTGCTGTCGACGAACGCGTCGAGCGCCTCGCGCAGCGGCGTAAACCAGAGCCCGAAATAGACCAGTTCCGCGTATTTCAACCCAACGTGCTCTTTGTAATGGGCAACGTCGCGCTCCAGGCACAGCGCCTCAAGTTCGCGATGCGCCGCGATCAACAGCGTTCCCCCCGGAGTCTCGTAGCACCCGCGCGACTTGATGCCGACAAAGCGGTTCTCCACCAGATCGATTCGCCCGATCGCGTTGCTCGCGCCAATTTCGTTGAGTAACTCGACCAGCGACACGGGATCCAGTTCCATCCCATTCACTGACACGGGAATGCCGCGTTTGAAGCTGATCGTGACCTGCTCTTCCTTATCTGGCGCCTCTTGCGGCGAACGCGTAATCTGCCAAGTCGTCGGCAGCGGCGCGTTGCCCGCATCTTCGAGTTCTCCGCCTTCGTGGCTGATGTGCCACAAATTTCGGTCGCGGCTGTGGATCTTTTCCCGACTCTGCGCCACCGGAATTCCGTGAGCCTCGGCGTAATCGAGACAGTCCTCCCGGGATTTCAGCGTCCACTCGCGCCACGGCGCAATGATCTTCAACTCCGGCGCCAAAGCTTGGTACGTCAGCTCAAATCGCACCTGATCATTCCCTTTGCCGGTGCATCCGTGAGCTACGGCCGTTGCGCCTTCGCGCATTGCCACTTCCACCTGGTGCTTCGCGATCACAGGCCGGGCCAGCGAAGTGCCGAGCAGATACTTGTGTTCGTACACCGCGCCCGCCTTGAGAGCAGGGAAGACGTAGCCAGTCAAAAACTCTTCTCGCAAATCTTCGACGATCACTTTGCTCGCGCCAGTTTTGTAGGCCTTCTCGACCACAGCTTCGATATCGTCGCCCTGGCCCACGTCGCCGACCATGGCAATGACATCGTAAGAATAATTTTCTTTCAGCCACGGAATGATGATTGACGTATCCAGTCCGCCGGAATAAGCAAGGCAAACTTTCTCAGGCATGTGCGCTCCTCACGGGCAGGCGCACCGCGCCGCCCAGCAAAATGTAAAGAATGGCTTTTTGTACGTGCAGCCGGTTTTCCGCCTGCTCGAAGACAATTGAATTCTCGGAATCTATCACCTCGTTGGTAACTTCTTCGCCGCGATGCGCAGGCAGGCAATGCATGAACGCCGCCTGGGGCGCGGCTCCCGAAAGCAGCGCTTTATTGACCTGATAGGGCTGAAAAATCTTTGCCCGCGCTTCCGCTTCATGCTCTTGGCCCATGCTGGCCCAGGCATCGGTGTAGACGGCATCGGCTCCTGCGACTGCAGCATGCGGATCGGTCAGCATTTCAATGCGCGCGCCAGTCTGCTTGGCAAGCTTTTTCGCCTCAGACACAATTCGCGCATTCGGCTCGTAGCCTTTCGGAGTAGCAATGCGGATCGACGACCCCAAACAGGCTGCTGTCAGCAGCAGCGAGTGCGCGACGTTGTTGCCGTCGCCCACGTACGCCAACGTAATCTTCTTCAAATCGCCATAGCGCTCCTGCAGCGAGAGATAATCCGCGAGCGCTTGGCACGGATGCTCCAAGTCGCTCAGCGCATTGATCACCGGGACGGCAGCAAACTCCGCCATTCCCTCGATCGTCTCTTGCGCAAACGTGCGCAGCACGATCACGTCCACCCATCGCTCCAGATTGTGCGCGATGTCGCTCAGCGACTCGCGTGCGTCGATGCGGTCGTGCGTCTGATCGACGAACATCGCCGCCCCACCCAGGCTCGTCATCGCCGCTTCGAAGGTCAGCCGCGTGCGCAACGACGGCTTCTCGAAAAACATCACCATCTGCTTGCCCGCAAGCGCGCGCTGGAACACCGATGGCCGCGCCTTCATCAGTTCGGCCAGATGCAGCACCGCTTCTATTCCCTGCGGCCCCAAGTCGCGCGTCGAGATCAAATCCGGGCACCAGAAGATGCCGGGAAATCGCTCCGGCACAACCGGCGTTCTTGTCTGCAATGAACTGTTCAACTCGGCTCCTTGTCTAGAACAAGTTTCAAAGTTTCGAATGTTTCAACGTTTCAAAGACCAATACCGCCGCCACTCTGCAACCTTGAAACTTTGCCACCTTGCCACTTTGCAACCCACACTTCACACACACGTCACTTCCGTCCCACACTCGATCTTCGTCAGATAAAACTGTGCCAAGGCGTCAGCTGCCGCCGCCGGCAAAATCCTCACGCGCCCGACCCCCTGCCGCAGCGCCTGCTTACAGGCAGCCAGTTTGGGCAGCATGCCGCCGCTGATCACCGCTCCCGCCGTCAAATCGTCCGCTTGCTTCGTGCTGAGCCAATGGATCACATTGCCATCGGCATTTTTCACGCCCGGTACGTCCGTTAAGAAAATAAGCGCATTCGCATGGCAAGCCGCCGCGCAAGCTGCCGCCATCTCATCAGCGTTGACGTTGTAGTACTCGCCGTCCGCGCCCAGCGCCAACGACGCCAGCACGGGAATGCCTCCCTGCGACCACAGCGCCTCAATCCAGCAGGGCTCGGCAAAACAAATTTCACCAACGAATCCCAGGTCGTTTCCGCTAACGAACTTCTTGCGCGCGCGAAAGCTCATGCCATCGCCGCCACAGAATCCCACTGCTGGCATGCCGGCTGCCTGAATCGCCGCCACCAGTTTCTTGTTCACCATGCCCCCGAGAACCATGAGTGCAATATCACGCGTCTCGGCATCGGTCACGCGCAACCCGGAGACAAATTCACTTTTCTTGCCAAGCTGCTTTAGCATGCGCGTCAGCGCGCTGCCGCCGCCATGCACTACCGCGACGCGGTGTCCATCCTGCGCCAACTCTGCGACCGCCTTCGCGCACTTGCGCAGCGTTGCCGCATCTTCCAGAGCCGCGCCCCCAATTTTCACCACGATCGTCATTGCAGCCCCTCGTCCTCCGCCCACCCGTACATCAGATTCATGTTCTGCACCGCCTGACCGGCCGCACCTTTCAGCAAGTTGTCGATGCACGAAATGACCACCAACCGCCGTCCGTCTTCGGCCAGGCAAAATCCCAGGTCGCAATAGTTGGAATTCAGCGAGAACTGCACCTGCGGCAGCTTCGGCGTCTGGAATACGCGTACCCAGCGCTTTCCGTCATAAAAGTTACGGAAGCACGACTCCACTTCAAGCGGCGACATTTCCTGATCAAGTTGCAGATAAATCGTCGACAGAATCCCTCGCGGAATCGGTAGCAGGTGCGGCGTGAAGGTCAACTCGTCCGTCTGCAAGCCCAACTGCTCGATAATTTCACCCACGTGCCGGTGATTGAACACCGAATACGCCGACAAATTGTCGGCCACGGAAACGAAGTGCGTCTTCGCCGTCGGTTCTTTTCCCGCGCCCGACACGCCTGACTTGGAATCCGAAATAATTCCCCGGCTGCGGTCGACCACGCCCGCTTTCAGCAGCGGCGCCAGGGCGAGAATCACCGATGTCGCATAGCATCCGGGATTCGCCACGAGCGCAGCTTTCACGACGCAATCGCCATTCAATTCGGGCAAACCATATACCGCGCGCTCCGTCAACTGCGCAGCCATTGCCGCATCTGCATCCACAAAGTGATAAATCGCCCGATGCTGCTCCTGCTTCAGCCGCCACGCCCCGCTGAGATCGACCACGCGCAATCCTTGCTTCATTGCCTCCGGCACGAGTTCGCGCGACACTTCATGCGGCGTCGCCAGAAAAAGCAACTCCACTCCCTGTTGCTTCAGCGCAGGCCATGACAGTGAATGCAGCGGATAGCCGCCATTGCCCGAAAGCGCGGGAAAGAGTTCCGCAAGATCCGAAGCGGCGCCTTGGTCTGCCGAGCGGTCAGCCGAACGCCGCAGCAGCAGAGGCTTCTCGACTCGAGGATGGCGCAAGAGAATCCTGGTCAACTCGAGCCCCGAGTATCCCGTCGCACCCAGCACAGCGGTCTTAAGCTTGTCCCCCACTACCCCAGCATCTCCTCGATCCGCCCCGCCAACTTCTTCGCATCTTCTTTATCCGGGCACACAATCAGGATCGTGTCGTCCCCAGCGATCGTTCCCACGACTTCGCTCCAGTCGGCTTCGTCCAGCGCCGCGGCCACGGGCTGCGCGCTGCCCACAATTGTCTTGATCACGAGCTGGTTCTGCGCCGAGCGGATGTCGAGCACGAACTCGCGCACCAGTCGCGAAACCGGAGGCAATGCCACGCCCGCCGCGCCGTCGCCATGCGGCAGGGAATAGCCGTGGGATGTCTTGCTGAGATTCAGGTCGCGGATATCGCGCGAGAGGGTCGCCTGGCCGACTCTGAATCCACGCCTGCGCAGGACCCGCTGAAGGTCCTCCTGACTCGCGATGGACCCGTGCTTCAGGGCGTCCAAGACTGCGCGTTGGCGAAGTGTTTTATTCATCATGAATAAATATTCACTAAAATGAATAATTATGTTTCTATCTTATAAACCTGGACAGGAATGTCAACAAGAAATTTGACCCGGGAACTCCGGCGTGTACGAACTCCCAAGCGGAAGGCGCCTGCGTAGATGCACCCTCCTAAGAGTGCAAGAGTCGCCGTGGAAGAGCGGCCATTCACGGCCGCGTGTCATCGCGCCTCATGACTGGGCTTTAACTCCCGTTTGCATCAAGCGGAAACGCGCATCGCTTGATAGACTACTTCGCGATCACATCTCCAAGCGCACATGAACTCCAAACCCAGTCTCACGGCAGAGCTCATCGCCGAATTCCTTGGTACCTTCATTCTCATCTTGTTCGGCAACGGCGTCGTCGCCATGGTCGTTCTCTTCCCCACGAAAAATCCGGGGGAGATCATTCACGGCGGCTTCACCAACATCACCATCGGCTGGGGACTCGCCGTCACCATGGGCATCTACATCGCCGGAAAAATCTCCGGCGCGCACTTGAATCCAGCCGTCACACTCGCCCTAGCCACCTTCCGCGGATTCCCCTGGCGCAAGGTGCTCCCCTATTCCCTCGTGCAGACCGCAGGCGCATTCACCGGCGCCGCGCTTGTTTATTGGAACTATGCACCTGCGTTTCACCAGGCCGATCCGCAACTCGAAACTACGGCCGGAGTTTTCACGACGTTTCCTGCCTTTCCCGCGTTGCCGCAAGCCGGATTTCTCGATCAACTCATCGGCACCGGCCTGCTCGTGCTCCTGATTTTCGCGATTATCGACGAGTTCAACATGCCGCCGGGAGCGAATCTGGCTCCGCTGATGATCGGACTCGTTGTGGTTGCGATCGGCATGAGCTTCGGCGGCATGCACGGCTACGCCATCAATCCCGCACGCGACTTCGGCCCGCGCCTGTTTACCGCGGTCGCCGGCTTCCGCAATAACGGCCTGACAGACGGTACGCGCGTCTGGTGGATTCCGGTTGCTGCACCTTTGTTGGGAGGAATCACCGGCGCGGCTGTCTATGATTTCGGCGTGCGCCGCTTCTTGAAGCCATCGTAGAGACATTGCTTGCAACGGCTCTATTTGCGGATCTTCACAAAGTGGAAGAGCGGCCCTTCAGGGCCGCGTTAGCGCGCCAGATAATAAAAAGGGGCTGTAGCCCCGCCAAGTATGAAGGACTCCGAAATGACATACATACTCGCCCTCGACCAAGGCACCACCAGCTCTCGCGCCCTGCTCTTCGACCACGAAGGCTCCGTCCGCGCCGTCGCCCAACAGGAGTTCGATCAGATCTTTCCCCAGCCCGGATGGGTCGAGCACAACCCCGAGCAAATCGCTGCGTCGCAGATCGCCGTCGCGCGGCAGGCGCTCGCTAAAGCAGGAGCCCAACCCAAAGACGTCGCCGCCATCGGCATCACCAACCAGCGCGAAACCACTATTCTCTGGAATCGCGAAACCGGCCAGCCCATCTACAACGCAATTGTCTGGCAAGACCGCCGCACCGCCGACTTCTGCGACCAACTGCGCAGCGAAGGCCACGGCCCGCTGATCCAGCGCCGAACCGGCCTGCTCATCGATGCGTATTTTTCCGCCACAAAAATCGCTTGGCTACTCGACAACGTCCCAGGCGCGCGCGCTCTCGCCGAAGCCGGCAAACTCGCCTTCGGCACTGTCGACACGTGGCTACTCTGGAAACTCACCGGCAGCCGCATTCATAAGACTGACGCCAGCAACGCCTCGCGCACCATGCTCTTCAACATTCATACCGGCGAGTGGGACCGCGAGCTGCTCGCGCTCCTGCGCGTGCCGGCGTCGCTCATGCCTGACGTCCGTTCATCCAGCGAAGTCTACGGCGAAGTCAGTGGCTTCAAGGGCCTCGACGGAATTCCTCTCGCGGGTATCGCCGGAGATCAGCAGTCCGCGCTCTTCGGCCAAAAATGCCATAAGCCCGGCCTCACCAAGAACACCTACGGCACCGGATGCTTCATGCTGCAAAATACCGGCACACGCGCCGTGCCGTCGTCGAATCGCCTGGTGACGACGGTCGCGTGGAAGATCGGAGACGTTACTGAGTACGCACTCGAAGGCAGCGTTTTCATCGGAGGCGCGGTCGTGCAGTGGCTGCGCGATGGCCTGGGGCTCATCCGCAAATCAGAAGACGTTGAGGCTCTGGAGAAATCCGTGCCCGACAACGGCGGAGTCTACTTCATTCCCGCTTTCGTCGGGCTGGGCGCGCCACACTGGGACTCGTACGCCCGCGGCTCCATTTTTGGCCTCACGCGCGGCACTACCGCAGGCCATCTCGCCCGCGCTGCAGTCGAAAGTATCGCCTACCAAGTCGCCGACTTGCTCGACGCGATGCAAAAAGACGCAGGCGAGCGCGTGCGCGAACTTCGGGTCGACGGCGGCGCCGCCGCCAACGACAGCCTCATGCAATTCCAGGCCGACATATTAGGAGTGCCGGTCGTCCGTCCGGCCGTCACGGAGACAACAGCGCTCGGCGCAGCCTATCTGGCGGGACTAGCAACGGGATTCTGGAAGCGAAGCGATTTCGAATCATCGAGTAAAGCGAGCGATCGCCGCTTCGAGCCCAAAATGCAGCAGTCAGAAGCAATCACCCTGCGCGAGCGCTGGACCGAAGCCGTCAACCGCAGCAAAAACTGGGAACGCACGTAGCAACGTAACTGGGTAATTTTGAGGGATTGATACGTACAAAAAAGATGTCAGTCCGAACCGGCGCGAAGCGGCGGTGAGGAACCTGCTTTTCCCTGCGGCAGAAAAAAACCGGCATTCTGAGCCTCACTCCACCCAAAACACCGCGCCTTTCGTAATCGTCGGTAGCGAAAACGTAGTCGCGTCCCCGTGCCGTACACCCTTCACTTCCTGCACTTCGCCCATAAACGGCAAGAAGAATCCCTTGTCCTCGCGCGCGGACTTCAGGCTCACTTCAACGCCATTCTGCGGAGTCTGGATCGGATTCGCGCCACCCTTCAGCCCCGCAAAATTTGCAAAGAACACGTTAATGTGTCCATCTGAAGTCCGCGCAATCGAAGTCGCAACAAGGCCCGACGCCTTCACATCCACAGCATTGCCGCCGCGAAGCGAATCCAGAAATGCTTTTTGCGAATCCGGCGACGCATGCTCAAAATCTTTTTCGAGAGCCGTGTTGTAGGCGTTTCCCGGATCATCCGCGAATCGGATCACCGAATCCGACTCACCTAACCCGGTCGCGTCTTTTCCCGTGACCACTAACCTCTTGCCCTGAGCTGCGAAAGTTTTCAGCGCGCTTTTCTCGTTTTCGATCAACTCCCGCACATCGGGCAAAACCAGCGTCTGGCCCTTGAACTCAGCCAGATTGCGCGGCGTCACCACCTGAAACTCCAAATGCTTCTGCATCAGCAGAATCAGAATCGCGCGATAAGAGTCGATAAATTCCTTCGCATGAAAATTCCGTGTCGCCGGTGAAAAATACACTCCAATCGGATCGATCGGCGACCGCGGCAAATAAAACGTCTTTTCATGCGCCGCAATCCACGCAAAAATCTTCTTCCGAGTCAGCAGATCATTGGAACCGGCCATCGAATGCCCAGGCGCATCCCAGAAATTCGCACCGTCCATCACTTGCGACATGGCCAGGTTCATCATCGATTCGCGCTTGTCGACTCCCTTGTCGCCGTCCCACGAATAATTCAGAATCCACGTCGGCTTGTCCCAACCGTTCGGCATCTGCCCAAACGCGCGAAAAGAATGCATCCCCGCCTGATACCGAAACCACGTCAGCGGCGAGCGCTCCGACGCCATGTGTTCCTTGCTGCCGAATTCATATTCATGCGCGATCGTGTCCACCACGCCGTACAAGCTGTAAACATCGGCGCCCACCCGCACCGCCTCTTCTTCGATCCCCGGATAAATCTCCGGAATCGTCTTGATCTTCGGATTCACCGCCTTCGCATTCGTATCGATCTCATGCAGAAAATCAGTGAACGTCTGAATGCGAAATTCCACCCACTTGCGAAAATTCGCGTCCTCGAAATTTCCCAGCTTCAAGTCATGCTTCGCATCCAGGCCAGTTTCTTTCTTGAAGGCCGCCACAGTGTAATCGTCAAAACTCGCCCACGTATCTTCCCAGCCGTCGAAATGCGTCATCCAATAAGGAATGTCGATGTAAATGCCATCGATCCCCGTGCCAGCGATCTGCCGCACGCGCTCCATGTAAACCTTGCGCCACTCCGGCGCGTAGGGGCTCACCCAAACATCTTCGTCGCCCTTGCGAATCCAGAAAGCCGTGCCACCGCCAAAAATCGCGGGCGTGCCGTCGATCTTCCGCTGAATCCAGTCTGGATGCTCCTTGTACATGGTGTGCGGCGTCGAGTCGGCATTGGCCGTAATGCACTCCGTTCCGGCGATATACACGTACGCATAGTTGCCCACTTTATGCGCAGCCTCCGCCACGTCATGAATCGCCTTCAGCTTCTCTTCCGGATGCACAAAGCTTTCGTAGCGGCCGGGAATGTCATTGTCGACCTCAATCCCGAACACACCGCTGTCTTGCGCTTTACTAACAATCTGCGCCGCATCGCCGCCCTTTAATCCGTACGCGCCGATACGCACGTAGTTCGCCCAGTCTTGGTTGGGCGGATATTGTTTTTCGGAATCGGGCGCCGCGTTAAGGGCGAATGCGAATAAGAGAAGAAGCGAAGAAGTCAACCAGAGTTTTCGATTCATAGAAGTTGTCTTTCTTAGAATGGCTCTCAACTGTGAAACTACATTTCAGGACGGCGTCATCCCGAGCGAAGCCGCTCTTCAGGCGTAGTGAGGGATCTCCCTCACTATGCATTTCGGGGGAGATCCCTCCGCCCGCTGAAATGCGCGGTCGTTCGGGATGACGCCCCACAAACTCAAGTCAAAGTGAAACGCTCACGGCGCCACGCCACCCGTGTTGTCGTCTTGCCCCAGCCCAACCGTAGGCCGCAGCGTCAAACTCCCGTCCTCATTCAGCTTCTGTCGGCAAGCCCACCGCACCGGATGCCGCTGCCCTTTCACTTCAATTTCCGCCTTCAGCCGAAGCCCGTGCCAATTCGTTCCCTTTGGCAATGCAAACCTCGCCTGACGCACTTTTCCCGGCAGCGGATATCCCGCATCCAGGCAACCTCCAACCACAACGCTGCCGTCCTCGCGCGTCACTGAAACCCGCAACACGCCCGGCACGCCCGCGATTCCGTCATTGGCAAATCCCACAATCAATCCCGGATATCCACCCTCCTCATACGTCCACACCCAAGAAGGGCGCACACGATAGCCAATCTGCCGCGCCAGGCCATCAATCGCCTCGGGATACTGCTTGTAATAATTCAAAATCCGATCCGCCTGAATGCGATGCCAGTTCCACAGCGAGAAGTAGCACGCGCCCACGTCGCGCACATGCTGCACCACGTTGTCGGTATACGTGACGCCCTCATCCAGCCTCAAATTTTTCTGAGTTCCGTCCGACATGCCCACTTCCACCGTCACTCCCACCCACGGCGGCCGGTTGCTCAGCGTTTCGATCTGTTCGTTCTCAATGAAGATTGTGTCAGTCCGCAGCCAGTTCGCACTGCGGATCGTGCGATCGACCAATTCGGAGTTGCCCACTTTACTGAAATCCGGCTGCGTGTTCGTCGCCAGCGGTGTCTTCTTCCACCGCGCCAGCTGATACTCCAGCATGTTCACGAACGTGTTCTCGGCCGTCACGTTATCCGGAAACGGATTCTTCTCCAGCGGCCACGTATGCCCCTCGCCCCAGAACCCATACATGAACGTGTCGACATACTCCACATCCGGATGCCCGTCATACGCATCGGCCAAAAGATCGACCAATTCGCGCCAAGCCGCCTGAAACGCCGGATCGTCATAACGCGGCTCCGATCGAGGCCGCTTCAGCCAGTCGCCCAGCTGCACCATCGGAATCTTCTCGCGCAAAAACTCCGGCAGCGGAGAATCCGGAATATCCGGATTGCTCAGCATCACGCGCAACCCGATTCGCTTTCCATATCGGCGCGCCAGATCGAACGTCGTCTTCCAGTGCTCGCAAAGATCGAGCCGCCCCGGCCTCTGCTGCACATCGCGCCAGTTCACCCGCAAATACAGCTTCGAACCCAGCGGCAGCTTCACCAGATTTTCAATCGACTGCGCCTGCGTCTCGCCATCTTTTTTCGCGGGGCCCACTTCATCACAGATATAAGTGATGAGCCCCATGCCGAAATTAGGCACAACGTCACGGGAAGCCGTCAGCGCCATCCCAACATTCCAGCTCGGATAATCGTCCGCCGAAAACGGCCCCTGATAAAGCCGGTCCGCCACAGCTGGCCCTGACCCAAAATCGTATTTGTCAAAGTTATGCGGCGGAATGTGCGCGTCAAGCCTCCGCGCCCCAAGCGACGCGAGAGCTACCGCCCCGCCTGTCTTCAGAAACGTTCGTCGCTGCATGGTCGCTCCGCGTGAACGCTAATTCAACGGCAAAAAATGGGAATTCAAAAGTAGAGATGTCATTCCGAACCGGCGCGAAGCGGCCGGTGAGGAACCTGCTTTTCAGCAGCAAAAATCAGGCCAAGCTTCTCTCTGCGCCCTCTGCGGCCGTTCTCTGCGCTCTCTGCGGTTAAAAGCTTTTAAACTAAAACTCGTACCGCACGCCAAACTGCATCTTGCGGAACCCTCCGGAACTGGCCGTGCTGAACACTCCGCCAAAGCTGCCGTCTCCCGAGCCATTGTCCGGAAACGCGAAACGCTGCCGGTTGGCTACATTGAACGCCTCAGCCCGAACCTGCAACTTGCCCTTCTCGTGAACGTTGAACTCTTTGGAGAGCGACATGTCGAGATTGCGAATCCCGTCTCCCCGCAGATTCGAGAAGTGACGCGGCGCATTGCCCGGAATGTTGTCGCCGGGAAACGTGAAGCAACTCTGATTGAGATACGGCTGCTGGGTTCTCGCCGCCTCTTTGTAACTGATTCCGGTCCTCAGCTGTGAGCAAGCCACATTTGGCCGCTGGTTTCCGTCGGCCAACAGTCCATCGGCGTCAAAAATCGCCAGAGGCTGTCCCGACTGCAGCGTCACAACGCTATACAGCGACCATCCACCCACCACTCCGTCGAGGAACGAATTCATGTTGTGTCCAACCGCGCGGCCCTTGCCGAACGGCAGGTCGACAATGAACGCCGCCGTCAGCCGGTGGGTCGCGTCATTCGAGCCAATGCCCCACTCCGCCTTCAGATCGTCGAGCAACTGCGGATTGTCAAATTGCAGGTTGCCAATCCACGCATTCCGTCCCGCCGAGGAATTGTCCTCCGCCTTCGAGAACGTGTAGTTGCCTTCAAAGCTGATGCCGTGGCTGGCGCGTTTCTGAAAGCGAACCTGCAGCGAGTTGTACCATGAGGTCGCGATCATCTTCGGCAGTCCTTCGAAATTTCCGTCGAACTGCGGATACGGCCGCAGCAGGTTGATCAGCGGTATCGTGTCGTCGAGATAACGCGAGTCCACCACGTCCGCCGTCGCAAAAGTCGGCGTCGCCGGGCACCACGGCCCTGTCATAGCCGGCGCACTCGAGAAGAAACACTGAAACGGATTGGGCACTTGCTGGTTCAAGAAACCAGTCACATCCGGAGGCTGGGTTGGATCGCTGTTGGGCGGCGTGAGCGAGACCGCCAGATTGCGCATCGCCGACGAAAGGAAGTTGCGGTCCCGCGTGGAAATGCCGCCCGCTCCCGCCCATGGCAAGTGCGTGCTGCGATTGGCCGAGTAGTCTACTCCAATCACAATCTGTCCCGGCATCAGGTGCTGCACGCCGAGGTTCCATTGGTAAATCTCAGCGTTCCTCGCTGTGCCCGTATCCAGATCGCTGGCATTGCCAAAGCCCCACTGGGCCATCGACCCATACTTTGTTCCTTGCGGACCCGCCAGCCCATTCGGAAATGGTCCATTGCAGTTCGGGTTATTCGACGTAGTGGGATAAATGCCCAGACACGCAAACTGCGTCTCGTAGTTATCTTTCGTGAAATAAATGTTCGCCGACTTCTGGAATGCGGGCCCCGCATACTGGAAGTTGGTGGCAACGCTCATTCCGTAAAACACACCCGCGCCGCCGCGGATGACCGTGTTCGTCGCCAACTGATAGGCGAATCCAAACCGCGGCGCAAAGTTGTTGCGATCCACGCCCGAATTTCGATGCGACGATGTCGGGAAGACAGTCGTGCCGATGATGTTGCCTATCTCCGGGAAGCCCGGCGCCGGCGAATACGGAATGTCGATTCCCGTGCTCGCCGTGAAGTCGCTGAACTGCACCCGGTTGAAACGTTCGTTGTAAGGCGTACTCCATTCGTACCGCAGGCCGGCATTTATCGTCAGCCTCGGCGTCACCTTCCAGTCGTCCTGCACATAAAAGGCAGTTTCTTTCGATTTATCCGCGACCGCCGGGACAATGTTGTACTGCCCACTCGCCGCAAACCCGGTCAGCATCGTCGCGAAGGGATTACCCTGTGGTGTGTCGCCCTCTCCCAATCCCTGCCCTGGCTGCTGAGTTGTGACGTCGCGCGAGAAATCAAATGTCCCCGTCGGGTAGTTTGGCTGCCAGAAGTTGTTTAGGAACACTCGCTGCTCGCCGCCGACCTTGATCGAGTGCCGTCCCTTGATCCACTGCAGCTGCGACGAATAACTGGTCAGCGTATGCGCGAAGTGCGTGTCCACGCAGCATTGCGTATAGATCGAGAGAAATCCCGAATCCTCATTGCAGTCATCGTTAGCGCAAATGCTGGGAACTCTGGTCAGCCCGTTCCCCGCCAGGATGGGCGGAAGTCCCACGTCGCTCAGCGTCGGATAGTTGTTCGTCTGTCCGGGCGCCACCACCCGGTCTTCGCTCAACCGGCTCGTCCACAGCATGGTCGGCGTGACCGACCAGTTGTACTCAAGGCCGGCGTTCTGGGCAGTAGTCGTATAGATTGAGCCGTCGCCAAAGTCTCCGCTGCCGATGACGTTCGGTGCGGTGAACACATCATGGTGTCGGCTGTAGCGTCCGCCAATCCGGTGCTTCGCGTTGAACTGGTGATCGAGCTTCATGTCGAACTGCCATCCAGGATCACTCCCCACGATTACAGTCCGGAAATTCGGATTGGGAAATTGGGCATCCAGAATGTTCGCGTGCGGATACAGGTTCACAATCGCCTGTCCGACGGGATCGATTTCGCTCGCGGGGATTACCTGCGTGGGAAGGTTTGTGACCGGGTCTAGGAACGGCTGGCGCGTGCAGGTCTGGTCGCCGACATTTTGGATTGTGCACGTATTGGGATCGAAAATTCCGCCCGGTGTACTGTCGCTGCTCTGCGAAAAGTCGCCCGTGCGCTCCAGGTCCGTCGGCACAACGCCTTCGATATTGATGGGGTCATGCTGCCGGCTCTTCTCAAAATCCACAAAGAAGAAAGTCTTGTTCTTCACGATCGGTCCGCCAACCGCAAATCCATACTGATCGCGCAGGTGATCCGGCCGCGGCCCCGAGTTGAAGTAATCGCGCGCATCGGTCGCCGAGCGCTGGAAATACCACCAGCCGCTGCCGTGAAAGGCGTTCGATCCTTGCTTGAGCACCATATTCACCACAGTGCCGCCGTTATTGCCGAACTCCGCCGAGAAGCTGTTGTTCTGAACCTTGAACTCCTGCACGATCTCAACCGAAGGCTGGTAGTACACGTTCGAGTTGCCGCCCTCGCCTTGCTCCGGCGCGCTGATCGGGCTGCCGTCCAGGCTGATTTCCGCCGTCGCGTTGCGCTGTCCGTTCGAAACAAAATTCGTACCAGATGGATAGTTGTCGGTAATGCCCGACCCTGATGTCTCCGTTACGCCGCCCGCCAAAAACACGAGTCCAAACATGCTGCGGTTGTAGAGAGGGATGTCGCGCACGTATTCATTGCTCACGTCCGTGCCGATCGCGGCGCTCTCGGTATCGAGCAGCGGGGCAGCCTCCGTGACTTCCACCGTGGTCATCACGCCGAGCGGATGCAGCGTGAAATCAATCGTTGTCTGCTGGTCAACCTGCAGCACGACATTCTTCTCTTCCGCCGGACGGAAGCCGTTGACGTCAGCCCGCATCGTGTACACCGCCGGCCGCAAGCCGGTCAGAATGTACTCGCCATGGTCGTCGCTATGCGCCGTCTGCGTGATCCCCGTCGCATCGTTGGTGATGGTGATCGCGGCCTGCGGAATCATCGCGCCACTTTGGTCCTTGACCACCCCCCGCACCTGGGCCGTATAGCTGGCCTGGCCGAAGCCCGGAATTGTGAAAAGAAGCAACAGCGCCGGAAGAGAAATACTTAACAGCGAGAAACCACGCTGGCAGACACTCATAGCAGCCTCCCTGCAAGCACTTTCATATTATTACGAACTAAAACTATTACTTTCGTTTATGGTCAATGTCAAGACAATTCGCAGCGAAAGTAAATCCAAAAAACCGATCCCACAGAATGCCTATCGGCCGCGAATCTCTCAGGCTTCAAAGCATTTGCAGGGAGCGAACGTAGCGGAATCTCGATTTCGCGACTGAGATCAGGAGTCGCTGGGAAAATCAAAGCTTAGGGATGTCATTCCGAATCGGTCCGAAGGACCGGTGAGGAACCTGCTGTTCTCCGCTCCGCCACCAAACTCGTCGTAGAATCATGCGCCGGAGAAAACTCATGCGCCGCTGCTGCCTCATCATCCTGATCCTCACCGCAATCGCTCACGCCGAAGTCCACGACAGAGTCCAGGCCTCCAACGACAACGGTGTACTCACTCTCTCGAATGACTCGATCTCAGCCACCTGGACCATCCGCAACGGTTCGCTCCGCTGGCGCAGCATCACCAACCGCCTAACCCAGGAAACCCTCAACCTCGAAGGCCAAGACGTTTTCGAACTCACTCCCCGCGAAGGCGAGGTCATTCGCTCATCGGATCCCGAAAACTCGAACACCGTAAGACCCCTTCTGGAGAACGCGCCGGCCTCTGCCGACTCATCCAAAGCCGCCGACCGCATCCCCGGCCGCCAGATTCGCCTGATATTTCACGATCGCGCCTCCAATCTCCAGATCGAATGGAGAGCCATCCTCCGCGAGGGCGCAAATTACTTCCGCCAGGAAGTTACCATCCAAGCCGTGCAGCTGCCAGCGCCGCTCACCGCGGTCACGCTAATCGATGTGAATCTTCCATCCGCCCAAGTCAACGGGCACGTCAAAGGATCGCCCGTGACCGCCAGCACCTGGTTCTTAGCTCTCGAACATCCGCTCTCCGAATGCCGCGCCCACCGCGTCACAAGCAGCGACCGCGCCACTTGTTCAATTTTCCGCGAACTTCCGCTCCTGGCGAACGAAAGCGTCACCTACTCCTCCGTCATCGGAGCCACGCATCGCGGCCAGCTGCGCCGCGACTTCCTCAACTACCTCGAGCTCGAGCGCGCGCACCCCTACCGCACCTTTCTGCATTACAACTCGTGGTATGACCTGGGATTCTTCGACCGCTACAGCGAGCAGCAGGCAGTCACCGAAATCGAAACCTTCGGCGAGCAGCTCACGCGCCGGCGCGGAGTCAAGCTCGACAGCTTCCTCTTCGACGACGGCTGGGACGATCCCTCCACCCTCTGGCACTTCAACCCCGGCTTCCCCAACGGATTCACCAAAGTCTCCGAAGCCGCCGCGAAATTCTCGGCCGCGCCCGGCATCTGGTTCTCGCCCTGGGGCGGATACGACGGCCCCAAAACGCAGCGCCTCGCCTCAGCCAAGTCGCAAGGATTCGAAACCAACGAGGGCGGATTCGCACTCTCCGGCCCCAAGTACTACAAATATTTCCGCGACGCCTGTTTCGACATGATCGAGAAGTACGGCATCAACCAGTTCAAGTTCGACGGCACCGGCAACGCTAACGAAGTCATCAAGGGCAGCCAGTTCGACAGCGACTTCGACGCGGCCATCCATCTTATCGGCGAGCTACGCGTCAAAAAGCCCGACATCTACATCAATCTCACTACCGGCACGTACCCGTCGCCCTTCTGGCTGCTCTACGCTGACTCGATCTGGCGCGGCGGCGAAGATCACAGCTTCGCCGGTGTCGGTCCCAACCGCCAGCGCTGGATCACCTATCGCGACTCGCAGATTTACCAGCGCGTCGTCGAAGACGGCCCGCTGTTTCCTATGAACTCGCTCATGCTGCACGGCCTCATTTACGCCAGATATGCCGAGCGCCTGGGCAGCGATCCGACCCACGATTTCGCCGACGAAGTCCACTCCTACTTCGGTACGGGAACTCAACTGCAGGAGATGTACATCACCCCCACGCTGCTCTCGCCGCAAGACTGGGACACGCTTGCCGAAGCTGCCAAGTGGTCACGCGAAAACGCGCAGACGCTCAACGACTCGCACTGGATCGGGGGCAATCCGTCGCTGCTCGAAGTCTACGGATGGGCGTCATTGTCGCAGAACGAAGCAAAAGGAATCATCACGCTGCGCAATCCCAGCGACCACCAGCAGGATTTCACCGCCAGCCTAGCGTCGCTGCTAGAACTCCCAGACGCCGCCCCATCACAATTCAACGCCCGCAGTCCGTGGAAGTTTGCTGCGTCTCCATCGGAACAAAAGCTCGCCTCCACCGACAGCCACACGTTCCACCTAAAGCCATTCGAAGTGTTGACGTTGGAACTCGTTCCATAGAACCTGCTTTTCTGAATCTGAACCCGCATTCCCCAACCTGCCCGCGACGCCACTCCTCCGCCCATGCCATCATGAACCCATGAAAGCCGCAGTCCTAACCACTCCCGCACCCATCTCCCAAGGCCCGCTAGAAATCTCCAACGTCCCCACGCCGCAACTCCAGCCCGGACACATGCTGCTCCGCGTCCGCGCCTGCGGCGTCTGCCGCACCGATCTGCATATCGTCGAAGGCGAACTCAAGCCGCTGCACGAGCAGATCATCCCCGGCCACCAGATCGTCGGCAAAGTGATGGACGGAGCCACAACCGAAATTCCCGTCGGCGCGCGCGTCGGCGTCTCCTGGCTCGGAGGCACGGACGGCACCTGCCCCTACTGCAAGCGTGGCGAAGAAAATCTCTGCGACGCGCCTACCTTCACCGGATACTCCGTCCCCGGCGGCTACGCCGAATACACCCTCGCCCGCGCCGATTTCGTCTTCCCGCTGCCCAATGCGCTCGACGATCTGCAAGCCGCGCCGCTGCTCTGCGCCGGCATCATCGGCTTCCGCAGCCTGCGCGTCGCCGGTGTAAAGCCAAACGAGAAAGTTGGACTCTTCGGCTTCGGAGCCTCAGCGCATCTAGCGATCGCAGTTCTCAAAGCGTGGAACTGCGCAGTGTACGTTTCCACGCGCGGTGACTCTCATCGCAAACTAGCGCACTCGCTCGGAGCAACTTGGGTAGGCAGCGAAACCGAAAAGCCGCCGGTCGAACTCGACCGCGCGGTAACCTTCGCGCCCAGCGGAGACGTCGTCATCGCCGCCCTCTCCAGCTTGCGCAAAGGCGGAGTCGTCGCCATCAACGCCATCCATCTCGACCGCATGCCGCAATTCGACTACGACAAGCTGTTGTGGGGAGAGCGCCAGCTGCGCAGCGTGGCCAACATGACCCGCGGCGATGCCCGCGACTTCCTCGCTCTCGCCGCCGAGATTCAGCTCAATCCAAAAGTGACAGTCTTCCCGCTCGACCAGGCAAACGAAGCGCTGCAAGCCGTAAAGAACGACGCGGTGGATGGCGCCGCCGTGATTGTGCCGTAGCAGGCGGACAGCAACTAACGAGTGCAAGCGCCCGTTTTGCGACAATTACAGCATGGTGGCCCTTACCATTTGCACGAATTGTCATTGGGTATTATTGAGTCCGAGGGCTCAGCGTCCACGTCTGCCGCTAGTCCGAGCTCTATGGCGCGGGCTGATGCACATCCCAGGGCATATCGAGCAGCCTGTAGCGTTTTTGCCGCTGCCTGGCATGATTCCTTCTTAACATTGTCCGATACGATGATATAAGTCGCCGTTGCCGTTTCCTTTGCGGTTTCCTTCTCCTTCTCCTTCTCCTTTTCCTCTTTACCCAGGAGCCCGCATATTTTTTTGCTGGGCGCCACACTCTTCTCAAGCTCCCTGGATTTCTTCACGATGGCATTTGCGGCGGCCACCGCATCCAATTGTTCCGCCGGCGCGGCAATCAGGCGTCGGAGATCTACCGTGAAAGACCAGGTATTGAGCCCGCTTTCAGCGGATGACGGAACCAAGATTCCACTGTATTTCAGAAAATCGTAGGGAGTTTGTCGCTTGTATTGAAACGTTGGCAATAACGCGAGTGGTGTCTTTCTTTTTGACGAACTCAAAGCCTTTGCACACCTAACTGCATCTCTGGACTTGCACTCCTTTTCTAGATCACTGCCGGGCTTTAACAAGTCTCCTAACGCAGTAGCGGCTTCAGCGTCTGTCATTTTCCCCAAGAGCTCCGTCGCATTTTTCCAGTCTGACCCTGTAACAAACGCGCGCGATGGATCAAAGTCCACCGCCCCGGCGAAGCCGTACCCGGACGGGAGCAGTATCTGCTGCACGACACGTACATGTTCGGCCGCGGACCCACTCGCTTTAATTCCCGACAGAAGACGTTTCCAACTCCCGCCAGAGTCTGCGACACAAGCCAGTAAGCCTTTCTTGCCGCAGAGATCGGCGTGGATCATTTGAATGTTTTTTCTCTCCTCTTTATTTGAAAGAAGTGCTGCCTGTATCGCCTTCGACAAATCTTGAGACTTCAGAAAGAGCTGCCCGAAGTCCAATGCCACCGTGTGCTGATTGAGGTTGTGTTCCGGGTTCGCAATCAACGACGTCTGGCCCGGCGCGCTCTGCACCAAAACGGTTGACGGTTGTTCCACATATTGGTACTGGTACTGCCATAGCCTTAAGAAGCGATAGTCGGCCCCGCCGGTGTACGGGGAAAGGTTCAGGGGCTGGGGTTTTGCTGGGTCATCCGTCTGTGGCGGAGAGGGCGGCGATTGCGCCTGCGGCCACGTCACGGGGACAAGAAGTGTGAAGAGCAGCAACATCAAAATACCAATACGTTTCATAATTCCCTCCGTGCACAAACTAGTTCGACACTCTGGCCCGGACTCTAGGAAACCATCGCCTCGCGAGGAGGTGCCTCTCAACTGGCGGGAACTGCACTCGTGGAGGCAAGAAGATTTACCGCAAGAATTTTCCTCTTCAGGGTCAGGCTATGTCAGTGAAGTCGGTCACAACTCGAAGTGTGGTCGCGTGTTAGGGCAGACGGGCTTTCGTAACCATCGAAAAATCCCGTCGCACTCAAAATGACGTCCGGGTTTTGAGCGAACCCGCCGACTCTGCGGACTGAGCACCGTGACGCTGGTCACGGACACGGTGAGTCGAAAGACAACATAATCGTCCTAGCGCGGTTGATAGTTAGAAGCCTGACGAGCGTCCAGGCCCTGACCCGTCTTTTCAGGAACCTCATGACATCAACTCGCGTATCTTGATTTGTGAACAGGATGTAGAAACAGGTCGCCCTCGCCGGAGGCGCACCATGGCAACTACCGCTGTCGATTCGATCACGCTGGCCCTGGCCCACACCAGGCAACAGCTATTCAAGCCATTCCGCATCGGTCAATGGACCAAGCTGGCTTTTGTCGGTCTGTTGGCTGGAGAACTTGGTTCCCGCGGACTCAGCCGCTCCAACTTTCAGTTCCCGCACCATCCCGGAGCGCCCCACCCTTCCTGGCCAGCCTCGCTCACCGCTGATCACCTCCTTCTGGCTATCCTTATCGCGGCGCTGGTTGTGGCAGCCCTCGCTGTCGGAATCATTCTGATGTATATCGGCAGCGTGATGCGCTTCGTCTTGTTCGACAGCATCGTCAACCGGGAGTGTCACATTCGCTGGGAATGGAACCGCAGGCTGCTCCCCGGATGGCGCTACTTCGTGTGGAAGTTGCTGTACGCCATCTTCAGCACCGTAGGGATCGGAGTCGTCGTCGGAATCCCAGTCGCCTACGCTTGCGCCAAGGGATGGTGCCGGGCACCGAGTGAGCATCTGCTCCCGCTCATCTCAGGCGGAGCCTTTCTGTTCCTGATCTTGCTCATCTTCTTCGTAATTACCGCGTTGGTTCTTGTGCTGACGAAAGACTTCGTGGTTCCGCAGATGGCTTTGGAGAATGTCAGCGTTATGGAAGGATGGCGCCGGCTGTGGCCGATGATGAAAGCTGAGAGCGGAGCCTACGTCGCTTATATCGCGATGAAGATTGTGCTCGCCATTGTGGCCGCCATTCTGATCGGAGTTGCAGGAGCCATCCTGGCGTTGATCTTTGTGCTCCCGACCGCGGGCCTGAGCATCCTGGCGATCTTCACCGGCAAAGCTGCCGGACTGACCTGGAACGCCCATACCATCGCACTGGCGATCGGCATCGGATGCATCTTGCTGGCGGCTTTTCTCTATCTGGTCTCGCTCGTCTATGTGCCCGCGATCGTATTCTTTCCCGCGTATTCGATTCACTTCTTTGCCGCGCGCTACCCGGCGTTGGCGGCGGCGCTCTATCCCGCCGGCGCGGCGCCCGCGGCTACGCTTAGAACTCCCCAACTGGCTCACCGCTAGTAAACGATGCCTCGTTTATTAGTCGCACGATCCGGATCGAGCGTAAGTCACAAAAGCTTTGTCATCCTGAACGGTAGCGAAGCTGCCGTGAAGGACCTTACGACCGTGAACGCACCAATGCTGCAGGAAGGATTTCTGTAGGACTGCAGACATCACGGCAGGACTCGCCGACGGCAGAGGAGTGCACGCTGACGTAAGGTCCCTCGGAGCGCTGGCGCGCTCCGAGGGATGACATCACCGCAAGGACGTCGTCACCGTGCCAAGATAAACGCCGCGATCAGCAGCACGCAAAACGCAGTAGCGTGCTTCAACTCGCTCCAGCCCAGCCGGCGCACCACCAGCGGCGTCGGTTCCTGAATGAAGTAATACCACCCGCGGAAAAGCAGAGGAGCGAAAGCCAGCGAAGCGATGGGCGGCATGAGTCGTGCCAGGCACGCCACTGTAATGATGCCGGTCATTATCGCTTGACCCACAGCGAACCGCCAGCCGTGAGCGAGCCTCGCGCGGAAGCCCTCGATCTTCGCCGTGTGAATGCGCAACTGCACGTAGTGAATCTGGTCGCCTGCGAAGAGGAGATTCGCCAGCCATAGCATCCACGCCGTCGCGTTGAATTCTCCCGTGATCACGTAGTAGGCGGCGGGCGCCGATGCGGTGAGGCCGATCGTGCCCACCATCTCCGACAACATGCGCGTGCGGCGTCCCATTTTTTTCAGAACAGCTTGCGCAATGAAAGCCAGAGCAACCGCTCCACCCAGTGGCCACAGCTTCGCGTTTCTGCCCATCCAAAGCAGGGCGCCTAAAGCGACCGCCGCCACCGCCGCCAGAAGCGCCACAGCCGAACGCACCGTGCGCGATTCTTCGAGAGTTTGGGCGCGCATCGCCGAAGTGCCCAGCAGGCTTTCAAGAGGAGTTCTGAGCCAGAACAAAGCCAACGCCGCCGTGAGCAAGAGAATGAGCGGAAAAATGTGGCTCGCGTAGCGGAACGCAACGCCTGCGCCGGTGATCATCGGAACCAGCAGCAATCCCCACGCGCCATGCTCGCGCGGAAGAATGAGCGCGTGATGCCGCTCGCGGCGTGCTCTTTCGAGTACCCTGTCACTTGTCCTGGGCGGCTTGTCGGGGCTCTCATGCGCACCCAGAATTCGTGAGACTTCGTTGACCCACTGTTCCTGTGCGGTCGTTTCGATCGCTGTCCTTTCGATCGTTGTCGCCGTCATTATCGCCACCCCGCCATGTGAATGTGCTGCATGCCCTTCACCGCGCGCATGTACTGCGCCCGCTCGAAGGCTCCCGGATCCGGACAACGAATCTGGCTCATGCTGCCGCGCATCTGTGCCACCGACTCGTATTCGTGCTCTTCCATCCAGTCGCGCACGCTGCGCTCCACGTGCCGCAGATGATTCACGCCGTTCCGCATCAGCGCCGAGCACATCATGGTCACGTTCGCGCCTACCATCAGCAGCTTGATCACGTCCTCGGCATTATGCGCGCCGCCGGTAGCGGCCAGGTCGGCCTTCAATTTTCCAAACAGAATTCCAATCCAGGTCAGCGGCAGGCGCAGCGCCTGCGGCGTGCTCAATAGAACGTTCGGTTGAATCTCAAGCTCTTCCAGATTGACGTCGGGCTGGTAGAAGCGGTTGAAGAGCACCAGCGCGTCCGCTCCCACGGTGTCGAGCCGCTGCGCCATGTTCGCCATGTTGCTGAAAAATGGGCTCAGCTTCACCGCGACCGGAATCCGGACCGTCTTCTTCACCGCCTTTACGATCTCGAGATAAGTCGTCTCCACTTCTTCCGCCGACAATTTCGGGTCGGTCGGGATGTAGTAAATGTTGCACTCGAGCGCGTCGGCGCCGGCGCGCTCGATCTCGGCCGCAAACTTCGTCCATCCACCCAAAGTCGATCCGTTCAAACTGGCGATGATCGGAATGCCCGCCGCCGACTTCGCCTTGCGGATGTGATTCAGATATCCCTCGGGTCCGGTATGAAATTCGCTCGGCTGTGGAAAATACGTGATCGATTCGGCAAAGCTCTCCGTCCCGGCCGCCATGTGATAGTCGAGGTCCGCCTCTTCCTGCTTCAGTTGCTCTTCGAACAAGGAATAGAGGACGACCGCCGACGCTCCCGCGTCCTCGAGGCGGCAAATCGCCTCCACGTCGCGCGACAGCGGCGATGCCGAGACCACCAGCGGCGAGCGCAGTTTCAAGCCAAGATAGTTGGTGCTGAGATCGATCATGAGTTCCTCCGCGAAGCGTCGTTGATGCTATTTCCTGGGCCCGTTTTTCTTGCTAACGCGTCACCAGCGTTTTCTCTACGGCCGGCGCAGCTTTCTCCGGTTGCTTCGATGTCGGCGCCGCCGGCGGCTCCGCCTTTTTTGCCTCGCTGCCGCGGCTGGCCAGGTACTCGTACATGTGGAAGCGCCGCTCGGCGTCCTGCTGCGCCAGCTTCCACAGCCGGTCGGCCTCTTGCGGACGGCTCTTGGTCAGCATCTTGAAGCGCGTCTGCTGCAGCAGGTAGTCCTGCACCTTGCGAGTCGGTGTTCGCGAATCGAGCATCAGTGGATTCTCTCCCGCCTCGGCCCGCTCGGGGTTGTAGCGGTAGAGCAGCCAGTAGCCGGAATCGACCGCAACTTTCTGGTCGCTCATCGCCGTCGTCATGTCGATCCCGTGCGCGATGCAGTGTGAATACGCGATGATGATGCTCGGCCCGTCGTAGGCTTCAGCTTCAAGAAACGCTTTGAGCGTGTGCTCGTCTTTCGCGCCCATAGCCACGCTCGCCACGTAGACGTTGCCGTAAGTCATAGCCATCATGCCGAGATCTTTCTTCGGTCCAGGCTTGCCGCCGGCCGCGAATTTCGCTACCGCTGCGCGCGGCGTCGACTTCGAAGCCTGCCCGCCCGTGTTCGAGTAAACCTCGGTGTCGAGCACCAGCAGGTTCACGTTGCGTCCGCTGGCCAGCACGTGATCGAGTCCGCCGTAGCCGATGTCATACGCCCAGCCATCGCCGCCCACGACCCACACCGACTTCTTCACCAGCATGTCGGCGACCGCGAGTAGTTGGCGAGCCTCGGGCGAATTGATTTTCTTCAGGCGCTCTTTCAGGATGTCGACGCGCTGCCGCTGCTCGTAGATGTCGGCTTCGTCTTTCTGTTTTGCGGTAAGCAGCGCGGTCGCCAGATCGTCGCCAACTTGCGAGGCCACGCGCCGCAGCAACTCCTGAGCGAACTCCGTCTGCTTGTCGATCGAAACGCGGAATCCCATGCCGAACTCGGCGTTGTCTTCAAACAGCGAGTTCGACCACGCCGGCCCGCGCCCGTCGCCATTCTTTGCCCAAGGCGTCGTCGGCAGGTTGCCGCCGTAGATCGAAGAGCATCCGGTCGCGTTGGCGATCACGGCGCGGTCGCCGAACAGTTGCGAAACCAGTTTCAGATACGGCGTCTCTCCGCATCCCGAGCACGCGCCGGAGAATTCGAACAGCGGCTCCTGAATCTGCTGCTGGCGGATCGAGCTGCTCTTGATCTTGCGGCGGTCGAGCTCGGGAATCTTCAGGAAGAAATCCCAGTTCTCGCTCTCGGGCGCACGCAGCGGCGGCTGCGGCACCATGTTGATCGCCTTCAGCCGCGTCTCAGATTTGTTTTTCGCCGGGCAAATGTCTACGCAGATGCCGCACCCGGTGCAATCTTCCGGCGCGACCTGGATCGTGTACTTCATCCCGGCCCACTCTTTGTCGCGTGCCTCGGTCGTCTTGAACGTCGCGGGAGCGCCCGCGAGTTCTTTACTGTCGTAGACCTTGATGCGAATCACCGCGTGCGGGCAAACCATCGCGCACTTGCCGCACTGGATGCAGGTCTTGGTATCCCACGCCGGAATTTCCAGCGCGAGATTGCGTTTTTCAAATTTCGCTGTCGCAGTGGGGAACGTTCCATCGCACGAGAATGCGCTCACCGGGAGTTCATCGCCCTTGCCTGCGTAGATCATGCCCAGCACGTCGTGCTCAAACGCGGGCGCGCCGGGGAAGATGCCAGGAAGTTCCGCTCTGCTGCTGGGGCTCGCTGGAATCGTCACTTCAAACAAGTGCGCCAGCGTCTCATCAACCGCGCGCATGTTCTTCGCGACAACTTCTTCGCCTTTCTTCCCATACGTGTAGCGGATCGACTCGCGAATGGCCTCGATCGCCTCCTCGCGCGGCAGAACTTTCGAAATCGCGAAGAAGCACACCTGCATAATCACGTTCATGCGCGAACCCATGCCCGCGTGGCGCGCAACTTGATAGGCGTCGATCACGTAGAACTTGGCTTTCTTCGCGATCAGCTGCTCCTGCACCTTGCGCGGCAGCTTGTCCCAGACTTCGTCTTTGCTGAAGGGACTGTTCAGCAGGAAGACGCCGCCGTCCACCAGCGACGACAGCATGTCGTAGCGCTCCAGGAAGATCCACTGATGGCAAGCGACGAAGTTGGCCTTCGACACCAGATAGCTCGAATGAATTTCCTGCGGCCCGAAACGCAAATGCGAAACCGTCATCGCCCCGGATTTTTTCGAGTCATAGACGAAATAGCCCTGCGCGTAGTTGCTCGTGTTCTCGCCGATGATCTTGATCGAGTTCTTGTTCGCGCCCACAGTGCCGTCCGCGCCCAGGCCGTAGAACATGGCGCGAATCACACTGTCGGGCTCGGTCGAGAACGACGCGTCGTAGTCGATGCTGGTATGGGTAACGTCATCGTTGATGCCGATGGTGAAGTGATCTTTGGGCTGCGGCTTCTTCAGATTGTCGAAGACGCCTTTGACCATCGCAGGTGTGAATTCTTTGGAAGAGAGCCCGTATCGTCCACCAACGATCACAGCAGAACGCGCGGCGTCCTCGTTCGAGTGAAATGCGTTAATCACATCGCAATACAGCGGCTCGCCGATTGCTCCAGACTCTTTCGTGCGATCCAGCACCGCAATCTGACGAACAGTCTTGGGGAGGGCCGACAGGAACGACTTCACACAGAACGGACGATACAGCCGGACTTTGAGCAACCCAACTTTTTCTCCGTGCGCGTTGAGATAGTCGACCGCCTCATGCGCCACCTCCGCGCCGGAGCCCATCATCACGATTACGCGCTCGGCGTCGGGCGCGCCCACGTAATCGAACAGCCGATACTTGCGGCCGACGACTTGCGCGAACTTGTCCATCACCGCCTGCACTTTCGCCGGGCAGGCATCGTAGTAAGCGTTGGCCGACTCGCGAATCTGGAAGAACACATCCGGATTCTGTGCCGTGCCGCGAATCACCGGATGGTCGGGAGACAAGGCGCGCTGGCGATGCTCGACGATGCGGTCCATGTTGAGCAGCGCCCGCATGTCGTCTTCGCTGAGCATCTCAATCTTGTTGACCTCGTGCGAAGTACGGAAGCCATCAAAGAAGTGCAGGAAAGGAATGCGCGTCTCGAGCGTGGCCGCGTGCGCGATCAGCGCCAGGTCCATGGCTTCCTGCACCGAGTTCGAGCACAGCATGGCCCAACCGGTGGTACGGCAGAACATCACGTCGGAGTGATCGCCGAAAATCGAGAGCGCATGCGTGGCAACGGTGCGCGCCGAAACGTGAAACGCCGCCGGGGTCAGTTCACCGGCAATCTTGTTCATGTTGGGGATCATCAGCAGCAGGCCCTGCGACGCGGTGAAAGTCGTGGCCAGCGATCCGGTCTGCAGCGCGCCATGCACTGCACCCGAGGCTCCGCCTTCACTCTGCATCTCGACCACGTGCGGAATGCTTCCCCAAAGATTAGGAACGCCCTCGCTCGCCCATTGGTCGGACCACTCGCCCATCGGCGACGATGGCGTGATCGGGTAAATGGCGATGACCTCGCTGGCGCGATAGGCGACATTTGCAACAGCCTCGTTGGCGTCCATGGTCTTGAAGTTGCGTTTCGACATGATGCGAACCCCCAATCAGTAATCGGCAGCCACCGAGATGGCCTTTGCTGTAGTCAGAATGAAGGAAGCGGCATGTCTATGTCGGGACGTAGGTTCACAAGGGGGTGTGATTAGAATCACATTTTCCGCGAGAGGGAAGTGTCCGGGCGAGGGAAGGGTGGTTGGCCGTGAGTTTTGGGCTAATTTTTTGGGGCGGGTGTCTTCTGAGATAGCCGTTGCGGCGATTCACGGGCGCGCTGGCGGGAGAAGTGAGCGCGAGGCAGGCTTCGGGTCGGGCAACTTTTGAAGGGCTGTATCGGGAAGTTAAATCGATTTAACTTGCGTTTTTAAGTTATTGAAAATACATGACTTGTTGGTAATTTTATTCACAGTGGTTTCTACGTTTAAGCAGCTGAAAAACAGGAGTGTGGCAGGCTGATGCACCATTTTCGGTGCAGTCCGGATCGAGGTTGCATGGGTTCGATTTTTTTCTCGGGGTAGGAAAACGCTCCTCACACAACGATGTCATCCTGAGGAGCGCGACCAGCGCTCCGAGGGATCTTACGTCGGCGTCTGTCGGTTGTGCGGCCGGAAGGAGCCGAGTGCGGCGAATGCATCTTTGAGTGGGCCTGCGACAGCGATGGCGCGATTCGCGTTCGTAAGGTCCCTCACGGCAGCTTCGCTGCCGTTCAGGATGACAAGCCTTCCGAGCCCTAAAATCCAGTCCCTACCCCCTAAGCTCTGGCCCAGCCTTTACGGCCCGCTCCCTCCGGTGTGGCAGTCGGCGCAGTTGACTTGCGTCAGGTCGCCGATGTCGACCGGATGCTGGAAGCCTGTGGGCGTGGCAGAAAGTGTCGCTGTCACCGCGCCTTCACTCTGCGACATGAGCGTGTGGCACTGGTTGCAATCTTTGCTGACGACCTTGCCATCCGAGCTGACGTGTTGGCCGTCGTGGCAACGGAAGCAGCCAGAGTAGTAGAAGTGCCCGAGATTGTTCGGATGCGTCTGCCAGTTCAGCTTCATCTCCGGGAATGTCGTGCGGCGGAAAATCTGTTGCGTCTCGGCGACGGCGTTGCGAATTTCTAACTGCTTGCTCTTTGCCACATCAGGATATTTCTTCTCGTAGTAATCCTGAATGCCGGTGGCGATGCCTTGCATGGCCGCGTCCGTCGTGGTGTAGGTCGCGGTCAGGACGGTGACGGCTTCCTGCTTGATGAAGGGCAATGACGTATCGATGTGGCGGGCGAGCAGTGACTGATCGACGGAGAGATCGGGCGGCACGTAAATGTGGGTCGGGCGGTTGTGGCAGTCGACGCAATCCATGTGATGGCGCGGCGCCTTGGCGATCTGATCCTTCGTCAGCGTGGAATCTTTGGCGTAGTACTCGGTGACGCGGCCCTGCAGGTCTTCGACGTGAATGTAGGGAATGATCTGGCGCTTTTCGTCGGCGGCGACGTAGTCGATCTTGTTGCCGATGTTCATGTGCCAGTGAATGCCTTCAGGCGCGCCGGTGGCGGGATCGCCGCCGCCGGTCTTGATCAGCATGCGCACTTGGCGCAGCGTGTTTTTCTCATCGCTGGCATAGTGCGCGAAAACCTTCAGCTGCCCACCATAGAACTTCTTCGGCCAGTGGCATTGCTCGCAGGTGTCCTGCGCCGGGCGCAAGTTGTGCACGGGCGTCTGAATCGGCCGGGGAAAAGTGTTGAGGGCAGTCTTGAAAACCTGGCGGCTGCCGGAGAGCTTTGATTTCACAAACCATGTCGCGCCCTGGCCGACGTGGCATTCGACGCAGGCCACGCGCGCGTGCGGCGAAAGTTGATACGCCGTGAACTCGGGGTTCATTACGGTGTGGCAGAGCTGTCCGCAGAAAGCGACCGACTCGGTGAACTCGTAGGCCTTGTAGCTGCCGGCGGCGCTGACCGCAACGAACACGACAAGGAACGTCGTGAATGAAATGACGGCGCTGCGTTGCCTGGGATCGTTGAGATCGATGCGCGGATAGAAATCCGTGGCGACGACATTCCTGCGGCGTTCGAAGAACAGGCCGGCCAACATCAGAATGATGCCGAAGACCAGGAATCCGGGCGAGATCATGTAGGCCAGGATGCCGATGTAGGGGCTGGGCTTGACCGCGATCTGATCGATCACGAAGAAAATGAAAATGTTAGCGAGACTGACGATGGCCAGCGCGACGCCGGCGAGGCTGATCGGATTGCGCAGCAACAGTTGCAGGCGGCGCCAGCGCCCTGCGGGCGGTGGAGTTTTGTCTGCGCTGTGAGAGTCGTTATCCATTCGAGTGGTTATCCGTTCGAATCGTTATCCAAGTCAAAAGCATTCACCACAGAGGACACAGAGGAACAGAGAGGAATTCAGGGCGAACTCCTCTGTGCACCTCTGTGCCCTCTGTGGTGAAGGTTTTAGTCTCCATGCGGCACCTCGACGGGTTCGGTTTCTTTGGCAGACTCTTGTGACGCGCCGTTTTCGCCGGACGCTTCAACCGGATGTCCGTTTTCGAGGTCGAGGCTGTGCTCGTGGTGATAGTGATGCATGGTCATTTTGCCGTCCCACCAGGACCAGTTCATCGGGTAGACATCCGGATCGAAGAACACCTGGTAAAAGTGCCAGACGATGATGGCCAGAGTCGCGAGAACCGCCTCATAAAAATGAATGGCCGTGGCAACGTCGAGCCACCAGCGCGGCAAGTGATTGCCGAAGGAAACCTTCGCCCACAGCATGATGCCGGTGCCCGCCATCACGATCATGCCCCACACCAGAGCCCAGTACTCAGCCTTCTCCGCATAGGTGAAGCGCGGGAATTGCGGCCTGCAGGAAGTCAAGCCCAGATAGTACGCGATATTCTGCCATGCGCCGCGAACATCATCCAAAGTGGGGACGAGATCGCGGAGGAGCTTGCGGCCGGAGCGGGTGAGGACGAGGTCGAACAGGTGATAGAGGCTGACGCCGATCAGCACTGCGGCCGCGATGCGATGCAGCAGATGACGCTTGTGCTCGCCGAGCGAGAGCATCGAAGCAAACCAGGAGTCGGGGAACTTCAGTGCGAATCCGGTGAGCACGAGAACGATGAAGCTGAAGAGCAGGGTGGCGTGCTGCAGGCGGTAGCGCAGCGGCATGCGCTCGACGAACTGATCCGGAGGATGCAACTTGCGCAGGGCGACGATCTTGGCGCGCCAAAGGATGAAGTTATGCAGCAGCATGCCGCCGATCACGGCGAAGATCAGCCCCATGTAGAAGCGCCGAATCCAGCGCACGGCTTTGCTGCCGGCGTCGGCCGACAGCGGGGCATCGACGTGAACTTTTCCCGCAGTGAATTTGTCTGTTACGCCAGGATGGCACTGGCCGCAGGTGCGCGCGAGATTTTTTGCATTGATGGTCGAGCGCGGATCGCTTGAAGGGAAGATGCTGTGCGTGCCGTGGCAGCTGGCGCAGTTGGCGACCACCTGCGAGCCGAGGCGCGAGGCGAGCCCGTGATAGCTGGCCAGATAGGTACTGGCGCGGCGGCCTTCGACGCCGAACTCCTGCATGAGGCGGACGCCTTCGTGGCAGCGCGCGCAGGTGGCCTGTGCGATATTTTGCGCGGAGACGGGCGAGTTAGGGTCGAGGTGCGATTTGATGGAATGGATGCCGTGGCAGTCGGTGCAGACCGGCGCCTGCCAGTTGCCTTGCGCGATGGCCTGGCCGTGAATGCTGGCCTGAAATTCCTTGGAGACGGCGTCGTGGCAGTGTCCGCAGGTGAGCGGCACGTTGAATTTGAAGATCGGAGATTTGGAATCTTTCGCGTCAAGAATTTCGTGGGTGCCGTGGCAGTCGGTGCAAACGGCGGCCTTCTGCGATCCGGCGGCGACGGCGTGGCCGTGCACGCTCTGCTCGTAGGATGCGACCATTTGCGCGCTGAGGCCGCTGGATTCCATGACGAACTTCTGGCTGTGGCAGGAGCCGCAGGTCGCCGGAATGTTGAGATGGTTCACGCGCGATTTGACATCGCTGGCGGGGAGCAGCTCGTGTGGACTGCCGTGGCAGTCGACGCAAGTCGCGGCGTTCGAGTTTCCGCCCTGGACGGCTTTGGCGTGAAAGCTGCGATCGTAGGCGACCTGCTCGTCGGCGTGGCAGGAGGCGCAGGTAATTTTCTGCGGCGGAGTTTCGTGTGCCGCGCTTTTTACGTCGGTGTGGCAGTCGACGCAGGTGAACATGCTGCCGTGAATGGAATCTTTGAACTTTTGCGGATCGACGTGCAGGCTGACCTGCTTGCCGTTGACTTCGTGAGTGAGAGTCGCGTCGCTGTGGCAGGCGAGGCATTCTTCGACGGTCGGCTTGGGAGGTTCTTTTTCTTTTGCTTTAGCGGCTGCCTTTGCGTCTGCAGCATGAAGGGGGAAGGCCGGGAGGGCTGCTAAAAAGAGGGTGAGAGCGATTTTGAACGCGAAAATATTCCACCGGGATCGTGTGCACATGCTCTCACCCGCCAATCTGAATACATCAATCGAGCTGCCGTGGCCTCTTCGGCCGTAGTTCTAATGACTACTTAGCCAGCGTGCGAATGTAGGCCACGAGATCTTTAATCTCTGCTTCTTTCAGCTTGCCGTCGTAGGCCGGCATTTTGCCTTTGCCCTTGGTGATGATGTCGGTGAGCTGGGCGTCGGTTTCTGCTTTCACGTCCGCAGAGCCGAAGTCGCGCGTGCCCATCTTGCCACCCTTGCCGTCGGCGCCGTGACACATGGCACACTTTGCCTTGTAGGTGGCGGCGGCATCCTGCGCCTGCGCCACTGAAGAGAGGCCGACGACTCCACCGAGCAGCAGAGCGACCACGGACACACGAATCGAGAAGTGTTTCACTTTCTTCCTCCTGAGAAGAGTTTTGGGCACGATACCACAAGCACCCGAGCCAAATGATGCATTTGGCCACAGTGCCGAGCTTACAGCGGCGTACAAATGACGGTCTGCTGAATTTCTCGTTGCATTTCTAGTCACCGAACGCTGCATTTTTAAGCACCGGCTCACGGTCGTAGGTTCGCATGGGGAACATTAGTCACCTATGGCGGAAGTCACTCCGTCACGTGATGAGAATCACGCTTACTTCTACGGTGAGGCTAGGGTTGCCTATCGGCTTGGGGGTGAATTTCGATTATGTTGAAAAACCTTTCACCACAGAGGGCACAGAGGACATCACTCAGCAATTGAGAATTGCCTAAGGATCGGCGTTCTGGCGGGCGAATGTGATCAAGATCACAGCTTCCCGTGATGTTGTGCACCGAGTTTTCAACATTCTTGGGGCATTGTTGCAGGAAATGAGGTGCCCTATGGCTCAAGACAAGCGTGACATCCTGGAAGTCCTGCAGTTCGAATTGAATTTCTTGGAAGATGGGGGCTATGGCCGTTCGCCGCGCGCACCGTGGCGGGCACCGGCGATTTTTGAGGATTCTCCGATCTGCCCAAACTTCAGCGATCCGGCACGTCCGCATCCGTGCGAGAGCTGCCTGCTGGAACAGTTCGTTCCTGAGGAGCAGAGGGAGCAGAGCATTCCTTGCCGGTTTATCGCGCTGACGAAAGAAGGGCAGACGGTGGAGGATCTGTATCACACCGGCAGCCAGATCGAGATGGAAGAGGCGCTGCGGACATGGCTGCGCGAACAGATTGAGAGGATCAAGCGAGAGCGCGGACTGGCGCCGAAAGCAGGAGCATAAAGCGAAGGCGGTTCGAGATCAGCACCCAAGGAGAGGCAGGTCATGAGCGAAGAGCACGCATATCGAGTTTCCGCATGGTGGACTTCGGGGCGAACTGGGCTAGCAAAATCGGATTCGGCTCCGAATGCGATTCATTTCACGGCGCCGACCGAGTTTGGCGGCATGGAGGGGCGTTGGACGCCGGAAGAACTCATGCTGGCAGCGGTGGCCGGTTGCTATACGACCACGTTGCACGCGATTGCCGGAAGCGCGCAGTTCGACTTTGCCGACTTGCAGGTGGAAGCTAGCGGCAGAGTGCGCAAGGCGGAGTCGGGATACAGCTTTACCGAGATCATGCTGCGTCCGACACTGAAAATTGCCTCGGAAGAAGAGCGGACGCGTGCACTCGACTTGCTGAAACGCGCAGAGAAGCTCTGCCTGGTCGCAAGAGCGCTGGGCACGAATGTGACGTTTGAACCGCAGACGGAAGTGGCGAAGCCCGCGATAGTTTGAAACTGGGGCTAGAGACCAGGGTTTAGGGACTAGCCTCTGGCCCTAGTCCCCGAATCCTCGCCCCTAACCTCTAGACCGTAGCCCTTTCATTCCTTGAGTTCAAGTTGTGCTGAGACCGAGGATGCATCCTCGAGCAGGTGCAGCTTGAATCCGACTTTCTTGAAGATGGCCTGCGTCGGCAGATTGTCGCGCAGGATTTCTCCACTCAGGCGAGAATATTTCTCAGCACGGGCCACCCGCACGACGCGGGAAAGAAGTTCGGTTCCCAGGCCGCGGCCCTGCCACTGATCGGAGACGAGCACAGCCACCTCGGCTTCGCCCCGGCGAATCGTGCTGAATCGTCCCACCCCAAGAATTTCATGCTGACCGCTCATGGGATCTTTGCGGTCCGCGACCAGCGCGAAGCCGCGGTCGTATCCGGCGAAGCAGATGCGGACCAGGCGCTCGTGCTCGATGCGTGTGTTTAAGCTCAAAGAACAGAAATATCGCAGGTAGACGCTGCGCTCGGAGAGCGTGGAGTGAAAGCTCACCATGAGCGGCTCGTCTTCCGGGCGGATGGGGCGGATGGTCACGGCGGCGCCATCTTTCATGCGCGATTGGAAGATGTATTGGGTGGGATAGGGGCGGATGGCGGGGCGCGGCAATTCGTCCGGCGTGAGGGCCGGGCCGTGGAGAACGATGCGGGCATCGAGTGCGAGGATGCGCGAGGGTGCAGCGAGCAGCGGATTGATATCGATCTCTTTGATCCAGGGCTGCTCCACCACGAGCTGGCTGAAGCGCACGAGAAGAGATTCGAGGGCGGCGATGTCGACCGGCTTGCGGCCGCGCACGCCGCCGAGAGCGGTGAAGATTCGGGTTTGTTCCATCAGGCGATGGGCGAGCGTGGTGTTGAGTGGGGGCAGAGCGAGCGCGCGATCGCGATAGACTTCGACCATGGCGCCGCCGGAACCGAAGAGAATCACGGGGCCGAATTGCGAATCGACCGAGCTGCCGAGAATCAGCTCGTATGCGGCTTCGATTGCGGGTTCCATCGTCTCCTCGACCGTTCCCTCGATCATGGGCTGGACGGTGACGCCGGCAAAATGTTGGGCTCCAGCTTTTTCTGAAACCGACTGCTGAATGGCGCGGTAGGCGGCGCGTACCTGGTCGGGAGTATGCAGGCGGAGGCGCACGCCATCGACATCAGTTTTGTGAGCGATGGTGTTGGAAAGAAGCTTGAGGACGACAGGGTAGCCGATTGCGGACGCCTGTGAGATGGCTTCTTCTTCGCTGAGAGCGACGCGAGTGTCGACGGTGGGAATTCCGTAGTCGGCAAGGATGTTCTTCGATTCGAATTCGTTGAGAAGCAGCGAGCCGCGGGCGCGCGCCGTGGCGACGAGTTCATGGACTTTCTGGCGGGCATCGGCGCTCGATTCCGTACCCTCGACGAGTTCCGGCGTTTCGTACAGCGCGCGCATACTGCAACTGTAGCGCCACATCGAGGTGTAGGCGCGGGCGGCGGTGTCAGGGTAAGAAAAAGTCGGGATGCCGGCGGTGTGCAGGATGGATGCGCCTTCGGCGACGCCCTCGCCGCCCATCCAGCTGGCGATGACGGGCTTGCCCGAACCGTGCGCGTGGGCCTTGATGCGATCGGCGACCTGCGTGGGATCGGCGAGGCCCTGCGGCGCAATGATGGCGAGCAATCCGTCGGAGTTGGAATCTTTCAGCGTGATCTCGACGGCTTTTGCGTAGCGGTCGGAATCGGCGTCGGCGAGCACGTCGACGGGGTTGGCGCGGCTCCAGTGCGGCGAGAGAAAGGAATCGAGTTCCCGCAACGATCCCGGTGAGAGAGTGGCGAGTTCTCCGCCGTTGGCGATGAGCGCGTCGGTGGCGAGCACGCCCGGGCCCCCCGCGTTGGTGACGATGGCAAGGCGCGGGCCGCGCGGGCGGGGCTGCTTGCTGAGAACGTCGGCCATATAGAAGAGGTCGGCGATGGTTTGCACGCGGAGCGCTCCGCAGCGGCGCAGGGCCGCGTCGAAAACGTCGTCGCTGCCGGTGAGCGCGCCGGTATGAGAGGCCGCGGCGCGGGAGGCGGCTTCGGAGCGTCCAGCTTTGATGACGATGATCGGTTTGGTGAGAGAAACCTCGCGCGTGGCGGCCAGAAAAGAGCGCGCGTCGCACACGGACTCCATGTAGACGAGAATGCTTTTGGTGTGCGGGTCGTCGCCGAAGTGATAGATCAGGTCGCCCCAGCCGATATCGAGCATGGAGCCGGTGGAGACGATGGCGCTGAATCCGACTTTTTCGCGGCGGCTCCAGTCGAGAATCGCAGTCTGCAGCGCGCCGCTCTGGCTGAGGAAGGCGACGCTGCCTTTTTGCGGCATCAGGCCGGCAAAGGTCGCGTTGAGCCCTATCGTGGGATTCATAAAGCCCATGCAGTTGGGGCCAAGCAGGCGCAATGAGCCGCGGGCGAGATGGCGCTGGATCTCTTCTTCGAGAGTGGCGCCGGCAGGGCCTTGTTCGCGGAATCCGGCCGAGATAACGACGGCGGACTTGACTTCGGCGTCGACGCATTCGCCTATGACCCCGGGAACGGTGGGCGCGGGCGTGACGACTATCGCGAGATCGAGCGGGCCGGGAACCTCCGCGATGGATTTGTAAGCCTTGGTGCCGAGGACTTCCGGGTGAGTCGGCGTGACCGCATGAAGCGTGAGCCGGAAGTGGCTGTCCTGCAGATGCGACAGAATGCTGCGGCCGACGGTGCCGGGGCGATCGGTAGCTCCGATGACGGCGACCGAGCGGGGAAGAAATAACGGATCGAGGCTGGCTCGCGCTGGAGGCGCGGCCGTGGAGAGCTTGTCGACGGGCGAAGTCATGGCACGCTCGACGTCTTGAACGACTGCTGCTTACGTCGTTCTGTGGGAACGTTGGTAGTTTTTCACAAGTTGCGCGAACTGGCGATATTACATTTGTGCGAAGGGTTTGTGTGTGTGTGAAATCACGGGATTCTTGATGTTGGATTCTTTCGGAAGCGAGGCGAGAAAAAGGGGCCACCATGGAAACTCCTTGAGAGGTCCGGGATAACTCCAGGATGCACGGGGTCCTTCGACTGCGGTTTTGCTCCAGCTTCGCCGAAGCAAAATCCTCGATCAGGTTGACAGGGCGGATTGCGGTGAGAAAGGCGAAGCGCGATAGAAAGTGGATGGGCGTTTAGAATCGGTGCGGAGAGAATATCGGCCTCATGAGTCAAGTGCAATGCGCAGCTTTGCTGTTTGACATGGATGGTGTGCTCATCGACTCGACTCCGGCGGTGGCGCGGGTTTGGCGGAAGTGGGCGATTGAGCATGGATTTAATCCCGAGGAAGTGGTGGCACGGGCGCACGGGCGGCCGAGCTTGACAACGGTTCGAGAGTATCTGCCGAACGCCGATCACGAGAAAGAGAATCGGGAAGTCGAGCGGCGCGAGATCGAAGATCTTGAGGGAGTTGTGCCGCTGCCGGGATCGCTTGCGTTGCTGGCGAGTTTGCCGGAGGAGCGCTGGACGATTGTGACTTCGTGTACGCGGCCGCTGGCCGAGGTGCGGATTAAGGCGGCGGGGTTGCCGGTGCCGAGGAAGCTGATTACGTCCAATGACATTGTGAATGGGAAGCCGCATCCGGAACCGTATTTGAAGGCGGCTGCTTTGCTGGGATTTCCGATTGCAGAGTGCATTGTGTTGGAGGATGTGCCGGCCGGGATTCGCTCGGGGAAGAGCGCGGGGGCGCGGGTGATTGCGTTCACGACAACGGCGCAGGAAGCGGCGCTGCGCGAGGTGGGCACGGATTGGGTTTTGAAGAATTGCGCGGATATTCGATTGCTTGATTGCGTCGGCGGGCTGACGCTTGAGCTCCGGCAGAAAGCAAAAGCGATTACCACAGAGGACACAGAGGGCACAGAGGTGAAAGAGCGATGACACGCAAGATTTTGTTTCCTGTCGCGGTTGTTTTTCTTTTTTGTGCTGGCGTTTTTTCGCAATCGACGACATCAAAGGCCGACGTGGAGAAACGCGTCGATTCTCTGCTCAAGCGGATGACGTTGGAGGAGAAGATCGACTACCTCGGCGGCATGGATGATTTTTATATCCGGCCGATTGCGCGGTTGGAGATTCCGGCGCTGCGCATGTCGGATGGGCCGATGGGCGTGCACGATTACGGGCTGACGACGGCGTATTCCGCAGGGATTGCGCTGGCGGCTTCGTGGGATGCCGATTTGGCGCGGCGCGTGGGCGAGGCGATGGGGAAAGATGCTCGGGCGCGGGGCGTGCATTTCATTCTTGGTCCGGGGATGAATATTTATCGTGCGCCGATGTGTGGGAGAAATTTCGAATATCTGGGAGAGGATCCGTTTCTGGCATCGCGTATGGCTGTGGGCTTGGTTGAGGGCATCCAGAGCCAGCAGGTGATTGCGACGGCGAAGCATTATGCCGGGAACAATCAGGAGTATGAGCGAAACAAGATGAGTTCCGATATCGACGAGCGCACGTTGCGCGAGATTTATCTGCCGGCATTCGAGGCGTCGGTGCGCGAGGCGAAGGTCGGGGCGGTGATGGACTCGTACAACCTGGTGAATGGGGTGCATTCCACGCAGAACTCGCACCTGAATATTGACGTTCTCCGGGACGACTGGGGATTCGACGGCATTGTGATGTCGGATTGGGATGCTACTTACGACGGCGTGGCCTCGGCGAACAATGGGCTTGATCTGGAGATGCCTGCAGGACGCTTCATGAATAAAGCTACGCTGATGCCGGCGATCAAGGATGGAAAAGTTTCCGAGGCTACGATCGACGAGAAAGTCCGGCGCATCTTGCGCATGGCGATTGAGCACGGATTTCTCGATCGTCCGCAAACCGATACCAGCGTGCCGCTTTACAGCCAGGAGGGACGGGAAGCAACACTCGAAGAGGCGCGCGAAGGTATGGTGCTCTTGAAGAACGAGCGCAACCTACTGCCGCTCGACAAAACGAAGTTGAAGACGATCGCGGTGATCGGGCCGGATGCGTTTCCGTCCGTTCCCGGCGGCGGCGGAAGTTCGCAGACCAAGCCTTATAACTCGGTGAGTTTTCTGGAGGGCGTCAGCAACTATGTGGGCACGAAGGTGAATGTGCTGTATGCCATCGATGTTCCACCGCTGGACGATGTGTTTGATCACTCCGAGTTTGTGGTTTCGCCGGGCGGCGAGCGCGGATTGAAGGGCGAATACTTCGACAACGAAGAGTTGCATGGGCCGGCGGCGATGACGCGCACCGATCCGACGATTAACTTCCGCTGGGGAGACGACAGCTTTGCGGAGGGGCATCCGACCGATCATTTTTCGGTGCGCTGGACCGGATATTTCATTCCAACGAAAACTGACGACTACAAATTTTTCAGCTCGGCCGACGATGGCGTGCGGCTTTTTATCGATGATCAGCAGGTGATCAACGATTGGCAGCCGCACTCGGAGACGATGGATTCATATGCTGCGCGCTTCGAGGCTGGACATGCCTACAAAGTGCGCTTTGAGTATTACGAGAGCGTGGGCGGGGCGCGGGCCGGCTTTGGCGTGGTGAGCGCCGCGGAGTCGGTGGGGCGCGAGACCAAGGCGCTGGCGGCGAAGTCGGATGTGGTGGTGATTTGCGTGGGATTCGATCCGGCGACAGAGGGCGAGGGCGCGGACCGCACGTTTGCTTTGCCCGGCGGGCAAGATGAGTTGATCCGGCAGATTGTGAGCGTGAACAAGAATGTCATCGTCGTGCTTACTGCGGGCGGAAACGTCGACATGACGAAGTGGATCGACGGCGTGCCGGCGCTGATTCATGCGTGGTATCCGGGGCAGGAGGGCGGAACGGCGCTGGCGCAGATTTTGTTTGGCGAATACAGCCCGTCGGGAAAGCTGCCGGTTTCGTTGGAGCGGCGGTGGGAGGACAATCCCGCGCACGACAGCTACTATCCGGTGACCAAGGGCGACCTGGCGGTGAAATACTCCGAGGGAGTTTTTCTCGGGTACCGCGGATACGACAAGTCGGGCGTGAAGCCGATGTTCCCGTTTGGTTTTGGACTTTCTTATACGACGTTTGCCTATAAGAATATTTCCATATCCCCGGCGGCGGGAGATTTGAGCCAGCCGGTAAAAGTTGCCTTCGATGTGGTGAACACCGGGAAGCGTGCGGGAGCCGAAGTCGCTGAGGTTTATGTGAGCGACGGGCACGCCAAAGTTCCGCGTCCGATGAAAGAGTTGAAGGGGTTCAGCCGTGTGGAGTTGAAGCCGGGTGAGACTCGGCGTGTGGCGGTGACGCTGGACCGGCGGGCGTTTTCCTACTACGACGTAGACAAGAAAGATTGGGCGGCTGAGCCTGGGAAGTTTGAGATTTTGGTGGGTGGATCGTCGGATGCGATTCAATTGCGTTCGGGGTTTACGTTGAATAGGTAAGTGTTGCCGGGTGGGGTGTAATGAGGGTTATCCCATGTCTCGCAAATGCGGCGAGACATGGGGCATCCACGTTTAAGTTGCGGCTTCAGTTACAGCGGCAGGGATTCTTCGACTCCGGGCTCGCTTGGCGCTCGCCCTGCGCTCAGAATGACAGTCTTTATGCGTGCGGGTGCGTCCGGTCGCACTATGATCGCTTATCGGGCGGACGAATGCGTCCGCCGCTCCACGATTCGCGTCTCCTAAAGTCAAACGGGTTTTCCGCCGATAAGGCCTCCATATTGCAAGGGTTCTGGGGCGAGCTCAACGAGGTCCGAAATTTTTTAGGAGAGGCTTATGTCAATCGCAGCAGTATCCACGAATTTGGTCGATCAACAGTCGCCCACATCTTTTCAGCAGTCGCCAGCGTACTTTCAGCAGCGGAAGGTTGACTTGCAGCAACTGGGGCAGGATCTGCAGGCTGGGAATGTCAGCGCGGCGCAGAACGATTTCAATGCGATTCAGACGCTGGCCCAGTCTGGACCGTTCGGCGGGGATGCATTCAAGGTCAGCCAGCGCCAGCAGGATTTCGCAGCCGTGGGCCAGGCTCTGCAGTCGGGCGATATCACCGGGGCGCAGCAGGCGTTTGCGGCGTTGCAACAGACGTTTCTCCACGGCAATGCTGCTCCACCTCCGCCGGTCGTATCGGGAGCGAACGGCGGCGGCGCGGGCGGCAACGAAATCGCTGAGATCGTAATTAACATCGGTAATGCGGCAGCGGCATCGAACGCGGCGTCGAGTGCGGCATCCAGTGCAAACCCGAGCACGACTACTGCGGCCACGCCCGCGGCCAGTACGACTACGGCGGCGAATGGCGCACCCGAGATTGTGCTGAATCTGGGGAACGTGACGGCGGGCGAGCAGATCACCATTGGACTCAATAACGGCTCCAACGGCGGCGAGCAACTGACAGTGAGCGTGGCGAACCAGCAGAATCAGACACCGGAGCAGATTACGCTCAACCTGCAGCAGAACAGCAACGAGCAGATCGTTCTGAACCTGTTCAATGCGACGAATCCGACGACCACGACAACGGCGACGCAGGGCAGCGCCCTGAGCGTTACCGGCTAACTCTCTTAACGATTTTTCTTACCGCCGGTGCGCGGGAGCTTTGCCCTCTTACCTCCTCCTGTGCTCCCGCCGCACCGGCGTCGTTTTCCTCCTCCCTGTTTCTTCTCTGCAATTTCGCCAACCTTCTGCCGCACTTTCCGCATCTTGATGGAGTTGGTTCGAACGTGCCTTCGGGAGTAGATTGAGAATCATCAAGACGATTTGCTGCGGAGATGACGACATGAGAGCAAAATTTGTAGTCTTTTTCGTGAGCGCGATGATGTTGGTTTCGGCTGGCCTGGCGCAGGATGCGCAACGCGACCAGCCGTCGGCAAAGTCACAAGAACGCATTACGCGCGAGGTGCGGCACGAGTTACTGATGCTGCCTTACTTCGGCGTCTTCGACAATATTGCCTACAAGGTGGAAGGCGACACGGTAACGCTGATGGGCCAAGTGGTGCGGCCGTCGCTGAAGTCGGATGCGGAGAATTCGATCAAGCACATTGAAGGCGTGGAGAAGGTGGACAATCAGATCGAAATACTGCCGCCGGCGCCCATGGATGATCGCTTGCGGCTGCGGCTGTTTCGCGCGATTTACGGCTATCCTGCGCTGCAAAAGTATGAGCTCGGAGTGCAGAAGCCGATTCGCATTATTGTGAAAAGCGGACGGGTGACGTTGGAAGGCGTAGTCGACAGCGACGCCGACAAGAATCTCGTCGGTCTGCGGGCGAATGGGGTATCCGGGACCTTTTCGGTGACCAATAATTTGCAGGTGGTGAAGCCGTAGGGAAGGCTTTCACCACAGGGGGCACAGAGGGCCCGGACTTACGGCCTCGGGGTGCTGTCGACTCCTTTGGAGAACTTCGAGGGTTGTGCCGGGGGAGATCCTTCGCTACGCCTGAAGAACGGCTTCGCTCGGGATGACGCCCCTTTTCACGATGTCCCATACGCCCGCTCGTTACTAAAACGATATTCATGCGGCTTCCGGGTCACACGTCTGTTTAATAAATTTCCTTTCATGGGCGCGATGGCGCAGTCTGTCCGCGTATAATTCTCCCGAAATTCAACTTTTCATTCGGAGGCAATTCCGACATGAGTCTTCATGCGATGAATCGGCGTACGTTTCTTGGAGCCGCCGGCACTTTGACGGCGGCTACATTGTTGAGTCGCCTGGGTTGGGCTGCCGAACACAAGATCGGGAAAGTGGGAGTGCAGCTTTATACCGTGCGCGATCTGATGAAGGACGACTTCGAAGGCACGATCGCCAAGGTGGCGCAGATTGGCTACAAGGAAGTGGAGTTCGCGGGATATTTCGACCGCACGCCGCAGCAAGTGCGTGCTGTGATCGACAAGAATGGACTGAAGGCGCCGTCGACGCACGTGCAGTATGACGAACTGGATGACAAGTTTCCATCTGTCATTGACGCCTCGAAGACGATCGGTCTGGACTATGTGATCTGCCCGTGGATTCCGGAGGAGCTGCGCAAGTCGCCGGACATCTGGAAGCAGGCTGCGGAAAAGTTCAACAAGTGCGGCGAGCAGTGCAAGAAGGCGGGATTGCAGTTTGGCTATCACAATCATTGGTTTGAATTCCTGCCGACGAATGGCGTGTTGCCTTATGACGAGTTGTTGAAGATGTGCGACGCGGGTCTGGTGAAGATGGAAATGGATTTGTGCTGGATCACGACAACGGGAAAAGATCCGGTCGACTACTTCAATAAGTATCCGGGACGCTTCCCACTGGTGCATGTGAAAGACATTAAGACCATGCCCAAGATCTCGACTGGCGGGTCGCAGAACTTCGGCGACACGGTTGACCTGACCGAGGTGGGCAGCGGCGTGATTGACTGGAAGAGAATTTTCGCGCACGCGGATAAGGCCGGGATCAAGCACTACATCGTGGAGCACGACCATCCCAAGCAGCCGCTCGAGAGTATCAAGACCAGCTACGAATATCTAAGCAAGGTGACGTTCTAGCAGCCATAGTGTGAACCGATGCCGCCGCTTCGGCGGCGGCAATTTCTTTCGGTGAAAAAATCAGGGGGATCATGCAGGTTCAGCGAACGCCGAAGAGGTATGACGTTTGCATCATCGGCTCGGGAGCTTCCGGCGGCACCGCGGCCAAGGTGCTCACCGAAGGCGGGTTGAATGTCGCGCTGCTTGAGGCTGGGCCTCCGATCGTTCCGGCGCGTGATTATAAAGAGCATGTGTGGCCTTACGAGTTGCCGCATCGCGGAGCGGGTGTGGGGGCGGGCGCGCGGCAAGGCGCGGGCGACGAGTTCATGGCGCCGAACGGCGCCTGGGAGATCGAGGGTGAACCGTATGTAGCGGCCCCGGGATCGCGCTTCCGCTGGTTTCGCTCGCGGATCGTCGGAGGACGGACGAATCATTGGGGGCGCATCGCCCTGCGCATGGCTCCGGTGGATTTTAAAGTGCGCACGCACGACGGCATGGGCGACGACTGGCCTGTCAGCTACGACGATGTTGCGCCTTATTACGACAAGGTCGAGTCGTTCATTGGTGTGTTTGGGACGAAAGAAAATATCCCCAGCGCGCCGGATGGAATTTTTCTGCCGCCGCCGAGGCCGCGCTGCACGGAAACCATCATCAAGAAGGCTTGCGACAGGTTGAGTATTTTGTGTGTGCCGTCGCGGCTGGCGATTCTGACCAAGCCGCTGAATGGACGTCCAGCCTGCCACAACTGTGCGCAGTGCGGACGCGGCTGCATCACGGCATCGAATTTCAGTTCGAGCCAGGTGATGATTCCTCCAGCGGAGAAGACCGGACGGCTGACGATGATCACCGGGGCGATGGCACGGGAACTTGTCGTCGGAAAAGATGGCAAAGTTGCGGCTGTTTCTTATATTGACAAGGCGACGCGAACCGAGCAGCGGATTCACGCGCGGGCTTTCGTTGTGGCTGGAAGCGCTTGCGAGTCGGCGCGCTTGCTGCTGAATTCGAAGTCGACCTTGTTTCCGGATGGGTTGGCGAATTCATCTGGCGTGGTCGGTCGCAATCTGATGGATACGGTGGGCAGCGACGGCGGCGGATATTTTCCGCAGCTCGAAAAAATGCCGGCGCATAATCACGACGGCGTGGGCGGCATGCACATGTATCTGCCGTGGTGGAAGTTCGACCGGAAGAATGATTTCTTGCGCGGGTATCACACCGAATTCGGCGGCGGACGCGGCATGCCGGGCGTGAGCGACTTCGACGATCTGTGCGACGACTACGAAGGTTATGGCGTTGGGCTGAAGCGTGAGGCCAAGAAGAAATATGGAACGTACATCGGCTTCGCCGGGCGCGGCGAGATGATTCCGAACGAGAATTGTTACTGCGAGATCGATCCTGCGGCGGTCGATCAGTGGGGCATTCCGGTGCTGCGCTTTCATTGGAAGTGGAGCGACAACGAAATCAAAATGGCGAAGGATATGCAGGAGACCTATCGCCAGATTGTGGAAGCTGCGGGCGGAGTCTATTTGACGAAGACGAGCCCGGATGGGCCGCATCCATACGGGATCGCAGATGGTGGCGTGATCATTCACGAAGTGGGCACAGTGCGCATGGGAGAACATGCGGCGACTTCGGCGCTGAATGGATATTGCCAGGCGCATGACGTGAAGAATTTATTCGTGACCGATGGCGCCTGTTTCGTGACCAACGCCGATAAGAATCCTACTCTTACGATTATGGCGCTGACGTGGCGCGCGTCAGAATATCTGCTTGACGAGGCCAAGAAAGGGAACCTGGGGGCGTGAGCATGTCGATTACGCGGCGGGATATTTTGAAATCGCTCACGCTGACGGCGATGAGCGGATCAGTGCTGCGAGTGATTCCGCTGGAAGCGGCCGAGATGGCGCACCGCATGGTGAAGGCGGAGAAAGCCGCGGCGAACCAGGTGTATGCGCCGAAGTTCTTCTCGGCGCATGCCTATAAGATGCTGCAGAGCCTGTGCCAGACGATTATTCCTGCTGATGAAGAGGCGAAGGGAGCGATCGAGGCGGGAGCGCCGGAGTTCATCGACCTGATTACCAGCGAAAACAAGGAGTACCAGGTGATGCTCGGCGGCGGGTTGATGTGGCTTGATAACACGTGCATTGATCGCTACGGCAATGCATATCTCGATTGCACGGCGGCGCAGCAAAAAGAAATTCTTGATCTGATTGCTTATCGCAAGAATGCGAAGAGCGATCCAGCGCTGGGGCAGGGAATTGAATTTTTTGGCTGGCTGCGGAAATTGACTGCGGATGGATTTTTTACCAGCGAGATTGGGATTAGTTATCTCGGGTACATCGGGAATACGTTTGTGGCGGAGTTTCCCGGGTGCCCGCCGGTGCCGGAGTAGGGCGGGTCTTGGGGATCGGGTCTTGGGTTTTTGGGCTAACCCGCTGAGTTTCTTGTGGACGAATTCCTTAGGACATGCAGGGATCCTTCGACTGCGGTTGTGCTCTGGCCTTGCCGGAGCACAATCCTCGCCCAGGATGACAGCCTCGCTTGAATCGAAGTCGGATTTACTGGGGCAATCCCATCTTTTTCAGCAGCGCGATGTAGCGCGGGTCGGAGCGCAAGCCGTCCATCTGCGGGGCGGCTTTGATCCATACCATCAAGTCGGACTTCTCCGCGTACGCTTTATCAAGCCAGGCAAACGCCTGATCTTTCTCTCCGATGGCAGCGTAGTTAAGCGCGATTTCCGCGGGGTCCAGGTAGCGCCGTTTCGCTAATTCCAGGTCCATTTCGTTATAGCGTCGCATGGCTGCGGGATAACCGGACTTGGCGTAAACACGAGCGACTTCCTCGGCGATCGCGAGTTCTTCGCGATCATCGTTGACCGACGCAGCCTTTTTCCAGTTCTCGAGCCAGAGTTCGTACTGGCCCAAGTCTTCGTAAGTAATCGCGACATTGTTCAGGGAAGAGACGTAGTTTGGATCCATGTCCAATGTCTTCTTGTACTGGGCTATGGCCTGATCGTACCTGCGTGCATCACGGTAGACTCCCCCCAGCGTATCGTTGTACTTGACGCTCAGGGGGTCGAGTTCGACGGCGCGCTTCGCGGCTGCTACGGCTTCGTCGTTGCGGCCCTGCTGGCTGAGAAGAAAGCTGTACCAGTTATAGATAACTGCATCGTTAGGATTCAGTTCGAGGGCGCGGCGGTATTCGCGCTCGGAAGCCTCCCATTCGAAAAGTGCATCATGAACGCCGCCAAGAACGGCATGAGCCTGCGACAATGTTTCGTCGATGGAAAGTGCCTTCTCCGCGGCAGCCTTGGCCTTGGGCATGGTTTCGATGTTAGGAATCGGCGCGTAGTCGGAGACGACGTAGTAATACTCAGCGAGGCCGAGGTAGCCCATGGCGTAGTTGGGATCTTTGGCGATGGCCTGATTAAAGAAGTCCTTGGCCTTTTCCAGAGAATCCTGATTGCGGCGTTCCCAGTTGTACATGCCTTTGAGATAGAGCTGATAGGCCTCCGGGTCGGTGGTGCCTCCGTGAGACGCAGTTTGCGTTTTCTGTGCGGAAAGATGCTCGCGCAAATGTGCTTCGATGGAACTGGTGATGTCCTGCTGCACGGAAATTAAATCGGAAAGCTTGCGGTCGTAGCGGTCACCCCAAAGGTTGTGATTGCTGCGTGCGTCAATGAGTTCGGCGCTGACCACGAGTTGGTCTCCGCGTTGCATGACGCGGCCGGTGACCACGGCTTCGACTTTCAGATCTTTGGCGACGGCTTGCGGATCGGCGTCGTGGTTTTTGTAGCGGAAGACCGACGAGCGCGACATGACGGCGAGTTTTGGAAGTTTCGAAAGATCGTTGATGAGGCTTTCGGTGATGCCGTCGCTGAGATATTCAGTGTCGGCGCTGCCGCTTTGATTTGCGAAGGGAAGAACCGCCACCGAGGAGATGTCACCGCTGGCGGCGCGGGATTTGTAGGCGAACCAGCCGGCGGCGGCGAGAATCAGAACAGCCGCTGCGGCGGTGACTGCCTTCCACGAAAGCGCCTTTGGGGCTACGGGAGCCGGGCCGGATGCGGCTTCGACACGCGCGGAGCTGGAATCGCGGCGCAGGCGTTTGAGATCGCTGAGCAGGTCGGCGGCGTTCTGATAGCGGAGAGATAAGTCCTTTTCAAGAGCCTTGCTGATGATGCGTTCGAGCTCGGGCGGCAAGTCGGAATTCAGGCGCACAGGCGACGTAGGCGTTTTGTGCAGGATGGCGTCGAACATGACGGCCGAAGTGTTGCCGTTGAACGCCATCTTGCCCGTGGCCATTTCGTAGAGCACGGCTCCGAATGAGAAGAGATCGCTGCGGCGATCGAGCTCTTCGCCGCGCGCCTGCTCGGGCGACATATAAGCAATGGTGCCTACGGTCGTGCCGGGACTGGTGAGGTTGCCATCGATGGTCGCTCCGCCCATGGTGGCGGCGTCGGGAGTGCTGCCGGAAATTTCGGGCGTGCCGCTCAGTTTCGCCAGGCCGAAATCGAGAATCTTGGCCTGACCGCGCCTGGTGACGAAAAGATTCGCGGGCTTGATGTCGCGATGGATGATGCCTTCGCTGTGGGCGGCATCGAGGCCGTCAGCGATTTGTGTGGCGAGTTCGAGTAGTACTTCCAGCGGTAGCGCGCCGCCTCCCAGGCGGTGCTTGAGCGTTTCGCCCGCCAGCATTTCCATGACGATGAAGTTGCGTCCGTCGGCTTCAGCGATTTCGTGGATGGTGCAGATGTTGGGATGATTCAGTGCCGAAGCCGACCGCGCCTCGCGGCGGAAGCGTTCGAGAGCCTGCGGATCTTTGGCCAACTCTTCGGGGAGAAACTTGAGCGCGACCTTGCGCCCGAGATTGAGATCCTGCGCCTCGTAAACCACGCCCATGCCACCGCCGCCGAGCTTCTGCAGAATGCGGTAGTGGGAGATGGTCTGGTCGATCATCGGGTGTTAATGGTAGGTGGGGTGGGCGGGGAAGTCAAAAAGAGCAGGTGGCAAGGGGTCAAGGTGGCAGTGGCAAGGTTTCAATGTTGCAAAGTTTCAAAAGTGACAAGTCGGCAAAGTTTCAACTGCACTCATGAGAGCGGTCATAGCGCTTTATCCTGTGTCATCAACTTCGAAACTTTGAAACTTTGCTACCTTGCCACTATGCCACCTTGCCACCTAGCTTTTCCCGAACGGATCTTCCAGCGATGGGCTCTGCGGCGTGAACAGTTCCGCACCATTTTCAGTGACGTGGAGATCGTCTTCCAGACGGATGCCGAATTCGCCTCGAATGTAGATTCCCGGTTCGTCGCTGGTCGTCATGTTGGCTTGGAGCTTCACTGGATTGCCGCGGACTAGATAGGGCCACTCGTGGCCGTCCATTCCCATGCCGTGGCCTAGACGGTGCGTGAAATATTTGTAGTCGGGGCCGTAGCCGGCGTCGGTAATGACTTTGCGCGCGGCGGCATCGATGGAGCCACACTCTGCGCCGGGGCGCGCAGCGGCGAGCGCGGCCGATTGTGCGCGGTGCACGATATCGAAAACCTGTTTCATCTTGTCGGTGGCTTTGCCGAGGACATAAGTGCGCGTGATGTCGGAATAGTAACCTTCGGCGGTACATTCGCCGTCCATCAGGACAATGGTGCCTTCGTGCACGACTTGCGGCGTGACGGAGCCGTGTGGGAAAGCGGAGAATTCTCCGATCTGCACGTCGGCGCCGCCGGGAAAGCCGAGTAGATCGTGGGCTTTGCTGACAAGTGCCTGCACTTCGTGTTGGGTCATTCCATCTTTTACGGCGTGATATGTGGCTTCGTAGGCGGCGAGCGTGACCTGCGACGCGAGACGCATGAGCGCGATTTCGCTGGCGCTCTTGATCATGCGGCATCCGGCGGTCACCGGAGTTGCACTCGCGACGGTGGCTTGCGGAGACGCTTTGGCGATGCCGTCTGCGAAGACGAAGCGGATGGTTTCTTCGATTCCGATTTTTCCGGTGGCGATGCTGCGCTCTTTCAATCCTTGCGCGACGAGTTGGTAGGGATTTTCGTCTTCCTGCCAGATGCGAACATCCGGCTTGTCGCCCTCGGGCGCGTTGGAGATTTGCTCGCGGGCGCGGCCTTCTTCGAACGCGGGGCAAACATAGAATGCGGCGCCTTTCGCTGGCAGGACGAGAGCGAAGGTCCGTTCGCCGCCCCACCAGCGAATTCCGGTGAAGTAGCGAAGCGAGGTGCCTTCCATGAGGATGATGGCGTCGAGGGAGTTCTCCGACATCAGCTTGCGGGCGCGCTCTTGGCGCTCGCGGCGCTCGTCTTTGGTGATGGGCTTGGCTTCGGACTTGCGCGACGTCAGCGCGGCGAGGGACGGCGGCAGGGAGGAGTCGTCGGCGGTTAACGATCGCGCTGCGATCGGGATGGCCGCCGTTAGTGCGCCTGCCTGAAGAAAACGTCTGCGTGAGACCATTGATCCTCCGGGAAGGGAATCATTATATGAGAGGGATCGTGGAGACGTTGCAGGCAGCGTCTCTACGCGACATACTCTCAACTGGATGGAATCTGGATTTCAATGCGCTTCTTGCGGCGAATGGAATGTGACTTCGGTCGATGAGTCCGCGGGCAGCAAACAGAGTTATGTGGAAGACTGCCAGGTCTGCTGCAAGCCGAACGTGCTGCGGGTGGAGTATGACTTGTCGGCGCGGGAGTTTACGATTTCAGCGGAGTTGGAGTGATAAGCGGGCGTCGGGCGTCAGGCGAAAGGTTCCACGATGTCATCCTGAGGACGGCAGGGCCGTCCGAAGGACCTTACGAATGCCGCTGTCATGTTGCAGCGTGAGAGTCTGGCTGTGCTGATGCAAGCGTTGCTCATTCCTCATAAACAGCACTGTTGGTCTATGCTGCCGTAGGGTCCCTCACGGCGGCTTTGCCGCCGCTCAGGATGACAGTCGTTAAGGAATTTCAACTTTGAACCGAATCTCGCGTCGAGCGAGCACGCAACCGCGCGATCACTTCTCGACGTTTATCTGGCACGCTATAGTTGCGCTGCGCAGAATTTCCAAAGCAAACCAGAGGAAAGAAACTAATGGCAAGCTACAGCGGAGGGCGTATGGTGGCGCACAACATGGTGACCACGCAATTCGAACTGGACGGCTTTCGTGTGACGCGGACGCTTGGCGTGGTGCGCGGGATTGTGGTGCGTTCACGTTCGATTTTCGGGACGATCGGCGCCGGGTTGCAGACGCTGGTCGGCGGCAACATTACGCTGCTCACCAATCTGTGCGAGAAGACTCGGCAGGAGGCTTTTGATTTGATGCTGCAGCATGCGGCGGAGATCGGCGGGAACGCCGTGGTTGGCGCACGCTACGACGCGACTGAAGTGATGCAAGGCGTGACGGAAGTTTTGGCTTATGGGACTGCAGTGTTTGTTGAGCCTGCGCGTTGACTTGGGTTCCGGCCTCAGCTTACCCATGTCTCGCAACTGCGGCGAGACCCTTCGACTTCGCTCAGGGCAGGCTATGGGGCACCCCATATTCTTTTGGAAATCTAAATAAGAACGCCAAAAACAGAAGCCCACCCTGTCTCGCAAACTGCGCGAGACTAGACTGGGGCAACCGTTTCTTTTCGGTTATTGATTGGCTGGTTGTGCCGGGGCTGGGTTCGAGTCCGGGACGATTTCTGTGCCGATTACATCTCCTGAGACGACCATTTCTACGCGGCGGTTGAGTTTGCGGCCGGCGGCAGTCTTGTTGTCGGCTACCGGATCGGCTTTGCCATAACCCGTGGCGCTGACATGATCGGGCGCAACCCCAGAACCAGCCAGATAAGCCTGCACCGTTTGCGCGCGCTTCTCTGAGAGGGTTTGGTTGTATTCGTCGGTGCCGATGTTGTCGGTGTAGCCTTCGATCGACAACTTCAGGTCGGGATAGGCGAGCACGATGCCGGAGATGCGCGCGAGGCGCTCGCGGGCTTCGGGCTTGAGCGCGTACTTGTTGAAGTCGAAGAGCACGTCGGGCATGCTCACGATCAGGCCACGCGCCGTGTCGCGGGTTTGCAGCACCTGGTTGAGTTGCGCGAGCAGGCGGGCGCGCATGGCTTCTTTCTGGCGAATCGCGTCCTGCTTCTGGCGTTCGGCGTCTTCGGCGGCCTGGCGGGAGCGGTCGGCCTCCATCTGCGCGCGTTCCTGATCGGCCTGGGCCTGCGCTTGTTTGGCTTCGGCTAGGGCCTGCGCTGCTTCGGCGGCTTTGCGATCGGACTCGGCCTGCGCGCGCTTGCGCGCATCTTCTTCGGCTTGCGCTTTGGCGGCAGCTTCGGCGGCGGCCGAGGCGCGGGCGTCGGCTTCAGCTTTTTCCTGCGCTTCCTGCATGCGGCGGCGCTCGGCCTCGACGCGCTCTTTTTCTTTCAGACGCAGCGTGAGCACGCGGGCGTCTTCAGCCTGCTGCGTGGCTCCGCGGGCGGCGGTGCCGATGGGAGTGCGGCCCTGCTTGCGCACCAAATAGTCTTCGGCGCGCGCGAGCATGTCGGTGGCTTTCGCGAGGCTCGACCCGGCGTATTGCTCGGCACCGGCTGCTTTCGCGATGGCTACGGCGTTGCGCGCTTCGAGCAGGTCGAGCGGCGTTTTCGGCGCGGCGGTCGCCGAGGGCAGCTGATCTACCGGCATGTCGATGGTGTATTCGCTGCCTTCGAGCGTGTCGAACTTGGTATCGATGGGCTGCTCGAATCCTTTGGTCTCGTAGAGGACGATGTTTTCCGCCACGATCAGGTCGCTGGGGCGGATGACGGCGAAGTAGGGCTCGGCGGTGATGACGAGTCCGAAGGCCTGGAGATCGGTGGTGACGTCAATGCTGGTCTTGCCGCTGTCGTTGGGAACCATTTCTCCCAAATTGACCGCTCGGCCTTCGGGCGTGATCGCCCAAAGAACATAGGTCAGATACTGTGCGCCGAACGAAGTTGCCGGGCGCATGTGGCTGATCTCGGCGCTGATGGCTAGGCGTCCGGCTTTGCCGTCGACTTTCGCGCGGCCTGAGGCTTCGGGCAGGCGGTCGGTGCCCTTGAGGTCAACCGTGGTCGAGCCGCCGCGGTGGCGATAATTCACGGCCTTTGTGGTTCGGGCCACGACCGTGACTTTGAACAGAGGCATCTTGTCCATCTGCTCGACGGGTGGGTTCGGTTGGTCGGCGGGTTGCTGCGCGGGTGCAGATTGATTATCTTGCGCGCACATCGAAAGCGTGCAGCACAGCGCGACGGCTAGAAATAGGCAAATTCTCTTCATTAGTCCACCTCAGGGATTATTCAAGCTTAACGCCTCTTAGATGACTTTGGCGCGAATAGTGGAGGCTTTCTTCTCATTGACCAGGTATAGGCAACAGGAAATAATTGCAGCCGCTTGCGCAAGATGATATCCAGAAACGAGGTCGGCATGGCAGCGCGGCTTTTTTACCGAAATCGAAAAATTTTCTTAGTGGGACTTTCGGTCGTCGCTTGCGGGCTCCTCGCCGTCACGATACCCGCGACAGCAGCTCAGTACTTTCGGTACTTCAGGATTACCGCGCCGGGCGCGAGTACCACAGGGCCCCGAGGAATTAATAACGCAGGTTTGATTGTCGGGACGGATACTACCGATGGGGGCTTCCTGCTAAAAAACGGTGTCTTCACCCCAATCAACATTCCCGGTGGCTGCACCGCCCCTTTTGGCATCAACTCCCAGGGACAAGTCGTTGGATACTACGACGGCAACGGCTGCTCGGAAAATCCGCAAGGCTTCATTTACAGCGCGGGAGTCTTTACAACAATCAATTTCCCAGGGGCGCTAGCAACTGAGCCCAATGGTATCAACGACTCAGGGACGATTGTCGGCCAGTTTTTTCCTCAGACTGGTGCCTTGCGAGGTTTCATCTACACCGCAGGAACGTTCACTACCTTAAACTTTCCTGGGGCGGTAAGCACAGGGGCTCGCGGAATCAATGACGCCGGTCAGATCGTTGGGTTCTATACGGATGCAAGTGGGGCCAACCACGCATTCATGTACAGCGGCGGCATGTTCCAAAACCTGTTCAAATCGGCATGTCAGAGCAGCGTGGCGAACGGAATCAACAATCTTGGCCAGATTGCCGGGTACTGCGATACGCGGGCGTACGTTTACAATTTCGCAAGCCACTCCTACATACTCTTCGATGCGCCGTACGGTTCCGGCCCCATTGCTTTTGGTATCAATGACAGTGGCCACGTGTCAGGGCAGTATGACGCCGACACTGGCGGCGTCAACGGGTTCCTGGCGGTTCCCCTTCAGTAGTTCGGCCGCGCTCTAATCCGCCTTTTCCACAAGAAAATCCGCGCTGGTGGCTGAGGTCAAGAAAAATCTAAGCGAAAGAATAGCGAAAGAACCACGGCCGTAAACCCAATCCCTTGTGGTGGCTTAATTGGTAAACCACAAGCCTTCGTACTTTCCCGAGATGGTTGAGAAGTGGAGCAGGGACTAGCAAGTTTCTGCTTGACAATAAACGACTTACGGCTAAGATGTGGGAGAAAGTGGTAGAAAGTGGCGGCATCGGTAAGGTTGGTGGGAAGTTAGGAGCTAGAAACGTGGAGCCGGTGGGAATCCGACCCAAAAGCCCGACAGACAGCCCAGAACGACCAATATTGACCGAATTTTGCGCGGTTTTTACCTCCTTAGTCGCAGTCATACGACATGTTTCGTGGCAATCATCCAACCCGGGTCGACGAAAAGGGTCGTTTAAAGATCCCGGCCGAGTTCAAGCGGGTGATCGACGAGAAATACGGGCTGCAATTCTACATCACCAGCGTGGATGGAAGGGTTGCTCAAGTGTATCCCTTCGAGGAATGGGAGCGAATCGAGCAGAAGTTGGCCGGGCTCTCCAATTTCAATCCGACGAAGAAAAAATTTCTGGATCGCACCAATTACTACGGGCAGCAGGTCGAGATGGATGGGCAGGGCCGGTTGCTGCTGCCGCAGTTGCTGCGCGAGTCGGGGCAGATCAAGGGCGAGGTAGCGGTTCTGGGGAACCTGACGTATCTCGTGGTCAGGAACCTGGAGCTGTTCAAACAGGAGATCGAGACCGAAAAGTTTACGCCTGAGGATGAGAAGACGCTCGACGAACTGGGCATCTAGTGGGCGGCGAGGGATCAACAGAAACCCCTCAGGGGGTTGGGCATGGCGGTGGAAGGGAAATGAGTCATCCACCAAATCATGTTCCGGTTCTTTTAAAAGAAGCGATCGACTTTTTAGCCGTGCGGCGTGGCGGGACCTATATCGACGCCACGGTGGGCCTTGGCGGGCACAGTTACGAAATCGCAAAACGCCTCGGCGCACCGGGACATTTGATTG